>CATQHT010000001.1 GCA_958296045.1 Rhodothermales bacterium
CAACCCCGCGCTCTGCCTTGCTGCGAAACGTGTGCCAGGAGGGGGGTATCGCGAAGATGGCCTCTGGCGGCGTGGAGGTGCGTGCCCATTCGGCGACCTGCAGCGGGGCTGGGCTTTCAGTGGTGACTGGCGGTGGCCGAAAACCCAATGCGTCAGGGCTTAATGCCGTAAGCATGCCCAGCACCAGCACTGCGCCGAGCGTGGCCAAGCGGGAATGGTCAAAAACCCAATCTGCCAACCGGCGCACAGTTTGCGGCAGATGGCGGCCGATCGCAGCCGACACCAACAGTGCAAGTACGACTTTGGCAAACACGGTCATCCTGAATAGCTGCAGCTTACCGACAAACTCGCTTCTGAAGAGCTCTATGCCGACGAGGCCGATCAGGCACATGCCCCCAATAATTCCGAGCGCCCGCAGCGGAAATACGCGCTGGTCAGAGGGAATCAGCCGCAGACTGACGAGCCCCATCACGAGCAGCCCAAAGAAGGCGAGCGCGCTTGGTCTGTAGAATCGGGTCGGGATATAGTGGTGCGGCGCTCTGAATTCAAACAGGATATAGAACAGGGAGGGCTCTGTGGTGCTGGCGTGCCACTGCTGCAGCACCATGGGACCAAGCGCAAGTATTGCACATCCCACGAAGATACCAGCATAGGTGAATATGGCGCGCCACGGGCGGTGCTCCCAGAGCATCAGTACGCCTCCAAGGAGCGCGACATGCAATCCGACAAGGGCTTGCAGAGAGGCGGCCAAGCCAAACAGCAGTGCAGTTATCGCTGTTCGCTGTCGTAAATGCATCACCATTCCCCAAATAGACAGCGTCCAGGCTGCTAGGCTGGGTGACAGCTGCGGGCCGACAATATCGTTGCCCCCGAGCGTGAATTTGGGTGTGGCCAGGAGTACGGCGACGACTGCGCCTGCTGCTGTAAGGCGGTCCCGGGTGATTTCGAAGGTGAGCGCGTAGATCGCGGCTGCGATGGCGCCGAAGCAGGCCAAGAAGCCTACGGCGAAGGCGGTGGACGGGCCCAGCAACTTCGACGGTAGGAGCATTACATATAGAAACACAGTACGCGGTCCGAATTGCTCCGCCTGCGATGCCACATACCAGTCCGTCGCCAGGGTTCCCGGATCTAGAAGGTGGAGCAGGTGCGGCACGAAGTCGTCATGATCGCCGTCACCAAAGCCGTAGTCCTTAAGGAGGAGGTAGCCGGCAAGGGTGAGGAGCACTAAAAACCATGGGATATGGCTCGCATCGGATGCGGGGCGTGCCGTGCGCCCTTGGGGTTTTAGCAACGATAAGAGGTTGGACTTGGGCGTCATCGGGGAGTCTTTATAGCAAAGTACTGAGTAAGTTCGCCGCCAAACTGCCGCTTGAATTCTGCAATCGACGCGGTATTGGCGCCTACCATGTCGAACGTGGTGATGCCGGCGTCATGCAGGAGTTCAAGCACATGGCCGATCAGCACGGTCATGGAGGGTCCCTTGGTGCTGCCCGCGACCCAGTAGTGAGCGGTACGTCCATCGTGTAGCACGGCTAGCCCAGCTTCGGGATGCGCGGCGTCTGGGCGCGCGGTGACAAAGCACCGCACACTGGGCCCAAGGTGTTCAATCAGCCGGAGCAGGGTACCTTCGCTGGCCGGGAGCTTGCGGCCATGGCGCTGGTAGCTGGCTTCGCAGAGTCGGATTATGGTCTGTGCTCTGTCCTGGGATTCGGTGGTCTTAAAGACCCGTCCGTATTTGCGCCAGGTGCGCCGCGTGGTGGTGGACCAGGGCGTCTGTCTAAGCGCTGGGTCTAGGCGGTAGGTGAAGAGCGGCGATACGCGCCAGTGGCGCCACTGGGCTGGACGAGGATCTGCGACGTCAAGAAGCAAGAGCAGGCCCTTGTACCGTGCCTTAAGCCCTTGTAGCAGTGCTTCAAGTGGTGCCTGGCGCCGGTTTATGGCGGCCGGTGTTGGGGTCTTGCGTGTTACTACGGCGGAATACTGCGTAAACGGAGGGAGCGTTGCCTGGCGGGTGCCCAGGCGCTGCCGCCACCATATGAAGGCCCCGGCTTCGTCGATGCCGTCGCGGCTGACCAGGTGCATATTCAGGCGCAGCCCAAAGGCGGCTGCTGCGCCTTGGGCATATGCTATGGAAGAGAAGGCAGAGCGTTGGGGTGAGTTTTCCCAGAGAGCCTTCCATCTGGCCTCTGCTGCAGGATCGCCCGCGGCAAGGCTTTCGAACACAAGAGTGGGACGTAGACGCTTATGCTGCGACTTACCCATTCGATTCTATGCTGTAGCTGCGTCTTGTGCTCTGACGGCGCGGCACCAGCTCCACACCGGACTTGGTATCAGGCTGGATCATCCCGAGTGTGAGCCTAATTGCGATCGCCTTGATTTCAGCATCCTTAAGGAGACTTGTGTTGGCAGCTTTCATGGCACGATCGACACCTTTTGTGTGATACGCGTATGCCATCTGTTTTGCCCGGACCGTCAGGCAGAACGCTGTAGATTCTGCACTGCCGTGTGGTGCTCCGAGGCTCTACCAGCACGAAGCTGCCGATTTTGCAAGGTCTTAGATCACCGAGGCGGTGCCTGGGCCCAGCAAGGTGCGGCTCACGCCACGATGTAAGCTACACACTGGCGGGTAGTGACAAGCATGTTAGGCTTCGCGCGCCACGTTGCTAATTTATCAGCGACGTCAGTCGGGTTTTCGCGCACGAGGGCGCTCAGGCATCGTGTCAGACAGAAGAACGCGCCGCGCACGATTGCATTGCGATGTGGCTGTCTGCAGGGGAGGGGTACGTTTGCCCCGCCGCCGAAGCTCTTGGGGCCCAAGGCGCTGTTTCAGTCTGCTTGACGCCGTTCCATCCTGCTCTCTTCGCTAACCTCTGTTTCTACTTGCGAGCACACTGACCTGCTTGCATATGTTGCGCTTCGGAGTTAAACTGGCGGGTTGAAATAAACGGATTTCCAGACGGATACGAAAAAGTGGCCGCTGCCTCTCTCAGGATGTCAAAGACTGGGCCCGCGAACATCCGTCTGGCTCCTTGACGGATTGACTCGTTGCTTTGCACTAACAGTTCTGCGCCCCCAAAGGTCGCTGCGGGGGCCCTACAGGATGTATTGGCTCAGGTTGCGGTTTCTGACGATAGATGTGAGCTTGTCGCGTACCTGCGAAGCATCCATCTCTACCGTGGCCGGAGTGGTGCCGTCGGCTTCGAAAAGGATGTCCTCGAGCAGCGTGGTCATGACCGTATGCAGCCGGCGGGCGCCGATATTCTCCACATCGCTGTTGACCTCGGCCGCTGTACGCGCGATTTCGCGCACCGCACCGTCGGTAAACTTCAGATCTATGGCGTCCGACTGCATTAGGGCCCGATACTGTTTCAGCAGCGCATTCCTGGGCTGCGTCAGGATCTTGTAAAAGTCGTCTTCGGTCAGGCTTCGCAGCTCCACGCGGATAGGGAAACGACCCTGCAACTCGGGTATAAGGTCGCTGGGTTTGGCCACATGAAAGGCCCCGCTGGCTACGAAAAGGATGTGGTCTGTGCGGACCATTCCGTACTTCGTAGTGACGTTGGATCCCTCTACGATAGGCAGCAGGTCGCGCTGCACCCCTTCACGCGATACATTGGGGCCGCTCTTGGCCGAGCCGGCGCCGCCAGCCACCTTGTCAATCTCATCGATAAACACGATGCCTGATTCCTGGACCCTCTCGAGCGCCTCGCGCGTCACCTTGTCCATGTCGATGAGCTTCTGTGCCTCCTGTGGCGTGAGGACCTCGTACGCCTCTTTGACCGTCATCCGTCGCCGCTTGCGCCGCTGCGGTCCTAGGCTTCCGAACAGCTCCTTCAGGTTCATCCCCATCTCTTCCATGCCCATGGGTCCGAACACCTGCAGCATTGAAGGCTGATCCGCGCGAACCTCCACCTCAATCTCCCGCTCATCGAAATACCCCGCATGTAGCATGGTCCGCATGCGCTCGCGTGTGCGCTGGGCAGGGTCGGTGTCGGCGTCGGCGGACTGCGTCTTGGTTGCCGTGTCGTGGCGCGGCAGAAGCGCATCCAGTACCCGCTCGTCAGCCAGTGTGCGCGCACGCTCCTTGACGAGCGCCTCGTGCTCTTCGCGCACCATGCTGACTGCGATGTCGGCCAGATCACGGATCATGCTGTCCACATCGCGCCCGACGTAACCGACTTCCGTGAACTTGGTGGCCTCGACCTTCATGAACGGGGCGTCAGCCAAGCGGGCCAGTCGCCGTGCGATCTCCGTCTTACCCACGCCGGTAGGACCGATAAGAATGATGTTGCTGGGCATGATTTCATCCCGCATCTCCGGCGTGGCATTGCGGCGCCGCCACCGATTGCGTAACGCGATGGCAACGGTCCGTTTGGCGGCCGCCTGTCCGATGATGTACCGGTCAAGCTCCGAGACAATCTGACGCGGTGTCAGCTCCTTTTGCATACCTGCGACCTAGGTGGGGCGAAGGCTCAGGGGTCGTCAGCGAGGTGCCCTCAGCCCGCATCGGAGCGGGCGGCTGTACGATTCTGTTCCTGAGCCGATACTAGTCTCCTTCTGCGCCATCTCCATATTCAGGCGACTGAGCGACGCTCCCGTACGGAGGGCCCGAACCCGCTACGCCAGCATATGGGTCGACGTTACCGCAACGGGCGGGCCGTGTCCTCGGTCCCTTCATAAGAGTCCACATCCCGGAAATAGGTGTCCTCCTGCACGAGCGTCTCCTCGCCTGGATAGGGTTCCTCAGCCGCGCCAGACGTCTGGTTAAGACGCCCGTAACCTCTCGTCGTGTCCTCCTCTTCATACCGGGGCGGCAGGTCCACCTCGTCATCTGGATGCCCCATGTCCTCATGCTGAGGTGGCAATACCTCCTCCTCGTCTGGACGCCCTACGTCTACATACCGGGGTGGCAAATTCGCAGATGTGTCCGCCATTTCCACGCCTTCGGGCGATTCGGCAAATCCGGGTCCATGCACGCGTAACTGGATGGCGGCCACGGTGGGATGTGCCGAGTCCGTCAAAAGCACCGTGTAATCGTATGGAAACCCTTTGCGCTTCTCAAGCCAAGCCGCGCCCGACTGCTCAATCACGCTGATAAGCGCCTTCGGATCGTACTCCTGGTCACCCACCACCTCAGAAAGCTTGCGCAACAAGGGCGTCAGATATATCTCGTCGTATTGGCCGAAGTGCTCCTCGATCACCTCTAGAGCTGCCAGTGCCCCTGGATGTGTGACCTCGCGGTGTTTGGACGGATCCATTCGCCCCGATGGCCGGTGCTCCTGCGGTCGCTGGTAGGCCGGACGCGTGTCGTGGACCGGTCGCGCGCTTTGAGGGGGCTGGGCACCCAGGACCGGACTGTGGCCGCCAAACTCCCTTGAAACTGAGTCGCGTAAAAGCCGGGAAGCGTCAAGAATAACATGGTCACTCCCGGAACGACGGTCGGTATCCGGCGGCCTGAGCATGAAAATCATCGGTCGCCGCTGCGAACGCAATGAATGCTGGATCAGCGGCAGGTATGGCCGATCCCCCGTAACAATCACCACCACCCGCACATCTGGATGCGTATACAAGGATTCGACCACGTCGACGGTGAGCTGCAGCTCCGCTGCGTTCTCCTGCATGGTACCAGGCACGAAACGCGGCTCCACCCCCTGCATATACAGGCTGTTCTTGATGTCCTGGGCACCGCCCGGAATCTCCTCAAAGTCGGCATAGGCCGCCATCATTGAGGCCGTGGCCCGAACCTTGCGGCTAATGTGCTGCCGTACACCGTGCAAAAGCTCGGAAATGACGTCTACCGGGTGCGATCGTGAACCGGTACGCCCGTGCAGGCAGCTGAATAGATTGTCGTAATCCACAAAAATCACGGCACGCTCACGGCGTGATGCACGTTGGGATGCTCCTGGGTTGTATTGCATAGCAAAGATTTCTTATTTAAGACCGTCCGCCTCTGTGGCGGCGGCACTGATTTCCAGAATGGTAGAATGCGTATTCGTGTAGATGCAGATCTCGGCAGCGGCAGCCAGCGCACGAGTCACTATTGTCCGCGCACCCAGGTGCGGCGCATGCTCTGCCAATACGCGGGCCGCCGCCAGCCCATAGGGTCCGCCGGAGCCGATCGCAACAATGTCGTCATCGGGCTCAATGACGTCTCCGCTTCCGCTAAGCACCAGCATCCGGTCCGGTGCACCCACGGCCAGGAGCGCCTCAAGGCGGCGCAGATATCGATCTGTGCGCCAATCTTTGGCCAGCTCCACCGCCGCCCGGAGTACGTTGCCGGAGTACTGATCCAGCTTCCCCTCGAATCGCTCAAATAGCGTAAACGCATCTGCCGTCGACCCAGCAAACCCGACAAGAATTTTGCCACCGTACAGGGCTCGGACCTTTTTTGCCCGATGCTTCATAATTGTGCTGCCAATCGTGGCTTGGCCGTCCGATCCCAGCACCACCGATCCGCCCAGCCGCATACCTACGACCGTGGTGGCGTGCATAGCAAAGGATCGGGATGCCTCCATCCTGAGGGCGCAGTAACCGGAATTCTTATCGGATCGCAGCTCGGGCGCAGCCGATTATTGCAGCAGGGCCGCAGCGCTTCCGGGAAACGAGCTAGTGTACTATTAAAGCTTGAACGCTATAAGAGTCCCCGAAGTTTCTGCGTAACCGTCCCGTAGAGAGCATTTAAGCCGGGAGGTTTGCCCTGCTTATATTTTGGTGCGGTCTTCTATGGCTATGCGGTAGCCTCGGCTTCGGGCAGGTTGAGGTATCCTCAACTCGGCAGAGCAGCCATGATTGGTAGCTCTGACAGGTATCGCTATTCGCCGATGTTCTTTGGGAGTCTGGTTGCGGGTGCGGGTGATCTTCTATTGAGGGCGCACCTAGTCAATGATCGAGCGGCTATGTGGCTGCAGTGCGGACTGGGATTGAAGTGCTGTTTTGGCATGTAGGCGGCGTAGTCACGCAGGTATAGCCGCGTATGCAAGGGCGGATCGTAGGTGCAGTATTACGTACGGATGGAGGTAGCAGAGTATGGTTCATGGTCTTGCTCCGCGCATCCTTCTATGGAGGTGCCGGGGGATGGAGTGGCTGCCACTGGTGAGGTAGTAGCAGGTGGATCTTTTTGGCTGGATGTCCCGCTGCAATGCGTGGCAGCACATCTTCGAGCCATTTTACGGGATTAACGCCATGCAACCGGCACGTTGCCAGGAGCGTGTAGAAGGTGGCCATCTGCTTGGCTGCGTGGTGGGATCCGCAGAAGAGGTAGTTTTTGCGGCCGATCGCAACCGTGCGCATGGCCCTTTCGACGGCGTTGGTATCAATTTCCAGGCGTCCGTCGTCGATGTATCGGCACAGCCGGTCCCACCGCGCCAGCGTGTAGTGCTTGGCCTTGCCCAGTAATCCCTTTGGGAGCGTATTCTGCTGCTGGAGCCACGATTTAAGGTGGCGCAATACGGGTTTGGCCTTTTGCTGCCGCGCGATGCGTCGTTGTTCTGCAGAGGCATGGTTCTCGCGCAGCTGCGCTTCTATCCGGTAGAGCTTTCCTATTTGCTTCAGCACGAAGGCAGCTCTGTCGGGATCGGTACGGAGGGCTTGGTAAAATTTGCGTCGCGTATGGGCCCAGCAGTTGGCCAGTATGATGCCGACATCCCGAATGAAGGTCTCGTAGGCGACATATCCGTCGGTATGCAGCACGCCCTGGAACCCATGCAGGAATCCTCGTGGCACCTTGCTTCCGCGTCCGGGTGCGTATTGGTAGACCAGCAGCTTCTGTTTAGGGCAATGGTAGACCCAGAAGTATCCGCGATGAGTGGACCCTTTCTTCTTGCGATCCTGCACGCGGATCGTGGTCTCGTCCACCTGCAGGTATCCGCTCTTGCGTACCTGATCGGCCACGGCAAGCGCGAGCTGTTCCAGGTCAAAGCCTACCTTATCCATCCAGTTTCCCATGGTGGACGATGGGATCTTATAGCCCGAGCCGCGCTCTATTATCTTGGCTAGGCGGTAAAGCGGTAGACCATCCTCGACTTTGGACGTAACAAGGTGCGCCAGCAACGATTCATGTACTCGCCCGCTGGGAATAGTGCGCGCAGGGAGTGGAGCGATACGCAGCCCCTTCGAAGGATCGGTGCTATGCGCAAATACGCGGCGCCTATAGTGGATCTCCTTCAGGTACCCTGGCACCCACGCTACCACCTTGGTACTCTCAATTCGAATCAGTTTCCAGCCTTCCAGGTCCCCTTCGGGGTTAAGAAAGATCTCTTCACTTGGCAGGTCGTCTGGCAGTTTGCTACGCTGCCCTTGGCGCCGCGTCTTGGGTTTGGCGTTCGCGCGATGGTCCTTAGTCGGTGTGCCCTGTACACCCGGACGCGAGGCCGACGTATCTGCGGTCGCTGACGGTGGCGGCTTCTGATCCGCTGTCACGCGGATGTCGTCGCTCACAGGCGCCTTTAAGCGCTCGCTTGTGCTGCCGAAGAGCTTTTGGGAGAGCTCACTGAGCTGGTCATTGAGCTTGGCCATATCCTCGGCCAGACCTGCGCGCGTTGCCTCCAACCGCCGCCGTTGCGTACGCTCCTCGCTATGCAGGCGCCGCCAATGGTCACGCTCCGAACGAAGTCGCTCGACCACCGCGCAATGGTCCGGCTCGAGCCTCGCGCAACGCGGACAGGGGTGCTCCTGGGCAGGGATACTTGGCACGCCCTATTAACTCACGGCATTTGCAAGTAGTTTCGAGAATTTTATGTGAAGATACTTATGAATCGGAACCCCGAAACCGGCGTCGATAGCGTACCGTCGAAAGCTGCACCCCGTCCAAGGGCATCATGAGCTCCGTCCATAAAGGCGTCGCGGTCTCTAGAAGCTCAAACGTCCGCGACTCGAGGCGCTTGTAGTACAAAACCCAGCCGCTGCGGTCCCAAACCAGAAATGTGATATATGTCCGACGGCGGTTGATGAAAACGAACACATCGCCCAAGAAAGGATCACGCTTCATGCCCGAGCGCACCAGACCGCACAACCCGTCAAAGCCCTTGCGCATGTCCGTAGGCTCCCGGTAAAAATGAAACACGTGCGACGGCCCCAATGCTAACATGACTGGCTCCGCTCACGCTGTAACGCCGATCCGAGAAAGTCCGCCAATACGGGCGTGTACCCGCGCAGACGCGCGCCGCCTGGAAACTCGACCTTTATCAACGCCGGCTCATGTACCTCCAGTAACGATACCTCCACCAAGGCGCCCGAAGCCCGAGACACAGATGCCGCGTACTTCTTGCGCCAGTAGTAAAAACCACGCTCCGACAAGCCGTGCCCAAGGCACAACGCCTTCAGACTCTGCGCACCACCAAAAAACGCGCCACCAGCGGAAACATGTCCTCCGAACTACGACGTAACGATGCCATTGCATCCCCCAGTTAAGCTGCTCACTGACCGATGTAACAATATCGGCAACTCAAGCCCCTCAGCGTAATATGTACACTACGGGACACTTATTCCCCGCCGGTGACGACCACTACATGCCTGAAGCAATCCCATAGAGACCTGCTCGGTATCGCAAATCCAAGCCGTCAGGTCACGACTGAGGATGCTCCCAACCTGCCTGGAGCAGAGGCTACGGCATAACCACATAGAACCCCATCAAAACATAAGATGGCCACACGGCCTGCATTCAATGTAGTCTACGGGACGGTTACGTTTCTGCACGTTACAGGCGGCTGGCAAGAAGTGTGACCAGCTGGTCTTGGGTCTGCCTGACCGGGCGCACGGATCCTGTGAAGTGATTGCAAAACAGCGCAAATGCGAGCCGGCGTCCGCCCGCGGTGTCAACGTAGCCGCTTAGCGTGCTGACGTTGCCCATGGACCCGGTCTTAGCCAACACCGTGGTACGCCCCGCACGAAAACGGTAATCCAGCGTGCCATCTTTGCCGCCTACGGCCAGTGAGGCCGTAAAAGCGGTGCGTACCGCCATGTCTGGATGCTGAGACATATACCTGAGAAGCCGGACTGCCATAAACGGGGTGACCAGGTTCTTGCGCGAAAGGCCGGAACCATCCACAAGCTGCAGGCGGCTCGTGTCAATCTCCGCCCTAGCGAAGATCTGCTTCGCTACGGCTACCCCCATGTTCGCTGAACCGTGTTCGAGCGTCCGCTTCAGCAAAGGATACGTCGCTGCGACGGTACGCAGAAGCAGCTCCGCATACAGGTTTTGGCTCTCCTTGTTGATAACCCGAACGATATCGGACAGTGGCGGCGAGCGATGCGACGCCACACGCATCAGCGATGCGTAAGAAGGCTTGATAGACAGCTCATCTGTGTCAATGGCATTGCCTCCTATGCTGATGCCTTCCTGAAGCAGCACTTCGCGAAGCACATGCACAAAAAACAGCGTTGGGTTGTGAATGGCGATGGATTCCCGATCTGTGCTTCCTGCCGGGACCTGACTGCGGAGTCGGATCCTGTTGGTACCGCGTGCGCGATCGTATCCCTCTTGGAGCCGTTGACCTTGGGCGACTGATACGGTGGCGTTCTGGACCTGGACGTAACCCGTGCCGCCCGGCTCCCAGGACACGATGCCGGCTGAACCCTCCGCGCCTCCCCTAATAACCACCTCCACGACGTTGTCATGAAACGAGAGCGCGCTAATCTGCGCGGAGTACCCGTACACCTCATCGTCCCACGCCCAGTTGCTACCCAGCGGTGTATCTGCAAAGAGGTCGTTATCGCCAATGATGTCGCCGCTGATGCGAGTGATGCCGCGGGCCTTTAGCGAGTCTGCCCACGCCTTAAACACCGTCATCGGCGGCGTCGCATACTCTTGGCTTCCGATCGTGGGATCTCCAGACCCGCGCACGACAAGGTTACCTTCAAGCACGCCGTTCTCGAGCACGCCATCGGCAAGGAGGCGAGTATCATAGCGGAAGTCGGGTCCTAGAAGCTCCAGCGCTGCAGCCGTGGTGAACAGCTTTGTCACGGAGGCGGGTATGAAGCTGCGGCTGGCATTCTCGCCATAGAACACTTCGCCGGTCCGAACATCGGCCACATATACGCCCCACCAGGCGCTCGCACCAGTATTGCGGTCAAGGATGTCCTGTATTTCAAGCTCTAAGGGGCGCCGCATGGGTTGAGCATCGGACAGCGGCGCCACGGCAGACCACATCACCAGAGCCGCAAGAACGAGACCGAAGCAGGTGCCTTTGCGTAACGAATCAGAGATCATCAGAGCCCGCCGAAATGGTGAATCGCGAATATTGTCTCCACATAATAGTTCTGACAAGAGCGCGCGCCGCATTTGTGCCGGTGCGCTTATTGCACGGGGGTTGCCTCAAGCTCGACCTGCTCCAGATCACGCTGGTGTAGCAGCACGAAGGCGTGCCGCGCGCGGCTGATCATCGCAAAAGGCTCCACGGAAGCATGCAAGTAGTTGAGGCCAGGCAAGGTGTCCAATGCCACAATCATGCCGACCGGAACCCCCTCTGGAAAGATGCGGCTGGTGGAGCTGGTAATTACCGTGTCGCCCAGGTTGACCACCTCGGTCTTGACCAGGTTCTCCAATTGAAGACGGTCCGACCGGACGCCAGACCAACTTACCATGCCTGCAGCTACGCTGGGGAGCACCTCCACAGGTACGCGAAACCCTGTGTTCAAGTACGACATCACGCGGGAATGCCGCGCGCTTACCAGCACCACCCTGCCCAGAATGCCCTGGTGACTTACCGCCGGCATGTCGGGCTTGACCCCGTCACGGGCGCCGACATCGAGCGTTAGAAAGCCGTTCTGGCCGAAGATATCTTTCGACACGATGCGTGCGGCCACCATGTTGAAGTCCGCTGTCTCTTTGAATTCCAGTGCCGCGGACAACGCCTCGTTTTCGCGCAACGCTACATTAAGGCGGGCCAACTGGCTGTTCAGAAGGACGTTTTCGCGCCTGAGGTCGCCATTTTCTGCCACGGCGCCGACGAACTGTCCAGCCCAAGAGACCCTGGACTCGATGCTGCTGATAAGTTCCAGATTTAAGGCCCGGGTGCCGCGGACAATAGGGTCGTTGCGCGCAAGCATGGTGATCAAAGAGGCCAAGAGCAGCACTCCCAGCACCAGCCAGTCGCGTATGTGATCCCACCGTCCTGTGCGCATACAGCCTCAAGTGTAGTGGCAACCCTACACCAGCACATTGCGATACTTACTAATGTCTTCCAGTACGCGCCCTGTGCCCCGAACTACGGCGGTGAGAGGCTCTTCCGCTACGAATACAGGTAGCTCCACCTTGTTGCGGATCATGTCGTCCATCCCGTTCAGGAGCGCTCCGCCTCCGGTAAGCATGATGCCGCGATCCAGGATGTCGGCGCCAAGCTCCGGCTGCGTGTTTTCCAGGCAGCGCATCACCGCGGCAGCAATGTTCTCAACGGTGTTGCGCAGCGCCTCGCGCACTGCCTCCGATGAGACCGACCGGATCTTCGGAATACCAGTGAGCAGGTCCTGTCCTTTGACGGAAATCTCCAGCTCTGGATTCAAGGGCACCGCGCTGCCCACCTCGCATTTGAGGCGCTCCGCGGTGCGTTGGCCGATAAGAAGCTTGTAGTAACGTTTGAAGTACTGTAGGATGGATTTGTCGATCCGGTTCCCAGCCATGCGGATCGATTCGTCGACGACGATGCCGCTTAAGGTGATGACCGCAATCTCGGTCGTGCCGCCCCCGATATCCACGATCATGTTACCCACCGGTTCGCTGACATCGAGCCCGATGCCGATGGCCGCGGCCATGGGTTCCGCGATGAGGTACACCTTCTTAGCACCCGCGTGCTCAGCGCTATCCCGTACAGCTCGCTTCTCGACCTCCGTGATGCCGCTGGGGATGCAGACCACCATCCGTCTGATAGAGGATAGCCACCCCTTCTGGACCTTCTTGATGAGGCCACGAATGAGCTGTTCGGCCAGCTCAAAGTCAGCTATCACGCCGTCTTTGAGGGGGCGGACAGTTTCCGTGTCGCGGTTGGTCCGTTCGTGCATCTGCAACGCTTCACTTCCGACCGCGATAACTTTGCGTGAAGTGCGGTTAATGGCAACGATGCTGGGCTCACTTAGCGTGACGCCTTTGCCTCTTATGTAGATAAGCGTATTGGCCGTGCCGAGGTCAATGGCGACGTCCGAAGCGAAACGGAAATGCAAGGATGCTCGATTTGTTGGGTGTATCGTGCCAGTAGACGTGACCGTCAGCGTGTTCTAGCACCGATACAGGAAAATACCATTGATTAGTGTCGAAAATGCCGGTTGCCCGCAAATACCATGGCGATAGCATTCGCATCAGCAGCCCGGATCACCTCCTGGTCGCGAATCGATCCTCCAGGCTGCACTACCGCGTGCGCGCCAGCCTTGGCCGCAGCCAACAGACCATCGGCAAAAGGGAAGAAGGCGTCTGACGCCAGCACGCTGCCAGAGATGTCTAGCCCCGACTTGCGCGCCTTCCACACAGCGAGTTCCGATGCGTCAATGCGGCTCATCTGCCCAGCGCCAATACCCAGCGTGCGCTGGCCTTTCGCAAAGACGATGGCATTACTCTTGACATGCTTAACTACGCGCCAAGCAAAATCAAGGTCCCGACGTTCGGCGTGCGAGGGCGCGCGGTGGGTGACGCATCTGCAGTTGTGCAAGAACTCGGCCGCTAATGGTTTATCGGTCTCTTGGCAGAGCACTCCGGCTGCCACATGCCGGGCTTCCACTTGGGGCAGGCTTACCTTGCCAGCCTCAATAAGACGACGATTGCGCTTCCGTTTGAGAAAGTCCAGCGCATCCGCCTCGAAACGCGGTGCAATCACGATCTCGGTAAAGACGCGATCGATGGCGCGTGCTACACTCAGCGTGCACGCTCGGTTCATGGCGACAATGCCGCCGAACGGCGATTGCGTATCGGTCGCAAACGCGTGCGCATAGGCTTCGTCCAGCGACGGGGCGCTGGCTACGCCGCACGGGTTGGTGTGCTTGAAGATGGCTACCACGGGCTCGGCACCTTCCCACGCAAACTCCGCCATCAGCCGCAATGCCGCGTCGGTGTCAAGGAAGTTGTTGTACGAGAGCGCTTTGCCATGCAGCTTCTGGATGCCGCGCAATTCGAACCCATACACGGCCCCGGCCTGATGAGGGTTTTCGCCGTATCGGAGCTTGAACCGCATCGGTAGGTGCACCCCATATGTGCCTGGCAATCTGGCGACGCCTTTTTCCAGGTATCGCGCGATGGCCCGGTCGTATGCGGCCGTGTGTCTGAAGGCCGCCAGCGCGAGGTGTCGCCTGGTAGCCAGTGTGAGTGCGCCCCGGTGCTGGCGCAGCTCGTGGAGTACGGCATCATAGCTTTCTGGCGCAGTGACCGCCGCTACATGAAAAAAGTTTTTCGCTGCCGCCCGGACCAGGGCAGGGCCGCCGATATCGATATTCTCGGTAGCGGCAGCATCGGACACACCCAGGCCCGATACCGCTTCCTCAAACGGGTACAGGTTCGCTACCACCAGGTCTATCGGGAGAATCCCCAGCCTGGCACATTCGGCCGCGTCGGCCGCGTCGCCTCGGCGCATGAGCAGACCGCCATGCACCCTGGGGTGGAGCGTCTTGACGCGTCCGCCCAGGATCTCAGGAAAACCCGTCGCTTGCGATACCGCCTCCACCTCGAGCCCCGCCGCCCGCAAACACCGCGCCGTACCGCCGCTGGAAACGAGCGCAACCCCCAGGTCGGCCAATGCTGCGGCAAACGGCGCTAGGCCTGCCTTATCGTAGGTGGAGAGCAGGGCCCGTTGAACACGAACCTTGTTCGGGGGCGCGCCAGGTCGTGCTTCGATCATGTGACAGATGGCGACAGGTTATTAGGACACAGTGACAGTGCGGCCCTGGACGTTGACCCGATTCTCTGCCAGGAGCCGAAGCACTCGGGGATAAAGCTTGTGCTCCGCCTTAAGGACGCGCGCCGCAAGGGTAGCCGCTGTGTCATGTGGTAGCACCGGGACCCGTGCCTGCTGAATGATAGGCCCGGTGTCGTAGCCCTCGTCCACAAAGTGTACCGTGGCTCCGCTCTCATGGTCCCCGGCCGCTAAGACGGCGGCATGTACGCGTCTGCCGTAGAGCCCCTTGCCTCCGTGCCGAGGCAGCAGTGCCGGATGGATGTTCACGATGCGGCGTGGGAACGCCGCCACCACGCTGGCGGGGATCTTTTTCAGGTAGCCGGCTAGTGCGACCACCTCTGCGTTATGCTGCGCAAACAAGTCCAAAAGGGTACGGGCAAAGGCGGATTCGTCAGGCAATGCACTCGGGCGCACCACCTTTGCTGGCACGCCATGGGCGCGCGCGATACCCAGGGCTCCCGCAGAAGGAGTGCTGGTCACCAGAAGCACGCATCGCATAGGAAGAGCTCCGTCCTCGATGGCCTCCAGGATGGAGCGGAAGTTGGATCCGCCGCCTGACGCCATAACAGCTAATCGATGCACGATACGCTTGCCAGATTAGTGAGAACCTCCAGCCCTTATACGTCGTTGTGGGCCCCAAGGGTTTTGAAAAAGCAGCGCGGCAGGCCTATTCGCAGATGGGTTCCAGCATGGTAAGGGTGCCACGTTTTGTGGTGACTTCGAGGCGGACGCGGGCACCTATTCCCAGCGGCAGGCGGCTTGGAAAGTGACCGTAGTGCAATCCGGTGGCTACCGGATAGGGGGCATCGCCAAAGTAATCCGCAAAGATGTCGGCGGGTGTGCGCGTAGGCGGTCGGTTCCGCGGCTCCCAGCCGGTAAATGCGCCCAGGACCAGGCCACCCAAACGTTGCAGGAGGCCTGCCAGGCGCAGTTGCGCAAATAGGGCGTCTATGCGGTAGGGCGCTTCGTGCACTTCCTCAACCACCAGGATGGCGCCCTCGAGCGCGGGCAGGAACGGCGTCCCGACGAGGCGCACCAAGACGGCGAGGTTGCCGGCGAGGAGAGGACCCTCTGCCAGTCCGGTACGCATTGCACCTGGCACATCCAATGGAGGCGGCACCTCGCCTCGAACCAGTGCCAAAAAACGTGCTTGCGCTCTGGGTCCCGCCTTAGCGAAGTCCGTTACAAGGGGTCCCGAGATACCTTTGGCGCCTGCATGCCGGTACAGTGCCAGATGCAGCGCCGTGATGTCGCTGAACCCGATAAGAAGCTTCGGCTGGCCCCGCGCAGCGGGATAATCCAGCCGATCGAGGATTCGCATGGCGCCGTAGCCGCCCCTTGTGGCCATGATGGCCTTGGATGCAGGATCGCGCATCGCACGATTGAGCATGGTGGCCCGCTCCCAATCACTGCCTGCCAGGTATCCCTGCGCCCGCAGTTTTTTGGGTCGCCAGTCGGGGTTTAATCCAGCAGCAGTAAGCGCGGCTAAGCCCTGCTTAAGGCGCTTGTGCTCACGCACAGCGCTGCTTGGCGCAACGATTGAAATAGTGTCGCCCGGGTCGAGTGAAAATGGCAAGGGAGCGGGGGCCAAGGGCGCCACAGACTGGTATAAGTCACGAAATGTACGGACAACGGCATGGTGGCGGTCCGGCCTCCAGAGTATTTTCCCAACCTTGATTACTTGGCCTTGATGGCCACCGTGTCCACGTTTGTGCTAGCCGACACCTTTCAGTACAGCCGCCAGTCTCTGCAGAACCGTACACGCCTGTGCAGCCGTGACGGCGTGCACTGGCTCACGGTGCCGCTCAAAGGAGGGCAGCATGGCCGCTCCCAAGATGCGACGGCCCTGGGATCAGACCCCACATGGCGCAAGCGCCATTGGAAAGCGTTCCTGTACAACTATACGGGCACGCCCTACTTTGTGCACTACCAGGCGGCGGTGGCAAAGTATTTCGCGCATCGTCCAAAGATGCTGGCCGATGCCACTTGCGCCTCGGTCCGCCTGGTGCACCAGCTGTTCGGCCTATCGTCGCGGCTGATTCGCGCTTCGGACCTTCCAGGCAGGCCGGACACGCTGCTGGCTGCCGTGCGCCAGTTACCGCAAAAGACGCTACTTTTGCCGCGGTTAAGCGCGCATTTCGATCGCCCGCAGGTGCCCGGCAGCCGCGTAATGGATTTTGAGCCTCCCGCCTATCGCCACAATTGTGAGGGCTTTGCGGCAAGGGTGACCTCCCTGGATATGCTGTTCCATTGCGGCCCAGAGAGTATGGCCCGCATCAGGGCTGGCGTTCGGGTCACATAAGAACCCCTCTTTGCTACAGCTATGACGGATCTGGACTTCCTGCAGCAACAGCTGTTATGGGGCGTCGAGCTCTGGCGGCTCCTGGTGGCGGCGCTGCTTCTGGTGGTGGGGTTGGCGAGCCGGCCGTTTTTGCGGTGGCTCGTGCGCCATACCGCGGTGATCCGACACACCACGGAGGTTCCTTGGGTCAAGGATGTGATTCGCCTCGTGCCCAAGCCCCTCAGCTATGTGGTGCAGGTCGGGTTATGGTATGGTATGGGTCAGTTGCTGCTCCTGCCCCAGGAGCCTGTCAATGTGCGTCAGATCGTCATGAACGGGCTGTTGATTGCCGTTGCGGTCGCCGCGGCGGGGGTGGTGTTCAAACTTATCGAGGTCGCCTCGGAGGCCGCCGTGCGCAAGGCGGCAAAAACGGAGACACGCCTAGATGATCAGCTTGTCCCGCTGATCCGGACCGTCCTCAAGGTGGGGATTTGCATCATCGTCGGCATCGCGATCATCGATAAGCTGGGCTATTCGGTGACCAGCCTGATCGCCAGCCTCAGCGTGGGCGGGCTTGCCCTGGCACTGGCGGCCAAAGATTTGATTGCCAACCTGTTTGGATCCGTAGTGGTCTTCACCGACCAGCCGTTTGCAGTGGGTGATTTGGTATGCATCAGCGGGATCGTCGGCGTCATCGAAGAGGTGGGTCTGCGCGTGACGCGCGTTCGACAGCCCGACCGGTCTGTGGCCAGCATCCCGAACCAGTCGTTTACGACGGAAACCGTGGTGAACTATTCCAGCCGTACCCAGCGCCGCATCCGACTGAAGGTGGGACTGAGCTACGACACGACGACGGACCAGATCACGCAATACGTGGCTTCGGTGCGCGCCATGCTAGACGGTATACCCGCGATTGACAGCAGCACCGTGGTGGTGCACCTGGAGTCCTTGGACGAATCGAGCATTGGCATCTTTGTCCAAGCCTTCACCACCGGACCCCAGTACAGCCTGTTAATGGAGACGCAGGAGGAGGTGCTCATGGAGATTATGCGCTTGATTGAACAGCACAATCTCAGCCTCGCCTTTCCTTCCCGAACGCTGTACCTTGAGCCGCCACAGCCCTTTACAGCACCGCGATGAATCCTTACTGGAAAACCAACCTGCGCTATCTGGCCATATTACTTTCCATATGGTTTGTGGTGTCGTTCGGGTGCGGGGTTTTGCTGGCTGATGAGTTGGATGCCATCCGTGTGGGCGGATTCAAGCTTGGGTTCTGGTTTGCGCAGCAGGGAGCCATCTATGTCTTTGTGGTTCTCATCTTCGTGTACGTCCAGCTGATGAACCGGCTGGATCGCGTGCACACCGAAGGTATCCGGTAGCGGCCATGGAAGCACAGACCTGGACTTTCGTCCTGGTAGGGTTCAGCTTTGCCCTCTATATAGGTGTCGCCATCTGGTCGCGTGCCGGAAGCACGGGCGAATTCTATGTCGCTGGCGGGCGCGTGCCGCCCCTGCTTAACGGCATGGCCACCGCTGCGGACTGGATGAGCGCTGCCTCATTCCTTTCCATGGCTGGCCTTATCGCCTTTATGGGGCGTGACGGCAGCGTGTACCTGATGGGCTGGACCGGCGGGTATGTGTTGCTTGCGCTCCTGTTAGCGCCATACCTGCGCCGGTTCGGCAAGTTTACCGTGCCCGACTTCGTGGGGGACCGGTACTATTCGCAGACGGCCCGCTTTGTCGCAGTCATCTGCGCTGTCTTCGTGTCTTTCACATATGTGGCGGGCCAGATGCGTGGCGTAGGGATCGTGTTTTCGCGATTCCTCGAGATTGACATTCTGCCCGGCGTGCTCATAGGCATGGGCATCGTGTTTTTCTACGCGGTGCTTGGTGGCATGAAGGGAATCACCTATACGCAGGTGGCGCAGTACTGCGTGCTGATTTTCGCATATCTGGTGCCAGCGATCTTTATCTCGCTATTGATGACAGGCCATGTGGTGCCGCAGGTTGGGTTTGGTAGCACGTTGGCGGACGGGTCTGGCACGTTTCTGCTCGATAAGCTGGATGGCTTAAGCCAGGAGCTGGGATTTGATGCCTACACGCAGGGCACCAAAGGCATGATTGACGTGTTTGCCATCACGGCTGCCCTCATGGTGGGGACTGCCGGGTTGCCCCATGTGATTGTGCGCTTCTATACGGTACCACGAGTGTCCGCAGCGCGAAGCAGCGCGGGTTGGGCGCTCGTATTTATCGCCCTGTTGTACACCAGTGCGCCCGCAGTGGCCGCCTTTGCGCGCACGAACTTGCTTACCACGGTGTCCGATGCTCCGTATGAGGAAGTGCCGCCATGGTTCACGAACTGGGAAGCGACGGGGCTCATCACGTTTGAAGACAAGAATGGCGACGGTCTTATCCGCTATGTGGGTGATGCCGATGCCAACGAGTTGACGATTGATCCAGACATCATGGTGTTGGCCAACCCGGAGATTGCGAACCTCCCCAACTGGGTCATCGGTCTAGTGGCGGCGGGCGGATTGGCCGCGGCGCTGTCCACGGCCGCAGGTCTGCTCTTGGTGATTTCCACCTCTGTTGCTCGGGACTTGCTCAAGAAGGGGTTGCGGCCCTCTATCACCGAGAAGCAGGAGCTCTTAACGGCCCGCATCACAGCGGGTGTGGCGGTATGTATCGCCGGGTACTTTGGGATTGATCCGCCAGGCTTTGTCGCTCAGGTGGTAGCGTTCGCGTTCGGGCTGGCGGCTGCGTCATTTTTTCCTGCCATCATCCTGGGCATCTTCACGCGACGGATGAACAAGTACGGGGCCATCAGCGGCATGATCAGCGGGATTGCCTTCACGGCGGCCTACATCATCTTTTTCAAGTTCGTCAGTCCTGAGCTCAACAGCGAAGCATACTGGCTATTTGGCATCTCCCCAGAGGGCATCGGCGCCATTGGCATGCTAATCAATTTCGCTGTTGCGCTGACGGTTTCGCGATTCACGCCGGTACCGCCAGCCACGGTGCGGGAGCTCGTCAATCAAATCAGGCGGCCAGAGCGTGATAAGGCCCCTTAAGATGGAGGCCAACGATGCGCATTGTGAAGAATGAGTAATTTTTTTGACGTTTTCTCTGCGTATATTGATTTCGTCTCTTCATTAGGCTAGTGGAGCTATCAATGAACACTCTTTGCACAGCCGCAGCGGTAGCGGCCTTGGTTCTTTTTGCCAGCTTGGGCTGTGGAGAGGCGCCCGAGGACTCCCAGATGGAGCCGTACGCATCGGAGCAGGAAGCAGGCACCAGCATTTCGGATCCTTGCCCCCGCTTGGTGGGCTCCTGGGAGCTTGTCCGCATCAACGAGGAGTCTGGCGCTCTTTCCGGCGAATACGACGAAGATCCCGACTACCAGGAGGCGCCGACGCTTAAAATTCTTAATGGGACGCACTGGATGTTCATTCGGCAGTCTGCGGAGGAGTTTGTCCATGCCCAGGGCGGACGATATACGCTGGAAGCGGGAGGATTCTATACGGAGGTCGTCGAATACAGTGCTATTCCAGCCAACGTGGGCCATGTGTTCGAATTTGAATGCACAGTCGAAGGGGATTCCATCTGGCATCATGTAAGTGGGGAGGGGGACAATCGCTACGATGAGGTGTGGCGCCGGGTCCGATAGAACCGCCCCCCAAGGGCGCGCTTAGGGCTGGCGAAATATTAACCTAGCCTAACCGGAACCATCGGCTCCGTAACTGCGCAGATGCTATGCACGCCGATCACCGCTCCCGCCTGTGAATGTCGGAAATAGTCCTTGTTTACGTTTCACGTAGCGCCCTTGACGCTGCTTTCGGTCTTGCCCTGCGCGAAGGGGCGCCGTACATGGACGTCGTGCGCCGAGCCGTTGTCGATGAGGCCATTGCGTACTCGAAGCGGATACGGGCTGCCCAGACGGCACGCCTGCAAGCCGGCCCACGAGAGCGCTCGTAGCCTTGCTCCTGGGCCAGACATACCGCTGCTATACAAAGAAGGCGGGCTATGCACGCCTGCGGCGGATGTTCGCAAACGGTAAGTGGGTCCGTAACTGGGCGGTCGAACAATGCCGCAACGCACACAAGGTAGTAGAGAAGCATCCGAGCTATTTCACATTGACGAAGCGCTGGACGGCCGCCCGCAACGCCGATGAGCGCAATCTCGAGTTCGGCGTGACGGAGCAGCGTTCTGTGATCAGGGGCGTGACGGAGGGTTACAAGCGCTTTTTCAATAAGCACCATGCGCGCCCGCCGCGTTTCAGCGGCGACTTGGTGAAGAGCGTCAGGCTGCTACGAAAGCCCGAACGCGTCAGGCGCCAAGACTATCGCGTTCGCATCAAGGGCGTCGGGTACGTCCGTTTCACCGATCGGCGCGGGTTGATCAAGCGCTACGGCTGCAAGTTCGTGCGCATCGTGCGGTCGTCGCTGGGTACCGAATACACGATACAAGTCGTGTACGAGCGCCCCGAGGCGCCAGAGAGCAGCTGCGCAGACACGCCGATGGCCGTGGACCTTGGCCGCAAGGCCATCGCGACGCTGGCGGATGGAAAGAGCTACGCGCCCATCACAAAGAGTGAGCCCCGCAGGGACGCTTTGCGGCGTCGGGCTGCTAAGACGAAGAAAGGCACGCGTCTGCGCCGAAAGCGGTTCGGTGCTTGGCGCAAGGAGGCCGAGCGCGTAGTAAGACGCCACCGCGGGTACCGCCACGAGGTGGCTGCCGACGTCGTCAAGCGATCCGCGAATCTGTTTCTGGAAGACCTGAAAGTAGAACGCATGCCACGCGCCGGTGGCAGCCGCAAGACGGGGCTGAACCGATCGATGCGCGCGCAAGGGCTGTACGCATTGGTGCAGCTGTTGAAGTACAAATCCGCTTTGCTTGGCGGCAAGGTGGAGCTGGTTCCGCCGAACGATACAACGCAGAGATGCAGCGCTTACCACCACAAGCCGGAGGAAAGGCTACGCCTGGCTGACAGGAAGCATCGTTGTGCCATGTGCGGAAAGACCCAGTGCCGCGACGTTAACGCGGCGTTGAACGTGTGGTATCGGGGCCTTTGCCCTGATGAATGGGCGGCGAGCCTATCGTACGCGCAACACATGTCTGCTCACCCGGACGCTGAGCGGCATCCGCTGTTGGATGCTGTAGCGGGTCTGGGGAGTGTACAGCATCGTGCTCGTGAGCTGCATCCGCAGGGGTGTTGCGCACCCACGAGTTCAGGCGAAATTGACCACCGGCCAACTAGGCAGATAGGTTAATTTTTCGCCAGCCCTTAGTGTACGCTGATATACATGTGACGGTGGCCAGCCGGGCTGTCCTTAGCAGGGTACGGGCCGTCTGCGTCTGATACGGCAGCAGCCCCGCCGCTGTGCGGCATGCAACGCGCAGCAAACCGATTGCGCTGCCCTCGGCCCAATGACCAGGACATCTGCGAAGGGGAAAATCTGAACAACAGCCGAGCTTGGCGCCGTTATTTCGCTCAATGAGCCGTGGCGTCTTTTTCGTTTCTTCTTCAGGGCAGGGATTTCCGCTGCGCGCAAAGCGTTTCTGTGGCGTTGCGATAAGCCAAGAGGTTGCCGCTCGATGCGGCGTGCGTCGTTACCTTTAGCACAAGGCTCATAGTTTGTTGGCAGTGCACTCTTGGGTGCCGTGCTCTACAGTCGCATCAGCTTCGCTCTGGATGGAATTCGCAACGATTGACTATGTCGTATTCGCGGCCTACTGCCTGCTCATCGTCTGTGTCGGGCTTTGGGTGTCGCGGGAAAAGAAGGGACACAAAAAGGATGCGGCGGATTACTTCCTGGCGAGCAAGGCGCTGCCGTGGTGGGCGATAGGCGCATCGCTGATCGCATCTAACATCTCCGCCGAGCAGTTTATCGGCATGAGCGGATCTGGCTTCCGGCTGGGCCTAGCCATTGCCAGCTACGAGTGGATGGCGGCGATTACGCTGCTCCTGGTAGCGTGGTTTTTCATCCCCATCTATTTGAAGAAAGGCATTTTCACGATGCCGCAGTTTCTGGAGGTGCGCTATGATGCCCGCGTGCGCACGCTTCTGGCGGTGTTCTGGCTGCTGGTATATGTCTTTGTGAACCTCACCAGCGTGCTGTACTTGGGTGCGCTGGCCCTCAAAGGCATCATGGGCGTGGAGATGTTGACCGGCATTATTGCGCTGGCCGTCTTTGCAGCCGTCTACAGCGTGTACGGGGGCCTCAAAGCGGTCGCTTGGACGGATGTGGTGCAGGTAGCGTTCCTGGTCGTCGGCGGCCTGCTGACCACCGTCCTAGCACTGAATGCATTCGGTGGCGGCGTGGGCCCGCTGGCTGGGCTGGGAAGGCTCATAGAGGAGGTGCCTGAACGGTTCAACATGATTCTATTTGAGGACGAGCTGCTCTACACCGACGACAAGGGAGTGGTGCAGGATGCCTACGACCTACTGCCGGGTCTGGGGGTGCTTCTGGGTGGCATGTGGATCGCTAACCTCTTCTATTGGGGGTGCAACCAGTATATCATCCAGCGCACGCTGGCGGCCCGCAGCCTGAAGGAGGCGCAGCGGGGCGTTGCCTTTGCAGCCTACCTGAAACTGCTGCTTCCACTGATTGTCGTGGTGCCGGGCATCGTGGCATATGCGCTTCATGCACCGATCGATGCGGCCGATGAAGCCTACCCCTGGCTCCTCAATGAATACGTGGGGCCTGGCCTTAAGGGGCTGGCATTCGCGGCGCTGATCGCGGCGATAGTTTCGTCCCTGGCTTCGATGATGAACAGCACTGCCACGATATTCACGATGGACATCTATCGCAACTATGTGTCCAAAGGCGCCTCAGAGCAGGCGCTGGTGCGCACCGGTCGCCTGGTGGCACTCGCTTGCATGGCTATCGCCGTGTGTCTGGCGCCGCTCTTGTCTTCTTTGGACCAGGTCTTTCAGTACATCCAGGAGTACACGGGCTTTGTCAGCCCGGGCGTGCTAGCCATCTTCATGATGGGACTGTTCTGGAAAAAGGCTACGGCCAACTCCGCGCTCATTACCGCGCTGCTTAGCATCCCGCTCACCTGGTCATTGAAATGGCTCTTCCCCGGGCTGCCATTCCTGGACAGGATGGGTATTGCGTTCCTGATATCTGTAGCACTCATCGTAGCCTATTCGCTCATTGAAGGTAAGGGTCGTGAAAGTGGTAAGGGCATCAGTCTGGGGTCGGGCTTGCTGCGCGCGGACCCGCTGTTTGCTGCACTTGCCTTCGGGGCTTTGGGAATCTCCGCCGCGCTGTACGCGCTGTTCTGGTAGACAGACCGCAGCGTGAACCGGCCGTTAAAACTGTGTGAAGGCAATCGGAAGCGGTTCCAGGTTGACAATAAACTGCTTTTTGCAAGATATTGCCTAGGCGAACGTGGGCTGAGCATCCAGAGCCGGTCTGGGTGCCTCGGCTGCAGGTGTTTGCGGCGATCCGTACTGGTACAGAGAACATTAACAACGTGGAGGAACGTGCTATGAGGCATGGGAAGCTACTGGGTGTTTTGGCAGCACTTTTGCTATTTGCATCGCCCGCCCTTGCGCAACGCGGCAAAATTGCTGGGACGGTAACAGATGCCGCGACTGGCGAAACGTTGCCGGGCGTCAATGTGCTTGTGGTTGAGACGCAGCAAGGGACGGCATCGGACATTGACGGATATTTCTTCATCAACAATGTCCGTCCTGGCACCTACACGCTGCGCATCTCGCTGGTTGGTTACACCGAGCGTGTAGTTCAGGATGTGCGCGTATCCACAGGCCTAACCACGACCACCAATGTTGAGATGCGGGAAGAGGAGATCGGCCTTGACGAAATCGTAGTCGTCAGTGAGCGTCCGATCGTCCAGCTCGATGTGTCTGCCAATGTGGCCAGCCTTAATGCGGAGGCTTTTGAAGACCTTCCGGTGGCCGGCGTCACCGAGGTGCTGGACCTGCAGGCTGGCATTGAGCCAGGGCTGCGAGTGCGCGGTGGAGGGCTCAATGAGGTGGCCTTCGTCGTAGACGGCATGAACCTGCGCACAGGCCGCTCGCAGCAACCGTTCACCAACATCAGCTACACCTCGCTCGAGGAGGTACAGGTGCAGACGGGCGGTTTCAACGCGGAGTACGGCAATGTCCGCAGCGGTATCGTCAACGTAACCACCAAGGAGCCTTCCAGAACCCGCTTCAACGTGGATGCGCTGATGCGATACATCCCGGCGCAGCCTAAGACGTTAGAAGGATTGGGCGGCGTTAACCTGAACGACTGCGACTACAGCGGCAGCGGGATGGTGGCCGGAGACTGCGATAGCTGGTACATCCGGCCTTTCCTGGATCCGGCGGTCGCCATGGACGGCACCGAAAGCGGAGCCTGGGATATCTACAAGCAACGCCAGTACAACGGATTTGAGGGATGGACTACGCTGGCCGAGCGCCTCAGGAATGACGAGGGCTTCGACGTCACCGAGAAGGACATGCAGGACTATTTCAAGCACACGCACCGCAAAGATAACGCGATCAGTGTGCCTGACTATGAGGCGGACGTTTCGCTGAGCGGGCCTGTGATCCCAGGCAGCGGTTCCTCACTTGGGGATCTGCGCTTCCTGGTATCGTATCGCGGTACGCAGACGGCCTACCTCTATCCCCAGTCTCGGAATGCCTTCACAAGCAACACAATTCAGGGCAAGCTCGTCTCGAACGTGAGCCGCGGCATGAAGCTGACGATCAATGGCATGACAAGCCAGGAGCGCGGCATCAACCAAAGCCAGGGGTCGGCGGACCTTCGGATGTACAGTGGTAACCTGCCTGCCTACCCTTGGTGGGGCGCTGGCGCGGATATCGTGGACGGCATCAACCGCCGTGGCCGCGTCATTCTGTCGGACGGTGCGTTCCCTTTGGCTGACGTCGACCATTCGCTGTACGGAGCGACGTTCACGCATACGCTTAGTCCAAGCACCTTCTACGAGGTAAGCCTGCAGAATCTTGCCACGAAGTATCGCAGCCACTTCCCGAACCTGCGGGATGGTTCGTACATCGACGAGAACGGCAACTTTGTCCAAGTCCCCTGGACGAACAACCTTGGTCGTCCTACCGAAGCCGGTTTGCAAAATGAGGACCGGCTCACCAAGTTCGGCGGCACCGAAGATCTCAACGGCGACGGCGTGCTTACGCCCTATGTGGTCGGTGATGAGCCGTTTGGCTTTCTTGGGCAGGGTGGCAACCTTATTGGTGGTGCAGAAACCACTGGCGGCCACTGGGTCAAGACCCGTGATACCTCTGATGTGAGCGTATTTACGGGACGCTTTGACCTGACCAGTCAGCTGACGCGCGTGCTGCAGCTAAAGACCGGCGCCGAGCTCATCATCAGCGATTACGACCTAAATTACCAGCGCGTAAACTTGGCGCTGGTCGGACCAGAGCCCGAGGCGGATTACCCGTTCTCACGGACGCCGATTCAGGGTGCGGCATATGCACAGGGGAAACTTGAGTTTCAGGGCATGATCGCCAACCTGGGCGTTCGCCTTGACTTCTTTGATGCTAATACGCCGTGGTGGGTTACGGACAACCCGTACGATGCCGCCTTTCGGCAGCGCGTAGATGGCCTGGACGAGCTTCTGGAAAAAGAGGACCCCGCTGCGCAGATCTTTGTCAGCCCACGCCTTGGCATCTCTTTCCCGATCTCGCTGGATAGTAAGCTGTATTTCAACTACGGCCATTTCCGGCAGATGCTCAACCCGTTTGATATCTTCGGCATCCAGCAATCCCGTAACGGTGGCATAGATGTGCTTGGCAATCCTGAACATCCCATGCCGCTCACGGTGGCCTATGAGCTGGGGTTTGACCAGAACATTGCGGACCAGTTTCTGCTGCGCATCTCTGGATTCTATCGTGACATCAAGAATCAGCCGCGCGGGGTGACCTACCGCTCACTGGGCAGCGTGGTGGCCTACTCCACCCGGGAGCCGTGGAACTACCGTGATGTACGTGGTGCGGAAGTCACGCTAACCAAGAGCCGTGGCGCATGGGTACGTGGATTCTTGAACTACACCTATCTGCAGACAAAGGGTGGCAATTTCGGGTACGGGCAGTTCAGCGAGAACACGTTTGAGCAGCGCAACTATTTGCGTACCTCTACGGACTACCGTCAGGGGACGCCTTTGGCGGAGCCGTTTGCCCGGGGCAACTTGCTGTTTTTGACGCCGTCAAAGTTTGTGCCCAGCGTGCTCAATGGCGACCTGCTTGGCGACTGGCGCGTCAGCCTTTTGGGCGAGTGGCGTGCGGGCTCACAGTGGACATGGGCTGGTGGGGCGACGGCACCGCCGGAGCTTCAGGAGAATGTTCGCTGGCGCAGCTACGTTAAGTTTGACCTTCGTTTCACGAAGCATATCAACACCCAGTTTGGTGCGGCGCAGCTGTTTCTTGACGTCGACAACGTCTTTAACCGTCGGCACTTGTACAGTGTGACGGGCTTCCACCCGGACAACCGGGACTTTGATCGGTACATGTGGTCGCTGCACCTGCCTGGAGACATCTATGACGAGCTCAATGCAGTAGACGGCAGCAAGAAGTACAACGAAAAAGTTAAGGCTGGCGTGCTTCCGTATGTGTGGGTGCCGGGCAATGATCAGCCTGGCGTGTTCCGTCACCCGGATGTCGCCTACCAGCCCGTAGAGGCTGTGGGTACCCTAGCGAACGTGAGCGATCCGCAGGCCGCTGCCTGGTACTGGGCTGCTGACACTGGCATGTACTCGCAGTGGAACGGATCGGCGTGGACGGAGGTACCGCAGGACCAGGTGGATCAGATGCTCAAAGACAAGGCATACATCGATATGCCGAACCTGCGATTCAACACGTTTCTGAATATCCGGCGGGTAACCCTCGGTGTACGACTGACCTTCTAAAGGTGACCGGCAGCCGGCGGCGTGATCGCGCTGTCGGCTGCGCTATTCACTTCATCAAATCAGCAAGCACATGAAACTTTCTTGCTACTCGAAACACCTTGTTGCTGCTTCGCTCCTGTTGCTAATGGGTGCACACGTGGCACAGGCGCAGTTCACCGCGCAGTGGCTCGACATCGGTACGTTCCATGGGACATACACGGAGTCGGGTGCACAGCACGAGGGGAACAGCTCGGCCGCAGACGGCATGGAATGGCCAGCGATCTTGCGCAACAGTAGCCACTTTAGGGCAAAAGCGTTCTGGCTCGGAACGAAAGACTGGACGGACCCGAATGGTCAGAGATGGCCCTACTTCGTGGCGCGTATCGGACCCAGGACCGCAGGCGCGGATGTCTCGTTTCCAGTGCAGAATGTCCTCAAGAGCCGCACGGAGGATACGGAGGTAGAAGTGGACGGCGCGCTCTCATTTGACAACGTGGCGGTGATCGATGAGATCGATCCGGGTCTGCCGTCCGACCGCATGGTTCACAACATCCACAACACCCTTATCGGTATCACGGTAGATCGAAGGGCCTACGGATGGGTCAATCAGGTCCACGACGACTATCACATCATCGAATACGTATATACCAACACGGGCAACAGCGATGATGACGATGAAATAGAGCTTCCCAACCAGACGCTCAAGGACACCTACTTCTTTCGGATTCACCGTTGGAGAGGCAGCCTACAGGGTGCATGGACGGTCAGTGGCGGCCAGGTGTGGGGTAAGTTCAGCATGGTGGATGTCGTTGGTGACGGGCATGCGGACTATCCGATTTCGTTTACCGCGCAGTACCTATGGATCGGGGTGGACCCCGAGGCGCAGTCGCAGTATGACAGGATTGGCTCGCCCGTATTTACGGAGCACACATGGGTGGCTTCCGGCGACTCGCTGGGCCGTCTAGCGGGCAGCTCGTTCATCGGACGAACCACGATCCACGCGGATAACTCGCCTACGGACATGAGCTATATCCGATGCACGATGGCTACCATTGATTCGTGTCAGCCGCGTTCCATGGGCTATATGGACCAGGATGAGGCGCTAACTTCGGACGGCTCGCCACACGAGGACTATTACGAGTGGGGCATCCGGACGCGTGAGAATCCTGACCGGATTACCGGCGGATCGCAGCACATGTTTCCGCATTATGCGGACAGGATTGAGCCAAGCGGCAAGTTCTGGGAAGCCAAGAATGATGCTTCCACAGGTAAGCAGGGCGGCCATGCTGTCACTACCGCGTACGGTCCCTACGACATCGGTCCCGGGGAGAGTGTGCGTATCGTCATTGTAGAAGGTATTGGCGGGTTGGGCTTCGATGCCGACTACAAAGTTGGACGATCTTACAAGCGTGGCGGCTCGGCCCGTGACATGAAAATGATCGCGTTCGATGCCAATGGTGACGGCATGATCCAGACGGGAGACTTCAATTATGAAATCAACCAGATGGATACGGACAACGACGGCATGTTTGACACCTTTGGTTGGGGTCTGGAGGAGATGACTAAGAACCAGTGGGTCATGACGTCACGGGATTCGCTGTTCACCGTGTTGCAGCGCGGAATCAATTTGTATGCGGCGAGCAACAACATGAGCACGTATCCGATTCCAGAAGCGCCGCATGCACCATTGGAGTTCAGTGTGTTCGGCCGCCCTGACAAGGTGGATATTGAGTGGACGCCTCCTGCAGGCGGTCCCAGCCGTACCAAATGGCTGCTGTATCGCGCGGACTTGTGGGAAGACCATCTGTACACCAACGGGTGCACGGACGAGTCTAACTTTGGCTCTGGCATCATTGACGGCTCACCCTCCCAGATGGCGTGCGGCTATGAGATGGTTGCGGAGCTGGATGCCAGCGCGACCTCGTATGCGGATACGGGTCCGGTTCGCGGTACCGACTATTACTACTTCTTACAGGCGGTCGGCGGCTCGCAGCCGAATGATCCAGATGGCATCACTGGTACGCCGGGTGGCGTTGCGTTGCGCAGCTCACGCTATCTGACGCAGACCTACCAGCCGGTAAACCTGAAGCGGCCGCCTTACGGTAGCACGGGCACGGTTGCAGACGCGCGTGTCGTGCCGAATCCGGTCAACCTGGGTGCCGATAACACGGTACGCTTTGAGCAGGAAGATCGCCTCGCGTTCTTTAACATTCCAGGTGACTGCACCATCAAGATCTTCACTGAAATTGGAGAGCTTGTGCACACGATCGTGCATGATGATGGTAGCGGGGACGAGCTGTGGAACATGACGACGCGGTCGCGGCAGCTGCTGGTGAGTGGCATTTATATCGCGGTGATCACGGACAACTCCAACGGCGAGGAGTCTGTGCTGAAATTCACGGTCATCCGTTAGGTGGTTGGCAATCAAAAAGCTCCGGCCGCAAGGCCGGGGCACGACTAAATGGCAACGAAAACACGTACAGCTGCTATGAACAAGCGCTACAGCACAATCCTGGTTATCCTGGTGCTTCTTGCGGGCATCGCGCCTTCGCCGGCGCTGGCTCAGCAGGGTCTTACGCCTGACACGGAGGTTACCACCCAGAAGCGTGCACAGACGGGAATGAAGTTTCTCAGTACGTCTGTCGACCCGAGGGCATCGTCCTTGGGGTCGGCATTGACGGCGGAGTTTCAGGGGTCGTCGACCTCCATGTTTTACAACCCGGCCAGTATGGCGTTTATGCCGGGCCGGTTTTCCGCTTCAGGAGGCATCCTGCAGTTTATTGCGGATATCCAGTACACACAGGCCAGCGTGGCATTTAAGCCTGGTGGTGGCAATTTGGGTGTGATCGGTTTGTCGTTGGTGAGTGTGAACTACGGGGACTTTATGGGCACGATCCGGGCGAACAACGAGGACGGGTTTGTCGATACGGGCGTGTTCTCTCCTACTGCCATGGCAGTAGGATTGGGGTATGCGCGTTCCTTCGGTGATCGCTTTTCTGCTGGCGCGAACATCAAGCTTGCGATGCAGGATCTTGGCAGCGATTTTGTGACGAGTCAGGACTTCGATACCGGGGTGTCCGCGTCCATGGACAGCTACAGCACCCAGACGTTCGCATTTGACTTCGGTGTTCTGTATTCCACGGGATTCCGCAGTTTGACCATTGCTATGATGGCGCGCAACTTTGCGGCGGAGCAGACTTATGTCCGGGAGCGGTTCGAGTTGCCGCTGACGTTTCAGATTGGTGTTTCCATGGACCTTGTGGACTTAACCACGTTGGATCCAGACATGCATCAGTTGCAGTTCAATGTGGATGCGCAGCGTCCTCGCGACTTTTCTGAGCATCTCCGATTTGGGCTTGAGTATACGTTCATGGGTGCTGGGTCTCTCCGTGCCGGTTTTGAGCAGGCGGCCGTAAGCGAAGAGCAGGGCTTCAGCGCGGGTGCTGGTTTCCGGCTTGGCCGGGGTGACTTTCAGTTCGGTGCGGATTACGCGTACACCGACTTCGGCTTGTTCGGTGCGGTGCACCGCATGGGAGTGAATGTCGGCTTGTAGCGACAATAGGAGTTTGTAGGCGGTCCAGCGGATGCTGGGGCGTGCTGATCGGGCGGGAGATGTGGCGTGGCGCCGCGTTTTCCGCCCGTTGCGTTGTTTTCGGCCAGCGCTGCTTTTAACCTCAGTACTTGCCGCCGCGTCGCAGTGGGGGGGATGCGAGTTGGCTGAGGACCTTGACTCGGTGCAGGCTCCGGGACTGGCAAGTGGTATCCAGTTCACGGAGGTGACGGTAGAGGCAGGGTTGGGTGCGTTTGTGCACGACAACGGTGCTGCCGGGGATAAGTACTATGCGGAGCAGATGGGGTCTGGAGGTGGTTGGCTGGACTATGACGGAGACGGTTGGCTGGATGTTCTGCTGATGGGAGGGGGCCAGTGGGATCGTGCCCCCAAGGCGGGGTATAGGGCGTTGTGGCTGTACAGGAACCTAGGTGGCGAAACGTTTGTGGATCGGACCGAGGAGGCCGGGCTGGCTGAGGTGGTCGCCTACACCATCGGAATGGCGGCTGCCGATTATGACAATGACGGTGACACGGACTTTCTACTGACGAGCCTCAACCACAACATGCTGTTTCGTAATGATGCTGGTGTGTTCACAGAGGTTGGGGGCCCCGCGGGGCTGTCTAACGAAGACGAGTGGAGCAGCTCCGCGTTGTGGCTGGATTCAAACCGGGACGGATGGCTGGATGTCTATGTCGGTAACTACGCGAACTGGGCGCCAGAGAGGGATAAGTTTTGCCCTGAGGGCGCAGAAGTGAAGCTTTACTGCGTACCGGCCGACTATCAGGGAATGCCCAGTCGTTTCTATCTAGGAGGCCCTGACGGGGTGTTTTCCGATGTGACGCGAGAGGCAGGCGTATTTGTAGCCTACGGGAAGGCGCTTGGCATGGCGGAGTTTGATTACAACCGTGACGGTTGGAGCGACTTTGTCGTGGCCAATGATGGTGAGGGGGACCTACTGTTTCACAACCGGGGTGACGGCACGTTTGAGGAGCGCGGGGTGATCAGCGGGGTGGCGTTTAGTGAGCATGGGGAGGCGCGCGCTGGCATGGGCATCGACATAGGTGTAGTTGATGAGACGGGCGAGCCGTCCATCTTTGTGGGCAACTTTTCGGAGGAGATGATCGGGGTGTACCGCCATATGGGTAACGGTTTGTTTCTGGATCGAGCGGCCTCGTCCAGGATCGGACAGCCCAGTCTTAACACGCTGGCGTTTGGCCTTTTCCTATTCGACGTGGATCTGGATGGGGATCTGGATTTGTTTTCTGCCAATGGCCATGTGTACCCGGATCGTCTGGTGAATCAGGACAAGATCACATATAGGCAGCGGTCGCAGGTTTTTGAGAACGTGGGTGAGGGCAGGTTTGAGGAGTTTGCTGCGACCGAGGGCTCGCCGCTTACGGTCCGCATGGTTGCCCGGGGAGCGGCGTATGCAGATTATGATAAGGACGGGGATGTGGATATTCTCATCACCGAAAACGATGGTCCGGCCCACCTGTGGCGCAACGACCATGTGGGTCATGGCTTTTTGCGGTTTGCAATAACGCCGCGGTGGGGGAACCGTGACGGGCTGGGTACCAGGATCGTGATCTTAGCGGAAGGACGGCGGCAGGAGCGGCGCGTGCGCGGCGGCTCCAGCTATCTGTCGCAGAGTGAGCTAGCGGTGACGTTCGGGCTCGGGGTGGCTACCCAGGCGGATAGCGCCTGGGTGTATTGGCCGTCTGGGTCGGTGACGGCGTTGGGGCCGCTGGAGGCAAATCAGGAGGTCCACGTTGTTGAAAGCGATCTATAGCGTCTGTGCGGCTGGGGCCATCATGGTGGTATATGCTGCCTGCGGCGGGTCTCGGCCTGCCGATGAGGTGGAGCATGCGTCACCGACGCTCTTTACGGACGTGACAGAGGAAGCTGGTCTGCAGGGCTTTGCGCATTCGAATGGCGGGTTTGGAGAGGCTTGGGCGCCGGAGATTGTGGGTGCGGGTGCAGGGTTTCTGGATTACGATGGCGACCGATGGCAGGACCTAGTGCTGGTGGCGGGAGGTTCATTCGCCGGGCATGAGCGGTACCGAGGACCGTGTGTACGCCTGTTTCGCAACTTGGGTGATGGCACCTTTGAGGAAACTACCGGTCAGATGGGGCTGCATGAGGCAGTGTCATACGCTTTTGGCGTGACCGTTGGCGATTATGACAACGATGGCGATCCCGACCTCTTTGTTGCTACGTTATATCGGGATCTACTATTGCGCAATGACGATGGGCGCCGGTTTGTGGAGGTCGGCCAAGAGGTTGGCGTGGGCGCGGTGAGTGAGTGGAGCACATCGGCGATGTTCGTTGATGCGGACCATGACGGGTGGCTGGATCTGTATGTCGGTACGTACGTGTCGTGGTCACCGGACACGGACCACTACTGTGGTTTCGACGGCGAAAAGGTGTATTGTACGCCGGAGGTCTATGACGGGATTGCATCCCGTTACTACCGGAACATGGGGGATGGCACTTTTCGGCTGTGGACGGCTGAGGCCGGTTTCCTGTCGGGCATTGATGCCAGGCGCGACAAGACGCTAGGGGTAGCGGCCTTTGATGCGAACGGGGATGGATTGACGGATGTGGCGGTCGCCAACGACACCGAGCGCGACCTGTTGTTTATGAACGATGGTGACGGCACGTTTACCGAGACCGGTATCCGCAGCGGCATAGCGTACGACCTGCATGGTGTACCGCGCGCTGGCATGGGCATCGACATTGGCGTGGTGGATCCATCGGGAGAACCTTCCTGGTTTGTCGGCAACTTCTCGGGAGAGATGGTAGGCGTGTATCGTCACACGGGCGATGGCTTGTTTATGGATCGCGCAGCGGCTTCGCTGGTGGGACGTCCGACGCTGAAGACGTTGACTTTCGGGTTATTCCTGTTTGATGTGGACCTGGACGGCGACCTGGACCTCTTTGTGGCCAACGGCCACGTACAGACGCATATCGATCGAATTGTGGAGGGTATCACTTTCCGACAGAGGGCGCAGCTGTTCTTTAATGACGGCAGCGGCCGCTTCAGCGAAGCGCCGGCTGAGGGCGCGCTTGCAGCGGAGATGGTAGCGCGTGGTGCGACGTACGCGGATTTCGACAAAGATGGTGACCTGGATGTGGTGGTGACAGAAAATGATGGGCGGGCGCACTTGTGGCGCAATGAGACGCAAGGCAAGACATGGCTGCGTGTGCGTCTGCAAGGTCGCGTATCCAATCGCGACGGGTATGGTGCGACGGTGGTGGTCACCAGTGGCGGTATGGATCAGGTGCGCACGGTGTCGGCCGGATCCAGCTACCTTTCGCACTTAGAATCCGTAGCGACGTTCGGGTTGGGGTCTATAGATACGGTGGACAGCGTGGCGGTGTACTGGCCGAGCGGGATGGTGGATGTGGTACGCGCACCGGCTTCAGGAAGCGAGATCGTTGTTACAGAAGGAGCGACAGATGCGCTCTGATCGTACGCTCTTGTGGGTGCTGGTGGTTGTCGCTGCATGCGGTTCGCCCCGTGACGAAAACGTAGCGGAGGAGGTTGCGCCAGCATCGCTGCCTGTGCTTGCCTTTGAGGACGTGACGTTCCAGATGGGTCTGGGCGGGTTTTCACATGTTACCGGGGCGTTTGGCCAAAAGTGGTTTCCAGAAACGATGGGTGGGGGCGGCGGCTTTCTGGATTACGACCAGGACGGCTGGCTGGACCTGTTGCTGGTCAATGGCAATCCGTTTCCGTCGCGCGGCGAGCTCAAGCCATCGGCACTTCGTCTGTATCGGAACGTGGAGGGTACCGCATTTGAGGAAGTCACCCAAGAGGCTGGGCTTGGAGAATTGCACGCGTACGCGTTTGGCATCACGGCGGCGGATTACGACAATGATGGCGATACGGATGTCATGGTGACCACGCTATTTCAGAACCTTTTGTTGCGTAATGACGGGGGAGTCTTCACCGACGTAGCTTCAGAGGTGGGACTGGCGGACGAAGCGGTATGGAGTGCGGCTGCGGTCTTTTTTGATGCGAATCGGGACGGCTGGCTGGATCTGTATGTGGGCAACTATGTGGATTGGTCGCCAGAGAAGGACATCACCTGTACGCGCGTCGCAAATCGCAAAGCGTATTGCACGCCTGAGCTGTATCGTGGCCTGACTGGAGCGTTCTACCTCAGCCGCGGGGATGGCACGTTTGCGCGCCAGTCGGGATTGTTTGACAGCGCGCCGGGCAAGACGCTGGCTGCCATCAGCGTGGACTACAACAGGGACGGATGGTCGGACCTTATCGTGGCCAATGACACGCAGCGCGACTTGCTCTTTGAAAACCAGGGGGACGGCACCTTCGTCGAAAAGGGCGTATTCAGCGGCATTGCTTTTGACGAAAACGGCCGCGCCCGCGCGGGCATGGGGCTGGATGTGGGTGTGGTGGACGAAACGGGCGAGGTGACGCTCTTTGTAGGTCACTTCACTGCCGAGATGGTCGGTGTGTACCGGCACACGCAGAACGGCTTCTTTATGGATCGGGCCGCGGCCTCACAGATAGGGCGCCCCAGTCTGCGCACGTTGACGTTCGGGCTATTCCTGTTTGATGTGGATCACGACGGCGACCTGGATCTGTTTACTGTCAACGGGCACATCACCGAGGAGATCGGGCTGGTGGAGGAGGGGATCACGTACCGGCAGCAACCGCAGCTGTACATCAACCGGGGCGGCGGTCTGTTTGAGGAGATGCCTGCGGGCGAGGACGGGCTTCTGGCCCGACCGCTTGTTGGTCGTGGCGCGGCCTATGCGGATTGGGACCGGGATGGAGACCTTGACGTGTTGGTTACCGAGAATGGTGGTCCGGTGCATCTGTGGCGCAACGATTCCGTAATTGCGGGATATTTGCAGGTAGAACTCACAGGCAGGACCAGCAACAGAGATGCGATTGGTGCCCGCGTGGTGATATTCGCTAATGGAAGACGCCAGGAGCGTGAGGTTCGCGCGGGTGGCAGCTACCTTTCGCAGTCTCAGCAGTCGGTGCATTTCGGGTTGGGGCAGGCGTCCGAGGTGGACAGCCTCCATATTTACTGGCCGGGTGGCCAGGTACATCGGCAGGGTTTGGTGGTGGCCAACCAGGTGGTGCATGTCGTTGAGCGTTAGCGTGATGCGTGGTGCACCTTGGCTTAGTGGCAGCTTCTTACTGCTTCTATTGGCTTGTCAGCCACGCACTGAGGAGCCTCCGGCTGAGGTTCGCATGCTGCTCTGGGAATTCCAGGATGCCCACAGTCTGGGTAGCTTTGTGTACGCTCTGGCACTGTTAGACAGCGCAACAGCGCTGACGCCGGCCTTGGCGCGCCTTCATTTTATGCGCGGCGAGCTCTTGACGAAGCTGTATCGGTTTGAGGAAGCGGACGAGGCCTTTGCCGAGGTGTTACGCCACAGTCCTCGTCACCTTGGTGTAGAGTACCGGCGGGGCAACAACGCCTTCTTTGTGGGGCAGACGCGTCGCGCTTCGGGGCATTATTTCAGTGAGTGGGCGCTTTTGGGACCAAGCCCAGACGCTGGTGCTGCCAGCCGGGTCTGGGCGCAGATCGGGCGCGTGTATGCTCGGCTGGGCGTTGTCGACAGTGCGCGGATGGCATACGAACGATCGCTGAGCCGGGACACTGAGCAGCCGGAGGTCTGGCTATGGATGGCGGAGCTTGCCGAAGATGGCGGCAGCCTGAAAGAGGCGCTGTCGCACGCGGAAGAGGCGATCGCGTTGGACTCCGCGAATGCCGGGTATCGATATCTGGCAGGGGCTCTTCAGTACCGTCTTAGCAACCCGGCAAAGGCGATACCTCACCTTAAGGCAGCCATCCAGGCTGAGCCATGGCATGCAGGCGCACATTATAATTTGGGCCGCAGCCTAGTGGCGTTGGGACGAGCGGGTGAGGGGGCCCCACACCTGGAGGCTACCGATTCGCTGCAGGTGCTTCAGGCAGACATTGTGCTGGCCACGTTTGCGGTGCGCCAGTCTCCTGAGGGTGCCAGAGAGTGGGCCGTATTGGCTGGGCTCTACGAGCGTGCTGGGCGGATGGAGGAGGCGCGCAGTGCGTACAGCATGGCGCGCCAGCTTCTGAGTTCGAACTAACAGCCCCCGGCAGGCGTTTATCGCGCCCCGGTCGATCCTTTGCCACTCTAATGCGCATCTTTGTACACCTTGGCTTTGTCGGGTTGTTGCTGGTCGGGTGTCAGCAGCAGGGGCGCTCGGTCACCGAGCGGCAGCGCAGGGCGTTGCCCCAGCGCGTGGCGCTGATGCTTATTGAAGGACAGCGGGCGTTTGAGGAGGGCCGGTACGATCTGGCCTTGGCCTACACCGACAGCGTGGACGCATTTGCGCCGGATCTTGCGGATCTGCACTTTTTACGTGGGGCGATATATACCCGCCTAAACCGTCCAGACGTGGCAGAGGCAGCCTACAATACTGTTCTGGAGCTGGACCCGTGGTACGCTGGTGCGCGCCACAATATGGGGCTCAATGCTTATCGTCGCGGACGTCTGCGCAGCGCCATCACCTTGTATCACGAAGAGGAGGAGCGGGTTGGAGGCACCGCAGCACTTTATCACGAGCTGGGGCGCGCCTATGCAAAGCTTGGCGAGCCTGATAGTGCCCGTGCCGCCTATGAGGCGGCGATCGCGCAGGACAGCCTCCATGCGACCTCATACATGTGGCTGGGGCAGCTACTAGAGGAGGCGGGAGATCTAGAGGAGGCACTGACGTTTTCGCTCAAGGGCCTTCGGCTTCGTCCAGACAACCTGGATTATCAATACATCGTGGGCACGTTGTACCGGCGTCTTGAGCAGCCCGAGGAGGCGCTGCCTTTCCTGGAGCCTGTCGCGCAAGCCAAGCCGTGGCATCAGGGAGCGCAGACAAATCTGGGGCAGGTGTTGGTGCAGCTCGGTAGGACCGGGGAGGCGCAGCGTTTCCTTGCCCAGGCCGAGGTGGCTCAGCAGCAAGCGCAGGCGATCAGCGAGGCAGAGGAGGCCATCAACCAGGACCCGGATATGCTGGACAATTGGCTTCAACTGAGCGACCTACTTCGCCAGAGCGGGCAGTATGGGAGGGCCATTGAGGCGCTCAAGAACGCTGCGGCTCGGGACATGCCACGCGGCATGTGGCTGGCGCTACAAAGTAATCTGGCATTTTTGTATCTGCAGGATGGGGATGCGGCGCAGGCTTCTGCCATATTCGAAATGGTGCTCCTGAACGATTCTTCGATGGCTGCAGCTTGGGTAGGGTTGGGTGCCGCGTATGGCACGATGCATCGGACAGCGGACGCCCGGCGGGTGCTTGCGCGTGCGCTTGCGCTTGAGCCAAACAACGAGGCGGCCTTGCAGAATATGGCAGAGCTTGATGCCATGATAGCGGACCGGGAGTAGATAGCGGCATGGGTCGGAATCACAGTGCAGAGCGCGGGCCCGCCCCGAGTCTTTCCAGGTGGCCGCGGCGAGTCGGGCTATGGCGACGAGCTGCGTGCGCGTTGGTTACTATTCTGGCGTTATGCGCCATGGCCGCTTCTTCGCCAGCTCAGCATCTGGAGGATGGCGCTTGGGTGGGTCGTATCATCCATCTGACGGGGCGGAGCATGGACGTCGTGTACCAGGTGCGCGGCGGTGCTGAGGGGCCGATCATCACTATGGAGGTGGACGGGTACGGTCCGTTCGAATTCAAGAATATTCGTTCTACGTCCGACAGCCTACGTTTCACGTGGGAGCCTTCCTTTGAGCTGGCCTGTTCGCTGGCGCGGCTTGAGGGTGGGGAGTTCCAGGGTGCTTGCATGGATCCGTGGGGCGGCTTTGGTGGCATTGTGATGGCGCCGCCGGGGTCGAATGTCGGCGCCATTGCTATTCACGACGAGACTATAGAGAGTATTGCTGGGTGGACGGAGCCGCCCAAGGGCGACACGTTGCCTGACCTCGGATCGACCTATCCGTTTGGACGACAAGTCATGGTTCACGGGCGAGAGGTCAACTTGGTCGAGGCAGGTGACGGTCCGGTCACGGTGGTGCTGGAGGCGGGGCTTGGTGACAACCTATCCTCTTTTGAGCGCCTGCATCAGCTGCTTGCTCTCGACGTGCGTGTGGTGGCGTATGACCGCGCGGGCCTGGGATTTTCGGAGGCCTCGGCTGCGCCCAGGAGTCTGGAGCAGGTCGCCACTGAGCTGCGCGGGATGCTTCGCGAGGCTGGCATTGCGCCGCCGTACGTGTTGGTCGCCCATGCGGAGGGCGCGCTTTATGCGCAGCGCTTTGCGGCATTGTACCAGGACGCAGTGGTTGGAATGGTGCTGGTGGACCCTCACCTGGAGACGTTTGCTACGACTTGGCGGGCATTGGACGCGGAGTCCTTAGAGCACTACTGGGAAGGGCGAAAGGCGTTGCATCAGCACATGCCGAGCGCTGTGCAGGCGGAGTTTGCTGGCTACGTGGACGTCATCGAAAAGGGGCATCTGGATGGAAGCGACCGCCTTTTGTCCCTTCCCGTGACCGTGCTGACGGCGGGTCGCATCAGCGAGCAGCCCCGTTGGGTGGGAGAAAGTGCTACGGGTCGCGAGGCATGGGTCGAGGCGCATGCCGCGTGGGTCCGGCGCATCGACGGCAACCATATTGTAGTGCCCGGAAGCGGTTCATATATCCACCAGGAGCAGCCGGTCCGCGTCATGCAGGCGATCCATGCGCTCTTGCGCGAGAAGTCTGTATCCATCGACCGGTAGCGCCATCCTCGTGTGTGTATGTCAGGTGGTATTACTCGTGGCTTCGGTTCGTGTATCCTACGCAGCGTTTTCGGCCTTTTTTGAAAACTGGGCGCCGGTAGTTACGGCCTGTCCGCTTATCTTGGCTCCGTCGTAGAAAAGGATCATTGATCTTGCTGTGATGAGGGCTTTCAACCTGCATGGCATGGTGGACCACGCCCGGCTTGCTTCGACCATGGCGGCTAGGCTCGACACGTCCGGGTCTTCTGCGGAATCCATCAGCGAGGTTCCTGAGCTGGTGCTGCACGTCAATTACCATAACGCGTTCACAGAGCCGACGGCGGTGACGTCTAGCCAGCCCGATCCAGGGATGGTGACCATTGAGGTGCCTAATGTGCTCGGGCGTCGTTTACAGGTCGTAGCGCCCGCTGTGAAGAGTGCCGGAATCAAGCGCATGAACGTGGAACACAGCGGCTTGGCCGCAGGTGGTTATGCATGCAGAGTCAAGAGCAGCAGCGCTTCTGGAACCGCTGCTTTCACAAGAATGCTGGTCATGGGGAGGTAACGCTTGTGCCGTTGGGCACAGGCGGCACATGCCCAAGATGTGGCTTGCTCAGCTGGAGGAGCTTACCTTGCCAGAGACGCCACCAGTGCGGTTGCGATCCAGAGTCTCGCTCAAGTACCGCACTCTCAGCGTTCGCGCGTGTGTTAGCAGCCATGAACGGAGTGAAGGGATGAGGGGGCCTCCGCTCTTGTGGTTCACTCATGATGCCATGGCGTTACCGCGTAGCAAGCCATGCCCTAGGGGCACGACGGCATCGAGCTCTGCAGTAACCTTAACTGCGAGTCTGTTCTGGTGAATTTGCTGCTTGGCCAGTGCCCTAAGCAAAGCCGTGTTCTGGGCTGCGCGCAGCATGCGCACACTATTGAGATCGGAACGTGAAGTCGGCTCTATGAGTTCGTGGTCTACGGCTGTGCTCCATCGCAGTCCGCGACATAGCCACAGGAACGAGTTTGCCACATGGATCCCAATCTGCATCAGAAAAAAGGGCTGGAGCACTTGAACAAAGTGTTGCGCTATGCGCCTATGGTGGCGGCAGGCGGCGAGGCAACGGTGCACCTCACGTACGAAGATTGGCATGTGCTTGCCGACACGTTGTTTCGCATGAATACGCCGCGCGAGCTTTTGCCTGCTTCCGTGACGGATTACCGTCTAGCACCGCACCAGCAGAGCATCATTCTCGATACTTCAGAGTTGGCTATAACGGTGAAGAAGTTTTGAGCCCGGGATCGGCATTTTCATTGGCGGCCGATCCCAGGACGATGCGCCCTTATCAGGGTCCAGAGTGCTTGCCATAGATGAGCATGCTGCACTTAGCTTTGTAGTGGAGGCGCCGAGGACTGCTCAACAGGTTCCGCAATTCGCCGAAGGATTCTTCGACGGACTGATGATGGGAGGGCTCCAGGACTTCTCTTTCTTGGCCCTACCCCTTTGTGGTGGGTGAGTTCACCTGCGGACGCTTTCGGGGTAGAGATCCAGGCTTCCGAGGTGAGAGTAAATGGCGTTGGCAAATCGTCGTTTGTTGCGGAAGCCCCTACAGCGCACTTTGATTGATTTGATCCGGTTGTTGATGCTTTCCGCGGGGTGCGCAACCAACAGAAAGATCACCTCCGATGTGCCCATGACCTGTTGCCAGGGCCCGACATCCCGGATTGGCGGTGGATAGAGTGTCCGACAATGTCGCACAACAACATCACCAATTCAAGGTGCATACTTTCGGATGGACGCCAAAAAAGAGCTGAACAGCAAATTCTGCGGTCCGCTTTGCAAGCACTGCGTACCAGCGAATCTTGGACAGGCAAATAGGGCATGTTGCTGCTACCCACCGGGCCTGCCCAGTGATTCAAGTTGCGTCACCCAAGCATCGAACCGAGGGCACTCTGCACGGATCTCATTCAGACCTATTCCTTTAGCCAACAGCGGTCCGTAAGCCTTCTTGTTATATCTGGGCCACAGACTATGGATGCGCTTACTGGGTGCCGTATGCGTGCTGTCGTTGATGTCTTCGGGAGTCGGAAAATTGGAACGAATCTTCTGTAATGAAGCCACCAAGTCCTCGGGCGCATCCGGCAGTGAAGAGAAGGCACGCACATCTGCAAACAGGAGGCTCTCAAATTCATGGCGTTGGACGTATGGCAGGATCATTCGCTGATCCAGTTTACGAGCGATCAATTGTTGCGTCCGCTCTCTCAAGCGCTCCTCTAGCTCTTCGACCGTCCAACCACCCTTAGCGCGAAAACCGTAATAGTCTACGAGCGACGTTACAGCACAAAAGCTCCAGAAGTATTTTCCATCGACTTAGCAACTCTTTCTACGGTCACATTCCCGCCACCCTTGCCACGCCCTATTCCAATCAATATCGGTATCGTCACGATGTCCTCCCCTGACAGGTACGGTGCGAGAACGTGCTTTACGAACTCCTTTTACGAATCCCCCTCAACTACAATTGCGAGTCGCATCACGGATGGCCTCCCAGCAAGTTCTTCTGCCACAGCTCACCCGCAGTGTACTCTTCCAGCCATTCGCGTTTCGTGCGTCGATTGGCACGGATCGGCTCCGTTCGCCCTTCCTTCAGGTTGAGCACGATGATTTCGTCGATATCGAAGGAGTCCACTAACAATGGCGATTGCGTCGCCACAATGACTTGCCGATCAGTGGATAGAGACTTAATCATCGCGCCAACCAGCGAGACCGCTGCCGGGTGCAGGCCTAGCTCAGGTTCGTCGAGCAATAATACCTGTGGTAGCATCTCGGGCGGCAGGTTGAGAAGCGTTACCAAAGCAAAAGACCGAAGCGAACCATCGGACGTGAGATGTGCTCCGAACACCTTGTCTTGCCCTTTTACTTTCCAGCTCAAGAATGCTTTTCCATAGTTCGGATCGATGCTAAAGCGATCGAAGGTCGGTAGCACCCTGTTGATCTGACGGCAAATCCACTCGTAGCGCCGCAAGTCCTCCTGCTCCACGCGGTACAAGACGGCGGCCAGATTCCCGCCGTGGCTGTAAAGACGGTTGCTGTAGCTGTTAATATCCCATTTCTTCTTAAATCCAGACGTATCTGAGGTATTATGGAACTGATAAACGGCGCAGCTCTTAAGCAGACTAACAATAACACGGGCCGTGTTGTAATTCACGGCATGAACCGCTGAACCCTGCGCTGCTTCAACGATCTCCGCCTCCCGATGGCCGCTACCTAGATACTGCCACGGGGCCACATCTGGAAGCTCTACTTTACTGAACCGAAAGGCCTCCTTGCTGAAGAAGAATCGGTCTGGATGCGCATGGGCAAGGGCAAACCAATAGTCATGTCGTCCGCTGTCCGTGCACAAACGTATTTCGGCCTCCATGGTCGGCGTGGCCGCTCTACCACCGAAGAGCTGATCATCCGCACCCCCTTGCCGTTCTACAAACTCGCCGAGGCTTCGGGAGCGGAGCATCCAGCTCAGCATTTCGAAAAAGCGAATGAGGTTGGACTTTCCCGATCCGTTAGCGCCGATGAGAGCAACGGACCGCCCCAAATCATCGAATCTCACATCTGCCAACGAACGAAACCCTCGAATTCTAACCGACTCAATTGTCGTTCGGGTAAATTGCGGAGGCAGACTCATGACAAGTTCGTACCCTTTGGGGGAATCTCTGGTATATCCGCATAGACGGAAAGAACAGGATCCGGTTCCCTTGAATGGAGGCCCAAGCGTATCCGCACGCTAACTTGAGGCCCGCAATACTCCCAAGTGCAGCCTATGTGCGAGCGCGGCCCTGTCGCTGGCCATCATAGGTATCCATAGGGGCGTGTGCCCTGCAAGGCAACTTCAGATGCGCACGCGTGGCTCGTGAAGCCTTGCGCCGGTTGTGACGGGACTCTTACGTCATTGCTTTAACGCGCATAGCGCTGCCCTTTACTCACTTAAGCGACCTATCAACAAATCTACATGGGGCATAGAATAGGCACAGCTGGGGTTCCCAGTTGCATGGTTATCTGATAAGTGAGGTATAGTCCGTTGTAGCGGGTGTCACAGCTTCGTGCTGCTCTCCGTTTTCGCCCTGCGTTGAGCACAGGGTACGACATTGGTCAAGGCCCCCCGCGTAGCCTGCGTTCGCCACGGGTAGTACTGCTGCTGGACGTGGACCCGCAGCAACCCGTCGCGTAGCGTGCGTGGGCTAAGGGCATGCTTCCTTTGTAAAGTGCGTTGAATGGGCCAATTAAATGGCAGGCCTAGGAGTATATCTAACGGATCCGGACCACGGTCCGCGTGCCGTGTACTCTCCCGCCTGCAAAGAAGCGGAGAAAGTAGGTCCCGCTACTCAGATCATTGCCATCGATGGATATCGGCACCGGCATGTGGGCTGGAGGGACGCGACGGTACAAGGTCCTGACAAGGCGGCCAGCAGCATCAAACAGGTCCACGCGAACGGACTGCTGCGTACCAGACGAGAAGGTCACGGTAGCGCTGGTCCTAAACGGAACGGGAAAAGGCTCCCCGATGGTAAGGCCTTCTGGAACCAGCGACACCGAAACAGATGCACTATAGGCATCAGCGTTCTGAGGCGTGGTCTGCCTGACGCGAAACGTATGTGTCCCCGGGCCCAGGTCTGTGATTATGTGCCGGTAGCGTGTACCTCCCGATGCGATAGAGGCAACGGGCACAAATTCGCCATGCGCCTGAAGCAGCTGCACCTCGAACATATTCGCCAGAGGTGCCTGCGTAGTTTCCCATAGCAGTGCTACCCCGTCGTACAGAGCCTTTGCTTCTAGAGCCTTGAATGCCACGATGCTGCTGGGTGAGCACGGCGTAGTCAGAGGTAGACCGCAGATTGACACGCGGCCGATGGCTTGGTACTCAGAATCGTCAGGAATGCACAATCCCACGCTACCGGTGAGATTGCAGGATGCCATGCCCGCTCCAAGGATGGCCACATCCAGCGGCACATGGCCTGAAAAGTCATTTGCACTCAGATCAAGGCGGGTTAGGGAGGCGAGCTGGGCAAGTTCTGACGGCAAGGCACCGCTAAGTGCGTTGCCAGACAGATCCACCTCAGTCAGGGATGTAATCTGCCCTAGTGCGGGCGCAAGTGTGCCGCTCAGGCCGTTGGAGGGAGTCTCCAGCCGCGTCAGCCGATCCGTGCTGTCGCAATGCGCGCCAAACCACTGGCAAGGCGAAGGCGTGGTGAGCCATCCATCTGCTTGGACCCAGTCAGGACCTCCAGCGCTATGGTATAATTCCTCCAGGGATGTGCAGGCGGGGCCTTTACATATCTGGCAGGAATCGGCGGGAAGCAGCCCGCAGACAGGCTTGGAGCCCAAGGCAGAGTAGGGAGGATCCGACGGTAGACAAAGGTTGTTGCGCTGCATTCGGCAGGTGCTCAGGCCAGCACCAAACGTAGCCAGATCCAGCGGTAACGCTCCCTCAAGGTTGTTGTCGGTCACGGAAAGCCACCTGAGTCGGGGAAGCGTCATCAGCACATCCGGCAGCGGACCCTCCAGGTTGTTGTTGCTGAGGTCAATCGCCTCCAGGTTTTGCAGCCTGCCGACTGCTTCGGGCAAAGGCCCGGGGGGTGGGCCAAAATTAGTGGAAACGTGGCTGGGGGGAGAAGGGGATTTTGGGGTTTGGCAGTCGGGTCTTGGCCTTTATAAGTGCCTCTCGGAGCTTGAGCAGGTGTTGGTGATTGGGGATGGTTTTCAGTTTGGGTTCTGCATACATGAGCGCCAGCGTCATCCAGCGGTGGACCTGTGCCGAGTTTTTCCAACTGCAAACATTGCGCGTCAATCTGCCGAGGGTACTATTGAGATTCTCAATACAGTTGGTGGTACGCAGGCTTTGGCCGAGCTCTTTGGCTATTCCGAGCCTTTGGATCGTGAGCGTTTCCTCCATGCCTTCCTCCAGACTCTTCATGGCCTTGAGTTGGTTGGAGGCTTCCAGGTCGTCCTTGATCGATAGGAGTTCCGCCTTCGCGTCTCTGTAGTCTGGAATTTGATAGGCTTTCTGCAGGCGCGCCCGATATACGAGCTTATCTTCTTTGCTCATGTGGGCCACGACGTTTTCCCGCTTGTGCCAACAGCAGCGCTGCACCTGCACGAAGCCGCCGAAGACCTCTTTGATAGCGGCGTGGAGCCCTTTGGCGCCGTCGACGACGCAGAGCAGGCCCTGATGTATTTGCAGACCCCGGTCGAGCAGGTCTTCTAAGAGCCCCTTGGTGGCCTCTTGGCTCTCGGACCCCACTTCGACGCACCCAAGAACGACCTTCTTACCTTCAGAGGTCAGCCCCATGGCGATGAGCACCTGGTGCTTGCGAAAGTACTTGCCATCGATGAACAGACCTACCAGATCGTAGTCGTTCAGCGGGCGTTCATAGAATTCCTTCAGTACCTTCGCAGCGCTGCGCCGGAAGATGCGACCTACCGATGATTGGCTCAGCCCGAACGCATCGGTGTACTCGTCCGCGATGGCCTCGTAGTTGCGTTGACTGACGCCGAAGAACAAGGTGCGCATGAGCGCATCTTCATTGATTCTCGCCTCGTGAAACGCGCGATAGCTGCGCAGGACACGCTCGCACTTTACCTTCACGTCGCGTACCCGGGGCACCCTGATCGGCACACGGCGCCCACTAATGCGGACCGTACCGGGGTTGGTGCCATGCCGGTAGCAAGGCCTCTGGCTGGCACCCTTCCTGCTGTAGCGTTTGCCGCAAAGCGCCTCGACCTCCGCAGCCATGACGGCTATGATCATTTTCAGATGCAGACTCGGCCAGTTGACCACGCGAGCGATGAGATCAACCAAGCTCATCTTCGAAAAGGCTTCCTGGATCCCTGTTATTCGCCCGTCAGCCGTGATTGTGATCGTAAATGCGCTCATATTCTCGTAGAGTGGGGTTGATTTAAGCCGGTAAGCTGCTCACGCAGCGCCGGAAGATACGCGGCGTGGCCCAAGCGGTACATCCCTGCTTCCATGGCCATCAGGTCAAGGGCCATAAAGGTACTGCGCTGATCCGATGGCATCCAGTCTGAGCGTTGGCGCAGGCGCCCACAGAGTCGCTGCGCCAGACGCGTAATCACGCGCGTCGTCGTTAAGCTGCGCCCCAATGCCACATAGGCCCCGGCACGGTGCACGGTGAGCGTCTCTTCCAGCCCCTTGGCCAACGCGCGGCCAGCCGACTCATTGATGCGGTGCACCCGTTGTTGCAGCCGCTTCAGGGCCCCAAGAGCATCACCATATTCCAGCGCGCCCCATGCATGATGCAGCGCACGGCCCACCTTCAGACGATACTCCTGCGGCAGAAAGCTCAGTACCCGCGCACGCTTCTCAGCAAGGCAGCGCTGCACAACGATGCGGTCACCAGAGTGGGCCACCAACGCCCGCCTGAGCCCCACGGCGCCCGGTATTACGTACAACAGGCTTTCGCTCATGCGCAACCCGCGACGCGCAAGCTGCTCCAGCATTCCCTTTAATGCCTCCGTATGCTGCAACGAGCAGGCTGCCAGGCTCAATATCCGCTTGTACCCGGCTTCGGTGACGCCCACAACGAAGGTGTATTGCACCGCCTGGACGTATGCGGCACTCATCCAGAGAACCACGAAGTTCTCGTCAGTAAACGAGCGTGTGCAAAACTCCTCATAAGCACGATCCGCACGGTCTGCTTCCAGCCGATAATGCGATAAGAGCGGATCTTCAGCATTCTCTTGATGCTCGGAATCACTACCACACGTCGAGCACAACGGTACAGCCGACTTACCATCTGTGTTGCCCTGCGTCTCTGAACCCGCATCGTTAGCGGCCACCAGAGATTGCAATGGAGGATCGGGCCACTCGCGACCCAGAAGCTCAATGATCAGGTTGCATTGCTTCAAGAGATACAACCGCCAGTCGTCGACGCTCGTCAGAGCATCACCTGATACGGCAGGTATTACAGCATTTCGTCTTTCTAATGGCATCGATAAAGTGCGTTGTGGTTAGGGAGCTCAGGTGCATTGTTCCCCCCTGAGCGTGCCGCGTTTCCACTAATAATGGCTCACCGCCAAGGCCCCCCGTCCAAGAGGTTGTCGGACAGGTACAGGAACACCAGTTTTTGGAGTAGCTCCAGCGAATCCGGGATCGCGCCGGCGAGGATATTGTCGCCCAGGTCGAGCGTCGTGAGGTTGACAAGATTGCCCAAGGCCGCCGGTACCGGGCCGGTAAGCTCGTTTTGACTTAATCCCAACGAGCGCAGGCTGGAAAGTTTGCCAAATTCTGGAGGGATGGTGCCGTCAAATTCATTGTCATCAAGCCTGAGCACCTCCAGGTGAGTCAATTGACCCAGCACGGCGGGCAGGTTGCCGTTAAGTCTGGCGTAACGAATGCCAGCGCCCCGATTGTCGATCACCAGGTGGCGGAGCTCGGTCAGGAGCGATACTTCTCCAGGCAAGGTGCCACTTAGGTTGTTGCCTGGCAATTCAATGCGCGTGACTTTGCGTGGCCACGCGCCCGAGGCGCAAGTGATACCATACCAGTCACACGGCTGATTTGAGCGGAGCCAGCCGCGAGCGCGGAACCAGGTAGGTCCGCCAGTTTCCATAAAGAACGTCTCCAGCGCTTGACACTCTTCAAGTGTGACCTGCTGAATAAGCTCACAGCCCTGAAATTGCCCCTTAGCGGGGATGGCGGAGACAAGGCACGAGACTGTACCTAAGAGGGCGGCAACAACGATCTGCAGAATGCTGCGAAGGATGCCTTTCATCTTCCAGATGCGGGTCTGAGCTATGGGTCGACTGAGTATTAACGATGGAGCGACTCTAGCGCCAACCGTTGGTGAGCATCGGGTGCGTCTGCTGTTACCGTCGTAGCACGAGACTCGTCCGCACGATTGTGTCGAGACAGCCATCTGTCGCGATACGGAGGGCCCAAGCCGGGCATCATGGCACCGGCAATACGTGTGGGGTCCACCTCTTAACAAAGTACTTTAGCCCATGATCCCAGTACTCACTGAGTTCAGACCAGCGGCAACCTGCTCCACGATGCACCCACGATGCATCTCGCAGCGCGATCCAGTTTGCACATCCTGGCACTTGCGCGTTTTGCGACAGGATCTGCCACAATAATGGTGCCCCGGCGGGCTCAACTCGGAGGGTCGTGTAGCCCCAAATGAATGCGCCGCGGTTGCCGTCGGAGTGTGTGCGTCAGGGCCTACGGACAGGCACACTACATTGGTCCGTTATGCGCGGGGCACCCAGCCTCGAAGCAGTGCGGGCAGATTCGGAGGAATCCCTGGTCAGATCGGAGTCGCGGGCCACTGGGCGTGCCGATAAACAATGCAGGGAGACTTACACGCTGCGGATCACGTCCTGCAACAGCTGCCTCACCTCTTCTGCTATCATGCGCAGTGCTTCAACGTCCGCCGCTTGCATCGACGCCACCGGATCAATGGCTGTGACCTCCGTCTGGCCGCCCCCTGTATCCTGTACAATGACGTTGCAGGGCATCATGGTGCCGATCTTGTCGTCCACCTGCAGGGCCTGATGCGCAAAATGCGGGTTGCAGGCCCCCAGTATCTTGTACGGCCGGAATTCGATGCCAAGCTTCTTCTTGAGTGTAGCCTTGACATCGATCTCCGTCAGCACGCCAAAGCCTTTTTGAGCCAATGCCGCGGTGACGCGGTCAACCGATTCGTTAAAGCCCATGCTGAGGGTAGTGGAAAAGAAGTACTGAGCCATAAGAGGGCGATCGTAATGTGGATGATCTATCTGAGAGAGATGCCAAGGGTGCCCCTCGGAGGCTGGATCGGGCCTTGCGCAGCCCGCGCAGCACAGATCCAAGGTGCGAAGGGTACTTCTAAGGATACTTCTTGTTCCGCGCCTAGCCACAGTACGGACGCCAGCGGTACGCTTAAAGTATCTAGGCGTTCAGGAAAACGCCAGCTATGCCGTGTCATTACCTCAAGATACGGATTGACATTCCCTGCACCACGCACGCAACTTTGGGCCTGCGCCACACCGGGCACGGAGATACGTCCCTAAGCGGGGCATCCAGCGTCGCGGTGTCCGCGATGGCGCAGCCTGCATGGTATGCAGCAATCCATTGCTCAGGTCATTCTGTCAGGGTTGCCTGCTGATTTCTCACGAAACCTGCGCATTATCACGCGTGACGGCGAAGCGTAGGCTTAGGGCCTCCCAGCATACAGCAGCCTCCACATGTGCAGTGTCCTGGGGACTTACATACCAAATGACACTTACGCACATGATTTTGAGTTGCAGATGAGTCTAGTGCTCTGTTTGAGCAGCACCAGGGACTCGGCATATTCCACGTTCTTCCAGCTCAGGAGGCCTCCCGCCGCACGCAGGAGCTCAGCGCCTTTGCCAAGAGCATTGATCGAAGTGCTCAAGTCGCGATCGATAGCTTCTTTGCAATGTTCGCACATATCCTTCCTTACCCGCCGCGTGATTTTCTCAGCTGGCATTTGTACCACCCAAGATATGCACAGAGGGCTGTCAGCCAGGCGTAGCCTTTCCTCCGGCTTGTGATGGCAAGCGCTGCATCTCTGCGTTGTGTCGTTCGGCGGAACCAGCGCCACCTTGCCGCCAAGCAAAGCGGATTTGTACTTCAACAGCTGCACCAACTCGTACAGCCCTTGCGCGCGCATCGATCGGTTCAGCCCCGTCTTGCGGCTGCCACCGGCGCGTGTCATGCGTCCTACTTTCAGGTCTTCCAGAAACAGATTCGCGGATCGCTTGACGACGTCGGCAGCCACCTCGTGGCGGTACCCGCGGCTGCGTCTTACTACGCGCTCGGCCTCCTTGCGCTAAGCACCGAACCGCTGTCGGCGCAGACGCGTGCCTTTCTTCGCCTTAGCAGCCCGACGCTGCAAAGCGTCCCTGCGGGGCGCACTCTTTTTGATGGGCGCGTAGCTCTTTCCATCCGCCATCGTCGCGATGGCCTTGCAGCTAACGTCCACGGCCATCGGTGTGTCTGCGCAGCTGTTCTCTGGCGCCTCGGGGCGCTCGTACACGACTTGTATCGTGTATTCGGTACCCAGCGAAGACCGCACGATGTGCACGAACTTGCAGCCGTAGCGCTTGATCAGCCCGCGCCGATCGGTGAAATGGACGTACCCGACGCCCTTGATGCGAACGCGATAGTCTTGGCGCCTGACGCGTTCGGGCTTTCGTAGCAGCCTGAAGCTCTTCACCAAGTCGCCGCTGAAACGCGGCGGGCGCGCATTGTGCTTATTGAAAAAGCGCTTGTAACCCTCCGTCACGTCCCTGATCACAGAACGCTGCTCAGCCACGCCGAACTCGAGATTGCGCTCATCGGCGTTGCGGGGGGCCGTCCAGAGCTTCGTCAACGTGAAATAGCTCGGATGCTTCTCTGCTACCTTGTGTGCGTTGCGGCATTGTTCGACCGCCCAGTTGCGGACCCACTTACCGTTAACGAACATCCGCCGCAGATGGGCATAGCCGGCCTTCTTTGTAGCGGTATGTCTGGCTCAGGAGCAAGGCTACGACCGCTCTCGTGGACCGGCTTTCAGGCGTGCGTCTAGGCAGCCCGTATCCGCTTCGAGTACGCAAGGGCCTCATCGACAACGGCTCGGTGCACGACGTCCGTGTACGGCGCCCCTTCGCGCGCGCAGGGCAAGACCGAAAGCAGCGTCAAGGGCGCTACGTGAAACGTAAATAAGGACTATTTCCGACATTCAGGCGGGAGCGGTTATCGGCGTGCATAGCATCTGTCCAGTTACGGAGCCGATGGTACCGGTCAGGCTAAGTTAATATGTCGCCAGCCCTAAGCGCGGCCCCATATCCTCGGCGGAGATCCACACGATGTTGGGGCGCTCGAGCGTGGGCGGCGTCGGCGCGCTAGGCGGACTCTACGCTGCGCACCCAGCAGCGAAAAGGGACAGGAGTGTCAGGTATCTCATTCTACGTCTTCGGTAGATTCTTCGGGTGACTCTGTGGTGGTCGTGTCCACCGGCGCTAGGCTGAGCCCCGTGTTGATGTAGAGGTTGGGCATGTCGGCCTTCAGGCGTGCTACCCCGTCTTCGGTGACCGCGGTCTGCCACAGGTACAACGACCGCAAGGATTCCAGACCGGCGAGCGCCGCAAGTCCAGAGTCACTCACGCTGGTGCCATACAGATTCAGGTATTCGAGGTATTCCAGGCTGCTCAGGTGGATAAGGCCTACATCGGTGACGTTGGTCTGCTGCAGGTACAGACGCGTCAGGTGGGGCAGGTCTTGCACCGTTGCCAGTATGTTGTCATCCACATTGGTCCTTCCCAGATCCAGCCAGGCCACGTTGCGGGCGAGTGGCCTCAGGCCAGCGGCAAACTCGTCCGTGGCACAGGCGTCCAGGTTTGTGCAGCGGACCTGGACATAGGGGACCTCCTCGGCAAGGCCGGTGACGGCCACCCCCAGCGCCTCAAGTGCGGCGATATCGCCAGAATCCGGCGGTGCGGTGTCCAGTGCGAAGATGCCCGTCTTGATCTCATCCAGGCCGTAGCCGTCTAGGATGGCCTGGACTACCGGTGTGGTTTCGGCATCGCTCAGCATGCCCTCAAACGAAGCCCCTGCATCAATCCACCAGCGGATGAGCTCTGCTTCGGCCACGGTGAGTTGCTGGCTGCCTTCTGGCGGCATGTGCCCGTCCGCATATAACGGCAGCCAGATGCGATGCACGAGCTCGCTTTCTTCGGAGCGGCCTTCGATGATGACCGGCCCATCGTCTCCACCGGCCAACAGCGCTTCTTGCGAGTCCAAGGCGAGCCCACCACGCGCACGTTCCTCGCGGTGGCAGGTGGCACAGCGCTGCGCCAGGATCGGCGCGATAAGTGCGTCGTACGTCGTCGTCTTGGCGGGATCCTGCAGGCGAAGCTTTCCGATGTCGTCCTTGCTCGGAAGCCCCGCGACAGAGCGCAGCCCATCGGGCATGTAACGCGTCAGATAGGTGGCGCCATGGGTAAGGCGGCCCCCCAGATGTCCTGCCAGCCCGACGCAGACGGCTAGTGCCACTACCGCGCCTAGATAGCCCCGCTGCTCAATAAGTGAGGGCGGGCGCTGCGCGATGTCTGCCCATGAGCGGAGCGTGAAGGCGGCGGCGGCAATTATCGCAATTAGCACGCCCAGCCGCTTGTGCCAGATCAAGGTGATTGGATCATATCCGCCGCTCTGTGCCAGATAGAGGCCAGCGATGCCCGCAACGACGGCAGCCCAGGCTCCGGCATACAACAGAATCAGCACCGACTGCTCCAGGCGCGCCCAGCGGCGCGAAAACAGCTCGAGCAGGATGCCAATAGCCAGGATTCCAATAGGAAGGTGCACCACCGCCGGATGAAACCGCCCCAGAAAAAGGGTGAAATCCGAGGGGCGGCCCCCGCCCGGCACCAGCACGAGCATCAGCGCGAGATACACCAGCCCTGCGGCCAGGAAAATGAGCGCCTTTTTGGTCATAATGTTACCGGTTCACGCAAGCACTTGATGTACGACCTTGCCGTGCACATCGGTCAGTCGGAAGTCGCGTCCCTGGAATGGATACGTCAGGCGCAGGTGGTCTAACCCCAATAGGTGGAGGATGGTGGCCTGCAGGTCGTGGATATGCACCCTGCCTCGGATACCGCTGTAGCCGATGGGGTCGGTAGCGCCATGGGTGATTCCCCTCTTGATGCCGCCGCCAGCCATCCACATCGTATAAGCGTCGCTGTGATGGTCTCGCCCAACAAACGGATTGTCCACGCCGGTGCGGTTTTCGAGCATGGGCGTGCGCCCAAATTCGCCGCCCCAGATGATAAGCGTATCGTCGAGCAGCCCACGCTGCTTGAGGTCCAGAATAAGGGCGGCCACCGGACGGTCTGTCTCTTTGCAGCGCTTAAGAAATCCGTCGTTGAGCGCCTCGCTCGCACCAGCCCCGTGCGAATCCCAGCCCCAATGGAACAGCTGTACAAAGCGGACGCCCCGCTCAAGGAGGCGCCGGGCCAGAAGGCAGTTGTTGCTGAACGCGTTCTCTGATGGCTGCGTGCCGTACATCTGATGGATATACTCCGGCTCTTTGGCGATATCCATCGCCTCAGGCACCGAGGTTTGCATCCGGAACGCCATCTCGTACTGAGCGATACGCGTCAGAATCTCTGGATCGCCCACATCCGCATGGCGCTGCGCATTGATGCGGTTGATGGCTTCCACCGAGGCTTTGCGCAAGCTGCGCGGCAGGCCCTGTGGATCATTCAAAAACAACACCGGATCCCCGACGGATCGGCATTGTACGCCCTGGTATACGGTGGGCAGAAAGCCGCTTCCATACACGCTCGCCCCCGCGTCCGGCGCCGCACCGCCTGAAAGCAGCACCACAAACGCCGGAAGGTTGTCATTCTCGGTGCCCAGCCCATACGTGACCCAGGCGCCCATACTGGGGCGACCGAGGCGGGGGCTTCCCGAATGGACGAGCAACTGCGCCGGTGCGTGGTTGAACTCGTCCGTATGCATGGCCTTAAGGAAGGCCACTTCGTCGACCACTTGGGCAAAGTGTGGCAGGTGGTTCGACACCCATGCCCCGGATTCGCCGTACCGCTGGAACGTGGCCTGCGGGCCCAGCATTTTGGGAACCCCGCGAATAAACGCAAACCGCTTGCCCTCCAGAAGAGAGTCTGGGCACCGCTCACCGTGAAGGCGCGCTAAGTCCGGCTTATAGTCGAACAGCTCCAGCGACGACGGACCTCCGGCCATATGCAGAAATATTACGCGCCTGGCGCGAGGAGCGAAGTGTGGGCGCTTGGGCGTTAGCGGGTCAGGTGCCGCTTGGGGCACTGATCCCATCGAGGCGAGCGCAATGGCACCCAGACTGGCGCCGGTGCTGCGCAAAAAGTGGCGGCGCGTCACATGGCCCAGGCGCATGCGGTGAGCCTCGTGAAGCAGGTTCATTCTTTCATTAGAAAGCTGTCAAGGTTCAGGATGGCCTGCGCGGCTAGCGTCAGCGCGGCCAGCTCCGCGGATTCGGCCGCACCAGTCAGCGCCGCAGCATCCGCTGGATGCTCCCGGTAGTGGGCCTCCGCTTCTTCGTAGAGGGACATCAGTGTCTGGCGGGCTTTGTTGTTTGGCATGTGCGCCAGAGCCAGCACATATCCAGCCGCCAGGCGGCTTGGGGCATCCTCACCGCGCGAAGCCATGCGGCGCGCCAGCGCCTGCGCGGCCTCCACAAAGACAGGGTCATTCAGACCCACCAGTGCCTGCAGCGGCGTGTTGGTGCGCAGGCGCCTGGAAACACAGTACTCGCGCGTCGGGCTGTCAAACGTCACCATAGATGGGTATGGGATTGTGCGCCGCCAATAGGTGTATAGTGCGCGTCGGTAGCGATCGTCACCCTCGCTGGTGGTCCATCGTCGTCCGTCATAAGGGTTGTTCCAGAGCCCGTCAGGCTGGGGAGGCATAACTGGGGGGCCATACATCGCCGGGCTGAGAAGGCCGCTCACATGCAGTGCCTGGTCGCGAATCTGTTCTGCCGAAAGACGAAAGCGTGGCCCGCGAGCCAGAAGGCGGTTGTAAGGATCCGCAGCCTTGAGTTCTGGTGTTACGCTCGACGATTGCTGGTAAGTGGAACTCGTGACAATGCTGCGCAAGAGGCACTTTATGCTCCACGCGCAGTCCTCACGCAGTGACACCGCCAGATGGTCCAGCAGCTCCAGGTGTGAAGGCGCATATCCCTGGGTGCCGAAATCCTCAAGCGACTCCACTATGCCGGTGCCGAAGAGCTGCTCCCAGAATCGGTTGACCGTCACGCGAGCCGTGAGCGGATTCGCATCGCTGACTAGCCACTGGGCCATGCCCAGCCGATTGCGCGGTGCATCCTCGGGTAAGGGGGGCAGCGCCCGCGGCGTGCCAGCAGTCACTTCTTCCCCGCGCGCTAAGAAACTTCCTCTTTCGAACACGTACGTGCGCCGGCGCTGGTGTGCAGGCAGTTCTTGCATGATGGGCGTCTGCAGCGGATTGAGCTCGCCCATGGTGCGCCGAATGTCGCCCTGGCGCTCCCGCAGCGCGATAAGCTGCGAATCTGGACTGATCCTGGCATACACCGATGCGATAAGCGTGCGCTGCGCGGCATCCCGCTGTGCCTCTGGGACCAACGAGACGCGGCGCACCTCATTCTGCAACATGTTGCGCACCTGCCCGATAACTTCCGGGCGGTTCAGCTGCGTCTCCCACAGCTGTCGCGCCTTCGCGATAGCGTCTTCTTCGGCTAGGCGCAGGATGGCGCGCTCTAGAGCCTCAAGCTCTTCCAGAAGGGCCGCGCCCTCCGCTACATCTGCCTCGTCAAACTGCGGCAGGGTAGGGTACTCGTCGTCGAAGTCCCGGTCGGCCGTGTTGTTGAAAAAAGCAAAGAATTCATAGTACTCGTGGTGCCGAAATGGGTCATACGGATGACCGTGGCACTGCACACAAGAAAATGAGGTCCCCTGCCACACCTCCCACGTCGTGTTGACCCGATCTACCACCGCCGCCGTACGAAACTCCTCATCGTCGGTGCCGCCCTCCGTGTTGGTCATCGTGTTCCGGTTGAACGCCGTAGCGATGAGCTGATCTTCGGACGGATTTGGCAAGAGGTCTCCCGCCAATTGCTCTACAGTGAACTGGTCAAATGGCTTGTCTTTGTTAAATGCTTGCACCACCCAGTCGCGGTAGCGCCAGATGGTGCGGCCGATATCTTTTTCATACCCTTTGGAATCCGCATAGCGTGCGAGGTCCAGCCACATGGCGGCCCAGCGCTCACCGTAGCGGGGCGAGTCCAAGAGCTGATCCACATACTGTTCGTACCGTAAGGGTCCGTTGCACACGGCATGGGTAGCTTCGGGCTCAGGAGGCAGGCCGGTAAGGTCAAGCGTTACGCGGCGTACCAAGGTTGGGCAAGGCGCCGGCGGCGAAGGCTCCAGCCCTTCGGCATCCAGGCGCGCAAGAATAAAGAAGTCGAGATCCCGCTGGGGCCAACCTGGCCAGGACACTGCAGGCACCGATGGGCGCTCTGGCGCGACATACGCCCAGTGCTGTTCCCAGGCGGCACCCTCGCGGATCCACTGGCGCAGCGCACGGACCTCTTCGGAAGCGAGTGGCGCATCGTCCTGGGGCATGCGGTACTCAGGATCGGAGTGGGCGACGCGGCGGATAAGCTCGCTCTGACCCGGCTGGCCAGGCACGATAGCCGGCTTACCAGACTCTGCCATCGCGGTGGCCTCCGACCGGAATAACAAGTTCAGGTCCCCCTGACGCTGGATGCCCCCATGACAACCGACACACCGCTCATTGAGTATGGGCCGGATGTCCGTATTGAATTCAACGTCGGGACCGCGCGCGCAGCCGGCGATAAGTCCGATATAGAAGGCAGCAAGGATATGGTAGCGCATGATATCGTGCGCGAAGCGGCTCAGACCAACAGCGCTCTTGTGACGTGTCCGTGCACGTCCGTTAGACGATACCGGCGGCCCTGGTGCTTGAACGTGAGCTTTTCGTGGTCAATGCCCAGGATATGAAGCAAGGTCGCCTGCAAGTCATGCACGTGGACCGGGTCTTGGACGATGTTGTACCCGAAGTCGTCGGTACGTCCGTAGCTGAGGCCAGCCTTAACACCGCCGCCCGCCATCCACAGCGTGAAGCAGCGGGGATGGTGGTCGCGCCCATAGTCTTCGTCGGTAAGGCGTCCCTGGCAGTAGTTGGTGCGCCCGAATTCCCCTCCCCAGACGACCAGCGTATCGTCGAGCATGCCGCGCTGCTTGAGGTCGGTCACTAGTGCCGCGGAGGGTTGGTCGGTTTCGCGGCACTGCACGCGGATACCTCCGGGTAACCCCCCATGGTGATCCCACCCCTGGTGGAAGAGCTGGATGAACCGCACGCCGCATTCAGCCAAGCGCCTAGCCAGCAGGCAGTTCGCCGCAAAGGTGCCCGGGTTGCGGGCGTCCGGGCCGTACATGTTGACCACATGGTCAGGCTCGTCCGAGAGGTCCATCACGTCCGGGACGGACGTCTGCATGCGGTATGCCATCTCGTACTGCGCGATGCGCGCCTCGATCTCTTCGAAGCCCGGCTCCTGGGCTTTGAGCTCGTGCAACTCGCGCAGCCGGGTCAGCATGCGACGGCGCACCTTGGCCGACACACCCTCCGGGTTGTTGAGGTATAAGACCGGGTCTGCGCCCGAACGAAACTGCACCCCCTGGTGCAGCGACGGCAGGAAGCCGTTGCCCCAGAGGCGCGAATAGAGCGGCTGGCCCGACTTGTCTTTCGTAATAAGGACGCAGAAGGCCGGCAGGTTGTCGTTTTCTGACCCAAGGCCGTAGCTCAGCCACGATCCCATCGACGGTCGTCCGGCGATCTGACTGCCGGTCAGAAAAAAGGTGATGGCCGGATCATGGTTGATGGCCTCCGTATGCATCGAGCGGACGAAGCACAGCTCATCGGCGATGGATGCGACATGCGGCATCAGCTCACTCACCCATGCACCGCTTTGGCCATGCTGCGCGAAGTCGAAATGCGAGCGTGCCAATGGCAGCGAGTTCTGAAACCCTGTCATGCCGGTCAGGCGTTGCCCCTGGCGCACGGACGCTGGTAGCTCCTCGCCGTGCATCTGGTTCACCAGCGGCTTGTAGTCAAACAGCTCAAACTGGGACGGACCGCCACTCTGAAAGAGGTAGATGATGCGGCGCGCACGAGCGACAGGTCCAGGGGGCGGCTTCATCGCCACCAGCGACGCCAGAGCGACGCCGCCCAGCCCCAGCCCCATCCTCCCTAGGAAGTCGCGCCGGGAAGTGATCGGGCGATAGTTGTGACACTCGTGCGCCATCAGTACTTGACCACTGCTTCGTCGTAAGATAGCAGTGCGCTGGCTAGCATCGTAAACGCAGCTAGGCTGGCGGGCTCGAGGCTCTGGTCCCACTCCGATGATCCTGTGCCAAGTAGCGCAAGCGCCTCTGGATGGTGCTTGGCAAAGTGGGTCGACTCCTCCTGGTAGAGGGCTGCCAGGACCTGGATTTCGTCGGAAGTCGGGGTGCGGCTCATCACCCGGCGAAAGGCCCACGTGATCTGCTCTTTAACGGAAGGAGTGGAGGCCTGGAGAGCGTGCTGTGCCAGATGGCGCGCGGCTTCGACATACTGGGGGTCATTAAGCAGTACCAGCGCTTGCATGGGTGTCGTAGTACGCTGGCGGCGCATGACACAGTGCGCGCGCGACGGCAGATCAAATGTTATCAGCGACGGGGGCGGCGAGGTGCGCTTGAAATAGGTGTAGAGGCTACGCCGGTAAAGGTCTGATCCGGTGCCAGGGTCGTAGCGGATTCCTGCCTTCTCTTCCCAGAGCCCCTCTGGCTGGTAAGGCTTTACGCTGGGGCCGCCCACGGCTGTATCGAGTAGGCCACTGACGGCCAAGGCTTGATCGCGCACCATCTCTGCGGTAAGGCGCAGCCTGGGCCCGCGTGCAAGAAGCGTGTTGGAAGGGTCTCGCCGCAGAATCAGGGAGTCCGCGCCTGAGCTTTGTCGGTAGATGCTGGATGTCACGATACTTCGTTGTAGCGCCTTCATATCCCATCCGTTCTCGACAAAGGTGGTGGCAAGGTGGTCCAGCAGCTGGGGGTGCGTGGGGAGTGCGCCCTGGCTGCCGAAGTCTTCTGCGGTCGCCACGAGGCCGGTGCCGAAGTAACGCTGCCAGAACCGGTTCACCGCAACACGCGCAGTGAGCGGGTGCCTGGGATCGAAGAGCCACTTGGCCAGCCCGAGCCGGTTGCGCGGCAAGTTTGTGCTCCACGGCAGGATGGCGTCAGGGGTGCCAGCCGCTACCGGGGCGCCTTTGTTATCATATTGGCCGCGCCGCAGCACATATGCCGGGCGTTCGGGGGTCATTTCGCGCATCACCATGATTCGGGGTGCCGTATCCTGCAGTGCGTTGCGTCGCGCGCGAAGCGTGCGGAGCTCTTCCCTGGCCTGCCGCACTGGAGCGGACAAGCGTGCCGAATAGTATTCCTGGCGTGCGTTGGCACCCCCTTGCACTTCGCGTCCGGCTAGGCGTTGCACATCGAGCATGGGAAGTGCTTCATCGAACAGTCGTAGCTGATCTATTGCGCCGCCTTTAAATCCTGTGTCACGAAACCGGTAGCCCACGGCCAGCGCCACCTTTAGGTTTTCGTACCGGATGGTGCCGTGCAGGTTGTTGCGCGCGGTGTCTACTGCAATGGGCGCTCCGTCGACAAAGAGGCGCAGGCCGCGTGCACGGCTGGAGCCGTCGTAGGTCATGGCGACATGCACCCACTGGCCGACGGGTACGGGTGTTTGTGCCACGATGCGCATCGCATTGCCGGGCCACATATGTGCGAGTTGCCCCAGGAGGTGACCTTCGTGAAGTGAAAGTTCCCATCCGCGGCTGCCTGCATCAAGTGCTGCCTGGGTCCGATGGACCAGGACGTTGGTCATGTCCGTCTCGTGCATACGCATCCAGAAGCTGACAGTAAATGGGTCGCTTCGCGCGAAGGCACCTGCCCCGTCGAAGTTGATGCCGCTCTCACCATCAAACGACAGCGCGCGCCCGAAGCGTCCCTCGGTGACCTGGGGCTCAAATATCGCCTGGCCGTTTGGCCCCCGCTCCGAAGGTGTATGGCCGTCCTTGAGCACATCAAACTCGGCGGCCAGGGTTGCCGCGGGCAAAGGGAGCAGCGCGCTGTTACCAGTCACCCAGGCCGAATGAGCGGGTGAGGCGCCGAGGCGGATAGTATCGAAGGCGGCTTCGCTTGTTGCTACGGCGTCGCTGAGTGATTCCATCTCCGCCTCGGTAACGGCATCAGGCACGCTCAGAGCCGGGACCGGGACTGCCTGCGTAAAGTGTGACGTCTGGCCCGACTCGTCAATGTTGTTGAAAAAGCTGAACAGACTGTAATAGTCTTGCTGAGAAATCGGGTCGTACTTGTGGTCGTGGCAGCGGGCACATTCCATCGTTAGACCCATAAAGGCGGTTCCCACCGTGTTAGTGCGGTCCGCTACGTACTCGGTACGGAACTCCTCTTCGATACTGCCACCCTCGTTGGTCTGTCGGTGGTTGCGATTGAAGGCGGTGGCCAGCTGTTGCTCACGCCCCGCATTAGGCAACAAGTCGCCTGCCAGCTGCCAAGTCCCGAACACGTCAAACGGCATGTTACTATTGAAGGCGTTAATTACCCAGTCTCTCCAGGGCCACATCCGGCGCGCCCGGTCGTTTTGGTAGCCATGCGTGTCCGCATACCGCGCCACATCCATCCATTCTGACGCCATATGTTCGCCATAGGCAGGCGAGGCCAATAGGCGGTCCACGACCCGCTCATAGGCACCCGCCGTGGTGTCAGCCACAAAGTGCTCGACGGCCTGCAGCGTCGGTGGCAGTCCTGTCAGATCCAATGTTACGCGCCGGATCAGCGTTTCTCGGCTTGCAGGCGGGCTGGGCGCAAGGCCCTCCCTCTCCAGGCGCGCCAGCACAAACCGGTCGATTACGTTGGTAGACCAAACCGTGTCGCTGATACCGGGCAGGGGCGGCGCCTCGGGCGTGATAAACGCCCAGTGGGGCTTGAATGCAGCGCCTTGGTCAATCCATCGTCCTATGAGGCGCACCTCATGCGTCGTCAGCGACAGCTCCGATGTCGCCGGTGGCATACGCTCTTGCGCGTCCCGGGCGGTGATGCGCCGCCAGACCTGGCTCCTTCCCAGGCTGCCAGGGACAATAGCCAAACCGCCGGACTCCAGCTCCTTCTCTTTGGCGCCCGCCTCATGGTGAAGACTCAGGCCCGCCTGGCGCGCGGCCTTGTCAGGTCCGTGGCACGCATAGCAGCGGTCCGCAAGGATCGGCTTGATGTGGTAGTTGTAATCTACCACTTCGGGTAGTGCGTCGCCCGCAGGACGGGAGCAACTCAGGACCCAGAGCGTGGTCGCTACAAGCAGCAGGAAGGTGAGTGCGCAGCGCATCTTCTGCTATGCCAACAGGTCTTGCACGACATGGCCATGCACATCGGTCAGGCGGTACCGCCGGCCCTGGTGCTTGTAGGTAAGCCGTCGGTGCTCGATACCCAAAAGGTGCAGGATCGTCGCCTGGAAGTCATGCACATGCACAGGACCTTCGGCGATGTTATATCCCAGGTCGTCGGTTTTACCGTACGTGAGTCCGTGGCGCACGCCGCCGCCAGCCATCCACACCGTGAAGCAGCGCGGGTGGTGGTCACGTCCGTAGTTGGCTTCTGTCAGGGCGCCCTGGCTGTAGTTGGTGCGACCAAATTCTCCGCCCCAGATCACCAGCGTGTCGTCCAGGAGGCCCCGCTGCTTAAGATCCATGACCAACGCTGCTGAAGGCTGGTCGGTGTCTTTGCACTGCAGGGCGATGTCTCGCGGCAGGTTGCCGTGCTGGTCCCACCCCATATGGTAGAGCTGCACAAAACGGACGTCCCGCTCGGCCAGGCGTCGCGCCAGGAGGCAGTTGGCCGCATAAGTGCCTGGGATCCGGGCGGCTTCGCCGTACAGTTCAAACGTGGACTCGGGCTCGTCCGACAGGTCGGTGACGGCTGGCACTGATGTCTGCATCCGGTAAGCCATCTCGTACTGCGCGATGCGTGACTGAATATGCGAAGCGCCAGCAGCCGCTGCCTGCATCTGGTTCAGCTCGGCTAGGTGGTGCAGCATGCGCCGACGATCCCTGGACCCTATCCCCGGCGGGTTGTTCAGGTACAGTACTGGGTCGTTGCCTGGCCGAAACTGTACCCCTTGGTGCAGCGCCGCCAGAAATCCGTTGCCCCAGAGGCGCGAATAGATCGGCTGCGGGCGTTGCAGCCCGCGGGACAGCAGCACGCAAAAGGTGGGCAGATTCTCGTTGGCGCTGCCCAGGCCGTAGCTCAGCCATGCACCTATGCTGGGGCGGCCCGGCTGCTGAGAGCCGGTCTGAAAAAACGTGATCGCCGGGTCATGATTGATGGCTTCCGTATACATCGACCGGACGATGCACAGCTCGTCGGCGATCTGCGCCGTGTAGGGGAGTAGGTCGCTGATCCATGCCCCGCTCTTGCCGCGTTGCTCAAAGGGGTATATCGTGGGTGCCAGGGGCAGTGTTTCCTGGTAGGCGGTCATCCCGGTCAGGCGTTGACCCATGCGGACCGAGGCTGGCAGGTCTTCTCCGCGGCGCCCAGCCAGCGCTGGCTTGTAGTCAAACAGCTCCAGCTGCGAAGGTCCTCCGCTCTGAAAAAGGTAGATCACGCGGCGCGCCCTGGGCGCTAGGTGCGGGCGCCCCAGGATGCCACTGAGCACGCTAGGTGCGGGCGCATCGTAGTCGGTGCGGCATCCCAATAGGGTGGACAAAGCAGCGCCGCCAATGCCCAGGCTGAGCCGCGAAAAGAAGTGGCGGCGGTTCATCTGGCAGCTGCATTCTACCAGCGGGTCCTGATTGCTTATCATCGCATCTGGGCTTCATCAAGGTTCATGACGGTGCTCACGACAACCGTCCATGCGGCCACCTCTGCAGCACGTATGCGGTTGTTCGGTCGCCTCGCGCCCACATGTACTAGGCGCGTTGCGCGCTCCAGCCCACGTTCATAGGCGATGCGCTGCTTCTGCAGCAGTATCTGAAGGTTTTCCAGCTCACTCTGCAGCGGACGGCGGGACGTGAACAGTCGGAACGCGCGTGTGATGCGCGCGGCGTCATTTAGTGTTTCGATGGCAGCAAGCTGCTCGGCTAAGACGCGGGCCGCTTCCACGTATTGGGGATCATTTAACAGCACCAGCGACTGCTGCGGCGTGGCTGTGGACTGCCGTTCAACAGCGCATATCGTACGCTCGGGCGCATCAAAGGTGAGCATTGCTGGCGGTGGTATCGTGCGTTTCCAGTATGTGTAGAGGCTGCGCCGGTAGAGGTCGCGGCCCCGGCCGGGGCGGTAGCGGTTTTCACCGATCTGGTTGGCGAGCGACTTCCAGAGTCCGGCCGGCTGGTATGGACGCACGGGTTCGCCGCCGATTTCTTGGTGCAGCAGTCCGCTGGCTGCCAGCGCGTTGTCGCGCATCATTTCCGCAGAGAGCCGCACGCGCGGACCGCGGGCGAGTAGCGCATTGCTCGGGTCGCGCGCGGTCATGTTCTGGGACGCTGTACTAGACTGCCGATACGTGGCGGAGGTCACGATATCAAAGAGCAGCGCTTTGAGGTTCCATCCCGAAGCGACGAAGGTGACCGCCAAATGATCTAAGAGCTCTGGGTGCGTGGGGAGCGCTCCCTGGCTGCCAAAGTCCTCTGGCGTATGCACCAGTCCTTCGCCGAAGAGCATTTGCCAGAATCGGTTGATGGCGACCCTTGCAGTTAGTGGGTGGTCGGGGTCAGTCAGCCAGCGTGCCATCCCCAGCCTGTTACGTGGCAGCGCGGCCGGCATAGGGCCTATCGCTGCTGGCGTGCCTGGACCCACGGAGTCCAGCGGCGCGTCATAGGCGCCGCGTGCCAGCACGAACGTTGTTCGGGATTGCTCCATATCCTCCATAACCATGACGGATGGCACCGTGCGCCAGCTTCTCCTCAGGCTGTCCAGGCGCTGCACATGGACGGCACGTATCGGGTCGTGATGTACCAGAGTGTGATGCTTGTAGGCTCCGGGCGGGGCCTGGATGTTGGCTAAGTGTGCGACTTCTAGGCGGCTCAGCTCCCGCGTATAGATGCGGATGTCGTCTATCGCGCCTCCGGCCAGCCCTGCCAGGTCGCTGCGCGTCTGGTTGCGGTGTGACCAATGACCGGCAAGGAGGTCGTTACCATTGAGGATGCTCTGGCGGTTGAGAGAGTCCCGAAGGACGGTCGTTGCAGACTGTGTGCCATTGACAAACAGCTTCAGACCACGGGCTTTGCCCGAGCCGTCGTAGGTGACGGCCACATGGGACCAGCGGTGCGTGGTCACCGGTCGCGTGGAGTGCACGTGAATGTGCTGTGCACCATCATACACAAGGCGCACGCTGAGCCATCCCTCTTGCGTACGTGTGACGTCATAGCCGATGCCTTTCTGTTCGTCAATGCGCTTGCTGAAGATGGCAGTTTCGCTCTCGTGCGTCTCCAGATGAACCCACGCCGCGATAGAGAAGCGGTCGTACCATTCGAAGTCAGGTTCGGCGCCGAGACTGAGAAAGTTCTGACCGTCAAACTTCAGCGCACTGCCGTGCCTGCCGGGCACCGTATCGGGCGGCGAGAGCTCGCTCACAAGCCCAGTGTTAGCCCGCGCGGGCGGTCCCACGGCATTGGGGCTGGCCAGATCCACGTACGAGTCTAGAGGGTAGTGCGCCAGAAGATCGCGCTGAAGATATTCCACTAGTGCGGCCGAATTGCCAGGCATTGTAACCTGTGGTGCATGTTCAGCATCGGAGGGGTAGGATTCCAGCAGCTGCTCTTCTACGGTGATGGCGCGCGCAGTGTGGGCAATCAGGGAATCCAGGTGCGGGTCTTTCATGCGCATCGCTGGGCGGGGCGCGAGGTCGAAGTAGCTGATGGGCGCCTGCTCATCCACGCTGTTGAAGAAGGCGAACATTTGGTAGTATTCTCGCTGCAGGATGGGGTCGTATTTGTGGTCATGGCACCGGGCACATTCCATTGTCAGACCCATAAAGGCCGTTGCGACGGTATGAGTGCGGTCGGCCACATATTCGGTGATGTATTCCGCGGGGACGACGCCTCCTTCCTGCGTGATGGCGTGGTTGCGGTTGAAGCCAGTCGCTAGGCGCTGCTCATAGGTCGCGTCGGGCAATAGGTCTCCTGCCAACTGCCATGTGATAAAGGCATCGTACGGCATGTTTGAATTGAAAGCGCGAATGACCCAGTCCCGCCATGGCCACATGGTACGTGGCCGGTCGTCCTGATAGCCGTGTGTGTCCGCATAGCGTGCCACATCGAGCCACAGTGAAGCCATCCGCTCACCGTATGCGGGGCGCGCCAGGAGATCGTGCACCGTACGCTCATATGCATTTGGCGAGGAGTCCGCCAGGAAGGTATCAAGCTCTTCGAGTGTGGGCGGCAGTCCGGTGAGATCCAGGGTGACGCGACGAAGCAGCTTGGCTTTGTCCGCTTCGGGGGCGGGCTCCAAGCCTTCCTGGTCCAGCCTGCGCAGCACAAAGGCATCAACATCGTTGCGCACCTGTTTCTCGTGACGGACATGGGGCCGTTCGGGTCGCTTGGGTGGAACGAAAGCCCAGTGGGGCTGCCAAGAAGCGCCCTGGGCGATCCAGCGTTTCAGGAGTGCGATGTCATGGGATGACAGGGTAAGGTTGCTGCTTGGGGGCGGCATGATCCTGTCAGGATCATTCGAGGTGACGTGTGCAATGAGCTTGCTGGCTTCGGGGTTGCCCGGCGCCACAATCCGAATGGTCGAGTCGTCTCGGCTGAACCCCAGCGCTCCTTCTTCGGTGTGCAGGCGTAGGGAGGCTTGGCGGGCGTTGTCGTCTGGGCCATGGCATGGGTAGCACCGGTCAGATAGGATTGGTCGAATATGGTAATTGTATTTGACCACCGCAGGCAGGTCCAGATCGCGCTGTCCGCACGCGCCGAACACCAGCGTCAGGAGCAGGATCCCGAAGCCTGCACCACGGCCCATCAGGGTGGGGCCTGCGTCAAGGGTGGTGCAGCATGGCGGGTGCGGGGCCTTCGTCATGATGGGCAGGGGCAAATCGCCCAGGCGTGGGAGGCGGGGGCGTCTAGTAATGCTTGATGCCGCGAGCAGAATAGTTCGAAAGTACAAAAATCTGCCGGCGGCCCCAATGGTGCAGATGCTCAGCGTTTGGTGGTGGCCCGAATCTACGCAGCAAGCTTATCGTCTCTGATGAGCAGCTCATCGCGAACATGCACAATGCTCGCTTCGATTCTGGCGCGAATCTCCAGCCCCAGCCATTCCCAGAACATTGAAAAAGCAAGACCGAAATACAGATTCTGGCGCGATAAACCGCCCGGCTTTCAGATCATGTGGCGCGGATTAGAGCGACTATCCATTGTTTGCGTTGCGTACGAAATGCTGCCGGCAGCGTATCGAGAAGGGCTTGGTTGCGACTATGGCCATGGGAGCAGCATACTTTCTTGACCCTGTCGCGCAGCGACGCACGAACCATAGGCACGCCACCACGGAGCAGCACTGGCATCGTAAGCAGCGGATACCCCTAGCATGTCTGAACGCACATTGAGTCACGGCCTGTCGAAACCTTACGGACGGCGAAGTGCAAAAAGTCAGCAAGGGTGCTCCGCATGATCACTCATCGCCGCGACCTGAGCAATATTGCTGGGCCTGAAGATAGGTCCAAGACACCCGCTGGGGGGAGAAGGGGATTTTGGGGTTTGGCGGTCGGGCCCTGGCCTTCATAAGCGCCTTTCGGAGCTTGAGCAGGTGTTGGGGATTGGGATGGTTTTCAGTTTGGGTTCTGCATACATGAGCGTCAGCGCCATCCAGCGGTGGACCTGTGCCGAGTTGTTCCAACTGCAAACATTGCGTGTCAATCTGCCGAGGGTACTATTGAGAGAGCCTCTTGCAAATTGCATTTCTGGCTCCTCCTCCAGCACCGGCAATCGGCGCCTAAATGTCACGTGCATTACGGGGATTGGAGTAATAGAGATCCCAAGGCGATAGACGTACACCAGAATCGTTGACTAACGCAGTGAGGTTGACCTCAAAAAGACAGATTTCGGGCCTTAGCGATGACAATTACGCATACCTACCCCACTACACGTGCCACTACAACCGCAATTCTGTGCGCCGGTGAAGCCAGTTAGCACACAAGGCGCGTCATTTGGTCGATCGTCAACGCGAGTATGCCGAACCCAAGATGACATAGCACCTTCGCATGACCACGTACGCGAATATGGCGACCGCCATATTCGTCCTTGAGGCGACCAAAGACGCGTTCGACGGTCGAACGCTCGTTGTAGCGTACGCGCTCTGGTGGTACCCATCCGGCCGCACGCTGCGCCTTCGCCTCACGCTTTTTCGCCGCCTTACGTGCGCGTGTACGCGGGTTCGCATCAATGATCGGCACATGCCCAAGACGCTCGCTGTGAAGGCGTATCTCCTTCGCATCATAGGCGCTATCCATCACATCATACAAATTCGTGACCCGCTTCGCAGACTTCGTAGCCAAGGGAATGGCCACCTGGCTATCATGCACCGACGCAGACGTTACCAGGTAGCTGATTGGTACACCCCCGTCGGCCACATCTGCGTGCAGCTTATAGCCGTTCCAGCTCTGCCGGTAACCCTTAGCATTGCGCTTAGCGCCTCGGTTACACTCCCCGGGCAAATCTTCTTCCATCTCCGGCAGACTCATGTCCAACTGACGTACAAGGCGTCGTTGCTCTTTTGGAGGTGTTTCTCCCTTACACGGTTGATCATGCGTGTCTTTGGCCAGCGCAGACTTCTTCGTAGCAGGGCGCTCGCGCGCCTTGATCGCCGTAGAATCACGTGAAAGATGTCCGACGATCTCTCCTTCGTAGGACTCGTCGATCAGTGCACGATGCACCTGATCGGGCAGACACGACTGCGCAAACTCCCCGAAAGCGCGTGAAAAGGTCGACTCGCTGGGAACCTCGTGTTGATGCGTCCACCCACAGATGCGGCGCAGCTGTGGGTCCGAGCGAATCCGTTCGATCAGCGCGCGTGTCGTATCGATGTTGTAAACCGCCTTAGCAACAAACGCCCGCGCAAGCGCCGCACGACTCTTCCGCGGACGCCCGCGCAAGGCCTTCGAATCATCGTCAATAAAGCGCTCAACGCGAGCGATCTCCAACACGCCCAGTAGCTTCTTCTGCGGCGCGGTCAGAGAACCGAGCAGTTCCTCCGCAAAGGAGAAGAGCATCACTTGGCGACTTATCCAAGAACATAGGTAATATCAAAAAGGGCGGTCGCGCTGTCTGGCGCGTATACGGTTCAGGTTTCACCAAACAAGGAGGCACGTTATGAGGCAGGTAGTCTACTTCGGCTTGGATGCCCATGTCCGCAACAGCGCTCTGGCGGCGGTGGGGATGGATGGCAACCTGTTCATGAGCAAGCAGCTCAGGACACGCGAGCTGTCGATAGTGAGTCGCATTGTTGCGGTAGATGCTAAGGAAAAGATCTTGGCCCTGGAGGAGTCCACATTGGCTGCGTGGCTGGCAGGCATGCTGCGTGGTTACGTGGATAAGCTGGTGGTCTGTGATCCACGCCACAATGCGCTGATTAGCAAGAGTGCGAACAAGGACGACTTAGCGGATGCATTTCGCTTGGCCCGTCTGCTGCGGATGGGTGAGCTGCGACCGGTCTATCACTCGGATCATCAACACCGTGCCACCTTCAAGGCTATCGCGCAGCAATATCTCAAGCTGCGCGATAGCCAACGCAGTCTGAAGACCATCATAAAGGCGAAGTATCGGAGAGCGGGTGTCTTGCGCGTAGACGGGACAACGGTTTTCAGCGCGGCACACCGCAAGAGTTTTTTGGAGCAGCTGCCGAACGCTCCCACTCGTGAGATGGTATCGGATGATTATGATGTGCTGGATTCAACGATCGCGGCACAGCAGAAGGCGCAAGACCGGATGATCCGAGAGGGCAGACGGTACCCAGAGATTCAGCAGTTCATGAAGATGCCTGGCGTGGGACCGATCAGTGCTCATGTCTTTGATGCGTTCATTCAGACGCCGCACCGTTTTGCGACCAAGCAGCGGCTTTGGCGCTACTGCAGGCTGGGCATTCGCACACGCAGTTCTGCTGGCAAGCCGCTGGCGTATAAACGCCTGGATCGCTCGGGCAATGGCGAGCTCAAGGCCCTTAGCTATCGCGCCTGGATGAACGGCATACGCGGCGGTAAGGACTCGAATGAGGTGAAGCGCTTTTTTGAGGCCTCGCTGGATCGCACGAACAACCGCACACATGCGCGCCTGAATACGCAGCGCAAGATTCTGGCCGTGCTGTGGACCATCTGGAGAAAACAGACAGCCTACGACCCCAACCTCTTCTTTCCATTGACCCCAACCGCACAAGCGGTCTGCTGAGCCATTAGCAGCAGCGAAGGCCTTGTGCATGGCAGCCGCGACAGGCGGATACGGGTAGCCGGGAAATGCTCCACAGCGAGTATAAATGCCGTACGGTAAGTTCGAAACATAGCGTAGCACCCCGGCCTCCATGCCCCATATGACTATAGATCCCATTAGTGGGAATCTCATAAACGAGCCTGGCAATCGAAAAGCCCTGCCAACCGTCATGCACATCCGTTACCCCGCTGGCTACCAGCCCATGCACTGACCCCTCGCCTACGCACGGCTCTACTGCAGATGCGGTCCTGACCGGGAGTCACGCGCGACCTGAAAAATCTCGCCCATTTTTCAGGATGGGGGACCTATGGGCTTGACTTTCTTTTTGAAACGAGCCCTGCCAACCGTCATGCACATCCGTTACCCCGCTGGCTACCAGCCCATGCACTGACCCCTCGCCTACGCACGGCTCTACTGCAGATGCGGTCCTGACCGGGAGTCACGCGCGACCTGAAAAATCTCGCCCATTTTTCAGGATGGGGGACCTATGGGCTTGACTTTCTTTTTGAAACGAGCTTCGCTGCTCCAGTGGACATGGCTGTCCCGTTATGTTAAGGATTGTCTTCGCCCAACACCACGACCTCGCTCAACGCCACATTGCTCGGATCACACCAAGCCCCTCGCGCACGTTCGCGGGCTTTTGCTGGACGACTCCGTCCGGTTTGCGCATACATGCTTCGCGCTCCAGACACAGCGCGTATTTTACTGCGCGGCACCAATCAAGTTGCATTGTTGTTTCGCGATTCCTAAACTACCCAACATTCGCGATCAGGCCCGCTCCCCCACAAGGTATACCCTAACGGGCGCTTACTATTACGATACCCACAACGGAGGTACCACCTCTTCCCCCGCGCCTGCGGAGGGAGTACTGGCCGTTTTTCGGGCTTTTGCAAGAGGCTCGAGATTCTCAATACAGTTGGAGGTGCGCAGGCTTTGGCCGAGCTCTTTGGCTATTCCGAGCCTTTGGATCGTGAGCGTGTCCTCCATGCCTTCCTCCAGACTCTTCATGGCCTTGAGTTGGTTGGAGGCTTCCAGGTCGTCCTTGATCGATAGGAGCTCCGCCTTCGCGTCTCTGTAGTCTGGAATGTGATAGGCTTTCTGCAGGCGCGCCCGATATACGAGCTTATCTTCTTTGCTCATGTGGGCCACGACGTTTTCCCGCTTGTGCCAACAGCAGCGCTACACCTGCACGAAGCCGCCGAAGACCTCCCTGATAGCGGCGTGGGGCCCTTTGGCGCCATCGAAGTCGTCAGACTAGGTCGCGATATGGGTAAAGGGCAGGGCTTGCGCCTATATCGGTTGCCTTGGCGCTTAGTGGAATTTACCAGACACTATGTAGCGGCCAACGCTCGAGAAATCCGCCTCCCTGCGCTGCCGTACAGCCCTGCGCTTATTGCCGAGCCGACAAAAACCGCCCAGGTGGCCCCCGCAGAAGCCGCACGCATCGCAGCCGTGCTGAAGGTTGCCCTGAGCCGCGCCACGATCGTGGCCCTTACGCTGCGCCTTGATACCTTCGTGGCGTGGACCGCCACCACGAGCGCGTCACACCTGGAACCGCTTCCAATGTGAAAAAGGATTTGGATAGCACGAGAGTATGCCGTATACTTACTATTAAGCTGAGGCCGGTGCACGAGGTGCCGGACCTTGGTCGTAACCCTGAGCCAGTGAACTAGGTGGCCCCCGCAGAAGCCACACGCAGCGCAGCCGTGCTGAAGGTTGCCCTGAGCCGTGCCACGAGCGCGTCACGCCTGGAACCGCCTCTGGTCGACGGCGCATGGGCGCCGATGGCAGCAGACTGGCTGATGGGCCAAGAAGCACCGCTGCGCAGGTTTGCAATCCTGCCTTGGATGTCGTACGCAAGCCGTGCTGGGCGGAAAGGCAGCGCCTCTGGTTCCTTGTCCCTTTCCCCTGTAACCGGATTTCCGATATGAAACGGATTAAGACGCTTTTGGCGAGTACATGCCTACTGGCCCTGCTGGCCGTGGTGGCCACGACAGCCTTTTCTCCTGTCACTCAACCAAGCGCCGCCGTGGCCACTGTGAAGAAGGACTGCATGGTATGCATATCCTGTGATGAGGATGAGTACGGGCATGCTATGTACTGCTGCATGGGCTTTGAAGGTTGTGGAACAACTTTAGGCATGCTAAATTGTGATGGTGAGCTGTACACTTGCTCAGGATACGTTGACTCCGCTGACTAACCATTGGGACAATAACATGCAGCATATTAAACGCATACTGGCAATCGCCTCCTTGGTCTTGTTAATATCCGCAGGTGGTACACTGGCTTTTCAGCACCGCACTCTACAAGCTACAGCCGTACCATGCGGGGTATCAGTAACTTGCCCTGATGGCAGTCGACTAACGTGCACAGGGAAGTCGACATGCGTCGGAGCACCTGATGTGGGCGTGTGGTGTGATAACGTTGTCGAATACTGTGACAGAGACAACTCCTGATTAAGCCACCAAGTCTGCCGGAGATGGACGGCACAACGTCTGCGCGGAACCCTGCCGCTGGCATGTATTGCGTAAGGCTTCCAAGGGGGAGTAGAACGCGGTGTTGGGCGGACGAATCGTTCAGCAAGGAGGGCAACCGGTCGGTGCTTAGTCTTGTGCTCACGGGTAACGTTCAGGCAGTGCTGCGTCGCTGCCGAGCCTACCTAGGGACGATCTTCTTGACTGCTCTTGTGTGTGGGCTGGCTGCGTGCTCAGGTCGCAACACAACGGTACCAGTGACCAAGTTGGTGGCTCACAGTTACGCCATATCGTTAGGCGCTGACAGATTTGTAAAGACCGTGTGGGGTATCGCAACACATGGTGATACGATCTTCATGATTGACGAAGGTACTCATCACATTCTGTGTCTTAACACCGAGCTCGATGTTATTGGCACTATAGGCCAGTCCGGTCCCGGACCGGCCGAGTTCTCCCAATGGCCGCATAACTTCTATGTGACCAAGAATAGCGTTCATGCCTTCGACTACACGAGCCTCAAAGTGTTTTCGCATCAGGGAGAGTATAAGCGTACTATCCAGATGCCATTTCGTGCATGGGAGGGCCTAGCGGTAGACTCTGAGGAGAACGTGTTTCTAAGCCCTATTTTCGGCAACTCCGAGTCCTCCATAGTAAAACTGGACTCATCGGGCACGGTAGTCAACAATTTTGGCGATTTGCTTGCTACAGAAGGCCCAAGTCGTCTGCGTTGGCCAAAAAGCCAACGGGTCCTTGTTGTGGTGAATCAACAATACCTCATGACTATAGGCCTAGCAGTACCTGTGGTCGAGAAGTACTCGTTGAACGGCGAGCTAATTGCACGCAACGACCTATCTCAAGAACGGTTTTTTATGCGTCGTCTATCTTATGCCTATGAGAGAGAGAAAGATTATAGTAGTGACGACATGCCGATATCTGTTACGATGGTGGCTGCGAAAGCGTCGGTTATTGACGACATGTTCTACGTGCTTATTACTCAGGGATCTCCTCAAAAGGACGTACGACAGAATACGCTATTAGCCATTGACATCGAGACTTTGAAGCTGGAGCGCGCCTACGAGCTTAGTGATCGGGAAGGCGAGCCCCTACGGTGGGTCACAGCATTCGCGGGCATGCCGTCTGGTGAGCTATTGGTGTACCACAATTCGGACGGGGTGTTTTACAGGTATAGGCTTTGAACAGATCATCGCAACCCCAACACAGTGAAAAACGATAAGAGTCCTAAAGGCGTAGATTGGCTTAACGTAGCGAAAAACGATGTAGTGCAAATTTCAATCATGCTTGTTGTCATATGCTGTTGCATATTTATCATCTATGATAAACAAGTCAATAATAATGATCTGCCTCTTCCCATAGACGACAGACCACTCAGCGAGGTGGGGCAGAGGCGATTAAGCCTTATGGCTGCAAGTATCATGGGGAAAGAATTACCTGTACGGCCACTGCCTGAGCACGACGATATGGCTACGGGGTCTGGAGCGGTGGTATTTATCTATTCTGATGACGATTGCAGGAAGTGTATTGTCAAGGGTACCGATCTGCTGGAACAGGTTGCGAGGCAATTCGACATACGTATATGGGCGGCAAATCGTGGAGGAGGAAAGGTGCTCGTTGACTTGGAAGGGACAGAGATCACCTATATCACGCTTGGAGACAATGAGATGGGGGAGAGATTGAGTTATATCCCGACCCCGCTAACTGTTCATCTTGATAGTACGAATAGGATAGATGCGGTACACTTCAGCACTCTCCACGATGATTCTTCGCGGCGGAATGAGTTCTTCGCTAGGCTAGAACACATCGTAAAGTAGGCCAATATCGTCGGTACATGCAGACAACACGTATGCGTGCCCGCGCTTCTTCTATTATCAGCCGCGTCGACGTGTCCAGCCGGTAAACACCCTGGGGCGTGCCCTTAAGGTGCTCATCCACCTTCGCTAGGTCTCCCCCTTGCCCAAGCGATCGACTTGACAACTACGTTTGTGTCCGTTACGTTACGGGCATGCAGGGGCCTCTCGGGATCTTGGAAACGCTTCGCAGAGCCGTGCCGGAGGTGTCGGCTACGGTAGCGGCGCATTGTGACAAGAGTCGGCGTGCGCTCGCGGGTATGGTGTGCGATCAATTCCGCTTGGTCGATGCACGTGGCGAGAAGCGGCTGGCGGGCTGCATGAAGGCCCTTAGGGTGCTGCATTCTGAAGAGCAGATTGCTTTACCCCCTCCACAGGTGGAGCTTCAAATCGCCAAGCCACGGCTATTGGGTAAACCGGTACCAGAGGCGGTGGACGTTCCGGCTGATGTGCGCGAGATCGAGGATTTCGAGATCGTCCGAGTAGACAGCGCACAAGATCGCGCCATCTGGAATACGCTTATGGACGAAGAGCATCCGCGGGGGGTGACCACCTTTGCAGGAGCACAAATGCGCTACCTAATTAAGAGCGCCCACGGTTATCTGGGGGCGGTCGGATTCTCTGCCGCTGCGCTTTATCTCAGGGCGCGGGACCAGATATTATAGTACGGACGCGGCCGAGACGATGAGGTGTCTTGCCGCCTAACCTCTAACCACCAACGCAACGCTCATATGAAGAAACCTCGTAACGCAAACGCAGAGCAGAGAAAGATCTTCGTGGGTCTTGATGTCCACAGGGACACGATTGCTGTCTGCGCGTACGATCCACAAAAGCACGCGAACTGCTATGCTCTGGAGATTTCCAGCCGTGACCCGAAACGGCTCCGCACTGTGATGGAGAACATCCGCGAGAAATTCGGTGAGCCGCAATGCTGCTATGAGGCATCATCCTGCGGTTATACGCTCTATAGAACCTTGCACGACCTTGGGTTCGCCTGCGAGGTGATTGCGCCGTCCTCGGCGCCACGGCGCCACGGTGACCGGGTAAAGACGGATCGCGGTGATGCAGCGAAGCTCGCCCAGTTCTATGCGGCCGGTCTATTGACGGTGATTGACGTACCAGACGACGCCCTGATCAGCGAGCGATCTGTCGTGCGCCGACGGGTTTCACTCACTCAAGATCTGACCAGGGTCAAGCAGCGTCTAGTTCTCTTATTGCAAAGCCGCGGTCATGTATACCGGGCAGGCAAGAACTGGACGCAAAAATTCTGGCACTGGTTGAACGACCTATCTCTTAACGATAACGATGCCTTTACGCTGGGCACCCTGATGGCTCAGATTGATACGCTCAATGCCCAGATCCGCCAGGTAGAAGACCGAATCGCAGAGATTTCAAAAACCTCCCGATACCAGCGAACGGTACAGGAACTGCAAGGCTTCCGCGGCATCGATCTCTTTACAGCCATGCAGTTGGCCTGTGAACTGGGAGACATCCGCCGTTTCGCACATCCCAGGTCGCTGATGGCGTACGTTGGGCTAGTACCTTCGGAGCACTTTTCCAGAAGCCACACACGACCCGGTCCTATCACTAAGACACGGAACGCTTTTGCTCGTAGGGCGCTGGTCTCTGCGGCGTGGAAATACACGCACCCTCCGCGGCGCAGCGTGGCCTTGATCCGTCGCCAGGAGCACTGCACGCCAGCCGTGATTGCCATTAGTTGGCGGGCCCAGCAACGACTCCACAAACGGTACCAGCGGCTGGTATATCGTAAGGCGCCGTCCAAAGCTATCGTGGCCATTGCACGTGAACTTACCGGCTTTCTCTGGGAAGCTATGCAGACGGTGCCGCCAGTGGCGGCACCGTCTCAGGAACCACGTATCACCCCTTCAACCTGAGCCCCTCTCGGGAAGGAGTATCCTGAGCACGGATGGAGAATCCATGTATCCACTGTGCGGTAGCCCTTGCGGCGAGCCCGCGAAATCAGATTATGGTGAGCCTCTTGCAAATTGCATTTCTGGCTCCTCCTCCAGCACCGGCAATCGGCGCCTAAATGTCACGTGCATTACGGGGATTGGAGCAATAGAGATCCCAAGGTGCATATTCCGATGGAAGTGCGCCACCGATTCCGGAGCAAGTGCGCCACGTACATGCACATGTGTGCATGGTAGTTGTTGGGGCTGTTGGAGCTGGTGTGATCGGGAGTATAACGTCGTGTAGAAGGTCCCCTTGTCATCGTTATTCTGGGTCTTTGTTTAATCAGACAAGAGGCCCAGCGCCATGGCAACCCATCGTATTCCCATGAAGAGAGTTAGGCGCATTTTGGTGCTTTACTTTGAGCGATCCTACTCTGAGCGCCGCATCGCTCAGCATGTAGGAGTTGGTCGTCGTACGGTATCTCGCACGCTTTCGCGGTTGAAGCTGTCGGGATTGACCTGGGCGCAGTGCAAGGAGTTGAGCGATATCGATCTGGAGAACAAGCTTCACGGCTCGTATGCGCCGCAGCGCGCCACGGATCGTCCATTACCGGACTGGGATAAGGTTCACCGGCAGCGGCTGGAGTTCTCGTATTTGACGCTGCGAATGCTATGGCTCGAGTACAAGGAGGAGCATCCGAATGGCTTGGAGTACAGTCAGTTCTGCAAGCGGTATGGTGACTGGCGCAGGAGCGATCCGAGCGTGGACATGCGCCTGGAGCATCGGGCGGGCGACAAGCTTTTCATAGACTACTCGGGCAAGCGGCCGTCGCTTATTGACCCGTCAACGGGCAAGGCGCGCGAGGTGGAGCTGTTCGTAGCAGCGCTGGGCGCTTCGCATTACGTCTATGCGGAGGCCACGCTGACGCAGAAGCAGAAGGACGTGTGTATGTCGCTTCGCCGCTGCCTGGAGGCGTTAGGGGGCGTTCCCCGCGTGGTGGTGCCCGACAACATGAAGACGGCCGTAGCCCGCGTGAACCGGGGTGACGTACCGAAGATCAACGCCAAATTTCAGGAGCTGGCCGATCATTACGACTGTGCTGTGGTGCCTGCTCGTCCACGACATCCACAGGACAAGTCATTGGAGTCTGGATGCGATCTGTTCGATTCATGCGACCGTAGGTGTGGTTCGTGTCTTGGGGCTGATTCTATACATGGCGAAGGTACGTTTTTTGCCAGGGATCCGGTGTACGTCAATGCCTCTGCCTTCCCGGGCTAGCCGTCCTACCGTGGCAGCGTCTATTGTGAGTTCGGCGGCGAGTTCTTTGGCGGTTTTGTAGCCCTGCGCACGCATCTTTTCGCGTTGCCGCTCGATTCCTCCAGGCATCTTGTTACGCACGCGAATGGCGCGAATGCGTTGTGCGTTGAACCGTCCTCCCAAGCTGTCGCGGTGCCCGCGCAGGTTCAGCTCCTCGGCGGCTTGGGGATCATTGTAGCCTGCCTCAAGTAACTCCTCCAGTTCGGCCAGGGCCTGCTTGGAGGCATCGCGACGGATGACCGTAGCGCGAGGCAGGGGCAACGCTACTGGAGGCAGCTCGTGGGTTCGTCCGCCACGCAATCGCAATCCGACATTCACCTGGTATCCCTTTCGGGTCAGGGTGATGTCCTCGATGAGCAATCCTAAGAGGCGCTTCCGGTCCTCGTTGGTGGTACGAGCCGCTTCCCACACGGTGCCAAAGTCGCTGACCAACGCAAGGATGCGCTGGTCCAACTCGGCATCAGGTAAGCTGTGCTGGGCTTTTTTGTACCGCTCTTGTTCTCTGACGGCTTCACCATGGGCCTTCAGACGGGCTTCCCATTCGGCCTCCAGCGTCGCGGACACGAGGCGATTCGATGGGTCCACTTCCATGTATCTGCGGCGGGCTAGGTCTACCTGGTACCGTAAGCCTTCAATATGGTTGGTTCTCTGGCGATCTGCCTCCTCAAAGTCGCTGCGCAGCTGCTCGCGCACCATCAGCGAAAGCGCTAGGTTCTCCCGGTTGACCGCGCCAACAACAAAGCCGCCTACCGCCGCATCCAGCACATCTCCACGCATGTTTTGGCATGTACGCGTGCCGCGGCGAACGATGTTCTCCTTGCACAGATAGTACCACTTAACTTCTTTGCGGTTAGTATAGTTGTAGTTTACGCGCATCCTCTGACCACACAGGCCGCAGATGATGCGGGATTGAAGCAAGGCCGCCCCCTTGCGTGGCGACGGCCTGCGCTCGGCCCCACCAAAGAAGCTCGCCGCGTTCGAGCGCAAGGTCTCCTGGTTGTGCAAATATTCTTCCCAGTCAATGTAGCCCTCGTGGGCATCCCGAATACACACCAGCCACTGGTCGCTGGGCAGGAGGACACGCTGCACGGACCCATCCGGGCGTGTCTGCGTGCGCGTACGGCCGTAGGCGTAGCAGCCAGCATAGCGGGGATTACGGAGGATGCGCTGAATCTGGCAGTAGTTGGGCACTCCCCAGTACACTTCACCGTTACCCGTGCGGGGCCGCGAAGGCAAGCGAATCGCTTGTCGCCGGAACCACTTGGTGGTCTGCATAGCGGACCCCAGTCGCCGGAAGGTCTTGAATACCAAGGCCATCGCTTCAGTGATGGATTGATCTGGATCCAAGGCAACCCTGTCTGCTTCGATGTATGCCAGCCCGATGGGCAAGGGGATCTTGAGCTCTCCACGCAGCGCCTTCGAGCGCTGTCCCCCAATCATGCGTGCGCATATGCCGCGCAGTTCGTACTCCGAGAGCTGCCCCTTGAGCCCGAGCAGCATCCAGTCGTTGATGTCGCCTACGTCGTAGATGCCATGCTCATCGAGGATGAGGGTCTTGGCTACGGCTGCAATCCGAAGCAATTGATGCCATTCCGCATTGTCCCGGCACAGGCGTGATACTTCGAGACTGAGTACCATGCCCACTTCTCCAGCACCGACGCGCGCACGCAGATCCTGGAATCCCGTACGTTGGGCACTGGTGGCACCAGATTTGCCTTGGTCCTCGTCAATAACGTCAATCCGATCTTCGGGCCAGCCCAAGGCAATGGCGCGCCTGCGCAGGTCATACTGACGATACTGGCTCTCCTTGTGCCTCTGCACCTGATGCAGCGAGGACTGACGGATGTACAGGCAGGCCCGGCGGTTGAGATGGTCAGCCGTGATTTTATGGGATGAGGGTCTGGGCATAGGTAAAACGCTATGAGTGGATGAGATGGCAGCTCATGGACGCGGCCTGCCTAAGCAGTGGAGCGGATGGAGCGATGGGTGCAGGCACACTCGGAGCATGGATGCTCGGCATCCGTTCCGTAAGCACCAGCGCGTGCGCCAAGCCATGGTGGCACAGGATGGAGACGGCCTGGCTGTGCTGGCCACTGAGCCACCGCTGGCGCCACCGGTTATAGCGATGGGTGTCCTGGATATCGCGCACTGTACCATCAGCGCGTTTCGGAGTTTTTTTTTGACAGCGCCCGGTGAAGGCTGCTGTAGTGGATGGTTACATCGAAGCGTTCGCGTATCATCTCGGCGAGGTTACGGACGCTGACGGCGCCAGGCATGGCCCAGTAACGCTCGGCAAAAGCCAGCATTTCGGGCGTAATCTTGCGGGGTCCCCGGGGCCCGGGCCGCTCTGGAATCAGGGCGTGCAGGCCACCTTCCCGGAAGGCGCGCTTGGCGCGCACACAACTAGGTACGGACATGCCGTACCGGGCCGCGACCGCTGCAAGGGTCGTGTCTTTCGTATGAGAGCGTATCATCTCGTAGCGGACTTGCAGGAGGTCTCGCGGATCGAAGAAGGGGCTGCACTCAAATAGGGGATCGGAGACCGCCTCTGGGTTCGGGTTGAGGGTTCTTGACCTCTGCAGGCGCTCGCTCTTGTCACTGGACATGCCGTCAGGAGTAATGATCACCACGGAATATGTACGTCGCTTCGGAATGCAACCTAGGCACACAATAACGACCTACTACGGCCAAAAAACAGCTCATTGGCCACGAAGTTGCGCAATACGCGATTATGCGTTGCATTAAAGGTGTTCCTCCAAAAGCGTGTCCACCAGCGACCTCAGGGCCACAAGATCGTCTGCCCGAAAGAGTGCACGGCCCGCTGAAACCCGCTCGAAGTCGTCTACCACGCGCAAGTTTGTCCACGCCCTGGGCAAACATCGTAGCGTGTTTTCATCCACAATGCAGCGCACCAGCCGCACATTGCCGGTTGTCAGGCAGTATTGGCGCGGAAATCGGCGACCAAACCATGGATGGAAAGGATGCGTGACCTCTACCCAGTCATCCGAGCCAGAATCCGCCATACCCTGTCGCCGACCGGCATTCGGTAAGGATGATCCACTGGCGTGTGCTAACGATGACTCCGGCTGCTTCGCATTCGGCAACGTACGACAAAGCTATCGCCGAGAAGTCGATTCAGATGGTTCAGAGGCAGATCTTAGCACGGCTTCGGCATGAGCGCTTTTTGAGTCTTACCGATCTTAACACCGCCATACAACGCTTGTTGGTGGACCTCAATGCCCGGCCCTTCCAGAAGAAGAAGGGCAGCCGTCAGAGCTGGTTTGAAGAGGTGGATAAGCCGGCCCTGCGTCCGTTACCGCCAACGCCCTATCGTTATTCGGAATGGACTAGCAAGCGGAAGGTGCAGACCAATTATCATGTGGCGATCCAAAACGCCTACTACAGCGTGCCCTATAAGTACGCTGGACGCACGGTGTACGCGCTGGTGGGCGAGAATACGGTACAGATCTTCCTTGATAAGGAGGATGATATGGCTATTGCCTCGCATCCCCGCTCCCCCTGGAAAGGGGATTACGTGACGATAGAGGACCACATGGCCTCTCATCACCGCGCGTACAGCTCTTGGACACCGGAGCGATTCATACGCTGGGCCGCCACATTCGGGCCCAACACGCAGACGCTTATTGAAGCGAACTTCGGCCGTTTCCGCATCCCCGAGCAGTGCTACGTGCGTTGCAGAAGCCTGCTGAACCTAGCTAAGAAGCATGGCGCACCAGTCATGGAGCAGGCCGCTGATGAGGCGCTCGAGCGCGGAAGGCTCAGCTATCCCGCGGTCAAAGAAATCATTAACCAGATTGTTCGCAAACGCGGCACCAAGCAGCACCGCACTGTGGATCACGACAACATTCGCGGCGCCACCTATTACGGCTCCGCATCAACCCAAGGAGGAGACCCATGTTAATCCATCCCATCGTAGCTAAGCTTGAACACATGCGCCTGGTTGGCATGGCCAGCGCTTTGCGAGATCAGCTCGTGACCCCAGATATGGCCGAGTTCGACTTTGAGGAACGCCTGGGACTGATGGTCGATGCCGAGATGGCACGGCGCGAATCACGTCGCTTGAATCTGAGACTCGGGCGCGCTAAGCTAAAGTGTCAAGCAAGTATGGCCGACGTCGACTACGGAAAGGGGCGTGGCCTCAGCAAACGACTCATGCTGCATCTGGCCAGCTGTCAGTGGATTCAGCGGCATGAAAATGTCATCATTACCGGCGCGACAGGCACGGGCAAGACCTACTTGGCCTGTGCGCTGGCTCATAAGGCATGCCTAGAAAACTACCGGGCACAATACCACCGCCTTTCGCGACTCTTACAGGATATGCACCTCGGGCGCGCCGATGATACCGATCGGAAACTCCTGCGTAAGATGTCAAAGATCGATGTATTGATCACCGACGACTGGGGTACCAGCGAAGTGAACGTCACGCAACAACGCTACCTCTTGGAGCTGTTCGACGACCGATACCAGAGCCGGTCCACCATCGCGACCAGCCAAGTCCCCGTGGAACAATGGCACGACACCATGGAAGATCCTACCTTGGCCGATGCCATCCTTGACCGACTGGTTCACAATGCACACCACATCTCACTCAAGGGTGAATCCATGCGCAAAACACACGCCCTGCGGAGCATCAAACCCTACGACCAGGCATGACACATACACATGTGTGCAAAGGCCGATTTCGTGCCCCTGACGCAAGACGTAGGGTGGCGCGCTTGAAGCCGGAATTGGTGGCGCAGTGGATCGGAATAGGCACCCAAGGCGATAGACGTACACCAGAATCGTGGACTAACGCGGTGAGGTTGACCTCAAAAAGACAGATTTCGGGCCTTAGCGATGACAATTACGCATACCTATCCCACTACACGTGGCACTACAACCGCAATTCTGTGCGCCGGTGAAGCCAGTTAGCACACAAGTCGCGTCATTTGGTCGATCGTCAATGCGAGTATGCCGAACCCAAGATGACATAGCACCTTCGCATGACCACGTACGCGAATATGGCGACCGCCATATTCGTCCTTGAGACGACCAAAGACGCGCTCGACGGTCGAACGCTCGTTGTAGCGTACGCGCTCTGGTGGTACCCATCCGGCCGCACGCTGTGCCTTCGCCTCACGCTTTTTCGCCGCCTTACGTGCGCGTGTACGCGGGTTCGCATCAATGATCGGCACATGCCCAAGACGCTCGCTGTGAAGGCGTATCTCCTTCGCATCATAGGCGCTATCCATCACATCATACAAATTCGTGACCCGCTTCGCAGACTTCGTAGCCAAGGGAATGGCCACCTGGCTATCATGCACCGACGCAGATGTCACCAGGTAGCTGATTGGTACGCCCCCGTCGGCCACGTCTGCATGCAGCTTATAGCCGTTCCAGCTCTGCCGGTAGCCCTTAGCATTGCGCTTAGCGCCTCGGTTACACTCCCCGGGCAAATCTTCTTCCATCTCCGGCAGACTCATGTCCAACTGACGTACAAGGCGTCGTTGCTCTTTTGGAGGTGTTTCTCCCTTACGCGGTTGACCATGCGTGTCTTTGGCCAGCGCGGACTTCTTCGTAGCAGGGCGCTCGCGCGCCTTAATCGCCGTAGAATCACGTGAAAGATGTCCGACGATCTCTCCTTCGTAGGACTCGTCGATCAGTGCACGATGCACCTGATCGGGCAGACACGACTGCGCAAACTCCCCGAACGCCCGTGAAAAGGTCGACTCGCTGGGAACCTCGTGTAGATGCGTCCACCCACAGATGCGGCGCAGCTGTGGGTCCGAGCGAATCCGTTCGATCAGCGCGCGTGTCGTATCGATGTTGTAAACCGCCTTAGCAACAAACGCCCGCGCAAGCGCCGCACGACTCTTCCGCGGACGCCCGCGCAAGCCCTTCGAATCATCGTCAATAAAGCGCTCAACGCGAGCGATCTCCAACACGCCCAGTAGCTTCTTCTGCGGCGCGGTCAGAGAACCGAGCAGCTCCTCCGCAAAGCAGAAGAGCATCATTTGGCGACTTATCCAAGAACATAGGTAATATCAAAAAGGGCGGTCGCGCTGTCTGGCGCGTATACGGTTCAGGTTTCACCAAACAAGGAGGCACGTTATGAGGCAGGTAGTCTACTTCGGCTTGGATGCCCATGTCCGCAACAGCGCTCTGGCGGCGGTGGGGATGGATGGCAACTTCTTCATGAGCGAGCAGCTCAGGACACGCGATGTGTCGATAGTGAGTCGCATTGTTGCGGTAGATGCTAAGGAAAAGATCTTGGCCCTGCAGGAGTCCACATTAGCTGCGTGGCTGGCAGGCATGCTGCGTGGTTACGTGGATAAGCTGGTGGTCTGTGATCCACGCCACAATGCGCTGATTAGCAAGAGTGCGAACAAGGACGACTTAGCGGATGCGTTCCGCTTGGCCCGTCTGCTGCGGATGGGTGAGCTGCGACCGGTCTATCACTCGGATCATCAACACCGTGCCACCTTCAAGGCTATCGCGCAGCAATATCTCAAGCTGCGCGATAGCCAACGCAGTCTGAAGACCATCATAAAGGCGAAGTATCGGAGAGCGGGTGTCTTGCGCGTAGACGGGACAACGGTTTTCAGCGCGGCACACCGCAAGAGTTTTTTGGAGCAGCTGCCGAACGCTCCCACTCGTGAGATGGTATCGGATGATTATGATGTGCTGGATTCAACAATCGCGGCGCAGCAGAAGGCGCAAGACCGGATGATCCGAGAGGGCAGACGGTACCCAGAGATTCAGCAGTTCATGAAGATGCCCGGAGTGGGACCGATCAGTGCTCATGTCTTTGATGCGTTCATTCAGACGCCGCACCGTTTTGCGACCAAGCAGCGGCTTTGGCGCTACTGCAGGCTGGGCATTCGCACACGCAGTTCTGCTGGCAAGCCGCTGGCGTATAAACGCCTGGATCGCTCGGGCAATGGCGAGCTCAAGGCCCTTAGCTATCGCGCCTGGATGAACGGCATACGCGGCGGTAAGGACTCGAATGAGGTGAAGCGCTTTTTTGAGGCCTCGCTGGATCGCACGAACAACCGCACACATGCGCGCCTGAATACGCAGCGCAAGATTCTGGCCGTGCTGTGGACCATCTGGAGAAAACAGACAGCCTACGACCCCAACCTCTTCTTTCCATTGACCCCAACCGCACAAGCGGTCTGCTGAGCCATTAGCAGCAGCGAAGGCCTTGTGCATGGCAGCCGCGACAGGCGGATACGGGTAGCCGGGAAATGCTCCACACCGAGTATAAATGCCGTACGGTAAGTTCGAAACATAGCGTAGCACCCCGGCCTCCATGCCCCATATGACTATAGATCCCATTAGTGGGAATCTCACAAACGAGCCTGGCAATCGAAAAGCCCTACCAACCGTCATGCACATCCGTTACCCCGCTGGCTACCAGCCCATGCACTGACCCCTCGCCTACGCACGGCTCTACTGCAGATGCGGTCCTGACCGGGAGTCACGCGCGACCTGAAAAATCTCGCCCATTTTTCAGGATGGGGGACCTATGGGCTTGACTTTCTTTTTGAAACGAGGGCGGTCGCGCTGTCTGGCGCGTATACGGTTCAGGTTTCACCAAACAAGGAGGCACGTTATGAGGCAGGTAGTCTACTTCGGCTTGGATGCCCATGTCCGCAACAGCGCTCTGGCGGCGGTGGGGATGGATGGCAACTTCTTCATGAGCGAGCAGCTCAGGACACGCGATGTGTCGATAGTGAGTCGCATTGTTGCGGTAGATGCTAAGGAAAAGATCTTGGCCCTGCAGGAGTCCACATTAGCTGCGTGGCTGGCAGGCATGCTGCGTGGTTACGTGGATAAGCTGGTGGTCTGTGATCCACGCCACAATGCGCTGATTAGCAAGAGTGCGAACAAGGACGACTTAGCGGATGCGTTCCGCTTGGCCCGTCTGCTGCGGATGGGTGAGCTGCGACCGGTCTATCACTCGGATCATCAACACCGTGCCACCTTCAAGGCTATCGCGCAGCAATATCTCAAGCTGCGCGATAGCCAACGCAGTCTGAAGACCATCATAAAGGCGAAGTATCGGAGAGCGGGTGTCTTGCGCGTAGACGGGACAACGGTTTTCAGCGCGGCACACCGCAAGAGTTTTTTGGAGCAGCTGCCGAACGCTCCCACTCGTGAGATGGTATCGGATGATTATGATGTGCTGGATTCAACAATCGCGGCGCAGCAGAAGGCGCAAGACCGGATGATCCGAGAGGGCAGACGGTACCCAGAGATTCAGCAGTTCATGAAGATGCCCGGAGTGGGACCGATCAGTGCTCATGTCTTTGATGCGTTCATTCAGACGCCGCACCGTTTTGCGACCAAGCAGCGGCTTTGGCGCTACTGCAGGCTGGGCATTCGCACACGCAGTTCTGCTGGCAAGCCGCTGGCGTATAAACGCCTGGATCGCTCGGGCAATGGCGAGCTCAAGGCCCTTAGCTATCGCGCCTGGATGAACGGCATACGCGGCGGTAAGGACTCGAATGAGGTGAAGCGCTTTTTTGAGGCCTCGCTGGATCGCACGAACAACCGCACACATGCGCGCCTGAATACGCAGCGCAAGATTCTGGCCGTGCTGTGGACCATCTGGAGAAAACAGACAGCCTACGACCCCAACCTCTTCTTTCCATTGACCCCAACCGCACAAGCGGTCTGCTGAGCCATTAGCAGCAGCGAAGGCCTTGTGCATGGCAGCCGCGACAGGCGGATACGGGTAGCCGGGAAATGCTCCACACCGAGTATAAATGCCGTACGGTAAGTTCGAAACATAGCGTAGCACCCCGGCCTCCATGCCCCATATGACTATAGATCCCATTAGTGGGAATCTCACAAACGAGCCTGGCAATCGAAAAGCCCTACCAACCGTCATGCACATCCGTTACCCCGCTGGCTACCAGCCCATGCACTGACCCCTCGCCTACGCACGGCTCTACTGCAGATGCGGTCCTGACCGGGAGTCACGCGCGACCTGAAAAATCTCGCCCATTTTTCAGGATGGGGGACCTATGGGCTTGACTTTCTTTTTGAAACGAGGGCGGTCGCGCTGTCTGGCGCGTATACGGTTCAGGTTTCACCAAACAAGGAGGCACGTTATGAGGCAGGTAGTCTACTTCGGCTTGGATGCCCATGTCCGCAACAGCGCTCTGGCGGCGGTGGGGATGGATGGCAACTTCTTCATGAGCGAGCAGCTCAGGACACGCGATGTGTCGATAGTGAGTCGCATTGTTGCGGTAGATGCTAAGGAAAAGATCTTGGCCCTGCAGGAGTCCACATTAGCTGCGTGGCTGGCAGGCATGCTGCGTGGTTACGTGGATAAGCTGGTGGTCTGTGATCCACGCCACAATGCGCTGATTAGCAAGAGTGCGAACAAGGACGACTTAGCGGATGCGTTCCGCTTGGCCCGTCTGCTGCGGATGGGTGAGCTGCGACCGGTCTATCACTCGGATCATCAACACCGTGCCACCTTCAAGGCTATCGCGCAGCAATATCTCAAGCTGCGCGATAGCCAACGCAGTCTGAAGACCATCATAAAGGCGAAGTATCGGAGAGCGGGTGTCTTGCGCGTAGACGGGACAACGGTTTTCAGCGCGGCACACCGCAAGAGTTTTTTGGAGCAGCTGCCGAACGCTCCCACTCGTGAGATGGTATCGGATGTGCGCCAGGCTAACTGGTGCCAGTACAGGGAGTGAAAGTCTCCCGATGTGAAGGACTAACCATCCACGCATCTCCTCGAGCCGTGCGTCGGTACCCGCGAGGGTGCAGGCGAAGCGTCGGTAGAGGTGCGGGTGGGCAGGGCTAATGAGCACCGAAAATATCATCGTCCGGGACGCCGAGGGTTTCTTCGTGGTCGAAGGCAACACCTTCTTTGCCGTTAATGGTGAGGCGGAGGAGGGTCCCGCGGTGTCCAAGAACCCAGGCACGCACGTACGTACTGCATCGGGACCTGGGAGGTCTCTCCACTACCCATCCCTTCGGGGAGGGTCGCCAAAGCGTAGGCTAAATGCCGATCGGAGGATGTACGGTGGAGAGAAGTCAGATGCGACCATAGTAGCTATGAAGCCAGCGAACAACGCGTGGATGACCACGGGGCGGAGCCGGTGGAGCCAAGGGTCGCACCCAAGGGGAAAGCGGGAAGCTGGATTCATGCCGGACTCTGGGCCGGATTACGTGGATCTGTCCAAGAGCTGTGGACTCAGTGCCACAGTCGGGGCGCAGGTGTACCGCTTACGGCTGGAGGTGGGGTTTCCCCACTTCCTAACGTCATGCGCGGGAGCGCGACCTGCGGGAAGAGCCGTGTGCGTTAACGCGCACGCACGGATCTGTGCGGGGCCCCAGGGGAAACCCTGGGGCTACCGCGATGATTATGATGTGCTGGATTCAACAATCGCGGCGCAGCAGAAGGCGCAAGACCGGATGATCCGAGAGGGCAGACGGTACCCAGAGATTCAGCAGTTCATGAAGATGCCCGGAGTGGGACCGATCAGTGCTCATGTCTTTGATGCGTTCATTCAGACGCCGCACCGTTTTGCGACCAAGCAGCGGCTTTGGCGCTACTGCAGGCTGGGCATTCGCACACGCAGTTCTGCTGGCAAGCCGCTGGCGTATAAACGCCTGGATCGCTCGGGCAATGGCGAGCTCAAGGCCCTTAGCTATCGCGCCTGGATGAACGGCATACGCGGCGGTAAGGACTCGAATGAGGTGAAGCGCTTTTTTGAGGCCTCGCTGGATCGCACGAACAACCGCACACATGCGCGCCTGAATACGCAGCGCAAGATTCTGGCCGTGCTGTGGACCATCTGGAGAAAACAGACAGCCTACGACCCCAACCTCTTCTTTCCATTGACCCCAACCGCACAAGCGGTCTGCTGAGCCATTAGCAGCAGCGAAGGCCTTGTGCATGGCAGCCGCGACAGGCGGATACGGGTAGCCGGGAAATGCTCCACACCGAGTATAAATGCCGTACGGTAAGTTCGAAACATAGCGTAGCACCCCGGCCTCCATGCCCCATATGACTATAGATCCCATTAGTGGGAATCTCACAAACGAGCCTGGCAATCGAAAAGCCCTACCAACCGTCATGCACATCCGTTACCCCGCTGGCTACCAGCCCATGCACTGACCCCTCGCCTACGCACGGCTCTACTGCAGATGCGGTCCTGACCGGGAGTCACGCGCGACCTGAAAAATCTCGCCCATTTTTCAGGATGGGGGACCTATGGGCTTAACTTTCTTTTTGAAACGAGCGCAAGATTCTGGCCGTGCTGTGGACCATCTGGAGAAAACAGACAGCCTACGACCCCAACCTCTTCTTTCCATTGACCCCAACCGCACAAGCGGTCTGCTGAGCCATTAGCAGCAGCGAAGGCCTTGTGCATGGCAGCCGCGACAGGCGGATACGGGTAGCTGCATATTCCACGAAAAAAAACCACTCGTTCCACGGTATGGCGACCACCGATTCCACGGTTAATCGACCACCTGATTCGGCGTGCTGAGTCCGCGCTGGATAGCGCTGCATCGTGACTGTTCTGGGTACCATTTTCACGGCTGTCTGGCGTCAGTTACGCTTGTCTTCTCTGGAAGGTTCTGCCATTGTGGCAGACGCTGTCTCATGGACTCTCCCTTCAGCGCGATGTGGTGTGCATTGTGAATGAGGCGATCCAGGATAGCATCAGCGAGTGTTGGGTCTTCCATGCCTTCGTGCCACACACTCACAGGCATCTGACTGGTAACGACGATGGATCCCTTCTGATACCGATCATCGATTAGCTCAAGCAGATCCCGCTGGTGCAGCGCACTGATTCGTGACAACCCCCAGTCATCGAGAACCAGTAGGTGGAAGCGCGTCAACTGCTTCAGCAGTTTCAGGAAGCGTCCGTCCCCGTGCGCGAGTTGCAGATCTTCCAGAAGACGATGCAGTCGGTGGTAGCGTACGGTGAACCCCTCTATGCAGGCTTTATGCGCCAGCGCGCACGCCACGAAGCTCTTGCCGACACCGGTGGGTCCGGTAATGATCACATTGTGATGTTTGCCCACCCAGTCGCAGGTGGAAAGCGAGGCCATCAGGCGCCGATCCAGATTGCGACCGCGACGATAGTCCAGATCGGCCATGGAGGCCTCCTGGCGTAACCGGGCGCGGCGTAGGCGCGACCGCAGGCGATTGTTGTATCGCACGATCTCCTCGTGGTCAACCAATAGGCCCAGGCGGTCCATGAACGGGAGCTGTTCCATTTCCGGTTGGGTAAGCTGATCACGCAGCGCGCGCGCCATGCCATGCAGACGCATCTGCTCGAGCTTGTCAAGGGTAGGGTGTAGGAGCATCAGTCCTTCGAGGTTTGGTGAGGAGAATCCGATTTGGTGTCGTAATAGCTTGGGCCCCGGATGTTGTCATGGTCTATGGGAGGCGGAGACACCGAGTCCAGCGGATGCTTGTCGAGTCCATTCTTCAGGATGGACGCGATGCTCCTGTACGAGCGGGTGCCGATAGCGATTGCCCGCGTACACGCGTTTTCCATGCGGCTCTTACCGTAGATGCGAGCCAAGCGGAGCAGGCCCATGAGCGTGCGGTAACGAATCAGCGGGTGCCGTTCAGCATCGATGATCTGCTGCACGACCTTGTGTGTGTCCGGCCCGATACGTTCTGCCTCGGTTACGAAGCGGCTCGTATCCTTCAGTTGGCGCTGGGAGTCCGGCATGTGTTCATCCTTGGTGGTGACCCCTTTCTGGTGGCTACGCGGGTGCGTCGCCACCCGTTTGTCGTCAAAAAATACCTCCAGGGTGGTATCTGTAAGGCGAACCTGTACCGAACGCCCTACATATCGATAAGGAACGCTATAACGGTGCCAGCGCACCTCGATGTGCGCATCTCTGTGCACCTTGGCTTTGCGCCACTCCGCGTGCTCGTACGGCTCCGCCGGCAAGGGCTTCATCGCTGATCGCTCCCACGTGTCAAACCAGCTCTTACGACTGCCTTCCAGCTTCTGAAAAGGCCGCTCGTTAAGCTCCTTCAGATGGACACGAATGTGCCGGTTCACATGCGCTAGACCGATGAAACGCTTATCGCTTAACGGAGCCAGAATGCGCCTCTCTGCATGCAACACGGCTTGCTCGACCTTGGCCTTGTCCCTGGGCTTCCCGGGACGCGTAGGCACAACCACGGTCTTGTAGTGCATCGCAAGGTCCTGATACGACGGATTGATCTCCGGATCGTATCGGTGGGCCTTGCGCACGCCACTCTTCAAATTGTCACAGACCACATAGGAAGGCACCGCCCCGAAATACTCGAACATGCGACGATGCGAGCCCAGCCAGTCCCCAAGACGCTGCGTCCACGTCGCCTCAACGTAGAGATAATTGGAGAATCCCAGCACACCAACAAAGGTCTCCACCCGACGCCGCTTACGCGTAAGCTGGTCTATCGCCTCCAGGCGCATGCCTGCATAGTCCACGAAGGCCGAATGACCCGCAGGATGATCCATCGGAACCGTCACCTGGCCAAATTCCTTCTTCCAGGCAGAGTAAAGAGCGCAGAACTTGCTGTAGCCGTAACCATCGCTGTGGTCCCGCCTGTACCGCTCCCACATCAGGCGCCGCGTGAACCCCTTGACCTGCATCTTACGCTCCACCTCGGACCAGTCCGGCAACGGACGCGTCTCCTTGGCAACCTCCGGCGGACCATAAAGCAATGCCTTCAACTTGGCCTCCGGCATACCCTCGGGCAAAGGCCAATGCACACCCGCTGCCTTAGCACGACGCAAGTAACCAAGTACCGTGCTGTGCGATATTCCCAGCGCACGACCAATACCACGTACGCTCAAATCAGACTCCGCAGACAACCGCAGAACGTCCCACAAAACACGCATAACAACCCTCTTGTTTGGCATAAGTACCCCTCTTTTGGTAAGTAAAGAGGGTACGATACCACCTGCGCTTGCCCTGCCGCCATCACCCGCGACAGGCAACAATAACCCGTTTCTAACTCCGCCAGACTGCCAATTTGGCAGGCCCGTTAACCGACCTCCTACACCCCGCCGCCACCGGTCGGCGCGCGCCAGCTCAGGTGGTCGATTTGCCGTGGAGCCACTGGTCGATTTGCCGTGGAATCGGTGGTCGATTTCCCGTGGAACCACTGGTCGATTTGAAGCGGAATACGCAGGTAGCCGGGAAATGCTCCACACCGAGTATAAATGCCGTACGGTAAGTTCGAAACATAGCGTAGCACCCCGGCCTCCATGCCCCATATGACTATAGATCCCATTAGTGGGAATCTCACAAACGAGCCTGGCAATCGAAAAGCCCTACCAACCGTCATGCACATCCGTTACCCCGCTGGCTACCAGCCCATGCACTGACCCCTCGCCTACGCACGGCTCTACTGCAGATGCGGTCCTGACCGGGAGTCACGCGCGACCTGAAAAATCTCGCCCATTTTTCAGGATGGGGGACCTATGGGCTTAACTTTCTTTTTGAAACGAGCGCAAGATTCTGGCCGTGCTGTGGACCATCTGGAGAAAACAGACAGCCTACGACCCCAACCTCTTCTTTCCATTGACCCCAACCGCACAAGCGGTCTGCTGAGCCATTAGCAGCAGCGAAGGCCTTGTGCATGGCAGCCGCGACAGGCGGATACGGGTAGCCGGGAAATGCTCCACACCGAGTATAAATGCCGTACGGTAAGTTCGAAACATAGCGTAGCACCCCGGCCTCCATGCCCCATATGACTATAGATCCCATTAGTGGGAATCTCACAAACGAGCCTGGCAATCGAAAAGCCCTACCAACCGTCATGCACATCCGTTACCCCGCTGGCTACCAGCCCATGCACTGACCCCTCGCCTACGCACGGCTCTACTGCAGATGCGGTCCTGACCGGGAGTCACGCGCGACCTGAAAAATCTCGCCCATTTTTCAGGATGGGGGACCTATGGGCTTAACTTTCTTTTTGAAACGAGCGCAAGATTCTGGCCGTGCTGTGGACCATCTGGAGAAAACAGACAGCCTACGACCCCAACCTCTTCTTTCCATTGACCCCAACCGCACAAGCGGTCTGCTGAGCCATTAGCAGCAGCGAAGGCCTTGTGCATGGCAGCCGCGACAGGCGGATACGGGTAGCCGGGAAATGCTCCACACCGAGTATAAATGCCGTACGGTAAGTTCGAAACATAGCGTAGCACCCCGGCCTCCATGCCCCATATGACTATAGATCCCATTAGTGGGAATCTCACAAACGAGCCTGGCAATCGAAAAGCCCTACCAACCGTCATGCACATCCGTTACCCCGCTGGCTACCAGCCCATGCACTGACCCCTCGCCTACGCACGGCTCTACTGCAGATGCGGTCCTGACCGGGAGTCACGCGCGACCTGAAAAATCTCGCCCATTTTTCAGGATGGGGGACCTATGGGCTTAACTTTCTTTTTGAAACGAGCGCAAGATTCTGGCCGTGCTGTGGACCATCTGGAGAAAACAGACAGCCTACGACCCCAACCTCTTCTTTCCATTGACCCCAACCGCACAAGCGGTCTGCTGAGCCATTAGCAGCAGCGAAGGCCTTGTGCATGGCAGCCGCGACAGGCGGATACGGGTAGCCGGGAAATGCTCCACACCGAGTATAAATGCCGTACGGTAAGTTCGAAACATAGCGTAGCACCCCGGCCTCCATGCCCCATATGACTATAGATCCCATTAGTGGGAATCTCACAAACGAGCCTGGCAATCGAAAAGCCCTACCAACCGTCATGCACATCCGTTACCCCGCTGGCTACCAGCCCATGCACTGACCCCTCGCCTACGCACGGCTCTACTGCAGATGCGGTCCTGACCGGGAGTCACGCGCGACCTGAAAAATCTCGCCCATTTTTCAGGATGGGGGACCTATGGGCTTAACTTTCTTTTTGAAACGAGCCTCGCTGCTCCAGTGGACATGGCTGTCCCGTTATGTTAGGGATTGTCTTCGCCCAACACCACGACCTCGCTCAACGCCACATTGCTCGGATCACACCAAGCCCCTCGCGCACGTTCGCGGGCTTTTGCTGGACGACTCCGTCCGGTTTGCGCATACATGCTTCGCGCTCCAGACGCAACGTGTGTTTTACTGCGCGGCACCAATCAAGTTGCACTGTTGCTTCGCGATTCCGAAACTATCCAACATTCGCGATCAGGCCCGTTCCCCCACAAGGTATACCCTAACGGGCGCTTACTATTACGATACCCACGACGGAAGTGCCACCTCTTCTCCCGCGCCTGCGGAGGGAGTACTGGCCGTTTTTAGGGTTTTTGCAAGAGGCTCTGGTAGCTCCCGACGAAATCAATATCAGGCGTTACGGTTGGCTCTGCCGACTTAAGCGCGCGAACACCAGTTTGATCAGACGTCGACTCAGCCAGGTCCCCTTTCCCGAGAGCGGTTCCGTGAAAGTCATGTGAACTCCACGCACATATCGTCCGTTCGGTTGCAAGTGTCCCTAATATACCAGTGGATGGCCTGGAGTCATGAGCAGCGCAGCGGCCATCTTAAGCGCGTAGTGAACCTGAGTCGTTTTCTGATTCGTCCAAGTGTTCGGTGCAAGAATCTGGCGAGCTTCGTGCTGGGTCGCGTGTTTCGGCGATTGTCCTCCGACTTCATGGCCCGGTATAAGTATGTACCTTACGTGGTAGAGACCTTCGTGTGTCCACGTTACGAGGGTACGTGTTTCAAGGCAGCAGGCTTCCAATACTTAGGTCTCACCCAGGGGCGCGGTCGGCATGCACCGAGCGGCGTGGGAAAGCGTTCACGGAAGAAGGTATTCGCCTATGAACTGGATCCTGCGTGGCGCGATCGTCTGGGCGTACCGCATGTGGAATTGCGACCCCGGCTGGAGGTGGGCGCTGGGCTGGCGAGCGACTCTTGGGCGGAACAGGAATTTGGCGGTGCAGCGTTGGGCCATATTCGGCGCACCGCCCGTCTGGTAAAGAGCGCGGCACTAGTAGCAAAAACGATGGGAAAGCCCGTAACCACGGTTCCTAACCGAGACTTAGCTGCTGTAAGGGGATATTGGCGATTCATCGAGAAGGCCGATAGGTTCGGCATCACACCTGCGAAGATGCTGGCGCTGCACCGGCAGCGGACCATTGAGCGGATGCGCACCCAGAAAACGGTGCTGTGCGTGCAGGATGGTACAGACATTAGTTACAGCACACGTCCGCAGTGCGACGGATTGGAAGTAGTTGGTAGTAACCAGACCAAGGCACAGGCGCGCGGCGTACATCTGCACGCGACCCTGGCTTTGAACGACGAGGGATTGCCCTTGCCCAAGTTTGTCAATGTAGTGGATTTTTTACGTGAGGTCACACATCCCTGACATACAGGGATGGTTAGAAGGACGGGTTTTACCTGTGTGTTTTACATGTTCGCGTGCCCTTTAGCGGGGCGTCTTGCTTTCATTCTGCGGGTGTACGTGCCGGTTTTGAGCCCCATCGCGCGGAAGACTTTACGGTGGAACGGCTTGAGGTCCTGGTCTTTCTTGAGCAGGGTGCAATGGGTTGCGTTTTGTGGGAGCACGGTTGTTACACGATGCATCTGGTTGCGCTTGACCTTGAGTGTGCCCCAGCTGCTGTGGATGTCGACGGTTCTCAATCGGCTGCGTATCAGATGCGCTGCGTGAAAGGCGAGAATGGACAGGAAGAGGTGGGCTTCTATGCGAAGGTCCCGACTGTGGTAGATCGGACGTAATCCGAGATCGGATTTCATGGTGCGGAACGTGCGTTCGATCTCTCCTAGCTGCCAACAGGTCTGTGCGATTTTCTTGACCGACCATTCCGCGTGGCTGGTGCGCAGTACATACCCGCCGAGGGCCTCCGTACATGCCTCGTAGGCAGGCTTTTGTGTGAGGCGAATCTTTTCGGCGTGGGTGCTGCCAGCCTTCCTGGTCACTTTAACATCATACTGGTAGGCCACCTGCTTGTACTTTTCTATGAGTCGGCCCACCCGGATCTGCACTTTATCGAAGTTCTTCAGACGTCTGGGCTGCGCCAGTCCCGCGTTCAGGTGCGCGATGGCCTCCTCGAATTTCACACGCTTTGCTCCAACAATCTGGTTGCTGACTGCTTGTCGGGCTTCACTGTGCAGATACACGCGCCGTTCTCCTCCTTCGTCTGGGAGTGCCCAGGCACGCACGTCGACATCGCTGGCGGTTTTGAAGACTTGATCCGGTGCGTCTTTGGGTACCGGCGGGGTCTTCGTACGCTGCACGCAGATCCAGTCCAGATCCTGTTCGTTCAAATACGCCAGATTGGCCTCTGTAGCGATGCCAGCATCCATAATCACCGTGGGCTTGGCTCCGTTCAGCTGTGCAATGGCTTGGTGCAACGTGGCAGGCTCACTGGCATTGCCCGGGAGGATTTCCGCCGTGCGGGGGAACCCCGATGCATCAATCATCAAGGCCAACGTCACCAGTGGGCAATCAGACCGTTTTTCCTTGCTGCGACCATGCCGCAGCAACTCCCCTTTCTTGCGGCCCGTGTAGAACACATTGGTGACAACATGGAATCAAAAAGACTGCTGCGGCTGGATCGTGTTTTCGCCCGGCCCTAGTGATGGATCATTTGCATATGATCATATAGTTTTGGTATTATAGGATGCATGAAACGAGCCACACTGACGGAGCGCGCCGAGCGCGTGGCTGCAGCCAAGGTGCTGTGTCGGGAGCACAGCGCCGCAGAAGCGGCGCGCATGCTTGCCGCACGGTTCGATCTCTCCCGGGTGCAGGCTTCCCGTTACGTCCGTGCGGCGCGCGAAGCGGATTCTTCGCTGGCTCGGGCGGAGGCTACCGCGCCCCTGAGTGTCCGGATTCCCGTGGCTCTGCTTGCGCGTGCGCGGGCTCGTGCACGCCATACCGGTGTGAGTCTGGGGGCGCTGGTGGCTCGAGCGCTGGCGCGTCTTTTGGACAGCGATTCACCGTGAATGCGTCCCATCCGCCTGACATACAAACCGGACCGGGCTGCGCAGCAGCGCATAGCCCAGACCTACGAGCTGTTGGTGCAGCCCTGGATTTCGGACAACAATACATTCTCGCATGAAGCAAGAAGAGAAGATCGCGGCCGTGTACGTGCGCGTATCCAGCGAGAGCCAGCGGCGCCAGCAGACAATTAACAGTCAACTGGAGGCCGTGCTGATGAATGCGCGTGAGCGTGGCTGGGCCATCGATAAGCAGCAGATCTTTGCTGACAACGGCTACAGTGGTGCCACCCTCGCTCGCCCCGGATTGGACGCCTTGCGCGACCTGGTCGCCCACGGCGTCCTGGCGTATGTGTTGGTCTTGTCTCCCGATCGGCTCAGTCGTAAGTTCGCCTATCAGGTTCTGCTTCAGGAAGAGTTTGAACGATACAACACCCGTATCGTCTTCGTAGAAGAGCCCGATAACGCGACGCCGCAGCAGGTACTGCTGCGCCAGATTCTGTCCGTCCTGTCAGAGTATGAGCGTACGCAGATTGCTGAGCGCTCTCGCCGCGGCAAACTCTATCGGGCCCGCCAGGGCTCTCTGAACATGATCAGCAAGCCCCCTTACGGTTATGACCTGATCCGTAAGACGGAGACCTCCGGCGCACGATTGGTGATCAATGCCTCCGAAGCGGCGGTCGTGCGTCTGATTTTCAAGCTTTATACCGAAAAGGGCGGCACCATTCCGGTAGTGGCACGGAAACTGGATGCACTGGGCCACAATCCCCGACACGCAAAGTACTGGGGCATCTCCACCATTTCCAGCATCCTGCGCAATGAGGCTTACATTGGTAAGGCGGCGTATCAGAAGACGATGACATCGGAGAAACGGGTTCGGCACAATCGCACCGGACGCAGCAAGAACGGCGCCGTGCGGAGATTGTATTCACGAACGGCTCGTCCACGAGAAGAGTGGATTACCTTGCGCGTGCCACCAATTGTTGACGAAGCAACCTTCCAACGTGCCAAAGAGCGGCGCAAACATAACCGTCGCTTTTCGGTGCGAAACACGCGTGCGCCAAGTCTTTTGCAGGGGCTATGTATCTGCGCGCATTGCGGATATGCGATGGGACGGCTCCAACATAAGAACAGCCGCAGAAAATACTATCGGTGTAATGGGACGGAGGGCTGGCGGTTTCCCGAAGGCGCCGTATGCGACAACCCCTCCGTCAACGCCGAAGATCTCGACGTAAAGGTGTGGAAGGCGGTGGTGGGATTGCTGGAAGCTCCTGAACTCATTCAGGCCGAGATTGGTCGTCGAACCAAAGCGGCACGGAACAAGGGCCCGGCGCAACGGCGCAAGGACGAGTTGCAAAAGGAGCGTCTGAGCTGTGGAAGGCAAAGCCGCCGACTGGTGGATGCATACCAGCAAGGCCTTATAAATCTGGACGAGCTGCGCGATCGAACCGGACCGCTGCAAACGCGACAGCGGGCCATTGAATCCGAGCTCAGGGCACTACAGGCCGATCGGATGGACGCCGCGTCTACCTTGACGCTCGCCCACAGTGTTCAGAAATTTGTGGCGCGGATGCACGAAGGCGAAAAGGACCTGTCCATCACGGAACGGCAGCAGTTGGTTCGGCTCTTGGTTCGCGAAGTACGCGTCGGCAAAACTGAAGTCACCGTATGCCATTGCATTCCGCTGGCACCCTCAGCAGACCCCAAGCAACGCTCCGACACGCCCCTGGCCTCACCGGCCAGCGAAAACGACTTTTTGATTCCACGTCGTGGTCAGGTCAAAGAAGGCAATGGTTTCGCTGAATCCCAAGAGCTCCTTCGTGGTGCCGAAGAGTGCATCCATGATCGACTGACGGTGCTGGTAGAGGGCATCTCCGATACGGTAAAGGCTGCTCAGACTGGGGAGGTCGCAGTGCAGTAACTCCAGGATGCTGGATCGTTCGTGCATCCATTCATGCGTATGTCGTTCACTGCCGGGCAAGAGCATGCGCCCGACCACCAGCGCCGTCGCCAGATGAATCTGATCTTCGCGCAACTTCAGCATTCGCAAGGACTTTGCGAATCCCAACAGCTGCAACGCTTTCAGCGCCACACGTTCGCCTCCGACGGTACGAGTGTCGGTATGATGGACTTCATCAATGATGACGGCATCCCGGTCGTCGCGTGGGTCGTCCACGTTGTAGCCCTTTTCCAGCAGCTTCTCCACGATGGTCTCGCTGGCATGGCGGAGGCCTTCACTCTCAAACGCTAGGCGGCTCTGTCCTCGTAAGCCCTCGTCAATATGGAGAATCAATGCGCGCCATTGTTCTTTGGGGATTGGGAAAGATTGGCCCAGGTTGAGGACGGTTCGCTGCTTAGGAGCGCCCTTGATCCGGTGGCATTCGACCAGCGCGTAGCTGGTGGCCTTGGCGCCAGATTTAAGGATGCGCGTTTTGGCGCGGATGTACATGCGTGTGTGCGTGCGGGTATCGGGTGCCCATGCGTCAATATACGGTTTGGCAGCGAAATGGTTCTGGACTATTCCACTACATTGGGTATTTTGAGAAAAAAAAGGTATCAAAGCCATATGAATCATAGGTACAACACATAATATGAGGCCATATTGCCACAAAATAAACCCCGATTTCGCTGCGCATGAGGCGCAATTGACAAACTTGAGCTTGGGAGTATTACGGTGTTCGAACAGAAAAAAGGAAGGGCAAACTAAGACGCATCAATGGATTGACGGGCTTCGCGACATAGATGAGGCTGCACAGACGCTGCCGCGCAAGACGCGCGTGCTTAGCGTGATGGACCGGGAAGCGGATGCATTCGAGATCTTTGCGGCGCAGCGCACTTTGAAGCGGACGGATGTGCTGATTCGGGCCAAACACGATCGGAATCTGGGTAAGGGCTATGATCGCCTGTTTAAAGCCATGCGCCGTGGACCTCCTGCTGGAGTGCTGGAGCTCTTGGTAGAGCGTCTGAGTCTTCGGGCGAAGTCTGGTCGGATCACGCAGAAGGGCCGTCCGAAGCGTAATGCACGCATGGAGGTGCGTTTTCGCCAAGTGAGGCTGCCAGCAACAGGCGGGTCTGCCGAAGATCCCGTGAAGGTCTCCGCGGTCCACGTTCGTGAGATAGCACCGCCCAAAGGTGCAGATCGGATTGAGTGGTTTTTACTAACCACCGTGGAGGTTACATCACTACAGGAGGCAGAGCAGATACTGGAATACTACACCCTGCGCTGGCGCGTGGAGGACACCTTTCGGGTACTCAAGACTGGTTGCCGCGTCGAAAAGCTGCGCATGCAGCAGGCAGAGAACCTGCACCGGGTAATAACGCTGTATATGGTCACGTCCTGGCGGCTCATGCTCATGACGCTGTTGGGGCGTGTAACTGCCAGCATGGACGCGGAAGTGATTTTCACGGACGCGGAGATGTATATGTTGCGGGTCTATGCCCGCAATTACGACCTTCCCGAACTCAAGGACCTCACCTCGGGAATTTTGTTGATGGCGATGATGGGCGGCTACATGAACCGAAAGCACGACCCTCCGCCTGGGCATGAAATCGTGTGGCGTGGGTACGCAAGTCTGCAGATGCGCGCCATAGCCTACGAAGAACTCAGGATATACGACCTTGTGGAGCGCCCGCCACCATAGCGCATGGCGTAGGCTCGGCAATCTCAACGGTTTCGCTCACCGCACGCTCCGCAAGGTGCATGCCCGCAACCCGAGGGGGGTACACGCGCCCGTCGCGGTCGGCGCATACACTCTTAACTCACGCTCGCTACGCGAATGGCCTTGACCCTTCGCATCTACCACTTAGAACAGCGTAACATTCACCTCCAGCGTGAAGCTCAGGCCTCCCGCTACGAGGGCTATGCATTTCTTGTCGGGTAACCGCGTGGCTAAGGGCCAAGATCTGCCCGCCCTATGCACCTTGAGGGCTCGTTGTCAAGCTGCTTGAGTGATTACCGGGTAGCGCTAGGTCCGACAGCACGGTGCTTTGGTAGGTGGCTTTCTGGACGGCGTGAGCGTGCGCAGTCCTTGTCACCGTCTTTCCAGGGGCACATCGTGCCGGTAGCCGTCTTGGGAGCCCTGGGCTTTGCCGTGCAGCCCTGTCTGGATAAGCACCGCCTCGTCGGTGTCTGCAGTGAGCATGGATGGCGCTATGCCGGGTGCAGAGAGGTTCGAGATAGTGTCCTATCTTGTTAACAACCGTAGCTAACTAGTTACATTGTTATGAAGGTTCTGAGTGTGGTGTCGCAGAAGGGCGGTGTGGGCAAGACCACGCTCGCGCTGCACTGGGCGGTGGAAGCGCACCGTCAGCACTCCGGCCCGGTGGCGATCCTGGACTTGGACATGCAGGCGTCAGCGGTGCGGTGGTATCAGCGTCGCGAGGCGGAACACACTCTCGTGCTGCAGGCCGATGCATCCAGGGCCAAAGAGGCTGTGGCCGCATGCAGGGGCGTAGGCATGTCCTGGGTCTTTCTGGACACGATGCCGCGCGCCAACAGCGCGATGGCGATACGCTTGGCGGATTTGTGTGTGATCTCGTGCGGGCCTTCTGTCCTGGACATCGAGGCTTTGGCCTCTACGGTAGCTGTAGCGGCACTGCACGGCAGCCCCTGCGTCTTGGTCATTAATCAGGGCCGCCACAGTTCAGGCATCAACCAAAAAGTCAGGAAGGTGCTGCAGCAGTATGGCCTGCCAGTGTGCCCGATACCTGTGATGCATCGTGCGGTCTTGGTGGATGCCCTTATTGAGGAGGGCGTAGCCGTGGAGCTGCAACCGCACAGCAAGGCAACCCGGGAAATAGCTGCCACCTGGCAATGGCTTCTTACCCAACTATAGCCCTATGTCCAAATCCAAGATGCCTGATCTGACGCGGTTCAAGGTGCCTCGCCCATCGGCTGCGCTCCCATCGGATCCTGGTCCACCCTACAAGTTGAAGGCTTTTCGCGTCCGCACGGCAGCTTCAAAGCAGCTGGCCATGCTTAAGGTCACCACGGGTCGCAATCAGCAGGATCTGCTGGCCGATGCACTCAATCTGCTCTTCGAACATCGCGGCTTGCCGCCGGTGGCGTAACCCCGTACGAGGACTCTGAGCGTGTAGCGGAAGGCTATTCAAGGGGGTCCCGGGACTGCTTCGCTATACACGTTGGCGGATAGCCTCCTCGGTGTATTGTTTGCCCCGCGCGGCTTTGACCTCCAGGCTGTTGGGCACCACCCCCCGGTGGGGGCAGGCATGTTACCTAGTTACGTGAAAAAGATGGTGGTATTGGAGCACGCCACAATGCGCTGATTGGCAGGAGCGCGAACAAGGGCGACTACACCGATGTGCTCCGTTTGGCCCGTTTGTGGCGAATGGGCGAACTGCCACCGATCATTCACTAAGACCAGCAGCACCGCGCCACATTCAAGGCTATCGGGGCATTCCGCCATGAATAGTTGGGCTTAAGCGGTTACAGCCGCCGCCGCACCCGCGTGCGGTGGTGCGCCTGCCGTAAACATCTTGCTAATACCTGATAAGCGCACGTTTAGTCCACCGGATGGATTCACGACGATGCCGATGCGTGAACCGCAAGGGCCCGACTAACCAAGGCCACATGTGCACTCAAGCTTGGGAATCCGCATCGAATCATGTCTGGAAAAGATGGTACACCGCGCGGGAGCAGGCCAAGCCTCAAAATACCGCGGGCGCGACCTACGACTGAATCGTCCGTTCTACCGCCCCAGAGCCCTGCATGCTGGACTGCCACCGGCCTTGCATTGCAGCGGATTCCGCAGCTCACCAGTTACCGCCTCTAATGCTACAGCGGATTGGATGCTTCTACTATCAGCTTGCGCACACCATAGTTCACGTTTGATAAAGCGTAATTGCTGCGCTCGATGCTCTGCATCCAGCCAACTCTCTTGTTGTCCGCTATGAGCCCTTTCAGCGTCCGCTTATCGCTCTTTTTTCTGTTGCACGGCCCGCACAGAAGTATTCTGTTATCAATAAAGTTGACGCCTCCTTCGCTGCGCGGCTGAATGTGGTCCAACTGCATGAACTCCTGTTCCAATTCCCGACCGCACCCAACGCAGATTACCAGGCGAGTCCCGGGGTTCATCTGGAGTGCTACAAGGTTGGCCTTGATTTGCTTGTTCGTCAGTGTCTGCCATCTTTCCTTCGGCCTGACCCAAATGGGAAGCAACTTTTCACCTGCGGTCCGGCCCTCGTCCGTTCGGACCGGCAGTTCTTTCGTGTAAATTACGTTGCCAAAAGTGAAAACTCTGCCGGCTTGCCTGACCTCTCCGTTAACGCTGTAGCCCTGCTTTGTAAAGCGGTCCAGCACAACCTGATGAGCGGACTCCCAGATATCTATGCCAATCCATTGTCTTCCCAATCGTTCGGCAGCAATGCATGTGGTAGCACAACCTGCAAAGGGATCCAGCACTACCTCACCTGGGTTCGTGCTGGTATTGATTATCCGTTCATACAGAGCTATCGGCTTCTGAGTCGGATAACCCGTGCGCTCCAAATCGCCAGACGCCAAGTACGGTATATCTGTCCATATATTTCCCACTGGACGCCCTTGGTATTCGTCCAAGTAGATCTTGTATCTTGGTCTTCCGTTCTTAGTCCAATAGATTATGTTCGGGTTCGCTGCTAACCGCTTGTCAAAAGTCTGTTGTGACCAACGCCAGCCAAGTGTGGTCCTGCAGACCTTGCCCTGAATTATCCTAGTCTCACCGGTACTGCTTCGGTTCGAGCTTTGCTCGAGAGCAACAGTCTGAAAATACCGCTGCGTGGCTCTTTCAAGTTTTGGAAAACGCTTTCTGCGTTCCTTCCTGGTGAGTTGGCGTGAGACAAGCTTGCCCGTATACCTGGAGGCGTCCCGCGCGAATAGCAGTATGTGGTCCGAAATCGTATCGATGCCAGACGCTGCCAGTGAGTGAGGGGCATACCTTGGCCAGACTATATCTGCCAAAAAGTTCCTTGATCCGAAAATAGCGTCCATACACGCCTTCAGGTAGTGACTCGCCGTGGGATCACAGTGAAGGAAAATACTGCCAGTAGGCTTTAGAAGCCGGTGCATCTCCATAAGCCTAACGGACATGAAGCATGCGTATGCCGCCATCCCTTCGGAGTGCGCGTAGCGGGCAGACTCAATGGCCTCTGCAAGTGGCTTAAGGTCGTTATCAATGGTATCCTTCCACTCTTCGTGAATATCATCCCATGTCCAACGATCTTGGAACCTTGCTCCCCTTGCCAGACTGACGGGGGTGGCGTGAAAATCCTTGCTCTTGTTAAACGGCGGATCGGTAGCGATCAGGTCCACCGTTTGGGAGTTCATTTGCCTTAACACGTCGATATTGTCGGCGTGAAACAGCGTCCGATTCTCCCAGTTAGGTTCGGCCATTGGGCCTACGTTAGTGAGTGAATAAGTTGAGCATCGGCGGGTAGGCGGCCTGCCTTGCAGGCCACGCGGACATGGCGCGGGCCTTTGGCGCGCTGCTCCCTACCGCAGTGCCCGTGCAAAGCTTCTATAGCGCAGGCCATTAAGCCGAACGTTTTCGTGTCTTGGTAAATGCCGTCGACCGGCACGCCCGCGCGTGATAAGCAGGAGTCTAGACTTCCGTTGGAGTGAACTGCTTGCCGTTTACCCTCCCCATTACCATCGGTTTCCAGGCTCCAGGCATGGATGCCGCCACAGACCGTATCTGCCCAGTCGTTCCGACGCTGGTCCGAGATGTTGCGCACAACGCTATCGTGGAAAAGCTCCGCTGCACCAGTGACACCTATCGCTTCGCATTGGCCAGCACCTTCCACCGCCGTCCCAAGCGTCCTGCAGCGGCCCGCGAATAGCCCCCCTCCGGCTTGCCCACGTCTCTCGTTCAATCTCGCAGATAACGTTGCACCACATCCATCCCGGTGATGTTTCCGTTGATCGCGCGTCATTTGTGTGGAACGCAGCGTGCGGAGGCATTTTGCCAAGAGCATGGCATAACACGTAGCAAGTGACCTGGTGCCGCTCGTGCGCGGCATCTTCGTCTAAGGTGGTGGGCGACGCGTTTGTGGAGGGTCCTTCGCCTGTTCGGCGTGACGGGGGAGCGTTGATGGAGTTGCAGTTTCCGGGCGGCGCCTGCTTGCGTGTATTTTCGCCGGTGCCGGTGCCGTTTCTGTCGGCGTTGATTCATGGTGAGGGTGGCCGCTCATGTTAGCGCTGGGACCTTCTCATCGTTTTTGCGTGTATCGCGAGCCAGCGGACCTGCGGAAGGGATTTGACGGCTTGCGCGGTTGGGTTCGATTGGGGATGAAGCGGGATCCGTTATCGGGTGATATCTATGTGTTCATCAATCGTCCGTCGGACACACATCAACAAACTCGTGGAAAATAGCATGCGTAATCCGACGAATTCGTGCACCCAATCAGAGGTAAGCTGGACACCCAATCCGATCCAAGCCGTCCCGCGATCTGCTCTGGACTCCAGTGCAAAGCAAGCTTCTCAGTTACACAAGCCCAAAGAGCCGCGGTTATCTTGCGAGGTTGCAACGACGCTTTCCGCCGCCGCTCACGCGCCAATCGGTCCGCCTGCTTATACCGGTAGCCTCTACCTCCACTGTTGCGCCGCACCTCCCGACTGATCGTCGATGGCGAACGACCTAGCTGCCGCGCTACTGCGCGTGTCGAATCCCCTCGCTTCCTCAACGCATGAATCTGGCACCTCTCCTCATACGAAAGATGACGGTAGCCCATTGCCATCTGATAACCTCCAATGATGTACGCACCCAGCAGGCCCGCGACCCACCGCTCGTATGCAATCTTCGCGATAAAGATGCGATGGTCAGCCCACTGTCGCACCAAATCACGTGTTGCAGTTCGTTGTTAAATGGGCCCCGATTTTGCGGGGATGGTTGAACTATTCTTGGATAGGACAATCGGGCAGGTGCTCTCGCTACGTCCGCAACTGGGTAGAGAAAAAGACCAGGCACCTTTTGATGCATGGTCGAGTACGGCGGGGCTATGATTGGAAACGGTAGAAAAGGCACATGTTCTACGAGCGACTGGGACTGTAGGATCAGTGGCACGTATCGTATTACAAGCCGAAAGCACATCCACGCCTACTGCACATACGCTTTACGAAGTGACCCACAGGAAAGCCCGGTCTGGGAAAACCGCACGCCATGGTTTGACATGGCAAGGTCTGGAAACGTAATTTCGGGAGACGGCGGTTACCGACCGAGTCCCGTGAGTTGGCGCGCCAGTCCCCGACCCTACCGAAGTTGAGCTCTCGCTGCCTGGAAAGCAGACTGAGAATGGCACCTTTTGAAATGACGTGGCCATGCGGTAGCCCGCCATGGCCAAAAGTCCGAATTCGTTGCGCAAGCCGCTGGTATGGCGCACCAGGTGGCGGAGCGTGATGGGTGGGTCAAACGGGTGCAGATCTGGAATGTACTGGCGAACACCTCGTCATCAAGAGATAGGACGCCGCTTTGGGCGAGCATCGCGATGACAAAAGCCGTAAACTGTTTGGAAGCGTTCGCGACCTATGGACACGGTTGCCAGCGAGAACTCGGTGCGATACTAGAGGTTAGCAATGCCGTAGCCCTTCAAGTGTACGATGCTGGTACAGACCAAGACTGCGGTAACCGCACCCGGGGTGTTCGGCTTGTCCCACTTAGCAAAGATGGAGCCCACTACAGCTATGACTGACTGGCCCCTGACAGGCGCGGCCAATACCAGCACGGCGATCGCCCGTACGAGGTGGCGGCTCATATTCCGCCCGATTCGAAATCGGTTTCCAAAAAGATAACGAGGTCTATCATGCGCAACCTGTTCTTCACCCTGTTGGCCACCAGTGTGCTGGCGGCCATCCTTATTGCGCCTTCTGCGTTTGCGCAGGACGCTGAGCGGCCGCTTCGGATCATCGCATTTGGTGCGCACCCTGATGACTGCGAGGTTCGTGCTTCCGGGGTAGCAGCCAAGTGGGCCGCGATGGGCCATCAGGTCAAGTTTGTGTCGATCACCAATGGCGATATCGGCCACTACGCCATGGCCGGCGGTCCGCTCGCGCAGGTACGCACCGCGGAGGTCGAGGAATGCGGAGAGATCTTGGGCATAGCAGAATCCATCGTGCTCGACAACCACGATGGCGAGCTGATGCCGACTCTGGAGAACCGAAAAACCGTGGCGCGCCTGATTCGAAACTGGCAGGCCGACATCGTGCTGGGGCCGCGTTCGAACGACTACCATCCCGACCATCGCTATACAGCCATCCTGGTGCAGGATGCCGCCTTTATGGTGACGGTCCCGTTCTTTACACCCGACACGCCACGTGTCGAAAAGAACCCGGTATTCCTTTATTACTACGACCGCTTTCAAAAACCGTATCCGTTTGAGCCTGACATCATTGTGGGTATTGACGATGTGGGTGACCAGAAGTACGCGTGCATGGCGGCACTGCGGTCCCAGTTTTCTGACTGGAATGCGTGGCTTGCTGGCTACCACGACGAGGTGCCAAAAGAGGAAGAGGCGCGCAAAGCCTGGATTGCTAATCGTTTTCAGCAGCGTGACGCCTGGGTCGCCAATGAGTGGCGGGACCTCTTAGTGGAGTATTACGGAGAGGAGCGGGGCATGGCCTTCGAATTTGCGGAGGCCTTTGAATTGTCAGAGTATGGCGCTCAGCCCACGCGCGAAGAGCTGCGGGCTTTATTCCCGTTCTTCGAGTGACCTGCTGGCGCTGAACATTTCGCAGGTTGCCGCAGCAGCACGCAGCACGCATGCCAAGCAATGTCAGACTGGGTGCTATAGGGACGCGCAGCGCCGTACGGGTCATTGCGCGTCTGGTGAACTAGACCCTTGTGAAGAGTCGTTCTATACGGAGCGGCACCGGCAATTGGGATTCTACACGGCTGATCGGCTCATCTTGGTAGCGGAGTCGCACGAGGCCCATAAGTTCCTCCATGCTTGGCTTGCCGCTGGCGACCATAAAGCTGTTTAGTAGCGCCGGGCCTTGTGACTTGAACAATATCATGGCACCATTTTGGCGTGCGTACAGCGCGTTGATGGGCGTGCCTTCCTTGTCCATGCCGCTGCGGTAACCCTGGGGTGTGATAACGTCATCCACGGTCGCATACAGGCCGATCCACCCCTTCAGAATGAGTCGTTCATCAGAGTCCTCATCAAACAGGCGGAGCGCCGCAGCCAAGGCGTCTGTGGTAACGATAGTTTCACGCGAGGTGTGATACCGCTGTTTGGCGGCCAGACGGTTCAGTCCGTTGTCGTCAAAAAATCCTCCTGCATGCGGGCCAGCAGAATAGATGCCGGGTACGCGGTCATAGACTGCAGCATCAAGGAAGGAGAAAAGCACGTTGTACAGCGCATTCTGCATGGACATATCCAGCCAGGCAGGATCGATGGTCAGGAGCGAGTGGAAGTACTGATACCCGCTGCCGTTGCGCGCCAGCGGTACCTGAAGGTTCGCTGATGCCCGCGTGGAGGCGGCATGGGCACCCATCAGCCCATTTTGCGCATCAATCATTGCCTGCCAGGTGTCCATGCCCACCTGCGGATCCCCGATGATCGGCGTATCACCGATATAGTAGGCGAGCACAAAGGCTACCGCGGCATAGTATCCTCCAAAGAGCAGGTTCATGCCGACCGGGTCCACGCCAAACAGACCCGCATTGGCGAACTCGGGCAGAAATCCCGTAGTGGATTGTGCCAGAGCCTGGTTGTAGCCGAGCTTCTGCTTCTCAAGAAAGGCAAGAGCCTTGTCTGATGTGGCCGTCCCTGCGTGCGCCTGCGCGGCCATGGCCACCCTCGAAGCTAATAGCGCGTTTTGTACGAATGAGTAGTCCTTGGTAGTGGGCACCACGCCGTCTGACTGAATTGCCAGGCGTGGAATCATGTTCCGGTAGTTGTCGGGAGGGCGTGCGTCAATCTGTGCTGTAAGCAGTTGGCTCAGGATCGTATCCACACGCTCTATGTGCCGGCTATCAGCGAGAAGGTGCTGCAGCCGATAGGCAATCGAGACAGGATCGGTGATGCGGGCGGCGGGGCTACCCTGGCGCAGCGCGGTGTATGGAAGCTGCGTTGCCGAGTCTACGCCAATCCCGTAGTACCCCGCGTTGAATGCGATGAAATCGTCTTCCGCGATGGTCGGGCCGTCAAAGAGCGGGTCATCATCATCCTTGTTGAGGCCCAGCCCGTCGCAAGCGGCCAAGGGAGCCAAGGCCGCGGCACCCAGCGAGTACCGCAAAAAGTGACGCCGGGAGATGCAAAACAGGTCGTCCTTGGGCGTCATGGCTTTCGCATAACAGTTCGTAAAGACTACACATGGCGCGGCGTTCATGTTCCAGCTCACCCCTCCGAGAAGAGCTGCGCGAGTGAGTGGTGCCTCTGGTAAGTTCGTAGTACGTCAGCGTCTTGGCCGTGGGCGAGTTGCAGCCAAGCGCAGGCGCGCGGTACCGTGGGGAGTCTTCTTGGCTACGCGCCGGGGCGATAAGCAGGGAAGTGTGTCTAGGCCGGTAGACCAGCGTCGGTCACGGAGCGGGCGCCGGATCGAAACGCCGCGCGGGTTGATCCACTTGTCACTGGGATGTATCCTGATGCGCGCCACATTGCTTTCGAAACTGCGGTATATTTTGCTGCGCAGTGGCCTTGCCGTGTTCTTTTGACCAGGAACTCGCTCCATTCGTGGCAGGCGCGCGGCGTAAGCCAGCAAGCGCGGCCGGTGAATTTCAGTCGAGTTCCGCGGGGCTTCTCACGGGCGACAGCGTACTCAATAAAAGAGCCAGAGCCATGCGGTTGCAGGGAAAGGCCATCATCATCACTGGCAGCGCCGGAGGGATCGGGCGCGCCATGGCTGCTGCGTGCATTACCGAAGGTGCGTGCGTTCTGATCACCGATGTGAAAGAGGCCCAGACCCGTTCTACTGCCAAGGAGCTGGGTGCAGCCGCGGTTATACATGTGGACGACTTATGGGACCCGGATGCGGCCAGGCGCATCGTTGAGGCGGCCGTGCAGGCTTTTGGCAAGATCGATGGGCTGGTGAACAATGCGGCATTCATTCCGCGCTCGGACATTCAGACGACAGATGTGGCATTGTTCGACCGGGTGATGGCCATCAACGTACGCGCGCCGCTTCTTCTGACAAAGGAAGCGTTACCCCACCTTGCTAAGACCCAGGGTAGCGTGCTCAACATCGGGTCAGTCAATGCCTATTGCGGAGAGATCCCCCTCTTGGCGTACAGCGTTTCCAAGGGTGCGCTGATGACCATGTCGCGCAATTTGGGAGACGGCCTCCATTACCAATATGGGGTACGGGTCAATCAGATCAACCCGGGCTGGGTGCTCACCAAGAACGAGTATGCATTGAAGCTGGCAGACGGTTTGCCTCCAGACTGGCCCGGGAGGCTGCCTCGTACGACGGCTCCATCTGGAGGGCTTATCACTCCGGCAACCATCGCCTCAGCGGCTATCTATTGGCTCAGCGACGCGTCACGCCCGGTTAGCGGCAGCATCGTCGAGCTGGAGCAGTATCCAATGATCGGGCGGAATCCGCCCAAAGATGTGACCGGCGCCTAAGTGTGGTAGCTGGAGGCATGGACTCCCGGCCTTGGCCTCCCCGTTAATCACGCTGGTTGCAGCCGATATCGATACGCTCTAGGATTGCTCCTACGCAGCTTTCCCGAGCGGCCTTGGCTTGTTACCAAGGTTGCTTCTGGGCGCGGTGCGCCAACCTGTCTGGGTTCACCTGGGTGGACAGATCGCCACGGAGTCGAGGGTAGTTATAGGGAATCCGGTGGTCAGGGTGACAAGAGGGACCTGCCCATCAGTGTCGTCGCCTTTTTGATAGGTCACATGTTCTATCTAACTGGCGCGCACGTCGGCCCCAGCTTAGTAAGCGTCCGTCGTTGCATTCCGCTCTATATGCGCTGGTGCGAGGGGGGTGGGCCAAAATTAGTGGAAATGTGGCAGGGGTTGGAAGGGGATTTTGGGGTTTGGTAGTCGGGTCCTGGCTTGCTTAAGCGCCTTTCGGAGCTTGGGCAGGTGTTGGTGGTTGGGGATGGTCTTCAGTTTGGGTTCTGCAAACATGAGTGCCAGCGTCATCCAGCGGTGGACCTGTGCCGAGTTTCTCCAATTGCAAACATCGCGCGTCGATCTGCCGAGGGAATTATTGAGATTCTCAATACAGTTGGTGGTGTGCAGGCATTGGGAGTCCTTCGGCTATTGCGAGCCATCGGATCGTGAGCGTTTCCTCCATGCCTTCCTCCAAACTTTTCATGGCCTTGGGTTGGCCGGAGGTTTTCAGGTCGGCCTAAAGCAATAGGAGCTCGGCCTTCGCTTTGAGGTAGTTTGGAATCTGATTGGCTTTCTGCAGGTGCGGGCGATATACGAGCTTATCCTGCTTGCTCATGTGGGCCACGACCATTTCCCATTTGTGCCAACTGCAGCGCTGCACCTGCACAAAGCCGTCGAAGACCTCTTTGATGGTGGCGTGGATCCCTTTGGCCTGGCATCATTCAACAAACTAGGATTCCCACTAGAATACCGGCGACACTCGGCTACATACAGTCACATGAATTCGCTCAAGTTGAGCCAGCTTCATTAGAGGCACCGTATGGTTTGACCACGAAACCACCGCCTACGGCAACCAACCCGAAGCCTTGATAGACGACATAACAATTGATGTCACGAATCAGCAGGCGCCTTTGACACAGCGCCTCGAGGCTCTCAGAATCGCTTCCAGACTCAACGTGTACACAGGCCCTAATTCGGACCTTGAATGCCTCTGTCCTGAGTAGCATAATGGCTCTTATCAGTTCCCGAAGCCGGCATTGGAGAGGCATTTTTTACCAACAGTCCAAGCTTTTCGGATCAGCAGCGGCGCTAAGGTGCTAACGTCGTTATATTGGGTACCACGGTGGCGTATGGTCGGAGCGGGTCGATCACGCTCCATCCTGTAAAACGTGCAACCGACTTGCTTTGCGCAATTCCTATAGCTCGGTCCCTGCCTTTTAGTTACCACCAGCTCATGAATCGACCTCCCGTTGCAGTGTATGCCTTGGGCCTGATCCTGGCGGCCTTAACAATCCCTTGGGCGGGCAGCGGACAGCCGCTGGACCCCGGTGTGACCCCCCAAGTGTCTGGATCGGATGCGCTGTTTATTGGCATCAGTCCGGTCAGTGCGTCCGTCGTGTGGATTGCTGGCACAGGGGGAACCTACGGGCGAACGATGGATGGAGGCGATACCTGGGTCACGGGCGTCGTGCCGGGTGCAGATTCGCTGCAGTTTCGGGATGTGCACGCGGTAGACGCGGAGATAGCGTACCTCTTGAGCATCGGTTCTGGAGATCAATCGAGGATTTATAAGACTGAGGATGGAGGCGCCTCCTGGATGTTACAGTTTGTCAATGCGGAGCCCGAGGGCTTCTTTGATTGCTTCGATTTCTGGGATGACCACCACGGCCTAGCATTCAGTGATTCGTATGAAGGATCATTCTACCTGATCCAGACCGCGGACGGGGGGCGCAGCTGGGAGCGTATCCCGAACACTCAGCTGCCGCCAGCGCGGCCAGGGGAGGGTAGTTTTGCAGCGAGCGGCCACTGTCTGCATGTGCATGGCGACAGTAGTGCCTGGGTAGGTACTGGCGCCAGTGAAGGTGGCGTAGCACGCGTATTGCGTACCACGGATCGTGGCGCGACCTGGTCGGTGCATGACACGGCCTTTCCCCAAGGAGCGGTGAGCGGTATCACCTCGGTGGCGTTTGCCGACCCGCTGCGCGGCGCTGTGTTGGGTGGCGACGTTGCGGACATGGAGAGCAAGGCGAACAACGTCGCGCTGACCACTGACGGAGGCATTACTTGGAAGCTCGTACAGCGACCCGGGTTTACCGGGCCGGTCTATGGCGCGACGTATGTACCTGGAGCGCCTGTCCGTACCCTGGTGGCTGTAGGTCCACAGGGGGTTGCGTATACCACCAATGATGGCGAGGCGTGGTCTACACTGACGTCCGCGAATCACTGGAGCGTAGGGTTTGCAGGTCCAGAAGCTGGTTGGGCGATCGGCACGGAAGGCCGCATCACTAAGCTGACCCTGTTCAGGTAGCATGTGGCCGCAGGACCCGTGAACCGCGGACTGGGTGAGTCTTGACTTGGGTCCAAGGGCCCGCATGGTGCAGGTTGCCTGAATCCGTAGCACCTGCCTGCGGGAGTCCGCCACACTGCCGCGGATCCTAGTGGTTTGCAGCAAAGCCCGTTGCGCAGTTTCATTAAGCACTGGTGTTATGGCTCTTCAAGGTATGCAGCCTGTCCTGTCCGCAGCAGCGCAGCGCGAAGCGGACCGCCTGACAATCGGGGAGTTCGGCCTTCCCGGGACGTTGCTTATGGAGACGGCAGGGCGCGCGGTAGCCTCTCACATCGTCGCTAAGCTGAGTCCGATCGCAGGCCGGCATGTGGCTGTTGTTGCTGGCAAAGGCAATAACGGTGGAGACGGGTATGTGGTAGCGCGCGTCTTGCATGCGCAAGGTGCACATGTGAGCGTGTGGGAGCCCAAGGGCGCAGAAGGCCTACGGGGGGATGCAGCCTTCCACCGGCAGCTTCTGCCCAAAATCGCCGACGACAGGCTGCACATTAAGCCGCTTGACGGCGTCAGGACATCGCAGGCGGACGTATATGTGGATGCACTGCTCGGATCCGGGTTGTCGCGGCCGCTCCGATCGAACTTGGCCCGCGTCGTCCGATTCCTGAATGCCCAGCCGGCCCCGGTGGTTGCAGTCGATATCCCTACAGGGCTTCACGCAGACAGCGGCCTGGTGCTGGGGTACGCCATTCGGGCGGATGCTACCGTGACTATGGGGTCACCATCTCCGGGTCTGTTTCTAGGGGAGGGACCGAAGTACACGGGTGACGTGGTCGTGGCGGACATTGGTATCCCGAGCCGAACCGTCGCGCGAGTGCAGCGCGCGTTTGGCCCCGTCTGGCGGACTTCGGATGCGGCGATTGGGGCGTTACTACCCCGGCGGGCACACGACGCACATAAGTATGACGCTGGTATGGCGCTGGTCGTTGCCGGCTCGAGTGGGCTGACTGGAGCCGCGGTGATGGCATCGAGAGCCGCGGCACGCGTGGGCGCCGGCTATGTGATGTGTGCAACCCATATTTCCGGGCAACCAGTCATTGCGACGAAGCTTACTTCTGTTGCGAGCATGGGTCTTCCTGGGCGCGCTCCAGGCGAGCTTGCCGCGCCCCAGGCGCTGGAGGCCCTTCGCGGCATGCTTAGACGTGCACGGGCAGTGCTGGTTGGGCCTGGATTGGGGCGTAGCGAAGGTACCCAGGAATTTGTCCGAATGTTGCTCCAGGAAATGTCGTTGCCTGCCGTTGTTGATGCGGATGGACTGGGCAGCTGGGTCGGGCGCGAACAGGAAATCAGAAGGCATTCGGCGGGGCGGTGGATTCTTACGCCGCATGCAGGCGAGTTTTCCCGCCTAACCGGGAGTGCAGACCAGTCGGATCGTATCCAAGCGGCACGCCACTGGGCTGGGCGATGGGATGTCGTGTTGGTTGCGAAGGGGATGCCAAGCCTTGTAGCTACACCCAGCGGACATGTCTATATCTGTAGTTCTGGAAGTCGCGCTTTGGCTACGGCTGGTACTGGGGACATTCTGGCCGGGCTGTGCGCGGGGCTGTTGGCCCAGGGCCTTGCGCCAGAGGAAGCCGCGGTCACCGCTGTTCACCTTGGCGGCCGTTGCGCAGAGCATTATACGCGGATGAACGATCCCGAATCTATGGTGGCTACGGACATGCTGACGGTGCTGCCGGGGGTGTTGCGCGAGCTAAGGCCCTTACGCAGCAGAGTGCGCTGGTGAATCTGGACCGGTACACGCCGAAGCTCCCAATGAGTTGATGCGTAGCGCTTGAAACAGCTCAGAATCCGATGTGCATGCCGGCGCCCGTACATTATGCGGCAGGGTGATGCCTGTGGACGGATTGCCGCGCTGCACCTGGGAGCCCAGGACCAGCTGCGGCTGAGCCAATAGGGTCGCGGATTATGCCGCCCCAAAGAGGCTTGGGCGGCGTGACGCCAGTCAAGAGCGCTATACGTCAATGCGCTACATTTGTGGAAGGCTGCTCACTAGGGGTGGCATTGGCCACTAATTCAGCGGAGGTGCATCGCTATGTACAACATCGTGTATTCCGCCATGGCAATTGTAATTCTTGCCGTCTGCGCTGTGCCGGCGTCCGCGCAGCCATCCGGCGCCATTGAAGATGGCACGTCATTTGGGAATCAGGTGGTATTTCTTCAACGCCATACCAGCGTCGTAATCCTTGCAGATTCGAGCGGACAGGCGCGGGTGGCAGTCAGCCCAGACATGTAGGGGCGTGTCCTGACAAGTACCGCAGAGGGAAGCAGTGGCTCTGGCTACGGCTGGATCAACCGCGCGGTGATCGCTTCCGGCGAGCGCCAGCCGCACATAAATGTCTTTGGGGGCGAGGATCGATTCTGGCTTGGGCCCGAAGGCGGCCAGTACTCGATCTACTTCAAGTCTGGGGATCCGTTTGACTTGGGCCATTGGCATGTGCCAGCAGCCATTGACTGGGAGCCATGGAGTGTGACAGCGGTACAGCCGCGCAGCGTGGTGATGCAGAAGGCGATGAATCTGCAGAACTATCAGGGTACGTCGTTTTTGCTCACGGTGGATAGGGAGGTGCGATTGATTGGCCGGAGCCAGGCAGAGCAGCACTTGGGCGTGTCGATCGGGCCCTTAGTCCGCTTGGTGGCATTGGAGTCGCTCAACACGGTCACCAACACGGGCGAAGAAGCGTGGATCCGTGAGCACGGCCTGCTATCGATATGGATTCTTGGCATGTACCATCCCTCGGCTGCTACTACCGTGGTGATCCCCTACGTCTCCGGAACCGAGGAAGAGCGCGCGTCCGTTGTTAATGCGGACTACTTCGGCCAGGTACCGTCGGAGCGGCTCCGCGAAGACGGGGAGGTCGTCTATTTCCGCGGTGATGGCGCGTATCGCAGCAAGATTGGCTTGTCGAAAGCTCGAAGCTCTCACACTTTTGGCAGCTATGATGGAGAGCGCCAACTGCTGACCCTGGTGCAGTATTCTCTGCCCGACGGCAACGTTGACTATGTCAATTCCATGCGGGAGCTGCAAGAGGATCCTTTTGTTGGTGATGTCATCAACAGCTACAATGATGGTCCTCCTGCGCCTGGTCTGGAGCCGCTCGGCCCCTTTTACGAGCTGGAAACATCATCGCCTGCGCTGGCCCTTGAGCCCGGTGCCAGTTACACGCATATGCATCGGACGGTGCACCTGCAGGGTGACGAGGCCGCACTAGACGCGGTGGCTGTAGCTACATTGGGAAAGTCGCTGTCTGAGATTCGCACCGCATTTGACCGATGACGGGCCTGGAGCATATCACTGGCGCGAATGACCGGAAGAGGGTAATGCGGAATCATTGACCCTGCATAACGCACGCCCAGCGGATTTCACTTCAGCATCAGCTATGCCCACGACCGCCCAAAGAACGCTGAAGGTTGCGCTTGTCTCGCAGGTCTTTCCGGAGCCTGACGACTTGCCGCGGCTTAAGGAAGTACTCGTCACAGCGCGCGCACACCTTGCGGTATTGCCGGAGTTGCCCTTTAATGTGTGGGCACCGGCTACCGATGTCCCGGAGTCAGCGGATGCGGAAGGCTCTGCCGGATGGCGCGCGTGCATGCTGTCGTCTGCCGCTGCTGGATGTGGTTGCGCCATCCTGGGAGGCGTTATTCGACGAAGCATACCCGAGGGATTGCGGTACAACACCGCCCTCTTGGTCAACAGGCACGGAGCCATAGTGGCGGTTTACGAAAAGCTCCACCTGCCGCATGAGCCGGGATTCTGGGAAGCCAGTCACTACAAACCCGGGCGGACCCCACCTCAGGTGATACGGGAGTCAGGAGCGCGCCTTGGCATTCAGATCTGTTCGGATGGCAATCGCCCGGTGGGTGCCCAGCTTCTGGCCGCCCAGGGCGTGGAGGTGATCCTGTGCCCGCGCGCGACGTCGTCGGCCACCTATCATCGTTGGCGGCTCGCGTACCGTGCGATGGCATTGACGGCGAGCGCATTCGTAGTATCGGTGAACCGTCCGGGTCCAGAGGCTGGGGTGCCTATTGGTGGTCCGTCACTGGTTGTGGATCCAGAGGGTATCGTACTCTTGGAAACGGAAGAGCCCATCAGCACGGTCACGTTGGATCTGGACCGGGCAAGGCATGCCAAACTGGGGTACCCGGGGTATTTGGCCTTTCCGGCGCATTCGTATGCGGAAGCATGGGCTGAGGTCGCTAAGAAGCATTGAGAAGAGATGAATCGCTTCGCCGGTTCTGTTTGTGTGCGCATGCGTGGCTCTTGGCGGTAGCCCCGTCGTTAGGCGTGGCGCCGGATTGGCCGCACGAATTCGCCGGAATATGCAGTCCCGTGCGAGCTGGTTTGCCAGATCCCGACCCTACCTGTAAGAGCTCGGGGCCGAGGATTCCCATAAGCGCCAACTTGGTTGTGAGAGGGGGTAATAATGTTCAAGTTGGTTGCGTCTCGCTCTCGGTGGTGCAGTGAGGTTTCTGGAAATTTCGGGCCAGTGTTGCAGTAATTCGACGAGGGTGAGTCGAGGCTCAATGGCGCGCACGACTTTATTGAGTGCGAATTTGCAATCACTCCGTGGGCTGTTCTTGAATGTCATAGCCCCAGGGGGAAAGAGTCCGTGCGTGACGGACGAGTTTTTCGGTCAGAAGTGCGATGAGCAATTTCCTGTGTAGCCATGCCCTGTCAGCAGATGAACACGCTCGAAGTGCTGGATGATCTGATAGCGCACAATCCGACTTCGGCTGCGGCCCCGCCGCCTGCTTTCCGAGCCGAAGAGCCTGCTATGTCGGAGCTCATTACTCAAACACCGGCTGCAGACACGCTGACGAGTGGAGAGCCTAACGTGTCGGCGTCCGCCGATCACGTCCAGGCGGACTCGCTCACGGCAGAGGAGCCTGGGGTAGGGCAGCGCATCACAAGATTCTTGTTCGCAGAGCGCATATCATTACGCCGCACCATGTAGTACACGTACGGCGCTGGGGGCGTCGTCGAAGTGCCTGTTGCCGAAGAGCGTCGCGCCGCGGGACGTGTCAGCCGCGGCAAACTTTTACCAACCAGTCCCGCTGGGACTTGATGCCATGAAAACCTTTGTTAACCTTCCACACAGGGCTATCTCTGCTACGAAAGCCCGCATCCTGTACGCTCTCGGGGGCCTTGTCTGTGCTGTCCTTATTGTCCGCATTTATCGTGCCACATCCCGAGAACCTTCAGACCAATATGGCGCCGCAATAAATGTGGTTGCAGGTTGAAGCTAAGGAGTGTGGTGGTGAAGGATGCTTCCTAGTGGGGTGTCATGGTTCATGCACTGCTGCCGATGAGCTGGCTGGCGAGACGTGCTGTAGCCCCGGAGCAAACACTTATGTGTCCTGCCTGTATTGTGGCCCGTGACTGACCAGCATGTCGTGGGTAGGAGGCAGTTGCTGTTGAAGGCTGTGCTTTTTGTTGGATGCACTGACGCGCCCCAGCGGAGTCAGACCCTAGACGCACCGGTAGTGCCTTTTGATGAGCTGTTTGCTCCCGCGGACACCGTCCGTTTGGATTCGTCCATCATCATAGGCGCTATCATGTTCTTGGATGTCAATCAGGAGGGAGACCTCTTGGTGACTGATTTCATAGGGGGTAGCGTTAACCTGTTTGCGTCGTCAGGGGAGCATAGCAGGACCTACTCGCCGCGGAAGTGTTTGCCTGATGACGAGGACCTTACTCCTTATAGTGCGCGCTTCGCGGGTAAGGGTCACGTAGTCACCAAGGACCTTGAGAGCAGGGTGGTGGTTCTCACCGCAGATGACCGCTGTGTTGGTGCCACCCGGCGGATGCTCCACCGCTTTAAGGGATTTTGTGCAAGCGGCGATTTCCTCTTCTTTTTTGTCTGGCCTGACCCCTATCTCACGTCATCAAGTTATAATAGCGTAGTGGTGTATTCGCTTGAACTCCAGAGCCTGCGGGACATCCCTGTGGAAGGGCCTAAATTTCCCAGGCTAAATCTCCCCTTTGTCGGGATGTGGGACCGTAGCATTGACTGTTTTGGTGATGGACCGTACTTCACGTACCTAGAGTCCATGGACGCCATTCCTGTGCGCTTCGATGCGCAGTTAACACAACAGCGTCCAGAGTTTTGCTCACCGCGGCCGCAGGATATACCGCGAAATATCTCCAGAGAGGCGATGACCGCGGAATGGCAAGAGTACCTCTCGACAAACGCTGTTTTTGCGCTCACCAGTCAGACTCGTATGGTACTGTATAAGAACCTGGCCGATCGGTGGCAGGTGGAGGGGGTAGAAGACGACGGGTTTCGCTTGGGTATCAGCGTTGCCAATAACGTCGGTCGCTTTCCCCCTCGCAGTACGATTTCTCCTGTCTGGCCTGATGCTGCCGGCTACGGTTACATCTATAGCGGAGGAGACCATGAGCCATTGCCTAATGGTGATGTAGGCAACCCTTTGATCCTCCGGTATCGCTTTATCCCACCTCAGGATGCGGATGGCTAGTCGTTTGCAGTACACCATATGGTTTGTCGTGCCATTTCTGACAGGTCTGGTTGCGCTCAGTGGCCTGCAGCTCTGGTTTGCGGGCGACAACAATCCGGCACCCCCGGTCAGGGCCGCGGCACTTGTCCCAGACGATTCAATGCTCGTGGGACACTTGCTCCCTACCGCGGCGCTCCTCGAAGTGCAATCCAAGGGGCATGTTCTCGTTGGGGATATCCGTAGGGTACATTTGCCATAGCGCCAATGGCACAGGGTCGATACCCCCACAGAAGCAGGTTACCCGCGAGAATCGCCATGCGTACTGATAAGAGTGTGTCAGGCGCTACGGATACGGCGTTGCACAAGGAGTCGGTCCCCAGGCAATGAATGCAGCTGGGTTGGTAGTCCGCGCAGTACTGGCAACTGCACCGCTCCGCTTGCCTGAATGGCGCAGCGGGCCTAACCAAGCACGCTTTTTGCACAGAGCGGTTGGAGGGCCGATGCCAAAGGGCGCGAAGCACCCCAGCTTACTTTGCAATTGACATCCCGTTGGCTGCAGGGGACGTGCAAAAGTAGCGGCGCACCAAGTGTTCCGGCGCAGCCTGCCCGAACGCCACACCCAGAGCGGCACACCCCAAAGAGGCCAGAAACCCCCAGATGAGCGGATCTAAGCCCAAAGGGCGGATGGGCGTGATGGCCCCGAGTGCGACAAAGCCAGCCAGGTAAAGCGCCAGGTACGCCACAAACCCGCCAACCATTGAGGCCATAGCACCCGCCTTGTTAAAACGAGGCCAATAAAGCGCCAACGCTACCGGGCCCAGGAAGGCAACTGCAAGGCCACCACCAGTGAACACAATGATATACTGCAGGAATTGGGGCGGAAACAACGCCCCCGCGGTGGCCACCACGCCAATAATGATCGTGCAAGCGTAGCTCAAGCGCCGCAAGGTCGAAGACCTAGCTGCTGGGCGCATATTTTGCTGGTATACATCACGCACTACGCTTGAGGTGATCATCAGCATAAAGCTGTCCACAGTGCTCATTGCGGCCGCAAAAGGAACCGCAATCAGCAGTCCGGCCAGCCACGGGACATGGGCGCCGTCGGCCAGAAGGAAAGCCATCACCGGCATGATGCGGTCCGGTGTGTGATCCAGCCCCGGCGCCAGGATGCGGGCACAGCAGAAAATGATGACTAGCGGCACGTAGATCAGCGTGAAATAGATCGACAAAGCCGCGATGGCCCGCTTAAGGGTCCGGGTGCTGGAGAAGGCCATCAGGCGCACCATGTTGCCGGGCTGCCCAGTGCCAGACAGCGCCCAGAATGCAAAAAAGGACACCGCCAGTCCGAGTGGTAGAAACCCGTCGCGGTCCGAAGGGCTGGGACCTGGAGGCTGCACATATACGCCGGACTGGCCAGCGCCCCGCGCATAAGGCTCCAGCCCGGATACTTGCGGCGTGATAGTGCGCGGAAGCGGATCAATGCCGCGCTGCCGGATGCGGGTCTTCTCCTCGTCGGACATTATTTCCACGACCCTGACTGGTGTGGACGTGCGCGTGCCGGGAAGGATGATCGCGCTTTCGCCCGTCCGAAAGAGTCGGTCCTCTGTCGTGAACCAGGAGTCTGACGCAACCCTGACGCCGCTAGGCGGAGCATCCACGTTAGACACGAAGATTGCTCGACCCAGCCGGGGTGGCTCCATATCCTGCATCATCCGCGTGGCCGTCTTCAGCCCGCCTGCCTGCCAGAGCGCCAAAACGAGCATGACCAGCACGCCCATCACCATTACAAAGCCCTGCAGAATGTCCGTCCACACCACTGCCCGGAACCCCCCAAACGCCGTATACCCGACGACTAGCACTGCAAATATCAGCAGCCCCAGCACATACTCGGCGCTGGTACCAGCGGGCACGAGCCACGGCACGGTCTGCGCCAGCCCCAGCGAAGCCTGCTGATACGCGGGTACGCCCTGCAAGAGCTGCTGCATGATGAGCGAGGCAAGCGTGAACTGGGGCACCAGGTAGACCGTCAGCAGGAGCGCGAGCAGCACGGTGCTCATCAGCGCCAGCGTGCGGCTGTCAAACCGTTCCCGCAGGACATCGGGCACGGTGATGGCGCCCGTCATGCGCGCCATGTGATTTAAGCGCTTGCCTAGTAGCCCCATGCCGCATAGAGGAAAGATCATGTAGCTGGCGATCCACAGCGCTAAGACCCATCCGTGCGCATAGATGAGCGACGGAAAGCCGGCAAAGGAGCCCGCCGAGGCACTGGTGGCCCCGAACGTGAGCGCCAGCGCCACCATGCCGAGGCCGCGGTTGCCAAGGAAATACTCGCTGAGGAATGCCTTCTTGGCGCCCGCACGGCGGGCCATCCACGCCAGCGCCAGCACCACAGCGGTGTAGGCAAGAAAGGCTCCGAGTGAAGCGCCAGACTCGCTACTCATCGCGAATGCAGCGCAGGCCGTACCAAACGCTGAAGACGGTCGCCGCCACCCACGGCACGACAACGCCGAAGGTGACCCAAGTCGGCATGCCAAGGGCGATATGCATAGACCCTGACCCGTATCCGAGCGTCCAGGAAACGCCTACGGTCCACAATAGGCAGACCGCCCACGACAGCAAGATGGTGACGGCCTCTTTGCGTGCGCGCAGAAAGGCTGGGTCCAGGTCCGTCATCTGGGGTATAGCTCTGCGATGAGCTCCGTCTCGGTGGCCGAGCCCAATGGGAGGCTCGCCGTCCCCAGCGCGCTACGTGCGCCCACGCCGCGGTCTCCGAACACTAGGCGCAAAAGTTCGGAAGCGCCATTGATCACCAGGTGCTGGTCCGTGAATGCGGGGTCGCTGTTTACAAAGCCGCTCAGCCGGATGATGCGTCGGATGCGTCCGAGTGATCCGGCAACAGCATAGATTTGCCGCAGGTTGTTGGCTGCGCACAGCGCCGCCGCCTCTTTGGCCTGGGCCAATGCTACTTCCGAGCTGACTTTGCCCCTGTAACATAGCATGCCGCCAGCGACGGGCACAGCACCAGAGCAGTAGACCAGACTGCCCACAAGAACAGCGGGCTTGTATATGGCGGCGGGCGCTACCTGCTCGGACAGGGAATAGCCTAGGTCTTCCAGCCTTTGGTCAAATTCGTGCATATCACAAGGGGGATACGAGGGATACTACGGCGGCGCTGGTGGCAGTACGGAGCGAAAGAAGCGCAGCCAGTTGCCAAAGAATATCGCATCCACGTCTCGTGGCGTATAGCCGCGCGCTTCCAACATCCCAATCAGCTTGCGCACATCACGCATGCGGCGCAAATCAAAAGGGGTCTGCTCGTTGCCGAAGCCGCCGTCCAGGTCTGTGCCCAACGCTGCATGGTCTGCATTACCTGCAAGCTGACAAAGGTGGTCAATCTGGTCAGCCGCTGCCTCGAGTCCCACCACACAGTTTGAGGTGACGCCGTGCTGCCACCCGGGATACAGCATCCACGCATCCATCGCGACGCCAATGACGGCGTTGCGCGCGATCAGCCGTCGGATCTGTTGGTCGGCAAGCTGTCGGAATCCAGGTACCAGTGCCCGGCAGTTGTGGTGACTGGCGAGGGTGGGTCCGCCGAATAGGTCCAGTGCCTGCTCCATGCTACGATCGCTGAGGTGCGTGACGTCAAGCGCGATGCCGAGGCGCTCAAATTCGGCCAGGAGGCGGACTCCTTCCGGCGTCAGGGGGCCATCGGTGCCGGAGCCTCCAGCATAGCGTCCGTATCCGTAGTGCGTCAGACCAGCCGCGCGCAGGCCATCACGATACCAGGCTGCTGCATGTGAGGGATCGATGATTGGATCGCAGCCCTCCATGCTGAGAATCATGCCGATCGGAGCCTCCTCGGGACACTGCTTCCATCGCGTAACGTGCTGATCCAGGTCCCGCGCAAAGCGCAGGATGCGGACCGTGCCTTGTTCATCCAGCCACCGGTAATACGAAAGCTGACCCTGCGCATGTGCATATGCGGCAGCCGGGAATGGATAGTCCAGGTCGTGGCGGCTTTGCGTCGCCTGACGTTTGTGGTTAGGACCCGCGCGCGCGATCACGGTGGCCACGCAGAACAGCATGTGCGCCCGGCGCATCTCCGGCAAACACACCATTGCGCGGCCGCGCCAGGGCACATCTGTCATGTGCGCCTCGGCGGCGCGGACCTCTTCTAGCGGCTGCAACAGGTCGCGACCGAAATACAGTGCATTCCAAGCGAGGTCCAGATGCGCATCGACGAACGGTCGGGGGCGAGGCATGCCGGTGGCCTCCTAGTTTTTGCCAATCACGTAAAACCCGGCGCGCTTGATCAGCGTCAGCGGCGGCCGAAAAGTGATAGAATCCACATACGCGGCACCGAAATAACCGAATCCGTTCTCGACGTTGGAAAATGTGCCCGGCTCTACCAAGATGTCCTGGTCGAAAACACCGACCGGAGAAACCCAGTTGGCATCCGCCACATGAACACGCATATTAATCTCCCTGAGATCTATGATGTCGGTGGTAACGACGTTGTCATGGTCGAACTCCTCGAAGATGGCTAGGTAGTCCGCAATAAGGTCCACCTCGATAAGAAAGCCGCCATCCGACTGGGTTGGGCGCCCCGCATAGTTGATCAGCACGGACTTGAAGATCGGGTCGCTTCCGCCTTCGGCAAACCCCACTACAACATATTCCACATCGATGCGGGGCATGGTCGGAGGGTTACCATGCACGAAGATGGGCATGAGTGCCTCGGCCGGTTTGAGGGTGTCGGGCTCTAAGACTTCGAGGGAAACCTCGCCAGGGATCGTGGTGACCGCAGTGGACGTCTCGCCGTCGGAACGCATCACTTCGAGGCGGTACGTTTCGTCCCCGGTGGCCTTGAAAACCGCCCAGTAAACATGACGGTAGTCCCCATCGCTCAGCTGTATCACGCTGTCTCGCCACACCAGCTGCTCCCCGGTCTGGAGCAATGTAGAGGTGACCAATGCATCGATAGGATTCGGCTCGATGAGCTTGATGGTGCTCTTGATTTCAAAAACGCGCACTCCGTGCGTGTCGGCGCGCGGGTTGATGAGGCCGTAGATGGCGAACGGCCGATCCAGGCGCAGACGCGTGTCGACGGATTCTGTGCAACCAGTACCAAACGCTGCTAAGCACGCCCAGACGAGAAGAGCGGACAGGATATGTGGACCGTGGCGGCTCATCTCGTCTCAAACTTCACGCTCACGGTTGGCACGAAAGGCAGCTGATAGCTCTTTTCTACGGTAAAGAGGTCCAGAGCAAACAGGTTCTTGCGGTCATAAAGGTTGATGACTCCGACCTGAGCAATAAGGCTGTTCGATCCCCAGGCAATGCGCCGCTCCACGTTCACATCGAGCCGGTGGTACGTGGGCAGGATGCCGCCAAAGGGCGTGCCATAGATGACGCGCTGGTCATCCGGGACGGTGAAGATGTCCTGGTACCCGTCCATATTGATAAAGCCGTCAAACCCGTAGACTCGAGTGAAGGGCCGGCCGGACCCAAAATTCCAGCGGGCACTCACCTCGTAGGCGCCGAGACGGAAGTTGGCAACCACATTGAGCTGGTGACGCCTGTCATGCGGCGGCCGAAACCGCAGCCGGTCCCGCCCGAACCACACATTGATGGAAGGCTCTTTGGCTATATATTGCACCGATGACAGCCCATAGTTGATGTACCCATAAAAGCGGGTATGGCGCATCTCCGCGCGCACATCCATGCCGATGACCTGCCCGTCCGCCCGCTGCAGACGCGTAGTGAAGCGCGGGAAGGATGTCCACTCCCCGATAAAGAGGTTGCTGAGCCGCTTGTAATACGCTTCCGCCGACAATTCAAGCCCGGTCGCAGGACTGTACCGGTAGCCAGCCAAAGCATGTACGGAGCGCGACAGTTCCGTGGCGGGTGCGCTGCGCCACGCAGTGAACACGTTCGTGGCGTCACGCCGGTCGTTGAGTCCGAACACCTCCTGGTGGTAGAGGCCAGCCGCCGCACTGACTTCGTGCACATCGCGACTCCAAACAAGCCTCATCCGGGGCTCCAGGATGCTCTGCCCGTCGTCTTGCCCAGGAAACAGCTCCGCGATAACCGTCACGCGCGCCCGCAGCTCCGGTGTTAAGTAGAAGTCCGGTTCCAGGTACAGGCCCGCCTTATGGCGCCGGCTGTAGCCGACTTCGAGATTCTGAAAAAGCCCGCCGAGCTCGGAGGTGATCTGCGGCGCCCGCCAGAACAATCCCCAGTGCCATTCCGCGCGCTGGTAGAAGCTGGTCATGTTGACCGCATAGCTGAATCCCTCGAACCGGGACCAGCGCACTGGGTCGCCTGGTGGACCCTGCTCAGACTCCAGACGCGAATAGGAGAGAAGCACCTCGGCCACGAAAGGCAGCGCGCGCGGCAGCACGACATAGCGTGCGCCGATGGCGTGGTTGCGCCACGCCACCTCCTCCAAGATCCGGTCCTCGGACTTGAGTCCTATTGTTCCAGTGTCGTGCGTGTAGAGGCCGCTGATGGAGAGCTGACTGGTCGGTCCGATAATTACGTGCACCTTAGCAAAGGCATCTCCAAAGGTGTAGGGCAGCTGCTGCGCCACGTAGAGCTGCGCAAACTGGCGAATCATGGACTGGCGAAAGGAGCCGATAATGGATGCCCTATTGCGGATTAGTGGCCCTTCAAACTGAAGCGCACTCACGAAGGGGGCCACCGAGGCGGAGCCGTCAAAATCGCGCTTGTTGCCGTTGCGGGACTTAACATCGATCACGGAGGAAATGCGCCCGGAGAACGGGCCTCCATACGCCGCCGTATGGATGTCGGCCTGCCGGATAATGTCGGACGGAAACGCGGAATAGAATCCCAGGATGTGCGACGGCTGGTGCACATACATGCCGTCAATGAGCGTCAGGTTATGAGAAGGCTCGCCTCCTCGGATAAAGAGCTGGCCTCCGCGGTCACCCAGTGTGATGACGCCGGGAAGTGCCGTAAGAAAGCTGGCAAGGTCGCCAGTAATGTCGGGGGTCGGAATCCGGTCAATATCTTGCGGCGTGACGATCTGTTGGCCAGCGGTGATGCGTGCAGCGCCGGTTTCTGGGGCGGCTTCGACGACAATCTCATCCAGCGGGTTGTCTACCTCAGCCAGAACTAGGTTAAGTGTCAGGCGCTGGCCTGCTACAAGGCGCAGTGTGTCCTGGTAGCTGGTATAGCCGACAAACGAGGCTCTTAGAAAGTAAATGCCGGGCGGGATACGCGTGAGGCTGTAGATGCCATCCGTGTCGGTGACGTTGCCACGGAGGTCACCGGCGCCAGATTCCAGAAGGATGTGGACGCCGGTCAGGGATTCGCCGTCACTGGCATCGGTGACAAAGCCGCTCATCGATGCGAGTTGGGCGTACGACAGCATAACCGGGCCCAACAGTAAGGCAGCGACCAGCGCAGCAGCGACGGTCGCGGATCGGAAGTGGGGGCGGGCAAAGGCCCGCGCAGATGCAGGCGGCGTTGGCACAGTACTGCCAAAATAGCGAATTGGGCAGCCAACGGGGGCCTGTGTCTGGGTGCCAGGCGGCTGGGCCGCCGGCTGGGCTCACGGGTGCACAGCCAAGCAACTGAAGCGTCGGTCGCGTACTTTTGTTTTGCAACCCCAGCCTATCCAAGAGCGTGATGTACCATTCCCGCCGTTCATTTCTCAAGGTAGCTGGCGCGGCCGCGGTGGCGGCTACGCTGCCAGGCACTTTGCGCGGTGCTCCGCGCCTGCCCCGAATCGCTCTTCAGCTGTACAGCATCCGCGAAGCTATGGCGAAGGACGCTCCAAGCGCGCTGGCGCGGGTGGCTGCCATGGGCTACAGGGCGGTGGAAACCGCCTTTTTTCCTGAGGGGTGGACCCTGGAAAAAGCCGCGCACCTTCTTGCCGACAGCGGTTTACATGCGGTGGCCTGCCATGTGGAGATTCCCGTGGGGGAGCACAAAGACGCGATGCTGGAAACTGCCGAGGCTTTTGGCGCAGAGCTGATGGTCTGGCATGGGTGGCCTGAAGATCCGAGGTACGGTACCGTGGACGGCATCAAAGAGCTGGCGGAGATTTACAACGAAGCGTCGGCCTTTGCCCAGGCGAACGGGCTTCGCTTCGGGGTGCACAACCACTGGTGGGAGCTGGAGGAGGTGCCCGAAGGTGTGCGCCCGTGGTATATTCTGCGCGACCTAGTGGAGCCGGAGGTCTTCTTTGAAGTGGATACCTGGTGGGCGAAGGTCGCAGGTATGGTTCCGGCGCAGGTTGTGGCTGACTTTGGCTCGCGTGCTCCTTTGCTGCACATCAAGGACGGAGCAATTCTGGGTGAGGAAGGCCCGATGGTGGCGGTGGGTGATGGGCTGCAGGACTTCCCATCCATTGCCGAAGCGGCTGGGGACGCAACAGAATACATGATTGTGGAGCTTGATGACTGCGACACAGACATGTTCGATGCATTGGCTAAGAGCTACGAATTCCTGACCGGCACCGGGCTGGCCGCAGGCTCCTGAAGTCTGCCGCGTGCGGACCAGTCGGGTACCGTCGAGCAAAGCATCGCTGGTTGCGGCTGAAGCCCCCGGGGATCGCCATCGGTTGTTGGTACTTCGCACTCCAATTGCACAGAATCGGCTGGGCGCGGGCCCTTACGTCAGTGTTGCGGGTGGTAAGACCGTCCAGAAGCGCCATATCTTGTCGTACAGCACCCATAAGGGCCATAAGGCAGAGGTACCAGGATGACGCATGGATACAGGCGCATGGTGGGCTAGGACTACCCGGTAATCACTCAAGCAGCTTGACAACGAGCCCTCAAGGTGCATAGGGCGGGCAGAGTTTGGCCATTCACCACGCGGTTACCCGACAAGAATAGCATAGCCCTCGTAGCGGGAGGCCTGCGCTTCGCGCTGGAGGTGAATGTTACGCTATTCTAAGTGGTAGATGCGAAGGGTCAAGGCCATTCGCGTAGCGAGCGTGAGTTAAGGGTGTAGGCACCGACCGCGACGGGTGCGTGTACCCCCTCGCTTTGCGGGCATGCACCTTGCGGAGCGTGCGGTGAGCGGAACCGTTGAGATTGCCGAACCTACGCCATGCGCTATGGTGGCTGGCGCTCCACAAGGTCGTAAATCGCTCCGAGTTCTTCGTAGGCTATGGCGCGCATCTGCAGACTTGCGTACCCACGCCACATGATTTCGTGCCCAGGCGGCGGGTCGTGCTTTCGGTTCATGTAGCCGCCCATCATCGCCATCAACAGAATTCCCGAGGTGAGGTCCTTGAGTTCGGGAAGGTCGTAATTGCGGGCATAGACCCGCAACATATGCATCTCCGCGTCCGTGAAAATCACTTCCGCGTCCATGCTGGCAGTCACACGCCCCAACAGCGTCATGAGCATGAGCCGCCAGGACGTGACGATATACAGCGTTATTACCCGGTGCAGGTTCTCTGCCTGCTGCATGCGCAGCTTTTCGACGCGGCAACCCGTCTTGAGTACCCGAAAGGTGTCCTCCACGCGCCAGCGCAGGGTGTAGTATTCCAGTATCTGCTCTGCCTCCTGTAGTGAGGTAACCTCCACGGTGGTTAGCAGAAACCACTCAATCCGATCTGCACCTTTGGGCGGTGCTATCTCACGAACGTGGACCGCGGAGACCTTCACGGGATCTTCGGCAAACCCGCCTGTTGCTGGCAGCCTCACTTGGCGAAAACGCACCTCCATGCGTGCATTGCGCTTCGGACGGCCCTTGTGCGTGATCCGACCAGACTTCGCCCGAAGACTCAGACGCTCTACCAAGAGCTCCAGCACACCGGCAGCAGGTCCACGGCGCATGGCTTTAAACAGGCGATCATGGTTCTTACCCAGATTCCGATCGTGTTTGGCCCGAATCAGCACATCGGTCCGCTTCAAAGTGCGCTGCGCCGCAAAGATCTCGAATGCATCCGCTTCCCGGTCCATCACGCTAAGCACGCGCGTCTTGCGCGGCAGCGTCTGTGCAGCCTCATCTATGTCGCGAAGCCCGTCAATCCATTGATGCGTCGTGGTTTGCCCTTCCTTTTTTCTGTACGAACACCGTAATACTCCCAAGGGCAATCCCTCGTCGTTCAACGCCAGGGTCGCGTGCAGATGTACGCCGCGCGCCTGTGCCTTGGTCTGGTTACTACCGATTACTTCCAATCCGTCGCACTGCGGACGTGTGCTGTAACTAATGTCTGTACCATCCTGCACGCACAGCACCGTTTTCTGGGTGCGCATCCGCTCAATGGTCCGCTGCCGGTGCGGCGCCAGTATCTTCGCAGGTGTGATGCCGAACCTATCGGCCTTCTCGATGAATCGCCAATATCCCCTTACAGCAGCTAAGTCTCGGTTGGGAACCGTGGTTACGGGCTTTCCCATCGTCTTTGCTACTAGTGCCGCGCTCTTTACCAGACGGGCGGTGCGCCGAATATGGCCCAACGCTGCACCGCCGAATTCCTGTTCCGCCCAAGAGTCGCTCGCCAGCCCAGCGCCCACCTCCAGCCGGGGTCGCAATTCCACATGCGGTACGCCCAGACGATCGCGCCACGCAGGATCCAGTTCATAGGCGAATACCTTCTTCCGTGAACGCTTTCCCACGCCGCTCGGTGCATGCCGACCGCGCCCCTGGGTGAGGCCTAAGTATTGGAAGCCTGCTGCCTTGAAACACGTACCCTCGTAACGTGGACCCACGAAGGTCTCTACCACGTAAGGTACATACATATACCGGGCCATGAAGTCGGAGGACAATCGCCGAAACACGCGACCCAGCACGAAGCTCGCCAGATTCTTGCACCGAACACTTGGACGAATCAGAAAACGACTCAGGTTCACTACGCGCTTAAGATGGCCGCTGCGCTGCTCATGACTCCACGCCATCCACTGGTCCCGCGCCCTGAGATAAAGCGCAGCGGCAGAGAATCCGACCGCCCCCAGATAACCGTGGGCGCTCTTAATTAGGTAGCGCATTTGTGCTCCCGCAAAGGTGGTCACCCCCCGCGGATGCTCTTCGTCCATAAGCGTATTCCAGATGGCGCGATCTTGTGCGCTGTCTACTCGGACGATCTCGAAATCCTCGATCTCGCGCACATCAGCCGGAACGTCCACCGCCTCTGGTACCGGTTTACCCAATAGCCGTGGCTTGGCGATTTGAAGCTTCACCTGTGGAGGGGGTAAAACAATCTGCTCTTCAGAATGCAGCACCCTAAGGGCCTTCATGCAGCCCGCCAGCCGCTTCTCGCCACGTGCATCGACCAAGCGGAATTGATCGCACACCATACCCGCGAGCGCACGCCGACTCTTATCACGGTGCGCCGCTACCGTAGCCGACACCTCCGGCACGGCTCTGCGAAGCGTTTCCAAGATCCCGAGAGGCCCCTGCATGCCCGTAAGGTAACGGACACAAACGTAGTTGTCAAGTCGATCGCTTAAGCAAGGGGGAGGGCTAGGAGGTGCTGATGGCCGCTGTGGTGCTGGCCGCTTCCCAGGCGGCAGTTCTGGGGCTGGCCTAACAGCCTACGCCCGAGTCCGTGCAGGCCGTAGCGGTCGTGCAGATCGCTTCGGGCGTGCCGATCCATGTCAATGCTGGGGCAGACTGGGCTCTGGACCTTTGACCGACGGGCTGCGGCATTCTATATTAACTGGTTTGGGCGCGCATGTGCGTATCTGAACTTCGCTGCTGTAACGCCCAAAGCCCATCGTGGTACGAATGCGTTGCGACGCCCGTACCACGTGCGCTTCCGCGCGGACGCCGCACCCGACCTTGCGGCAGGCAGCCTCATAGGGGAGACGGCCGTCGTCTACAGTGACCGCCTCCCGGTGCTACGGGCGCTTCCCATAGAGGCAACGTAGCGCATCGATCCCAACGATGCGCTGCTCTCTCGGAGATGAGCCATCTGCGTCTGCCAGAGGCCAGGGATCAGTACGGGAGGGAAGATGGAGCTCCGCGCGTGGCGATAGCCGCCGTGACGGCGGCGTTCAATGGTGCAATGAGGATATGCATGACAATGTGTGGATCAATGCCGACAGCAGCATTGATGACTCTTACAATGGGCTCATTGATGATGTGCATGGCGTTAAGTTCGCCAACGGAGATGCTGCCGCCAACGACCCGAAAGGGCTGGCGGGCACACATTTCACTGCGCGTTGCGGCACCTTTTATCGAAGGCATCGCAAACACCGTATCGACCAACAACATCGGTCTATCTGGTGCGGCATGGAATGCCGATATGATGCACGCCAATGCCGGTTGTTCGACTGCGGACTAGGTCCTCTGCTACAGGTTTGAGGGTCTGCTGTATGCCGCGGGCAACGGAGCCGACATCATTGTGGAGTTATGGTCCCAAACGGTCCCCAACGAAGCCGCGGCTCAGTTTGTCGAACAGCCGCTTCATGCGGTCGCAGACCTCGGTGTACTCGTCGTGACCGCCGCCGCTGGTAACAGCGTTAGCGCGGATGAGTACAGGTACTACCCGGCGCGGAACGCACGCGTACTGACGGTAGGCGCGACCGAGAATGACGTACGCTTGCGTAATGGGAGTTCACACTTCGGCAAGCTCGTTGCCGTATTTGCGCCCCGAGCCAGCATCGTGGTGACCCAGGTCCATAGCACGATTGAGCGGGTTTCCAGCACGTCGATGGCTATGCGTCACCACGAACCTGACAGATGACCAGGGGGCAGCGGATTGCCAACTTTAAGGACTCGCGCCCAGGCAAAGACATCTGTCGTATAGCCGCGATCTGCGGCGCCTTCTACAGCACGCACCGGCTGCGCTATCTCAAGCCCAGAAAGGCCACCACACTCCCCGAGGATATTGAAGGAAAGGGGCGAATTTGGACTAAGCCCTCGGAGGTGATGTCCGATGTGGGCGCCCTTCTTGGTTATCGCCTGTTAGATTGATACGCTTGATTTCGATGCTGGTGAAGGGCTTGGTCGACTACCGCGATCAGCGCCGTATCCGGCACACGATGCCTGAGCTGCTGCAGCAGGTGCTGCTGTCGTTTATGCAGTATTCAGCGGTCCCTCCTGTCAGCAATCCCCAACCCTATATCAGAAAGAACGATACGCTCCCAATTTCACCGATGGCCGCACTCTGTGCCTATTGTGGCGGGAGAGGGGGATGAATGCCTGAACTTCGGCGTTAACGGCCAATCGGTTCGCGAAGGGTATGGCTAGACGCACCCCTGCCTCCCAAGTGCCAAAGCGATCCCGGTAATCTGTGCCAGAGCTGCCGTCAGCACCGGCTCCGCCCACATAGTGAGCCTGGAGGAAATGATATGACAGCCCGGTCAAGAGATCCAAGGGAAAAGCATAGGGATCCACATAGAATCGTATGCCAGTTATATAGCTTCGGTGAGAGTAAGTTATGCAGTCTCTGCATGCTTCCGAGATCTTGTTGATGCCGTCATCCCAGTACCCTGCATAGAGTTCGCCACTGGTAGCGATTAACCCGTTATAAAATGTGCCCAGCTTTCTGCCGATTTGCGCTTCCGTGTATAACGCATACCTGGGCAGATCGACGCTTTTCTCCTGTAGGTTACGGATTAGCCCACTCTTTACCGAAATGACCGGTGAAATGGATTGCGCGGCTGTGTTCGATACCAGCATCATACTGACCGCTAATGTCAGAATGACAGCATGTTGCAGCACTTTTGTCACGTTGACGTCAGGATGGCGTAGCTTTCGATTCATGGATCTGTTCATTTCACCACCGAAGGATTCACAACGCGGTGCACACCGCCGGTCGTCGGATTGACATCCACCTGAAAGATGCGACCCGCTTGTCCAGGAGGGAAACGCGGTCTTGTCCAAAAGACACGTACCAGGGACACAGGGCCAGTAATAGAGCGATAAGAAGTCGGTTGAGTGGCGGCGTTAACGGTGGTCATCGTTTCGTATTGTCGAGTGTGCAGTTAAGTGTCGTCCTTACTAACAACAGTTGCATGATACGCTAAACATGTGAGACAATCAGGTGATACTGTCGGACGTGGATAACTTGTGAATAACTGGTTTAGCGCTTGTATACCCCTGTGTGCATATCTTGGGTGGTACAACTCGTGGCTTCGAGTAAGGCATCCTATGCAGCGGGTACGGGCATCTTCAGGCGCCCGATTTCCGGCCCTTTGTGCCACCACAATCCGTCACCAGACATGACCACACGCAGGCAGAATCACACGAATGGAAGGCCGGACCCCGAGGTTGTACCGCGTGCGCAACGCCGACGGTTTTCGCCCACTTATAAGCTCCGCATCCTTGATGAGGCAGATGCCTGTGAGGGTAAGACCGCGCTGGACGCGCTGTTGCGCAGAGAAGGTCTTTACTCGTCCCACCTTAGCAACTGGCGCAGGCAGAAGGCTCAAGGCCGGTTGACTACCGGGGCGCGGAGTGTAGAGGAATTTGAAGAACTCCAGGCAGAGAGAGACGCGGCAGTGCGGAGAAGCGCTAGGCTGGAGCGTCGCTTGGAAATAGCCGAGTTGATCATTGATGTTCAACACAAGGTCTCGATGGCCTATGGTTTCGATGTCAGCGATACCCGAAGCCGATGAGCATTGCAGGGTTAACAGCATCAAAGGAGCTATGGGGGTGTCGGGTGCCTGCAGGCAGGTCGGTCTGTCTTGGACGACCTACTTTCGCAGTATCCGGCACCGCTCCCGCATACCCTCGCAGCGGCGACACTGCCCAAGATGCCGGTCATTACGTTACAGTATTTGAAACGATAACCTGTACTAAAACCGTTTGCACATTCCGGCTCGGCATATTGATCGCCCGAAGGAACGCTCTTAACTTAAGATCAGCGATGCCGGTCGGTTTGTTGGCTTGTGGCGACACTATGGCATCATGATGCTGTACCCCATGAAGTGGCCGCCATGATTTCGGGGTAGAAGCTGACGGATGGGCGACAGCCGGTGGTGAGCGCTGAGCCACGGGGCTGGGCCTGAGCGCATAGGGTCACCGCTTATACAGGACTGGCGAAACTCGTATGTTGGATTGTGGGGCTTTGGCTGAAAGGCCCCTTGAAACCTTCAATAACTCGGCGTGCCGGGAAGCCGGACGCTGCACCAGGCATCCTTGGATGCGCAGGCGGGTTCAACAGGCGTACCAGATCGCAGGGATCGCATGAAGATAGCGGTATGCATCAAGCAGACGCCTGATACCGAAGCGCGCATCCTTGTGGCGCCTAGTGGCTGCAGCATTGAGGAAGCAGGCCTCACCTGGATCATCAGCCCGCACGACGAGTCAGCACTAGAGCAGGCGCTACAGATTCGGGACCGGTGCCAGGGTAGGGTCACGGCAGTGGCTTTGGGACCAGCCAGGGTGAAGCAGGCCCTGCGGGAAGCACTGGCTATGGGTGCGGACGAAGCGCTGCATCTTCCGTGCGACGCTATGCCGGCAGACGCGGCGGTGACGGCCGCCGCTCTGGCACAGGCGCTGGCGCCACGCACGTTTGACCTGATCCTGACCGGGGAGCAATCGATTGACCAGGCGGGTTCGCAGGTGCCGCAGCGCCTCGCGGTGGCGCTTGGGTGGCCTTGCGTAACCGCAGTAGAGGGGCTGGAGGTAGACGGAAACTCCGTGAACGCGGAGCGGCCCCGAGAGCAGGCCGAGGAGACAGTACGCTTCGAGCTGCCAGCCGTGGTGGGGATCAATCGCCGGATTGGTGAGCCACGTTACCCTTCCTTCAGGGGTATCATGAAGGCCAAACGGAAGCCCATCGGTGTGGCCGTAGTGACGCTTGATGAGGAGGCCATGGTACGTGTGCGAATGCGTGCTCCGAAGGCGAAAAAGCAGGGCGTGGTTGGTGCCTACGGCTCCGGCATCGAAGACACGGTAGCGGCTTTGCTGGCCGGGGCGGCCAAGGTCTAAGAAAGGATGGCAGAGATTCTCGTCATAGAAGAGGCGGTCACCTTCGCGGCAGGAGATGGGACTCATCCGGTGACCCGCGAACTATGCCATGCGGCTGACGATATCGCCCGGCGGACCGGCCACGAGTGGGCATCGCTGGAGGTAGCCTTGCCTGAAGCCTTGCTGCGTGATCCGGCAGCATTCGGTGAAGCCATCGCGGAAGCCTCGCGCGACTCGTGGCTTGTCATGATGGGGTCAACGTCGCTGGGGCGGGACGTGATGGCTCGCGCTGCGGGGCTTCTACAGGTGCCCTTGGCGCAGGATTGTACGGCATATTCTGTGACCGATGGCAGCCCCACCTTTACACGTCCGCTGTACGGAGGTAAGGTGCTGGTCGATGTTCAGCTGAAGTCTCGTCCGATGCTGGCGACCTTCAGGCCGCGCGCACTGCCTGCATTCGACGGCGTGGCACGCGTTCTGAAGCATGTGGCATGCCGAAGCCCGACAAGTCCGGTGGTACAGGTAGATGTATGCGCTGCCAGGGTAGGGCGGACGCTTGGGGTGACCGAAGCAGACGTTGTAGTCAGCGGCGGGCGTGGCATGGTAGGGCCCGACAACTGGCACATCCTAGAAGAGCTGGTCAGCGTACTTGGTCCGCGAGCCACGCTGGCGTGTTCCCGTCCGGTAAGCGATGAAGGCTGGCGACCGCGCGCCGAGCATGTTGGTCAGACAGGGCAGGCCATAGCGCCGGATGTGTACATCGCCTGTGGGATTTCTGGTGCGATTCAGCATGTGGCTGGCATCACGGGATCGAAGTGCATCATTGCCATCAATCGCGACGCGGATGCTCCGATATTCAAGGTGGCCGACTATGGTATTGTGGGGGACCTCTTTGAGGTTGTACCGGCCTTGACGCAGGCTATTCGCGCTTTTGGGGACTCGTGACGGCTCTGCGGACCCGGTAGGGTGTGGCATTCTCTCTAGCCGCGGCAAGGTCGGAAGCGATGTCCACATCCCAGTTAGAGCCCTCGACCTCAATGTTACAGACATGCATTCGGTAGCGACGAACCAAGTCTCTGCAGCCGTCTGAGCCCTTGTGTGCTAAGATCGCATCGCGATAGGTCGAAGAGAATAGCACGGGGTGCCCTGGCTGCTTGTGCCACGTAGCGCGTACGATAACCTTTGGATTGACCGGCCTCACGCGTCTGAATGCGGCGATAATATCATTGATGCCGAAGGAGGAAACGAATGGTATATCAGCAGGGAATACTAAGAATCCCATTGCTCCGGGCTCAGTTGCTAGCACGCCTGCCTGGATGGAGGACGTGAGTCCATCGGCGAACCCGTCGTTGCGGACGAAGCGGACTGGCAGGCCCGTCAGCGCGCCTTCGACTTGGGTCGCTTGGTATCCCGTGACTACGAGAACCTCATATACTTGCGAGAGCAAGGCCGCCCGCGTTGCATACGCCGCCAGCGGCAAGCCATGCAGGGGCAGCAGCAGCTTGTTGGCAGACCCCATGCGCTCGGATGTGCCTGCTGCCAGTACGATCCCGCTAATCATGCGGAGCGCACCTGGTAGCCTGCCGCCTCAATGGTGCGCAGGACCGATGCGTGTTGCTCCGGCGTGATACGCACCTTGGCGCGCCCGATGCGGACTTTTCGGACCTTGACGCCAGGGAGGTCCTGCAAGGCCTGGGATACGGCTTTGACGCAATGGCCGCACGACATGCCATCGATGTGCAGCGTAACAGTGGAATGGGAAGGCATGGTTTGAAGAGGCTTATCCGATAGAGGATATCCGTTGCTCAACAAGATAAGCTGTATCGCTTTGCCACCGGCCAGTCCCAGGTGGGGCGCGCCAGCGAATCCAACGAAACAACCAATCGGCGATCCTTGGGGCGCGTCCGAAACGCGGGGATGCCCCACGACGCGGTGCCACAAGGCTGGCAAGGTCAGTCACGCCTGCCGCGTCGCTCTAGGAAGAGCGAACCCTCAACGAAACAGAGACTGTGGCGATTTGTGGCAATTTGTGGTAAGTTCACGTCGTGGGATGTGCTCACCGCGGCCGCATTGCCGACCATGCACCATATGCCAAAGCGAGGTTCCATCGTAAGGTCACTCATATGAACCACGACCTTGGTGGCTGTCAGTAGGTGGGTTTGCAGCGTTAATTTGACAAAATGATCGTTAATGATACTTGGGCGGCGATCACAGGCGCCTTATTACCGCTACTGAACCAAGGCTGAGGCCCTATGTCCAAAACGCCATTATTGGAAATTCTGTTGGTTCCAGACTCGAGCGCTGCGCGTCGCGTGCGTCGCCGTCTGGCCGAAGAGCAGCCGCGCTGCGGTGTGCTGGTGGCGACCATGGATGACCTTATCGGCCGCGCGGCTCGTCGCTACCACATCTTCGAGAGTGGAATCACAGACGAAGATTTCGAAGCGGTGCTAGGCAATATGAGCGATCGGTTCTGGTCTGGAAGCTTCGAGGTGGCGCCAGCCGAGACAGCTGCAGCCATCAAGAGTGCACTTACTACCCTTGTTGCAGCATCCGATCCCAGCGATCCGGTCAATTCGATTGTATGGGATGCCGCCAAGTGCCATTCAGAACGTTTGTGTGAGCGCCTTGAGCACCTCAAGGAGCTGCTTTTAGGTGAGCTTTGTGGAGTTCTCCCAGGCCGCCAACAGCAACTTAGGCGCTTACTAGAGCACGATGCAACCAGACATCCCCCTGCGGAAATGATCAGGGTGCATTGCGTGCCTGAACAGCCATATCTGTCCCGCTGGGAAGCGGCATTGGTCGAAAAGCTCAACACGGATGCCGGAGACACGCGCCATTCGGACCTTCAGGGCTTGCTCACAGAGTGTCTGGTGCAGGCTCCAAGCGCTTCTAAGGGTACGGCTTTGTTCATGCTGCAGAAATATCTGATAGGTAGCAGTGAAGTACCCAAGGGCGAGAAGACCCAGGCTGAAGTCCGTCTCGATGACACTGCGCAGTGGATTCGGGTGCGGGACTGCTACCAGGAGGCGGAGGTTGCGGCCGGCTTGGTGCAGGAGTTTATTTCAGGCTCGGGCACAGAAGCAGCTGACGTTGGCATCCTGGTCCCTCAGGGAGAAGAGTATGCGTACGCAGTGCGCCGTGCGCTTCGCTACGAGGAGATCGTACCCTCAGGCTTACCCGATGCTGGGCAGGCGCCGGACTACGGATACCAGTTGGTGTTTAACCTGCTGCACTGTCTGCCCCCAGACGGTACGAATCGGGACAAGTCTATTTGGTGGCCACCGGTAATGGCGCAGGCATCGGTATTGTCCTCCCCGCTTATGCCGTGGAGCATCCGGGTGGGCAGATCTATGGCGCAGCGCGTTATGGAGGGCAAACGTGAAATTGCGGCCTCCAAGGGCATTCTCGATGAGATTGGCGAAAGGGCGCATCTGGTGTTCGCATTGCTCCAGCTAAGGCTACCATGCCGATGTGCCGCCCATGGTACGAGTTGTGAAAGGTCCGGTCACGGGACCGGCTTCGGCAATGAAGTGCTGGAAGCCTTGCGGAACGATATCGTACGAATGCCGCCGCCGGAAATCCTCCGTACACTTCGCGATTGGCTTACCCTGTCCTCCAAGCTTAGCCCACAAGGTCGCAGGAGGCGTACATTTGGGGAGGAATGGCGGCGTGCGTTAGACGGCTTAGCGCGGGTAGAGCGCGAGCAAACGCGCTTAGGATCGGCCGACTGGCAGGCACTTGCAAGAAGGGTTGCGCCGAAGCCTTGTACCGTGCCGCCTCAGGCATCGTGTTGGTCCGTAGAGGGTGTGACGATTTTGCGCGAAGGACACGAACCATGGCGTACCGTAGACCACTTGATTGTGCTTGGGTTCGACGAAAGTCGTTACCCGAGAGTGCCCTCAAGCTTACCCGTGCTTACAGGAGCTGAATGGAGCGACATGGCTTGCAGTTTGGACCTGGACGTTGATCTACCGGTACGTCAGCTGGAACGCCGCAGGAGTCTGTTTTACCGACAGCTGAGCGCTGCGCTCAAATCTGTCACGTTTTTACTGCCTCACTGGGGTTTGGACGGGAAGCGGAAGCAGCCATCAACTACGCTGCACTTTATGCGCGCGCTGTTCGCTGGCAGTAGTTGCAAAACGACGGGCGAATTGCCAGAACTGGTGTGCAGCATGGACGATGAGCCTGATTGCAGCAGGGAGAAGCATTCTGCCGAGCTTATCCAGGTAGAAAGCGGTAACCCGGTTTCCCGCGAATCGGGTGGTGCAGCAGCAATGCTGGACCTGAAGATGGACCTGCTCCAGTCTGGTAAAGGGCGCAAGGACCCGGCGCAGTCTCTGAGTAGGCTTGATACGCTCCTTGTGTCACCGCTTGCATGGCTCTTGAATCAACTGTGCGCACTCCCGCCCCAGGCGTGGAAACCGAGTGATTTGACAGTACTCTTAAAGGGTAACATCATGCACGCGGCATTTGCCTCCATATTTAAGGGTTGGACGTTGGATCCTAGCAAAAGAGAGCTGGACCGCGAAAGCGCAGAAGAGCATTTCAAAAAGGCGGTGGCGAGTTTGGCACCTTTCTTATCCCTGAAACGCTGGCGGATAGAGTACAAGCAGCTGGAAGAGCAATGCCTGGAAGCTGCTGATAAATGGCATGGGCTGCTAGTTTATCTCGAGGCCAAGGACATCCAGACCGAATTCACGTTTCCGCCGAAGGACATCCAGACCGGATCCACGTTGCCGAGTGTTTGGAATGGCGTTGACATTTCTGGAAGGGCGGATCTTATCGTATCCGTCGGATCGGATCGGCGGCTTGTTGTGGACTACAAGTCGGGCAGTCTACGTAACCTGGAAACAAGGATGAAGAGCGGGTATGAGCTTCAGGCCAGCCTGTATGCCGAGCTGCTCAAGTCGTCTAAGGCGCTTGGAATGACCGATGCGACCAAGGTAGCAGTTGCATACTACAGTATGAGCAAACACGATTGTTGTTCCGATATGTCATTCCATCGAGGAGCCATTGCCGATGCCCCATTGACTTGGACCGAAATCCAATCCAAGACAGCAACCAGCATAAGCGAACATGCTAAGAATGTGCTTCGTAAGCAATTGGACGACGTCACACAAGGTCGCATCTGCTTGGTCTACTGCGAAAAGTTTGGCCTACCCAGGTACGCTCTGGACTCCAGCCCACTTGTAAGGCAGTTTTGCAAGGAGGTGCAGGCATGACACCAGACAACTTGTTGATTGTCGAGGCTGGAGCCGGATCAGGCAAGACCACTGCGATCCAGAATGTGCTGGGCGACCTGGTGGCTCCAGAGGGTAGCCGGCAGCGGCCTTCTGACTGGGGAAGCCACGTAGATGAGCTGGCTGACCTGATGATTCAGGCTGTGTGCGATCGTAAGCAGGCTGTGTGCGCAGGTCTGGTGGATCCCAGGCGCATCATGGCTGTTACGTTCACTGATGCAGCTGCAGCGCAACTGCGTGCGAAGGTGTCACAGGCGCTGCTAGAACGGGGTCTGACAGACGCGGCCCAGGAACTCTCCCAGGCGTACATCCACACATTTCACTCATTTGGGTTGCGTCTGATCAAAGACTTCGCCTTTGATGATACTCAGTCTCCGCAGCCTCGTCTGATTGCGCGCCAGGAACAGGATGCGTTACTGAGGCGTGCCTTGGATGAGTCGGACGAGCTGTCGGCTATGTTAGGCAGAATTCCACAACATGGCTATACCTACGACTGGAATACTAAGCAAACGGGTGAGCAGAGGTTTATAAATGACATTCTAAAGACTATCGACTTACTGCGGTCTCTCAACTTTACCGGATTGCAAGGCTTACCGCTACTTCTGCATGCAGTCGAAGAGTCTTTGAAGAGCTACTATGGTGAAGTAGCGTCGCGCGAAGACTTGGAGAATGAGCTTAGGGCTCGCATTGATACATTGCTTGATCACGACGACTATAGGGACGGTGCGGTCAGTCTTATGACCGATGAGTGGCCTAAATCTCCTCGCCCCAGGCTAAATCTTCATCGCGATTACCGTAATATGAAGGCCGCCCGCGAACCGGGACGTATCAGCACAGACTGGAAACTCTGGACAGATTTGCAGAGACTACAGGGTAACACACGTCCAGCCCCACCCAAATCGATAAAACAGCAGTACGGGAATTATGTAACACTCACCAAAGAGGTATCCAAAGCGGCGAAGAGGCTCTCCAGTCACCCGGGTCCCTTGGAGGACGCGAAGAGACTGGTGCATGTGCTCCTGAAGACTGCAGCACGTACTATTAAATCTTACAACGAGTTAAAGCGAAGGGCCGGAGTGGTTGACTACACGGACATGGTGGCGAATGCGTTGGCGCTGCTGGAAAAGCCTGAAGTCCTAAACAGCGTGCGCAGCCAGATCGACGTTATCGTAGTAGACGAGTTTCAAGACACCAACCCGCTGCAGTTCGCGCTTGCGTGGAAGCTCCACGATCTGGGTATACCTTTGATGGTTGTCGGTGACTTGAAGCAGGCCATCATGGGTTTTCAGGGTGCCGATCCGCGATTGATGGAGGGGATGCGATCCCACGGACATCGGGAAGACATGCCAGCCAACTACCGGTCCCAAGAGGACCTGATGAACGTGCTTAACGCGTTCGGAACAGTGCTTTTCGAGGATGGCTACAAGGAGCTGGAACCGAAATCGCAGTCTGGTTTGCGGTGTCGGCACGCTTTGGAAGTCGTGAAGTTTCAGAAGAAGCCAGCCGTAAAAGATGGCGGTCGAGCTTTGGCGGTGGGCAGACGGATCAAGGAATTGCTGGAGGACGAAAGCGAGTTCTTCGTCTGTGAGTCAGGAGATAAGCGCCGCATACGAGGGGGCGACATTGCCATTCTCTGTCGGACAAACTCGGTGCGCGAAACGTACGCAAACGTGCTGCGCAATGATTTTGGTTTTGCCGTCCAGGAAAGTTCTGGGTGGTACGACTCCCGACCTGTCGAGATCGTGCGGCATGCGCTACAGTATGTACACGACAAGCATGACCGTCATGCGGCGCTGTATCTTGCGACCATCGATCAAGATACCAGTTCGTTGGAAGGAGCATTGGCCAAGATGGCGGCTGGCGAGGCTCTTACGGGGGAGGATTACCCGCAGCTGCAGGGACTCGAAGCGCTGCGCTCCTTGCAGTACCCCATATTCGCGCTGATATCGGCCATCATTGATAGCCTCGGTCTGTTTGCATGGGAGGACCATGACATGTCCCATGATCAGTGGCGAGCGAATATCGTGAAGCTGTTGGACTGGGCAAGCGAGTTTTCCAACGCTGATCCGGTGGCATTGGCACAGTCGGGTTACCATGGCAGCGGCATCCCAACATTTCTGGGATGGCTGAAGTCGAAGGCGGAATCAGACGATGGCGATCTGCAGCCAGAGGCAACTTCGCGCGACAGGGATGCTATTGCTGTTCGCACCATACATAAGGCCAAAGGCATGGAGTGGCCCGTGGTCGTAGCGGCACACTTGGAGTATACGTGGAAAGGAAATCTGCCTCACCTCAGTAGCGAGTACGGCGATTTCAATGACCTGTCCCAGGTCGTGGCAAATGGTTGGATCCGCTATTTCCCCAAATACCTAGGCGCCAATGCCAACGAAAAGGCAAAAGATAAGCTACTTGACGAAGGAAGGATAGAACATCAACGGCTCTTGTATGTGATGCTCACTCGTGCACGCAACAAGTTGATCATTGAATGGCCGGAAAATGCCAAGGAGAATTCCCTCTGGTCACTGATGGCCCATAGGGGCTGCAAGCTGTCTTACCGCAAGCCTAGTGTACCTAATCAGTCCGCAGGCGAAGGTAAGCCCTCCAACGGACGGTTTTGGATTAAAGGAGACTCGTTCCAGTGCCTCATCACCGATGGCGGGGCTTCGTCTAAGGAGGATAGCGTGGCGAAGACTCCGTCCCGGTCGCCAAACCGGTCCACGTTTCGGCTACCGAAAGGAATGGCGCCAGCTAAGCGTGGGGACGCATGCAAGGATCTGACGCCCGACATCGTCCATCCAAGCGACGGCAAAGGAAGCTCTTTGCAGAAGGCGGGTTGGAGGCCAACGGTGATTAGTAAAGAGGATTGTGTTCCAGGGCTGAAAATAACCCCCGCTAAGCGCGGTGGAGCCGAGTCCGTAGCCGGATTCTTTTCGGGCCCGAAGCTGGGATCGTTTCTGCACCGGTGCTTTGAGGTGCCTGGGATGCCCGCGCAGGCGTTTAAGCATTTTGCACAAGAGGCGGGCGCGGCGCTGTCCGATGTCGATGCGGAGGCCATTGCTAAGGCCGTAAGAGAATTTGAAGGCTGGATGCAGCGTGTTTTGCGCCCCGTGTCAATTTGCCGTGAGTGGCCGCTGCTGCTTGAATTGGACAGCAGCAGCGTCGTATCTGGAACGATTGATGTCCTGGTGGAAACCCGCAACGGGCTTATCGTGCTCGATCACAAGTCAGACTACCTTGGCGACCACAAGGAGCGCGAGGGCGAGCATGGCAGGCAGCTTGCCACCTATGTCGATCTCTTAAGGGCAAGTGGCCATCACGTACTCAAGGCTGGTATTCACTCGATCCAGCACGGGACTGTAACCTGGTACAGCCTACCGCCAGAGTGATCGCTAGGTGCTGTTCAGGCTGTGTCAGCGGCCGTGCCGTGTGGAAGCAGGCTGTAATGGCAACAGCGAGCGGATCAATGCAGAAGATGTGCCGTGCATGTCCTCACCTTCAATCCACAGGAACCGAGACCCTTGAAGGGCGCGATCGCGAGCCTGTGTGGTCTTGTCGCGCGAGAGAACACTTTCGAGTCCAATGACCTTGAGATTGTGCTTTGGCAGCCTTCGGGGTGCCAGGCGTAAAAGGTCTTGGCCGAGGTGGTCAGAAGGTGATTCGACCGCTGCAGCGGGCATCTGAACGATCATAGGCGACAGAGACCAAGAAGGTTGGCCGAGCGTCGGCATACCCGCTGCGCGCCGCGAAACCGCTGACACCGATAGGCGCCGGTGGCCGCCTGCGTAGGTCCATGCGCCGCTGCGGCAACAACCTGGCGCGTCGGGCATAATAAGACCTGTACCGAGGCGCGGCAGACCGAATGTCATGTGTTCTCGGCTCCTTGCCAACGACCTCCCCGCCCGCTATGGAACGCGTACTACGGATCTGGGCATGCGCACTGTTCGCGGGTGCGGTGCCGTGCGCCGCACAGCTGCCCATAGACATCAGCGTCGAGTATGCCACCTTCATGTACGACGAGGCGGAGTCGATCGTAGAGATCTACTTGGCCGTAGGCGCCGCCGACCTGTCCTACGCTGTGCGCGACACATCCTTCGTAGCTGCGGTACCGGCAACGCTGGGCCTCTGGCGTGCTACCGATGCCTCGCTGGAAGGCACGCCCGAAGAGGCCGTCTGGTACCACGCGGAAGACCTGGAATTTGTCGCAGACGACACAGCCGCCATCGCCGAGGGCTGGTACCACGTCCGGCAGCTGCGCATCACTGTGCCCCCTGGAGAATACGAGCTGCGCGTAGCAGCGGTGGCTGCGACTGGCCAGGAGGTTGAGGTGCGGCGCGACATGATAGTGCCGGCGTACGCCACCATCGAATCCTGCGCTATATCTGACATTACACTTGCAACGCGGATCGAGAAGTCAGGGGACCGGAATGATCCCTTCTTCAAGAACGGGCTGGCTATAAGCCCCAACGCCAACCAGCTCTACGGCCAAGGCATGGACCGCCTCTGGTACTATGCGGAAGCCTACGACACGCAGTGCGCGGCGTCAGACGCCGGGCAGTATACGCTGTTTGTGTTCGTGTCACGTGCCAATGCACCGATGCCCGATGGGGTGCTCCAGAGGCGGAGGGCGCGCACCGCGCGACCCGTAGATGTGCTGGTTGGGTCCTTCTCCCTGTCAGAGCTGGGGTCAGGATCCTACTTCTTGCGCATGGTGATGCTCAATGAGGCCAACGAAGCGGTCGTAGAGCAAAGCAGGAAGTTCTTCGTCTTCAACCCGACGGTAGCAGCCCAGGTCACCACCGTGGCTGCTGCACCCACCTTCGAAACCAGCGAGTATGCCACCATGCCCGACGACGAGCTCGAGCGTGCACTGGAGCATGTAGCGGTGATCGCCAACGATACCGAGAAGGGTCGGATGCGGCGCATCCGAGACCCAGACGAGCGTCGCCGGTTCCTCATGAATTTCTGGCAGGTGCGTGACCCGAACCCGAACACGCCCGCCAACGAGTATCGAGAAGAATTCTATACTCTCCTCGGATACGCGAATGAACGATACTCTACCGCCAACGAAGAAGGATGGCGCTCAGATCGCGGCCGTACCATCATCAAATATGGCCAGCCGTCTTCCATTGAGCCGCGACTCTATGAGGCAGACACGAAGCCGCACGAAATCTGGAATTACAACAGCATCGCTGGAGAAGGCAAAGCGGTGTTCATCTTTGCAGACCTCAATGGCTTTGGCATCTATGAGCTTATACATTCCACGGTGACCGGAGAGCGCAAGTTGGCTAACTGGCAGGTGGAACTGCGGAGCACTCGGTTCTAGTGGACCGTTCGGCTGTTTCAATAGAGGCACTTCAAGAGTACGCCGGTACCACGGTTGCGCTGCAGGGGTGGCTGCAGAATAAACGGGCGTCCAAAGGACTCTACTTCCTGGTGTTACGTGACGGGAGCGGTACCGTCCAGTGCGTGGTATCTCAAAAAGAAGTGGACCATGAGGTGTGGTCCGTGGCGATGGAGGCGACACAGGAAAGCGCACTCTGGCTCAAAGGGACCGTAGTACCGCATCCGCGCCACCAAGGGGTTGTGGAGCTGCATGTCACCGGTGCACGGCTGCTCAGCCTAGCGCAGGGCTATCCCATCACGCCCAAAGCGCACGGGGTGGAGTTCCTGATGGATCGCCGTCACCTGTGGCTGCGCAGTCGCCGGCAGTGGGCCGTCTTGCGCATCCGCAACCGCGTCATCATGTCGATACATGAGTTCTACCAGGAGCGCGGATTTGTGCAGATGGATGCGCCTATCCTGACGGGTAGCGCCGTAGAGGGCACCAGCACCCTGTTCGAGATTGACTACTTCGGTAGCCCAGCCTACCTGACGCAAAGTGGCCAGCTTCATGGCGAAGCCATGGCGATGGCCTTGGGCAAGATCTATACGTTCGGGCCCACCTTCCGCGCGGAGAAGTCGAAAACCCGCCGGCATCTGACGGAATTCTGGATGATAGAGCCGGAGATGGCTTTCTATGATCTGGACATGAATATGGACTTGGCGGAGGACTTTATTGTCCGCATCGTCCACGATGTGCTTCGCGACTGCGAGACAGAGCTGGAGGCCTTAGGACGCAAACTGACCCCGCTGCAGTCGGTGCAGAAGCCTTTCCCCAGGCTTTCGTATTCTGAAGCCGTGGACCTCTTGCAAAGCGCCAAGACGCAGGACCTTTTGCAGGACCGCATCGACAGTATGCGCCAGGAGGGCGCAGCGCTAAAGGCTGAGCAGGAGCAGATACGTAAGACCCTTGGGCACGCGAAAAAGTGGAAGCGCCGCCGCATGGATGCGCGCAAGATCGAAATCAATCACCGACTGGACGAAATCGAAGAAGAGCTGCGCAACGTCCCGCAGTGGCAAGCGTCGGCTGCCGCTTTCGAGTGGGGCCGTGACTTTGGCGGCAGCGACGAAACCGTGCTGACATGGCACTTTGACCGGCCCATCATCATCCACCGATATCCGGCAGCGGTCAAAGCTTTCTATATGAAGCGCGACCCAGAAGACGATCGGCTAGCATTGGGCATGGATGTCCTGGCCCCCGAAGGGTACGGCGAGATTATCGGAGGCGGCGAGCGAGCCACGGACCTTGCATTCCTGCAGCGTCAGGTGGATGCACACGGCTTGCCGAGAGAAGCCTTTGAGTGGTACTTCGATCTGCGACGGTATGGATCTGTGCCACATGCTGGGTTTGGGCTGGGTCTGGAACGCACCGTGTCATGGGTGTGCGGACTGGATCACATCCGCGAAACGATTCCATTTCCCCGCATGCTTGGGCGGGTCTACCCCTAGGGTTCAAGTGAGCGCGGGACGCAGCGGACCGCCCAGGTCGCAGGCAGACCGAGGATCCAATGATTCCAGAGGATCGGGCCAGCAAGGCAGCGTGGCGGTTCATCCGCACATTCCGGTCACGTACAAGGAACGACCCTTGGCGTTGATGCGGGCGCGGGCTGAGGAATTCTATCGCCTGATGGATGATGCCCGAAGGTCCATCCGGTCATTCAGCGAACGGCCCGTGCCTCGCACGCCGATAGAGAAAGGGATACTGACGGCCTCGACGGCGCCCAGCGGAGCACATCGCCAGCCATGGCGTTTTGTGGCGGTCAGCGACCCAGCGCTCAAAAAGCGCATCCGCGAAGCGGCCGAACAAGAAGAATACGCGAGCTACCACGGCCGCATGCCACCGGAGTGGCTGGCCGCGCTCGCGCCTCTGGGAACCGACTGGCGCAAACCCTTCCTGGAAACTGCGCCCTGGATCGTTGTCTGCTTCGCCGAAATCCATGGCTTCAGCTCGAACGGCGCGAAGTAGAAGAACTATTACGTCCAGGCGAGTTGTGGCATAGCGTGCGACCTGTTTATTGCCGCGTTGCACACCATGGGCCTAGTGACCTTGACGCACACGCCAAGCCCCATGCGCTTCTTGTCCATCCTGAATCGGCCGACCAATGAGCGCCCGTTCGTGCTGTTCCCTGTCGGGTATCCGGCAGAGGATGCCACCGTCTCCGACATTCGACGGAAACCGCTTGCAGCGATCTCCGCAGGGCATGAACCACCGCCTGCGCGCGAACCGGAGTGGCCTCCGATCCGCACACCGGACTCGTCACAGTGATGCCTACTTAACGAAGAGCATCTCCTGATAGGTCGGCAACGGCCACAGGTGCGCTGGGACTTGGCCCTCAAGGCGGTCGCAGAACCTGCGGACGTTGGCCATCGCAGGTACGACGTCGTCGCGGCGATGCTTCGCACCCTCCAACGTGCTGCTGCCATGGTAGTCCAGAGCACTGTTCAGCTGGAGGAGCGCTTCGACAAGGTCGTCGCAGTTCTTATATATTGCTTTAAGCTCTGACTGCAGCCCAGCGCAGCCCGACATCTTCGTGAGCTCACTAGCGTACTGCACGGCAGCGGGCAGAACCATCGTCCGGGCCATTTGAAGCATCGTCTTGGCCTCTATGTCGATGGCCATCTCATACTGCTCGAGCCAGACCTCCTGGCGTGCGAAGTATTCCCGATTACCTAGCACGTCATAATCATCAAAGAGCCTCACATTCTTTTCGTCGCCCATCCGTGCCAGCGCATCCACCGTCGTGCGCAGGTTGAGCAGTCCGCGCTTTTCCGCTTCGCGATGCCACGCCTCGTCGTAGTTGTCACCCTCGAAAAGGATGGGGCTGGCCTCGATAACCACTTCGCGAACGACATCAGAGACGGCTGCGGCCAAGACCCCGGGATTCTTGTAATCTTTGCCCTCCAGAGCCGCCTCGAGCGCCTGTCCCATAATGTCCAGAGATTCCGCCATAGTGATGTTCAGCACCACGTTGGGGAAAGACACAGATTGACTTGAGCCCACCGAGCGAAACTCAAACTTATTGCCCGTAAAGGCGAACGGTGACGTACGGTTGCGGTCCCCGGCATGCTTTGGCAAGGTCGGTAGGCTCGTGACGCCAAGAAACATCTTGGACCCGCGCAAACTGCGCGTGGCCGGTCCTTTTAGAAGCTGATCATAGACATCGCGGAGCTGCTCGCCCAAGAAAATGCTCATGATCGCCGGTGGCGCCTCGTTGGCACCGAGGCGATGGTCGTTGGCAGCAGAAGCCACCGAGATCCTCAAGAGATCCTGGTGCTTGTACACGGCACGAATGACGGCCGTGCAGAAGAACAGAAACAGCGAGTTGGCATGTGGCTGCTTGCTCGGATCCAACAGGTTCAGACCCGTATCCGTGCTGAGCGACCAGTTGTTGTGTTTGCCCGAGCCGTTGATGCCAGCAAACGGCTTCTCATGCAGCAGACATACCAGCCCGAACTCTCGCGCGGTCCGCTGGAGCGTCCGCATGATAAGGTGCTGGTGGTCCGAACCCAGGTTGGCGTTTTCGAAGACCGGAGCGAGCTCGTACTGGCCCGGCGCCACCTCGTTGTGTCGCGTCTTGGCCGGGATGCCGAGCAGGTACAGCTCCTTTTCCGCAGCCAGCATACACGCGATTACGCGCTCTTCGATGTCACCGAAATAGTGGTCATCCAGCTGCTGCCCTTTGGGTGGCGCTGCGCCAATGACCGTGCGGCCGCAGTTGACGAGGTCCGGCCGGCGGAAGAACAACTCCTCATCAATCATAAAGTACTCCTGCTCCGTACCGACTGTGGAGTACACGCGCTCCACCTCGATGTCGAAGAATCGCAGCACGCGGCGCGCATACATGTCAAGCGCATCGATGGAGCGCAACAACGGCGTCTTGTGGTCTAGCGCTTCTCCAGTCCAGGAGACAAAGGCAGTCGGGATGGCCAGGTAGCACCCATTGCGGCCTTTGGCCAGAAACGCCGGCGATGTCGGATCCCATGCGGTATAGCCGCGAGCCTTGTGCGTCGATCGCAGGCCGCCGCCAGGAAAACTCGAAGCGTCCGGCTCGCCCTGAATCAGGTCACGCCCCGATAGCGTAGTGACGACCTTGCCGCCGCCAACAGGGCTGAGGAAGCTGTCATGCTTGGCGGCCACGCCGCCGGTGAGCGGCTGAAACCAGTGCGCAAAGTGGGTGGCGCCATGGTCAAGCGCCCACTCCTTCATGGCTTGTGCAACGATGTCGGCGACGCTGGAATCCCATGCTGATCCTCGCTCCATGGCATTGATCATAGTGCGGTACACCGCCTTGGGCAGCCGCTTGTGCATCTCCACCGGGCCGAACGTATAGGCACCAAACGTGGATTCCAGGTTCGGCGGCGCAATAGGATCAGGACCGCCGGTCCTGTCCTTCGTGGCCGCGGCAACAAGGTGATTGAAAGCGTTCGCGCTCATGGTCTTGGGGTCTATTTGCTGGGACCAGGTCTACGGCGTCGGCAAAATAGCAATTAGCGGGAAGCCGATGCACCGCCGCGTGGATATTGACTGTAAATTAAAGAAGTGCAGATGCATTCAAAAACGTCGCTATCCGCCCGACATACCTGAGAAAATGAGGTTCCTAGCAGTACTCGCTCTCCTTCCCATACTATTCGGGGGCGCAGCGCCCGATGAGCGCCCGAACATCCTCGTGATTATGGCCGACGACTGGAGTTGGCTGCATGCGGGGGCCTACGGCGACCAGGTTGTGGCTACGCCGAACATGGACAGGGTGGCCCGCCAAGGGGTGGTCTTTGAGCATGCCTTTGTGTCTTCACCCTCGTGTACGCCTTCGCGTGCTTCGGTACTGACGGGGCAGCACTTCTGGCGTTTGCACGGAGGTGGCAACCTGTACGGCCCGCTGGGGGCGCAACACCCGACCTATACGGACCTCTTGGAGGCGGCTGGCTACTATGTAGGCTTTACGCGCAAGGGGTGGTCCCCCGGAAGGCTGGGGGAGCGGGACCGCAACCCGGCTGGGGACCGATATGAGTCCTTTGCCGCCTTTCTGGAAGCGCGCGAGAAGGGCCAGCCCTTCAGCTTCTGGTTTGGCACGTTTGATCCGCACAGGGTGTATGAGCTAGGGTCGGGTGAAGAGAGCGGCATTCCGGTGGACAGCATCTCGGTGCCGGCGGTGTTTCCAGATGTGCCTGCGGTGCGCAGCGACATTGCGGATTACTATTTCGAAGTGCAGCGCATCGACCGGGAGCTAGGGGAGCTCCTTGACCTTCTAGAGGGTCTGGGCGAGCTGGATCGCACGGTGGTTGTCATAACCAGCGACAATGGGATGCCCTTTCCACGCGCTAAGGGCAACCTGTACGACCTCGGAGTTCGCGTGCCGCTTATTGTGCAGCTGCCAGAGATCATTCCGGGTGGGCGCCGCCTGACGGACCTGGTAAGCCTGACAGATCTGGCGCCGACCTTTCTGGAGATGGCTGGCTTAGCGGTGCCTGAACAGATGACGGGTCGCAGCCTAGTGGCATCGATGATGGCAGCGGGCTCAGGGCGCGTCGATTCGTCGCGCGTCGCAGCTTACTTCGGCAGGGAGCGGCACACACCGGCGCAGGCCAGCCCTATTGGCGGCGGCTATCCCATGCGGGCCATTCGCACCGACGACTTCCTTTACATTCATAACTTCGCGCCCGAGCGCTGGCCTGCTGGCACGCCGGATGCGGAGCAGGCGTTCTGGTATGGGGCATGGTACAGTGATATCGATGCCAGCCCAACGAAGCACTTTATGGTCGATAGCGCCGCGGCTTATCCTCAGCGGTTCAAAGCCGCCTTTGGCAAACGGCCCGGCGAAGAGTTGTATGACCTGGCGACCGACCCAGACCAGATGATAAACAGAGCCCTGGACCCGGCGTATGCCGACGTAAAGCGCGCCCTGTGGAATGACCTGATGGGCCTTTTGCAGCGATCCGGTGACCCCCGCGCTGTGGGTATGGGCGGTGTGTTTGACTATCAGCCCTATACCGGCGGCATCGTAAGGCGTCCAAAGCAGTAAGACGGCGACGCAGAACGTACGTGCTGCACGCTACATTGAAGCGCCCATAGCGCGGCCTTGGCCGCAACCTTCGGCGCGCTCTGTGCGTTTACCTCGACTGTGACGGTGAAGGCACCAGTGTGCCAGGGCGGCGTTGAAGCGCGAGCCCGGGCCTGCGTTCGGGCCCACGTCCGGGGCATAGCGCACATGGCGACTCGATTATGAAAGGCAGCGTTACCAAGGTTTCTGCGGTCATCTTCTTCCTGCTGCTCTCAGGCTGGTACCTGTACCCGTCGCTGGTGCGGATATACTACAATAACAAGCTCGATAGCCTATCCGAAGAGGAGCGCGCAGAGTACGAAGACGAGAACTACGCGAAGCTTCAGCGCAACAAAGAGAGGGCACTGAACTTGGGGCTGGACCTTCAGGGCGGTATGCATGTTACGCTTGAAGTGGGTCTGTCGGAGCTCTTGGCACAGTTGGCTGGCGAGCGCCGTGACGACGATTTTGATGCCGTACTCGCGACGGCCAACACGCAGGCGGTACAGGAGGGCGTTCCCTTGGTGGATGCCTTTGTTGATGAGTTTCAGGCGCGGGACCCCAGCGCCAGCCTGTCCCGCTACTTCCGAAGCGAAGAGATAACGCGGCGCTCTGACAACGCGGAAGTTACCAGTTATCTACGGTCACAGGGTAGCGACGCGGTGACACGCGCGATAGAGATCATTCGCAGCCGGGTAGACCGTTTTGGTGTCACTGAGCCTTCTATTCAGACACAGGGCGGCCGGCGCATCGTGGTGGAGCTCCCGGGCATCGACGACCCAGAACGTGTGCGCCGCCTGCTCAAAGGGACTGCTCGGCTGGAGTTTCGGCTGATGGCGGACCCTGGCGAGCTGAACACCGCGCTGCAGCGCATCATTGAGCATTTTGAGGTGGACGTGGCCGAGACGGATACCGCAGCCGCGGACGAGCCAGACGAGACCGACGCCCCGGAAGAACTGCCCCAGGTTGCGGACGGCGCGGACGCGGGCGCGGATGCTGAAGATGACACCAGCGACGCCGAAATTGATGACGATGCTATTGATATCGCTGACCTCTTAGCCGAGGGCAGTGAGGATCTGATGGGTGGATCGACGGGCAACACGCTTTTGGATGTGCTGCGGCCCGCTGGGCAGGGAAGTGTAGTGCTCGGAGAAGTCGAGGCCCAGGACACGGCAGCCTTCAATGCGATGATACGCGATCCCGAGGTGCTGGATATGCTGCCGCGCAATATTGAGCTGTTGTATCACTCCCGGCCATCAGACCCGAATGCTAGCATTGAGTCGTTCGCCGTCTTGGGGGTTAACGTCAATGAAGAGCTCTCTGGCGAAACTATCGTCGATGCTCGAGTGGACTTTGATCAGACCACCAATCAGCCGCTGGTGGCCATGACGATGAACTCGGAAGGCTCCCGCATTTGGTCGCGCCTTACCGGCGCGAATGTGGGCAAGAATGTGGCGATAGTGCTAGACGGTGTGGTTTATTCCTATCCAACTGTTATCAGCAAAATTACCGGCGGCAATTCTCAGATTACTGGGCTCGGGTCGCGGGCCGAAGCCGAGGATGTCGTCACGGTGCTTAAGAGCGGGGCGCTGCCCGCGCCGGTCAACATCGTCGAAGAGCGTACCGTGGGGCCGAGCCTGGGGATGGTGTCGCGCCAGGCCGGGTTCACTTCCATCATGGTTGGCCTCTTCATTGTGGCCATATTCATGATGTTCTACTACCGCGGTGCGGGTGGAGTGGCGGACTTAGCGCTACTGATCAACATCATCTTCATCCTGGGCATCCTGGCTGGCTTCCAAGCCACGCTGACGCTGCCAGGCATCGCCGGCATCGTGTTGACGATAGGTATGGCCGTGGATGCCAACGTGCTCATCTTCGAGCGTGTGCGCGAAGAGGAGGGAAGCGGTAAGACGCTCAAAGCGTCTATTGACGGCGGCTACAGCAAGGCGCTGAGCGCGATTATCGATGCGAACATCACCACCTTCTTTGTGGGCGTAATCCTGTACTCATTCGGCGTGGGTCCCATCAAGGGGTTCGCCGTCACGCTGATGGCCGGGATCCTGGCATCGCTCTTTAGCGCCATAGTGTTTACGCGCATCATTTTTGACTATGTGGTTCTGGAACGCCGTGGCAAGGTCAGCTTCGGCTAGGCGGATCACCCAACTAGGTTCTTAATGCGCATCTTTGAGAAGACGGACTTCAGGATCGTCGACAGCCGGCGTACCGCATACATGGTGTCTGGAGCGTTGCTAATCCTCAGCCTGGGATCGTTCTTAGCGCGCGGCCTGGAGCTGGGCATCGACTTTAGGGGCGGTCGGGAATTTGTCGTGGAAAGTGCGGTCGAGCTCAGCGCTACCGATATTCGGCTCACGCTTACCGAGACCTTGGGCCAGGCGCCTGAGGTGAAGACGTACAGCGATATGTCTGCTGGAAGCGTGGATGCGCTACTGATCCGTACCGCTGGAGAAGGTGAAACCACCGAAATTCAGAATCAGATCGTCACATCCATTGGTGCGGCCTTTCCTGAGTCCAGCCCGCGGGTCGTCAAAACCGATGTGGTGGGGCCGCGCTTTGCGGATGACCTCAGGCGCGGCTCCATCTACGCCGTGTTCGGATCGCTGCTGGTCATCTTTGTGTATGTCATGATCCGCTTTGAATGGCGGTTCGGGCTGGGGGCTGTGGCGGCGCTGTTTCATGATGTGGCCATCACCCTAGGGCTGTTTTCGCTGTTGCGCGGGCTGGTGCCGTTCTCGCTCCAGATTGATCAGGCCATCATTGCGGCATTCCTCACTATTGTGGGGTACTCGCTCAATGACACGGTCGTCATCTTTGACCGGATCCGGGAGTTCACCAACCTTTACAAGACCGAGCCCTACAACCAGGTGGTCAACCGGTCTGTCAACACCACGCTCAGCCGTACGGTCATCACCTCCACCACCACCTTGCTTGTGGTGGCCATCCTGTTTATATTTGGCGGGGAGGTCCTTCGCGGCTTCGCTTTCGCGCTCATCATCGGTATCCTCATCGGAACGTATTCATCGGTCTTTGTGGCCACGCCCGTCGTGGTGGAGCTGCACAACCGGAAGCTCGCCCGCCAGGCGGCGACCAGTGTGCGGCGCTACAGGCGCTAAGGCGAGCTCCTAATTCTTCATACAAGGCAGGCTATGCAGTTTTCTGTTAGCGAACGTTACAACTCGGTTGTCATCCAGCTCAAAGGGAACGTGATGGGTGGCCCCGATGGCGCGAAGCTTCACGCCCGGCTGCAGGAGTTCAAGGAGGCCTCCAAGCTCAATGTGGTGGTGGACCTCAAGCGCGTCAGGTTCATGAATTCTAGTGGACTGGGCATGCTAATTAGCGGGATGACGACGATGCGCAATGCCGGAGGAGATCTCCGCCTAGCCAATGCAGCCGACCGTATCCGGTCCCTCCTGATTGTCACGAAGCTCATCACGGTGTTTAAGCACTACGGGTCGGTGGATGAGGCGGCTGCCAGCTATGCAGAGGCCACATAGCCAGCAGACCCGGGGCATCCCAGCCCCTGACTGTTGCTCCTGATCCGATTGTGACGCTGCTGCCGCGTGCCGCCCAATTGTCTATGCCTGGTCGCCGATGCCGGTAACGGTTGTCCTCGGTACCCAGTGGGGGGACGAGGGAAAAGGCAAGATCGTTGACCTCTTAGGTGCGCAAGCCGATGTGGTGGCCCGGTACCAGGGAGGTGCCAACGCGGGCCACACCATTGTGTGGGGCGACCGCAAGGTGGTGTTGCACTTGATTCCCAGCGGGATATTTTCCAAGGGCGTCGTGTGCGTGATCGGCCACGGCGTAGTGATCGATCCGTTTGCCCTTCTTAAGGAGATCGACACGATTCGTGCGCTTGGGTACCCGATCGACGAGCAGCTGAAGGTCTCTCTGGGTGCCCACCTTATCCTGCCATACCATAAGGCGATCGAAGCGGCCCGGGAAACGATGCGCGCGGACCGGGCTATCGGGACCACACGCCGCGGCATTGGTCCAGCATATGTGGACAAGGTGGCACGTACAGGCATCCGTGTCGGTGATCTCATAGGGGCGGAGGATCTGGCATCAAAGGTCAGCGCTGCTGTGCGTGAGAAGAACGCACTGCTGAAGCACATCTACCACGCGCCGCTGGTCGACCAAGGCACCATCCTTGCCCAAGTGCAGTCGGTGGCGTCGCGTCTTGCACCATTCGCTTGCGACACCACGACGCTGTTGCATCGGTCCTTAGCTCATGGGCGGCATGTGCTCGCGGAGGGAGCGCAGGGGGCACTGCTGGATGTGGACTTCGGGAGCTATCCGTATGTGACGTCGAGCAGTCCGACAGTGGGCGGGGCGTGTACAGGCTTGGGCATCCCGCCTAGTGCCATCGACCGGGTGATCGGAGTCACTAAGGCGTATGCTACGCGTGTGGGCAACGGGCCCTTTCCGACAGAGCTGGAGGATCGCACGGGCGAGCGATTGCGCAATCGCGGAGCCGAATTCGGAGCTACCACCGGGCGTCCGCGACGCTGCGGGTGGCTGGATCTGGTGGCACTTCGCTACGCAGTCGCCATCAATGGGGTGACGGAGCTGGCGCTGACGAAGCTGGATGTGTTGGCTGGGTTTGAACAAGTCCGGGTGAGCACCGGGTACCGGATAGGCCAGGATGTGGTGCGCCACGCCAGCGCGGACGAGCGCACGCAGCGTGCTGCCCAGCCCGTGTATGATACACTGTCGGGCTGGGCAACTGACATCCGTGGTGCCCACACCTTTGAGGATCTGCCCGCGCCCGCGCGTGCGCTGGTCCGTTACATAGCGCGCGCTGCCGGTGTGCGTGTTGGCATGATTTCCACTGGCCCTCGGCGTTCTGAAACGATACGAGTAGATATTTCCCCTTAACTGGGGCAGGTCCAATGAAGTTCTTTCCGACCACGGTAAACATGAAGCTCGGGTTGATCGTGTTTGCCGTAATTATCGCGCTGGCGTCTCTTCTCTACGCCAATGGCCTAGTGAACCGGCTGCGTGACCGGGAGAGGGCGGGCATGGAGATTTGGGCTGGCGCTCGCGAGGAGGTGGCACGTGGTGCGGTGGGCAACCCGTACCTGAAGGAGTTCTACGCGTTGGGCAGCAACCTTGATACCGATGGCGACCCAGAAACGGATCGTCTGCGTGCCGCGCTCTCGTGGGCTCTTCGGATGCCTTCGGGCGAGCACACGAACTTCTTCTTTTCTCTTATCAGCGAGTACTACCAGGATGTCCCAGCCATCATTGCCGACAGCGCCAATGAGCCTATTACGTGGCGTAACCTGGGCATTTCGGAAGAAGGGCCCGTCAGCGCGGCTGATTCCGCAAGGGTGCGCCGGCGCATCGCCCAGATGGCTGAGGTATATCCGCCTCTGTCCATCGTGGTAGCTCCGGGCGACGGATTTGCCGGTCTTAATCAGCGCGTCTATTACGACGAGTCGACGCTCATCCGCGAGCTGCGCATCTTCCCGTACGTACAGCTGTTGTTTGTCGGGTTGCTCATCATGGTGGGCTACCTGGGGTTTTCGTACGTGCGGAGGAATGAGCAGAGCAGCCTCTGGGCGGGCATGGCGCGCGAAGCAGCGCATCAGCTTGGAACGCCGTTGTCCAGCCTTCTGGGCTGGAATGAGCTGATGCGTCAGCGGGGGGATGCGGACCAAGAGGTGCTAGATGAGATGGCGCGTGACCTGAAGCGCCTGACCCGGGTGACGCAGCGATTCAACGATATAGGATCGATGCCGCGGCTGACGGCGCAGCCTTTGGCGCCTTCAATAGCCAGCACCGCGGACTATATTCGGCGGCGCATGCCAAGGAGCGGTGTGACGCTTGAGGTTGATGTGCCCGATGATCTGGTCGCTCCCCTGAACGCAGAGCTATTTGAGTGGGTGATAGAAAACCTGCTCAAGAACGCGCTTGATGCCACGTGTGGTGACGAGTGTCTTATCCGGCTCACGGGATCTGCGCAGGGCAAATGGATCCATGTGGACTGTGTCGACAACGGCAATGGTATTGACCGGCGGCATCGCAAGGATATATTCCGTCCTGGCTACAGCACGAAAAAGCGCGGCTGGGGGTTGGGGCTGAGCCTAGCCAAGCGCATCATCAAGGACTATCATGGCGGCTCCTTGGTGCTACTCCACTCGGCACCGGGACAGGGGGCCACATTCAGGATAGAGTTGCCTCGTGCTTAATCTCTTTGAGGCACGCGGCGGATGCTGACTGGCATGCGGCGCTTGATGCCGAGCTGTTGTGCGGCACTGCCCTGATTGACCGCTACCTCCAGCCTGTCGCTGCTGCTAAATAGCAGCAGGGGTTCATTCCGGGGCACATCGCTATACGTGCGGCTGAGGTCTCTGATGTTGGTGTCTCCCACGTTACATGTGACCTTTGGGCTGGCAAAGTGCTTTACCAGCAAGCTTCGCGGGATGTTGGTGATGCAGTTGCCGAAGCGATCTATGTGGACGATGTGGCCGTGAATGCCCTGATGGTCAACGATAGGAAGCTGCTGCGGCACAGCGAGGAGTTGGCCAATGGGTGAGCCGAGGCTTTGTAGCGGCTGGCCCGTGGCGAGAAGTGCGGCCGCGGGTGCGAAGATGTCTCGTCCGTGAAACGTCGCGCTTGGCGGGTCGGCACGATATGTTGACGGGCGGTCCAGCACCACCATGGCCCCAGGCTGGTTGCTTCCCGTCAATAACGCAAAAAGGCCGTTGTCTGGGCCGACCAGGTGGTAGCCGTTCCAGGACACTGCTACGGGTTGTTGCTTCGATCCTACGCCCGGGTCAACGACCACCAGGTGGGTAGTGCCGGCTGGAAATTGCGGAATGGCCTGACGTAGCACAAAGGCGGCTTCGGTAACATTGAAGGCGGGGATGGAGTGTGTGATGTCCACGAGGCGGGCACGGGGCGCGATGGCCAGGATCACACCTTTCATCGCTCCGACGTAGCCGCTGCTATAGCCGAAGTCGGTGGTAAGGGTGATGATATGCTCTGACAAGGTGGATACAGGCTGAACGAATGGCGGGAACCGGGGCAGAGAATTCGGGGCGCGTCCTAGAATGCTATGGCCACGCCAGCCTGCAACGCTCGTCCCGGTGCAGGCTCAAAGTAGCGCCCGCCAAAAGCATTGACGACCAGTGAAGTGGCATACCGAGTATCGAACACGTTGGTCACACTCAAGAATGGGTTCATAGCCACGCCCTGTGTCATGATCGCACGGTGTCCGACGTAGAAATCCATTGCCATGTGTCCGTCACTGCGCGCAGTGTTGGCATTGTCGGCCCAGGTGCTCGAAGCCATGTCCGCGGCGATTTCCAGGGAGAGGCCCTTGCGCTCATAGCGAATACTGACTTGGCTGCGGCGCCGGGGCACCCCAGGGATGTCCAGTCCTTTACCCGGGTTGTTCAGGAACACGAAGTATCCTTCAGACATGGCGATTTGCAGCTGCAGGGGGCTCCCCAACGGCCATCGGGCTGCCAGCTCCACGCCGCGATGTTCGTTGTTTCCTTCGTTCGCATACCAGGTGCGGCCGTCTTCATTCTGTTGGGGCAGCAGGCGGTCAGAGATGCGCATCCAGAACAGCGCCAGGTCGGCCTGGAGCCGTAGCTTTCGAAATACGCCGCGCAGTCCGGCTTCGGAGCCTACCAGCCGTTGCGGTCCAAGGTTCGGATGGAACCCACCGTCGGCATCGGGCCGGTTGACCAGCTCCGTAGTGGTGGGCGTCTCGAAAGCAGTTCCGGCGTTTATGTAAAAGACTAGGTCACCTGTGTGGTATGTCAAGCCTGCTGCGGGGCTGAGCGCTGCCATAGTCCTCTGGCCTGACTGATCACCGTTGGCATGGTACTGGTCGTCCATAGCAAAGCGCACCGCATCTAGGCGGCCGCCACCGGTGAGGCGCCAGCGCGTGCCGAGAGCCAAGTGGATCATACTGGAGGCGGAAAGGCTGCGCACGCGCTCTATCTGATTCAGCACATCCTGGCCATCGCGCCGGTTGCGGCGGTTGTCATGCTGCCATCGCATGTCCCAACCCACCGTCCATGCGAGCATGTTCTGCTGGCCCTGAAGCTGTGCATAGGACCCGGCTGCTAGGCGATCCAGGTCGATGGTGGCAAACGTTAGGGGATTGTAGAGGCTGCGGCTGATTCCATAGGCGGTGATGGTAAGCAGGCCCAGCCGCGTTGCGCTGCGCAGGGTGCTGCCGGCTTGCAGGTGGGTACTTTCTTTGCCAGCGCCAGCGGCCACGTAACGTGGGTCGGCCATCGAAGAGTTCTGGTCCATCTGCGCGCGTGTCAGCGACCCGGGTGCCAGGACATCCTGGATGGCGGCGGCGCTTGTGACTGCCAGGGTGGTGGATTGACTGAGTTGAATCTGTCCGCGCACCCCAGCGCGAACAAAGGTCCCTTGGCTGTGTTCGCGTGCCCCTGTGCGTCTCGCGCGGGACGCGTAGGCGCCGAGCCAGCCGGTCCGAAGGGGCAGGCGTGTTTCAGCCAGGAGGTGCTGTACGCCGTGCCCTCCTAGCAGTCCGCGTACGCGCACTCTCGTCGAGTCTTGCCGAGCCGAAACCAGGTGCAGTACGCCTCCGCTGCTGTTGCCCCAGAACACCGCGGATGGTCCGCGCAGGATTTCGGCCCGTTTGACGAGGGCAGGCTCCACGATGTCTGTCATGGACTGGCCATCGGCAATGGTAAGTGGGATGCCATCCAGCAGGATCTGGATGCCGCGCACCCCAAAGGCGGATCGGTATCCCGTGCCTCGAACCAGGACTCGTTCGCCGAGCGCAAAGTGGCCGCGATCGTGGATCTGTATGCCGGGTGCTCCACGAAGCGCCCGTGCCAGCGAAAGCCCCGGGTCGGTCATCATATCCTCACGTTCGATGATGTAGACCGATCGTGCGGCATCGGATGCGCTTGCGGTGGCGCGCATCGCCTGGATCTTTACTGTGGGCAGCGTGCCTAGCATCAGCGTGTCGTCTGGCGTCGGCTGAGCCCAGGTGCGGGTAGGGCAAAGGAGCAATAGAAACGGCAGGACAAGCGAACGCACGGTGCTGCTGATTAATGGTGCGCCATTATACGACAGCCCGCCCCGCCGGATACCGGCGGGGCGGGCGAAGGCGTGAGGAACACAGCCAATGGCACCGCCTGCGTGTCTACTTTGTGATAATTTGCCGCATTATCACGACCTACGAGAGTTATGCCACGAAACATCGAATCCACGATTAACGGTGAGCTCGCCCGCCTACTCTGCCAAAGGCACCCGAAGTGGGACCTCAACAGGACACTGTTCTCGGAATGCACAGGAGTGATCGCCGATAACGCCGCGTTGCGCCCTGATCTACTGGTTCAGTCTCCAGGAGGTCAGCCGGTAGTTATCGAGACCGAGTTCAAAGCGGGGCCGCAGGTAGATAAGGAGGCCAAGTCCCGCCTTAATATGAGGTTATGGGATAGTCAGGAACGTATCGAGAGCGCCATTGCTGTGGGTATGCCCAGCGAGCTGAGGCACAATCCGCGCGCCCTGGAATCTGTCGACCTTACGTTTGCTACGCATCAGGTTGCTGAGGCAGATGAACTTATCAGGTGGCCCAAGAGGGACTGGCTTACAGGAAACGTCGACCGTCTTGCCGATGCGGTAGAGTACGTCTCACTCTCAGAGCGTCGCCTTGCTAAGGGGGCAAGCACGCTGGAAAAGACCGTCGCCAGCATTGCTGACTTGCTACGCCGCAATGCGCCAGACTACGCCCTAGAGGCCATTGCTACGATCTTGCACCAAAAGGATGATGAACAGACTACACGCATGGCTGTGGCGATTCTGGCAAATGCGCTGGTGTTCCACTATACGCTGGAAGGCCAATCGGCCGTGCCATACGTAAATGAGCTTCGTAATGGGAGGTTTCTGTCGTCACGCATACTGGATGCCTGGGAGAAGATTCTGGCGATCAACTATTGGCCCATCTTCAGCATAGCGAGGAAGATCCTGCGTTGTATCCCGGCGCGATTCACCAGCCCGGTGTTCATGCCTTTGAATGAGGCAGCAGAATCCCTGGTTTCTCTGGGGTCCACAACCTTTCATGACCTCACCGGTCGCATGTTTCAGAAGATGATCATGGACCGCAAGTTCCTGGCAACATTCTATACGCTGCCCACATCTGCACAGCTGTTGGCTGACCTTGCCATTGACAGGCTGCACATTGACTGGTCTGACCGCGATGCGATTTGTGGTCTTCGAATCGCTGATTTTGCATGTGGAACCGGAGCGTTGTTGTCCGCTGCACAAAGGATTATCTACCGGAGATTTCGACGTGCTGGAGGTAACGATGCGAAGATTCACCGAGACGTTGTAGAGAATACACTCATCGGCTCTGACATCATGCCAGCGGCGACGCATATTACGGCTTCCATGATTTCCAGCCCACACCCTGGGGTCACCTATGCCACCTCGCAGATTCATACGCTGCCTTATGGGCAGGACAAGTTGCGTGGGATATCAATAGGAGCGTTAGACCTCCTTGATGAAGACCGGACCTCCACGCTTTTCGGTCTTGGAACCCGACGAATGGTAGGTATCGCGGGTGCTGAGAAGGTGCGAGATGACTTCGTGGTCGACGAGGAGTCCTGCGATATGGTCATAATGAACCCGCCATTCACCAGGCCCACGAATCACGCGATAGCGCATGTGCCGGTACCGTCATTCGCTGGCTTTGGCACCTCGAATGAAGAGCAGCAGGCGATGTCGGCGAGGCTCAACAGCACCACGGGCACCCAGTTCGGCAGCGGCCACGCTGGACTCGCATCAAACTTCATGGACTTAGCGCACGTAAAGCTGAAGCCTGGGGGCGTCATGGCAATGGTGCTTCCATTCTCTTTTGCGACAGGAGCTTCGTGGAAGAAGGCCCGCCGCGCCTTGGACCAGCACTATCAGGAGATTCGAGTGATCGCCATTGCTGCTACGGGCCAGCAGGCCCGGGCCTTTTCTGCTGACACGGGGATGGCGGAATGCCTTTTGGTAGCCTCGAAGAAACGGATTCGTATTGCGCGCAACAAGAATCGGGAGGGGGGGGGGGGGTGGATCGGGCAGAAATACGGTCTGGCGCGGAATTTACGTCGCTACGAGCGCGTCCCGCATCGCTGCTGGAAGCAAACGCATGCGCCGACAAGATATGGAGCAGTCAGGCTTACAAAGACAGCATTCTCGATGCCGGTGGCGCTGGCGTGTTGGACGAAGCAATTCTGACCGCTGTACGCGCGCTACTTGGTGGAGAGCTGCTACTGCCGCGCGAAACCAGTGGCACTCCGCTGCCTGTGACCCTGTTGGGAGAGGTCGCGGACCGCGGAGTTGTTCATCGAGAGATTTCCAATGCCCGCCAAGGTGCTTTTGACCTGCGCGGGCCCAACCGGGGAGAAGTACCGACGTATCCTATGCTTTGGAGCCACGATGCAAAGCGCGAGCGTCGCTTTGTGGTACACCCTGACCGGTGCGGTGATATCAAACCAGATCGCACGGCCCAAGCTGCCAAAATATGGGCTAAAGCCTCTCGGCTGCATAGCAATCTGGATTTTCGATTGAATTCGCAGAGTTTGGCAATGTGTTTGACGCCTGAGCCTTGTATCGGAGGACGCGCGTGGCCCAATGTGCTTCCAAAGAGCCGAGGCCATGACATCCCCATCCTACTCTGGTCTAACATGACGCTCGGGCTGATCATGTTCTGGTACAAGGGTACTCGCCAGCAACAGGGGCGCGCCAACCTTACCATCTCCCGCTTGCTGGATTTACCAGTGCTCGATGTGCGCGCACTGTCTGAAGACCAGCAGGGCGAGTGCCAGCGCATCTTTCGCCAATTCAGCGAGTATGAATTCTTGCCTGCCAATGAGGCCTACCGGGATTCGGCCCGCAAAGATTTGGACAGTGCCATGCTGAGAATGCTTGGCGTGGATGATTCGCGCCTGCCGCAGCTCGAGCTTCTTCGCTGCAAGTGGTGCGCCGAGCCGAGTGTCCACGGAGGTAAGTCTACTAGGCCGTCAGGCATCTGACCCGGAATCCACAAGACAACCAGGGAGGCGCACGGTCCACTGTATCCCATTAGATGTGGCCACTAGAAGAGCCTCTGACGAACAAGCGTTATGGATACTCAGCACATAGATTTTCTGCAGCTTTTCAATTCGCAGGTACAATATGTGGTGCCGCGATGGCAGCGGAGGTATTGCTGGGGTGAGTCGGACATCAAACGGCTTGTCGAAGACCTGATCGCCGTTGCGCAATCGACGCGGAATGTTGCGCACTTTGGCGGAACGCTCATCACATTTCCCGAAAACAGAGCTCCAGGGCCGGTGCCGGTGTATCGCGTGGTCGATGGTCAGCAGCGACTCACTACGATCAGCATCATCCTGGCTTGCATCGCAAAACGGCTCGGCACCGATGACAAATGCGGCGAGTGGACCGCAGAGATGATCAGGAATGATCGGCTTTTCAATCCAGGGAAACCACCAGAGAAACGCCGCAAGCTACGTTTGCAAGACGGCGACGAGGAGGAATACCGATCGGGCCTAGAGGACGGCGAGGTGCGGGGTCCAGGCGCTGTATCACAAGCATGGAGGATCATTCGTCGATTAGTAAAACTGAACGACGTTGAGTTACTCTTCAAGGGGCTTGAGCGGTTTCGCGTGGTCAGCATTGGACTTAAGGGACACGATGATCCGCAGCAGATTTTCGAAACTTTGAACGCGACCGGGCGTCCTCTTACTGAGGGCGAGAAGCTGAAGAACTGGCTGTTGATGGCACTCGACGACGACGAGCAGCAGGAGGTTTACGATCTCTACTGGAAGCGCATTGAAAGATCGCTGGGTGCCAGAAACTCGCCAGAACGCATCGACACGTTTTTGCGAGACGTATTGCGCTGGCAAACAGGAGAGATGCGCGGCGTTAAGTACGCCTATTCTGATCTGCGGAGATGGGCACTGAGAACCGAGAGGGATCGCGATCGCAAAGAACTATCCTCCTGGCTGGCAACGCTCGCTGTTCTGTACGGCACGATCACTGGAACTGGCACCGCTCACAGAAGCAAGAGCGTCGAACGAGCGTTGGTGCATCTGCGGGCTATGCGAATGGATACCCACCGTCCTTTGACATTGCGACTGCTTCATGAGGCAGATGGTAGTGCTTGCGGGTGGACCAACGACGAGCTGGCTAAAGTGCTTAGCGGAGTCGGTACCTGGATGACGAGATTTTGGTTGTCTGACCGTCCTTCCGCTGGTCTTAACAAGGCATTTACGGAATTGGCTCACTGGAAGGGACCGGGGGCACCATGCGACCTTGTGAAAGAATGGTTTGGCCGAATCAGGAAATTCAGGAATACCCGGGCCGGAGTTCCTGGTGATGAAGCTGTCCGTGAGGGTATCCGCGCTCGAAAGGCGTACGGCGGCAAAGCAACCGACGCTACCAAAGCCATTCTTTCCTACATGATGGAGGACGAGCAGGATGGTGACTCCCCAGCGCGTGAGGGCCTCACCATTGAGCATATCATGCCACGAAAATTGACCGAGGCGTGGAAAGAGGAGCTAGGACCGGATGCAGAACAGGTGCATAACGAGTATTGTAATCTGTTAGCCAACCTGACGCTTAGCGGCGTGAATGCGAAGCTGGGCGCAAAGTCATTCGAGGACAAGAAGGTGATAATGAACCGCAGCGGTATCCTGTTGAACAGGGATATTGCTACCGAAAGTAGGTGGGATCAAGACGCGATGGATCGGCGCGCAAAGACATTGGCAGCTCGGGCGCTGAAGCTTTGGCCCTGGGACGACGGTGATTCAACTGCGGCCGCTTTCAGATGGCGGCTGGATGAAGGGCCCTGGCACAGCGAAAGTAACGGCAGACAGATGGTGATAAATGTCGTCAGCGCCCTCCTCGATCGCGATCCATCCAACGCTGATCACCTGTTGGGCCCTAGGATTTCGGCTGATTTGCAGTGGGCGGGGGAATTGCCACTCGAAGGGGGGAAATTGCTCATTCCAAAACACAGGGACTACGTCATTAACACCAACTTCACGCAGGACAGGAACGCTGCTCGGGCGAAGGATATGGCCAAAAAGTGTGGGGTACGACTTGACGTAAGGAGGGCAGACTCTTTTGGTCTGTTTTGGGACCGTTTCCGCGAGCAGACAGGAGATCGGTATGGACCACCAGAAGGACACAGTCAGTCGTATATGTGGACAAAATACCCCAATAAATTCGGTGATAAGGTCGGCATCAGCCTTACCGGCCCATCAATAAGGGTCTACCTCAAGGGGGCTCAGGGCACTAGAGACTCTCTGGACCGAATCAAGCGCATGGCATCCTTTTCTCGCAGCATCCAAGTCCACATGGCGGATCAGAGCTTTAGCGGGGAGATACAGACCGAAGCCAGCGAAGGGAGGAGTGTTTGTGTAGTCCGCAGCCCGTGGGATATCAATGAAACCGACGAGTGGACAGGCGATGTGCTCTGGATCAAGGATCAAATCGATCGGCTGACGCAGATCGCCAGCACGTAGCCCAAGTTTGTCAATGTAGTGGATTTTTTACGTGAGGTAACACATCCCTGACATACAGGGATGGTCAGAAGGGCGGGTTTTACCCGTGTGTTTTACATGTTCACGTGCCCTTTAGCGGGGCGTCTTGCTTTCATTCTGCGGGTGTACGTGCCGGTTTTGAGCCCCATCGCGCGGAAGACTTTACGGTGGAACGGCTTGAGGTCCTGGTCTTTCTTGAGCAGGGTGCAATGGGTTGCGTTTTGTGGGAGCACGGTTGTTACACGATGCATCTGGTTGAGCTTGACCTTGAGTGTGCCCCAGCTGCTGTGGATGTCGACGGTTCTCAATCGGCTGCGTATCAGATGCGCTGCGTGAAAGGCGAGAATGGACAGGAAGAGGTGGGCTTCTATGCGAAGGTCCCGACTGTGGTAGATCGGACGTAATCCGAGATCGGATTTCATGGTGCGGAACGTGCGTTCGATCTCTCCTAGCTGCCAATAGGTCTGTGCGATTTTCTTGACCGACCATTCTGCGTGGCTGGTGCGCAGTACATACCCGCCGAGGGCCTCCGTACATGCCTCGTAGGCAGGCCTCTGTGTGAGGCAGATCTTTTCGGCGTGGGTGCTGCCAGCCTTCCTGGTCACTTTAACATCATACTGGTAGGCAACCTGCTTGTACTTTTCTATGAGTCGGCCCACCCGGATCTGCACCTTATCGAAGTTTTTCAGACGTCTGGGCAGCGCAAGTCCCGCGTTCAGGTGCGCGATGGCCTCCTCGAACTTCACACGCTTGGCTCCAACAATCTGGTCGCTGACTGCTTGTCGGGCTTCACTGTGCAGATACACGCGCCGTTCTCCTCCTTCGTCTGGGAGTGCCCAGGCACGCACGTCAACATCGCTGGCGGTTTTGAAGACTTGATCCGGTGCGTCTTTGGGTACCGGCGGGGACTTCGTACGCTGCACGCAGATCCAGTCCAGATTCTGTTCGTTCAAATACGCCAGATTGGCCTCTGTAGCGATGCCAGCGTCCATAATCACCGTGGGCTTGGCTCCGTTCAGCTGTGCAATGGCCTGGTGCAACGTGGCAGGCTCACTGGCATTGCCCGGGAGGATTTCCGCCGTGCGGGGGAACCCCGATGCATCAATCATCAAGGCCAACGTCACCAGTGGGCAATCAGACCGTTTTTCCTTGCTGCGACCATGCCGCAGCAAGTCCCCTTTCTTGCGGCCCGTGTAGAACACATTGGTGACAACATGGAATCAAAAAGACTGCTGCGGCTGGATCGTGTTTTCGCCCGGCCCTAGTGATGGATCATTTGCATATGATCATATAGTTTTGGTATTATAGGATGCATGAAACGAGCCACACTGACGGAGCGCGCCGAGCGCGTGGCTGCAGCCAAGGTGCTGTGTCGGGAGCACAGCGCCGCAGAAGCGGCGCGCATGCTTGCCGCACGGTTCGATCTCTCCCGGGTGCAGGCTTCCCGTTACGTCCGTGCGGCGCGCGAAGCGGATTCTTCGCTGGCTCGGGCGGAGGCTACCGCGCCCCTGAGTGTCCGGATTCCCGTGGCTCTGCTTGCGCGTGCGCGGGCTCGTGCACGCCATACCGGTGTGAGTCTGGGGGCGCTGGTGGCTCGAGCGCTGGCGCGTCTTTTGGACAGCGATTCACCGTGAATGCGTCCCATCCGCCTGACATACAAACCGGACCGGGCTGCGCAGCAGCGCATAGCCCAGACCTACGAGCTGTTGGTGCAGCCCTGGATTTCGGACAACAATACATTCTCGCATGAAGCAAGAAGAGAAGATCGCGGCCGTGTACGTGCGCGTATCCAGCGAGAGCCAGCGGCGCCAGCAGACAATTAACAGTCAACTGGAGGCCGTGCTGATGAATGCGCGTGAGCGTGGCTGGGCCATCGATAAGCAGCAGATCTTTGCTGACAACGGCTACAGTGGTGCCACCCTCGCTCGCCCCGGATTGGACGCCTTGCGCGACCTGGTCGCCCACGGCGTCCTGGCGTATGTGTTGGTCTTGTCTCCCGATCGGCTCAGTCGTAAGTTCGCCTATCAGGTTCTGCTTCAGGAAGAGTTTGAACGATACAACACCCGTATCGTCTTCGTAGAAGAGCCCGATAACGCGACGCCGCAGCAGGTACTGCTGCGCCAGATTCTGTCCGTCCTGTCAGAGTATGAGCGTACGCAGATTGCTGAGCGCTCTCGCCGCGGCAAACTCTATCGGGCCCGCCAGGGCTCTCTGAACATGATCAGCAAGCCCCCTTACGGTTATGACCTGATCCGTAAGACGGAGACCTCCGGCGCACGATTGGTGATCAATGCCTCCGAAGCGGCGGTCGTGCGTCTGATTTTCAAGCTTTATACCGAAAAGGGCGGCACCATTCCGGTAGTGGCACGGAAACTGGATGCACTGGGCCACAATCCCCGACACGCAAAGTACTGGGGCATCTCCACCATTTCCAGCATCCTGCGCAATGAGGCTTACATTGGTAAGGCGGCGTATCAGAAGACGATGACATCGGAGAAACGGGTTCGGCACAATCGCACCGGACGCAGCAAGAACGGCGCCGTGCGGAGATTGTATTCACGAACGGCTCGTCCACGAGAAGAGTGGATTACCTTGCGCGTGCCACCAATTGTTGACGAAGCAACCTTCCAACGTGCCAAAGAGCGGCGCAAACATAACCGTCGCTTTTCGGTGCGAAACACGCGTGCGCCAAGTCTTTTGCAGGGGCTATGTATCTGCGCGCATTGCGGATATGCGATGGGACGGCTCCAACATAAGAACAGCCGCAGAAAATACTATCGGTGTAATGGGACGGAGGGCTGGCGGTTTCCCGAAGGCGCCGTATGCGACAACCCCTCCGTCAACGCCGAAGATCTCGACGTAAAGGTGTGGAAGGCGGTGGTGGGATTGCTGGAAGCTCCTGAACTCATTCAGGCCGAGATTGGTCGTCGAACCAAAGCGGCACGGAACAAGGGCCCGGCGCAACGGCGCAAGGACGAGTTGCAAAAGGAGCGTCTGAGCTGTGGAAGGCAAAGCCGCCGACTGGTGGATGCATACCAGCAAGGCCTTATAAATCTGGACGAGCTGCGCGATCGAACCGGACCGCTGCAAACGCGACAGCGGGCCATTGAATCCGAGCTCAGGGCACTACAGGCCGATCGGATGGACGCCGCGTCTACCTTGACGCTCGCCCACAGTGTTCAGAAATTTGTGGCGCGGATGCACGAAGGCGAAAAGGACCTGTCCATCACGGAACGGCAGCAGTTGGTTCGGCTCTTGGTTCGCGAAGTACGCGTCGGCAAAACTGAAGTCACCGTATGCCATTGCATTCCGCTGGCACCCTCAGCAGACCCCAAGCAACGCTCCGACACGCCCCTGGCCTCACCGGCCAGCGAAAACGACTTTTTGATTCCACGTCGTGGTCAGGTCAAAGAAGGCAATGGTTTCGCTGAATCCCAAGAGCTCCTTCGTGGTGCCGAAGAGTGCATCCATGATCGACTGACGGTGCTCGTAGAGGGCATCTCCGATACGGTAAAGGCTGCTCAGACTGGGGAGGTCGCAGTGCAGTAACTCCAGGATGCTGGATCGTTCGTGCATCCATTCATGCGTATGTCGTTCACTGCCGGGGGAGAGCATGCGCCCGACCACCAGCGCCGTCGCCAGGTGAATCTGATCTTCGCGCAACTTCAGCATTCGCAAGAACTTTGCGAATCCCAACAGCTGCAACGCTTTCAGAGCCACACGTTCGCCTCCGACGGTACGAGTGTCGGTATGATGGACTTCATCAATGATGACAGCATCCCGGTCGTCGCGTGGGTCGTCCACGTTGTAGCCCTTTTCCAGCAGCTTCTCAACGATGGTCTCGCTGGTATGGCGGAGGCCTTCACTCTCAAACGCTAGGCGGCTCTGCCCTCGCAAGCCCTCGTCAATATGGAGGATCAATGCGCGCCATTGTTCTTTGGGGATTGCGAAGGATTGGCCCAGGTTGAGGACGGTCCGCTGTTTAGGAGCGCCCTTGATACGGTGGCATTCGACCAGCGCGTAGCTGGTGGCCTTGGCACCTGATTTAAGGATGCGTGTCTTAGCGCGGATGTACATGCATGTGAGCGTGCGGGTATCGGGTGCCCATGCGTCAATATACGGCTTTGCAGCGAAATGGTTCTGGACCATTCCACTACATTGGGTATTTTTGAGAAAAAAAGGTATCAAAGCCATATGGATCATAGGTATAACACATAATTTGAGGCTATATTGCCCCAAAATAAACCCCGATTTCGCTGCACATCGGGCGCAATTGACAAACTTGAGGTAGGATTCACCGTTTGGATGGCTGCTCCTGTGGCACTGATGCAGCCACTCGAGCTGTTAGCCTGACGCAGGCTGCCCTCGATTCTTGTTGCCTCTGTGCGCTGGTGAGCTGGACCGTGCTATCTTGGCTGCCCTTAAGCCACTCATTCCCTTGAGCGCCCCATGATCGTTGACACGCACGCGCACATCTACCATCGCAGGCTTCACGGTGACCTCGATGCCGTAGTGCAAAGGGCGCGGGCTGCCGGTGTCTCGAGAATGCTCATGCCAGCGATCGATGTGCCTTCCATCCATCAGGCGCTAGCGCTGTGCGGCCGGTATGACGGGTTGCATGCCATGGCAGGTATCCATCCGACGGACACCAAGGCGACCTCCGAAACAGAATGGGCGACCGTGGTGAAGCTATGCGACGATCCGCGTGTAGTAGCCGTGGGCGAAACGGGCCTCGACTACTATTGGGATCGATCCTTTGACGCGCGTCAGCAGGACTTTCTAAGACGTCACATCCGGCTGGCCCTCGCCAATGACCTGCCGCTGGTATTGCATCTGCGTGATAAGCCCAAGAGAGATGAATGCCACAAAGACCTGGTGCGGATTCTGACTGAGGAGCATGTTCCGGCCATGCGCGGCGTGTTTCACTGTTTCAGCGGCCCGGCATGGGTAGCGGAGGCGGCCCTGAGCCTCGGGTTTCACCTGGGCATCGGCGGAATACTCACATTCAAGAATGCCGGCGTGGACACCATTGTCCGTACGGTCCCTTTGAATCGCCTGGTGCTGGAAACTGATGCGCCGTTCATGGCGCCGATGCCGCACCGTGGCAGGCGCAATGAGCCAGCCTATGTCCGCCTAGTGGCGGCCAAGCTCGCAGAGGTCAAAGGGATGAGCCTCACCGAGGTAGCTGAAGCGACCACAGCGAACGCCGAGGCGCTGTTTGGCATCGGGGCCTGATGCCTGGCGCATTCAACGGCATACGCCAAGGGCCTGATGAGGCCAGAATACGCTCGAGGCGCCGGACGGATACCCCTGAGGACAATAAGTCCAGTCGTATGGTTGTAGGCAGCCATCGTACGATTGCCCTGCAGCACCGCGATCTCCATCGAGGATTGGCTGTCTTTTATCGTGATACATGTGTGCGACCTCCTGGCTGGGATGGAGGTGTGCTCAACGCGCTGAACAAGCGTACCTTTTTGAGCCAGGCTTACGAACACGACGTGGCCCAGGAGGCGGTGACGCTGATCAAGGAATGCTACCACCCTGCGCTGCAACGGCTCCACCAGAAACTCGTAGCCAGGCGAACTCCGAGACACACAACATTAAGGACACCCATCGCGAGGCGATCATAGCCGCCCTCTCGACCAATAGCCGCGTGGAACGGGCCGTGTTGTTTGGCCCAAGAGCTACCCAGACGAGCACCGTGACTTCCGATGTGGATATCGCGTACTTCGGAGACCGGCTTACATTGACGGATTGGGCCCGCCTTGCTGCGGATATCGAGCAGATCCCGATGGCACAATCGGTCGATCTACTCTTGTATGACTTGATCCGAAACCCGACGCTGCGGGAACACATTCGGCAGGAGGGAATCGAGTGGTATGTCAAGCCACAACCCACAACAGAACACCGTCAGGAACTGCGCGGTAGTCAGTCAAGGCTGCGGAACAGGCCGTGACTGCTTTTGGAAAATGGGCTGTACCAGCTCAACATTGCCTGGCTTGTGATTCTGGAATCAAGGTCGCCGATGTTCGCCGCTTCTGCGTATCCGTTCGGAAATCCGGTTATGTGAGCGCATGTCAGCTGATTGGTGCCGCGCGAGGGTGGCTTGGCGCCATCTATTGGCTTCAGGTCGGGTAGTGCAAGGTCGTGGGGATGCCGGGCGCGTCCAATTGGCAGCTGCCCCGGCTCGCGCATGCAGGTCAACGCGACACGGCCGAGTACCAATGGCAACAAGGTGTCCGCTTCCCTCCTACTGCGGCCACAAGACGAACCGCCGGTTGAGCCGCTGCACCGGACGCGCGTTCATTGGATACCGGGCTTCGAAGGCGTCAACCTGCGCTCGGGAAACGGTAATAGCGTGGGTCATCAATACCCAACTTACCACTTCGGCGCAGGGAGGCGTGGTCAGGGAACCGGCATAGCGCAGGTAGCCCGGGTCTTCCGGTAGCAACGCGCTCGGGTCCAATTCCGGGAGAGTCGCGGATGGCTCGCCGAATCCCGGGGCGGCGTCCCAGATGCTTTCAACCGCCGGATGAATTTCACCGACATCCATGAATACGCCGATCACCGCGAGATCTCCCTCCGCAGCTTGATGGACGAAATGCACCTCCATAGCGGACCGGATTCCTTCGTATGTATGCTCGCTGGGAAGGTGGAAATGAAACTGCAGTAGCGAGAAACGCCGTCCGTCCAAGGTGATCCAACTTCCCTCGGGCACATTGACCTGAATGGTGTGGCCATTATCCACCATGTCCGCCTTCGCGGGTTGCCACTGAATGTCCAAGGCATCCAAGGACACCGGAATCGGGGAAGCAAGATCCACCGGAGACTGTTGCGTTCCGTGGGCGCAAACTTCGAAGGACGGATCCAGATCGCCCCATCTCTCGGCACCCGTCTCGCCATCATAGGTCCAATGAACCTGGCCGCCTTCCGCCTCGGGTGCGTGCTGTGTGGAACCCACCCCCATTTGGTCGGTGGGGCCCTGAACATCTTGTTGGCACGCATTCAGTGCGCCGACAAGAATTACCATCACCAAGCCGACGAACAGCGCTCTGGGTAGCGAAGGTACTCGCCGCAGCAACCCTTGGCGAATATTGTGTGATCGCCGTTTCCGATGCATTGCCGTCGCAGCCTCCACTTGTCCCGTGCGGTGTACTTCCTACTCAATTATACCATTCCGGGAACGACCTGATCCGCTGTATTCGTCCAAAAGTCCGGTTACTTGAGCGCACTGCAGCGGAGTTGGTGCCGCGCGGAGGTGGCGTGGCGCCATTTATTGGCTTCAGGCCCGGGAGGGAGCTGTGTCTGTGGGGTAGCGGCGCTTTCGATGGCTGTGGTGTGCGCAGGCATGCGCTCTAGCACATCTTCGAGCCAGGTTGGCGGATCAATGCCCCGCAGTTTGCAGGCTTCCAGCAGCACTAAGATGACGGCAGCAGTGCGCTGGGATGGTTTGTGTGACCCGGCATGCAGGCAGTTCTTGCGCCCCAGGGCGGAAGCTGTTCCTGTCGTCCATCTCAATGCGCCCGTAGCTTGTGTACCGGAGCCGCTTGTCTCACCGCTCCAAGGTATAGCTGACGGCTTTTGCCCCTAACGCTGGCTGGCTGGCGTGCCAAGGCGCTTTTTGAGCCATGCATTCAGGCCTTCCAGGATGGGGCCGCCTCTTATTGACGTGCTTCGTAGCACTCGGTCGGCGTGCAGCCCGCCTCGCGCAACCTGTGCTCTATCCTATACGGCTGCTGGACCGTCGTCAGCACATGCCGGGCCCGTTCCGGATAGCCGCTGCTGTGCATGTCTGCGCTTCAGCCTCCTCCGCACGTTGCTGTGCGCCGTAGGCGCATTGCCATTCGGGTCAGTTATGAGATATCCTCGTATTCCACATCGCTGACCTCCTGCTCGTCGTCGGTGCCATTACCCTGGCTGCTACGCTCCTGAGACTGCTTCATGACGTCCATCTGCGCTACCTGTAGCGCCTTCTCCACCGCTTCCGAAGCCGGTCCCATCGCACCAAAGTCCTGTTCGCTATGGGCGCGCTTTAAGGACTCGAGCGCGCTCTCCAAGTCGGACTTGCTCTGGCCAGAAAGCTTGTCACCGTTCTCATTTAGCATCTTCTCCGCCGTATAGATCAGCGAATCTGCGCGGTTCAGACTGTCCGCCTGCTCCTTTAGCTGCTCGTCCTGCTCCGCGTTCTCCTTGGCCTCGCGACGCATGCGTTCAATCTCCGCCTCCGAAAGACCGCTGTCCGCTTCGATGCGGATGGACTGCTCCTTACCAGTAGCCTTGTCCTGGGCTGTCACGTTGAGAATGCCGTTGGCATCAATGTCAAAGGACACATCGATCTGTGGGATGCCCCGAGGCGCCTGGCGTATATCTTTTAGGTGAAAACGCCCGATCGTGCGGTTGTAGGCAGCCATCTTGCGGTTGCCCTGCAGCACCTCAATCTCCACCGAGGTCTGGTTGTCTGCTGCGGTGGAAAAAATCTCCGACTTCTTTGAGGGGATGGTGGTGTTGGCCTCGATCAGGACCGTCATGACACCACCCAAAGTCAAGATACCCAGGTTCAGCGGCGTCACATCAAGGAGCAGAACATTGGTGATGTCCTGCGCAAGAACACCGCCCTGCACGGCGGCGCCCAATGCGACGACCTCGTCCGGGTTGACAGACCGGTTGGGAGCCTTCCCGAAGAAATCCTCTACCGTCTTCTGCACCAACGGCACACGCGTGGAGCCGCCTACAAGAATCACCTCATCGATCTGCGCGGTAGTAAGCTTGGCGTCTTTGAGCGCCTGCTTCATGGGATCGATGGTGCGCCGGACAAGGTTCCCAACCAGCTGCTCAAAACGCGCCCTGGTCAGGTTCATCGTCAGGTGCTTGGGCCCCTCATTTGTCATCGTGATGAAGGGCAGGTTGATCGACGTCTTCATCGCGCTCGACAATTCGACCTTTGCCTTTTCCGCGGCCTCCTTCAGACGCTGAAGGGCCATGGGGTCTTTGCGGATATCGACACCCTGCTCACTAAGAAAGTCCTCGGCGATATGATCCATGAGCACCTGGTCGAAGTCGTCCCCACCCAGGTGCGTGTCTCCATTAGTGGACTTAACTTCAAAAACGCCGCCGCCAAGCTCGAGGATTGAGATGTCGTACGTGCCGCCGCCTAGGTCATAAACGGCGATGACACGCTCTTCGTCCTCTTTGCCCAAGCCATAAGCCAGCGCGGCAGCCGTGGGCTCGTTGATGATGCGCCTAACGGTGAGTCCCGCGATGGTGCCAGCCTCCTTTGTCGCCTTGCGCTGCGAGTCATTAAAGTATGCTGGCACAGTGATAACGGCTTCGGTGACCTTCTCGCCCAGAAACTCCTCGGCGGCGACCTTGAGCTTCTGAAGGATCATCGCCGAGATTTCCTGCGGCGTGTACTGACGGTCCCTGATGCTGACCCGCGCCAAGCCGCCTTGGCCGCTCTGGACCTTGTAGGGCACCGTCTTGATCTCACTCTCCACCTCTGAGAACTTCCGCCCCATGAAGCGCTTTATGGAAGAGACGGTGTTCTGGGGGTTGGTGACAGCCTGACGTTTGGCGGCGGCCCCGATAAGGCGCTCACCGTCATCTTTGAATGCCACGATCGACGGCGTCGTGCGAGCGCCTTCGCTGTTTTCAATGACTTTGGGTTCGCCGCCCTCGAAGAGCGCGACAACCGAGTTGGTGGTTCCAAGGTCAATGCCAATGATTTTGCCCATTGTGTATCCCTCTACGTTGTAGTGCGAGTATGCTCCGAATGGTGAGCCGAGCCGCGGATGTGCAACCGCTGCTGGCTTAGCAAGCCGGGCTGCAACAATCCTGCCGACAGCAGCCGTATGTCAAAATGGCAGCCCAACTGCCAACATCGGAATCCCCGCGGTGCCACCGGACCATGCATGGCCTTGTGGCGGCAGGCAGCAAGACGCGCTTACCCCGTATCATTACCCGATACGGCAGCAGAGCCTCTTCCGAAGTGTGGACAGTGAATTAGCGTCTAGCCCCCAGTGACCCCCCATACCTGCGGCTGCGTGCATCTGTGATCGCGGTGCACCGTACTGGCATGGCCTTCGTGCACGGATGTCCGCGAAGTTTTCGGGCGACGCAGCAGGTTCGGCAGCGCAGGCAGCCCAGTACGGGTCGCGCCCTGCGCGGCAACGACTGTCGTATATTCGGACCTGACAAGATCCCAGCACCCTTGCCGTGAAACGCGTCCCCAACGCGCTTACCATCGCTCGAATGCTGGTCACGCCTATCCTGATCGTGTGCCTGTTTCAGGGAACGCTGCCAGGGTACGGGTTTGCACTCGCGCTCTTTGGTGTGGCCGCCTTGTCGGACTACCTGGACGGACGGCTGGCCCGACAACTCAAAGCGCATTCCCGCCTCGGCCGATTTCTGGATCCCATGGCGGACAAAGTCCTGGTGCTGGGCACGTTCGTGGCGCTGGCCTTTCTGCATCCATCGCTCATTCCGTGGTGGGCTGTAGCCGTCATCGCGGCGCGGGATTTGGTAGTGACGCTAGTACGGGCACGCGCGGAGATGCGTGGTCGGTCTGTCAAGACGCTGCAGGCGGCTAAGTACAAGACCTCGGTCCAACTGGTGTTCCTGTTTGGTATGTTGGCTCTGCTTACCGCGTATCATTTTCCGGGGATGCTGGGTGATCTCGCCCGTGTCATCCTGTCTGGGGCGCTTCCGTTGGCGGCGCTGATATTGGTAGTGGTCTTTTCGGTCGGGACAGGCGTCTGGTATGTAGTGCGGTCAGAATTCGTACCGGTGCCAGGCACATGATTGGGGGCACTGAGAGCGTCAGGCAGGTAGCAGGCGAGCTATTACGCATTGGTGCCGTCCGCTTTGCAACAGACGAGCCCTTTACCTTCGCCTCGGGGATGAAGAGCCCCATGTATTGCGACAATCGCCTGACGATGGCGCACCCCGAAGTGCGCGACCTTATCACGCGCTGCTTTACAGAGCAGGTAGCCAGCCGCCATCTGGTGCCCGACACCATCGTGGCGGTAGCCACTGCGGGCATCGCCCCCGCGGCATGGCTGGCGCACCACCTCCGATTGCCTTTGGCCTACGTGCGCGGCAAAGCCAAGGATCACGGACGCCGCCGCAAAGTCGAAGGGGAGCTCAATCCCGGACAGCGGACCGTGGTCGTCGAAGACCTGGTAACGACGGGAGGTTCGGCACTTGATGCGGTGGCCGCGGTGCGGGAGGCTACAGGGGTCGTGCCGCTTGCGGTCCTCTGCATCTTCACCTACAACCACTTTGGCGTCTGTGCCCGGTTTGCTGCTGCAGGGTCGCCCCTGGTGCCGCTGTGTACGTTGAATCAGCTCCTTGACCACTTGCAGGCACGGCTGCCACCTGGAGACGCGGTGCTTGACGCACTCTGGAGCTTTCAGCGTGATCCGGGCGCATGGGGCCGCCAACACATCGAGAAACATTCATGAATGCGACAATTCTTGCAATAGGCGATGAGCTGCTGGTGGGGCAAGTGGTTAACACCAATGCCGGTTGGCTGGCCGGACAGCTGACCCTTCTGGGTATCCGAGTAAGGCGCGTCGTCACTGTCGGTGACCATGAGCATGACATTATCGACGCGATGGAGCAGGAATGGATCCATAGTGATCTGCTGCTGACTTCTGGGGGGCTCGGAACGACGGGGGATGATGTGACACGGGAGGCCGTGGCGGAATTTTTTGGGCGGAAGCTGCTGCTAAACACGAGCGTTCTTGCGCGGCTGCAAGAGTCCATCATGGAGCGTGGCCAGACACCTATGGCTGCGCTTGAGCGGATGGCCATGATGCCTAGGGACTTTGCGGCGCTGCCCAACCCTGTCGGCCAGGCGCCCGGCCTGCACTACAGAACAGCTCGCCGTCGCCGTACATTCGTCGCTTTGCCCGGCCCTCCCGAAGAGATGAAGGCTATATTCAAGGGATCCGTCGTTGCTAGATTGTCTGTCCGTCGGGACCGATTTCGTCTGTCGCACCGCACCTTGTGTACCGCCGGTATCCCTGAATCATTTCTTGCATCGAAGTTGGCGGATCTGACCGCGAGGTTCGAGATTGCCTTTTTGCCAAGCCCCGGCCAGGTCAGGCTCCGCCTGACCGCGCTGGGAAAGACTGCCGAAGCGAGTCTGGACGCCCTGGAGAAGGCCATCCGCTCGGTTCTTGGCGACGCGGTGTTCGGCACTGGCGAGGATACCCTTGAGCTTGTGGTGGGCAACCTCCTTAGGCAGCAGCAGCGAACTATCGCAGTAGCAGAGAGCTGCACCGGTGGCCTAGTGCAGGACTTGCTGACCAATGTGCCGGGCTCGTCCGATTATGTGGCAGGGGGCGTGGTGGCTTACGACAATCGGGTCAAGCGCATGCTCTTAGGAGTGCAGGCAGCGACGCTGACTCGAGAGGGGGCCGTCAGCCGGACTACGGCGCTGGAGATGGCGCGCGGCGTCCAGACCGCGATAGGTGCGGACCTGGGCCTTGCTGTGACCGGCGTGGCCGGGCCCGGTGGAGGTACGAAGGACAAGCCGGTAGGGACCGTATGGATCGGCCTTGTGGATGGGGACCAGGCGGAAGCTCGCCTATTGACTCTGGGCCAGGATAGGCGGCGCAACAAGCAGCAAAGTGCCGTGCTGGCGCTTGACATGGCTAGGCGCCGCCTGCTGCGGCACTAAGCGGCAGACTCTACGATCCCAGTGCTGGCAGCCCCCAGGCGGAGCCACAGAACAAATTTGCCAATTCGTAACAGCCCTGACATACTGTTGTCACGGTGCGCAGGTATTATAGGTAGCAGACAAACGACACGGTGCTATGGGGAAGACTTCGAAGGACGGCAACGACGCAAGACAGCGGGCCTTGGATCTGGCGCTGCGGCAGATTCACAAGCAGCACGGCAAGGGCGCGATAATGCGGATGGGGGACGCGCCTCCGGTGAAGGTGGCCGTGATTCCCACCGGATCGCTCGCACTGGATGCGGCACTCGGGACAGGCGGGATTCCACGCGGCAGGATTGTCGAGATCTTCGGCCCGGAGTCTTCGGGCAAGACAACGTTAGCTACGCATTTCCTAGCGGAGGCACAGAAGCTGGGTGGCCTAGGGGCATTCATTGATGCGGAGCATGCCTTTGATCCGATCTACGCGGAGCAGTTGGGAGTGGACATCGATGCGCTGCTCATGTCCCAGCCCGATACCGGAGAACAGGCGCTTAGCATCTGCGAAATGCTTGTTCGCAGTTCGGCGCTGGACATCATCATCGTTGACTCTGTTGCGGCGCTCGTACCTCGTGCCGAGATTGAAGGTGAAATGGGCGACGCCCATGTCGGCCTGCAGGCACGCCTGATGAGCCAAGCGCTGCGCAAGCTGACCGGCGTTATCAGCCGCTCCAAGACGGTGCTCGTGTTCATCAACCAGCTCCGCGAAAAGATCGGGGTTATGTTCGGCAACCCGGAAACGACCCCTGGCGGGCGCGCGCTGAAGTTCTACAGCTCGGTGCGCCTGGACATCCGCCGCATCGGCGCGGTCAAAGATGGCACGGACGTGGTCGGGAACCGTACGCGCGTGAAAGTGGTCAAGAACAAGGTGGCTCCGCCATTTCGATCTGCCGAGTTTGACATCATCTATGGTGAGGGCGTCTCCTCCATGGGGGAGCTGGTGGACCTGGGTGTTAAGCATAACATCGTCACTAAGAGTGGTTCCTGGTACAGCTACGGCGAGGTCCGTATAGGGCAAGGCCGCGAAGCGGCCAAGCGCTGGATGAACGAGCAGACCAAGTACAGGACTGAGATTAAGAGTCGCGTCCGCCAGGCCTTGGGACTGGTCAACCCGGGGGAGACGGGCAAGGCCGCCGCCACAGGGGACAGTTAGTAGTCAGCCGGGGCCGGGTCAGCGCTGCGGCCCGCGCTCCTGCGTTATGTTTCTGACCCTCGAGTTCACAGCCAGATGGTGGACTATGCTGGTAACCAGCCCCGTGCCGAAGGCGCAAGCTGAGGGCCTCATGTGCAGCGGATCGGTGGCCTAGGAGCGTGCTGGCTCTCCGCGCGTCCGTTAGAACCGGGTGCAGCGCCCGTGCGTGCGGCCAGCCCAGTGCACGGATGCCTGGCTTTTGCGGCACACAGCCAGGACAGTCGCATGGCCGCGCAAGAGACGTCGTGCACAGCACGTTCTCCTGGGAGCCGGAAGCCTCGGCGATAGCATGCAGCTTGCCAGCGCGCGCGGTACGGTCACGAGGCAGGTACACGCACGACCTAGTGGCCGACGATCGGATGGGGCACATAGGGTGCCTCTAGGATCGCTATATGCTCATCGTTTAGTATCACATCGAGAGACGCTGCGGCGTCGTCTATATGGGCAAGGCGTGATGTTCCGATAATGGGGGCGGTTACGCCAGGCTTTTGCCGTAGCCACGCCAGCGCCACCTGCGCTGGAGGCAGGGCGAGTTTTGTAGCCACCCGCTTGAGTGCCGCTACCACCCTGGCATCGGCTTCGTGCGTGTAACGGGCGTGCAGCAGCTCGTCACTTTTGGCGCGGCTCGTTCGCCGCGGGTTCGCGAGCGTTTCTGCACGGGCCAGGAGCCCTCGTGCCAGCGGCGACCAAGGCAACACGCCCACCCCGTTGGCCAGGCAAAGCGGAATCATCTCGCGCTCCTCCTCACGATATAGAAGGTTGTAGTGATTCTGCATGGAAATAAAGCGGGTCCAGCCGTTAAGAGCGGACGCGCCGAGCATGCTTGCAAACTGCCACGCAAACATGGAACTCGCACCGATATAGCGGACCTTGCCCTGCCGAACAAGGTGATCCAGCGCGGCGAGCGTCTCCTCTATAGGGACACGCGGGTCAAAGCGGTGGATCTGGTATAGATCGATCGTTTCCACACCGAGCCTCCGCAAGCTGGCTTCGCATGACTGGATAATGTGCTTGCGCGAAAGACCGCTGCGGTTGGGTCCTTCCTGGAGCCGGAAAAACACCTTGGAGGCCACCACCAGCTCATCGGTGCGGCCGAACCTGCGCAGGGCGCGTCCGGTAATCTCCTCGCTCACGCCAAGTGAATAGTAGTCGGCGGTATCGAAAAAGTTGATTCCGAGCTCAATGGCCCGCCGGAAAAAAGGCTGCGACGCGCCCTCGTCCAGGATCCACGGCTGCCAGCCAGGGTCGCCGAAAGACATGCAGCCCAGACATAGGCGCGACACCTCTAGGCCGCTGTGGCCCAGACGAGTGTATTCCATGAGACAAGAATTCAAAGGGATGGGATTCACTATAATAACCTTAACGAGACTGGAGTGTTTGCCAGATGGGTCCGATATACGAACTGCCTGCACGCTACCGCCGGCTATGCAAGAGGCGGGGGCAGCGAACGCCACAGAAAAAGGAAGACCTGCCACCGCCGCTGGCTACGACCGCAGGACTGGCCGCACGCACCTCGGTCCTTACTCGGACGGAGGCGGCGCACCTTTTGCGGCGGACAGGATTTGGCGCAAGGCCAGCACTGCGGGCCACGTTTGTTGGGATGCGGCCCGATGATGCCGCGCAGCGCTTGGTGCAGGAAGCTATCGACCAGCCGCCACCCGACCCGCTAGCCTGGGCCGAAGACTACCCCCCGTGGAACGGCACAGAGGCGGAAAGACAGCAGTACATCGACAAACAGTTTCCCTGGTTTCGGGAGTTGGTGACCGGGTGGATCGGCACCATGATGCGGGGCGGCCTGCGGGAAAAGCTGACGCTATTCTGGCACGATCACTTCGCGACCGAGCGTGACAACTATTTCTTCACGATTCTTGCGCTTCAATACCTGACTCTGCTGCGAGAACACGCACTGGGCAACTTCAAGGAATTTGTTGTCAAGGTGGGGATCAACCCGGCGATGCTGATTTACCTGGACGGGAGACTGAGCACGCGCCAGGAACCGAATGAGAACTACGCGCGCGAACTCTTGGAGCTGTTCACCATGGGGCAGTACGACAGTTCGGGGCAGCCGAACTATACGCAGCACGATATCGTCGAACTCTCGCGTTGCCTGACCGGCTACCGGGTGGACTATACGGACTTCAGTGCGCATCGCGTGTGGGGGCGCCAGGACCACGGTGAAAAGGAGCTATTCGGCAGAACAGGCAGATTTGATTATGGCAGCGCCCATGAAGTGATCTTCGAAGAAAGGCAGCGCCAGATTGCTGAATATGTCGCGGCGAAGATCTACACGGAATTCGTGTATATCACGCCACACCCTGATATGGTGCAGGCCCTGGCCGATATCTTCGAAGACAGTAGCTTCGAGATCGCACCCGTCATGGAAACGCTCCTGGCGAGCGACCACTTCTATGAGGCTGGCGGCATCGGAGCCCAGATAAAGAGTCCTACTGCCATGTTTGTCGGACTCTTGGCCGATGCCGCCAGCGACCTGCCCGCGCAGGGTGCCCTGCGACGCATCTGGCGCGACATGGATGGGGTCGGCCAGCGACTGCTTAATCCGCCCAACGTGGCAGGCTGGCCAGGGTATCGTAGCTGGATGTCTTCTTCGACGCTTCTTGGCCGCTGGGAAGGCGTGGATTACGCGCTGGCCAACTACTTCGTGTTCAAGCTCAACATAGTCGGGCTGGCGCGCGACCTAGTGGATCCTGCCGACGAGCTAGCCGCCTTCAAGGTGCCGGTCGAATTGGCAGAGCATCTGCTGACGGTCCCACTGGACACGCTGGTGCTGGATGCGCCGGCGGAGTTTGCTGGGGACCTGCAGACGTATCCGATCCCCGATGCCATAGTCAACGGACCGCAACATGTGCGGGACTTGGCCAAAATTTTCCTAGCGGACCGGCCCTGGTATGAGTGGAGCCTGGAGCGCCAAGGCATCGCCTGGGGCATTGTTAAGTACGTGGGGTATCTGGCGCACCTTCCCGAATTCCATCTAGCCTAGCGCCATGGCCCGAAGCATAGATCATCTCGGGAAGGCCCAGCGGGGCGCGTGCCTAGAGCACGGAGCTGCCCATTGGGCAGACCATCGCTGCTGGACGCGCCGCGACTTTCTGACGGGATTGGGGCTGGCGGCAGGGGCCAGCGTGATGGTGCAAGGCCGTACGGTGCATGCCATGGGGAGATCGTCGTTGATGGAGCAGCTCGCTCGCTCCTCGTCGGATCGCATCTTGGTGCTTGTCCAGCTCTTTGGTGGCAACGATGGGCTAAACACCATTGTCCCCCACGACAACGACCGGTACTACCATCTGCGTCCGATCGTCGCCATCCCCCGCCACGAGGTGCTTCCGCTGACAGGCCAACTCGGTATGCACCCCGCAATGGGTGCGCTGCACGACCTTTTCAGCGAAGGCGAGATGGCTATCGTGCAGGGCGTAGGCTATGCGAACGCCAGTCTTTCCCACTTTCGGGGCACAGACATCTGGCTTTCGGGCACTGATGCATCCACATACCTGAACACGGGCTGGACGGGGCGGCAGCTGGAAATGACCTATCCCGACTTTAATACCCAGCCGACAAACTACCCGTTGGCAGTTCAGATCGGAGGGATCGGCTCGATGCTTTTTGCCGGAAGCGAGCGCGACATGGGCATTGCCGTGACCAATACAGCGCTGTTCAGGCGGCTTACCCGTGAAGGCAAGTACTACGACGAGCAGGGCGTGCCCCAGACACGGTTCGGCGACGAGATGGCCTACCTCCGGCGTGTGGCCAACGACACGTTTCGGTACGGCGCGGCTATCCAGGATGCCTCAAGCCAGGGCAGCAACGAGGTCAACTACCCGGGCCAGAACTACCTTGCGGAAAGCCTAGCGATAGTGGCACGCTTGATCAAGGGGAGGCTGGGATCCCACATATACCATGTGGGGATTGGCGGTTTCGACACGCATGGTTCTCAGGGGTCCGTCCAGGGCACGCATGCTACGCTCTTGGAGCGTCTTTCGGACGCTGTTGTGGCGTTCTTGCAGGATGTGCGCGCCGGGGGACGTCACGAAGATGTCCTCGTCATGACTTTCTCAGAATTCGGGCGGCGCGTGGAGCAGAACGGCTCCCACGGGACCGACCACGGCACGGCGGCACCGCTGTTTATGTTCGGGCCCGCCGCCCATGGCGGCCTGTTTGGCGAAGCGCCGTCTCTTACCGACCTGGATGGCAACGGCAACCTGAAGTATCAGACCGATTTCAAGGCTATCTATGCGACCGTGCTACAGCACTGGTTCGGGTTCAGCCAAGGTGCTTCAGAGACGGTGCTGGGCAATCGATATGAGCCGCTGGGCCTAGTGCGCAACCCGTCAGGGGTGTTGGTGACCGATCGTGAGGCGCAGCAGTTGCCACAGGTGTTCGTGCTGCACGGCAATTACCCCAACCCGTTTAATCCGTCGACCACCATCCCGTACACGCTCCACGAGGGCGGATCGGTGAGGCTGGACATCTATGACGTTGCAGGGCGCCACGTACGGACGCTGGTCGATGCCGTGCAGCCTCCCGGGTCGTATACTGCCACTTTCGATGCCAGCGGGCTCGGTAGCGGGACCTACCATTACCGTCTGCGAACCTCTCATGGTGAGGCAGCCCGACAGATGGCCCTAGTACGTTAGGGTAGTGCTTTGTGCCATTGGCGGTAGCCAGCGAGCGCCATCGCCAGATACAGCACATACAGCGCGGTGGTGAAGTAGAGCCCTTGGCTTAAGAAGACGCCGGCCAGCACGAGGTCGGTGACGATCCAAAGCAGCCAGTTTTCCAGAATCTTCTTCGCCTGCATCCACGTTCCGGCCAGGCTCATAGCCGTGGCCAGCGCATCCAGCGCGCGTGCTGGCTCGGCCGCCGCGAAGGCTGCCATATCCGAAGGCGCGAATGGCACGCCGTGGGCGACCCACACCAACAAAGCCAGTATCGCGGTCGCAGCGATGATGACCAGTGCACCCAGCGCCGCGCCTTGCCTGGCACGCAGCCGCTGCACGTGGACACCGCCACGCTCTGGGCCGCCGCCACGCCACTGGTGCCAGCCGTATATGGCCAAGGCAACATACGCGGCCTGCAGACCCATGTTGGCGAACAGGCTGGCCTCATGAAACACAATGCCGAACAGGATGGCGCTCAAAGCGGCAGTCGGCCATGCCCATACATTCTGGCGGATGAAGCCCAAGACGCACAGGATGCCCAGTACGGTGGCTGCCGCTTCAAGAAAGGTGACCGTTAGCATCAGTGATAGGGTAACTCCCGCGCCAGACTCGGGCTAAGGGATACGCACGATATACGCCTCGCCTGGCGCGCCTGCGGAAGCGGCACCGACAAGTGCGCGGTGCCCATCCAGCGCGATGGCGGATCCAAACGCTACCCGACCGATGTCAATGATGCCCTGGTAGTCCCAGCTTCTACTTTGCCGATCCTGCCGATATACATACACGACCCTATTTATGTTGATGTTCTGCTTGAGCTGCTCGTCATATCCGACGACCAGGGCGCGGTCTTTGGAGAGCGCCACCGCGGAGCCGAAGGCGCCATGACGGTAGGGCGCAGGGGGCGCTAGCGTGGCTGCCACGTGCCACGTGCCGAGAGAGTCCCGTTCATGCATGGTTACGATCCCAGAGCCGGCGCTGCCCGCTCGGCGCTCACCCACCAGGATCCGGTCGCCATCGACCGCTGTGGAGATAAAGAAGTCGTCCACTCCATCGATGCGCAGGGATTCCTTCCATTGGCCGGATTCCAGATACTCGAACAGGTACAGGGATCCAGAGGCGTTGTCCAGGTACCGTGAGCTTGGCACCACGAGCAGGTTGCCACGGATGGAAGCCTGCCCGCCAAAGACCCCGTAGCGGATGCCTCCGCTGCCGGTTAGGCGAGCCGTCTCATTCCAGAGGCCGGTGGTCGCCTCGTACATAAATACATAGGCGGCGCCGCCATAACGGCCATGAGAGGTGTCGCCCCACGTCGTGAGCACGGCCCGATCGCCGCTCAGGGCCACCGAGATGCCCGAGTTGCTATCCTCAAATCGGTCCCCAGCGCTCAGCGTGGCCGTCTGCCGCCAAGTCCCCAACGTATCCCGCTCATAGATATAAACTACTTCTGCCTCTCGGCGCAGGTCTTCGCTGTTGGAGGAGGCTATCACCAGGCGGTCGCCGCTAAGAGCGACGGAGCGGCCAAAGAAACGGCGGTGTTCGCAGTCCGAAGGCGCCAGGCGCGCCACCTGGGCCCACCGCCGGGTCTGCTTATCTTCTTCATATACGTACGCGGCGCCCCCATCGACAGCACACACGTCTTCGCCACTGGCACCCACCACCGCGCGCGTGCCCTCAATGGCTACCGCGACGCCAAAAAAGTTGCCAGCAGTGGTATCGGCATGCGGAAATTGTTCGATCTGGTGAGCAGCTGCGCTTGAAGTCAGGGTGAGCGCTGCGGCTAGGACCACGCCCCAGCACCACGATTGGGTCTGATTCATTTCTGCTTCATCAGAGATTCCCAGCGTGCGTAGTAGGCCTTCAGCTCTGCCTGGACCCGTGCATATTCGGTGCTGGCCTTTGTCACGCGGGCTGGCTCCCGGTACAGATCCTGGCTTCCAAGGAGCGCTTCCACCTGCTCCCGCTGCTGTTCCAGCTTCGCGATAGCCTGCTCTGCCGCCTCGACCTGTTCCTCTATGGCGCCCTGCGCATTGCCATGATCGGGAGCGGCGTGCTTCGCACCCGAGGCACGCATCCGCGCTTCCGCTTCGCGGCGTTTCTGCGCGCGGCTCTTGGGTCCTCCCAATCGCGTACGCTTCTTGGCTGCTGTCTTTGCGACCGGAACAGCCTTCCGGGTGCGCACCTGCGCGCCCGCGCCATGTGCCATATGCCACCGGAACTCGGAATACGTGCCACCATACACACGGACACGTCCGCCATCGATGTGCCAGACCGTGTTGGCTACCTGATCGAGAAAGTGCCGGTCATGACTTACCACCACGAAGGTGCCCTGGTACTGCCGCAGTGCTTCAATTAGGACTTGGATGGACTGGATGTCGAGGTGGTTCGTGGGCTCGTCCAGGATAAGAAAGTTGGTGCCGGTCACCAGCGTCCGGGCCAGCGCGAGGCGGCTCTTCTCTCCACCCGATAGCACCGCGACACGCTTGAAGACGTCATCCCCACGAAAAAGGAATGCCCCCAGCAGCGTGCGGAGCTGGCCCTCCAGCATGGATCCAGAAGCCTCCTGCAACGACTCCAACACCGTGTGCCGGATAGCCAGTGACTCCGCTTGGTGCTGCGCAAAAAAGCCGGCATACACGTGGTACCCTTTGCGGCGTGTGCCATCAAAGGGCTCTGTACCAGCGATGATGCGGGCCAGGGTCGACTTGCCGGCTCCGTTTCTGCCGATGAGCGCCACCTTTTGTCCGCGCTCAATACACAGCGGACCGGCCTGCCGAAACACCCCCACAGACGCACCACCAGGAGCAGGGTAGCGCTTCGAGAAAGTCGACAGTTCCACTACCACCCGCCCAGAGGGGCGTGGCACCGGAAAGCGGATCGTGATCTGCGCCTCCTCCGATTCCGGCGGCAGCAGGCGTTCCATCCTTTGCAGATGCTTGATGCGGCTTTGCACCTGGCGGGCTTTGGTATTCTTATATCGAAAGCGCTCAATAAAGCGTCGGGTCTGGGCAATTTCGCGCTGCTGATTCTCGTATGCGGCCTGTTCGAGCACCCTGCGGCTGGCGCGCTCAGACAAGAAGAAGTCATAGTTGCCCGCATACTCGGTGATCCGGCCTTGCCTAAGGTGCGCGATGGAGCGCACCATGCGGTTTAGAAAGTAACGGTCATGAGACACCAGCACGACCGTCCCAGGATAGTTCTGCAGGTATTTCTCGAGCCAGTCGATGCTCTCGATATCCAGGTGGTTAGTCGGCTCATCCAAGAGCAGCACCTTGGGCTTTTGCAGCAGGATCTGTGCCAGCGTGATCCGCATGCGGTATCCTCCCGAGAGTGTTTCCAGCGTCCGGTTGAGGTCCGCGGTTTTGAATCCGAGGCCAAGGAGGACAGCCTCTGCCCGGGATCGTTTGCGGTGTGCTTCGCGCACGGCCAGCTCCGTATGCACGCGTTCGAGCTCTTTGAGTAACCCCTCAGGGGGCAGAGCATGGCGCTCCAGCTTCTTCGTGAGGGCCGCTTCGCGGGCCTCCAGTGCGTTGAGCTCTTCGAAGGCCCCCAAAGCTTCGTCTATCACGGTGCGCCCGGTGTCATGCTCTTGCACATCCTGCGCTAGGTATCCAATGCTTCCGGCGCGTGCGATCGTTCCTTCATCGGGCTCCAGCTCTCCAGCAAGAAGACGCAGCAAGGTGGTTTTCCCAGCGCCGTTCGCGCCGATGAGTCCAATGCGTCGCCTCGGCCGAACCGACCAGGACAGGTTATCCAGTATCGGGTGTCCGCCCAATGCTATTGAGATGCTGTGCAGCTGGATCACACAGTGTCGCTGTTGGTGCCCGGGTACGGTGTCGCTAAGACCTGCAATGCCGCCGATCGGGAAACTTGGGATAGGTCTGTCATCGCTACCCAAAATACGCGTAGGCGCCGTGTAAGGTGCCGGCGGATGCGGAGGCATCAGAGCGCATCGCCTAGGCTCTCATTGCTAGTTTCGCCAAAGCGCACAGCTACTGGTAGCACACGACGTCCGCCAAGTCTGCCAACCCGACTTTGTCACCTTACCCAGCCTCGCAGCCGTAGGTCGGCCTGATACACCCCGCAGGGCTGAAATGGGGCAATAGTTGGCTATTATTCGGCAAGATATGTGAAGAAATGATGAATACAGCGATTTACGATTGAAAAGCGCCGTATTTGTCGTATTTGGTAACCTCTTTTTGCTGAGGCATATCGTGCTTTCAGGCCCATGAGGCGCATCTTGAGGGCCAATGTACATCCGAGCCATCAAATCGCACACCAAGAAGGTAGAGGCGCGCTGGGGTTACCGCCTCGTGCGTTCCGATCGCATCGGCGGCAAGATTCGGACAGATGAGCCCCGATCAAGGGGCCCCAATACGACGAAGGACACGCAAGACAGGGGCGAACACCCCCCAAGCCACCACCGACCGCTCCGGTAATCAGCAAGACTCCAAAGCAGCCGGAAAAACGCCTCCAAGAACGGGGACAGGGGAGGTCCGACCTCTCACTTCACTACAAGTGACAAAGTCGAGTAAGGCTCCATTGCCACCGCAAACACGCTCCCCAAACCGGGAACAGGAGACTGCCGTCCCCTGACTTCACGACGAGTGATAAGGAGGAGTCAGGTAGGAAGTGAACGGAGGAATCTCATAAGGGGCTCTATCGCAGGCGCGTTGAGGTTCCATCGGTTCTGGTCCAGGTAATTGCGCTCCGAGCCCTTTGGTTTGACTCCGAGCGCTTCGCAGTACGCGTAGATCCGGCCTTTACCTCCGGGCGGCGTGTAGTCTGCGGATGCTTGTTCCAGGCAGGTGCCGTATGCATCGAGGCATTTGAAGATTTTGCGATACGTGCAAAATGCCAGTTCCTCCAGTAGAGTTTCAAGATCGCCGGGTTGGTGATTGTCGGGAAGCAGGAAGACATGCTCCTCGGAGACTCGGAGCGAGTGCTCCATAATCTGCTTATTAACCTCACGCCGCCGCCCATCGATATCCTGATCAGCATCCAATATTATGGCGATTCCTTGGCCAAGGCCGTGTTCACGTTTAAGTTGTGGTGCCACATTGCCAAGACGATGCACACCTCCATGGATAGGCTGTACTTTGAGGCTCTGCAATTTAAATTCCCTTATCAGTGACTCGACAAAATTCTTGTCGTCTACCCCTTCCACAAAGATAACCCACTTATTCACGGTCATCTGATTTCGATTCCATGCTGGATGCAGTGATCAAGATGCCGATGCCCATACCGGTACGCGCGCACCTGGCCATCCTTGTCTCGCTGCAACGCATAGCAGGCCAGAGCATCGCGTGCGTGTGCCATCTCATCGTGGCCAAGGATCACCTGAAGGCTTCGAAGTACGTCCAAGTTGTGAGTGGTAAGAAAGATCAGGATTTCGTTCTGAATCGAGAATTTGATTACTGCCCGCAGAAGAGGCGATAAGGCCTTGTAGTGCAATCCCGACGATACCTCGTCAATCAGAAGAATCTGGCCGGATCCCAGAAGGCATTTCGCAATGATCGAGCATGCCCGGATCATGCCACTTCCGAACATGTTGATGGGAAGCATTCTGGCCAGTCCGATGTCAATGTATGCCCGCTTACCACTTACCCCGATGTCCAGGACTCGGGGGTTAACGGATCGTAGGTACTCCAAGAGTTCTCCCTTCTTCTTGTTCACTACGACATTACCAACCTCGGAAGCATTGTTGCTGAGCCTGTAGTCCAAGAACTGGGCGGGAATGATGGTCTCACGCAGCGGTGCGTCCGCCTCCACCTTCTGCTCTTCCGCCCAGAGAGTGCCGGAATACGTGGGCCGGGGGGAGTCTCCAGCGCCCGAAATGGTCAAGTCATATCGAAGGCCAAGGTTGGTGGGTGGTGGGTATGTAGAGGACTGAACCGTTGCGGTAGCCCAGCTCTGGGAGTCCTCGCCCTGGCCGTGCGTGGGGATAGTCTCACGCTGCATACTCCGTTCTCTGGCGGTGATGGACAGTTCACGACTCGAGATCGGTGCATTGGTTGTGGCCGACAAGGTAATCTTAGCGGCGGTGTTACACTCGTGAAACAAGTAGGAGAGCTCATCAAAACCTTCGACGGGCAAGTTGCGAAACTGCTGAACGTGGATGGGGATCGTTAGGTTACCGGATCCCGCAAGAAGGAATATGGCCTCGAGAAGCGACGTTTTTCCGGTACCGTTGGCACCGACTAGAACGTTAACAATGCCCAAGTCTTCCAAGGTGAGGTCTCGCAATCCACGAAACCTGCGAGCTGTGAAGTGGTCCCAAATCCGCTTGGTGCTCATCTTATCTTGGGTGATGCGGAGTCTAACCGGGAGTGTGACCGTAGGGCACAGCCGAGAACCACGTATGCTGTACAGGGGTTCCACATTGAAGGAACGCGGGTCTGCTCTCGCAGAGGTGCGAAGCGATTATTCGGAGACAGCCACGACAATTGATAGCGGAACGTTGCATCCAGCTCGTGCCTATCGGAGAATAGAGTAAATGGAGTGCTGTCGGACTTCTGAGAATCTGGAGTACGTTCGGGGGCTAAGGGCCCTAAGCCGTCGTCAACGGGCCACTGTTTCACGTAGTAGTCCAGCATTTGCAGGGCCTCTCCCTGCGTGTGCACCGCCACACTGGTGAGCAGATACCATTCTATGGTGTTATCGCCCACAGGCGGGGCCTTTTCCTGGATGTGAAGCCTGTACATTGTCACCGGCTCTGCCTCTTCCGTCGAGGCCAGCAGCGTTACCCGGGTGGAGCCGCACCTCGGCGTCCGCTATGCGATAGCTGCGCTGGGATCGGGCGGGTCTGCTCCGTGACTTCGGGCGCGCAGTGACTGTATGATCTCTATCCGCACGTTACCAGCCGCTGGGCTGCCCGCGGGAGTCTCAAACTGCATCCTGCCGTTTGCCACCCTGCGATCGCTCCGCGCTCTGACCAGCATCTCCACCCAGCCAGAACTACGCTAGGGGTCAAAGAGCGCAAAACGGTCCCCTTCTCGGTCCGTAACGCAGATCACGCGAAGCTTGCGGGGGATTTGATTGGCCGCCGCGCAGAAGGACAGCTAGGCATCCAGCCGGCGTTGGGCCCTCGGCGTCAGGGGGCCGTGCGTAGAATCCCGGTGACGGCAATGCCACACGCTCAGCGGCAAACCGCCGGAGGTGGTTGCCATCGTCGCATGTATAGGTATGCCACGCATTTGTACCGTGGACTGATTGCGGCTAAGGACCTGCAGACCCGTGCAGGCCCCACGCGCGGCATAGCGCATTCGGCTGCCATCCTGGATGCACAGCATTACCTTCTGGCTGGGCATGCGTTTGATCGTGCGCGCGATGCGGTGTTAATATGTTCTCTGGAGTGACCCTGGACGCTGGGTCACTCTCCTTGAACCGGTAGTGCCCTTTGATCGCCGCACGATCGTAGTCCGTATTCCCCGAAATGGACTGGCCTATCACCGAAGCCCGCATCGACGCACGCCGTACTTAACGCATGGAGCGCAGTCGATGGCCCAGTGGAGCGTCCCCGAGCTCGGCTTCCGCCCATTGGTCACCATCCAACGCCTCGTGGAGTGCTCTGACGGAATAGAGCTCCACCGCTGGGGAGAGGGGCACGCCGAGTCTCTGGCGCCACCCGCGGAACAGTTCGTATAACACGCAGCGCCTTGGGCGGCTCGGGCTCATCGTCGGCCTGTCGGTTGCCGCCGGCACTATGCCCGATGTGCAGAAAATTCGCCGTTTGGAAGCATGTGCCCTTCCAGTTCGGATCCACATAGGTCTCCACAACTCAAGGGTAGTACCGGTGACGCGCTTCAAAGTCATCGGGCAACTGCCAGAGCGCAAGGTCTGGGTCATGGCTCGCCAAGCGCGTGCAGCCTGCCCGAATCAAGAAGTGGCTCAATCACACCATACGATACAAGTATGTCTGACGCTGCGCATCGCTCCAGGCTATCCATCGCTAACGTGCGGCCCGACGCAGGGCCCAGGCCGAAAAGCCCAGCGCGCCCAGATAGCCGTGCGCGCTATGGGCCAGGTAGCACACCTGCACACCGAAGAACGTCGTCGTATCCCGCGCGTGTTCTTGGTCCAGCAGCTCGTGCAGATCGTGGCCGATGCGCCAGGCGGGCTGGGGGATCTGCTGCCGGGAGGCGCGCTCCAGGCAGGGTCGCCCTCGGAACATGTAGCGCTCCTAGGCAGCCACTCCGGGGAGATGCTGTCAAAGGCAGCCGCGCTGGGGCACGGGATGGATGCTGGCCACGCAGCGGACTCTGTGTCGTCTCTTGTGCTATCGGTGTACCCTAAGCCCTCCCTGGAGCAGGTCTATGTGTCGCTGGGCAGGGCGCCTCGTATTGCGCACATCCTGCGGTAGATGACGCTCTAAGCCGCCTGGCACTGCGTGGGCCGCCCTTGCTGCGTTCGCCCGAGCTTTGGGAATTGCAGCTGCCCGTCAGCAACTTAGCGCCGGGTATGTACTTTGTGGCTGTGCACAACCCGGAAGGGTTGCGCATCTTCGGTGCCTTCCTCGACGCGCAGTAGCGGGCATGAGCGTGATCAAAGCAAAGAATCTGGGTCACCGGTTTGGGCCACGGCCGCTGTTTCAGCGATTGGAGGTGGAGGTGCAAGGTGGCACATGCCTTGGCGTTACGGGCGCCAACGGGGCAGGGAAGTCTACGTTGCTCAAAATCCTAGCTGGCGTGCTCAAGCCCTCAGAGGGCCGTGTGGTGCTGCATCTTGACGGACCACCGATAGCGAGTGAGCAGCATCCGCTCCATGCCGGATGCGTGGCACCATGGATCAACCTGTACGAAGATTTGACGCTACGGGAGAACCTCGCCTTTGTGGCCCGCGTGCGCGGCCTCCCAAAGGACGAGGAGCACTTGTACCAGACGCTCAAGAGTGTTCGCCTGCACCACCAATCGGATAAGCCCTGCCGCATCTTCTCCTCCGGGATGATGCAGCGTGCCAGGTTTGCCGTGGCGCTGGTGGCCAAGCCGCCGCTCCTTATTCTCGACGAGCCTACCGTCAACCTAGACCGCTGGGGCCGGGAGGATTGCAGGCGACTGGTGCGCCAGGCGAAGGGGCGCGGATGCATAGTGGTTGTGGCATCCAACGTGGCGGAAGACCTTAAAGTAGCCGACTGGATCATCAGCGTGGAAGACTATGCGCCTCGGCCATTACGCGTGGAACGTGTATTTTGGCGCTGACACCATATTGCATCAATGCATGCATCGCAAACGTAAGGGAATGATCATCAAGAACTCGGACCCATTTCCGCGTTCGGTACGATTGAAAACGCGTACGCTTGTGCTGAATCCAGGTGAGGCTGTTCCCATCACCTCCCAGGAAGTTCTAGACCCGATACTGCTGGATGTGCTGCAGGCCCGGGAGCTGTCTATTGTGCGCCCCATCTCGGAGGAAGAAGAAGAGGCGGTATATGAATCTTTGCGTAAGCGTAAGCGCAAGCGCCGGCGCCGGTAACGCGGCGCTGTTCGCGCTGTTGGCATGAACGTGCTCGCTCTGGAGCCGTGGTACGGCGGCTCGCACAGGAACTTTCTGGATGGACTGGTGCGCCACAGCCGCTACGAAATCCGACGGATCACCATGCCAGCGCGCTTCTGGAAATGGCGCATGCACGGCGGCGCGGTAACGATCGCGCGCAAAGCCCTCCAGGAAGTGCACGCGGGGTTCGCACCGGATGTCCTGTTTGCGTCAAGTATGGTGAATGTACCAGCGTTTTTGGCGCTTACACGCCGCCATCTTGGTCGGATTCCGGTGGTATACTACCTGCACGAAAATCAGCTTACGTATCCGATCTCCGACAAGGAAACGCGCGACCTGGCCTATGCCTACATCAATTACCTGTCGTGCCTGGCCGCGGACCGCATCGTGTTTAACTCCGCGTTTCATTACGAAGAGTTTATGCGCGCCTTGCCGGGGCTCCTTAAGGTCTTTCCTGACTACACCAATCTCAGCACGGTCCAGGAGATAAGGGAGAAGAGCAGCGTCTTGCACCTGGGGATGGACCTGAAGGCGCATGACGCGTTTCTGGAGCCGGACCACGCATTCAGCCTGAATCCTGCTGCGCCCGCTATCGTGCTGTGGAATCAGCGCTGGGAGTACGACAAGAATCCGGCGGCCTTTTTCCGGCTGATGAGTCGCTTGGACGACTCCGGGCACCGGTTCCGGTTGATACTGGCTGGCAAGCACTTTGAGGAGCAGCCGAACGAGTTTGAGCAGGCGTTTGAACGTTACGCTGAGCGCATCCTGCATTATGGCTATGCCGAGGATTTCGAGGAGTACAGCCGCCTGCTGCACCGCGCGGATATCGTGGTAAGCACTGCGATCCATGAATTCTTTGGCATCGCGGTTATGGAAGCCGTCTATTGCGGGTGTCATCCGGTGTTGCCAGACAGGTTGAGCTATCCCGAGCTTATTCCTGACTCCCATCACCGACCGCTCCTGCACGCGCCGGTGCTCTACAAAGACTATGATGAGCTGTATGGCATCATGTCGGACCTTTTGGCGGGCCGGGAGCGTCCGCTGCCACCGGTCGTTCTTCGATCTATGCTTGCCCGGTTGGACTGGACCACACATGTGGATCGCTATGATGAACTGCTAGGAGCCCTGATGCACGAGAATCCATCTACCTGAGCCGATGCCTACCTCCCATCAGAGGCGTGTTCGCCAGTTTATGCGGCTGGCTGGCCAGGACACGCCCAAGGATTTAGAGATACCCGACGAAGCCACGCGTGTCCTGCGAGCCCGCCTTATTCTGGAGGAGGCCCTAGAAACCGTAGATGCTTTGGGTGTCAGCGTGGCGCTGGGCGACGCGGACCTCCACTATGATGCACTGCGGCTCACCGTGGAGCGTGAGGCGGACCTGGAGGGGGTGGTGGACGGGTGCGCGGACATCTCTGTGGTAACCATCGGCACCCTTGTCGCCTTTGGCGTGGACGATGAACCGGTCCTAGAAGAGGTGGACCGCGCCAACCTGCGCAAATTTGGCCCGGGATCCTACGCGCGACAGGACGGCAAATGGATCAAGCCGCCCGATTGGGAGCCACCTGATATCATGGGCGCTGTGGGGCTTGGTGGACGAGGCGCGGCTTCCGCGACCCGCGCATCAGGCGACAGCCCAGCGGAGCAGGGGGCAGAGGCGTAGCAATGCTGCTAAACACCGCGCCAGATGGTAAGGAGGCGGGCATAGGGTCATACGGGCAGGGCCGCCGTACCAAGCTCACGAAGGCGATGTACCAGACGATCGTGCGTGGACCTATGTGCCTTAGGCCATATTCTGGCAGAGCGCAGCGGCAAACTCGCTGCACTTGAGCAACGTTGCTCCCTTCATCAAACGGTGAAAGTCGTAGGTGACCCTCTTCTGGGAAATAGTCTTCTCCACCGCCTGAACAACGCGGCCAGCCGCCTCATCCCAGCCAAGGTGGCGCAGCAGCATCTCGCCCGACAGAATCAGTGAACTCGGATTGACCTTGTCGAGCCCAGCATACTTGGGCGCCGTCCCATGCGTGGCCTCAAAAAGGGCCAAGCCCGTGTCATAGTTGATGTTCGCGCCAGGCGCGATACCGATGCCACCTACCTGCGCCGCCAGCGCATCCGAGATGTAGTCCCCATTGAGATTCATGGTCGCGATCACGCTGTACTGCTTCGGACGGGTCAGGATCTGCTGCAGGAACGCGTCCGCGATGACATCCTTGATGATGACCCCGTAACGCTCGATGTGGTGCCACGGACCCCCCTCGTACGGCACAGCGCCGAACTCATCGCGCGCCACCTCATATCCCCAGTCTCGAAAGCTGCCCTCGGTGAATTTCATGATGTTGCCCTTGTGCACCAGAGTAACGTTGGGTCGCTTAGCATCGATCGCGTGGCGGATAGCCGCCCGCATGATCCGCCGCGTCCCATCGCGCGAGATGGGTTTGATGCCAAAGCCGGAAGACGCCGGGAATCGCACCTTGCTGAAACGATCCGCAAAGGTTTGGGCAAGGAGCGCCTTAAACTCCTCCGTGTCCCGATCGCCGTGCATAAACTCGATGCCGGCATAGATGTCTTCCGAATTTTCGCGGAAGATGATCATATCCACGTACTCTGGGTTTCTGACCGGCGAAGGAACGCCTCGGAAGTAGCGTGTGGGCCGCACGCATGCGTACAGGTCCAACCTTTGGCGGAGTGCGACGTTGAGGCTGCGAATGCCGCCGCCGACCGGCGTGGTGAGCGGCCCCTTGATGGCCACCCGCAACTCGCGGATCGCGTCAAGCGTCTCGTTGGGCAGCCACTCACCCGTGGTTTTGTAAGCTTTGTCTCCCGCAAAGATCTCGTGCCAGACGATTTGGCGCTCGCCACCATAGGCCACGTCTACCGCATGGTCGATGACTTGGCGGGCTGCGCGCCAGATGTCAGGTCCTATGCCGTCGCCTTCGATGAACGGGATGACAGGATGGTTCGGGACCGTCAGGTTGCCTGCGGCATCAGCCTTGATTCGCGTGCCCGCGGTGGCTGCGTGCGTGGTTGTCATAGGATCGAAAGGATACCTCGTGCTAGTGGGTTCACACCAGTGGTAAACATGATATGCAGCTTGGCGGGTCCCGCCGATTGGGAGATGGAGCGAAAATCCCGTGAATGGCTGGACCGCTGACGTGCATACCGGGTTTGGCGCACGCCGCTGGCACTGCACCGGGGATCCAAAGGGGACGCTGGGCGTAACTCAAAAGCTGTAGGCGGCGGCGACAAGGAGTCAGGAGTATTTTGCACGGGTAACAATTATGACCACCACGGACAGTATTACCAGCGCAGCGGATGTCGCCGACGCGCCATCCAATGGTCTCGAGGCTTCGCGGCCCGAGCACATCACGTTTACCACCACGTTTCGGTCTTACCCAGCCGAAGGTGATACGCACGGGGACCTTGGATTGTACCGTGACGGGGTGGTAGCTCTGTACCGGGACATGCTGCTGCAGCGCCGGTTCGAGGAGCGTGCCGCGCAGATGTACGGCAAACAGAAGATCGGCGGTTTTCTTCACCTGTACAATGGTCAGGAAGCGATTTCCACCGGCTCCGCGCAGGCGCTCAACATGGGGCTAGACACCGTGATAACCGCGTACCGCGACCATGGCTTGGCGCTGGCGGTGGGCATGGAACCAGGCGAATGCATGGCGGAGCTGTTCGGTCGCATCGACGGCTGTTCGCAGGGCAAAGGGGGCTCCATGCACTTTTTTTCGCGCGAGAAGGGCATGTATGGCGGGCATGGCATCGTGGGCGCCCACATCCCGCTAGCCACCGGGATCGCCTTCGCACACAAGTACAAGCGTGACGGAGGGATATGCGTCTGCTATCTGGGGGATGGTGCCGTCTGGCAGGGGGCGTTTCATGAGGCGCTCAACCTTGCTGGCCTGTACAAGTTGCCGGTGATCTACGTTATCGAGAACAATCAATATGCGATGGGCACCTCTGTGGAGCGGGCCGCGGCCGATGTGGACCTATATAAGCAGAGCGTCTCCTATGCGATGCCGGGCTCTTTGGTCAACGGCATGGACGTGTTCAGCGTTATGCGCGCGATGCGTGACCATGCGGATATGGCGCGCCGCAATCAGCCTTCCGTCGTTGAGATCCGCACGTACCGGTACCGGGGACATTCCATGAGCGATCCGGGCAAGTATCGCACGCGGGAAGAGCTGGAGAAAAATAAGGACCAGGATCCGATCCTGCGGCTTAAGGCCTACCTGCTGCGAGAAGACCTCGCCAACGAAAGCGAGCTTGCTGTGGTGGATCGCTCGGTGAAGCGGGAGGTTTTAGAAGCCGTAGACTTCGCAGCCCGCAGCCCGCAGCCGCCTTTGGAAGCCATCTATGACCATGTATACACCGAGGAAGGGTTTCCCTTTTTGCAGTGATCGGGCCGCGGGCAATTTGAATTGATAAAGCATCGGCAATGGCGAAACTGCAGCTCCGTGAAGCGATTCGTGCGGCCATGGTGGAAGAGATGGCACGCGACGGTGACATTTTCCTGATGGGCGAAGAGGTGGCCGAATATAACGGTGCCTACAAGGTGAGCGAAGGCATGCAGGACTTGTTCGGCGCTGACCGAGTGATCGATACCCCTATCAGTGAGAACGGCTTTGCTGGGTTGGGGCTGGGGGCGGCCATGAGCGGTTTGCGCCCCATCATCGAGTTTATGACGTGGAACTTCGCGTTTGTCGCGATGGACCAGATTGTCAACAACGCAGCGAAGATCCGGTACATGTCGGGCGGGCAGTTCAGCTTTCCTATCGTGTTTCGGGGGCCCAATGGCGCTGCCGGGCAGCTGGCGGCTACGCACAACTCGTCGGTGGAGTCCGTCTACAGTTGCTTTCCTGGGCTGAAGGTGATTTCTATTTCCAATCCCGACGATGCTAAGGGCTTGCTCAAGTCCGCTATCCGGGACAACGATCCAGTGGTCTTTCTCGAGAGCGAGTTCATGTATGGGATGCGGGGCGAGGTGTCCGATGAGGAGGACTACCTGATACCGATCGGGAAGGCGCGCATCGCGCGCGACGGTGATGCGGTAACTATTGTCGGACACAACAAGAGCTACTGGCGCGCGATGGAGGCTGCCGAAATGCTGGAGGTGGATGGATACCATGCGGAGGTCATTGATCCACGCACGATCCGTCCATTTGATTGGGACACGGTAATCCGATCTGTCAAAAAGACCAACCGTTTGGTCATCGTTGACGAAAGCAACCCGTTTGCCAGCGTGTCGTCAGAGATCGCTTTTCAGATTCAATCGCGCTGTTTCGACTATCTCGACGCTCCTGTGCGCCGGGTCACAGCGAAGGACACTCCTGCGCCGTATGCAAAGAACCTGATGACGTATTACCTGCCCAGCGCGGAGGACACATATCGTGCGTGCCGCGATGTGATGTACCTGGACTAAGCGCGACCGAGTAGTCAGTGAGGACAGTAGGTTCTTCAGCACAGCGAGTCACTGGGTCCCAAGCACGGACCGCACCTTACATGACCCAGGCAAAGAGCGTACGGTTGGCCAAACATATCCGGGCTAAGCGTGGCGGCAGGGCCTGGGCGAACCACCTAGTGGCTGCGCCCAGGAGGGTTTATCGCGGGGCGCAGCACCGCAAGAGCATCACAAAGAACGGCAACGGGGCTCTGGTGGAGTATGACAGGTAGTGGGGTGCGTATAGATGCCGCGCTCAGCTGCGGCGCAGGTTGCCCCAGGTTGCCCCAGGTTGCCCAGCCCGTGCCTGAGAATGTCAGCCCCCGCAGGTACGCGCAATCGTTCACAAATCCATTAGCATGCCGATAGCAGTAGAGATGCCCAAGATGACGGACACCATGGAAGAGGGTGTCCTGATTCAGTGGAATGTGGACGAGGGCGCGCAGGTGGCGGCCGGTGACATCATTGCGCAGGTGGAGACTGATAAGGCGACGATGGACGTCGAAGCCTATGATGACGGGGTGTTGCTGCGCCGTGTAGCCGCCGAGGGTGAGGCGCTGTCCATCGGTGCACTCATTGCGGTGTTGGGTCAGATAGGCGAAGACGTGGATGCGTTCTTAGCTGGCCGAGGCAAGGAGTCAGCATCTGCGTCCGCTCCTTCACAGGCCGTTGCCTCAGATTCGGCCTCTTCGCCGACCGCGTCGGCGACACCGGCCGCCAGCAACACTTTGTCCACTGGTCGTCTTAGGGCATCACCCTTGGCCCGGCGGATGGCCAAAGATCACGGGTTGGAGCTTGGAACGCTCACAGGATCTGGCCCGAAGGGGCGTATCATCAAGCGAGACATCGAGACCCAATTGGCGCGTCCAGCGCCCGCTGTGGTGCCGATGCCAGAGCCTTCCCGGAAGCTGGTTAGGCGTTATACGTCTGTGCCTCTGACGCCTATGCGCAAGACTATCGCGCGGCGTTTGGCAGCGAGCAAGTATACGGCGCCGCACTTCTATCTCACAGTCGACGTGGCTATGGAGCGGGCCATCGAGGCCAGGCGTCGGATGAATGCCGATGCACACGAGCACGGTGGCACCAAGGTGTCATTCAATGATCTGGTAACTAAGGCATGCGGCGTGGCCCTGGAGCAGCATCCAGCCGTCAACAGCTCCTTCAATCTGGAGGACAACGAGATTAGGCAGCACGGATACGTGGACATCGGCTTCGCGGTGGCTATTGATGATGGCCTAGTTACGCCCGTGGTGCGGGATGTGCCTGGCAAGGGCTTGGGCGCCATTGCGACGGAGTCCGCGGGCCTAGCTCAGCGCGCGCGTGCACGTCAACTGCAGCCGCCAGAGATGGAGGGTTCCACCTTTACCACCAGCAACCTCGGGATGCTAGGCATCCAGGAGTTCACCGCCATCATCAATCCGCCCAATGCGTGCATCTTGGCTATTGGTGCTATCCGCGATGTGCCCGTCGTCCAAGACGGCCAGGTGGTGCCAGGCAAGCGCATGAAGCTAACGTTGTCTTGCGACCACCGTGTGGTGGATGGCGCGACGGGTGCGCGCTATTTGGCTTCGTTGCGCAGACTCTTGGAAGAACCGCTCCTCTTGCTCATGTAGCGGGTGGTCTGGTCCCAAAGCAGGATAGTACACCTGTCAGACCTGCATATGGGTCGGTCCGCGGGACCGGCTATAGGTCGGGCGCTGCTTAAGAGCATCAATGCCGCCCGCGCCGACCTTGTGGTAGTAACTGGAGACCTGGTGCAGCGAGCGCATCGCTTTCACTACAGGCGTGCAAAAGACTGGCTGGCGCGCGTGCACGCGCCGCTATTGGTCGTCCCGGGCAACCACGACCTGTATTCGTGGATGTACCGCCCATGGATGCGTATCACGGTACCGCGGGGGCGGTATCGCCGCATGGTCGGCAGCCATGTGGCCACAACCTGGCACGATCCGGGCGTAAGCGTGCTGGGGCTCGATTCGGCCACCCCGTGGACTATCCAGCGGGGGCGCTGTACGCCGGCGCACGTACGCCGTATGCGCAGGCATTTCGGGGGGTGTAGTGCAGGTGTTGCGAGAGTGCTGGCGGTGCACCATCCGCTCGTAGAGGTGAATCCGGCATTTGGCCGCGACCTAGCCAAAGGAGCGGAAGAGGTGGCGCTGGCGGCTGCGCATTGTGGCGTTGATCTCCTGCTTTTTGGGCACTGGCACCTGTCATTGGCGTGCGCCATCCGGCTTGGGGGTCGCCAGATGGTGGTGTCCTTGGCTGGAACGGCATCCAGCGACCGATACCGCTCGCCGCAGGAGGGCGTGAACGCCTATCACCAGATCGAGGTAACGCGGTCGGATATCGTAGTGGAAGAGTGGCGGTTTTGTCGTGCTGATGCGGCATTCAAAGCCGCCTCACGACGCACCTTTGCGCGCCAGAGGTATGGTTAAGTATCCCTGCGTGGTGGGTGCACGCCGGCGCTTCGTGAGTACCCCACAGAGGGTGTGGTCCACAGGACGCTGACCTAGCTGGCGCAGTTACCGGTGATGTGGAGCCTTAGGCCTATCTAGAATGACGCTGATGCTACAGGCGTTGACGATATGTGCGAGGCATGTGCAGTCTGGTGCAACGGGGATCTGCATGCCATAGTGGCTTACATCAGGCGCCAATGCAACTCTGAGGTGCAGCGCCCGCAGAACAGGTCAGCATGCTTGTGCGTGGAGGCGGAAGGTAGTGAGAAAACAGGTTGAGTGCACATGCTGGCGATCTCTGCTAAATAGAGCCGCCGGTGACGTTCAGCATGGGGAGGCAGCGGCGTGGACAGGGTAAGCCATCAGGCTAAAGGCGAATGTCCAACGACAACTAGAATTGAGACCAGCGACAATTAGAATTGAGGCTCGGGAGGAGGTGACTCCCCGGCTGAGCAGCGAGCTGCTCAGCCGGGGAGTCTTTTCGATTTCGTAGGCGTTCAGGGGTCCGTACCGCGTTCGTTCGGGGTAAAGATACTGCTGCATGGGAGACATATGATTCAGGTATTTCCTTGTTTGGTTGGCGTTGGTTGGAGGCTTCCAGTCATCCGCTGTGGTAGTGCTGCAGGAGCCCGTCTAGGGCGGCGGACACCCTCACCATAGGCGTGCCGTTGATTTCCGCTTGGCTGAAGGCAACGGGGCGGGCGGGTGGTCCGCAGGCTGTCCCGTTTGGTCGATAACCGTTTCCTCGCGGGGCCGCTTTCGTGCGGTCTCTGTAGCCATCGTACAGGCCCTCGGTGCGCTCTGGGCTGTGCTGGAGGCATACCAGGGTGTCCAGGCTGAGGCCGTCGGATATGCCTTTCTCGCGTGTCCCTGAGCATCATACGGCGATGCGGAGCCGTGCAACCCAGAGCACAGAGCAAGGACATCTCACCGCTGTTTGGTGGACTGAAGGGGATCCTGTGTGCTCCCAGGTTCCGGCAGCCGCCTTCCAAGTGCACGCTCAGGTCATGATGGATGCGAATGGGCGGCCGCGTTTGATCACAGACCTCCGAGATCTTCTCCAGCGGGTATCCGCAATTCCGCTGCTTATTGACCCGGTGCTTCGGCAGGTGGCATGAACAGCTCGGAGACACCGGACAGACTCCAGGTGAACCGAGCTTTGTGCTCGGCGGTATCGCGATCAACCTGTCCCATGGACGCTGCAGGCCGTCATAGGCGCCCAGATCCACTATTGGGTGCGAGTATCTCATATGGATCAGCACTAGGTAAGGGCAGAGCCCGCTGCGACCGCTAGGCGCTTGCGACGGCCCCACGGAACCGCTAAGGAGCTGCTGCGTTGGTAGCAGGTTTTTTGCTGGGCATGTTGACGCGGATATCCCCAATTCCGCTGCTTGTTGACCCGGTGCTTCGGTAGACGGCATGAACAGCTCGAAGACACCAGACAGATTCCCGGTGAACGGAGCTGTGTGCTCGGCGGTATCGCGATCAACTTGTCCCATGGACGCACCAAGCCGTCATAGGCGTTCAGATGCACGATTGGGTGCGGGTGTCTCATCTGGACCAGCACTAGGTAACGGCAGAGCCCGCTGCGACCGCTAGGCGCTTGCGACGGCCCCACGGAACCGCTAAGGAGCTGCTGCGTTGGTAACAGGTTTTTTGCTGGGCATGTTGACGCGGATATCCCCAATTCCGCTGCTTGTTGACCCGGTGCTTCGGTAGACGGCATGAACAGCTCGAAGACACCAGACAGATTCCCGGTGAACGGAGCTGTGTGCTCGGCGGTATCGCGATCAACTTGTCCCATGGACGCACCAAGCCGTCATAGGCGTTCAGATGCACGATTGGGTGCGGGTGTCTCATCTGGACCAGCACTAGGTAACGGCAGAGCCCGCTGCGACCGCTAGGCGCTCGCGACGGCCCCATGGAACCGCTAAGGGGCTGCTGCGCTAGCATTAGGTTTATGCTGGGCTTGTTGGCGCTGCCTGGATGCTTCCAGTCGATAGCTGGGCAGGTTGAGCTCCAGGATCACGCTGTGATGCACGATGCGATCTATGGCGGCGGCTGTGGTCATCGGATCCTTAAAGATGCTTTCCCAGTGGCTGAAGGCGAGGTTGCTGGTGATCAGGATGCTGCCGCGTTCGTAGCGTTCGGCCAGCAAGTGGAACAAGACCTCCATCTCTTCGCGGCTGTGCTGTACGTAGCCGATGTCGTCCAGGATCAGCGCCTCGTATCGCCTCAGCCGCTTCAGCAGCTGCGGTAATCGCAGGTCACGCTTAGCGGCGAGTAGTTGCTGGACGAGCATGCCGCAGCGATAAAACTTCACGCGGCGGTGCTGAAAGATGAGTTCCCGGCCCAGCGCACACAGCAAATGGGTCTTTCCGCTGCCTGGAGGACCGAAGGCCAGCACATTCTCCTTGCGATCCAGAAAGCCACCTTCTAGGAGCACGCTCACATGATGATCGATTCGAACTGGCAGCCGACCCCGGTCAAACGTGTCCATGGTTTTCTCCAGCGGTAGCCCGGATTCCCGGAGCCAGCGCTGTATCCGGTTGTTGCGGCGGGTGTGCACCTCCGTCTCGACCAGTTCCCACAAGAACCGTTCAAAGCTCAAAGGCTCCCGTCGAGCTAAGTCCGCCCTTTCCCGGTAGCCGTCGCGCATACTCGGCAAGCGAAGCTCCTTCAAGCCTGCACGCAGCGCACGGTCCAGCTGCGCGGTGGTCAGTGTCTTCATAGCGCTCCCTGGTGCAACAGGCTATTATAGACGCTCAGATCCACCGCACGAACCTGCACCGAAGGCTCCTCAATCTCTTGATTGATGAGCGTCTTTACCGAAACGAGCGTAAGCGGCTGCGTACTATTGAGCAACTGGCTAAGAGCAGCAGATACGGCGGCTTCGCTCTCTTTGGCCGCCAGATGCAGCACGCGCAGGTATTGCTTGTCGGCCGCAAGCGAGCTCGAGTGGACACGCTTTAGCTCGTCATACGCCATGCGGAACGTATGAGACGGAAATAGATCGGCCTTGTACCGATAATGAGCAAAGGCTCCAGGCTTGCGCACCAGCATATCAATCACATGGCGGTATTCGCCCCCTGTATCTTGTACGTGACGCTTTTGGTGTGCATCCTGAAGGTGATCACTGAGGTGGAGATCTTAGCAACCGAGGTTGCCTGATGATGTCCTGGGCTTGGCCAGCCCAGCCTTTCGATCACTGAATGCGGTGCACTTCGCTGAGCGTCGCATCACGGCGAGTCAACTCTCTGGGAGTACCAATTGCCCCTTGCTGTCTTGAATGCCTGGGGGGGGAGGTGTGCCCCAGAGAGTGCTGTGATATACCTCCCGAAGGAAGTCTGTGCCTTTGAGCGCCGATACAGGGACTGATGGAACGTCGCAGCGACTCGCCACCGTCATTTTCCGTCAACCAGACGCACACATCCCATGGCTACTCATCCTCAACCGACCTTTTTCGTGGGCATTGACTGGGGCTCGACGTCCCATCAGGCCTGTATTCTCGCATCTGACGGCACGGTCCTCGGTGAAAAGGCCTTCCCTCACTCTGGCGATGGGCTTTGCCAGCTCATTGACTGGATCCTCAGCTGCGTGTCTGTTGCGGCACGCTTTATTGCGGTCGCCATCGAGGTTCCGCACGGCCCGGTCGTCGATAGCTTGCATGATCGCGGATTTCAGGTCTTTTCCATCAATCCAAAGCAGTTGGATCGCTTCCGGGATCGTTTTTCCCCTGCGGGCGCCAAGGGTGACCGCCGCGACGCTCGTGTATTGGCCAGCGCCATTCGTACGGATCCAGCGTGTCTGCGGCGGACCGACCCACTCGATGACACCGTTATTGAGCTTCGCGATTGCTCGCGCAGGGCCGAGGACCTCAAAAAGGAGCGTACCAGGCTGACCAACCAGATCCGTCAGCAGCTCTGGCGCTATTACCCGCAGTTCCTTGAACTCAAGGTAGATCTTTCTGCCGCCTGGGTCTTGGAGCTCTGGGATCGTGCGCCCACGCCTAAGCGGGCCCGCCGCATAAGGGTGTCCACCGTGGCTAATCTTCTCAAAAAGCACCGCATCCGACGCTTCACAGCAAAGCAGGTTATCGACATCCTTCGGTCCAAACCTCTTACCGTACCTGAGGGAGTTACGGCGTCTGCAACCTCCTATATCGGTTCACTCGTACGGAGGGTCGACCTGATTAGAAAGGAGTTGACCGCGGTAGAGAGGAAGATTGAAGCCATACTTGATTCACTCAAGGCCTGTGCCGAGCCCGCCGATGACGAGTCCACGCCGGAAAAGCCCGATACTTTGCCGGATGCTACCATTCTCGCCTCGCTGCCGGGCGTTGGTCCCGTAGTCCTTGCCACCCTGCTTTCCGAAGCGTCTGGTGCACTGCAAGCTCGGGATTATCGAGCTCTCCGCTGCTTGTGCGGCGTTGCACCGGTTACCCGACGATCCGGAAAGAAGCGATACGTCGTCCGTCGGCGGGCTTGTCACAACCGCCTGGTAAACGCAGTCTACCATTGGAGTAGAGTGGCCGCCCAGCGGGATCCCGTAAGCAAAGCAAGGTACAGAGCCCTGCGCGCCCGCGGCCATTCACACGGCCGAGCACTGCGCACCGTAGGAGACCGATTACTGCTTGTTGCGTGTGCCATGCTGCGAAATGCCACCGTCTTTGATCCAGACCGGGTAGCGGCAGCTCACGCAAACGGATGACGCGGAAAAGGAGCCTGCACGTGGCATTCTCACATGTAGAAGATATGTATATCATGTAATACCGTAATCAACATAACGTTTTGATACGCTACCGCGATCTGTAAGCGGAGGCCTTGTTGCTAAGTGTTCCGATGTAGCGGTCCTGTTGGATCTTCACTTGTAGCAGCTAAATGGCGTGGGTCTGCATCGGCATCTCTTAGCCGAGCACCATGCATGGCGCTGCCGATGTCCTGGAGCGCGCCTTTACGTCCAGCTTGAAAGCGTGGCCAGATGGGACACGAGTGCACGATCGCTTAGCACCTTGTAGCTGTACGCTGTACGCTGGGTGCCCACTTTCTCTGCAATTGCCCGCAAGCGTTCTGCTGTGTGAATGATACTGATAGGTGAGGACAGCTTGGGCATACCGCGAACCGTGTCGCAGCAAAGCCTAGGCGGTTTGCCTATGTCGGTAGGTGGACCGCCATTAGTTGGAAGAGGGCTAGAAGGGGATTCTGGGGCTTCGTAGTCGGGTCCTAGCATCCAAAAGCGCCTTTTGGAGCGTGGGTAGGTGTTGGTGGTTGGGGATAATCCTCAGTTTGAGTTCTGGAAACATCAGTGCCAGCGTCATCCAGCGGTGGACCTGTGCCGAGTTTTCCAACTGCAGACATTGCGCGTCAATCTGCCGACCCGGTCAATCGCTACGTCTCCCTATTCACCCTTCTCCATATGGCCTTGACCGCTTCCACCAGGCACCCATCATCCAGCCCGAGTGCCCAGATCAAGACCCCGGTCACGGATGATCCGATTGGCCTCTGAGCCCCACTTTTTCCCTGAAATGGCCTTGCTTAAATGGTAGGAAGTCCCCCCCCCCCCGTTCCACCGGGAGCTGGCCGGTAGCAATGGTGGAGCTGACCTAGTGTCGGTTATCCAAGATTTCCAGCAGATCATCTTGCTGTACGTTGGTGAGTTGTTTCAGCCCCAATCATCAACAACCGCCAACACCTGCCCAAGCTCCAAAAGGCGTTTATGGATGCCAGGACCCGACGACCAATCCCCAGAATCCCCTTCTACCCCCTGCCATGTTTCCACTAATTTTGGCCCACTCCCCGCGGCCGCCCAAATGGCTGAGCGTGACCTGTTCGTTTCTCCAATACAGATCGAGCAGATACAGGCACTGATGCGATGCGACCGCCGAAATCGCAAGGGATGTGTGGTCCGACCTGGGGGCCAGTCAATCAGGGGTCGTGCCGGAACACCGCGCCATTTTTCATCACGAACATCACTTGGTGCAGCGACGCGAGGTTTTCCATTGGGTTGTCGGGCATGGCGATGATGTCGGCTGCCAGGCCAGGTACAATGGCACCACGCTCGTGTTGGAGTCCCATCACCGTCGCAGCGTTGACCGTCATCATCTCTAGCGCGTAGGCTGGTGGGATGCCCGCCTTGGAAAAATTGTCGAGATACGTCAGCGTCAGTGTGCCGCGGTCGTGGCCCTGATAGGAGAACACCCCATCGGATCCAAAGGCCATCGGTGTGCCGATGAGGTAAGCGCGGCGCAGGCGATCGATAAATTGCGCATGCAGGACTTTGCCCTCGGCAGCAGTGGTACCGAAGAAGGTGATTTCTATGGCCAATTCGGTGAACTCGGTACCCACCAAGGTGACGTCGTGCTCTTTGGCTAACCGCAGCGCGTTATCGCTCATGTTTGGTCCGTGTTCAATGCTGGCGACGTCGGCTTCGATGGCGTTCAGTGCCCCTTGCTCTGTCCATACGTGGGCTGCCACCTTGAGGCCAGCCAACGCGGCTTCCTCTACCACCAGCTGCAAATCCTCTACCGAATAGATGTACGGCTGGTCGTCCACGACTACTTTGATAAGCGTTGCGCCGTAGTGGATATTTTCGCGAACCGCTTTGCGGAGCTCATCCGGGGTATCTGCAAAGAGGTGCTCCGGGTTACCAAGGCTGGGTTTCTCCGGTTGCAGTGTAAACTGCCCGCCGAAGGGCGCTCATAATTCGGCTGGCGTTCTGCATCGTCGGGCCGGGGATGATGCCTTCCTCTATAGCTTGGCGCAGGGCGGTGTCCCCATACGTGCCAGCGTTGCCGACATCGCGGATTGCTGTAAACCCCGCTTTAAGCATCGCGCGAGCATTTGCCGCTCCCTGGATGGCCCGGTAGCTGGTGGTATGCAGCAGGCTGGTGAAGTAGTAATGCCCGGCATCTTTTGCGGGATCCACCGTGAGACACATATGGGTGTGCGCATCAATGAGGCCGGGCATCACATAGGCGTCGGACAGGTCGATCACCGGGACTTTGGCCAGCGCCGTGTGTCCAGATGTCACAGAGACGATTTTGCCATCTTCTACCAGGATGAGCTGATTAGCGCGCACACTGCCCTTAGCGGGGTCCACCAGATGGCCCGCCGCGATAGCAGCCGACTGCGCCTGCGCGCCGGTGGCGAACAGGCAAACCCACACTATTCACCAGGGCATTCGGTGAACCACTGGCCTGACTTACGTACATCCATCTCTGTTAACTTCGCCAACTCTTCGTATACTTCTATGACTGGGGGGAGCATCGGGTGTATATTGAATCGCTAACTGTGGCGACATGGCCGGATAGCTTATCCCTTGGATCCTAGGCCAGACGCTTCTTGCTACATCCATTGAAACATCAGAACCCTTGATTCGACCACTGAAGGTACATGCTTCTGCACCGCGCTCCGTGCTCCTGTCTTTCGGGCGTACTCGACCGTCATCCCGCCCATCTAGGGGATTCCCGGTACGCTATCGTCATATATTGCGCGTAATCGCCACACTAATGGCGCTGGCGGAAGTGGCCCCATCCGCCGCCCAACCGATTTGGACCACGCCGGTGCCGTGTAGGGCATTTTCATTTTCCGTAGCGTTTTCGCCCGACAGTACACGCTTGGCCTCGGCATCGGGATTGACCTGTCCTACTGGGTATGATGTTTCTATCCACCTGTGGGACGTAGCAACGGGCGATACGGTGCGCCACTTCGAGGGCCGCATGTCCTGGATCCGATCTGTAGCGTTTTCGCCCGACGGGACGCACCTTGCCTTAGCATCGGACGACGAAACCGTCCGACTGTGGGAGGCGGCTACGGGCGATGAGATTCGCGTGTTTCAGGGCCACACGGGCTGGGTCCTATCCGTAGCGTTTTCGCCCGACGGAACGCACCTTGCCTCGGCATCGAGCGACGGAACCGTCCGACTGTGGGAGGTGGCTACGGGCACTGAGCTCCGCGTGCTTCAGGGCCACACGGGCTGGTGGGTCGCATCCGTAGCGTTTTCGCCCGACGGAACGCACCTTGCCTCGGCATCGGGGGACAATACCGTTCGACTGTGGGAGGTGGCTACGGGCGATGAGATTCGCGTGTTTCAGGGCCACACGGACTGGCTCCGATCCGTAGCGTTTTCGCCCGACGGGACGCACCTTGCCTCGGCATCGGGGGACAATACCGTTCGACTGTGGGAGGTGGCTACGGGCAATGCGGTCCGCGTGCTTCAGGGCCACACGGGCTGGGTCCTATCCGTAGCGTTTTCGCCCGACGGGACGCACCTTGCCTCGGCATCGAGCGACAAAACCGTCCGACTGTGGGAGGTGGCTACGGGCGATCAGATCCGCGTGTTTCAGGGCCACACGGCATTCGTCCAATCCGTAGCGTTTTCTCCCGACGGGACGCACCTGGCCTCGGCATCAGAGGACGGAACCGTCCGACTGTGGGAGGTAACTACGGACGATCCGGTGCACTGGTTTGACGTAAAACCGCCGGGCCACACGCACACGGTCCGATCCGTAGCGTTTTCTCCCGACGGGACGCACCTTGCCTCGGCATCGAGCGACAAAACCGTACAACTGTGGGAGGTGGCTACGGGCGATCAGATCCGCGTGTTTCAGGGCCACTTGTACTCGGTCCGATCCGTAGCGTTTTCGCCCGACGGGACGCACCTTGCCTCGGCATCGCTCGACTCAACCGTCCGACTGTGGGAGGTGGCTACGGGCGATGAGATCCGCGTGCTTCAGGGCCACACGGGCTGGGTCCTATCCGTAGCGTTTTCTCCCGACGGGACGCACCTGGCCTCGGCATCGGACGACGCAACCGTCCGACTGTGGGAGGTGGCTACGGGCGATGAGATCCGCGTGCTTCAGGGCCACACGGACTGGGTCTGGTCCGTAGCGTTTTCGCCCGACGGGATGCACCTTGCCTCGGCATCGGTGGACGCAACCGTCCGACTGTGGGAGGTGGCTACGGGCGATGAGATCCGCGTGCTTCAGGGCCACACGTCACATGTCCTATCCGTAGCGTTTTCGCCCGACAGTACGCACCTTGCCTCGGCATCATACGACGAAACCGTCCGACTGTGGGAGGTGGCTACGGGCAATCAGATCCGCGTGTTTCAGGGCCACACGGCATTCGTCCAATCCGTAGCGTTTTCACCCGACGGGACGCGCCTGGCCTCGGCATCGGAGGACGCAACCGTCCGACTGTGGAATGTGGCCACAGGCGATCAGATTGACCGGATTTGGCACGGCCTAGGTAATTTTGTACTAGAGGTAGCGTTTTCACCCGACGGGACGCGCCTCGCCACGGCATCGAGCGACGCAACCGTCCGACTGTGGTGGGCAATAATGAGGTTGCCTGGCAGAATACCAGCGCAGACGTACACGGGAAACGAAGCGATCACACCCCTGGTGTTTCCCGAGGTGCACGGCGGCGTCGCGCCCTACAGCTACGCTTTGAGCCCTGATCCTCCTTCCGGGCTTACATTCGACGCAAACACGCGCACAATGAGCGGAACGCCGAACATAACAACGCCGCAGGCAACGTATACCTATACGGCAATGGATGCGAATGCGGAGCAAGACACCTTACAGTTTACTATCGAGGTGTTATCTGGGTTAGATGCTGAACGACGGGAGTTGCCCACGGCTTTCACGTTGCGAAGTAACTCTCCGAACCCGTTTCAGCAGGATACGCAGATCGTGTTCGACCTTCCATGGCACGCCAGCGTGAGCGTCGAGGTGCTGGATATGCTGGGGCGGCGCGTACTCGTCTTGCCAGCACGAGAAATGTCTGCGGGATGGAAGCGAAGGATAGACCTAAGGATCACTGACATCCCCTCAGGCACATACTTGTATCGGTTGCAGCTGAATGGGCCGACAGGCGCTCTGACACGCCCTGGTAGCTTCGTTCGCGTTAGGTGAAAACTCAGACCTGATTGCATATGTTGCGCTTCGGAGTTAAATTGGGGCAGCAAAGATGAGCGGATTGAAGGACATCTGTTCATTACCGTGCTGGCCTACCACGTGTCCCATTTGATCCGCACAAAGCTCAAGGCCAACCATGTCCATGAAAGCTGGGATGCGCTCCGCTTCAAACTCAACCGGATCCATCGGATTACCACGGTGCTGCCAAAGAGTAAGCACCGCTATATCGTTATCAAAGTGGATCAGAAGTTGACGCCATGCTTGCAGCGGATCGTCCATTGTCTGGGCATGAGCTACGATCCCGCGGCGACAAGAAGCAAGGAGGAATACTCCAGTGAGCCGAACGATCTGAAAAAACCTCCTGATTCATGAATCCTGTGACGCCCCCCATGCCTCACGCCAGTACCCACTCCAGAAGGAGTAGCGTGAGCTGTGCCCGATTCGGACAGATGAGACCCAATCAAGGGGCCCCAATACGACGAAGGACACGCAAGACAGGGGCCAACACCCCCTAAGCCACCACCGACCGCTCCGGTAACCAGAAAGGCTCCATAGCACCCGGAAAAACGCCCCCCAAAACGGGGACAGGGGAGGTCCGCCCTCTCACTTCACTACAAGTGACGAAGTCGAGCCAAGATGACATAGCACCTTCGCATGACCACGTACGCGAATATGGCGACCGCCATATTCGTCCTTGAGACGACCAAAGACGCGCTCGACGGTCGAACGCTCGTTGTAGCGTACGCGCTCTGGTGGTACCCATCCGGCCGCACGCTGCGCCTTCGCCTCACGCTTTTTCGCCGCCTTACGTGCGCGTGTACGCGGGTTCGCATCAATGATCGGCACATGCCCAAGACTCTCGCTGTGAAGGCGTATCTCCTTCGCATCATAGGCGCTATCCATCACATCATACAAATTCGTGACCCGCTTCGCAGACTTCGTAGCTAAGGGAATGGCCACCTGACTATCATGCACCGACGCAGACGTTACCAGGTAGCTGATTGGTACGCCCCCGTCGGCCACGTCCGCGTGCAGCTTATAACCGTTCCAGCTGTGCCGGTAACCCTTAGCATTGCGCTTAGCGCCTCGGTTACACTCCCCGGGCAAATCGTCTTCCATCTCCGGCAGACTCATGTCCAACTGACGTACAAGGCGTCGTTGCTCTTTTGGAGGTGTTTCTCCCTCACGCGGTTGACCATGCGTGTCTTTGGCCAGCGCGGACTTCTTCGTAGCCGGGCGCTCGCGCGCCTTAATCGCCGTAGAATCACGTGAAAGATGTCCGACGATCTCTCCTTCGTAGGACTCGTCGATCAGTGCACGATGCACCTGATCGGGCAGACACGACTGCGCAAACTCCCCGAAAGCGCGTGAAAAGGTCGACTCGCTGGGAACCTCGTGTTGATGCGTCCACCCACACATGCGGCGCAGCTGTGGGTCCGAGCAAATCCGTTCGATCAGCGCGCGTGTCGTATCGATGTTGTAAACCGCCTTAGCAACAAACGCCCGCGCAAGCGCCGCACGACTCTTCCGCGGACGCCCGCGCAAGGCCTTCGAATCATCGTCAATAAAGCGCTCAACGCGAGCGATCTCCAACACGCCCAGTAGCTTCTTCTGCGGCGCGGTCAGAGAACCGAGCAGTTCCTCCGCAAAGGAGAAGAGCATCACTTGGCGACTTATCCAAAAACATAGGTAATATCAAAAAGGGCGGTCGCGCTGTCTGGCGCGTATACGGTTCAGGTTTCACCAAACAAGGAGGCACGTTATGAGGCAGGTAGTCTACTTCGGCTTGGATGCCCATGTCCGCAACAGCGCTCTGGCGGCGGTGGGGATGGATGGCAACCTGTTCATGAGCAAGCAGCTCAGGACACGCGAGCTGTCGATAGTGAGTCGCATTGTTGCGGTAGATGCTAAGGAAAAGATCTTGGCCCTGGAGGAGTCCACATTGGCTGCGTGGCTGGCAGGCATGCTGCGTGGTTACGTGGATAAGCTGGTGGTCTGTGATCCACGCCACAATGCGCTGATTAGCAAGAGTGCGAACAAGGACGACTTAGCGGATGCATTCCGCTTGGCCCGTCTGCTGCGGATGGGTGAGCTGCGACCGGTCTATCACTCGGATCATCAACACCGTGCCACCTTCAAGGCTATCGCGCAGCAATATCTCAAGCTGCGCGATAGCCAACGCAGTCTGAAGACCATCATAAAGGCGAAGTATCGGAGAGCGGGTGTCTTGCGCGTAGACGGGACAACGGTTTTCAGCGCGGCACACCGCAAGAGTTTTTTGGAGCAGCTGCCGAACGCTCCCACTCGCGAGATGGTATCGGATGATTATGATGTGCTGGATTCAACGATCGCGGTACAGCAGAAGGCGCAAGACCGGATGATCCGAGAGGGCAGACGGTACCCAGAGATTCAGCAGTTCATGAAGATGCCCGGAGTGGGACCGATCAGTGCTCATGTCTTTGATGCGTTCATTCAGACGCCGCACCGTTTTGCGACCAAGCAGCGGCTTTGGCGCTACTGCAGGCTGGGCATTCGCACACGCAGTTCTGCTGGCAAGCCGCTGGCGTATAAACGTCTGGATCGCTCGGGCAATGGCGAGCTCAAGGCCCTTAGCTAGTGCTTGTCCGAAAAACAGGGCCTGCCTTGCGTAGATGGCTACATGGGGGTCAGCAGGGGGAGAGGTACGCCAGAAATAGGCGTTTTTGCGGGCTAATGGTCGGTCTAACTCACTCTGGACCCATTGTGGACCCATTCCTGCCAAGAGCTTGAATCCGCGAATGTTGGCTCAGATTTAGCTTTTCTCAGCGTAAAGCACGATATTGAGCTCTGAACCCGCCTACATTCGCCCGAGTCATACACATGAGAGCGGTCATTAAGTCCCAGTCGGATCTGGGGGTCACGCCGATTGAGCAGATTGAGCTGAACCCCAAGTCAAGGGACGATACCCCCGCGGTGTTGCGCGGCCTGCAGTCCCTGTATATGGATAAGGATGTGCGCGAACAGGTGCTGGAGGTCCTTTCGCGCAGGATTCTTCCCGACGTAGATCGGACGAAGGGTCGCCCTGGCATGGATTTCTGGCAGATCTTTGTGTTAGGTGTAGTGAAGTACGCACTCAACTGTGACTATGATCGTCTGGAGGATCTGGCCAACCACCATAGGGCGCTGCGTCAGATGCTCATGATTAGCGACGTCAGTAAGAAGCGGTTTTCTGTGCAAACACTGGTCGACAATGTGTCCCTGCTGACGAAGGAGGCGCTCGACGAGATCAACCAAGTGGTGGTAGCAAAGGGTCATAAGGAGCGTAAGCATGGCGCCAACGATGCCTTGCGCTGCCGCGCGGATTCGGCTGTGGCGCGTACCAACGTGGAGTGGCCCACGGACGTACGACTTCTCTGTGATGCATTGCGCAGTCTGGTTAACGGGTTGTACGGACACTGCAAGTCGCTAGAAATGAAGGGCTGGCGCAAGGCCCGCTGGTGGGTGAAGAGATTAACGAAAGCGTATCGCCGTTGCCGTAAGGCCCGTAAGAATGGCTTCCTCGACCGCGTACGTCAGTTTCTTGCGGTTGCGCGCCAGATCATCACAAAGGCGTTAGGGACGGTGAAGACGCTGAAGGAAGTGACCGACAAGATGGCGTGGTACCTGGAAGCCAGCGAAAAACTGGTAGACCAAGTGGACCGTCGCTTGCTGAAAAAGGAAGAGATTGACCACAAAGAGAAGATATTTTCTGTTTTCGAGCCGCATACGCAGTGGGTCAGGAAAGGAAAGGCCGGTGTGTTAGCTGAGCTCGGCATTCCGGTCTGCGTGCTGGAGGATCAGCATCAATTCATCTTGATGCACCACGTGCAGCACGACGGGGGCGATAAGGCCATGATCATGGGTTTCATAGACGAAGCAAAGAAGCGCTATCCGTCGCTTACGTCCTGCAGCATGGATAAGGGCTTCTACTCTGCGAAGAATCGCGACGCCTTGGATGAGCTGCTGGACTTGAACGTCATGCCCAAGCCTGGTTACCGCAATGCGAAACAACGCGAGCGGGAGTCTCATCCCGATTTTGTCAAGGCGCGTCAACAGCATCCTGCGATCGAGTCCGCCATCAACAACCTGCAACAGCGGGGGATGGGGCTCATACGTACCCACGGAAAGGAGGGCTTCGATCGGTCGGTAGGGCTGGCGGTGCTGTCGGCAAACATTCACCGACTAGGCAAAGTGGTCAGGAAAAAAGAAGCGAAACGACGAGCCTGGCATGCCGCTCGCGCGAAGGCCACTTAAGGCTCGCCCGCTCCAGCTTCGACTGAGCCCTTCTTTTTCTGTCTCCGACAAGCCCGCGACGGGTAAGCTGTATCCACTCTGCGCCGCCAGGAGCTAACGAAGCCCGGTTGAGGGTCAGAAATGGCCGTGCAGCGCTTCTGTTACCCTTCCCATCGCTCAGACCAGCGTCCCTATCGGGCCCCCAGCGTGCCCCCGACCTTGCTCCAGCCAGGCAGACGCCCAAAATGCCCTATTTTCTGACAAGCACTAGCTATCGCGCCTGGATGAACGGCATACGCGGCGGTAAGGACTCCAATGAGGTGAAGCGCTTTTTTGAGGCCTCGCTGGATCGCACGAACAACCGCACACATGCGCGCCTGAATACGCAGCGCAAGATTCTGGCCGTGCTGTGGACCATCTGGAGAAAACAGACAGCCTACGACCCCAACCTCTTCTTTCCATTGACCCCAACCGCACAAGCGGTCTGCTGAGCCATTAGCAGCAGCGAAGGCCTTGTGCATGGCAGCCGCGACAGGCGGATACGGGTAGCCGGGAAATGCTCCACAGCGAGTATAAATGCCGTACGGTAAGTTCGAAACATAGCGTAGCACCCCGGCCTCCATGCCCCATATGACTATAGATCCCATTAGTGGGAATCTCATAAACGAGCCTGGCAATCGAAAAGCCCTGCCAACCGTCATGCACATCCGTTACCCCGCTGGCTACCAGCCCATGCACTGACCCCTCGCCTACGCACGGCTCTACTGCAGATGCGGTCCTGACCGGGAGTCACGCGCGACCTGAAAAATCTCGCCCATTTTTCAGGATGGGGGACCTATGGGCTTGACTTTCTTTTTGAAACGAGCGCGTATTTTACTGCGCGGCACCAATCAAGTTGCATTGTTGCTTCGCGATTCAGTAACTACCCAACATTCGCGATCAGGCCCGCTCCCCCACAAGGTATACCCTAACGGGCGCTTACTATTACGATACCCACGACGGAGGTGCCACCTCTTCCCCCGCGCCTGCGGAGGGAGTACTGGCCGTTTTTCGGGCTTTTGCAAGAGGCTCCGCTGTGAGCTCCCGGGTCGACTTGCCCTTTACACCCTAGTGTACTTACCTTTGGTGCGCAAGCTAGGGTGCTTCGTTATGGTAAGCTCTAAAGCAATGCTATATCCGGTCCGGGGCGCAGCCCGGCGTCTGGAAAATGGGGGGGGGGGTATTCCTCACGATCCTTTCTGCGCAGCTTCGCGGAGCCCTGCCCAGATGCGCTGGCTGCTCGCTGCGCGTGGGTCTGGCAGCGATAGCCTGTCTATCGGCGGCGCACGTTGGTACGGCACAGGACATCGAAACCGTTGTATTCCCAGCTCTGAAGGCCCTCTACAACGCAACTGACGGCGACAACTGGACGAATACCACGGCTAACAATCAACCGTGGGATGTGACCAGCGTACCGACTGCAGCAGAGTTGAATGCCTGGTATGGGGTTACGTACGATACTGGAAAGCTCACTCATCTTGATCTTGGCAACAATGAGCTTTCTGGTTCGATCCCGGATAAGATTGGAAACCTAACGGCCCTTGTAGAATTGAGTCTTGATGAGAATACTATTACTGGTTCGATCCCGGACACGTTGGGAAACCTGACAAATCTAGAGTTACTGGAGATACATACAAGCAATGTCACTGGCGAAATCCCGGCTGCGTTGGGCAAACTGACAAACTTGCAAGCATTGAGCCTGTCCGACAACGATCTTACTGGTTCGCTCCCAGCCAAGTTGGGCGATATAAGTACCCTATCTCTCTTGCAGGTTGCGAAAAATAAGCTTACGGGGGCATTGCCCTCAAACCTGACCAACCTGACCAATATGTTCCTTTTCGATTGGCGAGATAACGATGGTCTTTGTGCGCCCACCGACGATGACTTTCAGGATTGGCTTGATTCGTTTGTCTCCAGTTTTTTAGGAGGCGGTCCCAATTGTAAAGCGCTTGAGTTACCAGAAATCGAAGATAAGGAGTATATAACAGGTGTAAACGTTCCAGGGGACGCGCTTCCGGCTCCGAAGTACGGTATTACGCCCTACGCTTCAATTACGCTGATGCCGGATCTGCCGTCAGGACTGACAATTAGTTCCGACAGTATCATTAGCGGCACGCCAACGGCGGTGTTTCCTCGGACGGAGTTTACGTACACAGTTACGGATGCGGCAATGGAGTCCGCGTCACAGACATTTGATATTGAGGTAGTGGAAGGGTTGACACTGCCGACGGTGCCGTCGTTGCTGTTGGAGTATGACATAGCGCACTCCTCAGTTTTACCAGAGGCTACAGGGGGTACGCCTCCCTATACGTATGCGTTGACCCCTCCTCTGCCTTCGGACCTGGGCCTGACGTTTGATGGGGACATGCGTACGCTGAGCGGTACACCGGAGGAGGCTACCGGTGAGACCACATACACGTACACGGTAACGGACGATGGCGGGTTGACTAGTCCGCAGACCTTTACCATTGAGGTGTTGTTGGGGTTGGCTGCTATTGGTGATGGGGTGTTTGATGCGGGCGTTCCCATCTCGCCTGTGGAACTCCCAGAGGCCATGGGCGGCACGGGTCAGGTCACGTATACGCTGACGCCGGCGGTGCCTGAGGGTCTGGAGTTTGACGCCACGGCGCGTACGCTGAGCGGTACACCGACGGCGGGTCAAGCGCCGATCATATACATCTACACGGCGACGGACGCTGCCACTCCCGCGCTAACCCGCGCGCGTACATTCACCATTGAGGTGGCACTGGGCTTGGCGGAGATAGCAGATCAGACGTATGAGTATGGCGAAGCAATACCCAACTTGGTGTTACCCGCGGTGGTGGGTGCGACGGGGACGGTCACCTATACGCTGACGCCAGCGGAGCCGCCAGGACTGACGTTTGTTGCCAACACGCGTACGCTGAGCGGTACACCGACGGCGGCTACCGCTTTGACGGAATACACGTACACGGCGACGGACGACGCCACTCCCGCGCTGACCCGTTCACGGACCTTTACTATTGAGGTGTTGTTGGGGTTGGCTGCTATTGGTGATGAGGTGTTTGATGCGGGCGTTCCCATCTCGCCTGTGGAACTTCCAGCGGCCATGGGCGGCACGACGCCCTATACGTATACGCTGACGCCGGCGGTGCCTGCGGGCCTGGGGTTTGATGACAACACGCGGATCTTGAGCGGCACGCCGACTGCGGGTCAAGCGTCGACCGAATACACCTACACGGCGACGGACGCTGCCACTTCCGCGCTGACCCGCGCGCGTACGTTCACCATGGAGGTGGCACTGGGCTTGGCGGCGATAGCAGATCAGAGGTATGAGTATGACGAAGCAATACCGGACCTGGTGTTACCCGAGGTGGTGGGTGCGACGGGAACGGTCACGTATTCGCTGACGCCAGCGGAGCCGCCAGGCCTAGTGTTCGATGCGTCCACGCGTACGCTGCGCGGTACACCGACGGCGGCTACTGGTGCGACCACCTACACGTATACGGCAGCGGACGATGGCGGGCAGGATGTTTCGCGGACGTTCACCATTGAGGTGTTGTTGGCGTTGGCTGCTATTGGTGATGAGGTGTTTGCGACGAACGTTCCCATCTCGCCTGTGGAGCTTCCCGAGGCACTGGGCGGCACGCCGCCCGTTGCGTATGTGTTGGAGCCTGGTCTGCCTGCGGGCCTGGGGTTTGATCCCGCTACGCGGATCTTGAGCGGCACGCCGACCGAGGGTTTAGCGCCGACCGATTACACGTACAGGGCGACGGATGCTGCCGGGCTGACCCGCACGCGTGCGTTCATTATGGAGGTGACACTGAGTCTGGCGGAGATACCAGATCAGGCGTATGAATATGGCGAAGCGATACCCGACTTGGTGTTACCCGAGGTAGCGGGTGCCCCGGGGGCGTTCACCTATACGCTGACTCCTCCTCCGCCGTCAGGACTGAACTTTGATCAGAACACGCGTACGCTGAGCGGTACACCGGAGGCGGCTACCGTTGTGACCACCTACGAGTACACGGCCACGGATGCTGCTGCCGGGCTGACCGGTTCACAGATCTTTGCTATGGAGGTGTTGTTGGCGTTGGACGATGATATTGGTGAGGAGGTGGTGTTTACGACGAACGATCTCATCTCGCCATTGGAGTTTCCAGAGGCTCTGGGTGGCACGGCGCCCTACACGTATGCGTTGACCCCTGATCCGCCTGCGGGCTTGGTGTTTGATGCTACGACGCGTGTGCTTAGCGGCACGCCGACCGCGGTCACAGCTCCGGCCCCGTACACTTATGAAGCCACGGATGGTGCTGGGCTGACCCGTTCACGGGTGTTCACCATCGAAGTTGTTACGGCGGGGTTGTTTTTGCGGGAAGTGCCAGAGCAGGTGTATATGTTCGGGGAAGTGGTCTCCTTTCTCCTTCCTGAGGCACGTGGCGGCGTCCCGCCGCACCGCTACACGCTGACGCCGGATCTGCCGGAAGGACTGGTGTTTAACGAGAACACGCGTGAGCTCAGTGGTATACCGACCGAAGTCGTTGCGCGACAGGAGTACACGTACACGGTAACAGATAGCGTGCAGGCGACCGTACCGGTAACGTTTGGCATCGAGGTGACGTTGGCTTGGGCGGAGGTGCCAGATCGGACCTATACCTTTGACGTGCCTATCGTGCCCTTGGAGCTTACCGAGCCTCTTGGCGGCACGGCTCCTTACGAGTATACCGTTTCTCCAGATCCGCCGCCGGGTTTGGCGTTTCAGGCGGGGTCACTCACGGGCACGCCATTGGTGGGTGTGCCGCGAACGGAGTACACCTGGGGGGCGAGGGACGCTGCCGGCTTCGTGGTGGAGCGGTCCTCGTTTATGGAGGTGCGGTTGGCGTTAGCCGCGCTCCAGGATTATTCGTTTCCGTTAGGAGTGGAGATTGTTCCGCTGGTGTTCCCTTTGGCGCAGGGTGGCACGGGTCAGGTCACGTACACGCTGACGCCGGCGCTTCCTCAGGGTTTGCACTTTGATGAGTTTGCGCGCGTGCTTAGTGGCACGCCGACCGAAGCTATGGGAGAGACCGTTTACACGTACCGGGCCGAGGATGCGGTGGGCGCCTTGGGTGAGCAGACCTTTTCTATGGAGGTGCTATCACTGGTCTTGCCTTTTGTCGAGAACCAGGTCTTTGTGGTGGGCGAGGCGGTCGACTGGGTGTTGCCCCCGGCTGTGGGCGGTACGCCTCCCTTAGTCTATACGTTGGATGGGGCGCTTCCTGAGGGCTTGGAGTTTGAAGACTTTACGCAGAGGCTCCATGGCGTGCCGACGGCGGTGGCAGACGTGCAGGACTATGTGTATGGGGTTGTGGACGGGGAGGGTTTGACGGCGCAGGCGCCCTTCACCATAGCGGTGGTGTTAGCAGCGGAGCTGCGGCTGCCCCCGGTAGCGGCGCAGCACTATGTGGTAGGGAGGGAGATGTCCGAGGTGCTGCCTGAGGCCGCGGGCGGTACGGATCCGTATGACTATACGCTTGTGCCGGGTCCGCCGGCAGGACTGGGCTTTGATGGGGACACGCGCACGCTCAGTGGTACGCCGGTGTTGGCGATGCCACGCGCGGAGTATCGGTACGGGGTGGAGGATGCCGAAGGCGATACGACATCGCAGGCGTTCGTTATGGAGATCCATGGCGCGTTCACCTTGCCGTCTGTGTCAGACCAGGACTTTGCGGTAGGGGTGGCGCGCTCGGTGGTGTTGCCAGCGGCGTCGGGCGGCTTGGGTTTGCCCACGTATATGCTGACGCCGGCGTTGCCTTCGGGGCTCACCTTTGATGCATCCTCGCGTGTGCTGAGCGGCACGCCGACCGCCGTCGCGGCTCCTAGGACGTACACGTATGTGGCGACGGATACGACCGGCACCCCTGTCGAGCGGGAGTTTGTGCTGGCGGTCTACGACGCGTTGACGTTGCCCGAGGTAGCGGATCAGCGTTATGTGTATGGGGAGCAGATTGCGTGGGCTTTGCCACCGGCTGTGGGCGGTACCGCGCCGTACACGTATAGCTTGTCGCCGGATCCGCCGGATGGACTGACCTTTGTTGCCGCCACGCGCGTGCTGAGCGGCACGCCGACCGAGGCTACGGGCGCGGTGGCCTACACGTACGAGGCGACGGATGCAGACGGTGAGACGGCCTCGGACACCTTCTATATTGAGGTGGCCTTGGCGTTGGCATCCATTGATGATCAGAAGTATCGGGTGGGAGAGGCTGCGAGCCTGGTGCTTCCCGCAGCGCTGGGTGGCGCGGATCCGACGTATATGCTGACGCCGGCGTTGCCTTTGGGGCTGACCTTTGATGCGGCCACGCGTACGTTGGGTGGCACGCCTATGGAAGCCACCGCGCCTGTGGAGTACGCGTACGTGGCGACGGATGCGAACGGTCTGGCGGCTTCGGACACGTTCCTTATTGAGGTCGCGTTGGCGTTGGCCTCGGTAGAGGATCGGGAGTATGAGGTTGGCGTTATGGCTTCGGATGTGCTTCCCGCAGCGCGGGGCGGCACGGATCCGTACACGTACGTGCTGACGCCGGCGCTGCCTTTGGGGCTGACGTTTGATGCGGCCACGCGTGTGCTGGGTGGCACGCCGACCGAGGCCACCGCGCCAGAGGAGTACACGTACGTGGCGACGGATGCGAATGGTTTGGCGGTTTCGGACACGTTCCTTATCGAGGTGCGGCTGGCGTTGGCTTCCATCGCGGATCAGGCGTATGCGGTGGGAGAGGATACGAGCCTGGTGCTTCCTGCAGCGCTGGGTGGCACGGATCCGTACAGGTATGCGTTGACCCCGGATCTGCCTGTGGGCCTGGTGTTTGACCGTACCACGCGTGTGCTCAGCGGCACGCCTACCGTAGCCGCCGCGCCTGTGGAGTATACGTACGCGGCGACGGATGCGGCCGGCTTGGCGGCATCGGACACGTTCCTTATCGAGGTGTATTCGGCGCTGATGCTGCCTGTGGTGGAGGATCAGGTGTTCGGGGTAGGTCAGCAGGTCACCCTGGTGTTGCCGGCGGCCGCGGGGGGTCAGCGTCCGCACGCGTATCGGCTGGATCTGGATCCTCCAGACGGGCTGGCCTTTGAGGCATCTACGCGCACGTTGAGCGGGGTGCCGACGGCGGTGATGGCTGCCGCTGGCTATACGTATACGGTGGAGGACGCCAGCGGGCGGCAGGCTTCCCAACCGTTTAGCATAGAGGTGTTGGGCTCGCTGCTGTTGCCTGCGGTGCCGGATCAGGTCTTTACGGTGGACGAAGATATCGTGCCGTGGGAGCTTCCGGTAGCTACCGGTGGCAGGAGTCCATACGAGTATGTGTTGCATCCCGACCCGCCTGCGGGGTTGGTGTATGACGAGGCGTCGCGCACCCTCAGCGGCCGGCCCGTGACGATACTGTTGCCGCAGCCCTACACGTATACGGTGACGGATGCGTTGGGCATGGAGGCCGCGCGGACGTTTACTCTCACGGTGGGGGCGCCGGCCGCTTTGCTTGCCGACCGTGCGGCGCTGATGGCGTTGTATGAGGACGCCGGTGGCGAGCGCTGGACGGACCGCAGCGGCTGGCTGGATCCGCCTGCCGACGTGGTAGCGTTCACCGCGGAGGCGCTGGAGGCATGGTTTGGGGTGGCGGTGGACTCCGGCCGTGTGGTGGCGTTAACGCTGCCGCACAACAATGTGGAAGGCACGTTGCCGGAGGCGTTGGGGGATCTGACGGCGCTGGAGCAGCTGCACCTCTACGGCAATAGGTTGCAGGGCCGCATCCCTGCGGCGCTGGGGCGGCTGGACAGCCTGCGCGGGCTGCTCCTGCACGACAACGCGTTGGCGGGCACGATCCCGTCTTCGTTGGGACGGCTGGCGGCGCTGGAGCAGCTGCACTTGCACAACAACGAGCTGACGGGCTCTATCCCAGACTCTTTGGGTCGGCTGGTCCATCTGCGGGAGCTGTGGCTGTATGGCAATGCGCTGGGGGGTTCGCTGCCCACCACGTTGGGGCAGCTGGACAGCTTGCGTGGGTTGCTGCTGCATGGCAACGCGCTGGTGGGCACGATCCCGCCTGCGCTGGGGGATCTCGTGCGGCTGGAGGATCTGTGGTTACAGGACAACCGTCTGGAGGGCTCGATACCGCCCACGTTGGGGCAGCTGGACCGTCTGCGTACGTTGCTGTTGCATGGCAACGCGCTCACGGGTACGATACCGCCTGCGTTGGGGGATCTGGTGCGGCTGGAGGATCTGTGGTTACAGCACAACGGTCTGGAGGGCTCGATACCGAGCGCGTTGGGGCAGCTGGACCGCTTGCGTGGGTTGCTGCTGCATGGCAACGCGCTGGTGGGCACGATACCGCCGGTGTTGGGGGATCTGTCCGCGCTGCGTTGGCTGCAGTTGCAGCATAACGCGCTAGAGGGAGGGGTCCCGTCCGCGCTGGGGCAGCTGGCACATCTGGAGCGGTTGCAGCTCGAGGGCAACAGGCTGACGGGCGCGTTGCCCGACTCTTTGGGCGAGCTGGCGGCGCTGACGCATCTGTATGTGCACGACAACATGTTGACAGGCATGTTGCCGCAGGCTTTGCGGCAGCTGACCGCATTGCAGGAGTTGTTCTTTGGTGGTGCGGACCAGGCGCTCTGTGCGCCGGTGGATGCACCCTATCGGGCGTGGTTGGCGTCTTTGGAGGCGGTGCGGGGTCCGCACTGCGGGGAGCACGGGCTGGTGTTTGCGGCCTCGGTGCCGGATCTAGCGCTCACCGCGGGTGAGCGCGTAGCGGATGTGGCGTTGCCGCCTGCCGAGGGGGGCACCGCGCCTTATCGCTACGTGCTGGATCCGGCGTTGCCCACCGGGCTGGCGTATGAGGCTGACGCACGCGTGCTGCGCGGGGTGCCGGTGGCATCCACAGCGCCGGTGACCTATACGTATACGGCGATGGATGCGACAGGGCGTACCGGGCAGCTGTCGTTCACGCTGGCGGTAGCGCCACCGATGACCGACGGGCTATTGCTCCATGGCAACTATCCCAACCCGTTTAGGGACTACACGCATGTGGAGATCAGCTTGGCGCACGATGCCGACGTGCGCCTAGCGGTCTTCGACCTGTTGGGTCGCCGCGTGGTGGATCAGGCGCTGGGGCGCCTGCCAGCGGGCGCGCATCGGCGCCTGGCGATACAGGTGCCCGATAGCGTGCCAGGCATCTACCTGTACCGCGTCGTGGCCACGATGCCAGACGAGACGATCGTGCGCACAGGCCATTTGACAGTGGTACGCTAATACTAGAGGTATGATGAAGAGAACATTGTTGATGGCGGGGTTGATGGCTCCCCTCGTGGTGTTGGCGCAGCCGCAGGACGCGGATGTGAGCCAGTGGGTGCTGCCTGCTGCCGAGGTACACGACCTGGCGTTTGTGCGTCAGTTTCTCGAGGACCAGATCATCGTTCCTGCGCATGCGGCGTACACGTCGGCGGTCTTTTTGGATGTGACGCAGGACGGGTTCGGCACCAATGACTTGTTGGTTCTGCAGCCCAGCCGGGAGCAGTTCCTTTTGAGTGCATACTTGCCAGAATCCATGCTCAGCGCGCTGACGGCGCTCAACCTGGCGCAGGACTATCGTCTCACCACGGTGCGTGCGCAGAGCGAGGTCATCACCGAGGAGGCCGAGCAGGAGGCGCATCCGCGCAAGGCGTTAGCGGGCGCGCTGTTGCGCTCGGTGTTGCCCTACTATCCAGAAGGATCGCTAGACATCTATCTGCGTCAGCGTGGTGACGACATCAACATCACGCTGTGGGGTTATGAGCAGGCCTTGTTTCGGTTTGTGCCGCAAGCCACCCAATGCGTGCTGCCGCCGTCGGAGCCGTTGATGGTGGAGCTGTATTCGGAGCCGACGATCCGCACGCACCTCGACTTCGAGGGGTGCGTAGTGGTGGAGACGTGGACCGCAGACGGTAACGTAGTGTCTCGCGCGTGCAACGAATAGATGGAAGCGCATCGCACCGACCTACAGCTGTTCGTTGATCTGGGCTTTATCCTGCTGGCGGCCTTCTTTCTGTTGACCGAGCAGGTGCCGCGCTTGCAGGTGCCTCTGCCAGGAGAGGAACAGGAGGCCGAGGCGCCCGAGGCGGTCACCGAGGTCTATACGGTCCACTTTGATGAGCGCATGCAAGTGGTGGTGGTACATGAGCCGGAGCAGACACCGTTTTGTACGGCCGCTACCGTGGCAGCGCTGCAGACCTGTCTGGTCCGGGTGCATGTGCAGACGCCAGAGAGCGTGCTGTTGCTTTCCCCGCAGGGTGATGCCACGTTGCAGCAGCTGGTCACGTTGCTGGACCTGTGTCTGGCCCAACGGTGGGCGTGTACGATAGCGCAGCAGCCAGAATGAATAGGAGGCGACGTCTGTGGGAGTGGGGCACGTTCGGGGCGTTGCTCTGCCTGATCGGTGTGGTGCTGACGCTGCTTCCGGTGCCTCGGGGCGGCCGCTCGCAGGTGGTGCCGGACCGCCTCTTCTTTTTGCCTATCGTGCCCCCGTCACTGACGCTGGAGCCTATAGAGCCGGAGGCTTCCGAGTCGTTAGAGGAGGAGGCTGAGGCGGCGCTCACGGACGACGCGCTGGCGCAGATGCTTTCCGAAGCGTTCGGGACGCCGGAGGCGGCCGCCGTAGCGTCGGTGGATCTGGCGTCGCAGTCCACCGAGGCGCTGGCGGTCGACGGGCTGGACCTGAGCAGCTGGGGCACGGGCCAGGACCAGCGGGGGCTGGGCACCGTGCAAGCGCAAGACCTGGATCTGCCAGGACGCACCAGAGCGACGCCCAGGCTGGCGCCCACGCTGGTACAGCCGGAGGTGTCTGGCAGCGGTGGCAGCGACCTGCGGTGGACGCTGGACGCGCGCAGCGACACCACGGCGCCAGCGCTCACGACGCAGGCGGTGGCGCGACGGGCCCCCGTGACGCTAGAAGACTTTAGCGAGGTCGTAGTCAACGATGCGCTGGCGCAGTGGATTATGGCTGCGCCGTCACCCCTGGATCCGGGCATACAGTCGCTCTTTGGCGCCGGACCCGAGGTGCACACGTCCCGCCATGTCGTCACCGTGGCGGGCACCCCCTTCGAGCTGCAGCTGATGCTCGCGCCCATCAATGGCGAGATACGGGTCGTGCTGATCCAACAAGAGAAGCTGTATTACTTCGTCAGCCCGAAGGGGCAACAGCAGGCCAGCTACTTTCAGGTGGGCACGGTGCGGCGCGATGCCCAAGGGCGCATCGTCACCGTAGAGAGCGAAGACCTCTCTCCGCAAGGGGCCGAAGCGCAAGCCTTCTATCGCCTCTTTGTCGACTGGTGGCACGCCCAAGACCCATAAGCTATGGACGAATCGCTGGTGGATATCATCCTTATCCTGTTGGCTGGCCTGGTGGCGGTCAGCACCATGCCCCAGTTTGCTGTGGAGCCTCCGGTGAGTGTGGAGGTCAACGAGGGGGCACAGGTGCTGATGCCCCTCCAGGTGGCCCTCACGCCCGAGGGGGCGCTGCGCAGCGGGACCCCGGTCCGTACGATAAGCGCACAGGAGCTGTACGACCTGGTGCGCGCGGCCGCACCAGACCAAGCCGTGGAGCTCACCGCAGACCACAGCGTGCCAGCACGGCTGGTGATCCAGGCCAACATGATTGTTCAACAAGCCGGACGAGAAGCGGTCATCATCGTTCAGGCAGACTAATCGTTCAGGCAGACTCAATGGCTATGCTTCGGAGCGTTGCACTGATCCTCGTTGTTATCCTGGGTGCGGGGTGTTCCACGTCGCGCGAAGCGGTGGTGCCCCCACCCCCAGCCCCTACGGAGGCGCCTATCGTGTCGCCCCCCTTGGCGGGGGTCGACTCGCTGGTAGTCCACGAGGTGGCGACCGCGTTTGATAGCACGTTTGTGGCCGCACCAAGAGAGCAGGCCGGCGAGGCGCGCTTTCTGGAAGGGCGCCAGGTGCAGCAGCGCCTCGACAGCCTGCTCCAACAGCGGCACGGCGCTGCCCCGCGGCACCGCAGCACCACCGAGCCCGACACGGCCGCGTACGAAGCGGCACAGCGCACGGTGCTAGACGCCGTACAGGCCCAGGCGCAGCAGGATAGCGCGCGCGCACTGACGCTGCTTGGGGACGCGCAGCGCCTCTATGAAGCAGCGCTGCAGCACAACCCCACCCACGAAGAGGCCCGCTACCAGTTGGCGCGCCTATACCGTATCCAGGCAGAACAGTACCGAGACCAGCAGCGCTGGGAGACGGTGCTGCAGATGCTGCGCGGGCTGCTCACCCTCCATGCCGATCAGCATGTGCTGTGGGCCGAGCTCGCTGCCGTGCTCGATACGCTACGGCAGCACGAAAGCAGCGGGATGGCATGGATGCAGGCCGCCGCCGTGGCGCTCGACGACGCCCAACTGGCCTTTGTCGATAGCACGCTAGCCCCCGATAGCCTGACGCTGTTTCGGTATTACCAGCGTGCGTACCAGGTCTTGGTGCAAGCCCGCCATGGCGCGGGCGTGCGCGAAGCGCTGACGCACGCCATCCACTATGCGGCCGATAGCGCGCAGCACGCGTACGCCATAGGAGAGCTCACGTGGGCTACCTGGGACGGAGACCGCTTCGTGCACCGCCTGAGGTTTGATAGCCTGCTGACGCGGGCCACCGACCACCCACAGGACGCGCGCCGTGGCCTGACAACGCTCTTAGCGCACCTAGAACAACACGCGGCCACCCTGGAAGCCAACTATAACGTGGCGATCCTCTCCTGGCAGCTCCAGGAGCACGACCGGGCCCTCGACACGCTGCAGGGACTATGGCACCAGGCAAAGGACGCGGTGTCCTTGCCCTATGAAGCCTTCCAGGAAGACCTGCGCGAGACCTATGCCAGTCTGCTGTTTCAGCGAGGACTGCAGCACCGACAAGACGGCGCTTCGGCCAAAGCGTTTACCTACCTGCTTATGGTTACCGAGCTGGATAGCCGCCATACCGGTCCCGCCTACCTGGAAGCGCTTCGGCTCACGCGCAGCAACCCGGACCAGGCGCGGCAGCTCCAGCCACGCATCGAAGCGGTGTTCGATCGCCTCACGCCCCAACAGCAGCGCGCCTACCTCTCCCTGATGGGCAACCTCTACCGGAGGATCGGGGACCGCACCCAAGCTAAGGCCTTCCTGGAACGCTTCCAGGCCATCCCAAACTGATGCGCCCGATGCGATACGCCCTGTGGTGCACGCTGGCTTTCGCGCCCGCCGTATGGGCGCAAGGGCCGCCCGTGACCTGCCAGCCGCTAACGCTGCGCGCAGGCGAGACCGCGCCGGTGCCATGCACCACGCGCCATACACAGGCAGAGGCGTACACCTACCGGTGGGAAAGCCCCCAACACTTGCGCCTGCTGAGCAATCCCCATGTGCTGCGTCCCCTGTTTGGGGCGCCCTCGCCCCTGAGAACCACCTACACGCTCGTGGTGGAGACGCCCCAAGGCGCCGTGGTGCAGCGTGTGCCGTTGCATGTGCACGTCAAGCGGACCGAAGACACGGCGCTGAACGCCCTGCCGCCTGCCGTGCATTGTGCGCCGGTGCTCCACCTCTATGAAGGGGAGCAGGGCACCCTGGCGTGCCAGGTGACCGATGCCGCCCCTGCATCCCTGGCGCTACCGGTGGGAGGGACCGCTCATCCCCACACCCCCGGATGCGCCGCGTACCACGGTGGCGGCACCACCCCTGGGGGCAGGGCTTAAGACACAGTCGTATCCGATGACGCTGGCGGTGACCGCGCCGCACGCTACGCGCAGGGCACACGTCACCGTCGTAGTCCATAAGCGGACGCCGCCCTTGCACTGCCCCACCCACCTGGAGGTGGCCCCCGGCCGTGCCGCCGTGCTGGCATGCCACACCACCGACACGGAGGCCACCGTACGATGGACAGGACTGTGGGGGACCGCTACCGGCCCGCTGAGCAGCACCGAGGTGCTAGCGCCCACCTTTGTCGCTCCACCGGACGCGCCCAAGAGCGACGTATCACTACGTCGTTCACCTGCCGTCGCATGGCACACGCCACCGGGTCACCGTGCACGTCACAGGAGCCTCGACGACGAGCAGCGCCCCGTGGTGCGCCCCCCTGACGCTCTTCGAACGAGCACGCCAGTCGTTGCCCTGCCACGCGCCCGACGGCTATGCCCTGCGCTGGCACGGGCCCCAAGGGCCCCAGGCGCCCCGCATCGCCCACGGCATGCTCACCGCGCCCCCCATAGCGGCCGACACCGTCTTTGCGTATACCGTCGAAGCCTGCCCTACCCAGGGCGGCCCGTGCCTGCCCGGTGCGCTATGGCACGTCACCGTACAGCGCCAGAAGCCACCAGCGGTCACCTGCCCGGCGAGCTACGACACCTATGCCGGCGAAGCCGACCTGCTGTTGCAGTGCGCCGTCTCCGGTGGGACCGACTATATGTTTGCGTGGACAGGACCCGACACGGACCGCCTGAGCGCTACCGATGTGCTCTCGCCCACCTTCGATGTGCCACCCCAGGTCGAAGAGGATCAGCAATACGGGGTGATGCTGACCGTCACCGATGCGGTAATCGGCAGCAGCAGCACCGAGGTGCACATACGCGTGAATCGGCGCGGACAGGTCGTGCTGGACTGCCAGCGCCATGAATACTTCGTCTATGCCGGCAGCGCCGACTTCCCGCTGCAACCACAATGTGCCCTCTCAGGAGCGCCTAAGGACGGCTACTACCACCGCTGGGTGGCACCGCACGCACAGGATGCCGCGCGCCTGACCGATACGCGCGTGCGCCACCCCACCTTCCGTGTGCCCGACACGCTGGCGGCCGCCTACGTCTATACGTATACGTATGCCGTCGGCGCCCCGTACGCCGACGCGGCCGCCGTCGAGGTCCGCGTAACCGTGGATCCGTTCCCTACCGCATTCGATATGACCGTCACGACCGCGGCGATGCAGTTTGGTGAACAGGCCGCCGGGCAGCAGGTGACGCTGGATCCCCTGACAGGACAGGTGTCGTCCAAAGTGCGGGGCACGCATGCCCTCGGTGCCCTGGTTCTGGCCTCGGACCAGGCTACCGAAGCCACCGTGGAGCTGGCCGGCGGGCGCCTCTACCCGCAAGACGGACCACACCTGCTGGCGCTAGAACCCCAGTGGGCCGTGTCCACCACATGCCTGGCTTCGGCCTTAGAAGCCCTGGCCAGCCGCTATGCGGCCGTCACGCTGCAGGCCGAAGAGGGCGGCTGCCGTATCGTGCATGTGGGCGGCATGCTGGACCTGCGTACCGCCACACCAGGAAGCTATGCCGGCACGCTGGACCTGACCGTGCGCACACCACAGGTGCAGGAGACCTTCCTGATGCCAGTCTTCGTCACCGTGGTGGCGCCACGCCCTACCGCGGTGGCCACCCCGCGCGGCGTATACGTCGAACCCGAAGGACACACCCCGGTCGCCGACAGGCAACAGGTGCGGATCCATCCCATACGGGCCCTGCTGACGACAGCCACACCCTACGGCACCTTTACGCTGACGAACCCGTCCGTAGTGACCCAAGAGATCTCCGTGCAACCCGTCTTTGGATATACCGCCGCACGCGGAGACCAGGAGACGATCGTGCCACAGCCCACCGAAGCCGTAAGCGACCTGGGCGCCGCCCTCGTAATCTATCCCAAAGTGCTCACGCTGAGTCCGGGAGAGACCCGCTATGTGCACTATGCGCTGCGCGAAGACCAGCCGCTGCCCGATAAGGCGCACGCCACCTTCTTGGAGTTTAGCAGCCGCCCCCGCCGCTTTGTGCCCATGGATCGCTTGCCCACCCCCGACGACGCTACCCGTGTCGCCCACGTGACGCTGCGCATACAAAGCGCCTATATCCCCGCATCAGGGGGACACGTGACCGTCACGCCGCTGGACGGGGACCGCCTGCGCCTCGAAGCCGTCGGCGGACCCTTTGCAGGGGCCGTGGTGGCCACCGACGCCCAAGGCAACGAACTGGCACGCCGAGAACTGCTGCTGCTCACTACCCGCATCCTGGCATGGCCCCTGCCAACAGACAGCGAGGTCACGCTGCACTTTATCACTTCGCACGCCGCCGCGCCGCCACCGGTCACCCTGCGCCGATGACGACAAAGACCATGCGCTACGCCGCCGTCGGCATCCTGATGCTGCTCGCCGCCGCCAGCGCACACGCACAAGAGAAGCAGGTCCGCTACGTGCAAGAGACACCATGGACCCTTAGTGACCTGCGTATCACACCAGAGGCGCTGCCGCTGTTGGCCTACTGGGAGCCCAACCAGCAACGCTACTTCCTACAGCTGGCCCCCTATCTGACGCTCCTAGGGTTCGACGTCGTGTCGGACAGCCTCCTCATAGAAGCCACGCGCCAACACAGGCGCCTCGCCATAGAAGGGGCCACCGGCGCGGCAGAGACCGCAACCGACGCCTTTCGGCTCGATTCTACCGAATTCTTCGTGAGCCAAGGCGCGCTATACCTCTCCTTTGGAGGCCTGCAGCGACTCTTTGCGCCAGAACGTATACACTTTGACACGGATCGACTCCATATCACCCATGCCGCAGCCATGAGGCGCCCACAAGCCCCGGCTCCGGTGCGCTACGGACGACACCGCCCGGTGTGGGGCGATACCCATGTGGACTATCGATTCACCAGAACACAATGGCAACAGCACGATGCCACCTATCACGGCTTGGTGCGCACACAAACCAATGCACTGCGCGGACAACTTAAGGCCGAAGCCGACTTCTCACAAAGAGACAGCACACAACACATAGAGGTCCGGTCGTTAAGCTACCTGGCCGACTTTCGTCGCTCACGGTGGCTTACCCAGGTGCAGGCGGGGCGCCTACAACACTTCGGATGGCCCCAGACCACCGTCTATGATGGCGTGCGAGTAAGCAACCATCCGGTGGCCGACCCCTACATCCAGCGGCAAACCCCGCTAACCGGCGTGGCCGAACCCGGTGCCATCGTGACCGCTAGCATCGGCGGCGTACAGGTCGACCAGGTCTTGGCCGATGTACAAGGACGCTATACGGTGCGTATCCCGGCATACTATGGCGCTTCCCGCGTGCAGGTAGAGATCGCACCCACGGACGGACGCCCCCCGCGCCAACAGACGCATCACCTCTTCGTCAGCGAAGACCTGCCGCCGCCCAACACGCTCTATTGGGATGTGCGGGCAGGACAGGATCGCTATGAATCCGCCCCCGTACTGGTGGCCGAAGCCCGCTACGGCATCCTGCCCGGACTGGCCGCGCGAGCCGCCTACCACCATGCCGGCATACCCCTGGTGGGCATCACACAGCACTGGCAAGGACTATCCGCCGATGCCGAAGTGGCACTGCCCATGGCCGCAGCACGCCTTAGACTGTGGGGACAAAGCGCACGCCTACGACTCCAAACCGAAGCCGCCTTCTCCGAAGAAAAGTCATGGACCTACTATCGCCGAAGCCTGAGCGGACACCTCGGATGGCTACATACGCGCGGCACCCTGTCGCTGAGAGCCGAGCATTACGCCACCTTCGACGACAGTCGTACCACCCACATGACCAGCACCGGTACCGCCCGCCTCTCTGGCACCATGTACGCGCTGGTCACCGCAGGGCTCTCGCGCCACCAATGGGCAGGACACGAAGCAGCCCCCTGGCGCATGCGATGGCAGGCCTCCGTCACGCACGCCGTGGCGCACACATGGCGCATAGGGCTGCAAGGCGAAGGAGGCCGCGTGCACCACACGGACTTCGTCGGCGCCACGCTCCACGGACAGTGGCGAAGCGCATCGCTAGGACTGCGCCTAGGATACGACCAAGGCATGGCCGCCGCCATCACGCTGCGCTTCGATACCCCCTACGTGAGCCTCACCAACCGATCCGCGCTCAGCACCGACACGCCGCAGTCCCATAGCCAAAGCCTGTATGGATCCGTGGCCCTGGGACCAAACCCCCTTATGCGGCAATCCCCCGCCCACAGCAGCGCCCTGCTAAAAGCCTTCCTGGATGACAACCGCGACGGACGCAAAGATGCGGACGAAGCCTACCTCCACGACATAGAGATCCATGTGGATCACACACACGCACGACACATCAGCCCCGGCACCGTGCACGCCGATATGCTGGTCCCATACCAACAGTACCTGGTGACCATCGATACCCGATCGCTCAACAACCCGCGGTACGAACTTACGCTAGGCGCACGCTTTCGCTTCGTGGCCGATCCCGGACAAACGAAACGTATCGATATCGCCGTCCAAAAACAAACCATCATCGATGGCGCCCTGGATAAGGCACCACCCTTTGCCGCCTCCCGAATCCTCGTCCTCTTCCTGCAAAATAACGCCGAGAGGGCCCGAGCCGACGTGTCCCAAGAAGGACGCTTCAGCGCACGACTGGCTCCAGGACACTACACCATAGCGCTGAAAGACCGCTTCGATGCCGTGGACCTGCGCTACTACCAACAGCCACTAGAAGTGCTGGAACAACCTGAACAAACGCTCCACCTTGATCCCTTCCCATCCAATGAACCGTGATGCACATGATTGCTACTGGCCTGTGGACGCTGCAAGAAGCAGCAAGTAACGCAGGAGCCTCCTTGACCCTATCCTCCTTCTGGGATATGGTCGGATACGCCCGAGGATTTGAGTATCCTATCGGACTGGTATTCGTGGTAGGACTGTTCTTTATCTGCACCGCCTATGTGCGGGCGCTCTTCCAGTGGAAAAGCCATAAAATCCTGTCACAACTCAACCCCAACGACATACACCAGGACACGCTCGAAGAAGCGCTCCAACGCACTCCCGAAGCCAACCCCTACCGGAAAGCCTGTGAAAAAATGCTGGCCGGACACCAACACAAAAATACCCTGGAATACGTCCTACAATATATCGACCTGGACCATGAACGATACCGAGAAGTCGACCGGTACATCAATGCCGCCGTATACGTCGTCCTCAGCCTAGGACTGCTCGGTACACTGCTCGGCATCTTCGTGCTCTTTACCAGCAGCGGACGACACGAATCGTCCGACCTCGTAGGACTCGGAATCGCCGTAGTCTCTACACTGCTCGCACTAATCGTACGACTCATCCTCTGGCCCGCCAACCTCTTTGTGCAAGCCTGGGTAAGAAGACGATACCATCACCTCAAAGAATGGTGCACCATGCTGGCACTGAAACTGGCTAGAGAGGCCCACAACAACCCGTAAATGCCCACCGAACATACCCCCAGCCCGGGGCTGAGACCTACCATATAACCACGACAAAGCGCCGCATCACAACATAGGATGAGCACATGGTCTGCAATGAATGCATGCTACGGAATGGTTACAACGAGGCAGCTAGGTGGTTTCGCCAGGCCGTACTGCAGAAGGATGCCGCCACCCACTTGCTGCTGGGAGCCATGTTTGAGAGAGGCCATGGAGTCATAAAAGACCACAAGCAGGCCCGGATCTAGTACAGGTGGGCTGAGCAACTGAACCGCGGCAATGCAGGGGGCCACCATTAAGCGCATCAGCGTATCCCATGATTAGCTTCGACCCGGAGGCGTACGCTGTTGAGGATGAACTCATTTGGGCCGCTGACCAATGCGGCGATCTAGCTCTGCCCTTTAATTTGTCCCATCTCGGCAGCAATCGCCGAAACCCAACTACGAATGGTACAATCCCGGGACGCTTTGCGGCGTCGGGCTGCTAAGACGAAGAAAGGCACGCGTCTGCGCCGAAAGTGGTTCGGTGCTTGGCGCAAGGAGGCCGAGCGAGCAGAAAGACGCAACCGCGGGTACCGCCACGAGGTGGCTGCCGACGTCGTTAAGCGATCCGTGACTCTGTTTCTGGAAGACCTGAAAGTAGGACGCATGACAGGTGCCGGTGGCAGCCGCAAGACGGGGCTGAACCGATCGATGCGCGCGCAAGGGCTGTACGAATTGGTGCAGCTATTGAAGTACAAATCCGCTTCGCTTGGCGGTAAGGTGGAGCTGGTGCCGCCGAACGACACAACGCAGAGATGCAGCGCCTGCCATCATAAGCTGGAGGAAAGGCTACGCCTGGCTGACAGGAAGCATCGTTGTGCGACGTGCGGAAGGACCCAGTGCCGCGACGTTAACGTGGCGTTGAACGTGTTGTATCGGGGTCATTGCCCTGATGGATGGGCGGCGAGCCTATCGTACGCGCAACATGTGTCTGCTCACCCAGACGCTGAGCGGCATCCGCTGTTGGATGCTGTGGCGGGTCTGGGGAGTGTGCAGAAGCGTGCTCGTGAATTGCATCCGCAGGGGTGTTGCGCACCCACGAGTTCAGGCGAAATTGACCACTGGCCAACCAGATAGATATGTTAATTGTTCGCCAGCCCTTAGGCCATATCCCAGGGCGCCGCCACAGAGCACCAGCCACGCTGCGCTCACACGAAATCGGAATAGTGCAACGGCCGCACTTGCGAAAATTAGCCAGGGCAGCCACCCCGTCAACACGCCGATGCCAAGCCGGAGCGTCACGTACAGCATAAGTGCGACCGCACTCACATTGACCGCGTCAAGGAAAGACCCCATCACGGGCGACCGGCGCAGCCTGGGAATAATGGGATTGAGGATGGCTACGAAAACGAACGAGGGCAAAAAGATCGCCAGCGTAGCAATAGCACCGCCCGGAACACCCAGGAGCATGACCCCGATAAAGGTGGCCGTAGTGAGCACCGGGCCGGGTGTGACCTGACCGATAGCCACGGCATCCAAGAGTTCCTGCTGCGTCAGCCACTGGTAACTCTGCACCAGATCCCCCTCCAGAAAGGCGACCAGTACATAACCGCTGCCGTACAGCACGCCGCCCACCTTGAGAAAAAACAAGCCTAGCTTCCAGAGCGGGATGTCCTGGGCGGCGGCTTGCGCCAGCCATACGGGAAGTGCCAGGCTGGCAAGGCTGGTGGCGCGTAGTCGCAGCCAGAAGAGCCCCAGCACGCTGCCCCCAATAAGGGCGATGATGGGCGACAGCCCAAGCAACAGTGCCCCCAAGACGACGACTCCGATAGGAACGAGCGCCATGCTCTTGAGCGCTGCCCGACCCAAGCGCCAGAGGGCGCCCAGAATGATGGCAATCACGGCCGGCTTGATTCCGATCAGGAACGGTTCCACCGCTGGTAACGTGCCGTAAGCGGCATACAGCCACCCCAGCGTCCCGGTCATGAGCGCGGCAGGCAGGATAAAGCAGGATCCGGCCGTGACCATCCCCGTGAACCCCGCACGCTCGTAGCCTACATGCATGGCCACCTCCGTGGAGTTCGGGCCGGGGATAAGGTTGGTGGCACCGACCAGGTCGAGATAATGCTCTAGCGTCAGCCAACGGCGACGCACTACTATCTCGTCTTCCATCATGGCAATGACGGCTGCAGGACCGCCAAAGCCTATGAATCCAAGCTTCAGAAACAGACGTACAAGAGGGGTCAGACCAGAAGCCATCAATTGCAGCGACCTTGACGTTAGGTGATGTGCCAGTCAGACTGTATCACGACGCGATGTGCAGCCTGTGCGTGTGGTGCGTGGCATGGGTACGCCGCCACGACCAGCGCCAGGCCATTGAGGTACTTCCCTTTGCGAGCAGCGGACTGGATGCGCGCGAAGGCCTCGCGCTGGTGGACGGACTAGGCATATGGCGCGCGACAGACGCGGTAATCCGTGTCTTCTTGCACCTCGAGCCTCCTTGGCGGTGGCTGAGCACGATTTCCATAGTGCCAAGGCGTTGGCGCGAGGCGGCCTACCATGCGGTAGCGCGGCGCCGCGGTCGCTGGTCGCATTGCGAATTCTGCACTACCGGCGCTGCTGCAGAAGCTGGAAATACCGGCGAATGAGCGCCTGGTAGTCGGGCGCGTAGCCACTTTCGAGCGCATCCAGGAGCGCTTGCCGTAACACCTCTTCTGGAGTGGATCCATCCAGAGCGTCGGGACCGGCGCGGTCAATAGCTTGGCCCGTCTGCCCTTCGCGCCGGCGCTCTTTGCCGCGCTCCTGCAAGGCGCGCGAAGCATCGAGCAGCCTAGTGAGAATCTGCTGCTGACGCTCGCGAAGCTCGCGCCCAGCAGCTAATGACCCCAGCTCCTGGATCGTTTCCTCCATCTGGGCGGCAATCTTGTCCAGGTCTCCGGCGAGCTGCCTAGCCAGACTGCCGTTTTCGCTTAGTGCCTCGAGCTGCTCTTTTAGCGCTTGTTGCTGCGAGGCGAGCTGCTGCATCCTTGCCTGCATATCCGGGGTCAAGCGCTGACCCTGCATCTGGCCTAGCATCTCCTGAATCTGCTCATTGAGCGCCTGCTGCTGCGAGGCCATCTCCTGCATCTGCTGAATCATATCGCTCATGGTCATGCCACCAGCCGAATTGTTGTTGGCGGCATTCATCAGCTGATCCAACAGGTCACTCAGCAGCAAGGCCAGCTCATTCAGGTTCGTCATCGCCGTCTGCTGATCTTGCGCGGCCTGCATGCTGTTGCGCGCAACCATGGCGCTGATGGCGTGCTCCATAGCCATGATCGCAGTGCCTGTCCGGGCCTGCACCTCGCGCGTCATCTGAGGCACTTGGCGGGCTAGAGACTGCAACGAGTCGGCCACCATGCGCAGCCCGTCACGCATGACGCTTTGCTGCTGTGCAAAGTCCCGGAGTAGGGGACTGACTGCAGTTGCCGCCTCAACGCGGTGGCGTACGGCCTCTTGGTCATGTGAAAGCAGCAGTATGTCACTCACGATGCGCTGCAAGGCAGCACCGTTGATCTGCATCTGGTTGCCCTGCATGCCCGAAAGCATCTCGCCCAGACGCTGCTGCAGCTGCTCCAGGCTGGCCTGCATCTGGCGCTGGCCCTGTTGGGCCTGCTGCATCTGCCCAGACTCCATCTGACGCGCATTGTCTTCCATCTGGCGGGGCAGCTCCTCCGATTGCGCCTTATCACTGAGCTGCTCCATAGCATCGGCGGGAGCGTTACGGATCTCTTCCATCTGGCGGACGATCTCCTCCATGGCGGCTTCCAGACGTTCCATCTCCTCTTTGCTCTGCCGCTGCTCTTCCGCCATGGCCTCCCCCTGTTCGCGAGCCCCTTCGGGGTCATCCTCGATCTGATCCGCCTGCTGCTCCTGCGTTTCTGCGAGATCCTCTGCCCGCTCTGATGCCGCCTCCAGCTTCTGCTGCACCTGCAGGTTCTTGAACAGCTCCAAGGCACGCTCCAGCCGGTCCCGGTACATCTCTTCGTTGAAACCGTACTTCTCTAGCGCTTGCTGCATCTGCTGCGGATTGAGCTCTTCGATGGCCTGCTGCAACAATTCCATTGCCTGCATCAGCTCTGGCGAGTTAATCTCTTCGGTCACTTTGCGTACCTCATCGAACAGCTGCAGCGTCTCATCGCTCAGGAGGTCTTGCATTTCCGCCTGAGCTTCCTCCATCGAATCCCCTAGTCGCTCCACGCGCTCTTCCAGGCTGCGCTGCGCTTCGGCCACGCGTTCAAGTTGCCGCCGGTCATCCCAGTCGCCATCCTGTTTGCGGCGCAGCTCGTCGCGGACATTCTCGAACTCCTCCCGGATACGGCTGCTTTCTTCCAGCATCGCGGCCATCTCACTTTCGGTCTCTTCCTGTGAGATGCTGAACTGATCATACCGCTCCGACGCGGACGGAAGGCGCAGGCGGTGCACGGCGCTGCGGGCTGCCTTGAAGCCGGCCACTGCATCGTTGTCGCGTACCTGGGCATAATATTCGAAGACGTCACCCGGTACGATATCGATGCCGGTGATCGCCTTCAGATCCCAATAGAAGTCAACCTCCTGGTCCACCGTGCGCGGCCGCACCAAAGGCAGTGGCAACGGTTTGGGCTCAGGCATCACCTCATTGAATCGACTCTCCGCCAAGCGCCACCAAAGCACTAGATCCCTGAATCCGAAGTCGTCACTCAGATGCAGCCGAACGGCTATGCCAAGGTCGAAGGTCAGTGTGGCATCGGCTGGCGGATCAATGATCTGCACCTGGGGCATAAGGTCCGTCAGTGGCGTGATCTGGTACTGGATGGGATCCGCGTTGCGGATGCCTGCCTCATTTTCGAGCAGAACATTGTAGCTGTCCTTGTTCTGTACAGTGAACGTGCCTTTAGCAACACCGCCGCTGCCTGTCAGCGTGTCGGTATGTCCGCTGGCGAAGACGAGCGCTGCGCGAGCGCCGCCTGCGCGTATGCGTACGGCGGCTTTCGTGCCGGGCAGGGCCACGACGTCTCCGGTGCCAGGTGCCAGTGCGCGGACGGGCAGCCCGGTATATGCGGGCGGCGTGAGTTCGACCTGAAGGCCACGCACCAAGGGACGCGCAATGACAGTCACGTTAAACCACGGTGTGGTGACCTCCTTAGCCTTAAACCGGTAGCGGAAGCCTTCGCGCACGTTGGTCATTTGATATTCAAACCGGCCCGGCTGCGTGGCGGTAAGGTCGACAGGTCGGGCCCGGCTGATCTGAAGCTCGGCTATGGTGGGTATGCTGATCCCATCCATCTCTGCGATGAGGGACAAGGCATCGCCCCGCACGATGGTGATGTCGCCCGGGGTGACGGCCACTGCAAACGGCGCTGGGCGCGGAAATTCCTTGCCTGGAGACAGAAGACGCTGTGAGGCGTCTCTGAATGTGGAGGGCACCACGAGTAGAAAAATCAGGAGCCCCACCACCGGCATCGAAGCTAGGCGCCCCGCACGGCGGGCCGGCTCCAGCGAAACGGCATCTTCTAGTGGGGCTTCCTTTACCTGCCCATGCAGCATGCGGACGGCCGCATCGAGCAGCGGGTCTGGCGCTTGGCTGGCGCGTCCCTCACCCAGGTCGAGAAGGTTGATCAGGCGATCTTCCAGGTGCGGGTGGCGGGCGCTGACTTGGCGCGCCACGAATCGATCTGAAGGGCTGGCAAACAGGCCCGTAAGACGCAAGATGGGGACGCCTATCAGAGTGGCGGCCAGGATCCCTGCGGCGGCGACCAGGAGCCAGAACAGGAGGCTGCGCCACGTTGCGGGCACCCACAAGAGGGCTTCCACGCTGATGAGCACCAATAGTAGGGCTCCCACCAGGGCGGTTACCAGAAGCGCGCCGCGGAGCAGACTGGCAAGGGTGATTCGGCGCGCGCCGTCTTGCAGGCGCTGGCGAATCGTGTGCAGCAGGTGGCGTGTGTCGTCGCTCATAGCACCAGTCAACAGAGGGGAACGTGTCGGGTTTCTGTCATGCTTTGTCACGAAAGATTAACGGAGTAGGTGGTGATCCGTGCGTATTTTGACTGCAATCAAACGAGGTACATTGTGGACGACTGTATCGCACTGATCCTGGGAGGCGGCGCCGGGTCACGGCTGTTCCCTTTGACGCAGCTGCGCTCAAAGCCTGCGGTACCGCTTGCGGGCAAGTATCGGCTGATCGACGTGCCGGTATCCAATTGCATCAATTCCGGGGTCGACAAAATCTTTGTACTCACGCAGTTCAATTCCGCCAGCCTGAACAACCATGTCGCTACGTACCGTTTTGACCGGTACCGTCGCGGCTTTGTGACGGTGATGGCGGCCGAGCAGACAAGGAAGTCGGCGGACTGGTTTCAGGGCACCGCGGATGCGGTACGTCAGAGCATCCCGCATTTCTCAGTGTATCGGCATCGGCATGTGTTGATTCTCTCCGGCGACCAGTTGTACTCGATGGACTACGGGAAGCTGGTGGCCCACCATAAGGCGCAGCAGGCCGATGTCACGGTAGCAACGATTCCTGTGACTGCGGACGAGGCACCGCAGTTCGGGATCCTAAAGACGGACCGCAGTCACAGGATCACCGAGTTTCACGAAAAGCCACAGGATCTAGCGGGCAAAGAGAGTCCGGTACCCAAGGTCATCAAGCGGGCCTCGCGCGTATACCTAGCCTCGATGGGCATCTACGTGTTTGACAGCAGGTTGCTCAGACATATGTTGGATCAGCGGCCAGACGACCATGACTTTGGGAAGCAGATTATCCCAAGGGCGATCGGCACCTTGGATGTGACCAGCTATCCCTATACAGGATACTGGAGCGATATCGGGACGATCCGTTCATTTTTTGATGCGAACCTGATGTTGGCAGGTACGGACCCCGCATTTGATCTTCGCAACGCGGCCATGCCGCTCTACACTAATGCGCGGATGCTGGCTCCTGCCTATCTGGAGGGTACACGCGTGACCACTTCGCTGGTGTCGGAGGGCAGCGTGATCGGTCAGAGCACGATCAAGGATTCTATCGTCGGCATACGCTCACTAGTCGGGCACGGCTGCACTATCCAGCGCACCATCATTATGGGAGCGGATGACTATCCGCTACATCCGCACGAGGAGCGTTATAGGATTGACGGGCCTACCGAAGGTGGCATCGGCGACAACGTTGTGATAGAAAACGCTATCGTTGACAAGAATGTCAGAATCGAGCGAGGATGCGTGATCTGCAACGCATCGGGTGTCCAGCATGCGGACAGAGAAGGATACCACATACGGGATGGCATCGTGGTGATCCCCAAGAATGTGGCTATTGCAGCGGGCACGATAATCTGAATCACATGTGGCATGGCACTGTTTTTGCGGATAAGGACGGGTGGAGTGCTGCACGGAAACTCCAAAGGCTCATGAAAGCACGATTGTTGGTGGTGTTGCTGGTTGCGCTTGGTGGGTGCCGCATGTATGGCAGTCAGCAGAGCGTGGCGTCGTTGGAAGATGCGATCCGCCAGGAAGCGGTGGTCTGGACTGCGATCCGTGATGGTGTGAAGGTGGAGGCGGATGCGCTCTTGGGGCATGCGGCCGATGACGAGGTGCTGGCGCCTTTGGCAGAGCACTTGCAACGGCTGGCTGATGACTATGAGGTCATGGCCACCAAGATGGTGTCGGATGCGGAGTCAGCGTCGGAGGGTGGTGGTCTATTGCGCTCCAACCCTCTTGCCGCGTGGGTCGGGCCAGACCGCTATCGGAGCCTTCATCGGGTGTACGGTGCGATGGTCGCTCAGCGGCAGGTGCTGGCAGATCGGTATGAGGTGCTGCGGAGCGAGCTACAGGCTCATGTGATGGGCACCGGTGCCATGGGACTACAGGAGGTGGCCCGCTATCAGGTCGCACCTCCGTTCTATCGTCGCCTAGAGTATGCCGCGCAGCGTCAGGAAATGAACGACCTTCTGGCCATCATTAGCGCGAACCGATAAAGATACTGCCGAGCTGCGGCATGCCGCTGTTGGCACGGACCGCGACGCGGTCGCTTGCGATATGCCTGCTGCTTATTAGCGGAACCGGAGGCGGGCTGTCTTGGGCACAGCCAGCGGACACACTCATCCACCATACGCTGGGTGAGATCGTGGTCGGTCCCGACTCAGCGGTGTCGGTGCAGCACAATGCGGCGACCCTGCAGCGTATAGGGTTGGCGGCCATTTCCCAGTCGGATGCGGCCTCCGTGGACCGCGTCCTTCGCAGTGTGCCGGGTGCACACCTGCAGACCAATTCGCGCGGGGAGACGTTGGTCTATCTGCGAGGAGCAGGGGAACGTCAGGTAGCGGTGTTTTTTGACGGTGCGCTTCTCAACGTGCCGTGGGACAACCGGATAGATCTGAGTCTGGTGCCAGCCGAAGTGGTAGGGGAGATCACTGTCGTTAAAGGTCCGCCGCCGGTGGTGTACGGCACCAACGTGATGGGTGGGGCCATAAACCTTACCTCACGCAGGCTCGACTATACCGGGCAGCTTATTGAGATGTCCCTTTCGGGAGGTTCGTATGGTGCCCTGCAAGCCCGGGCTCAGTACCTGAGGCGCACGGGTGCTTGGTCGGTCGCCGCGTACAGTGGTTTTTCCACAAGCGACGGCATCAAAGTGCCGGACGGTGCCAGGCTGCCGTACAGTCAGCAGGCGGGTGCGTTGCGCACGAACACGCAGCGACGCCTGTGGTCCGCGTACGGGCAGATTGCGTATGAGGCGCAAGGTGGTGTGCGCATCGGTGCATCTATGTTGTGGCTTTCGGGAGAGAAAGGGATTGCTCCAGAAGGGCACCACGACCCTGAGGTGGCGCGCGTTCGCTACTGGCAGTACCCCGATTGGCAATCGATGACCTTCATCGCCAGCGGCCTAGTGCCTTTGGGGAGCCGGGGCGTAACGATTCGGGGGACTGCGTGGACCAGCCGATTTCTCCAGTCCATTCACCAGTTTGCAAGTGTCCGTTACGCGCAGGAGGTAGAGACGCAGGAGGATGACGATGCAACGGATGGGTTCCGGTTCTCGTATTATGCGCCGCTTGGTCGTGGCACGGTCACGGCTGCTGCCAGTTGGCTGTCTTCTGTTCACCGGCAGGTCGACAAAGAGATGGCAATGGGGCAGACAACGCGCCAGGAGTTTATGCAGCGTGTGTACAGCGTAGGGATAGAGTACACCAGTGGAGGTCCGGCGACGGTCACACTAGGGGCCAGCGTAGACGGCGTATCGACGCCCCAGACCGGCGACAAGCCGCCGCGGGGTCCCGGCCAGACCTACAGCGCTATGGCGGGAATTTCTGCCGAAACGGTGCCTGGTGTGCGCGCGCGGGCGTCGGTGGGGCGCAAGGTGCGTTTTCCAACGATGCGGGAGCTGTTCGGCGAGGCGTTGGGGAGGTTTCTGGTAAACCCCGACCTTGGGCCGGAACACTCATTTTTGTCCGAGGTGGGGGCGACTGTCGAGCGTGGCGGGTTGACCGCTGAGGTGGTTGGGTTTTATAACCGGACCTATGACACCATTGATCAGCTTCTTGTCTCGATCGAAGGGGAGGAGAGGCCTCGGAGGCAGCGCGTGAATATCCCAGGCAGCCGGGTGATCGGTCTGGAGTCTTCTGTCGGCGGCAGGGTTGCCCGTGGCGTTTCGCTACGGTGCAACGTGACGACGTTGTACGCGCGGGCACTCGCGCGCGACGGCCGGACCGACCGTCTTACTGAGAAGCCTGCAGCGCTTGGCCAGTGCATTGGCGCCTACAAGCATCCTGGCGGATTGTCATTGCGCATCGAGTATGTAATGACCGGCACGGCGTATGGGCTGGCGGATTCAGGCGCCTTGGTGCCGCTACCCACCTCACATGTGGTGAGCGGGCGTACCGGGTACCTTTTCTTAGCGAACCGTTGGGCGGCGGAGGTGTTTGCGCGCGTCAACAACCTCACCGATACCGTAACGCTGCCGCAACTTGGGCTTCCGGGTCCGGGCCGCGCGTGGCATGCGGGCATACTCCTGACGCATTAGAGCAGTACGGACTACCAGGCGGGCACAGTTAGCGCGGTATGCGTCCGAGAGCCTGCATATTGGAGAGGTAGAATTGTAGCCCGACCTTGTGGGAGATTCTGTTGACCACTCTGTGAGGCCTGTGCATGGCGACGGGAGTCGGGGGCACATCAGAGGTGATGTTTCCGTTGATCGCGGGCTAATTGCGTGGTGTGCAGGGTGCGAGGGCATTGGGCCGAGGTCATGGCATAGTGCGCAGTCAGCGGTTTCACTGGCGCCGCCAGTACGCGGCATCTTCGTTTGTGGTGGGTGACGCGTTGGTGGAGGAGCCTCTCGCTGTTCGGTCGAAAGGGGGAGCGTTCATGGCGTTGCCGATTCCAGGTGGCGCCTGTTTGGTGTGTATTTGCTGGCATTATCGTTTCTGTCGGCGCTGATTCTTGGTGAGGGTGCCACCTGATGTTAGCGCTGGGTCTTTGTTACCGCTGTTGCCTGTATTGTGTGCTGGCGGCCCCGCGGAAGGGATTTGACGGCTTGTGCGGTCTGGTTCGTTTGGGGGTGAAGCGGGACCCGTTGTCCGGTAATATCTGTGTGCTGGTCAATCGTCGTCGGGGACCCACATCCAGCTTTTGGTGTGGGATTGCAGCGGGTTTGTGCTTTACGACGAGCGTCTGGAGTCGGGCACGTTTACGTTTTCTGTCACGGGCACGCCGGATTGGACGCAGGTAGTTTGTCTTCTAGAGGGTAAGTCGCTGCAGTCTGATCGTTATCGTTGGCGTTACTTGCGCTCGGTGGCTGTGCAGGATTGAAAATCTTCCGTGCGGTATCTCATCTTAGCTATAGAATCCCGGTTGGTGATTGAGTCCCTGGTATTAATCACCTAACGGATCCGGGCCGACGCCACTACTGCTCTGCTTCCACCAGCCAGAGTTACACACCAGTAAGGCCTCTACTCGGCGCCGCAATAGTCGCCAGCAGCCCTCCACAAGCGTCCAGTTGGCCACGGATTGCCCGTCCACTTTGGATCGGACCATGCAACCTTATCGTTCAAGGATGCGTAAACGCCTTGCCTGAGCATCAATGAGTAGTACACCTACGAGCCGTCAGCTGCGCCCCTGCAAATGTTTCGCGATTCTCGTTTTTCCGTCCGACCCCGTTTCAGAAAGGCTATCAAACGCGCTAACGAGCTAACTGCGGTGTATTCTTCGCCACCTATTCCCGTCCTTGAAATAGCACAGGATAACGGCGTAGACGTCGTGTTTGCTGATTTTAAGGACCGGGCCGAGGACGTATCTGGTTTTTGCGACCTGGAAAGACGACGGATATACGTCAACCATCGGGATATGCCAAAGCGGCAAAGCTTCACTATGGCCCATGAATTGGGACACTGGCTTCTTCACAAGGCCATATTCGATGATGACCCTGACACATATAGATACCTGCCGCGCTTTGCTACACCAAGGCACAACGATCTGGAAAGGGAGGCGAACAAGTTTGCAGCACACCTACTTGTGCCTGAACGGCTCTTACGCCCGGTACGAACGTCTCGCGTTAGCGCCCTAGCGGACGCGTTCTTTGTGTCGCGCAGCATGATGGAAATCAGATTGCGATACAAATAGTCGTGGGTGGTAGCTCGACCTCTCCTGATAACCGGTCCCGTCGCCTATCGGTCGAGGAAATTGAGCTATTGGCATCCCAGGGAGAGCCCCTTAGACGATGGGAAGCCGATTTCTTAAAGGCGGAAACGGCCTATGCCCACCTCGAGGGCACTAAGAGCCACTATCGTCACAAGACCATTTGGTCGTTGTTCCTAGTGGGATGTGTAGCAGGTATGCTCGTGTACCAGATGTGGTTTCTGTGGGCGGTTGGCACCGATAGGCTCGATTTCACCGAATACGACTGGCTTTTGCCCACCTTCTTGGTGCAGAGCTTCGGGCAGATCGTTGGTCTCGCAGTCTACGCGGTAAGGAGCTTGTTCCGGGATATTACTGGCCAAAAATAACCAACCGGGAAGTCCAGAGGCGCACGCGGCGACCCTTGGCGGTTTCTTGTGGTCGCTGTAGTCCTGCCTGGACGGGAACACCGTTTCATGCAGTCCTGTTTCGAAGGAAGCCTCAGGCGCTGCGGAAGCAAAGCCCAGAGGTCTTGCTGGTGCGGCTCTCGCCGCTCTGGGGCAACACGGTGGAGGCATGCCTAGCCATCTCGGAAGGGTCAGACCCGAGGCTGGATGTTGTGCGCCGCATTGTTGCTCCGTAGAAAATCGAAATGCGGGAGACTTATCTCATGGCGTGCCTGTTCGGGCGAATTCGTGCGCCCAATCTAATCCAAAGTGGACGCCTGCGCTGGAGGGTTCCAGGCCGCGTTATGGTGGTGACGTAGGCTGCCATGACTTGTGGTCGCTGGGAGTTGTTGGCTAGAATGAAGGTGTGTCTTCCGGGTATTCCGGCACGTTCACGTTAGCCAATTGCGTTCGCATCGAGTCGGCTGTCAGCTGGATGCGGTGTGCGTTGTGGACGAGGCGATCCAGGATAGCATCGGCGAGTGTAGGATTGTCCATGGCCTGATGCCAGCGTTCCACCGGGAACTTGATGGTAGCAATGGTGGAGCTGACCTAGTGTCAGTCATCCAAGAATTCCAGCAGATCATCTTGCTGTACGCTGGTGGGTTTTTCCCAATCATCAAGAACCAGCACGGCAAGCCGCGACAAAGTACGCAGCAGCTTCAGGAGCCGGCCCGTACTCGCGCCAGAGCAACGTCTTCGAGCATTCGTTGCAACCGGAAATAGTGCGCTTTAATGCCTTTCAGGCAGACGTTGGGGGGCCGCACACAGGCAAATCAATTCTTATCCACGCCGGTGGGGTCGGTGACGATCACATTTTGCTTTTGGCGCCCCCAGTCGCATCCGGCCAGATATGTTGCGCACACGGCAACGCCTTTTGGGAACGCGGCTGGTGCGGCTCACGTTGTGCCCCACTAGGCGTGCTCGGGTACTGGCGATTCCCGCTACGTGGGCGGCCTCGTCCAACGATGCTTTGGCAGGTAGAGGACCAGTCTGTCGCGCGTTCTGCGGGCTGCTTCGGCCGCGCCGATGGCAAAGTCGGCCCCGCCTTCCGCATAGAGGATGCTGCGGCTGCTGCTCACTATTATTGGGCCCGCTGCGGCTGCGCCCACATCTGACGGGTCGCCCCCCTGTGCACCAAGCCCTGGGATCAGGAATGGTTGCGTGGGGCAGACCCGTCGCAGCTCGCTGAGCGCGCCGGGGGCTGTAGCGCCCACCACCAGCCCGGCTGTGCCACGGCACTGCGAATCCCATCGGGCGATATATCGGGCCACACGCTCATACAGTCGCTCACTGCCGCACTGTGTTTCCTGAAAGTCTGCCGCACTTGGGTTGGAAGTGCGGGCGAGCACAAAAGCCGCCTTATCTGGATAGCCAAGGAAGGGGGCCACAGCGTCGCTTCCCATGTACGGCGCCACGGTACACGCATCAAAGCCGAGGTCGTCCAGAATCGCGCGGGCGTAGTGGATTGCCGTATTACCGATGTCCCCGCGTTTGGCATCTGCGATGGTGACTGCATGCGCCGGGATCTGCGCCAGCGTTTGCCTGAGGACATCGTATCCGTACGGCCCCAGTGACTCAAAGAATGCGAAATTCAGTTTGTAGGCACATGCATATGGGGCTGTAGCATCAATGATGGCGGTCGTGAACGCCTTGACTGCTTCTGCGGTAGGGTAGGAGGCCGTCATGGAGGTCGGCATGCGTGCCGGGTCGGGGTCGATCCCAACGCAGAGCACCGAGCGGCTCAAGCTCTGCGACGCGGCGAGCTTGTCCAAAAAGCTTATCATGCAGTCGCGGGTCGCGCAGCAGGTCCTGGTGGAGCGCTCGAAGGTACGGCAATCATGAGAAGCCGCGCAGATCGGTGGGCAGCGTCCCTCCAGTGCCATCTACGTCTGCCGATCAATCCCAGCGAACATCTTGTCGGAAATCTCACGCCTGTAGGCCATGGGGGGACTAATGGCCGTTGTTGCCGTTGACTGGGTGCTGACAGCACGAGCGCTTTAGCGTCGCCCGTCGGGCATGTCGGCCGTCTGCCCGAAGCCGCCACCGTTGCAGATGCGTGGCGGGAGGCCAACGGCCCAAGCTGCGGTATTAGTGAATTCTAGGCGGCTCGGAGCCCCTCTTAATGGGAGGCGCTCCGTACTTTACTGGCTCAAACTACTATGGATGCCATGACCAGAGAGCCGAGCTTCACGATTGGTGTCGAAGAGGAGTATCTACTTGTTGAGCAGGATACTGGGCAGCTGATCAAGAAAGCCCCCCAGGGCATGTTGGACCGACTCAAATCTGTGCTGCAGGAGCAGGTGTCTCCCGAATTCCTGCAATCTCAGATTGAGGTCGGCACCCGCGTCTGCGGCACGTTGCAGGAAGTGCGCGCGGATCTGAAGCGCCTCAGGCGCGGTGTGGCCAGCATCGCACGCGAATACGGGTTAGCGATCATTGCTTCCTCTACCCATCCCGCAGCGCGGTATATGACTCAGCGCCCTACGCAAGGGGACCGGTATGCCATGCTGGCCCACAATATGCAAGTGGTGGCCCGCCGCATGGTCATCAGCGGCATGCATGTGCACGCCGCTGTAGAGGATGATGACATGCGCATCGATCTTATGAATCAGACGACGTACGTGCTGCCCCATCTCCTGGCGCTAAGCACCTCGTCGCCATTCTGGGAAGGAATAGATACAGGTCTTATGTCCTACCGCATTGCGGTTTGGAATGAGCTTCCGAGGACAGGCTTGCCGGAATCGTTCGAGACTTTTGCGGAATACCACCGCCATGTGGAAATACTGGTCGATGCCGGCGTCATTGAGGACAGCACCAAGATCTGGTGGGACATTCGGCCCAGCGCGCGCTTTCCGACGCTGGAAATGAGGGTGGCGGACATCTGCACCCACTTAGAAGACGCCGTCTGTATCGCGGCGCTGTACGTCTGTTGGCTGCGCATGCTTTGGCGCCTGCGTCGCCGGAATCAGCGGTGGCGTGCGTATGCCAACATGCTGATCTACGAAAACCGGTGGAGGGCGCAGCGTTATGGCATCGATGGCTCGCTCATTGACTACGGTCGGGGTCGTATGATTCCCTACCGACAGCTTCTCGATGAGCTTCTGGAGCGATTGATTCCAGACGCGCGCCACCTCGACTGTCTGGCGGAGGTCACGCATGCACGCACTATCCTTCAGCGGGGCACCAGCGCCCACTGGCAGCGCACGACCTACAAAGACGCGGTGGCGTCGGGCGCGACGCAGGAAGAGGCGATAAAGGCGGTGGTTGACATGCTGATTGAGGAAACGATGAGAGGCGTCGACCCCAGAGCTACACCGTAGGTGGCGCTCAGCGCCGTGGCACTCTCAGTTGGGGGCACTGCGCGCCACAATGAGCTGGTATGCTGGGTACGGTGGCAGCGCAGACGTTGAAAAGGGAGAGTAGGGCTGCCCAATGGACTTGGCGCCGGGACCAGAAGACGCCACCTTGGTCAACGAGTTCAGTATCGGGCTGGTATCCTTCATTGCTGACCTTGATACTCCCACTGCTTCAGCAGCACGCTAGGTCGGTACGAACGGGTGGAGCCAGCAAGCTCCACCGCGCGCCGAGCGGCGTTGTTGTTAACGTGCTAGAAAGAGGACTACTATCTGCCCCTCGTCACACGCACCCGGAAGATCCGACGCACGACCTTGGTGGTACCCAAGGATTACTTTTCCTGATGACCGAGCTAGCCATAATGGCTCCAGCCTGACGTCGAACTTGCGGCTGTCTGCTTGAAGATCAGTGCGTTTGTCGCCAATGGAGTATCGGTTTCCAGAATCCGGGAAGGTGTACCACCTGGGTCACAGCCTCCTGCCCGTAGAAAAACGCTGCGATGTGCCGTGCATCATCGTCTCTGCGTCCCACGGATCCATGGTCAATGTGAGCGGCGCCTTGCTAGGAACTGTGCATTACCGTGACCGACTTTGGCTCATAACCGGTGCTCGAGACATTTAGCTCGTACGTACCTGGTAGCAGTGGTATACCGGCTGTGTTTGTAAGCTGCTCCGCACCCCCTAAAGAGTGTGCCAGCGCACCGAAAGGAAGACCGAACAGCGTAACACGAGTCCGAATCTCGCGCACGCTAAAGGCGCCCGACGACGGTAGCAGCACGCTTGCGACCACGATGAATGGACGTTTCCGCTACCGGGGTTTCGCAGAGTTCGATACCATGTTGCACCGCCATTTGCGGTGCTAAAGGCGTCTCCAGGGCCGGCGACCTTTCCTTCCTGCTGTCGCCACGGCCGTCGCTGGCTGTGGAGGTCATCTGCCCGTCGGTCAGGGCAGTGAGTAGTTCGTCACACCCAGGAATGCAGTCAGAATTCCTTAGGTCCAAGCACCGACCAATGGACTCGAGCAGCTCTTGTGAAAACCGCCTGCCCCTGGCAAGCCTTTGCCTGTACTTACGGATCAGGGTTGTCTTGTGGACGGCCCTGAGGCATGTGTCTAGATCCAAGGCGCCGTCATCAGCTGCCATATTGCTGCCGCAAGCCACCATCCTCTACATCAGTATGCCAACGGTATAAAGGTCGTTTCAAAGGCCGGATTCACCCTTTCCAGCACCATAAGCGGCAATGGACGACACCCGCGGGGCCTGTTCCTCAGCCACGCCGCAATCGATCACGATGGTCTCGCCATCCTTTTGCAAGACAAGGACATTGTCCCCGTGAATGTCGCGAAGGTATACACCAGCGGCTTGAACCTGCCAGAAACCATCCAACAGCGAGCAACATGTGGAGCAGCTCGTCTTCCGTAAACCGCCTGCCTGTCGTGCGCTAGCGAGTAATGAATTCGGAAAGCGGCTTGCCTCTCACATAACCCATCACCAGATAAGCCGTACCGTGCGCTTTGAAAAGATCGAGGCAGATCGCCACACCAGGATAATCGCGCAGCAATTTCGACGTGCGCCCCTCGGTGGTGAACTTCTGAGCGAGCGGTTAAATGACGCGGCCCACGCGCTGCTGTGCGGCTTGACGAAGCCATTAATCCGTCGGACATAGCGCCGGGGAAAACACGCTATTGTGGCGACGTCTGTATCCAGCGATTTATGGCACCTAGGAACACGGCACCATAAGAGTCTCTCCCGAGCAGCCGCTTGATTTCGCAGCCGACGAGCAGGGAGCCACTATCCAGATAGGAATCAGAAGGCGAGGTTCGGACCATCGGAAGGGGCAGAAAGTGCTAACGATTCAGGTGCAGACTGCGGATCCCAATGGGGAATCGTCGACTCGGGAGCCTTGGGCTCTGTCGTCGCTGGGCGCAGGTGGTTTGCACGTAAGGCCATTACCGGGCCCGTGGCAGAGGCCCATTCGTTCTGGTGGATTGATGCATGCCTGCCATCGCAATCTGGAGACCCTTGGACCGAATTCTTGGGAGCATTCCAATGGACGGGCACACGTTCCACCAAGGCTGCACAGTCTTTCTTGAGAGGACATGATGCGTACTGCCATAGCAGGGTACCCGCGCCATGCTCATCTGCCCGCATTCACCGGCAATTACGACGGTCCATCAGCAATCCAGAACCAGGTCAGTGACCATCGAGCCCGGAGTCCTGGATATCGAATCCATAGCTCTGACCAATTGCGTGCTGCACATCGATAATGAGCTCTGACATGAGCAGGCGGCGCTCCAGCTCAGCGGTTTCCCGCTTCGCCGCATCTTTTTCGGCCATGACCCTCTTGCACTCTTCCTCACTCGGTACCTCGACTGCCAAGCGGTGCTCCAACTCAGCGGTTTTCTGCACTGACGATGCTCTTGCTGCCACGATGTCCTCCAGCTCTTTGGCTTTCCGTATTCCTGCTGCTAAACGGCCTTCAGCCTTTTGTTTTCGCCAGTTGCTGAGCTGGAATAAGCTTAGATCTTCCCTTTGGAGCAACTCGTCCAGCTCGGCCTTGTTGTCCTTGCAGGCATCCGCATGATCAAGGATGCGCAGCTTGCGCAGAATCGAATTCCGTCGGCGTTCTGTTTTCAGCGTAATCTCCAGATCAGGCCTTCCACTTGTCGACTTCTTCTTTTCAGTACTCATAGCTGAACGGGTATGTAATATAGATGGCCGGTAGCCAAGCGTATGAAGTAGCTCATGCTCAGCGTGTACGATACGCTGTTCGGTGCCACGAGCTGCACTTATCGGTGGCTGCCCAGAGGGCAGCACCGGACCAAGCCCTATGGTGCAAGCGCACTGGTATGGTGCTCTTGTTAACTACCAGCAACATTGCTGAAGGACAATATAGTGCCCTGTGCACTGATCCTTTCCCCAAAAGGGCACGGCGTATTGGCGAACGAGCTCTGTAGGGAGGACCCGCAGAATGCGCCTTCAGTCAAACAGAAGGGGTCGCGATCATGATGCCGAGCTGCTCAATGGCGACAATGAATCGGGAATGGTCCTGAAACGCCTTCGCGTTTACGGTACCCCTCTCCCCAGCACAACCACGGACCCCACAGCCTGCAGTGGCTTCTGAAAATCACCATCAAGCTGGTGACTTGGGGCGCCAGAAGGAGCGAGGCGTCTATGGAATGCGCTGGCTACTCCACGACGGTGAACCGCTGCGACACGCGGGCTTGGCTGCCAAATATGCCGTGCGCGCCCCTAATATGCGACAGCGGGTTGGGTATCTCTCCCGGACCGAAGGTGGAGCCGTTCTCCTGAGTACTGCGGGAACGCTCAAAGTCGTAGAGATTGTCATCGAGCGCATTGATGTGGAGGATATTCGGTCCGTAAAAGTTGATTCCGATCCACGGGTACCGGACAGACAACGTTCCGTCTGGATTCACATCATAGTTGTCCTCATTGACGATCGGTGACGAGCTGATTCGCAAATCATCCAAGGATTGGCCATCGCCGTTATCGTATCGCTCTCTGGCGAACGGCACTAGGTTGCCCTCGAACGGCTCAATAGACTCGGTAACGAAAATGAAATAAGACTGGTCGCGCCCCTCGTATTCGCTCGGCGTGATGCGAAGAATGAGCTGATCCCCACTCTGGTATTCCAATGCGCTGTGACTCGCCTCTATCACGCGGAACGTGTCTGGCACTAGGGTCGAAGCGGTGATGACCTCATCGGAACCTGCTGGCTGAACCGTCAGATCGTAGCGGTGGAGCGGCAATACGGGCCATGCGTAATCTGCAGCCGTGTACAGGCCTGGCACATCCTCAACCCCTTCGTATAGCACCTCCTCATTGGCCACCGCACCCGATACCCGAATCGTGATGGTAGCACCAAGCTCTGCCTGTGCCTCGAACGAATACGGAGCATCTAGGGAACCCACACGGCTGAGCAATAGCGGTGGCATCGGGTCCCCAGCAACAAACACCGACTCGACGACATACTCCGTCTCCAGCTCCCGACTGCCGGTCGCATCGCATCCCATCCAAGAAAGGACAGTGAAAGCCACTATGGCATATGACCTAGTACGCATTACCATGGCGACGGTCAGAACGATAGCGAAAATGAGATGTTGGGCAATGGAATAGGGATCTGCGGTACTACCGTCTCGCCTACCTCCCCATTCTCCTCCACATCGTATATCGTGAACCAAATGTTGCGCCGCATATAAGCGTTAACGACCTGAATCTGGAGCTCATAGTCCGCAAACCCGAAAAAGCGCCCGCGCCTGCGCACGCCGATGTCCAGACGGTGGTAGGCCGGAAGGCGCGCGGCATTGAGGCTCGGAGACAAAAGCACTGTCGTCTCCGGCTGACCAAGCGCTAGCTCCGTAAGGTACAAATGGTACCGGGCCACCGGCTCGGTATAGGCCTGACCTGTAGCATACGTAAAGACCGCACTGGCTATCCACTGACGTCCCAGATCGTAGCTTGCCACCGCCTTCAGGTCGTGCAGACGGTCATACTTGGGTGGATACCCAGCGGCGACGCCGCGGTTGTTGGTGTTGATAGTCGGAAAGGTGCGCTCGGTCTGGCCCAGCGTATAAGAGACGAATCCGAAAAGGCGACCGCGAGTGCGCTGCACCAGAAGCTCAAAGCCGCGTGCCCAGCCCCGGCCGAAAAGGAATAAGTCCTTGTAAGAAAATCCCGCCGCATCGGTAAGAAATGGGTCCGGCTCAAACAAGTCTCGCATCGTGCGATAGTATACCTCCGCGTCGAGCGTTAAGCCAGGACGTACCGTCACCTTGGCTCCCAGGATGGCCTGATCCCCGTACGCCGGCTGCACACCCTCGGCGCTGGTGAGCCAGAAATCAAAGCCGGAAAACGTCTCGTTGGTTACTAGCGTCAGGTACTGGTAATAGCGGCCCAGCGCCGCCTGCAGCCGGATGCGATTGCTGGCGTAGTACTCTGCAGACAGGCGCGGCGCTAGGCGAACGTGGCGACCATCCTGCAGATAGCTGCCCCGAAACCCGGTCCGAACCATCCAGCGGCGCGACGGACGCCATGTGTTCTGCACATACACCGAGGCGTAGCTGACACGGCGGCGCCACGAAAATGCCTGTGTGCGGTCGAAAAATGTGCGCAAGGGCGCAATAAACTGGCCAGCCCAGAAGCCGGCCTCCCACTCGCTTTTGGCGCCGACATAATACTGTACATCCCCGCGAACACTGGTGTCGTAGATGCGGTTATCCTGCCGAATCTCCGTGCCGCCGAAAAACGCTCGCGGCGAAGAGAAATAGGCTGAGTTGGTCAGCGTGACGTTGGTCAGGAGCTGCTCGGTGAACAGGTGAGTCAGCGTGCCCGTCACGGTGCTGTTGCCGTAGCGGAGGTTCAGACTGGCATCATCGAGCAAGTCCAACGTCAGCTGATCCGCCCCGCGATACCCGGAAATCGTTAGCCGGTTGTTGGCCGTCAAATCAAAGTTGACCTTAGCATTGAGGTCGTAGAAATAGAATTTCTCTGGGATACCCTGCGTGCCGCGGAATGCCCCAAGAAGCGGCTCAAGTGTAGAACGCCGCGCAGCAAACATGTACGACCCCATTGGATGCGGCCCCTCCACAATGGCGCGCGACGCCAACAAACCAAGGCTTATTCCCCCGTGCAACTCCCGCCGGTTGCCATCCTTGTTGGTGACCTCCAGAACGGATCCGAGACTGCCCCCGTACGAAGCCGGAAACCCGCCCTTAAACAATCGGACATCCTTGATGGCATCTGTATTAAACGTGGAAAACACCCCGAAGAAGTGACTCGGGTTGTAGATCTTAGTTCGATCCAAGAGGATGTTCGTCTGACCCGGATTGCCGCCCCGCACATACAGGCCGCTGGAATAGTCGGATGCGGCCTTAACACCAGGAAGCAGCTGCAGCGTCCGGAACAGGTCCGGCTCGAACACGGCTGGCAATAGTTTGATCGTCTCCGTGTTCAGCGCGCTGACGCCAATGCGGCGCGCTTCGTCGTCTATCGCCTGATCCGCGGTGACCACTACCTCTCCGACGGTGGAGGCCGCAGGTTGGAGAGCCAAGTCAAGGCGCAGCTGCTGACCTGCGACAAGCGTCAGCTCACGCTCAACCGTGAGGTATCCCACATACGTGCATCGCAAACGAAGCTGGCCTGCAGGGAGGTCCGCAAGCGCGTAGTAACCGGAAGTGTTGGTTGATGCGCCCCGTTGCAGTGCTTCAACGTAGAAGTTGGCCGCAATCAGCGACTCGCCGGTTTCGGCGTCTGTCACAAATCCGCTGATAGAGGCGCCCTGCTGGGCGAAGGCGGTCTGGATACCAGTCCAGAAAATCAGAACGACAGCCAGTAGGGTGACCCGCCCTATTTGATGCAATGGGCAGCGATGCGCGGTATATTCGGTGCACGGTGACACGCGATGGCGCGCTTCTTTGTTTCTGGACATGCTACGGACGCAGGGTCCAGGACTCCCCCATGCCGGCATGCCGGCTCAGACATGCAGGAAGGGAGACCGATCCGTCCGCCTGTTGGCGCAGCTCCAGGAGCGCAGCCACGATACGGGGAAGGGCCAACGCACTGCCGTTAAGAGTGTGGACCAGCTGCGGCTTGCCGCCACTTTGGGGTCGATAACGCAGCTTAAGGCGCTCCGCCTGGAAGGTGCCGAAGTTGGATAGAGAAGACACCTCAAGCCATCGGTCCTGACCGGCGCTCCATACCTCTAGGTCGTACTGGATGGTCTGATTGAAACCCATCTCGCCGCTGCACATCAACAGCGTACGGTACGGCAGCTTCAGCATCTGCAGGAGCCCTTCGGCATAGGTGGTCATCGTCTCAAGGGCTGCATAGCTTTTGTCTGGATGCACGACTTGTACGATCTCGACTTTGTCGAATTGGTGCAGCCGGTTCAGGCCGCGTACGGTCTTGCCGTACGATCCCGCCTCGCGACGCCAGCACGGCGTATGCCCGCAGATCTTGAGAGGAAGCGAGTCCTCCGGGATGATTTCACCCCGATAGAAGTTGGTGAGCGGTACCTCGGCGGTGGGCACTAGGTACAGATCGTCGTCGCGCAGATGGTACATCTGCCCCTCCTTGTCGGGTAGCTGTCCGGTGCCGCGTGCGCTGACCTCGTTGACCAGAAGGGGAGGCTGGATTTCCAGGTAGCCGGCTCTTATCGCCTCTGCTAGAAACAGCCCAATAAGCGCGCGCTGCAGGCGGGCGCCCGCGCCTACGTAGAATGGGAACCCGGCCCCAGCCGTCTTGGCCCCTCGCGCAAAGTCCACCAGATGCAGGCGCTCTGCAAGCACCCAGTGCGGCTTGGGCTTAAACCCGAAGGCAGGCAGCTCTCCCACCTGACGGACTACCTGGTTGTGTGACGCGAATTGCCCCTGTGGCACCGACGGATGCGGCACGTTAGGAAGCATCATCAAGATATCTATGAGCGCCTCCCGGGCGGAATCCTCGTCGTGCGCCGCCAGACGTATTTGCTGTTTGAGTCCAGCATGGGTAGCCTTGGCTTCCTCGGCTTTTGCGAACTGTTTGCTGCGCATGAGGCGACCGACATCCTTCGCGGTCTTCCTGTTGCGGGCAAGCAGCTCCTGGTGCGCTGTCATGCGGGCTCGCAAGGCCTGGTCTAGCGCGAGCGCGTCGTCCAACAGGCGCGTGCTATTCCAGCCACGGCGCCTAAGCGCCTGCCGCACAGTTTCAGGGTCTTCTCTAAGGGTCTTCAGCTCCAGCATCCGTCAGCAATCGTTGAGTCCCTCCGTTGGAGGACAAACACTTGAGGTGCGCAAGCGCAGCCGGGATGGAATGCGGCTTGTACCCCAGCTCCGTGGTGGCTTTGAGGTTGATAAAGCCGGTGGTCAGGGGCCGGCGGGCAGCCAGCGACACATCTTTGGAAACCACCGGCAGCACCAGTGACTTATCCAAGCCGAATGTTGCGGCCACAGATCGGGCAAACTCGTACATGGTGACCAATTCGTGCCCAGAGATGTTGTATATGCCACGTTTACGATATCGCACGATGCGCCGAATGCCAGTGGCCAGGTCCCAAGCCCAGGTCGGTGTGCGTACCTGGTCCACGAACGCCCGCACGGGTCTGTTGGCCGTCAGCTCTTGGTGCACCCAAGTGACAAAGTTATTGCGCGGAAGCTTACGACCCACGCCATACACCACGTTTGTCCGGACGACCGTCCACTTGTCCATGCCCGCTTGGCGCGCTGCATTTTCGCCCGCCAGTTTGGACTTGCCATAAAAGTTGACCGGGTTGGGGAGATCCGACTCGGAATACGGGCCCGCCTTACCGTCAAAGACGAAGTCTGTCGACACCTGAATGAGCCGTGTACCAATGGTCTGGCATTCTCGCGCGATGTGTTCCACACTCGATGCGTTGACGTCCCAGCAGCGGCTGCGCTCTGTTTCGCAGCGGTCCACCTGTGTAATGGCGGCGCTATTGATTACGATGGTAGGTGTGAAATCTTCGAAAATCCGTGCGAGGGACCGTTTATCGCAGACGTCAAGTGGGGTGTAGCCGCACGAAGCATGACAAAAGCGTGGCTCGGCATCGGTGCCGGTAGCGAGAACATCGTACAGTGGTTCGCGTGAGAGGCATCCGACAAGCGCCTGGCCCAGCAATCCATTGGCACCCGTAACAAGGATTCGCTCGAACATCGATGTGCAACGATGCGATTAGTGGAGATCTTTTGTCTGCAGCGTGGCCAACAGTTCGTCTCCTACCAGCGCTGCATCTTTGAGCTTGAGGCGCCCCGATAGGTATAGGCGAACCTCGCGCCTGAGTCCTGCCGCATCGTACCGGCGCTGCTCCTGGTCAGACGTAGGCTGCAGTGAAGGTACCTTCGCTGGACGCCCTGCGTGGTCAATGGCCACAAAGGTAAAGAATGCACGGTTGGCTGGATGCAGCTCCCGGCTGCCAATCGCCTCGGTCATGACGGTTACCTCCACCTCCATTGATGTGGTGAAGGCCCGGTTGACCCATGCTTCGACCAGAAGCACGGCGCCCATGCGCAGCGGTTCGGTGAACTCAACCGAGTCGATGGCCGCCGTGACGCTGACGCGCCCGGCATGGCGGCGAGCACAGATGCTGGCGCATTTGTCCATCACGGACATCAGGCTGCCTCCGAACATGGTGCCATGCGGGTTGGTGTCGTTAGGAAGGACCAGCTCAGTAGTGGTCGTGCGTGATTGTGCCACGGTTTTGGCTACCCTATCTGCACTGTGCTCCCCGGATCCGGTCACGTCTTTTGCTTCTTCTTGCGAGCCGCCGGAAACAAGATGTTATTCAATATCAGTCGGTAGCCTGGAGAGTTCTTGTATAGGTTAAGGTCCGTGGGCGGATCGCCAACAAAGTGCTGGTAGTCTTCCGGGTCGTGCCCAGCATAGAAGGTGAACGTACCTTGCCCTATAGAGCCGTGCAGGTACTTCGCCTCGTCCCGCAGAGGAGCTTCGGCAAGCACCACCACGCCGGGCTTGATAAGTGATTTCCGGAATGCCGTCGTCTGCCCGATAAACCCTTTGACCGTAGCGACATGGTTTTGTGTCAGCATGGTAGGTACCGGGTCCCATTTGGCGCTGAACTCAAACAGAGTAAAGTAGTCGAGCGCGGGGTTCTGCAGCTGCGGAGGTGGCGGACCCGTGTCAATGTCGGAGTGCTCATACTCCGAAGCGTTAAAGCTGGGCCGAAAATCCCGAAAGGCAAAGGTTTCCGCGTAGGCGATGTCGTTCAGGGCGTTCGGATCCACCGGGTCTCCGTCGTATTGTGCGGGCACGATATCCGTGCCAGCGGCCGCCAGAGCGATGTCGTACGTATCGGTGCCGGAGCACATGGCAAACAGGAAGCCGCCTTCGAGTACATACTGCCGGATCGTCTGCGCTACCAGAAGCTTCAGATGGCTCACTTTGCGGAAGCCGTGGCGACTGGCCGCAGCTTCCGCCTGCCGCTGCTGCTCAATGTACCAGGGCATGTTCCGGTATTGGTAGAACTTGCCGTATTGGCCGGTAAAGTCTTCGTGGTGAAGGTGCAGCCAGTCAAAGTTCTGCAGCCCGCCCGCGAGCACATCGTCGTCATAGATCATTTGGTAGGGCACTTCCGCGTACTCCAATGCTAAGAGCACGGCATCGTCCCAGGGGAGCGTCTGCTGCGGAGCATAGACGGCGATGCGCGGCGGGGTTTCCAGGCGTACCACGGCCGTGTTGGTCCGCTCGCTTTCCACCTCGGCAATAAGCACGGCGGCGTCGCCGCCCCCCAGCCTCTGATAGGTCACGTTGCGCAGTGCCAGCTCGTTTTCCAGCTCTGGAAACTCCTGCATTAGGAAGGATCCTCCGCGATAATTGAGCAGCCACTCGATGGATTGTCCGCGCTGCAGCGCCCAGTATGCTACGCCGTAGGCTTTGAGGTGGTTGGACTGCTGCGCGTCCATCGGAATGATTACGTCCTGCGCGCCAGCCCCAGCGGGCATCAGGAGCACGAAGGACATGCATACCACAGTGAGCCGGCGCCAGAAGGTTGTACCACATCGCTCTGTCCTTACGTAGCTCATATGGATATGCCTTTTTCAGTCATGCGTCTTTGATCACGTATTAGGCTCCTTCTTTCTCGCGCAGTCCGCGGATGCGTTCTCTGGCTTTGGTCGCGCGCAAAGAGGCGGGGTACCGGGTTAACAGGTCGGTATACGCCTTTAGGGCTTCAGCTGCGCGGCCCAGCTCACGATCCAGGATAGAGGCATAACGGAACAAGCTGCGGTCGGCCAGCGGGCTGTCGGGATGTGCCAGCGCCAGCTCTGCGAATGCAAGCAGCGCATCCTCGTGGCGGCCTGCAGCAAACAGCGCCCTGGCGCGCAGGAAGCGTACATCATCGGCCACCGGGTGCTGGCCCCAGTACCCTAGAACAGCGTCTGCTGCGTCAATTGCTTCTACGGCTCTGCGTTGGCGTAAGAGCAGCGAGGCCGCCCCGAACTGCTGCAGCGCCGCGTTGGCGGAGTCGGGCCCCGGGTTTTGCAGGAGCAGGACACGCAGCTCTATCGCATCGTTAGCGACGTCCGTGGTTGGCTGCTGCCGCGCTTCGGCGGCTAGCGTGGCCGCGCTGGCTAGGTCACCCCGATAGAAGTGAATCATCGCACGCTCATGGCGCGCGCGCGCAGCCAGCGCGTGGTAGCGGCCAAGGTCGAGCTCAAGCAGCTCAAAGATGGTGCGGGCAGTCTCCAGGTCGTCGCGATCCACCGCCAGACGTCCCAGATCAAAGCGGGCCTGCTGTGCAGAATGAGTCCCTGGGAAACGCTGCACCACCTCCTGAAGCGTACGCTCGGCTTCGCCCAGCTCAAGAAAGACATGCTGCTGCACATCGCCGATGCTTCTGAGCACCTCTGCATGCTCTGGATGCCCAGGGAACTCCGCCAGAAACGCCCGATAGGCTTCGACGGCGGCTTCGAACAGGGGGCGCGCTGCCTCAAAGGCCGCGCTCTCTGCCAGCCGTTCACCATGAAGGCGGTGCATGCGTGCTAGTCCCAGCTTCGCGTCGGCTACGACCTGAGCGTCTGGATGGTTGGCGAGCACCTCTTCGAAGGCGGATGCGGCCACCTGGTACTCGGCCATGTCCGCGGCCTGCATCGCAAAGGCGAACAGCGTGCGACCTGGATGTTCCTCGCCCTGGCTTAGTAGCCGGTACTGTTGCAGCGCCTCCGCATATTGGGCGCTTTCGACCAACATCCAGGCCAGAAGCTCGCGGAAGCTCCGCACGGCGGGTTGCGCCGCCACATGTGCCTCGATGATGGGCAATGAGGCCTCCATGGCCCCTTCCTGTTGCAGCGACTGACCCAGCCGGCCTCGCACATAGCCTAGCTGCCGCTCATTGGCGGAAAGCAATGCAAGGTATTCGTGCATCGCCTTATCGTGGGCGCCCACTAGGCTGTGCAGGTACGCTAGGTCTGCCTGGAATAGGTCTGGACGCACAAGGTCATTGCGTGCTCGCTCCAGGATCTCGATAGCCGGGTCAATAAGCCGCACCTCCATCATGCTTTCGTACACCAGCCGATATACTCGTTCATCTAGTGTAGCTTCATCCAGTACGCTGTGCCATGCTTCGAGCGCTTCTGGCTGGCGGCCGCTAAGGTGCAGGAGGCGGGCCCGGTCCGCCTTGTGCGGCAGCGCCCCGCTGGGCAAACTCTGCTCTAAGGTGCGATCGACCAGCGCAATGGCATCGTCATAGCGTTTGACCGCTTCGTACGCTCCTTTGAGTACGTGTATCGCGTACGCGTCGTGGGGCTGCTCTGTCAGCAGGTCTTCTAGCATCGCGATAGCCCGCTCGATCTGAGCGGCACCAAGGAAGGACTCTGCCAGCCTGAGCCGATCGGCATAGGCCCGATCCTCGGGTCTGACCTCCTGTTGGATTTCGGGCTGGATCTGCTGGCGTGGGCGCGCGGGGCGCTGAGCGGCAGCCTGCGTCACCTGCACTGCAAGCACAGCCGTCAGAATGAGTCGCATAGCGTGTTAATGAATGCGCCCGTCTTATGGCGTGGGCCGCATGCATGTTTCGCGGCAGGCGCGTTTTCTGGCGCCAAGGACCGCGCATGCGACCCGGGACGGCTATCTTTCCGGCTGCCTCACCTGTACTGATCCATGAACGCAACACCGCGGCGCCGTCTCACAATACTCGGGTCTACCGGCTCTGTCGGAACGCAGGCGCTGGAAATCGCAGCGCGCTTTCCCGATAAGCTGCAGATCTTTGCGCTTGCGGCACGTAGGAGCGCGGACCGGCTCGCCGAGCAGGCGTGGCGGTTTCGGCCTCGCTACGCGGCGCTGGCGGACAAGGAGCATATACCTCAGCTCAGGCTTCAGCTCCAAGGCAGCGGCGTAGAGGTGCTCCAAGGTACCGCGGCACTGTGCGACCTAGCCTCTGCTCCTCAGGCGGACATGGTGCTGGCGGCCGCCAGTGGTATTGCGGGGCTTGGCCCGGTTCTATCCGCGCTGGGTGCTGGCAAGACGCTGGCGCTTGCTAATAAGGAGACGCTGGTGGCGGCTGGCAGTCTAGCTATGGGCACCGCCAGAAAGTATGGCGCTACCATCCTGCCCGTAGACAGCGAGCATTCTGCCGTGTTTCAGTGTCTCGAAAGCGGTATAGCGGTGGAATCGGTCGTCCTGACTGCTTCTGGCGGGCCGTTCTTGAGGCGGGACCCGGCGACGTATGGGTCGATCACTCCAGACGAAGCGCTCCAGCACCCCAATTGGTCAATGGGGCGCAAGATCAGCATCGATTCCGCCACCATGATGAACAAGGGCCTTGAGGTGATCGAAGCGCGCTGGCTCTTCGACGTAGCCGCGGATCAGGTTCAGGTGGTCATCCATCCGCAAAGCATCATTCACTCCATGGTGGTATTCAGAGACGGTTCCACCAAGGCGCAGCTCAGTACGCCAGACATGCGGATACCTATTCAATACGCATTCAGCTACCCCGAGCGGTGGTCTGCCCCTGATGGGCGCATCGACTGGCAGGCGGCGCAGCGCCTGGAGTTTTTGCCGCCCGATATGGCGCAGTTTCCGTGCTTGCGGCTAGCCTACGAGGCGCTTCGACAGGGTGGTGCAGCGTCGGCGGTGCTCAACGCAGCCAATGAGGTGGCCGTGGCGCTGTTTCTTAGAGGCGCGTTGCCATTTTCTGGAATCGCGTGCCTGGTGGAATGGGCGCTTGCAACGATGCATGGCCGCCAGGCGCACACCTACGACGAGGTGACGGCCGTGGATCGGGAAACCCGAAGCAGAGTTCGGGAGCAGGCTGCCCTGCATCAGGCCTTTATCTGAGCCGCGGCGCGGAACAACGGTTCTCCAATGTTATAGGACGGGCATCCGGCTTTTTTTCGACACCTCAAGTTCGCGTGGCTGCGGTCGCTTCCTCCATTCTTTGGGTCCTTGTCGCCATCACGATCCTGGTGTTCGTGCACGAGATGGGGCATTTTTTGGCAGCCCGTCTGTTTGGGATCCGCGTGGACCGCTTTTCGATTGGCTTCCCGCCGACCATTTTCAAGAAGAAGGCGGGACCCACTGAGTGGGCGATTGGTGCGTTGCCGCTGGGCGGCTACGTAAAGATCGCCGGCATGATTGATGAAAGCATGGACACGGAGTTTGCTGAGCGGCCGCCTGATAGCACGGAGTTCCGGGCGAAGCCTATCTGGCAGCGCATTGTCGTCATCTGTGCCGGCGTCATATTCAATGTGATATTGGCGATCGTCATTTTTTCGGGGCTCAAGGCTCTGGTGGGAGACCCCCGTCCGATGACCACCGATGACGGCCTTGTTTATGTCCCTGACAGCTCGCTTGCTGCCATCGAGGTCGGTTTGCGCACCGGCGACCGCATCCTTTCTGTCGACGGGCGCCCATTTGCCCAGGTGGACGGCGTGCGCGAGATCCCTTCGTTGGGGGATCCCATCCGCTGGCGGGTGCAGCGAGAGGAGCGCGAGATCGTGCTCGAGGTGCCACGAGATGTGATCCCGACCTCGCGGGACCAGAATGACGGCGGGGTTTTCGGCCTTGGCATTTTCAACTGGCCCGCGGTAGTGGGAATGGTGGCCAAGGATGGACCCGCATGGGAAGCGGGGCTGCGCCCTGGTGATCGCATTGCTAAGGTGGACCAAGAGCCGGTGGCGTTATGGCTTGACTTTACGCAACGCATCCAATCCAGCGACGGCAGTCCGCTGTTAGTGTCGTGGCTGCGCGCAGAGACCGGCGAAATGATCGCTTCTTTGGTAACGCCCGAAGAGGCCGAATCTGGAGACAGTTTTCGTATTGGTGTGCAGGTGGCACAGAAGCGGTCGCGCTACGGACTAGGCGAGGCGTTGGTCGCAGGTGCTGCCGAGACATGGTACTTCGGCGGGGCCATCGTAACGAGCCTTAAGAATGTGATTGTTGGTCGCGAAAGCGTCCGTGAGAATCTTGGCGGTCCCGTCATGGTGGCCCAGATCGCAGGTCAGGCCGCGCAGGCGGGCGCTGCGCCGTTCTGGAGACTCGTAGCAATACTGTCGATCACGCTTGCCATCATCAACATTTTGCCGATTCCCGCGCTCGATGGCGGGCATCTGATATTCCTGCTGTACGAAGGGATCGTGCGCCGCGAGCCGTCACTCAAGTTCAGGATGGTCACACAGCAGGCCGGCATGCTGCTTCTGATAGGCCTGATGGCGTTTCTGGTCTACAACGATCTGGTACGCATCAACTGACTTGGCTGGCAGGCGTTATTGGCCAAAGCCGGCATGACTGCAGCTATTAGGCGACGCCGCTAGGCATTGCGCAGCCCCAGGCATGCAAAGCTGCACCACCGAGGTAAGAAGGGGGCGCGTTATTCGACCATTGGCAAGATTCTTGCGCTTGTTGGCAGCATCTGGACGCGCACTATTTGGTTTAGTGCAACGTTTGCCTGGCCCCTGGGGAAACCTAAACCGCCTGCTACGGGTACACTTCAAAGCGCCAGTCGCCCCGCCTTTATGCTTCGTACGCTTCTATTTGCCCTGATGCTTTTGGCTGCTCCGGCGGTCGCACTTGCCCAGTCTGCCACGCCCAGCGCCAATGGTCTGGGCAATGGCGGTGCTGCTGGGCAGGCGCTGTCGGCTCCGCAGGAGCTCGAAATTCTCGGCATCTCCGTCGAAGGCACCGACTCAGAAAGCATGACCTCATTCGTGCTACGCAGCAGCGGGTTGGTGACCGGTCAGATGATAACCGTGCCAGCCGACCAGATGCTGGCAGAAGCGATCCGGTCGCTGTACAAGCTGCATGTCTTCTCTGACGTGAAAATCGTCGAAGAGCGGCGCGCAGGCTCTGGCGTGTTTTTGAAGATCCAGGTGAAAGAAGAGCCGCAGCTGGCTGAATTCACCTTTACAGGAATCAAAAAACGGCACATCAAAGACCTCTCGAAAGATGTGCCGCTCTTTCGCGGCAGTCGGCTGCGGCCAGGAGATGTGGAACGCTCTGTCCAGGTCATCAAAGACTACTTCGGCGAAAAGGGGCACCTGCTGACCGATGTGGAAGTGACGCGCGAACGGGGTGACGACAACACGGTTTCGGTCAATTTCGAGGTGGATATCGGCCAGAAGGTGCGGATCAGGGAGGTGCTCGTCAATGGCACTGAAACCGTGTCGGTCCGCAAGATCCGAGGCAAGCTCAAGAAGACCAAGACGTACATACCGCTGTTTTTCTGGCGCAAATCGCGTTTCGACAGGACGCTGTACGAGGAAGACAAGGCCCGCGTGCTGGACTACTACCGATCGCTTGGATTTTTCGACGCGCGCATTGCGCGCGATTCCGTATACCTGGACGCTACGGGCAAGAGGCCCGGCCTAGTGGTGCAGCTGGACATGGTCGAAGGACCTAAGTACCATATACGTAACGTTGAGTGGGAGGGGAACACTGTTTACCCTGACGAGGTGTTGTCCGCCGCGTTGGGCGTGGAACCTGGTGATATCTACAACGGGCAACGCCTGCAGCAGAACTTGCATGGCAACAAGCAGACCAGCGATGTGTCAAGCATGTACATGAATCGAGGGTACATGCTGTTCAGGGTGCAGCCGGAGGTGCGGGTGGTCGAAGGCGACTCCCTCGATCTGCATTACGACATCTATGAGGGCGACATCTTTGAGTTCGGGCAGATTGAAGTTAAGGGCAACTCAAAGACGAAAGAACATGTCATCCGGCGGGAGCTGTACACCATTCCCGGACAGATCTTCAGCCGGGATGTCATTCAGGAGACGATCCGGCGCCTTTCCCAGCTGAACTATTTCAACCAGGAGAAGCTCGGGGCAGGGCCAAGTATTAACCTGAACAATGAGGAGAAGACCGTAGATCTGACCTACAACCTGGAAGAGGTCGGCAGCGATCAGCTCGAACTCTCGGGTTCGTACCACCGCTACGGTCTGATTCTGATGCTCCGTTTCGCATTCAACAACTTTTCAACCAACGACCTCTTCAACCGGCGGGCATGGCGGCCGCTACCGGCTGGTGACGGACAGCAGTTGTCGGTGGCGCTGCAGACGAGCGGGCGGGCATATCAGAGCTATCAGCTTAGCTTCACCGAGCCGTGGTTTCGGGGGCGTCCGACGCCGGTCGGATTCAGCTTGGCGCATTCGCGCTTTAGCGGTTACGGATATTCCTTCTACTCTTTGAACCAGGCCAACAGGAATCCGACGGAGTATTTCGTTCGGACTTCCGGGACCGTGTTCTATGAGCAGCGGCTACAGTGGCCCGATGACAAGTTCAGCACGTCGACCTCGGTGGGGTACCAGCACTTTATCAACAGGAATTTCACCTCGGTGCTCCCTTTGGGGACTAGCGAACAGGTCACGGTGCGGCAGGCATTGACCCGCAACTCGCAGGACCATCCCATCTTTCCTACGCTCGGTTCTACCTTCCTGCTCTCGGCGACGTTGGCGGTACCTATCGGGAGCTTTATCCAGTACCACAAGTGGCGCTTGAATTCCTCCTGGAATGTGCCGATCGCCAACAAGCTGACCGTCAACATGACCGGTGAGTTCGGATATATCGGTTCGCTTAACGGCGGCGATGTGCTGTTTGAGCGGTACATTGTCGGAGGATCGCCATTCGACTACCAGGGGGCGTTCAACAACTACGGCAAGGATATCGTGTTTATGCGCGGCTACCCAGAGCGGGTGCTGGGGCCAAGGCGCAACAATGAGCCGGTAGGCGGACGCATCTTGAACAAGTTCACTTCCGAGCTGCGCCTCTTGGCCGTACAGACGCCGCAGATTACGGCTGCGCCGTACGTCTTTATGGACGCTGCTAACACGTGGGATAATTTCGCCACTTACAACCCCACGCAACTTTATCGGTCTGCTGGCGTGGGGGCCCGGCTGTTTCTGCCCATCCTGGGCATGCTGGAAGTCACCTACGGCTACAACTTTGACCAGTTCGTTCCCTACAGCGGCTTAGAAAGCAAGCACGATGGCAGCAACAAGTGGCTGTTCCAGTTCACGCTGGGGCAGGGATTTGGTAACTGACTGGCAACACGTAGCTCCGCACGCACGATGATGACGCCCAAAAGACTCTCCTTCCTGTTCTTATCTCTGATCATATGTCTGGTCATTAGCGCACCTGCGGCTGCCCAGGACAAGCTTGCGTACGTGGACTCAGAGTACATCTACAGCCAGTACCCTGAGTTTGCCACGGCTCAGCAGCAGCTAGATCGCAAGACGGATGAGTGGACTCAGGACCTAGAATTCCGACAGACCGAGATAGATGACCTGTTCCGCGACTATCAGGCGCGCGAACTGCTGTACACGCAAGACGAGAGGCAGCGCCGGCAGGAGGAGATTATGTTGGCGGAGGAGGACTTGGCCAGTCGCCGGATGCAGTATTTCGGCCCTGAAGGCGAGCTTTACCGGCTGCAGGATCAGCTGCTGCGGCCGATCCAGGAGAAGGTGTTGATTGCTATTGAGGCCATAGCCCAGGCCGAGGGATACGACTATGTGTTTGACCGCAGCGGTGATTACGTGTTTTTGTATACGGACGAGCGGTACGACATAAGCGACGAGGTACTTCGGGAGCTGGGTATTGATGTGCAGCAGCCGGGCGGTGCCGCGATCGGTTCGCCGACTGCGGAAACGGTAACCCCGGGCTCGAGTCCCGCCTCCGAGCAGGGTGGGCGGGCGTTGCCGACGGGAGGACAGAGTCGTAGGGGTGGCCAAGGCCAATAGCTTTTAAACAGAACGAAAGATTATGCAGTCATACACTATGCGGCGGCTGGGCCTTTTAGCGCTTTTGGTCGTTGCCGCCGTGCCCGCTGTGGCGCAGCAGATGCCGGCGCTCAAGATCGGGTATACGGATCACGAGATCCTGATCTCGAACATGCCGGAGTACCAGACGGTTCAGGAGACGTTGCGCGGGGAGTTCGAGGCTACGCAGCGTACGCTGCAGGCAATGGCGGATGAGCTGCAGGGCAAGCTAGAACGCTACCAGACGCAGCAGCAGCTGCTTTCTGAGCAGCGTCGTAGGGAGCGCGAGGAGGATATCTCAAATGATCAAAAGGCCTTGCAGGAGCGGGCCGCGGATGCTGAGCGTGAGCTGGCGCAGCGCGAAGCGGAGCTTCTCAGCCCGATCTTTGAAATGGTTGATGCGGCGATCAGGCGGGTTGCTGAGCAGAAAAATCTGGACCTAGTGCTTCGAATCCAGGCGGGACCCACACAGCCGATTATCCTGTATGCAAATGAGGACCGCATCTTGGATATCACGCTTGATGTGGCTCGTGAGCTGGGGATAGATGTGGGTGAGGCAGAGGCGGACGATAGCAACTAGGCATGACTTTCTGCGGCACACCCTGCAGGATCGGTCCGATGATGGCCCACGGGAGTTTGAGCCCTAGCTAACAGCACCTCTTTATGGCTGCCCGGCGCGTCACGACGCAGACCTTGCAGGAGATGAAGGCGGGCGGGCAGCCGATCGTGATGCTGACGGCATACGATTATACGCTTGCGCGCATTATTGATGGTGCCGGTGTAGATGTCATACTTGTCGGCGATTCGGCGTCAAACGTCGTTGCTGGCTACGAGACCACCCTGCCCATCACACTCGAGCACATGATCTACCATGCGCAGTGCGTGATTCGTGCGGTGAAGAGGGCGCTTGTGGTGGTGGATTTGCCGTTTGGCTCCTACCAGGGCAACTCGAAAGAGGCGCTGAGCTCGGCGATCCGCGTCATGAAGGAGACGGGCGCGCATGCGGTAAAGATTGAGGGTGGCAAGGCGGGCGTGGCTTCCGCGGAGCGGATCCTAGAGGCCGGCATCCCGGTGATGGGGCACTTGGGCCTTACGCCGCAGAGCATTTACAAGTTTGGCACTTACAAGGTGCGTGCTCGCGAAGAGGGCGAAGCGGCGCGCCTGTGTGAGGATGCGCGCCTCTTAGAGCGTACTGGGTGCTTTGCCGTGGTGCTGGAGAAGATCCCTGCTCGGCTGGCGCGGGAGGTAACCCGGTCGTTGAGCATTCCGACGATAGGTATCGGGGCTGGCGTGGACTGTGACGGGCAGGTGTTGGTAGCGCACGATGCGTTGGGGCTCACAACCGATTTTCATCCGCGCTTTGTTCGCCGGTACGCAGAGCTGGCGTCCACCATTACGGATGCTGTGCGGCAGTATGCGGCGGATGTCAGGGAGCGGCACTTTCCCGGTGCCCACGAAAGCTATTAATACTGTACGACCACGGCCCCAGAGAAGCTAACCGGGGCGGCTAAGCCTGCAGCTCGGAGCTGTGCAGGTTCAGGATGCTATGACCGCCATACAACGTAAAAGGCCATACATCCTGGTTACCAACGACGATGGGATCGATGCGCCTGGTCTGACGGCACTGGCTAAGGCCATGTTGCAGCTTGGCGAAGTGGTGATCATTGCGCCACGAGAGGAACAGAGCGCGGTGGGGCATGCGATCACGCTGCGCACCGAGATGCGTGCGGTGCCATATCGCTTCGGAGGGTCACTTGCTGGAGTACGCGCAATGGCCATTGATGGGACGCCGGCCGACTGCGTGAAGCTGGCATTGAACAGGCTGTTGGAACGGCGTCCAGACCTAGTGGTCAGCGGCATCAATCGGGGCTCCAACTTAGCGGTCAACGTGATGTACTCCGGTACGGTGAGCGCGGCCACGGAGTCTTCTATCCGGGGTGTGGATTCCCTGGCGTTTTCTCTGGTGGAAGGGGAGGCGGGCGATTACGATGTTGCGGGGCGATACGCGCATGTGATCGGGCACAAGGTGCTGCGCAGCCGTCTGCCGCGCGGGCTGGTGCTCAATGTCAACATCCCGCCGGTACCGCTTGATGACATTCACGGCATTCGGGTGACGTGTCTGGCGCGGGCCCGATGGGAAGAGTCGTTTATTGAGGAGCCGACAGTGTCGGACCAAATCCGTTTCTGGTACAAGGGTGAATTCTTCAACTTGGATGACCGCCCCAACTCGGATATTCGTACCGTGGAATCCGGCTACGTCTCCGTCACGCCCATCCAGCACGACCTGACGGCCCATGGGTGCATTGATGTGCTAAGCACCTGGAGCTGGGATGATGTCTCGCCTTAGCGATACCGTCCCGGGAATACCAGAGTCCCATTCGGAACCGAAAGGATTCCCCCAACACGGACCGTAGGAAACTAATCTGACAGGGTTGTGTCAGGTGCGCCCAATGGTTCACTCTTTTCTCGTGCACAGCGCCAGATTTGTTCTACAGCCTGCATCGCGCGGCTGCGGGCTGCGGACAAGCGCGGCGCATAAGCGTGAAGTGTCTCCTTTTCGCAACAGCATTCTGTAGTGCCGCTCAATCGATGCGGGATGGCTTTACCAGAGGCTCACGTGCGGGATGTGAGTGCTCCGAATCACGGTGATGCGTGCACACAGACCAGGGAGTGCTCTACCCTCCAGCCTTTCGGTTGGGTTGGCTGCCAGTGAACAGCGATGAGTTAAATCCGCTGCTGGTGCAAAGGCGATTGCTAGAATCTGGATGGCCACCCCAACTTGGACATGCGCACCGTGGAATCCGGGAAGGTCTCCGTTACGTCTACCCAGCACACCCTCGCACCCCAGGGGCCATTGTGCGGCGAGATCTGGGGGCTGGGAAGAGGTCCTGCTCCGAAAAAGTATCCCTGACGAAGATCAGAAGGTCATTCCGAATCGAGTGCCCTACCCCAATACGGAAGGTAGGGGAGCTACCTGACAACAGTGTGTCAGTAGTGCTCAGATTTGGTGACTTTTTTCTGCCGCATAGCGCGTAGTGCTCCGCAACCCTGGCAGGGCGAATGCAGGTTGCCGCCGCGAGTATGACGCGACGCCAGTGCAGTCACGGCTCTGTGGAGCCCTGTTCCTACTGGCTGGCGCGTGGCACGCGATGGAGCGCCCAGAGCCCCAGATCTGCGTTGCCGCCGCACGGGGTCACACCTGTGCGTGTGCCCGGGTTTGAGAAAGCTTACCCGAATGCGTGGCGACGCCCAGGCTGGCAGCAGGCTCTACTACCAGGTTACAACGACAAGTCACACCCGGTTCAGGTACAGGGGCGAGGTCATCAACCTGCATGGCCACCCTAACTCGGGCATATGCACTGTGGAATCCGGGAAGGTCTCCGTTACGCCTATCCAGCACACCCTCGCGCCCCAGGGGCCATTGTGCGGCGAGATCCTGGGGCTGGGAAGAGGTCCTACTCCCAAAAAGTATCCCTGACGAAGATCAGAAGGTCATTCCGAATCGAGTGGACTACCCCGGTACGGAAGGTAGGGAGATGACCTGACAATTTGGTGTCAGTGGTGCTCGGATGTAGTGACTTTGTCTGCCCCGTAGCGCGCAGTGCTCCGCAACTCTGGTAGGGCGAATGCAGGCTTCCACCGTGAGTATCACACGACGCCAGTGCAGCTACGGCTCTGTGGCGTCTTGCTCCTAATGGCTTGCGGGTGGCACGCGATGGTGCGACCAGAGCCCCAGGTCCGCATTGCCGCCGCTGAGGATCACACCGATATGCGCGCCTGGACGTGAAAACGCTCCCCCCAGAAGGGCGGCAACGCCCAAGCTGCCGGTAGGCTCTACCACCAGCTTCATACGCTCCCACAAGAATCTTGTCGCGGCCAGAATCTGCTCTTCCGTCACCGTTACCATATCGTGCACGAGCCGCTTAACAAGCGGAAAGGTCACCCTACCCAGGCTCGTAGTGCGCGCACCGTCAGCCACAGTGTCTGGGTTGGATACGCTGTGCAGCATCCCGGTGTGAAAGCTGCGCGTGGCATCGTCGGCGTTCTTGGGCTCTACCCCAATGACACGGCACCTGGGCGCTGCGCCCTGCGCCGCCAATGCGGATCCAGACAGCAGACCGCCACCGCCGCACGGCGCTAGAAGGTAGTCGAGCGGTCTGGTGTCTTGGAGCAGTTCCAGTGCCGCCGTGCCCTGACCGGCGACAACGTGCGGATGGTCATACGGCGGGATGACAGGCAGGCTGCGCTCTTGGCTGACACGCCGTGCCAGCGCTTCACGGGTCACCTCGCCAGGATCATAGAGGATAACGTGCGCACCGTAGCCGCGCGTTGCGCGCAGCTTCACCTTCGGAGCATCACAAGGCATAACGATCGTGGCTGGGATTCGCAAAAGGCGACCCGCGAGTGCCACGGCCTGCGCATGATTGCCAGAGGAATAGGTCAGAACGCCGCGGCGTTGTGCGTCCGCACTCAGCCGACTTAGCGCATTGTATGCACCCCGAAACTTGAACGCACCCCCGCGCTGAAAATTCTCGCATTTGCAGATTACGCGCGCGCCCACGCGCATATCCAGCGTTCGGGAAGCAGCCGCAGGGGTTCGATGCGCAACGCCTCGCAGGCGCTCTGCCGCGTCCGAGACGTCCGCAAAGGTGACTGGCGGTAGCGCCGGCGAATCATGCATCGCGCCGGGCACTGAGACGAGCCGAGTTAGGAATCCACCTCGTCGTAATCGACGGTGCGTGCAGGAACGCTGCTGTCGGCATCCCGGTGAACGATCACATCCACATCAGATACCAGCGTACCAATGGCAGCTATCGCAGCCAGCGCGGGCTGCAGAATCACGGCCGCCGCAGCGCCACCCAGGCCAATAGCCAAGGGGAATTCCGCTAGCACACGGTCGCCCTTCTTGATGGTGATCTTACGTGTCTTACCTTCCTTAATGAGCTCGCGCACCCTAGTGGCAAGTTCGTTGCCTTCGACCCGCAGCTCCTCGAAGCGCTCCTTGCCCTCTGCTTTGAGCTCATTGAGTCGCTCCTTACCTTCGGACCGGATTCCGTCGAAGCGCTGCCTCATTGTATCCTTGTCGATCATGGATCTGCCTGCCAGATGATTGTTGCCGAAGCGTACGATGTCGATGGCGCTGGAGTTTCAACACAGCGGAGCCACTGCGCCGCTACTGCTCCCATAGGTCTGAAGGTACCGGCGCTCCTTTAGAAACAATGCTTCCAAAATCAGGTAGCATCGCCCACGAGAATACGACCGGAATTCTTGAAAGCTCGTAAGCGGCTGGCGCTCATCGGTCCCATGTACCCGTACAGGGGCGGCATCGCGCACTTTCTGGAAACGATGTTCAGCGGCTTGAAGGATCGCGGTCACGAGGTGAGCGCCTGGACATTCACGCGGCAGTATCCAACGCTTCTGTTCCCAGGCAAGACGCAGCTGGATACCGCCCCTCAAGGGAAGCGTCCCTCCGCACACCGTATCCTCGATTCGATAAATCCTCTTAACTGGCTACGCGCCGCACGCACGATCGGCGATATGCAGCCGGATGTGGTGATTTTCAAGTACTGGATGCCATTCTTAGCGCCCGCCTTCGGAACGGTCGCCCGGCGCCTGCGTGGGCGCGGATGTAGAGTGGTGGTGGTCGTCGACAACGCGATCCCCCATGAGCGGCATCTAGGAGATGCTATGCTCGGTCGCTACTTCCTGCGTGCCACCGACGGTTGCATCGTGATGAGCGAAGCGGTACGCACGGATCTGCGGACACTGGGTACGAAGGGACCTGTCCACATGGTACCGCACCCGGTTTACGACCTGTTTGGCGAAGCCCTGAGCCGGCAGCAGGCACGCAGCACGCTGCAGCTGCCGCCCAAAGCACCCGTTCTGTTGTTTTTCGGACTGATACGTCGCTACAAAGGGCTCCATGTCCTGTTAGATGCGATGCCGCGCATCGTGGCGGCAATGCCGGAAGCGCGCCTTATCATCGCCGGCGAATGCTACGATGACGAGCAGCGGTACCGGGACCAGATTCGGCGCCATGGGCTTGAGCACCATGTCCGCTTTGATGCCAGGTATATCCCCGACGCCGAGGTGCCGGCATACTTTTCTGCCTGCGACGTCGTGGTGCAGCCCTATGTTACAGCAACGCAGAGCGGCGTGGCACAGATTGCGTTCAACTTTGAGGTACCGCTCATCATCACCGATGTGGGCGGACTCGCCGAAGTGGTGCGCCATGATGAAGACGGGCTGGTGGTACCTCCCGAGGCTCCTCAAGCGCTAGCAGACGCCGTGATGCGCTTCTTTCGCGAGGACCTTGGCGAGCGGTTCACGACAAGTGTTAAAGAGCGGAAGCGGTCATTCGGGTGGAGCCCGCTGCTGGACGCGGTAGAGTTGTTCCTGTAGCATGGACGCGCACACCGCGATCGTTCTCTGCGGAGGGCGCGGCACGCGCATTGCCGCCGTCGCTTCAGACAAGCCCAAAGTCCTGCTTCCGATAGGCGGTGAGCCGTTCCTTGGGATTCTGTTGCGTCATCTACAAAGCGAAGGCGTCCACCGTGCGGTGCTCAGTATCGGACACCTCGGGGCCCAGGTGGAAGCCTTTGTGCATAGCCCAGACTGCAATACTGGGGATCTGGAGGTGCGCTGCGTCCAGGAAACGTCCCCGCTTGGCACCGGTGGTGCGGTGCGTCTGGCTGCTGATACGCTTGGATTGCGCGCCTCCCTTCTCGTCATCAATGGCGATACCTTCTTCAGCGGCAGCCTGAGAAGCCTTCAACATTTTCATGAGGCCCAGCCCGATGCAAAGGGCACGCTTGCCCTGGTTCCGCCCATGGGTGGTGTGCGCTACGGACGGGTCCTGGTCGATGCCCTGACCGGTGAGGTGAAGCAATTCGCGGAAAAGGCGCCCGCTGCCGCAAGTGAGGCATGGATCAGTGCTGGCGTGTATCTCTTAGGGTCAAAGCTGGTGGCTGGCATCGCTGTGGGACGGTCTGTCTCATTGGAAAATGAGGTGTTTCCCAGGTGGGTGGCGCGGGGGTTGTACGGTTGCCGAATGCCGGACGCTACCATCTTGGACTTCGGGACACCAAGGAGCTATGCACATGCCCAAAGCGTGGCAGAGCATCTTGGGTGGCAAAAAGGCGGGCGAGTAGCATGGTGATACGATCGCGGGCGCCCCTTAGGCTGGCATTCGGAGGCGGTGGAACCGACGTAGCTCCCTATGCGGACGAACGCGGCGGCTTCGTCCTTAATGCCACGATAAACCTGTACGCATGGGTATCTATCGTGCCCAATGACTCCCAGGTAGTACGGCTGCGGTCGCTGGACTACGGGGAGTCCGAGAGTTTCTTGCTGGAGCAGGCGGCCGAAGCCGTCGTACCGCAAGGCAACATGCTGCTCGCCAAAGGAGTGATGGATTCACTCTGCCTCTTCGAACGCATCCCCTGCGGCTTTGACCTGTGGACGCATACCGACTGCCCGGCTGAGTCGGGCCTCGGCGCGTCGTCTACGATGACGGTAGCACTCATCGGAGCCTTCAACCACTGGCTGAAGTTGGGATTGAATCGATACGAAGTCGCGCAGCAGGCGGTACGGATTGAGCGCACAGACTTGGGACTCGTCGGTGGGAAGCAGGATCAGTACGCGGCCGCGTTCGGGGGATTTAACTTCATCGAGTTCGCCCGTGGCGATGTGCTTGTCAACCCGTTGCGACTGCCCGTAGAATGGAAGAGTGAGCTGGAATATTCATTGGTGCTGGCATTCTCGGGCAGGCGGCTAGGAGCGAGTGACATCATCAGCAGCCAGATTGATAACTTCAGGCAGGAGCGTGTGGATCACATCAAAGCGATGGACCGCACCAAGGAGATGGCAATTGAAATGAAACGCCACCTGCTCAAAGGCGACTTCGGCAGGTTTGGGCAGCTGATGCACCGCGCGTGGATCGCCAAAAAGGGCATGGCGGACAGGATCACCAACCCGCGTATTGATGCGATCTATGCCTCTGGGCGGGCTGCTGGGGCACTGGGCGGCAAAGTGTCTGGCGCTGGTGGCGGAGGATTCATCTTCTTTTTTGTAGCGCCGGACCGGCGCCATAAGGTGATACAGGCGCTGGAAGATGCCGACTGCCGCGTTGTGCAGTTCGGCTTCACCAATGCAGGTCTGCAGACATGGATCAGATAGGCGAACGTGGGGTGGCCGTATGGATGCGGGAGCAGGTGGATGAGGCGCAGCAGGTGCGCGAAGCAGTGCGAAAGCAGGTGGACCACCTGGCAGCCATCGCCACGCTGATCGCGGGTGCTTGCGTGCGTGACCAGAAAGTGCTGCTGTTCGGCAACGGGGGCAGCGCGGCCTCGGCCGAACATTGGGCGGCCGAGCTCACCGGCCGTTTTCGGTTGGCGGACCGGCCGCCGATCAGTGCCGTAGCGCTGACAGCCAATACGGCACAGCTGACCGCCATAGCCAACGACTTCGGTTATGAAGCCGTATTCGAACGCATGATCCGGGCGCATTGCACGGAGGATGATATCGCCATCGGCCTGTCCACCAGCGGCACTTCCACCAACGTGCTGCGCGGTCTCAAAGCAGCCAGCCGTCTGGGCGCGGTAGCGATAGGTTGGACTGGGCAGACAGCAGGCCAGATGCCTGATTGCTGCGACATCCTGGTGCAAATTCCGTCACGCGACACGGCTCGTATCCAGGAAGGGCATGACCTGTGTGCGCACCTGGTGCTTGCAGCCGTGGAGCGCATCCTGTTCGGGAACGGCCGATGAGGCGTCGGGCCGCGGTATTCTTGGATCGGGACGGCACACTCAATCGGGAGGTGAACTACCTGCATCGCGCGGAGGATCTTGTATGGATTCCAGGCGCTCCTCTGGCTGTGGCGCGCCTAAACCGAGCGGGGCTCCTGGCGCTGGTGGTCACCAACCAGGCAGGTGTTGCACGCGGACATTATGACGAGGAGGCGGTGCATCTTTTGCATGCGCATATGCAGGCAGAGCTGCAGCGGGCGGGTGCGCATGTGGATACCTTCTATTTCAGCCCGTACCATGTCGAGGCAACGGTTGCCAAATACCGGCGCTATAGTGCTTGCCGTAAGCCGGGCACCGGCATGTTCGAGCAGGCGATATGCGAGTGGGATGTGGACCCAAAGCGCTCCTTTGTGATAGGCGATCGGAATCACGACATCGAGGCTGGTCGGCGTCTGGGCATGACAACGATCCTAGTGACCACCGGTTACGGGTGTGAGGAGCAGCTGACGACGAATGCAGACCACGTTGCTCTAGACGTTGGAGCGGCTGTCGACCATATCCTGCAGTGCCACCAGATGCGTGGGCGGCAGGATATGCGGACGCACCCTTAAATCCAGCGCTAAGGCCACCAACTACGCGCTGGTTAAATGCTACCGGATCAATGGCGCTCCTAAACAGCGGACTGTCCTTAACCTGGGCCAAGCCGTCGATATTCCTAAGGAACAATGGCGCAAGTTGATTCGCCAAATTGACAATAGCTTACGAGGACGGAGCCGCTTGGCGTTTGAGAGTGAGACGCTCCGCCTCGCCAGCTAGGCTATCGTGCAGAAACTGCTGGACAAGGGCTACAACGTGGACGACCCGCGCGACGACCGGGATACCATCATCATTGATGAAGTCCATACATACCGACACTCGGACCGACGGAGGCGAACGTGTGACTCTGAATGCTTTGCAGCTGTTAGCCCATCTTTATCACTCGGGCTAACGGCGGGGCCTCGTTCGTCCTCATGTTCCTCCGAGCGGGCCGATTTCAGCGCCGTTGTTCGTCGATATTGCCGCCAATCGTATTGTAGTGAAATAGATAGGGCCCCGAGGAACCCGCCGCGTACGGCGCCGTAACACCACCCCGGACCAGACGCGCAGCGCCATCTTCGTACGAGCCTCTAATTACCGCCGCAAGAACGGCCAGGTGCGAACCTCATTCGCGCTCCTGCAATCCGTACGCGTCGAAGGACAATCCACCCACCGTACCCTACTCAACCTCGGACGGGATTTCAGTATCCCTAAGCAAGACTGGCCCGAACTCGCCAAGCAGGTCACCGCCCGACTGAAAGGACAAGCGCGCATCCCCGTACAGGAAGAGGATGAGCACCTGAAGAACGTGGTCGACGACATCGTCAAACGACTCCTGGACCAAGGCTTTGACATCCATGCAAAACACCCGGATGGTCGCGACACCATTCTCACAGATAAGGTCTACAACCCCGACGCCAAGACCGTCGGAGGCGAGCGCCTAGCGCTGCAAGCGCTCGAACTGCTGGGCATGGAAGAACTCTTGCGTGAACTCAAGTTTCCCGAAAATCATATCAAACTCACCTGTGCGCTCATCGTCGGACGCATGCTCTGTCCCGGCAGTGAACGGCGCACCCATAAGTGGATGACGGAGGCCTCCAGTATCCTGGAGCTGCTGAACCTCCAGGAGCCAAGTCTGAGCATGCTGTACCGATGCTCAGACCGGTTGCACAAGCACCGGCATGAGACCATGGACCGCCTCTTTGGAAACACAAAGAGGGTGTTGGATTTGGACGAGACGATCGTTTTTATGATCTAACAAATGCCTTCTATCACGGTCGGCAGAAAGGAGAACTCCTTCGTTGTGGGCGCAGCAAAGAGAAGCGGAGCGATTGTCCTCTGGTCACGCTGGCGCTGACGCTCGATGCCTCGGGATTGGCGCACAGTGTGGAGATTCTACCCGGCTACGCGAGCGAGCCGGCTACGCTCCAGAAGGCCATAGAGAACCTGACCGGAGCGACACCCACCGTCATCATGGATGCCGGTATTGCCACCGAAGCAAATCTGGCGTACTTGAAGGAAAACAGCCTGGATCTGTGTGGAGTGAAAATAGGGTGCCTCCTGTGCCCACCCAGGCACCCGATCAAGAGTTTGTAACCGCTAATGACGTGAAAGTCCGGGCTTGGAAGCTCCCCGAGGAGGAGGGAGTGGTGCGCGTCTATGTACACAGTGAAGCCCGGCAGGCCACCGACGAGCAGATCTTGCAGACCAAATGCGACCAGTTTGAAGCGGCACTGCAATACCTCCATGAGGGACTGCCTGTGCCCAGACGCCTGAAAAATATCAAGAAAGTCGAACGTAAGGTCGGTCGCCTGCAGGAGAAGTACAAGTCGGTGGCCCACCTGTATGAGGTTGAGGTGAAGCAGAAGGAGGGGACACAGCTTGCCGCATCGGTCACGTTTAGCAAGCGTACCTCCCATCAAAAAAACCCAGACCACCGGAGGGTATGTGCTCAGCACCAGCCACCTGGTCTGCCAAAAAGATTGCGCGCACCTACTGGCGGCTCACGGAGATTGAGGCCATGTTCCCAGTCATGAAGTCCGACCTGGGATTACGGCCTATCTATCACAGCAAAGATGAGCGGATTGAAGGACATCTGTTCATTACCGTGCTGGCCTACCACGTGTCCCATTTGATCCGCACAAAGCTCAAGGCCAACCATGTCCATGAAAGCTGGAACGCGCTCCGCTTCAAACTCAACCGGATCCATCGGATTACCACGGTGCTACCAAAGAGTAAGCACCGCTATATCGTCCTCAAAGTGGATCAGAAGTTGACGCCATGCTTGCAGCGGATCGTCCATTGTATGGGCATGAGCTACGATCCCACGGCGATAAGATGCAAGGAGGACCACTCCAGTGAGCCGAGCGATCTGAAAAAACCTCCTGATTCATGAAACTTGTGACGCTCCCCATGCCTCACGCCAGTACCCACTCCAGAAGGAGTAGCGTGCGCTGTGTCCGATTCAGACAGATGAGCCCCGATCGCGGGGCCCCAATACGGCGAAGGACACGCAAGACAGGGGCGAACACCCCCTAAGCCACCACCGACCGCTCCGGTAATCAGCAAGGCTCCATAGCACCCGGAAAAACGCCCCCCAAACGGGGACAGGGGAGGTCCGACCTCTCACTTCACTACAAGTGATAAAGTCGAGTATGGTCACATCGGACTTCTCTCCACCGTACATCCTCCGATCAGCATGTAGCCTACGCTTTGGCGACCCTCCCCGAAGGGATGGGTAATGGAGAGACCTCCCAGGTCCCGATGCAGTACGTACGTGCGTACCTGGGTTCTTGGACACCGCGGGACCCTCCTCCGCCTCACCTTTAACGGCGAAGAAGGTGTTGCCTTCGACCAAGCAGAAAGCCTCGGCATCCTGGACGATGACATTTTCGGTGCTCATTAGCCCTGCACACCCGCACCCCTATCGACGCTTCGCTGGCACCCTCGCGGGTACCAACGCACGGCTCGAAAAGATGCGTGGATGGTTAATCCTTCACATCGGGAGACCTTCACTCCCTGTACTGGCACCAGTTAGCCTGGCACACCCGCAACCAGACTCCCAAAGAACATCGGCGAATAGCGATACCTGTCAGAGCTACCAGTTATGGCTGCTCTGCCGAGTTGAGGATACCTCAACCTGCCCGAAGCCGAGGTTACCGCATAGCCATAGAAGACCGCACCCAAATATAAGCAGGGCAAACCTCCCGGCTTAAATGCTGTCTACGGGACGGTTACGTTTGCTACGCTGCCCTTAGCGTCGCGTCTTGGGTTTGGCGTTCGCGCGATGGTCCTTAGTCGGTGTGCCCTTTACACCCGGGCGCGAGGCCGACGTATCTGCGGTCGCTGACTGTGGCGGCTTCTGATCCGCTGTCGCGCGGATGTCGTCGCTCAAAGGCGACTTTGGCTTCACAGGCGCCTTTAAGCGCTCGCTTGTGCTGCCGAAGACCTTTCGGGAGGGCTCACTGAGCTGGTCTTTGAGATTGGCTATATTCTCGGCCAGACCTGCGTTCGTTGCCTCCGACCGCTGCCGTTTTGTATGCTCCTCGCTATGCAGGCGCCGCCAATGGTCACGCTCCGAACGAAGTCGCTCGACCACCGCGCGATGGTCCAGCTCGAGCCTCGCGGAATGCGGACAGGGGCGCTCCTGGTCAGGGATACTTGGCACGCCCTGTTTACTCATGGCATTTCCAATTCGTTCCATGACTTTTATGTGAAAATAGTTAGGAATCGGAACGCCGAAATCGGCGTCGATAGCGTACCGTCGCAAGCCGTACCCCGTCCAAGAGCATCATGAGCTCCGTCCATAAAGGCGTCGCGGTCTCTGGCAGCTCAAACGTACGCGACTCGAGACGCTTGTAGGACAAAACCCAGCCGCTGCGATCCCAAACCAGAAATGTGATATGTGTCCGACGGCGGTTGATGAAAACGAACACATCGTTCGAGAGAGGATCACGCTTTATGCCCGAGCGCACCAGACTGCACAACCCGTCAAAGCCCTTGCGCATGTCCGTAGGCTCCCGGCAAAAATGAAACACGTGCGACGGCCCCCATGCGAACATGACTGGCTTCGCTCACGCTGTAACGCAGATCCGAGAAAGTCCTCCAATACCGGCGTGTACACGCGCAGACGCGCGCCGCCTGGAAACTCGACCTCCATCAACGCCCGCTCATGTACCACCGGTGACGATACCTCCACAAAGGTGCCCGAAGCCCGAGACACAGATGCCGCGTACTTCTTGCGCCAGTAGTAAAAACCACGCTCCGACAGGCCGTGCTCAAGGCAAAACGCCGTCAGACTCTGCGCGCCACCCAAAAAACGCTCCACCAGCGGAAACATGTCCTCCGAACTACGACGTAACGATGCCATTGCATCCCCCAGTTAAGCTGCTCACTGACCGATGTAACAATATCGGCAGCTCAAGCCCCTCAACGTAATATGTACACTACGAGACACTTATTCCTGGTCGGTGACGACCACTACATGCCTCGAGCAATCCTATAGAAACCTGCTCGGTATCGCAAATCCAAGCCGTCAGGTCACGACTGAGGATGCTCCCAACCTGCCTGGAGTAGAGGCTACGGTATAAACACGTAGAACCCCATCAAAACATAAGATGGCCACATGGCCTACATTTGATGCTATCTACGGGACACTTACGGCGCAATACGGGTTTGGCCTTTTGCTGCCGCGCGATGCGTCGTTGTTCTGCAGAGGAATGGTTCTCGCGCAGCTGCTCTTCTATCCGGTAGAGCTTTCCTATTTGCTTCAGCACGAAGGCGGCTCTGTCGGGATCGGTACGGAGGGCTTGGTAAAATTTGCGTCGCGCATGGGCCCAGCAGTTGGCCAGTATGATGCAGACATCCCGAATGAAGGTCTCGTAGGCGACATATCCGTCGGTATGCAGCACGCCCTGGAACCCATGCAGGAATCCTCGTGGCACCTTGCTTCCGCGTCCGGGTGCGTATTGGTAGACCAGCAGCTTCTGTTTAGGGCAATGGTAGACCCAGAAGTATCCGCGATGAGTGGACCCTTTCTTCTTGCGATCCTGCACGCGGATCGTGGTCTCGTCCACCTGCAGGTATCCGCTCGTGCGTACCTGATCGGCCACGGCAAGCGCGAGCTGTTCCAGGTCAAAGCCTACCTTATCCATCCAGTTTCCCATGGTGGACGATGGGATCTTATAGCCCGAGTCGCGCTCTATTATCTTGGCTAGGCGGTAAAGCGGTAGACCATCCTCGACTTTGGACGTAACAAGGTGCGCCAGCAACGATATCATGTACTCGCCCGCTGGGAATAGTGCGCGCAGAGAGTGGAGCGATACGCAGCCCTTTCGAAGGATCGATGCCACGCGCAAATACGCGGCGCCTATAGCTGATCACCTTCAGATACCCTGGCACCCACGCTACCACCTTAGAACTCTCAATTCGAATCGGTTTCCAGCCTTCCAGGTCCCCTTCGGAGTTAAATTGGGGCTCCTAAAACGGGGACAGGAGAGGTCCGGCTTTTCATTTCACTACCAGTGACGAAGTTGGGCTGAGGGACCAGGGACGAAAGACCAAGGGGTTAGTAGCTTAGGGCTGGCGAAAAATTAACCTATCTGCCTGGTTGGCCTGTGGTCAATTTCGCCTGAACTCGTGGGTGCGCAACACCCCTGCGGATGCAGCTCACGAGCACGATGCTGTACACTCCCCAGACCCGCCACAGCATCCAACAGCGGATGCCGCTCAGCGTCCGGGTGAGCAGACACGTGTTGCGCGTACGACAGGCTCGCCGCCCATCCATCAGGGCAAAGGCCCCGATACAACACGTTCAACGCCGCGTTAACGTCGCGGCACTGGGTCTTTCCGCACATGGTACAACGATGCTTCCTGTCAGCCAGGCGTAGCCTTTCCTCCGGCTTGTGATGGCAAGCGCTGCATCTCTGCGTTGTGTCGTTCGGCGGAACCAGCTCCACCTTGCCGCCAAGCAAAGTGGATTTGTACTTCAACAGCTGCACCAATGCGTACAGCCCTTGCGCGCGCATCGATCGGTTCAGCCCCGTCTTGCGGCTGCCACCGGCGCGTGTCATGCGTTCTACTTTCAGGTCTTCCAGAAACAGATTCGCGGATCGCTTAACGACGTCGGCAGCCACCTCGTGGCGGTACCCGCGGTTGCGTCTTACTACGCGCTCGGCCTCCTTGCGCCAAGCACCGAACCGCTTTCGGCGCAGACGCGTGTCTTTCTTCGTCTTAGCAGCCCGACGCTGCAAAGCGTCCCTGCGGGGCTCACTCTTTTTGATGGGCGCGTAGCTCTTTCCATCCGCCAGCGTCGCGATGGCCTTGCAGCCAAGGTCCACGGCCATCGGCGTGTCTGCGCAGCTGTTCTCTGGCGCCTCGGGGCGCTCGTACACGACTTGTATCGTGTATTCGGTACCCAGCGACGACCGCACGATGCGCACGAACTTGCAGCCGTAGCGCTTGATCAACCCGCGCCGATCGGTGAAACGGACGTACCCGACGCCCTTGATGCGAACGCGATAGTCTTGGCGCCTGACGCGTTCGGGCTTTCGTGGCAGCCTGAAGCTCTTCACCAAGTCGCCGCTGAAACGCGGCGGGCGCGCATTGTGCTTATTGAAAAAGCGCTTGTAACCCTCCGTCACGCCCGTGATCACAGAACGCTGCTCAGCCACGCCGAACTCGAGATTGCGCTCATCGGCGTTGCGGGCGGCCGTCCAGAGTTTCGTCAACGTGAAATAGCTCGGATGCTTCTCTGCTACCTTGTGTGCGTTGCGGCATTGTTCGACCGCCCCGTTGCGGACCCACTTACCGTTTACGAACATCCGCCGCAGACGGGCATAGTTCGCCTTCTTTGTATAGCAGCGGTATGTCTGCCCAGAAGCAAGGCTACGAGCGCTCTCGTGGGCCGGCTTACAGGCGTGCCGTCTGGGCAGCCCGTATCCGCTTCGAGTATGCAATCAGGGCCTCATCGACAACAGCTCGGCGAAAGACGTCCGTGTACGGCGTTCCTTCGCGCAGGGCAAGACCGAAAGCAGCGTCAAGGGAGCTACGTGAAACGTAAATAAGGACTATTTCCGACATTCAGGCGGGAGCGGTTATCGGCGTGCATAGCATCTTCGGAGCAGATGGTTCCGGTCAGGCTAACTTAATATTTCGCCAGCCCTTAGCGATGTGACTGCTACCGGCGCCAGCGCGATGTCTTGGCCCTCGGGGGCCACGAGGGGCGGACCTGCTACAGGAGCGAGTCAAACAGCGATGCCAGGCGCTTGGCCAGCACCCTCCGGTCATAGGCTTTAAGCGCATCGGCACGGGCTCGGGGGCGAAGCTCACCCGCCATCAGCATACGTACGTAGTGCTTTATGGCGCTGGCGTCGTCTGGATGGTAGAGGCGCCCTCCGTTTGTATTAACCAGTAACGTAGCGAGGTCTCCATCGGTCGGTCCGGTGCCGAGCACCGGCACGCCGGTGCTGAGATATTCGAAGACCTTGCCGGTGACGATTCCCTGAGTGTGGAGTCCCGTGCCGACGGAGACCCACAGCAGGCTGGCTCGGCGCATCTCGGCAATAGCTTCCTGGTGAGGCACAAACGGGATCACTTGAACCTGATCCGCAAGGCCTGACTCCTCGCAGGATTCGATAATGTGCTGATGCACATGCCCCACAAAACGCAGTATGGGGGCGGGCCTTATCGCGCTAAGAGCGTGCAACAGGCCGGGGGCATGCTGCTCTCGCGTCAGCGTTCCCACATGTGCGACGACAAATGGTCCCGTGCGCGGTGCGACTGGAATCCTGGCGGGCATGTCCGCTGCATCGTAGCCGTTGGGCAGCGTCGCATAACGACGTATCGTGGCTTTGCTCTTAAGACCGGACCCGATGGCTTCGCTGACAGTCAATACCAGGTCCGCTCTCGTAAGCACGGCGCGCTCCATCCTAGCCTGCACCGCCTGTGCCCCGCGCGACTGCATCAGGTTGGCATTATAGAAATAGTCGGTCCAAGGATCACGAAAGTCGGCCACCCAGGGAACACGGCACCGCGCGCTCACGTGACGACCTACCAAGTGCGTTGAATGAGGCGGTCCCGTAGTCAGAATCACGTCAGGTGCAAAGGCGCGCATAAGTTGACCAGCGGCGCGCCGTGCAAAGGGTACCCACCCGACGCGGGCATCCGGCAGGAACACGTTACCCCGAATCCAGCGGGCGCAGCGTTGAAAAAAGCGCTCCTGATCCTCTTTGACGAAGCCGATGCCGACCACATCCGCCTTGCGCTTACCTTGGAGCGAGGCGTAGACCGTAAACGGATCCCATGCCCGTGTGCGCGTAACGCTGGTATCCTCAGGAACCTGCGCAGCTAGGGTAGGGTCAAGAACAGGGTAGGACGCATAGGCCGGATCCACAGTCAGGATGGCCGTCTGGTAGCCGAATTGCGGCAGATAGCGCGCAAACTTCAGAATACGCTGGGAACTGACGCCCCCAGCAGGTGGAAAATAGTAGGAGATCAGAAGCGCGCGCTTCATCTTGGTCGCCAGGATGGTCGCTGGCTCATGGGAGTCCTTTTTGCGCCCCGTCATACACTGGGGCCTATAACCGTGTTCGCTGCATACCTGCGGGGTGCAGGATTTTGCACCAGAATTGACTCATTGAGGTTAAAGCCCGTAACGCATGGCTTCGCTGCTAAGGCCCAGGTCGAAGGGTGTCCCACGGAATCTTCTTGCTACACGTTTACCCATGATATCACTATACCTCTGCCCATGCCCACGTAACAGCGCTGGGGGCAAATTTGGCCTGCAGAGAACGGGCGCTTGGCCAGTTGGTGTTAGAGAGTGAGACCAATGTGTGATTTTAGGACAACGAGCGGCCCGGATCTCGGAGGTAGCGCGCCGATAGCTATTCTCGGGCTCTGGGCTGCGCTCTTGGTTTGGGCCGGGTGCACCGGGGCCCAAACCACCGATGACACAGGATATGCCAGGCTGGCGCAATCCGCATGGCAGATCAGTCGCATCCAAGAAGACCTGACGTTTCTACAAGTGGGGCGCACCTCGGCGCCAGACGACAATGCAGGGTACGCCGATGGCATTGCCTACGTAGCAGCCCAGATGGATGGCCTGCAGCCGGCACTGGCTACATCCTATGCGGTCCGCTACCATATGCCGCCAGAAGGTGACACGCCAGCGAAGACCGGGTCCAACATCTTAGCGCTGGTCGCGGGTGCAGACCCGGCATTGCGCAGCGAGCTCATCATCGTCGCCGCGGACCTGGGTGGCATCGAATCCCACCAGAGCCTGGCAGCACTGATGGAAATAGCGCGCAGCTACGCCTCAGACGCCACACGTGGCTATATGCCGAGCCGCACCATCATGGTGGCTGCGTTCTCAGGCTGCGCGGATGCTTGCAGTGGGCTGCGAGCGTACCTTCGTATGCCGCTTTGGCCTGCGGATAAGACGCGTGCTGTGGTGTTCCTGGCGCCCATTGACCCTGCGGCGCTGGCCGACGCACTGGGGCCGCTGGCCGAGGTGCTGCATGTGGTGGAGCTGCAGCCGGACGCTGGTGCCGAGGATCAGGCGCAGGAGGTGCTTTGGATGGCAACAGCGGCCGACCAGGTGCTCCGTCGGCTCGCAGCGGGCTCAGAATAGCAGCCCAACCAAGATCAGAATGCCGCGGTTGTAGAGCTCAGACTCGCCCAGATCTGGGTTGGGCTTGGTGATGTCGCGCTGCCCAATGAGGTAGCGGACCTCAAGTGTCAACACCTCGCCGCCTATCTCCACGTCGAGCGCACCCCCGACCGTGAAGCCGTGGTCGGTTCCTTCTACGGAGTCATCCTGCTCGGTGATGATGCCCAATCCGTCGCGCGCCGCGATGGTGATGAGAGCGCTGGCCGTATAGGAATAGGTGGGTCCTGCAAAGATGCGGGGATACACGTACCGGCTGGTGTAAAGGCGATACTGTAACAGCAGCGATCCCGTCAGGTACGTCAGGTCACTACGCAAGGTGGCTGGAATGTCAAGATATACCACCGGTGACGTGGCGCCCATGCGCACATAGGTGAGCTCAATGGCCGGTGAGAAGCCGTAGCGCATATTCAACCCCAGAGAAGCACCGGCGGCGAAGCCACTGCGCCGGTTCCATACGGTGGAGCCAGCGGCCAGATCACCATCGAAGGTCGTCGAGGCAGCGCCAAGCTTGATGCCGCCTTCGAAGCGCTGCGCATGGACATCAGGCACAAGCATCACGCAGCAGAAGGCAGTAAGCAGAAAAAGGCGAAGGACCACAGTGGCGGTAAGAATTAGTCAAACGTTAACCCCGGGGCCGCGCAGGCTGTTTCCTAGGAAACGTTCGCGTACGCATCACGAACGGCACGGGGCCCGTGAGCCTAAACCCAAGACGCACCCGTCAGGCACCGATGGACGGCAGGTTGAGGTTCATGGCACGCGCACAGTCGAGGGCCTCGGGGTAGCCCGCGTCCGCATGGCGCATCACACCTGACGCAGGGTCATTCCATAGCACGCGCTCTAGCCGTCGAGCAGCCTCCTTGGTGCCATCGGCCACCACCACCATACCAGCATGCTGCGAAAAGCCCATACCCACGCCTCCGCCGTGATGAAAAGAAACCCACGTGGCACCCGATGCTGTGTTCAGCAGCGCATTGAGCAGCGGCCAGTCCGAAACAGCGTCCGAGCCGTCGCGCATGGCTTCGGTTTCCCGGTTCGGTGAAGCTACACTGCCGGCATCCAGATGGTCCCTGCCGATGACAATGGGCGCGGACACCTCGCCTCTTCGCACCATCTCGTTAAAAGCGAGGCCCAGCCTGTGACGTTCACCCAGTCCGACCCAGCATATGCGCGCCGGTAAGCCCTGAAACTGGATATGCTTGCGAGCTAGTTCGAGCCAGCGGATCATATGACGGCGCTCTGGCAACAATTTCTTGACCATCTCATCGGTCCGGTAGATGTCATCGGGATCCCCCGAAAGTGCTACCCAGCGAAATGGTCCGATGCCGTGGCAGAAGAGCGGTCGGATATAGGCTGGCACGAATCCCGGAAACGTAAACGCGCGCTCCAGTCCTTCCTCCTTCGCCACCTGGCGGATATTGTTGCCGTAGTCAAACGTCGGAATGCCCGCGTCGTGAAACCCCACCAAGGCCGTCGCATGTTGGCGAATGGAGGCACGCGCCGCCTTTGCGACCCCCTTGGGGTTGTGCTTCCGCTCTTTGCGCCACTGTTCCATGGTCCACCCGGCTGGGAGGTAGCCGTGTAGCGGATCATGAGCGGATGTCTGATCCGTCACCAGGTCCGGGCGGACGCCGGCTTTTAGCAGCGCCGGTAAATGCTCCGCCGCATTGCCCAAAAGGCCGACGGAGCGGGCCTCGCCTCTCTGAGTCCAGCGCCGGATAAGCGCCATGGCCTCCTGGGGGCAATCCGTCTGGCGGTCAAGATAGCCCGTACGCAGCCGGGCAGCTATCCGCTCGGTATCACACTCGATGGCAAGGCAACAGGCGCCCGCCATCACTGCCGCCAGCGGCTGTGCGCCGCCCATGCCGCCCAGACCAGCCGTCAGGACCCAGCGTCCGCTGAGGTTGCCGTTGTAATGCTGCCGCCCTGCCTCCACAAATGTCTCGTACGTGCCCTGAATGATGCCCTGGGTTCCGATATAGATCCAGGATCCGGCCGTCATCTGGCCGTACATCATGAGCCCAATGCGGTCCAGTGCATGGAAGGTATCCCAGTCGGCCCACCGAGGCACGAGGTTGGAGTTGGCCAGAAGCACGCGTGGCGCCTTGCGATGGGTACGAAAGACGCCTACAGGCCGGCCTGACTGCACTAGCAACGTCTCATCCGACTGAAGCGCTTCTAAGGTGCTCAGGATGCGGTCGTAGTCTCCCCAGGAGCGTGCTGCGCGTCCGATCCCTCCGTAGACAACGAGGTCGGCGGGGTTTTCCGCCACTTCGGCATCCAAGTTGTTCTGCACCATGCGGTACGCGGCCTCTATTTGCCAGTTGCCGCAGGTCAGGTGGCTCCCGCGCGGGGCCCGAATGGTGCGATGCTTCTCGGCGGCGGTCATAAGGTCCGGGGTCGAGAGGGTTGCACTGGAGGCGCTGCTTCAAGCTCCGGCCCTGAAGGTGGCAGCAGCGCGCCGGACTGCACTAGGCGGCCCACAGCCGACAGCTCTTGGGACATGGGGCGGTCTTCCGCCAGCGGCGGGGATACCTGTCTGATGCGTGCCATCATCTGCCTGAGTACCGGGCTGGTCGTAAGCGGTGCCCGGAGCTCGATTCCCTGGGCGGCGCAGAGGGCTTCGATACCGATCAGGGTTGCCAGATTGCGGCTCATCAGCAGGAGGCGATGTGCACCGTGGCAGGACATGGCGACATGATCCTCCTGGTTGGCCGAGGTCGGCGTGCTGTCCACGACGCGCGGATTGGTAAGCGCCTTGTTTTCTGCCGCAAGCGCGGCCGAGATGATTTCTGCGGCCATCATCCCGGAATTAAGACCGGCCTCTGGACTCAGAAAGGGCGGTAAGCCGAAGGAAAGTGCCGGATCCACTAAAAGCGCAATGCGGCGCTGCGCGATAGCTCCGGCTTCCGCAATGGCCATCGCAATCATGTCTGCGGCAAATCCCACAGGCTCGCCGTGAAAGTTGCCGCCCGAAACGATCGTGCCATCCGGGAGCACCAAAGGGTTGTCCGTTACCGCGCCGGCCTCCTGGCGCAGTGTGTCTGCCGCCTGCCAGAGCGTCGTGAGGACGGCGCCGAGTACCTGGGGCTGACACCGAAGGCAGTAGGGATCTTGGATGCGCGGATCTTTGGCGCGATGCGACTCGCGAATCGGGGAGTTTGCGAGAAGCTCCCGAAGCGCGGCAGCGACCTCCACTTGCGCCTTGTGGCCGCGTAGCCGGTGAATATCTGGATGGTATGGGCCCGTAGAGCCCATGGCTGCATCGGTGGATAGCGCGCCGGTGGTGATGGACGTCGTGACCGCCGTCCAGGCCTCGAAAATACCAGCCACAGCGAGCGCGGTGGACACCTGTGTGCCATTGATCAGTGCAAGCCCCTCCTTGGCGTGCAGCCGGATCGGTTCGAGGTTCGCCTGCCGTAGCGCCTTATAGGCTGGCATCCGTTCTCCGCGACAGTCTACCTGGCCTTCACCTATCATAGCTCCTGCCAGATGGGCCAGTGGTACAAGGTCTCCCGATGCGCCTACCGATCCCTGATGCGGAATTACCGGTAGCAGGTCGTGTTCGAGCATCGCGGCCAGAAGTGCAATAAGCTTCCACCGTACGCCGGAAGCGCCGCGGCCAAGCGCAATCACCTTGAGCGCCATCACTAGGCGCACGACTGCCGTGGGCAACGGGTCGCCCACGCCAGAGCAGTGACTCAAGACGAGATTGCGCTGCAGTTCGCGTGTTTCTGCTGCGGAGATACGTACAGAGGCCAGCTTCCCGAATCCGGTGTTTACGCCGTACACAGGCTCGGGTCGCTGCGCAGCGCGTGCGACTATCGCGGCGCTATGGTCTACGGCCGCGCGACTGTCTAGCGTGAGTGTCGCGGAGGCGCCGTGGTAGATCTGTGCAAGCGCACCCAGCGTGACGTAGTTGGGGTCGATTAGCATGTTACTCCCCCAAAGACGCGCATAGCGAGTGGGTTCAGGCCCATATGGTACGGCAGCTCTGTCGGATGTTCTACGTCCCAAACGGCAATGTCTGCGCGTTTCCCACCAGAGAGCGTACCGCAGCGGTCACCCATACCAAGCGCTTGCGCAGCAGCCGTCGTCACGCCTGCCAGCGCCTCTTCGGGTGTGAGGCCAAAGAGAGTACAGGCCATATTCATGGCCAAGAGAAGCGAAAACAAGGGGGACGATCCCGGGTTGGCATCTGTCCCGACAGCCATCGGGATACCCAAGGCGCGTAACATGGCTACAGGGGGTTTTCTTGACTGGCGCAGGGTATAGTACGCACCCGGCAGAAGCACGGCCACCGTGCCGGCTGCCGCCATGGCGCGGGCGCCTTCTTCGTCCAGGTACTCCAGATGGTCGGCACCCAGCGCACCGTACGAGGCGGCAAGTTTAGCGCCGCCCAGGTTGCTCAGCTGCTCTGCATGTAGCCTAGTGGGCAGACGCAGCTCGGTGGCCACGTCGAATAGTCGAGCTATCTGGCTTGTACCAAAGGCGACGGAATCGCAGAATCCGTCGACGGCATCCACCAGTCCTTCGGCATGTGCTGCGCGCAGGCCATCAAGAACGACATCTTGTAGGTACGCGTCTGTGCGCCCCTGGTACTCTGGCGCCGTGGCATGTGCGGCCAGCCATGAAGTGACGATCCTGACCGGACGAATGGTGGCCAGCCTGCGCGCAGCGCGCAGCATTTTGCGCTCGTCGCCAGGGTTCAGGCCATATCCAGACTTGATTTCTACGGTTGCTACGCCTTCACTTAGAAGCGCATCCAGCCGAGGAAGTGCGCTGGCTACCAGCTCATCTTCGGAAGCGGCCCGCGTGGCCTGTACGGTGGCAAGGATGCCACCGCCTTGGCGTGCTATGGATTCGTAGCTGACCCCACGCAAGCGCATTGCAAACTCGTGTGCGCGGTGACCGCCATACACCAGATGCGTGTGGCAGTCGATCAGTGCTGGGGTGACTGTCCGCCCGTCCAGTGTCACGACCTTTGCATCGCGGTACCGGGCGGGCAGGGCGCTACGTGGTCCTACCCATACAATGGTTTTACCGTACGTAACGAGTGCACCATCAGGAATCCAGCCGAACGGTTCGCTGCCGCCTGCCATGGTGGCAATAGCGCAGCGCATATAGACTGTGGTCTGGATGTCACTGCTTCTTGGCACTTCGTTTCTAGGAGACAGGACAGGAAAGGAGGTTCTCTAAGGCTGGTTTCCGTGTATTACCGTAGTACCTTCGGGAAGCGCAGGTAGTTGTGCGCTGGTCGTCGTCCGAATGGAGTCAAGTGCTGGCAAGCCAGGCATTGACCTTGCGCATAGGCCAGCGGGTTGGGCACCGATACATGCCAAGATACGACAGCCTTCTCCTGTGAGCCGCAGCATTGGCTTCTGGCGAACTCTGCGCCCTTATGCCGCGGGATGCTGAAGGATCCCGGAAGGCAGGTAAGAAGGCGAAGGCCTGCTCCTGCAGGCCTGGCTTGCGAGCCGCCTGGGGGCTCTGGCGAGTGTTCGTTACTTTCTGCAGAACAATTATAACACGCCTGGCAGTGGATGACCCGACTTTGGGCCAAGACGGCGCTGATGCCGAACGGGTGGCGGCGCTCGGTAGCCGTAGATATCGACCTAGGTGGCAGGATCGTGGCTGCCGCGGCAGGTCAGCCAGTCTCTGGTCAGCGGTGCGACGTGCTGCTGCCCGCGCCTCCAAACCTGCACAGTCATGCTTTTCAGCGGGGGATGGCTGGTCTGGCGGAGCGGCGCGGTCCGGCGCACAACGACGACTTCTGGAGCTGGCGGCGCCAGATGTACTGGTTCGTCAATCTGCTCACACCAGAGGATATTCAGGCGATCGCGGCCTTAGCTCAGATGGAGATGCTGGAGTCCGGCTTTGGCAGTGTGGTCGAGTTTCACTACCTGCATCATGACCGGAAGGGAACACCATACGATGATCCTGCCGAAATGTCGTGGCGCATAGCAGCGGCGGCAGAATCCACAGGCATCGGACTGACGCTGCTACCGGTATTGTATCAGCAGGGTGGATGCGACGGCGCACCGCTGGGAGCGCACCAAGCACGTTTCGGGTGCACACGGGATCAGTATGGTGTGTTGCTTGAAGCCACATCCCGGGTGGCAGCTTCCCTAAGGAATGATGCGCGATCAGGTGTCGCGGTGCATTCTTTACGTGCGGTAAGCCCGAAGGTGCTGGCCTGGGCAGCTGAGATAAAGGGCGAGTCACCCCTGCACATGCATCTTGCGGAGCAGCAGGCGGAAGTGCTTGAAACGGAGGCGGTGCTGGGGGCCCGACCCGTCACATGGGTGCTGGATCATTGTGAGGTTAACAGTAGCTGGTGCTTGATCCATTGTACGCAGATGCTTCCTCAGGAAGCGGCACGCCTGGCAGCTACGGGCGCAGTAGCCGGTTTGTGTCCCGTGACGGAGAGCAACCTGGGTGATGGCATCTTTCTGGGTGTGCGATATGTCCAAAGCGGCGGCTGTTTCGGCGTTGGCACGGACTCGAACGTTCGAAGTTCGCTGGCAGAGGAGCTCAGGTGCCTGGAGTATTCACAGCGGCTGCGTGATCGCGCCAGGGCTGCGCTTGCTGTTACGCACGCATCTACGGGGCGTGCGCTCTTCGAAGGAGCGTGTCGGGGTGGTGCGCTGGCTGCCGGGCGACCTTGCGGTACAATTGCTCCTGGAGCGTGGGGCGACCTCCTTGAGCTGGATGACACCGCGCCGGCGCTGGTGGGCCTGCAGGGCGACGCGATACTGGATGCGTGGATATTTGCAGGTGGCAACCGTGAGGTAAAGAGCCTCTGGAGTGCTGGGCGCGCCGTAGTGCAGGAGGGGCGCCACATCAACAGGGAAGCCATCATGCAGTGTGCTGTTCCGGTGTTGCGGCGGCTTAGGGACCTGTGCAGGGCGGATTGAGCTGTGAGCAGCCGGATTCGGAGGCACGCATCGCATCATTCTGCGCAATGCGTGCGCATAGGCAGCGTAGCCAATGCACTTCACCTGGAAAATCCCGAGACTGGCGAGAAGGGACCATCAACGGGTGTCATAATCCTGGGCATGCCGATCCGGCCGGATTGGGCACGACGATTCCGCAAGGGCATCAGGCAGTCCTCCCCACTTGCATTGGACTCCAGTGACTACTGCATGGCAACCCCATTCGCTCCGGGGACAAAGACGAAATTCGCGTTCATAACCTGCGTGCGCAGCCGTGTCCAGATGCGCGGTTCCAACCTGCCTCTGCGGCATCGATCGAAAGCAGGGCTACTATGTATTCCATTCGGACCACCCGGAATCGTCCAGAACGTTGGCTGGCGCAGTCATTATACGGAGCGCCGCTCGGCCTAATTCAGCGCCAGCGTCAATATGCCCGCTGGGATGCTGATTGCAATGACCCACATCACTATGGTAAAGTAGTGCTTCAACGTTTCTCTTAGGGTACGCATCTCGGCCTTAAGCGAACCAATCTCGGCCTTAACCTTGCCCATCTCGATCTTGAGCTCACCCATCTCGCCCTTGAGCTCACCAATCTCGGTATTGACCTTGTCGATCTGCCTCTCCAGCCTATCGCTCCTGGCGCTCTGTTCAGCCGCCACCTGATCGATCTGCCTCTCCAGCCTGTCGCTCCTGTCACTTTGCTTGGTCGCTAACTTATCGACCTTATCACTTTGCTTGGTCGCTAACTTATCGACCTTATCGCTTTGCTTGGTCGCTAAATTCACCATCTCGATAAGAAGGCGAGACTCGGTCTTAGCGACCTTTTCAGTGAGCTCGGAGTTCTGCTTCTGGACGGCTGCTATCTCGGTCCTAAGTATTGACAGAACGTCTTTAGAAACGTTTTGCCCCGCAAACCTGCGAATGGCCTCCACGAATCTGACTGCGTCTTCAGTCGGCAAGCCGAGGTCCGCCACCTTCTGCACAGCAAAGGATACATCCTCAGAATCAGAAGCCACGGTGGTTACAATCATAGTCATTCGTGTTGTGGCTGCTAAGGGCGTTTTGAGACCGGCGCAAGATGCCGGTTCATAATACGACGCGCGGCTGAGCCACCGGCTCACCGGCCACTTGACACTCAATCGTGGCGGTAAATTGCCCGTCGAGTGCTCAGTTACACCGGTCACCGCAATATTTGTTCCGGGCTGAATTGCCCCCAGGCAGTGTTCGCCTTACCAGCGCACAAAGCGGCCTTGAATCCGCGTGGCAAGCCAGGGCCAGACCATCGACCCTGATCGAATTTCGCTGGCAGAGGAGCTCAGGTGCCTGGAGTATTCACAGCGGCTGCGTGATCGCGCCAGGGCTGCGCTTGCTGTCACGCACGCATCTACGGGGCGTGCGCTCTTTGAAGGAGCGTGTCGGGGTGGTGCGCTGGCTGCCGGGCGACGCGATACTGGATGCGTGGATATTTGCAGGTGGCAACCGTGAGGTAAAGAGCCTCAACTCAAGTTTGTCAATTGCGCCCCATGCGCAGCGAAATCGGGGTTTATTTTGTGGCAATATGGCCTCAAATTATGTGATATACCTATGATCCATATGGCTTTGATACCTTTTTTCTAAGAAATACCCAATGTAGTGGAATCTTACAGAACCATTTCGCTGCTAAGCCGTATATTGACGCATGGGCACCCGATACCCGCACGCGCACACGCATGTACATCCGCGCCAAGACACGCATCCTTAAATCAGGTGCCAAGGCCACCAGCTACGCGCTGGTCGAATGCCACCGTATCAAGGGCGCTCCTAAACAGCGGACCGTCCTCAACCTGGGCCAATCCTTCGCAATCCCCAAAGAACAATGGCGCGCATTGATCCTCCATATTGACGAGGGCTTACGAGGACAGAGCCGCCTAGCGTTTGAGAGTGAAGGCCTCCGCCATGCCAGCGAGACCATCGTTGAGAAGCTGCTGGAAAAGGGCTACAACGTGGACGACCCTCGCGACGACCGGGATGCCGTCATCATTGATGAAGTCCATCATTCCGACACTCGTACCGTCGGAGGCGAACGTGTGGCTCTGAAAGCGTTGCAGCTGTTGGGATTCGCAAAGTCCTTGCGAATGCTGAAGTTGCGCGAAGATCAGATTCACCTGGCGACGGCGCTGGTGGTCGGGCGGATGCTCTCCCCTGGCAGTGAACGACATACGCATGAATGGATGCACGAACGATCCAGCATCCTGGAGTTACTGCACTGCGACCTCCCCAGTCTGAGCAGCCTTTACCGTATCGGAGATGCCCTCTACGAGCACCGTCAGTCGATCATGGATGCACTCTTCGGCACCACGAAGGAGCTCTTGGGATTCAGCGAAACCATTGCCTTCTTTGACCTGACCACGACGTGGAATCAAAAAGTCGTTTTCGCTGGCCGGTGAGGCCAGGGGCGTGTCGGAGCGTTGCTTGGGGTCTGCTGAGGGTGCCAGCGGAATGCAATGGCATACGGTGACTTCAGTTTTGCCGACGCGTACTTCGCGAACCAAGAGCCGAACCAACTGCTGCCGTTCCGTGATGGACAGGTCCTTTTCGCCTTCGTGCATCCGCGCCACAAATTTCTGAACACTGTGGGCGAGCGTCAAGGTAGACGCGGCGTCCATCCGATCGGCCTGTAGTGCCCTGAGCTCGGATTCAATGGCCCGCTGTCGCGTTTGCAGCGGTCCGGTTCGATCGCGCAGCTCGTCCAGATTTATAAGGCCTTGCTGGTATGCATCCACCAGTCGGCGGCTTTGCCTTCCACAGCTCAGACGCTCCTTTTGCAACTCGTCCTTGCGCCGTTGCGCCGGGCCCTTGTTCCGTGCCGCTTTGGTTCGACGACCAATCTCGGCCTGAATGAGTTCAGGAGCTTCCAGCAATCCCACCACCGCCTTCCACACCTTTACGTCGAGATCTTCGGCGTTGACGGAGGGGTTGTCGCATACGGCGCCTTCGGGAAACCGCCAGCCCTCCGTCCCATTACACCGATAGTATTTTCTGCGGCTGTTCTTATGTTGGAGCCGTCCCATCGCATATCCGCAATGCGCGCAGATACATAGCCCCTGCAAAAGACTTGGCGCACGCGTGTTTCGCACCGAAAAGCGACGGTTATGTTTGCGCCGCTCTTTGGCACGTTGGAAGGTTGCTTCGTCAACAATTGGTGGCACGCGCAAGGTAATCCACTCTTCTCGTGGACGAGCCGTTCGTGAATACAATCTCCGCACGGCGCCGTTCTTGCTGCGTCCGGTGCGATTGTGCCGAACCCGTTTCTCCGATGTCATCGTCTTCTGATACGCCGCCTTACCAATGTAAGCCTCATTGCGCAGGATGCTGGAAATGGTGGAGATGCCCCAGTACTTTGCGTGTCGGGGATTGTGGCCCAGTGCATCCAGTTTCCGTGCCACTACCGGAATGGTGCCGCCCTTTTCGGTATAAAGCTTGAAAATCAGACGCACGACCGCCGCTTCGGAGGCATTGATCACCAATCGTGCGCCGGAGGTCTCCGTCTTACGGATCAGGTCATAACCGTAAGGGGGCTTGCTGATCATGTTCAGAGAGCCCTGGCGGGCCCGATAGAGTTTGCCGCGGCGAGAGCGCTCAGCAATCTGCGTACGCTCATACTCTGACAGGACGGACAGAATCTGGCGCAGCAGTACCTGCTGCGGCGTCGCGTTATCGGGCTCTTCTACGAAGACGATACGGGTGTTGTATCGTTCAAACTCTTCCTGAAGCAGAACCTGATAGGCGAACTTACGACTGAGCCGATCGGGAGACAAGACCAACACATACGCCAGGACGCCGTGGGCGACCAGGTCGCGCAAGGCGTCCAATCCGGGGCGAGCGAGGGTGGCACCACTGTAGCCGTTGTCAGCAAAGATCTGCTGCTTATCGATGGCCCAGCCACGCTCACGCGCATTCATCAGCACGGCCTCCAGTTGACTGTTAATTGTCTGCTGGCGCCGCTGGCTCTCGCTGGATACGCGCACGTACACGGCCGCGATCTTCTCTTCTTGCTTCATGCGAGGATGTATTGTTGTCCGAAATCCAGGGCTGCACCAACAGCTCGTAGGCCTGGGCTATGCGCTGCTGCGCAGCCCGGTCCGGTTTGTATGTCAGGCGGATGGGACGCATTCACGGTGAATCGCTGTCCAAAAGACGCGCCAGCGCTCGAGCCACCAGCGCCCCCAGACTCACACCGGTATGGCGTGCACGAGCCCGCGCACGCGCAAGCAGAGCCACGGGAATCCGGACACTCAGGGGCGCGGTAGCCTCCGCCCGAGCCAGCGAAGAATCCGCTTCGCGCGCCGCACGGACGTAACGGGAAGCCTGCACCCGGGAGAGATCGAACCGTGCGGCAAGCATGCGCGCCGCTTCTGCGGCGCTGTGCTCCCGACACAGCACCTTGGCTGCAGCCACGCGCTCGGCGCGCTCCGTCAGTGTGGCTCGTTTCATGCATCCTATAATACCAAAACTATATGATCATATGCAAATGATCCATCACTAGGGCCGGGCGAAAACACGATCCAGCCGCAGCAGTCTTTTTGATTCCATGTTGTCACCAATGTGTTCTACACGGGCCGCAAGAAAGGGGACTTGCTGCGGCATGGTCGCAGCAAGGAAAAACGGTCTGATTGCCCACTGGTGACGTTGGCCTTGATGATGGATGCATCGGGGTTCCCCCGCACGGCGGAAATCCTCCCGGGCAATGCCAGTGAGCCTGCCACGTTGCACCAAGCCATTGCACAGCTGAACGGAGCCAAGCCCACGGTGATTATGGATGCTGGCATCGCTACAGAGGCCAATCTGGCGTATTTGAACGAACAGGATCTGGACTGGATCTGCGTGCAGCGTACGAAGACCCCGCCGGTACCCAAAGGCGCGCCGGATCAAGTCTTGAAATCCGCCAGCGATGTCGACGTGCGTGCCTGGACACTCCCAAAGGAAGGGGGAGAACGGCGCGTGTATCTGCACAGTGAAGCCCGGCAAGCGGTCAGCGACCAGATTGTCGGAGCAAAACGTGCGAAATTCGAGGAGGCCATCGCGCACCTGAACGCGGGCCTTGCGCTGCCCAGACGTTTGAAGAACTTCGATAAGATGCAGATCCGGGTGGGCCGACTCATAGAAAAGTACAAGCAGGTGGCCTACCAGTATGATGTCAAAGTGACGAGGAAGGCCGACAGCACGCACGCCGAAAAGATCCGCCTCACCCAGAGGCCTGCCTACGAGGCATGTACGGAGGCCCTCGGCGGGTATGTACTGCGCACCAGCCACGCGGAATGGTCGGTCAAGAAAATCGCACAGACCTATTGGCAGCTAGGAGAGATCGAACGCACGTTGGGCACCATGAAATCGGATCTTGGATTACGTCCGATCTACCACAGTCGGGACCTTCGCATAGAAGCCCACCTCTTCCTGTCCATTCTCGCCTTTCACGCAGCGCATCTGATACGCAGCCTATTAAGAACCGTCGACATCCACAGCAGCTGGGGCACACTCAAGGTCAAGCGCAACCAGATGCATCGTGTAACAACCGTGCTCCCACAAAACGCAACCCATTGCACGCTGCTCAAGAAAGACGAGGACCTCAAGCCGTTCCACCGTAAAGTCTTCCGCGCGATGGGGCTCAAAACCGGCACGTACACCCGCAGAATGAAAGCAAGACGCCCCGCTAAAGGGCACGCGAACATGTAACACACACGGGTTAAACCCGCCCTTCTGACCATCCCTGTATGTCAGGGATGTGTTACCTCACGTAAAAAATCCACTACATTGACAAACTTGGGTCTGGAGTGCTGGGCGCGCCGTAGTGCAGGAGGGGCGCCACATCAACAGGGAAGCCATCATGCAGTGTGCTGTTCCGGTGTTGCGGCGGCTTAGGGACCTGTGCAGGGCGGATTGAGCTGTGAGCAGCCGGATTCGGAGGCACGCATCGCATCATTCTGCGCAATGCGTGCGCATAGGCAGCGTGGCCAATGCACTTCACCTGGAAAAGCCCGAGACTGGCGAGAAGGGACCATCAACGGGTGTCACAATCCTGGACATGCCGATCCGACCGGATCGGGCACGACGATTCCGCAAGGGCATCAGGCAGTCCTCCCCACTTGCATTGGACTCCAGTGACTGCTGCATGGCAACCCCATTCGTTCCGGGGACAAGGAATTCGCGTTCATAACCTGCGTGCGCAGCCGTGTCTAGATGCGCGGTTCCAACCTGCTCCTGCGGCATCGATCGAAAGCAGGGCTACTATGTATTCCATTCGGACCACCCGGAATCGTCCAGAACGTTGGCTGGCGCAGTCATTGTGCGGAGCGCCGCTCGGCCTAATTTAGCGCCAGCGTCAATATGCCCGCTGGGATGCTGATTGCAATGACCCACATCACTATGGTAAAGTAGTGCTTCAACGTTTCTCTTAGGGTACGCATCTCGGCCTTAAGCGAACCAATCTCGGCCTTAACCTTGCCCATCTCGATCTTGAGCTCACCAATCTCGCCCTTGAGCTCACCAATCTCGCCCTTGAGCTCACCAATCTCGGTATTGACCTTGTCGATCTGCCTCTCCAGCCTATCGCTCCTGGCGCTCTGTTCAGCCGCTACCTGATCGATCTGCCTCTCCAGCCTGTCGCTCCTGTCACTCTGGTTGGTCGCTACCTGATCGATCTGCCTCTCCAGCCTGTCGCTCCTGTCACTCTGGTTGGTTGCTAACTTATCGACCTTATCACTTTGCTTGGTCGCTAACTTATCGACCTTATCACTTTGCTTGGTCGCTAAATTCACCATCTCGATAAGAAGGCGAGACTCGGTCTTAGCGACCTTTTCAGTGAGCTCGGAGTTCTGCTTCTGGACGGCTGCTATCTCGGTCCTAAGTATTGACAGAACGTCTTTAGAAACGTTTTGTCCCGCAAACCTGCGAATGGCCTCCACGAATCTGACTGCGTCTTCAGTCGGCAAGCCGAGGTCCGCCACCTTCTGCACAGCAAAGGATACATCCTCAGAATCAGAATCCACGGTGGTTACAATCATAGTCATTCGTGTTGTGGCTGCTAAGGGCGTTTTGAGACCGGCGCAAGATGCTGGTTCATAATACGACGCGCGGCTGAGCCTCCGGCTCACCAGCCACTTGACACTCTATCGTGGCGGTAAATTGCCCGTCGAGTGCTCAGTTACACCGGTCACCGCAATATTTGTTCCGGGCTGAATTGCCCCCAGGCAGTGTTCGCCTTACCAGCGCACAAAGCGGCCTTGAATCCGCGTGGCAAGCCAGGGCCAGACCATCGACCCTGATCGAATTTCGCTGGCAGAGGAGCTCAGGTGCCTGGAGTATTCACAGCGGCTGCGTGATCGCGCCAGGGCTGCGCTTGCTGTCACGCACGCATCTACGGGGCGTGTGCTCTTTGAAGGAGCGTGTCGGGGTGGTGCGTTGGCTGCCGGGCGACGCGATACTGGATGCGTGGATATTTGCAGGTGGCAACCGTGAGGTAAAGAGCCTCTGGAGTGCTGGGCGCGCCGTAGTGCAGGAGGGGCGCCACATCAACAGGGAAGCCATCATGCAGTGTGCTGTTCCGGTGTTGCGGCGGCTTAGGGACCTGTGCAGGGCGGATTGAGCTGTGAGCAGCCGGATTCGGAGGCACGCATCGCATCATTCTGCGCAATGCGTGCGCATAGGCAGCGTGGCCAATGCACTTCACCTGGAAAAGCCCGAGACTGGCGAGAAGGGACCATCAACGGGTGTCACAATCCTGGACATGCCGATCCGACCGGATCGGGCACGACGATTCCGCAAGGGCATCAGGCAGTCCTCCCCACTTGCATTGGACTCCAGTGACTGCTGCATGGCAACCCCATTCGTTCCGGGGACAAGGAATTCGCGTTCATAACCTGCGTGCGCAGCCGTGTCTAGATGCGCGGTTCCAACCTGCTCCTGCGGCATCGATCGAAAGCAGGGCTACTATGTATTCCATTCGGACCACCCGGAATCGTCCAGAACGTTGGCTGGCGCAGTCATTGTGCGGAGCGCCGCTCGGCCTAATTTAGCGCCAGCGTCAATATGCCCGCTGGGATGCTGATTGCAATGACCCACATCACTATGGTAAAGTAGTGCTTCAACGTTTCTCTTAGGGTACGCATCTCGGCCTTAACCTTGCCCATCTCGATCTTGAGCTCACCCATCTCGCCCTTGAGCTCACCAATCTCGGTATTGACCTTGTCGATCTGCCTCTCCAGCCTATCGCTCCTGGCGCTCTGTTCAGCCGCCACCTGATCGATCTGCCTCTCCAACCTATCGCTCCTGGCACTCTGTTCAGTTGCCACCTGATCCATCTTCCTCTCCAACCGGTCACTCTTGGCACTTTGGTCGGTCGCTATCTTATCGATCTTATCACTTTGCTTGGTCGCTAAATTCACCATCTCGATAAGAAGGCGAGACTCGGTCTTAGCGACCTTTTCAGTGAGCTCGGAGTTCTGCTTCTGGACGGCTGCTATCTCGGTCCTAAGTATTGACAGAACGTCTTTAGAAACGTTTTGCCCCGCAAATCTGCGAATGGCCTCCACGAATCTGACTGCGTCTTCAGTCGGCAAGCCGAGGTCCGCCACCTTCTGCACAGCAAAGGATACATCCTCAGAATCAGAAGCCACGGTGGTTACAATCATAGTCATTCGTGTTGTGGCTGCTAAGGGCGTTTCGAGACCGGCGCAAGATGCTGCTTCATAATACGACGCGCGGCTGAGCCACCGGCTCACCGGCCACTTGACACTCTATCGTGGCGGTAAATTGCCCGTCGAGTGCTCAGTTGCACCGGTCACCGCAATATTTGTTCCGGGCTGAATTGCCCCCAGGCAGTGTTCGCCTTACCAGCGCACAAAGCGGCCTTGAATCCGCGTGGCAAGCCAGGGCCAGACCATCGACCCTGATCGAATTTCGCTGGCAGAGGAGCTCAGGTGCCTGGAGTATTCACAGCGGCTGCGTGATCGCGCCAGGGTTGCGCTTGCTGTCACGCACGCATCTACGGGGCGTGCGCTCTTTGAAGGAGCGTGTCGGGGTGGTGCGTTGGCTGCCGGGCGACGCGATACTGGATGCGTGGATATTTGCAGGTGGCAACCGTGAGGTAAAGAGCCTCTGGAGTGCTGGGCGCGCCGTAGTGCAGGAGGGGCGCCACATCAACAGGGAAGCCATCATGCAGTGTGCTGTTCCGGTGTTGCGGCGGCTTAGGGACCTGTGCAGGGCGGATTGAGCTGTGAGCAGCCGGATTCGGAGGCACGCATCGCATCATTCTGCGCAATGCGTGCGCATAGGCAGCGTGGCCAATGCACTTCACCTGGAAAAGCCCGAGACTGGCGAGAAGGGACCATCAACGGGTGTCATAATCCTGGGCATGCCGATCCGACCGGATCGGGCACGACGATTCCGCAAGGGCATCAGGCAGTCCTCCCCAATTACATTGGACTCCAGTGACTGCTGCATGGCAACCCCATTCGTTCCGGGGACAAGGAATTCGCGTTCATAACCTGCGTGCGCAGCCGTGTGTAGATGCGCGGTTCCAACCTGCTCCTGCGGCATCGATCGAAAGCAGGGCTACTATGTATTCCATTCGGACCACCCGGAATCGTCCAGAGCGTTGGCTGGCGCAGTCATTGTGCGGAGCGCCGCTCGGCCTAATTCAGCGCCAGCGTCAATATGCCCGCTGGGATGCTGATTGCAATGACCCACATCACTATGGTAAAGTAGTGCTTCAACGTTTCTTTTACGGTACGCATCTCGGCCTTAAGCGAACCAATCTCGGCCTTAACCTTGCCCATCTCGATCTTGAGCTCACCCATCTCGCCCTTGAGCGAACCAATCTCGGTATTGACCTTGTCGATCTGCCTCTCCAGCCTGTCGCTCCTGTCACTCTGGTTGGTCGCTAACTTATCGACCTTATCACTTTGCTTGGTCGCTAAATTCACCATCTCGATAAGAAGGCGAGACTCGGTCTTAGCGACCTTTTCAGTGAGCTCGGAGTTCTGCTTCTGGACGGCTGCTATCTCGGTCCTAAGTATTGACAGAACGTCTTTAGAAACGTTTTGCCCCGCAAACCTGCGAATGGCCTCCACGAATCTGACTGCGTCTTCAGTCGGCAAGCCGAGGTCCGCCACCTTCTGCACAGCAAAGGATACATCCTCAGAATCAGAAGCCACGGTGGTTACAATCATAGTCATTCGTGTTGTGGCTGCTAAGGGCGTTTCGAGACCGGCGCAAGATGCTGCTTCATAATACGACGCGCGGCTGAGCCACCGGCTCACCGGCCACTTGACACTCTATCGTGGCGGTAAATTGCCCGTCGAGTGCTCAGTTGCACCGGTCACCGCAATATTTGTTCCGGGCTGAATTGCCCCCAGGCAGTGTTCGCCTTACCAGCGCACAAAGCGGCCTTGAATCCGCGTGGCAAGCCAGGGCCAGACCATCGACCCTGAGCAAAACTACGCCTCGTAAGACGCGGCATGCAGCTGATTCGCCCAGGGTGGATGCTGTATCATTCAAACTACTACTCAATGGACGCGTGCAGAACAAGTCGGGCGCATCAACAGCATCGCCAACGCAATTAACACAAGCGAAGGCCCGGATAGCCGGCCGCGACATCGCCCAGTTCGCCGGTAGAGACAGGAGAGTTTGGGGCCGCAACAGACCGACTTGGGGACGACTAGCGATCCCTGGCGTCGCTCTTACCAACATCCTTCTCCAGAGCGACCCCAATGACAAGACCGCCACCCAAACAAGGCCTAACAGCATGGCGGAGCGGCATGTCCGCATCGGCTCCATTCGACCGACTCAGGTGAGAACAAGGCGGAGCACCGTCGCCGAGCTTTCGCTCTTCACAGCACACTTGCGCCCTTCCAAGACCGCTCAGCAACCTCTTGAGCAGAGCGCCGCAAAAGCTGATGGCCTCCAAGAAAGCCAGCCAGCGACCCTGACGCTTCCGTCACCGGTGCGCACCGGAGCTACTGCTCGCAGCTCAGCATCCACCGGACACCAAACCGGTCGGTGACCATCCCGAAATACGCTCCCCAGAAGGCGTCGTGCAGCGCCATGGTGACCTCGCCGTCGCGAGAAAGCCCGGCGAATATCTCGCGCACACGCTCCCGGTCCTGCAGCTGCACCGATAACGAAAAGCCGGTGCGATCCGCCGGTGGCTGACCCACACGCTGCAGCGCGTCGCTGCCCATCAACACGGTGGACCCGACCGGGAGCGAGACATGCATGATGAGATCCGCATGCTCAGGCGCAACCTTCATGTCCTCGGGTCCCTGCCCGAAGGTGACCATCCTGGTGAACGAGCCGCCAAAACACGAACGGTAGAATTCAAAGGCCTCGCGGCAGTTGCCTTCGAAGTCAAGGTAGGGGTGGATGACCATGGTTTATGGGGCGCCTGTTGATGCGCAGTCAAATCCGGCAGTGCCTGCGCTGTTCCACCGGAGCTTGGCAGTTTCCGAGGCCCAAGAGTCTTCTCTAGCGCAAGTAAGTCTGACCGAACTGGAGATGAGCCGCGCGGCGCCTCTCAGTTATCCGCCAGACGTAAGCCCGAACGGAAATGTGTTGGGCCCAACGGAACAGCGGCGAAGCCCGTCCGTAGGCAGCTTCCCAATGTGCCATGCCATGGCTGTCTCTATTGATGACGTCCGAGTCGTCGCCCGCCTAGCGAGGCTGGAGTTTAGCGAAAAGCAGGAGGAGCTTCTGACCAATGAGCTCACTGCAGTGCTGGAGTATATGGCGACGCTGGACGAAGTCGATACCGAAGGTATAGCGCCCATGACGCATGTTCGGGCAGTGGCCCAAGGGGTCAGAGATGACCATGTCAAGGCTGGCATTGGCACCGATGATGCGTTGCGTAACGCGCCCGACACGTACGCGGACTACTTCAGAGTTCCAAAAGTCCTAGGTGGCTAGCCCATGGCGAGAAAACACGCGCGCCAGGGCAGTCACCGCCCTTCCTGGTGGGATAGCTTGCCACCACGTGCACAGCACCTGCTTTGCCTTACCGCCCTGGTACTGGTGGCCGCCTATTTTTGCTGGCCGACGCTCTTTTCCGGTCTCCACCTGGTAGGGAGCGATACGGTGCAGTGGCGGGCAACCGCGGAGTCCATGCTCCAGCACCGCGAAGAGACGGGTGAAGAGCCCCTCTGGGCGACCAACGTGTTTGGCGGTATGCCGGGCCTAGTGATCGTGCAGCCTGCCAAAGTGATGCAGATAGATCACCTTTTCGGGTGGCTGCGCCTGTTAAGCTGGCCAATGTCCCACGTCCTCGCGCTGTTGGCAGGTACCTACTGCTTAGTGTGGTATGTGACCAAAGACAAGCTCTTGGGTCTGTTTGCTGCCTGCGCATACGGATTAACCACGTACCTGCCGGTGATCCTGGTGGCTGGGCACAACACAAAATATGTGGCGCTTGCTTACGCCCCCTGGCTGCTGTTGGCGTTCATCCACACGATGCGGCGGCCCGGGCTCTTGTCCGGTCTGCTGTTTGCGGTCGCGGCATCGGTAAGCCTGCGCGCTGGGCATGTACAGATCTCCTACTATGTTGGCATCGTCGGGCTCGTCTGGTGGCTGGTAGCCTTGGTCTCTGCCGCCCGAGGGCGTGCGTGGCGCCCGTTTGTGCGGTCAACCTTGTGGCTGTTGGGAGGGCTGGTAATAGGCCTCCTTATGGTGACCCAGACGTACTGGCCTACCCTCGAATACAAGGCGTTTACTATCCGCGGTATGGCCAGCGGCGGTGGCGCAGGGGCGTTGAGTTGGGATTACGCGATGGCCTGGAGTCAAGGGTGGAGCGAGCTGCTCACCCTGTTCATTGCTGACGCCTTCGGAGGAGGAGGTGCGCAGTACTGGGGCCCGAAGAGCTTCACCGGCGGTCCCCACTATGTAGGCGGTATCGTCCTCGCATTGGCCATCCTGGCTGTCTGGAAGGTGCGGACTCGCGCGGTGGCAGCTCTGGGCATCGGTGCGGTGCTGATGACGTTGTTTGCGCTCGGGAGCAACTTTCGTGACCTGAACCGGCTCATGCATGCGCATTTCCCGCTGTTTGATTCCTTCCGGGTGCCAGAGACGTGGCTTATTGCGGTCGTCCTGGCATTAGCAGTGCTAGCCGCTATTGGACTGCGCTACCTCATCCGGGCGGAGAGAGGCAAAGCAGAAAAGGAGGAGGCACGCAGATTCGGGGCTGTCTTCGTCGTTTTTGGAGCGCTGGCGAGCGTAGTGCTACTCCTACTGATAGCCAAAGGCGCCTTTTTCAACTTTGAGCGGCCCGGCGAACAAGAGCAGTACCAGATGGCGATTGCGCAGCAGGCGCAGCGCGCTCCCAACGATCCAGAAGTGGAAAGGGCTGCGGTACGGTATGTACAGACGCAGCTCACCGAGCCGCGCGAAGCGGCGTTCAGTCGCGATGCCCGGCGGACACTGCTTATGCTGCTATTAGCCGGCGGGGGCGTGGTGCTGCTTAGGCGGCGGAAGATTTCCGTGTGGGCATTGCAAGCGTTGCTGATTACGCTCACCGTGGTGGATCTGGGCGGCGTTGCGCGCAGGTACTTCAATGAGAGCCACTTGAGCCAACGCTCTGGGGCGGAGGCGAGGGTCGAAACGCTGCGGCGCGGGATGATTGACGTGGACCAGTTTCTGCTGAACAAGAAGGCCGAGGCCGGAGGCATGGGTTCCTTCAGGGTTCTGTCCTTAGAAAGGGCCGATCAGACCAAGAACGGTCTGCCTTCCTTTTACCACGAGTCGTTGGGGGGATATAGTGGAGCGAAGCTGCGACTGTACCAGGACTTTCTGGAGAACATCCTTTTTGACCAGGCTACGCGCGGCATCAGCGCCAACGCGCTGGACATAATGAACACGCGTTATGTGATTGCGGCGCAGCCTCTTGCTGGGACGCAGCTCGCCTTTCAAGGAAGCCAGTTCATGGTCCTGGAGAATCCCGATGCGCTGCCCCGCGCCGCGCTTATTGGCCAGTATGAGGTGATCGCAGACCCCGAAGCTGCCTGGCGTCGTATGCAGGACCCCTCCTTCGATCCGCGCTCGACGGTTATCCTGGCCGAGTCACCTACCGAGCCGGTGGCGCCCGTGGATTCTGGAAGTGTAGCGCACGTAGCGCTGGAACGCTATGGTCCGCGAGAGATCGTGCTAAGCATCCAGACGGACGCGCCGCGCCTTCTGCTTCTTAGCGAGGTGTACTATCCGGCTGGGTGGAAGGCCACCGTAGACGGCGCAGAGGCCACCATTTATCGTGCCGACTATTTGCTACGGGCAGTCCATGTCCCGGCTGGAAGCCAGGAAGTGGTATTCAGGTTTGATCCGAATAGCTATGTGGTGGGCCGATGGATCAGTGTGACGTCGACCACGCTGGTTTATTTGGCAATACTCTTGCTCGGCTTACACGCTTGGCGGAGACGGCGCTGACGCCGGCATTTCGGTTTGGGCGCCCGATTTGGGCTCATGGTCAAGCGGGTGCGGGCAGGTAAAGGTTGTGGTTACGGTAGCAATTCAATGGCAGCATTGTTGTGCTGGGCCCGGCTAACAATTCTAGGGCTTTAGTCGAAGGGCGACAGGTGTGTTAGACACGGTTTGGGCAAAGCCACAGTGCACAGCACATTACACTAGTCCCGCGGAGCACGCCGCCGTCAGAATGCGGGTGCCCAGCCTTGTAGGGACGATCGCTTCTGAGGAGCTCTAGGCTGCAGACTGCAATTCCTGGTAGAGCCGGACGAGCCCTTGTGCCGTGTGATCCCAGCTGTAGCGCTGCTGGATGGCCTGATGCCCTGCAATGCCCATCCGACGCCGCAGGTCGGGATCATGATAAAGCGTCAGGATGGCCTCACTCATGCTTTTTGGATCCCCAGACCTGCAGATTATGCCGCACTGAGCATCATTGATGATCCGCTGCAGGGGTATGCAATCTGTGGCGACAACAGGTCGTTGCAGATACATGTAGTGAAATAGCTTGTGCGGGATAGCTGCATCAGTCTGAGCGGTTTTCTGACGGGGCAGCATGCATACATCACAGCCCACGATGTAGCTCTTCATGTATTCCTGAGGCCGCCAGCCAGCAAAAATGATGTGGTTGCGCAAACCCAATGAGTGAGCCAGGGCCTCAAGGTCGGGCCGGATGCGCCCCTTACCGACTATAAACAGGCGGGCAGGCGCTACGTTGCGAACGAGCACCATTGCGCGAATGAGTGTATTAAGCCCCCTGTTCAGCTCAATGGTACCCGTGTACACAAGGCTAAAGGGAGATCGAACTTCCGCGAGCACATCTCCAAACAACGGATACCGATCAAAGTCCTGCGTATTGATGGTGTTGGGCACCAGGGTGATCTTAGAGCCAGGAATACCCGCTTCCGTCAGGTAACGACGTCCCTCGTCTGCTACCGCGATGACGCGGTCCGCTGCCAGGAGCCATCGGCGCTGCAGCTTTTTCCAACACGCAATGTTGATGAACAGCTTAGCTGGGTAGCGCGTGCTCCACGCGTAATCCGAGAGCGTCCTAACCCAGTTTTCATGCAGATCCGCGACCAGCGGTAGCTTCAGGCGTTTGGCACCTGCCAAGCCGCCGCCCACCAGGTACAGGTCATGCATATGTAGGCAATCAAACGGGTGGCGCCGGTGGACGCGGGGCAGCAGCCAGGCAAGGAACACCGTCAGTAGTGGCACAGATCCGGCCATGCCACGCATCCAGTTGCGTAGTTTGCCAGGAACCTTAAACCTCAAGATGGTGATGCCGCGATAGGAGTCCTCGGTGGGACGGTCATCCGGGCCAATCGAGAGCAGGGTCACCTGCATGCCCGCGCCCAAGAGCGAGAGCGCCTCATTGAGCACGCGGATGTCCTGTGGAAACGGTTGGTCTAGCACCATCAGGATTCTGAATGGCTGCACCTGCTGCTGAGCTTTTGGTGGCATACCTATGAACGTGTTATTGCCTATGGTTGCGGATTAGTGCTCTTGCTATGGCAGCGGAAGCACTGCCACCGTCTGGAGCTGCTCCGAGCGGGCGACGAGGTCCGGTAGGAGGTGTTTGCGTTGCGTGCAGGATCGATGCGGGGTCCGCTCCGACGCAATGGTTCCATCCGTGCTCGAGCGTCTCTGTCCATTCGGTGTTTTCGCGCAGGGTGATGCAGGGGATGCCGTGCCAGTACGCTTCTTTTTGAATGCCTCCGCTGTCCGTAAGGATGGTGCGTGCGTGCTTCTGCAGGGTGAGCATGGACAGGTAACCGATGGGGTCCATAACTTCGACGTTGGTAGGCACCGTAATCGACGTCAAACGTGCCCGAGTCCGCGGGTGCAGTGGCAGAAGCACCGGCCATGGCAGCTGCCCCAGTGCGCCAAAGATACCGTCCAGCCTACTGGGCGTGTCCGTGTTGGCCGCCCTGTGAACCGTGGCTAGTGCATATGTACCTGAAGCATGCGCAGTGATCTGATTCAAGGGCGCCCTAGCCTCCGCGCGCGGCGCAAAGTGGCGCACGGCATCCAGCATAACATCGCCTACCAGCTCTGTAGCATGCCCCAGACCGGCTGCCTCCAGGTTGTGGACCGCCGTCTGCGTGGGCGCCAGCAACAACGTGGAGAGGCAGTCGGTGACGATCCGGTTGACCTCCTCGGGCATTGATCGGTCCCAGCTTCGAAGCCCAGCTTCAACATGGGCAAGCGGAATATTGGCTTTAGCTGCCACCAGTGCACCAGCCAGCGTGCTATTGGTGTCGCCGTAGACCAGGATCGCATCAAAACTGGGTATGTCATCCAGGTATGCCTCAAGGCGCCGCATGATTCTGCCGGTCTGCTCGGCATGAGATCCTGATCCCGCCAGGAGGTTGCGCGCTGGCGCCGCCAAGCCCAGCTCTTCGAAGAATATGGCGCTAAGCCCGTCGTCGTAGTGCTGCCCGGCATGCACTACTGTTTCCTGGATGCCGGCGGCTTTCAGGGCCGGACTGACGGCTCCTGTTTTGATAAACTGGGGCCTTGCGCCCACTACGGTGCAGATGCGCATCAGGGAATTTGCAAGCGAGTCGCGACGCGAAAGGCGAATATACCGCGCGGCCTTGATCCAGATCAGCACGGAGGCGGATCCAGATTCGCGCGCAATACTCCTGGTTACCTCTCTGTCGGGCTACCATGCCATCTGGTGTGCACAGATGTACGCAGTCCTCCTCGATGCTGTGGCGTCAACGTGTAGCAGCCGTCTGTCCGGTCTTAAACGCCAGACTAGCGACGCGCCTTGGACCGACCTTCGGCGTGGACGGGGGCGCAGCAAAAAGTGATGGGGCCCACACAATTAAACCCGATACAGAATCAACATGTAGCTTATGTGTTAATGGATTGTATATCAAGTCAGGATAGATAGCCGACATATAGGCGACTGCGCGGCCAGTTTGGGCGTAGCAATGCTTTTCGTGACTGACGAGATACTGGCGGTGCCTTTTCAATGGTCGCGCAATCACCCCGCAACCGGCCAAGAATCTGTACTGAAGCTGTGGCCGACTGCCCAGATAGGCAGTTACTCTTCGGGCATAGAAGCGCGTGGGCGACGTTACCTTCTGATCGTGTCCTGAACACTGCAGCAACAGATTCTCACAATGGGCCGCTACCGTTCCGCGTGGCGATAGGCGGCCTCACGGGACTGGGCCAACCCTGAGTCTCTCGTGCAGCTCAATTAGCGTGCTAAGACCGGTGCAGCACTGAATCGCATAACCTGGCTCCGGTCCATATTTGTGAGTCCTGTGAGGTGCAACAAAGGGGACTTATATACGAAAGTTGACAGGGCCATGAAACTCAGGTGCGATGTGATAGTCGGACATCTTAGCATGGTAAAGACGTAGACATATCGTATCACCGGACTACGCTAGCCCAAGCGATCCGAGCTTGGCCAATGCTGACGCCACCTGAGGTGGCTGCGCAACCATTTGGTGGGGTATTGCCGGGCCCGTTATCAGCACGGTGAGAAGCATCCGAATTACTATGACCTGTGCAAGTGGCTGACGGCATTGGGCGGAGGGGTGGACGTTGAAGCCAGCTTCGCTTGTAGGGCGCAGCGGAGTGTGCTGCCTCGGGTTTGAATGGGCTAGACGCGGGCCTCCAAAACGTTGGGCAAATTTCCTAGGTTTGGCGTGGACAACAACAGCGTCGAACTGCAGGAGATACGGCCCAGGCATGGGCAAAATGGCAAGTGGTCGATGTAGGTGAAGCGCGTAGACAAGTTGTACATTGAGGGCTACCGCAACCTATTGAGATGGTGTCAGGGTAAGATACGTGCGGATAAAGCGCATTCCGGCCGGCAGCGGCATTTAGGTACGGGTGATCTACGAACAGGAGGTTCCATTCGAAGGGGCGTGCGAGGACAAACCGATGGGCATCGATCCTGGCCTAAAGGCTCAGTGCGCGTTGCCGAGGGGCGCGCAGTACACGCTCATACGTTCGGACGAGCGCAAGTGCATCGAGTGGCAGCGCAGGATGGCTCGTGCTCAAGAAACAAGCAAGAACAGTAAGAAGGCCAAGGCAGCTGCACGCAGGGGACCCTTCAGGATCGCACCGCGCCGCAAGGCAACGGTGGACAACATCGCAGTGGACATCGTTAAGCAGAGCAGCGATGTGGCGTGCGAAGACCTGCAAGTTTGCAACCTGACCCGCAAAGGAGTCGCTCGCAAGCGTAGTCAGAACCATACCTTTGGGCTGATAAAACAGCAGCTTACCTACAAGACTACGTAAGAGGGCGGCACCTTCGTGCGTGTGCCGCCCCGCAATACCACACACAGTGTAATAGCTGCGGTCAAATGCCCGCTGAGAAACGCACACTGCGGGTGAGGGATTACATGTGCGAATATTGCGACTAAGGGCTGGCGAAAAATTAACCTATCTGCCTGGTTGGCCGGTGGTCAATTTCGCCTGCACTCGTGGGTGCGCAACACCCCTGCGGATGCAGCTCACGAGCACGATGCTGTACACTCCCCAGACCCGCCACAGCATCCAACAGCGGATGCCGCTCAGCGTCCGGGTGAGCAGACACGTGTTGCGCGTACGATAGGCTCGCCGCCCATCCATCAGGGCAAAGGCCCCGATACAACACGTTCAACGCCGCGTTAACGTCGCGGCACTGGGTCTTTCCGCACATGGCGCAACGATGCTTCCTGTCAGCCAGGCGTAGCCTTTCCTCTGGCTTGTGATGGTAAGCGCTGCATCTCTGCGTTGTGTCGTTCGGCGGAACCAGCTCCACCTTGCCGCCAAGCAAAGCGGATTTGTACTTCAACAGCTGCACCAATTCGTACAGCCCTTGCGCGCGCATCGATCGGTTCAGCCCCGTCTTGCGACTGCCACCGGCGCGTGTCATGCGTTCTACTTTCAGGTCTTCCAGAAACAGATTCGCGGATCGCTTGACGACGTCGGCCGCCACCTCGTGGCGGTACCCGCGGTTGCGTCTTACTACTCGCTCGGCCTCCTTGCGCCAAGCACCGAACCGCTTTCGGCGCAGACGCGTGCCTTTCTTCGTCTTAGCAGCCCGACGCTGCAAAGCGTCCCTGCGGGGCGCACTCTTTTTGATGGGCGCGTAGCTCTTTCCATCCGCCAGCGTCGCGATGGCCTTGCAGCCAAGGTCCACGGCCATCGGTGTGTCTGCGCAGCTGTTCTCTGGCGCCTCGGGGCGCTCGTACACGACTTGTATCGTGTATTCGGTACCCAGCGACGACCGCACGATGCGCACGAACTTGCAGCCGTAGCGCTTGATCAACCCGCGCCGATCGGTGAACCGGACGTACCCGACGCCCTTGATGTGAACGCGATAGTCTTGGCGCCTGACGCGTTCGGGCTTTCGTAGCAGCCTGAAGCTCTTCACCAAGTCGCCGCTGAAACGCGGCGGGCGCGCATTGTGCTAATTGAAAAAGCGCTTGTAACCCTCCGTCACGCCCCTGATCACAGAACGCTGCTCCGTCACGCCGAACTCGAGATTGCGCTCATCGGCGTTGCGGGCGGCCGTCCAGAGCTTCGTCAATGTGAAATAGCTCGGATGCTTCTCTGCTGCCTTGTGTGCGTTGCGGCATTGTTCTACCGCCCAGTTACGGACATCGCGGTAGCCCCAGGGTTTCCCCTGGGGCCCCGCACAGATCCGTGCGTGCGCGGTGACGCACACGGCTCCTCCCGCAGGTCGCGCTGTCGCGCATGACGTTAGGAAGTGGGGATACCCACCTCCAGCCGTAAGCGGTACACTTGCGCCCCGACTGTGGCTCTGAGTCCACAGCCATTTGGACAGATTCACGAAATCCGACCCAGAGTCCGGCATGAACCCAGCTTTCCGCTTTCCCCTTGGGTGCGACCCTTGGCTCCACCGGCTCCGTCCCGTGGTCATCCACGCGTTGTTCGCTGGCTTCGTAGCTACTATGGTCACATCTGACTTCTCTCCACCGTACATCCTCCGATCAGCATTTAGCCTACGCTTTGGCGACCCTCCCCGAAGGGATGGGTAATGGAGAGACCTCCCAGGTCCCGATGCAGTACGTACGTGCGTGCCTGGGTTCTTGGACACCGCGGGACCCTCCTCCGCCTCACCATTAACGGCAAAGAAGGTGTTGCCTTCGACCAAGCAGAAAGCCTCGGCATCCCGGACTATAACATTTTCGGTGCTCATTAGCCCTGCCCACCCGCACCTCTACCGACGCTTCGCTGGCACCCTCGCGGGTACCAACGCACGGCTCGAGGAGATGCGTGGATGGTTAATCCTTCACATCGGGAGACTTTCACTCCCTGTACTGGCACCAGTTAGCCTGGCGCACCCACTTACCGTTTACGAACTTCCGCCGCAGACGGGCATAGCCCGCCTTCTTTGTATAGCAGCGGTATGTCTGGCCCAGGAGCAAGGCTACGAGCGCTCTCGTGGGCCGGCTTGCAGGCGTGCCGTCTGGGCAGCCCGTATCCGCTTCGAGTACGCAATGGCCTCATCGACAACGGCTCGGCGCACGACGTCCATGTACGGCGCCCCTTCGCGCAGGGCCAGACCGAAAGCAGCGTCAAGGGCGCTACGTGAAACGTAAATAAGGACTATTTCCGACATTCAGGCGGGAGCGGTTATCGGCGTGCATAGCATCTGCGCAGTTATGGAGCCGATGGTTCCGGTCAGGCTAAGTTAATATTTCGCCAGCCCTAAGCTATTGATCGCGACCTAAATGCCTCGATCAGTATTCTTTCTAGGGGCGCTGAGCTCCTGCGTCGGGGCGGGAGGTCCCACGAGCTGGAATAGAAACATCCTGAGTCCCTGGTGCTGCTCAAACAGAGGACTGAGCTCAGCTACAGCTCAGAATCATGTGCGCAAGTGTTAACTTTCGTACATAAGTTCCCAAGATTCTAATGCCACATCGGACCATTGTGCACGAAGAACAAGGCACATGCCTGTCCCTATCGCAGCAGGCGGTTAGCAAGCCATGACCTCGGTGCCGGAACCGTCCAGACTGCACAGCTTGGTGCGCGACATGGCACAGGTGCAGAGCACACAGATGCACGACCCAACACGGCCTGACGGACAGCGTCGCAAACGGGGAGTTGTTATTACGGTCTGCACGGTAGTCGCCTTTACGCTTTGGCTGCTGCTCAGCTTTGATGATCCCGGCGAAATCAGACTCAAGCTGGACACCACCATCGTTAATCCGCCTCCCGATACGGCATTTGCCAAACTGCCCGTGACCTCGGTGATGGCAAGTGTGCAAGGGGAAGTCTTAACGCTGTTCAATCTGAAGATGAGGCCTCCCGTCTTTCTCCTCGATGCGTCAAGAGATGTTACTGTCTCGCAAACAGCAGTAAGCTGGCCCCAAGGGGTCACTGCGCAGTTTGATAGCCCGGAGATCAGGCTCGTCAGGGAGCCGCGCCAAGAACGTATGGTGCCGGTCAAAGCCCGCATAGCAGTGGAACCTGTGACCGGGTATTCGCTCTTCGAGGCGCCCATGATACGTCCAGATTCGATAGCGGTGGGCGGCGCAGAATCCATCGTTAGGAACCTGCAAGCCTGGACTACAACTACGGTGCGGCAGGTAGAAGTCAAAGACTCACTGACGATGGAGCTATCATTGGCAGATTCCCTGCCAGGCTTAGTATCGCTATCGCACGACTACGTAGTGCTAACCGCACAGGCATACCGGTTCACCGAGGGAATCCGGGAGCTAACAGTGATTGTGACGGACGTTCCAAATCCAGAGAACGTGGTGGACCTAGATCCTCCACAGGTGTCTGTCGTGTTCCACTCGCCGCTGCACCAGTTTGGTGCCGCCCACTCCACAGAGGATTTCTACGCAACAGTCTCCTATGAGGCCATCCGGGAAGACACCACAGGCTCGGTAGTGCCGACGATCATTTTACCGCCGGACCTGCTCATCCGCCACATGGAAACGAAGCCCCGGTCGCTTAACTACTACGTGAATACCGGACTGCAGTAGCATGTGGTGCAACCGGAGGGTGGATCAGATGTATGACTAGGCTGCCCTTAGCGCTAGCCTAATGAAACGGCACAGGCCGCAAGAATACTCGGCTACCTTCGTCGAGACGCCAGAGGGCATTTTCACAGAAGATGGGATCTGGTTTCGGACGCGTGAGCGGTGGATTAAGGAATATGCTGGGGGCGTACTGGAGGAAGGACGTGTTGGTGAGCTCTTAAAGGAGGCGGCCGTGTGGCTGCGTACTGCCCAGACGCTGGCCCTCTGGCTGCTTCTGGCCACGTTGGCTGTGGCCACTCCGTTGCAGTCGGCTGTTGCGACGGTGGCGTTTTTTGCCCTCTGGCAGGCTATCGGGCCAGCGATGGTCAGCCGATGGGCGATCCCGGCGCTCAGGGTGCTTGAGCTGGTCGTACTGCAGGCGCTGTGCTTTGTGGGCGTACTCAGCTGGCTGGGCGCCTCGGGTCAGGTTGCGGCTGTAGTGACGGGCTTGGCGGGATTCGTGATGCTCCGGTGGGGGTTGCTCCAGAGGCTGTTACAGCCGCTAACCGAAAAGATCTGGAAAAGACTCTATCGCATGCCCGTACCGGATCATGTGCTGCGCGCTCTGATCGTGCGCAGGGCGTTGCGCCATGGAATAACGCTGGCAGACTTCGCTGGCATTGAAGCGCGTATACAGAGCCACCTGAAAAAGCGGTAGCGCGCCCCGCGAATGCCCACGGAAATGGTCCACGCTACGGTGGCGGAAAGATATGCGGCAGCCAGGCAGCAGTTGGCTCGCCAAGTGCACACGCTGTTGGATCAGAAAGGCGCGGAGCCAGGGTGTATAGTGCAGGCTTCGGTGGCGCTGCCGCCGATGAGTCCGCTCCACTGGCTGATGGGGCAGCGATCAGGGCATTCGCTCGAGCACGATTCTCGGATGTATTGGGCAGGCCGCGAAGATGGCACGGCCGTGGCCGGTATCGGAGAAGCCGATGTCGTTTACGGACCGCCGGGCGCCAGCCTTCACAAACTGGCTGGGCCACTGGGACCGATGCTGCAGCGTGGGCCAGCAGGTGTCCGGTACTATGGAGGTCTGCGCTTCGATCCGTCGGCCGAGCCAGAAGGCAAATGGCGGCCGTTTGGAGCGTTCTGGTTTGTGCTGCCCCGTTTTGAGGTGCGTACCTGCGCACATCAGACGACCTTATGTTGCAACCTGGTCCCGGCACGAGACTATTGGGTACAGGAATCGATTCTGGCGATGATTGCCAGAATCGGCATGCCGGATTTTACACCTCAGGGTCCCTTGGCCAAACCCATAAGCCGGATCAACCGGCCGGATATGGCAGAGTGGCACGCAAAGATTGATTGGGCTCTGGGGGCGTTTGTAGAACAGGCTGTTGCTAAGGTGGTGCTGTCGCGTGAGGCCTTGTACATCTTTGCCGAGCCCCTCAAGCCGTTGGTCCTTCTCGAGCGTCTAGCGGGCGGTGCGCCGCACTGTTTTCATTTTCTGTTCCAGCCAAAGGGGGGCGCCGCCTTTGTAGGTGCGTCTCCAGAGCGGCTCTTTGAGCGCCGTGGGCGCGCCATAGCAAGCGAGGCGGTGGCCGGTACACGGCCGCGGGGAGCTTGCCCTGTCGAGGATGCGCGCCTACTAAATGAGCTTCTGCACAGCGATAAGGAGAGGCTAGAGCACGAGTACGTGCGCATCAGCCTGCGCGAGCAGCTGCAGCCCCTGGCAGGCACGCTGCACCTGGATGCGGAGCCTTCAGAAATGAAGCTTACCAACGGGCGCCACCTAGTGTCCAAAGTGCATGCGGTGCTGCGGCCGGGTGTCACCAGTCTGGATGTATTGGAAGCTCTGCACCCAACGCCTGCGGTTGGCGGCTATCCCGGGCGCGCGGCACTCAGGGCCATCAGAGCCCAAGAACCGATTGATCGGGGCTGGTATGCGGGTCCGGTGGGCTGGCTGGGAAAGAATCAGGCAGACTTTTGCGTAGGCATCAGGTCTGGGCTGATAGTTGGCAATGAGCTGGCGCTGTATTCTGGTGGCGGTATCGTGACGGGGTCCGAGGCGCAGGCGGAATGGCAGGAGCTGGAGCACAAGATTCAGGGATTCACCCGAGTACTTGGCATAGAGCAGAGAGGAGCGATGCCCGAAATGGCTTGTATGGCTTCGTTGGCAGTCTGATGCACCGGTCACGATGAAGGGCGGAATCAACCGCATCTGGGCCTCGTTGGTGGTCGAAGAGCTGATCCGGTGTGGCGTAGATACCTTTGTGATGGCGTCTGGCTACCGAAGTGCTCCTTTGGCACTTGCTGCTGCAGCGCATTCTGGAGCGCGTGTCATTAGCCACTTCGATGAGCGGGGCGCAGCATTCGTTGCGTTGGGGTCTGCACGCGTGACCGGTCGTGCGGCCGCATGGATCACGACTTCAGGGACGGCGGCAGCCAACGGGTTGCCAGCCGCCATTGAAGCCCACGCGGATCGTGTCCCGTTGCTGCTCTTAACCGCGGATCGTCCCCCAGAACTGCAAGCCACAGGCGCTAATCAGACTATTCGTCAGTCCGCACTCTTCCAGCCATTTGTGCGGTGGTCATTTCAGCTGCCGCCCCCGTCTGAGGCTGTCGCACCTACCATGATACTGACGACCGTGGATCAGGCGGTGCACCGTATGCATGGCCAGTACGCGGGCCCGGTGCATCTGAACTGCCGGTTTCGGGCGCCGCTTGTACGGGAAGCGCCTGTGAATCCTGCGTACCTTGAGCCGCTGTGCCAGTGGGCGCAGTCAGGCAAGCCATTCACGACATATGTCCGTGCCCCTGACCAGTCAGCGGGGACAGAGATTGCAGAAACTTTGGATGGTGTTTCGCGAGTCCTGATGGTGATCGGACGTCTCAGACGCCCAGAAGATGGCGCCGCGGCTTTGGACTTAGCGCAAGCCTGCCGATGGCCAGCGATAGCCGACATAGGTAGCCAGGTGCGACTCGGCGCAGCGTCTGATGTCAGGATGGAGGCAGCTGCCCAGTGTCTGGAAGCGGATGCGCTGGATCGGGTGCCTCCTCCACAGGCTGTGCTGTACTTGGGTGCGCCCGCGGTATCGAAGAAGCTGAGGCAGTACCTGCACCGCCATCGCCCGCCGCGTTTTGTCACCGCAGACGAGTCGCCCTGCAGGTTCGATCCGCAGCACGAGGTTACCCAACGCATACAGTGTAGGGTGGCTTCGGCCTGCGCCGCGGCCAAGGCGGCGTTGTCGGGGCGCACCTTCGACGAAGCATGGCTTGGTAGCTGGCAGCATGTAAACAGGTGCGCGCGTCGCGCGATAAGCAAGGAAGTGGCTAGCAGCGGGCTGATAAGCGAGCCGGCGGTTGTTCGTATTGTGTCACGACTCATCCCGCAGGCACACACCCTGGTGCTGGGCAGCAGCATGCCGATTCGCGACGCGGACCGGTTCAGCAGCATCCAGGGACCACGCGTGCGGGTCGTAGCTAACCGGGGCGCCAGCGGCATTGACGGCACCGTGGCTACGGCGGCGGGCGCGGCTGCGGCAAGCGGTGCGCCAGCAACGGTTGTGCTGGGGGACCTCGCATTGCTGCATGACCTGAACTCTCTGTCGCTAGCGCGGTCTGCGCCCTTGGTGATCATCGTGATCAATAACGATGGCGGTGGAATTTTCCACATGGTGGACATAGCTACCTCGCCGGAGCTGTTTGAGCAGTGTTTCGGGACGCCGCACGGCCTGCATTTTGCGGATGCCGCACATCAGTTCGAGCTTAGCTATGCCCGCGTCAGCACAATAGAAACACTAGCTGCGGTATATTCGGAGGCCTGCGGCCGTGCCATGTCCACGCTTATTGAGATTTGCACAGACAGGAGCGAAAACAGCGCGTACCATGCTGCGCTAGCTTCGCGGACGGCCGCGGCTATCAAGTAAAACGGCTATGGCAGACACCAGAAGGAAACATCACTTCACGCATCGACCGACGGTCACTGGACCCTTCTTATGGACATCCGTTGGGAGCTTTGAAGATATCCTCTATCACACGGGCAAGGCCGGGACCGACACCGAGGGCATTGCTAAAATCACTATTAACCGTCCTGAAGTTCGCAACGCGTTTCGTCCGCGTACGGTAGTGGAGATGCAGGAGGCGTTCGGGCTGGCGCGGGACGATGCTGCAGTCGGTGTTATTGTCCTTGCAGGGCAGGGAACGAAAGCGTTCTGCTCTGGAGGCGATCAGCGCATCCGAGGAGATCACGGATACACAGAGTCTGGCACAGGCGTGCAGCGCCTTAACGTGCTGGATCTGCAGCGTCAGATTCGAACCTGCCCTAAACCGGTGATCGCCATGGTGGCCGGCTGGGCCGTAGGTGGCGGCCATGTGCTCCACGTCATGTGCGACCTGACGATTGCAGCGGACAATGCCAGGTTCATGCAGACCGGGCCCAAAGTGGGGTCGTTTGACGGAGGGTACGGAGCGAGCTACTTGGCCCGCATGGTGGGCCAAAAGAAGGCGCGCGAAATCTGGTTCCTTTGCCGGCCTTATGACGCCGAGGCAGCCCTGAAGATGGGGCTGGTAAATACGGTCGTGCCAGTCAAATACCTGGAACGGGAAACCGTCCAGTGGTGTCGGGAGATTCTGCAGAACTCCAACATCGCCATTCGGATGCTCAAGGCCGGACTCAATGCTGACTGCGATGGTCAAGCCGGGCTTCAGGAGCTCGCCGGGCATGCCACGATGCTCTTCTATATGACAAAGGAGGGTCAAGAGGGGCGCAATGCATACCTGGAGAAGCGTCCGCCCGCCTTTGATCGCCAAGGGTACAGGCCGTAGCTGTGGCACGGGACACACCATCGTCGCCAGCAAGGATCTGGTTGTGGGCGGCGCGCCCGAAGACGCTGCCAGCAGCTGTGGCACCAGTCATGATAGGCGGTGCCATGGCGTACGACGCTGGGGGGTTGCACCTGCCAGCGTTGCTGGCGGCGCTGGTCGGCGCCATGCTGCTGCAGGTCGGCACGAACTTCTGCAATGACTATTGCGACTGGCGCAATGGGGCGGATACCCCTAGTCGTAAGGGGCCAGTACGCATGACGCAGGCAGGTCTGGTATCGCCAGTGGCGATGCGCCAAGCCACTTTGGCGGTATTTCTCTTAGCTACTGCAGTCGGTGTTTTCCTTATCGTGCGCGGAGGCTGGCCAATAGCTGTGATAGGCGTTTGCTCCATTCTGGCTGGCGTACTGTATTCGGCTGGCCGCTTTCCGCTGGCGTATCTGGGGTTGGGCGACCTGTTTGTGCTGACGTTTTTCGGACCGGTGGCTACTGGTGGTACGTTCTACGTTCTAACGCTGCAGATGAGTGCCGAGGTGCTGATCGCCGGTATGGCACCGGGCCTCTTAGCGACGGCGATCCTACAGGTGAACAACATCCGCGACCGGGAGGAGGACAGTGTTGCGGGCAAGAAGACGCTGGTTGTGCGCTTCGGGAGGCGTCTTGGGCTTGGCATATGGGCGGGATGCGTCGTAGTGGCGGCGCTTATCCCGCTGGAGCTCTTAGCAGCGACAGCAGAGCACCGGTGGGCGGCACTGACGGTCCTTATCCTCATACCGGCCCTGGCAATGTTTGCACGGCTGCGGGAGGAAACGGCGGCAGAGCGCCTCAATCCGCTACTGGGCCAGACCGGGGTGCTGATGCTCGCGCACAGTGTGCTATTCTCACTGGGCTGGATTCTTGGCTGAGGCGATGTGGCCGCAGCTGGGTGAAGAGCTGTACCGGTATCGCGTGCCGCTTGCGGTTCCGGTCCAGTGGGGTGGTACCTGGCATACCTGTCGCGAGGGGCTGCTGCTGCGGCGCACGTTCGAAGGTATTGGTGAAGCTTGGGGAGAAATCGCGCCGTTGCCCGGATTCAGTCGCGAACGACTGCAGGATGTGATGCCGGGTGCGCAACCGCGTGGCGCGCCCGTGTCGGCGTCGGTGGTATGCGGCAGGGAATCGGCGCACTTGCTCCTGAGCGCGCAGCATTCTCGCGCAGCAGGCGTACGCAGGCGCACCATTCAAGTTTGTGCGCTGCTCACTGGAACCCGATCACAGGTGTTAGAGCAGGCGCAAAGCGCTCAAGCGGCTGGATATTCGGCCGTCAAAGTAAAGGTCGGTCGCCAGTCTGTAGGTGAAGATATCCGCCTAGTGCGTGACGTCAGACAATGCGTCGGGGCGGCCATAGAGCTGCGGTTGGACGCCAACAGAGCGTGGACCATGCATGAAGCGGACTTATTTGCGCACGGCATAAAAGGGTACGATGTTGCCTTCGTCGAGGAACCCCTTGCGCGTCCAGACCAGCTGCCTGAGTTGGCGAGCACCGTGCCGATAGCCTTGGACGAAAGCCTGACTGAATTCTCATTGGGAGAGTTATCGCAGCATCGTTATGCCCGGGCGATCGTAATCAAACCCATGCTGCTGGGCGGGCCCCAAATCGCACTTGCCTGGGCGTCCTATGCGTCACATCTGGGCATAGTGCCGGTTATCAGCGCGGCGTTTGAGACGGGCATTGGAATGCTTGCGCTGTTGCATACGGTCGGGCGCATGTCATCTGCCGCAACTGCAGGGCTAGATACCTACCGGTATATTGCGCGCGATGTTCTGAATCCAAGGCTGAAGCTATCCGCGCCGCGTGTCAGTATACCCCTAACGTCGAGTATAACGGTGGATTACAGCCTATTGACACGTATCGCATGAGTGCTGTTCCTCCGGCGCCAGACCTCCTGAGTAGGGCTGCCAGCCGCTGGCCGCAGCGCTCTGCCGTGGTGTTTTCCGGGGGTGCGCTATCGTTTAAGGAGTTGGAGCGCCGTGCCTGCGCAGCTGCCTTGGCTGTTGCCGAATGGACGGATGCCTCCTGGGTGGGTCTGGTGCCACGCCGGACTTGGCCGACTATCGTGCTGCTGCTCGCGCTGATGCGCGCCGGCCGCACGGTGTGCCTGCTGAGTCCTCGGTGGCCGCCTGCGGCGCGGCAGCGTGCGGCGCAACAGGTGGATGCCGAAATGCCGATCCTGGACGACACGGCTGCGGATGCATTGGGGCGTACGGCCCCGATGTCTGGCGCGGCATTATCCGAATCTTCAGCGTTGCCTTGCAAAGCGGGTGCTAAAGCGGGTGCTATCGTGTTCACCTCAGGGACGACAGCCGGGCCGAAAGCGGCGCTGCTTAGCGCGGGGAATCTCTTCTATAGCGCGTTTGGTGCACTGCACCGCGTTCGCCTTGACGCAGGAGATCGGTGGTTGCTGTCTTTGCCGATCTACCACGTTGCAGGCCTGGGGGTCGTGTGGCGCTGCATGTGCGCAGGTGCCGCGACCGTGCTGCCAATCCCAGAAGCGAGTCTAGGAGAACTGATGCCCCGCTTTGCCTGTACGCATGCATCGATGGTACCGACACAGCTCACAAGGGTGCTCAACAATGAAGGAGACGTCGGTCCTTCGCACCTGAAGGCGATACAGGTCGGTGGCGCCGGGGTGCCACTTGACCTGCTGCGCCAGGCCCGCAGCAGGGGTTACCCGGTGTGCACCACATACGGACTGACAGAATCCGCTTCGCAGATGACGGCACTGGGACCTGACGCCCCTTCGGCTTTGTTGGCCACATCGGGTCGGATCCTGCCGTACAGGGAGATGCGAATCGCCGAAGACGGCGAGATTCTCATTCGCGGCTCCGTGCGGTTTCAGGGGTACATTGAGGATGGACGCTTGCTACGACCTTTTGACGCAGAGGGATGGTTTGCCACGGGCGATGTCGGACACATGGATGCGTTTGGTAACCTCCATGTGGAGTACCGGAAGGATAACATGTTCATCTCTGGAGGTGAAAATATCGCGCCGGAAGCTATTGAGCGTGCGTTAAGAGCGATTCGTGGTGTAGAACGAGCTATCGTCGTGCCGGTATCTGACCGAGATTTCGGGGCGCGCCCGCTCGCGTTTGTAGCCGGAACCGATGACTGGGTGAGGATTTCTCGGGAGCTGGAGAAGGAACTGCCGCGATTCATGATTCCGTCATTACGAAGGTGGCCGCCAGGACTTGCCCGTACGAGGGCAAAGGCCATTCGAGGTATGCTCAAAGCGATGATACGGGCTGAGAATGCGGCTGGCGGATCGACAGGGATCTGACCTTGGGGTGCGCTGGTGCCGAGTTCGCAATGCAGGCTGGTGCAGGGTCGCACGCCCTGACGCGTCTGGCACGAGGTCTGGACGGTGCAAAAAAAACGCAGCGACAGTGGCGGAGGTCTTGATTTTTGAATTGTATATAAGTACTTTGTGTCCGATCGCGAACTAGGGAGGCACACCAGCCTGACACACAGTTACGGACATCTCTTGCTAAGCTGCCGTCGCGGAACAGGACGGATCGGTGCAGAACCGCTTGGGGCGGCATTCCCCGTTAGGTATGGCTCGTCGCGATGTGGTATCTTGTCTGGGTGGTGCAGGGGCCTTCCTGAGCCATGTCGCAAGGTACAACGGCTTGGTGCACACCTGCCTGATTTCATTCACTAATCGGAGGTTGAACATGCTACGCAAATGGAGTGCAGTAGTAATGGCGCTGTCTTTGGCGCCAGTTCTTGCGTTCGCGCAGAATACCGGAAAGGTTGCAGGCCAGGTCACGGATGCGACGACCGGTGAATCACTGCCCGGCGCTTCTGTGTTGCTGGTTGGAACAACGCTGGGAACCGCGGCAGATGTCGACGGCAACTACTTCATCATCGGGGTCCCTGTGGGCACCTACGATGTCCGCGTGTCTTTTGCTGGCTACCAGACCGAAACCGTCATCGGAGCAGAGGTGAACGGGGGATACACCCGAGAGCTCAATTTCGCTTTGCAGCCCGGGGTCGAGCTGGAGGAGATCATAGTGGACTATGAGCGCCCGCTGATCCAGAAGGATGCGGTCGGCGTGCCTCGGATAGCGACCTCGGAGGATATTGAGCGGTTACCGGTACGCGGTGCCGCTGCCGTGGCCAAGATCCAGGCCGGCGTGGTGAGCAAGGAAGGAAGCGGAACGCTCAACATCCGCGGTGGCCGCGGCGGTGAGGTCAGTTACTATGTGGATGGCGTCAAGAGCGCAAGTACCGGCGTGCCCCAGTCTGCGGTGCAGGAGCAGGAGATGCAGATTGGGAGCATCAATGCGCGTTATGGCGATGCGATGTCGGGTGTCATCAATATCACGACCAAGTCTGGGGCTTCCGATTTCTTCGGTTCTGTGGAAGCATTGTCTTCCAACCAGACCGATGTGTACGGATACAACCTAGCTTCGGCGACCTTAGGGGGACCGCTCGGGACGGACGCGCTCAACTTCTTCGTTTCGGCCGAGTATGTTGACCGGCAGGACGGCAACCCCCGCAATGTCCAGACCTGGACGGTTCCAGATGACTTGCTGCGGGACTTGATCGATGCGCCAACGGGGTTCTTGGTAACAGCTCCAGGTGGCAGCGAGTTCATTGTGCCTATTCCTGCTTCATTAGCAGACAGCGCCTACATCCTGGTCGATGAGTTCTCCGCGCCTGATCTGAGCGAAGGCGGGATCATGTTCAGTGACGGGACCTTTTTGCCTGGCGTTCCTGAAGGGTCCAGCATCTCACTCAATCCGATCAGCCGCCTTGAGTATGTGGGTGAATCGGATTTGACGCGTGAATACAAGAAGCGTGGGCGGAAGAGTCGGGCCCTGAGGCTCAGTGGCAATGTAACGGTGAACGTTATCGAGAGTGGACGCTTTCGCGTGGGGGCCGCTATTCAGACAGGAGATTACCAGAGTGGCATCGGCGGAACCACGGAAATGTTCAGCCCACACTTGTGGCAGGCGAACGAGTATTTCAACGGACAGCTTCATGCTCGGTGGACGCAATACCTGTCTCAATCGACCTACTACCAGATTCAGGGCGAATACCGATTTAGCAGCAGCGAGTACTGGGATCCACGTTTCGGAAAGACTGAGGCCGACTGGTGGCATTACCGTGATGCGGATCATTCAGTACATCAGAATTACAACGGCTACAAGAATCTCAGCTACGCGCTTGAGGAGTTCACCGATGCAGACGGGAATACGGTCCAGCGTCTGGCCCCCAAGTTCACGCGTAGGTATCCCGACGGCCTGCTGGCAGGCAATCAGGCGACCGCAGGATTGGTCGGCCTGACGGGACGCACCTTCGGTTACGGCCACGCTGCCGGTGGCACATTCAGGATGCACGGTTCTGCTACGACTCAGATCGGTATTAATCAGCTCGAATTCGGCGCTGAATTCGAACAGGGTGCATACCGCAATTTCTGGGTCAGCACATACAACCTGTCGCGCCTTTATGCGGACGGTAATCCTGAGTATATCGGTGCTGAAGACACGGAGCTGAACACCGACGGGTACACCAGCACAGACGACATGCCCACTTGGCTTCAGGCCAGGATCTTTGGCGGGACCGGGTACTACTTTGATGGTAAGACGCATTTCAATTCCGACGAGCACTATTTCACGGACAATGGCTTCTTGTCCACCAGCAAGGATAAGCCGGAAGAGTCGTACCTGCTCCCGCCGCACCAGCCGGTGTTGTTTGGTGGCTACATCCAGGACAAGATTGAGTTCAGGGATATCGTACTGAATTTCGGCTTGCGCTTGGACATCTACGACAACAACCGCCTGATATTCAAAGACAAGTACGCGAGGCGCCCCATCGTCAGGGTAGGGGATCTAGATGGTGTCTCTGTGCCGTCGAACATTGGTGCGGAGTACGCGGTCTACTTCAGTGGAGAAGACGTTGTGGGCTTCAGGGACTACGACGGCAATTTCTACAATGTAGACGGGCAACAGGTGCAGGCAGCCGAGGTATTGTTGAATGGCTTGGTCAAGATCACCAACCAGCAGGTTGAGCCCGACATGTTCGAGGACTTCAAGCCCATCTGGACGCTTATGCCGCGCGTCGGCGTCAGCTTCCCGGTGACTGATCAGGCTCTGTTCTTTGCCAGTTACGGTGTAGTTACGCAGCGACCAGGTGGTGCTAACGCGGATATCGGATGTATCGCCGCTACGGGATGCAGTCGAAATCCCAGTTTGAAGCCCACGGTCACCACCAAGTATGAACTTGGGTTCCGGCAGCGTATCGGACCGCGGTCGGCTATGACGATCAATGGCTTCTTTCACCAGATCAACAACCTGATCCAGATACGCGACATACGCGGTGCGAGTCCGAGCACCTATTCGCGTTTCGAGAACGTGGATTTTGGGACGGTCAAGGGACTCGAGTTCGCATATGACCTGCGACGGACCGCTGGGCTCCGCATCAATGCGAACTACACGCTGTCGTATGCGAAGGGCACTGGCTCTGGAAGTGGCACTACCAGCACGATCGTTTGGATTGATGAGACACCGCCCAACTTCATCAGCTGGCTCAGCTTTGACCAGCGTCACAAGTTCAATATCTCACTGGACTACTCGTTTGGGCACGGTGAGGGGCCGACGCTTATCGGAACAAAGCTACTGCAGAATATGGGCTTCAGCATTTTGGCAACTTCCGGCAGCGGTTTCCCCTATACGGGCGTTCTTGATCCAGTTCCGCTCGGCGTGTCTCGCGCCCCGGTTCCCAAGGGTGCGATCAATGATGACCGGATGGCTTGGACCAATCGCATTGACCTGCGCATTCAGCGGCGTTTTCGCATGGCCAACAACAGTCGTTTAACTGCATTCCTCTGGATCCAGAACCTGATGAACACCGTCAACATCCAGAATGTATGGCGCTATTCTGGATTGCCAGGGGACGACGGCTTTCTTGCTACCAGAGAAGGCCAATCGCGGATCGAGGATGGCGTGCCGTTGTATCCGATTGCCTACCAGCACCGCAATCGTTCTTTGGGTAATTACGGACTGCCACGGCTTACTCGCCTCGGGATCAGGTTTGACTTTTAGCCTTGTTGGGGTCAATCCGCCGCTAGTAAACAGCACCAATTAACAAAACGGGAAGGACATGCATCATTTTCGCAACGCACTTGCGGTAGCACTATGCACCCTGTTGTTTGTCGGGGTTCCCGAAGTGGAGGCGCAGCAGACAGGCACCTGCACATCGCCTCTTAGCGAGCAGTACTTGGACATCAACAATGTTCGTGCTCGGCTCTTCAATAACGGGAACCTGTTTTGGCGGGGTTCTCCAGCCGTATACGAGGTACCGAAGGGTGGGGGTGCCAGTGCCATTTTTAACTCTGGGATCTGGGTAGCAGGCTTGGTAGGCGGGCAGCTTCGAGTCACTGCCGCCCGCTACGGAAATTATCAGTTCTGGGCTGGCCCATTGGATGATAACGGCAATCCGCCAGACGACTGTTCGGTGTATGACCGTATGTACAAGGTTAGTCGGGGGGACGTCACCGATTACGATGCGACGGGATCTGCGGCCCCGGACCTACGCGATTGGCCCACGGGCTTGGGCGCGCCCACGCTGGCGCCTTCCAACAATGGGCTGGATGATGACAATGACGGTGCGATAGACGAGGAGGGAGGGGAAGTTATGATTGTAGTCGACCAGCCGCTTACCACCCGAGCAGACCGAAAGATTGACCTAGCTGGCGGAGAGCGCCCAGCGATTCTCGGTGATCAGTCAATCTGGTGGATCATGAATGACCGGGGGAATGAGCATTTGCTACCAGGTGGGGACACGCCTCCTATCGGCCTGGAGGTTCACGGGATGGCGTTCGCCTTTAATGCCGCTGGGCCGATAGGTGATGCGACCTTTTATAAGTATGACATCTTCTACAAGGGCAACGACCCACTAACGGATGCGTACATGGCGGTGTATTCGGATCCAGACCTCGGCAATTTCTTGGATGATTGGGTAGGCTCTGACACGGTTCGGGGGATTGGATTCGTGTGGAACGGGGACAACGAGGATGAAGGTGGTAGCGGTTACGGCACGCCACCGCCTGCTGCGGGATACGACTATTTCCAGGGACCTATCGTGCCAAGTCCGGGCGATACCGCCAACGTGAGCGGCGTAAAGGTGCCAGATTTCAAGAATTTGGGGATGTCCTACTTCGCCTACTATAATAATGCTGCCGCTGGTCCAACTACAGATCCTCGCAATGGTGTCGCTTACTACAACTTCATGCAGGGGCGCTGGGCGGACGGGCAGCGATTTACTTATGGCGGTGACGGGCGCTCATATTCGCAGGATGGTGTGGACCATGTGTTCCCAGGCGATGTGGGCAACAGCCCGGAAACCTGCCAGTTCTGGTCCGAGTGCAACATTGATGAAATCGGCACGGCTAACCAGTCGACGGATCGCCGTTTCAACATATCGTCAGGTCCCTTCACGATCAACCCGGGTGATTACCAGCAGATCGTGTTTGGTATCGTCTGGGCGAGGGGAAATAATAACCACCACTCGGTCACGGCGATGAAGCAGGCGGACGAGCTTGCGCAGGCGGCGTTTGACGTCAACTTTGAGGTGCCGGGCCCGCCGGATCCGCCGATGCTCGTTGCGACCCCTGCCGATGAGGCGGTCATATTAGAGTGGTCCTATTCACCGCTTTCGAACAACTACCTTAATTCTTACTCGGCCGAGGATCCGTTTACGCCGGATGATGACAAGGATTACCTGTTTGAGGGGTACGACGTGATTCAATACGAGAACGTCTTGGATGATGTTGGACGAGTGATTGCGACGTTTGACGTTCCGAACGGGGTCATGCGGGTCATCGATGGATTTCCGGGTGAGCCGTCGGAGGTCACAGCCACGGGCAGCGATAATGGCGTGGTGAACTCGTATACCGTATCGGGGCTGACGAACTACAAGACGTATCACTTTGCCGTGCAGGCGTACGCGTACAATGCGCCGTCTTTCCCGAAGGTTTATCGGGGGCCGGTTACGCGCGTGAGCGTGGTGCCAACGATCCCGACCAGGGATGTTTCTGACGCGGCGCAGGCTTTGATGGGTGGATCTGCTCCAGACTTTGTGGCTGAGGCTATCGTATCTGTCGGAGACGGCGAGGTATACGCACGGGTGGTGAATCCGGTAAGGATGCTGAATGCCACGTATACGGTAGACTTTTACGAGCACGACTTTGGCAAGAACAATGCCGCAGTGATCGCTGCTGCTGAGGACGGCGTGGTGGATCCGATGGGGCCAGACGCGCTGACAAAGGTACAGGACGTTGCTGAGGTAGCGATCACGTACAACATATCGCGTAATGACGAGCCCCTCTTTGTAGGCAGCGACATACCTTTCGCGGCGCCGCTGGGGCAGGGCGTATTTTCGGCAGATGGGCTCACCTTTGACGTGCTGGGGCCGTCTGCGGGATTCAAGGATTTTCATGTGACAGCCAATGCCGACGGTGTATTGGATCCTTCGGACTACGCTGCTTGGGGATGGGCGGGCATGCCTGACCCGCGTGGGTACGTGGTAGGATTCAGGGGCTACCAGCAGGTCAGTGGTGCGGTATGGGGTTACCATGCTGGCGGTGGTGCTGAGCAGAACAACACTTATCCTTCGTATGGGCCGGCGTCCAATGGGAACTCGTTCCTAGGGCGCACGATGAGAGGCGGAGCCTTGTATCCGTTCCTGGGCGTCTGGGACTACGAGCAGCGATTCTCGGAGGACTGCGTGGATGGAATGGATGGTACCATTGACGTCGACAACGATTGCCTTGCGTTTCGTGAGTACAGCGACGATGCGATTATGGAGATGCCGTTCACGCTGTGGCGGGTTGGGGTAGACACTCCAGATGACCCAAGCGACGATATTCAGATGGTTCCGATCATCTGTGACAGCAACACATGTGGCGGTGGGAACGAGCATGATGCATATGACATCGGCGGTGACCACGGTGCGTCCAGTGGTAACAACGATCCGCTTACGGACTGGATTTACTGGAATCTGCCCAGTGACGCCAGCCCTGGCTCCGCGGGTTATAAGGACTTTTTCACGCAGCTAGATGGTGGCACGGTCTCCGCTTACACGCAGGTGATTGCGCGTACGGTACTCGTGGCATGGAATGAGGGTACGGCCCCGCCGTACGACCGGCCATTGCCAGAGTCAGGGACGGTCTTTCTTATTCAGACCAACAAGAGCAATCAGCCGGGGGACAAGTATGCCTTTTCTACGGACGGATACGGGGCGGTGCAGCCGGAAGGTGACCGGGCCCTTGAGCGTCTGGACGAGATCGGCATCGTACCCAATCCGTACAAGGGTGCTTCTGATTACGAGGTCAGCCAGCTGACCAACGAGGTTCGTTTCACCAACATGCCGGATGTGGCGACCATTCGCGTGTTCACGCTTAACGGCACGTTGGTGAAGACGATTGAGAAGAGGTCACCGGGTATTGCCACGATATCGTGGGACATGGTGACAGACTTCAACCTGCCGATTGCGAGTGGGCTGTACCTGATTCATGTTACGGTACCTGATGTGGGCGAGAAGGTGCTGAAGTTTGGGGTCATCAAGAAGCGCGTCCAGCTTAACACGTATTAGCGAGGCCGTGCGGGTCCCCGACAGCGGGGACCCGCACAACCTTAGAAAACCAATTCCTTTCAACGACGAGGGACAACTGCTATGAAAACTCTGACTACGGACTTGCATCCTGCTCTGGGCGGTCTTATGATTGCGTTTGTACTGGCCTTTACCAGTCATTCCGCTTGGGCTCAGGAGGGGGGAGGCACCGACAAGCCAGACCAGAACCGCGTTGGAACGGCTGGCGCGGTTGAACTACTTGTTCCGCTAACCGCTCGTTACGTCGCGCTAGGTGCGACGACGACGAGCTCTCTGGCTGACATGAATGGCCTTGAGGCTCTTTATGCGAATCCCGCGGGGCTGGTCAACAATTCTGGAACCTCGGCGCTGTTTAGCCGAATGAACTATGTCGCAGACATTGGTGTGAGCTACTTTGGGTTTGCGCAGCGTCTGGGCAGCGACAACCATCTAGCCGTGGCTGTTTCCTCGTGGGAAATCGGCGACATTGCGCGGCAGTCCGAGCTGGCTCCCGAGAAGTCGGATGTCACCTTCAACGTGTCTTTCGTAGCTGTAGGCCTGACGTATGCTAAGGTCCTAACGGACCGGATTTCGGCGGGCGGTACGATCAAGATTGTCAATGAGAGCATTGACGACGTATCGGCGTCGGGCGTAGTGTTTGATGCCGGAATGACGTATGTGGTTGGTGAGACCGGTTTGCGTGTGGGTGTAGCGCTAAAAAACATCGGTAATCAGCTTCAGTTTGACGGTGTGGGTCTGACGCGGCGCGTGCAGCTTCCGTCACAGCCTGGCAACGCTACGGTGAATGCGGTGAAGATTGAGTCGGAGGCGATGGAGTATCCGACGCTGCTGAATTTCGGGATGGCCTACACACGGCAGGTGGCTGGTGCGGCGAGCCTCACGGTACTTGGTAACTTCAGGTCAAACAGCTTTGAGCAGGACCAGTTTAGCGGTGGTCTAGAGCTCGGGTTTCGCGGCATGTTGTTCCTGCGGGGCGGATACGAGTATGTGGCCGACAGCGATGTATCCATGTGGAAGGGATACACATTTGGTGCAGGCCTGAACCTTGACCTGCAAGGAACCGGCATCAGCATTGACTATGCGATGGCTCCGACCGACTACTTCGATGATGTTCAGTTCTTGACGGTCGCAGCCACCCTTTAGATCGTGTAATGGCCCGGGTTGGCACGCGCGGGCCGTGCTACCTATGTGTGGGCCTTGGGTCCTTGATCTGCGGTCCGTAGGTGATTGAGACGGGGACTCGTCACCCAGAACAAGGCTTCTCGTGGTGATGTCGGCTACCTGACAGTTAGGTGGCTGGCATCGCTGTTTGTGGCTAGACTTAGGGGGGTATGTCCTTGTTGAACACGTCTTGTTGCCCCATGCCAGTTGGTTGAGCGTTGCCAGTATCGACTGTGAACCGTAGACTATCATGTATCCCTTCGTGAGGAAGAGTTGGATGGCGCTATGCGCCCTGTTGTCTGTCGTAGTTCCAGAAGTAGCGGCGCAGCAGACAGGCACATGCACGTCGCCTCTGAGCGAGGAGTACTTGGACATCAACAACGTGCGTGCTCGGGTCTTTAATAACGGAAACTTGTTTTGGCGGGGCTCGCCAAGCGTTTACGAGGTACCGGACGGCGGAGGCGTCAGTGCGATATTCAACTCCGGAATTTGGGTAGGCGGCCTTGTGGGGGATGAGTTGCGAGTGGCAGCTGCGCGGTACGGTAATTATCAGTTCTGGGCTGGCCCGCTGGATGATGAGGGCGCTCCGCCAGACGACTGCTCGGTGTATGACCGCATGTACAAGGTGAGCCGGGGGGACATTATTGAGTACGACGCAATGGGGTCAGCCGAGCCGGACCTACGCGATTGGCCAACGGGCTTGGGCGCGCCCACGCTGGCGCCTCCCAACAATGGGCTGGATGATGATGATGACGGTGTGGTGGACGAGGAGGAAGGGGAACTCGTTATTGTAATAGGCCAGCCGCTTGCCAGCCGAGTAGGCCGAGTGATAGACCTAGCTGGAGGTGAGAGGCCAGCGATTCTCGGTGATCAGTCGATCTGGTGGATCATGAACGACCGGGGGAATGAGCATTTGCTACCAGGTGGGGACACGCCTCCGGTTGGTTTGGAGGTGCACGCGATGGCGTTCGCCTTTAATGCCGCCGGACCGATGGGTGATGCGACCTTTTACAAGTATGACCTCTTTTACAAGGGCAGTGATGCGCTAAGGGAAGCGTACATGGCGGTGTATTCGGATCCAGACCTAGGGCATTATCAGGATGACTGGATTGGTTCCGATACGATTCGCGGAATCGGATTCGTGTGGAACGCCGACAATGATGACGAAGGGGGTAGCGGGTATGGGACTCCGCCTCCAGCGCTAGGTTATGATTTCGTTCAAGGACCTATCGTACCCAGTCCGGGCGATACAGCCACTGTCAGCGGGGTAAGGGTACCGGATTTCAGGAATCTTGGTATGTCCGTTTTTGGGTACTACAGTAGTTCTCTCGGTCCGACCAGTGAGCCGAATAACGCAGTGGAGTACTACAACTACATGCAGGGGCGCTGGGCGGACGGGCAGCGATTTACTTATGGCGGTGACGGGCGCTCATATTCGCAGGATTCGGTGGACCATGTATTCCCAGGCGATGTGGGTAACAGTCTAGAGACCTGCCAGTTTTGGTCTGAGTGCAATGTGGACGGCCTCGGATTGGTCAATATCAAGTCGGATCGGGTGTTTTTTATATCGTCAGGTCCCTTCACGATCAACCAGGGTGACTACCAGCAGATCGTGTTTGGGATCATCTGGGCGAGAGGGGAGAACAACCACAATTCCGTCACGGCGATGAAGCAGGCGGACGAGCTTGCGCAGGCGGCGTTTGACGTCAACTTTGAGGTGCCGGGCCCGCCGGATCCGCCGATGCTCGTTGCGACCCCTGCCGATGAGGCGGTCATATTAGAGTGGTCCTATTCACCGCTTTCGAACAACTACCTTAATTCTTACTCGGCCGAGGATCCGTTTACGCCGGATGATGACAAGGATTACCTGTTTGAGGGGTACGACGTGATTCAATACGAGAACGTCTTGGATGATGTTGGACGAGTGATTGCGACGTTTGACGTTCCGAACGGGGTCATGCGGGTCATCGATGGATTTCCGGGTGAGCCGTCGGAGGTCACAGCCACGGGCAGCGATAATGGCGTGGTGAACTCGTATACCGTATCGGGGCTGACGAACTACAAGACGTATCACTTTGCCGTGCAGGCGTACGCGTACAATGCGCCGTCTTTCCCGAAGGTTTATCGGGGGCCGGTTGCGCGCGTGAGCGTGGTGCCAACGATCCCGACCAGGGATGTTTCTGACGCGGCGCAGGCTTTGATGGGTGGATCTGCTCCAGACTTTGTGGCTGAGGCTATCGTATCTGTCGGAGACGGCGAGGTATACGCACGGGTGGTGAATCCGGTAAGGATGCTGAATGCCACGTATACGGTAGACTTTTACGAGCACGACTTTGGCAAGAACAATGCCGCAGTGATCGCTGCTGCTGAGGACGGCGTGGTGGATCCGATGGGGCCAGACGCGCTGACAAAGGTACAGGACGTTGCTGAGGTAGCGATCACGTACAACATATCGCGTAATGACGAGCCCCTCTTTGTAGGCAGCGACATACCTTTCGCGGCGCCGCTGGGGCAGGGCGTATTTTCGGCAGATGGGCTCACCTTTGACGTGCTGGGGCCGTCTGCGGGATTCAAGGATTTTCATGTGACAGCCAATGCCGACGGTGTATTGGATCCTTCGGACTACGCTGCTTGGGGATGGGCGGGCATGCCTGACCCGCGTGGGTACGTGGTAGGATTCAGGGGCTACCAGCAGGTCAGTGGTGCGGTATGGGGTTACCATGCTGGCGGTGGTGCTGAGCAGAACAACACTTATCCTTCGTATGGGCCGGCGTCCAATGGGAACTCGTTCCTAGGGCGCACGATGAGAGGCGGAGCCTTGTATCCGTTCCTGGGCGTCTGGGACTACGAGCAGCGATTCTCGGAGGACTGCGTGGATGGAATGGATGGTACCATTGACGTCGACAACGATTGCCTTGCGTTTCGTGAGTACAGCGACGATGCGATTATGGAGATGCCGTTCACGCTGTGGCGGGTTGGGGTAGACACTCCAGATGACCCAAGCGACGATATTCAGATGGTTCCGATCATCTGTGACAGCAACACATGTGGCGGTGGGAACGAGCATGATGCATATGACATCGGCGGTGACCACGGTGCGTCCAGTGGTAACAACGATCCGCTTACGGACTGGATTTACTGGAATCTGCCCAGTGACGCCAGCCCTGGCTCCGCGGGTTATAAGGACTTTTTCACGCAGCTAGATGGTGGCACGGTCTCCGCTTACACGCAGGTGATTGCGCGTACGGTACTCGTGGCATGGAATGAGGGTACGGCCCCGCCGTACGACCGGCCATTGCCAGAGTCAGGGACGGTCTTTCTTATTCAGACCAACAAGAGCAATCAGCCGGGGGACAAGTATGCCTTTTCTACGGACGGATACGGGGCGGTGCAGCCGGAAGGTGACCGGGCCCTTGAGCGTCTGGACGAGATCGGCATCGTACCCAATCCGTACAAGGGTGCTTCTGATTACGAGGTCAGCCAGCTGACCAACGAGGTTCGTTTCACCAACATGCCGGATGTGGCGACCATTCGCGTGTTCACGCTTAACGGCACGTTGGTGAAGACGATTGAGAAGAGGTCACCGGGTATTGCCACGATATCGTGGGACATGGTGACAGACTTCAACCTGCCGATTGCGAGTGGGCTGTACCTGATTCATGTTACGGTACCTGATGTGGGCGAGAAGGTGCTGAAGTTTGGGGTCATCAAGAAGCGCGTCCAGCTTAACACGTATTAGCGAGGCCGTGCGGGTCCCCGACAGCGGGGACCCGCACAACCTTAGAAAACCAATTCCTTTCAACGACGAGGGACAACTGCTATGAAAACTCTGACTACAGAGCTGGCACGCAGCCCTGCAAGTCGCTACGAAGCAGCAAGGTGTGCTTATGCCTCTCCCATCTGTCCGCGGACTTGTCTTGCATGGGGGAAATGCTTTGTGCTTTACGCCGTTGTGCTTGTTCAGTTGTCGTCTGTTTCAATCGCCAGCTCGCAGCCTGCTGATTCCGAGCAACTAGCGCATTTCGAGTGGGTCAGGACGATTAAGCTTTCCGACCCGAATGGCGTGCATCCAGACAGCTTGCTGATCTCGGAAATCAAAAGTCTGGATGTGGGCCCCGATGGCCGTATGCTTGTCGTTGATTTGCTCGGAGGGCAAGCATTGCTGTTCGGTCCAGCCGGAGAACTTCTGGTCTTGCTTGATCCCTCCGTTTGTCATCCAGGATTTGAGGTTCGGCCTGTGAATGCGAGGTTCTTAGGAAGCGAGTCCATCTTTCTAAACAACGCTGGTCCATGGGGATACCGGTTCACGTCAGATGGGAGGTGCTTGGGCAGTGTTGATACGGACTATGCCATGGTTGTGCACAGCGGATTCCAGGATGTAGACGAGCAAGGGGATTTGTTTGGTCTGTATCGATTCCCGGACAAGCAGGTTATCAGGCACATGGATACCAGTGGTAAGACCGTGAGTGAGTTCGTCTTGCCTCCTAGCGCTTACCCGATTGCTATCGACCGGATTGGCATGGGTGGCTTGGTGGTAGATGATTCCCACATATTCTATGCTGGATCGGTGGAAAGAGAGATATTGAAATTGACGCGTGACGGTACTGTCGTAGCTAGGATGTCACACCGAAGCCGTTGGTTTCGTGATGTAAGGAAAGATCTTCCAGACCCTAAAACCGATGGCACTCAGGCGTTTGTGACGGCCTCTGGTGCTCTGTTTGGGAACACTACGCTTATAGTTGACCTTTTCGAACTCTCTAGCGAGACTTTGCTGGTTCAGTACAGCAATGGATCTAGAGGTTCAGGCTACCAAGTCTTTACCAAGGAAGGAGTTGTCGTCGCACAGGAGCTCGGCGTACGCCATCGATTCCTGCATGGAAGCAACGGATTGGTCTACCGCGTGGTTCAGCCCGACCTAGACGACGCTGGCCAGTTGCCCAACCCTTATATCGAGGTTTACGAATTCGTCGTACCGTAGTCCATGGAAGCTATGGAGAGTGGGCTAAAATTAGTGAAAACGTGGCAGGGGGTAGAAGGGAATATTGGGGTTTGGTAGTCGGGTTCTGGCCAGCGGGGGTTATCGCATACCGTGGCATGCCAGAAGATCTTACAGATTGAAGACGGGTACATGAGTATAGGCCAAGCTGAGACGTACGCCATATGCAGGTGTACTGTGCCCCTTAGCATACCTGGCGGCGACCGCCGAAAGAGTTTCGGCGGAACTCCTTCCGATGAGTTCGCGCGCGTCTACGAAGAGCGTGGCTGACAGGCCTTGGCTTCGTTGCCAGACTAAGGCAAGCCCAGGGGACAAAAATGTGCCATAAGTCTTGGCACATGCCGATCCGTGAACATTGTGCTGACGTTTGCGTCAGATTGGCACTGAAACAGAGGGTCTAGGCTCATGAACAGGTGTTTCCATCGAGGGGGCTTGCTGGTCGTCATTGTCTTGTGCGCTGGGTTCGCCAAGTGCGGGAGCAACCCGAATCTGGAGGGGGCGAGGCTGGATCTGGGGAGCAAAGACTACAACCGCGCTCTGGAGAACGTTGGAAAGGCGTTGGAGGCAGACCCCAACAGCAGCGAGGCCCTTATGCTGAAAGGGGACATTCTAAGAGAAATTGTACGGGAGACAAGGGACAGCGAGGAGCGGCTGGCATATGTACGGGAGATGGCGGGCGCATACCGGAGTGCCAGCGAATTGGACCAGGTACGTGGGGCGGAAATCGAACGAAACTTGCTGTTCGCGTACCTGCAGGAATTCAATCGGGGCATAGAGGACTACAGCAGTGCACAGCACGCTGAAGCGGAGCTTGCATCCGAGGCATTTTCGGAAGCGGCTGCGCGCTTTCATGGTGCGGCACTCCTAATGCCTGACTCGGTGGCCGCTTATGTGAATGAGGCATTCGCCCACCATAGTGGCGGAGCATTTTCCAGAGCCGTCGAAGCCTACGAGGCGGCATTGGCCCTTGGACATACATCGCGGCAGCTGTACGTCTACATGGCGCGGATGCTTGAGTTGATGGCTGACCAGGTGACAGGTCAGGAGGAGCGTATCGCATTATACCGCCGTGCGGCGCGGGTAACCGACGCGGCACTTGAGCAATATCCGCAAGACCCTGAATTGGGGGACATGTCGCTCAACTTTTACGCGCTGGCGGATAAGCCGGAGGTAGCGCTTGCGCATTTTGGAAACATGCAAGCTGAAAAGAGCACCGATCCGGTGTTCTGGTACAACTATGGTACGCTGCTGCTGCGAACGGGTGACTACCCTGAGGCTGTGCGTAAACTGATGGAGGCGATCCGCCTGGATCCAGAGTACACGAAAGCCCGATTCAATCTGGGCGCGGCCATGGTTAATAGAGCGAGGGTGCTTGCCCAAACGGAAGAGGCTATCCGAGATTCTCTCGACATGATGAAACGAGAGGATATACGGGCCGGCAGAACAAGGCTCGAGGGTCGGCAACAGAGAGTGAGTGCGGACCGCGAAACTCTGCTCCAGAATGCGATCGAACATCTCTTGGTGGCCAGGGTTCAGGCAGAGGATGCGCTCGAGGATCCGACAAGTATCTGTAAAGCGCTTTACCGTGCATACGGGCAGGCCAACCGGCGCTCTGATGCCGAGGCCGTGGCGTCATGCGCAGGAATTGGCGGTTCTTGAAGTTGGGTGCGGCTGGCAAATGGTCCAAGAGATAGATGGGCGCCAGCGTAGGTTGATCGGGAGCACATCGGGCATGGCATGAAACGGGCTTGGAGATTCGCTACGCAGGCTGTACACGCGGGAAGCGGCCCAGATGTGCACTCCGGCGCTGTAATGATGCCGATCTACCAGAGCTCCACATTTGCCCAGTCGGAGCCTGGCATACCTCGGAGCTACGAGTACGGACGTGTGTCGAATCCGACACGTACGGCGCTCGAGCAGAACTTAGCAGCACTCGAAGGTGCGACGCACGGCATCGCCTTTGCCTCGGGCCTCGCCGCCGCGGACGCTATATTGAAATGCCTGCGTCCCGGCGATCATGTGCTTTGCTCTAACGACCTGTACGGTGGCAGCTACCGCCTATTAAGAAGCGTGTATGGGCCACTGGGGATTCGCTCTTCGTTCGTTGACATGCGAGATGTGGATCGTGTGGGGCGTGCCATTGGGCCGAATACCAAGCTGTTTTGGCTGGAGACACCGGGGAATCCATTGCTGCACGTGATCGACATCGCGGCGACCGCGCAGGTGGCCAAGCGGCATGGCGCCCACGTTGTGGTTGATAACACGTTTGCTACGCCGTTCTTGCAGCGCCCGCTGGAGCTGGGGGCGGACCTGGTGCTGCATTCTACGACGAAGTATGTGGGTGGCCATTCCGACGTGATCGGCGGTGCCATTTGTACGAATAACGCGCAATGGGAGACGAGACTTCGGTTTCAGGTGAAATGTGCCGGGGCCGTTCCCGGGCCGATGGATTGCTTTCTTCTGCTACGTGGGGCCAAGACGCTACATGTGAGGATGGAACGTCACTGTGCAAATGCACGGCACTTGGCCGCCTTTCTCGGGCAGCACCCAAAGGTTGATCGGGTGTACTATCCAGGGCTCGCATCGCACCCAGGCTATGAGGTAGCCAAACACCAGATGTCGGACTTCGGGGGGATGATCGCGTTTACGCTAATGGCCGCAACGCTCGAAGATACGCTGCGCGTACTTGCAGGCTGCGAGGTGTTTACGCTGGCAGAGAGTCTGGGAGGGGTAGAAAGCCTGATTGGGCATCCGGCAACGATGACGCATGCCTCCATCCCGCGTGAGGAGCGCATAGCCGCGGGTCTGGGTGACAACGTGCTGCGGTTGTCGGTCGGCCTGGAAGATGTCCGCGACTTGGAAAACGACCTCGCTGCTGCGCTTGCCACGGCGTAAAAAGAGCAGGCTTCACTCGACGCAGCGAAACTGCAGAATGCGCCAGCCAATGGATTGTGCGCTGTCTTGTGCACTGTCTTGTGCACTGTGATACCGCAGTACAGCCCGTCTCCGCGGACCTAGTAACGGAGAAGTTTGCGCGTGGCAGCTAGAATGTCATGCTCCTGCGGTAAGATGGTGTGCTCCAGCGGATGGGCAAAAGCCACATAAGAGAATGCGCTAGCAACGCGCCGAACAGGCGCATCCAGGTACTCAAAGGAGTGGTCAGCTATCTGTGCACAGATCTCGGCTCCGAATCCTCCAAATTCGTGATCCTCGTGCACAACCAGCACGCGATTGGTGCGTCTGACCGATGCAGTCACAGATTCCATGTCCACCGGCATGATGGAGCGCAGATCGATCACCTCGATGGACGCATCCATCGATCGAGCCAACGCGCGGGCCACGTTAAGGCATTTGTGCACCATGTAGCCATAGGTCACAATGGTCAGGTCGCGACCGGTGCGGCATGTCCGGGCCTTCCCAAACGGCAGCACATATGCATCGCCAGGCTCTGGAGTTCTGGCTGCCGCCGATCGGTATAGGGCCTTGTGTTCTAGAAATAAGACGGGATCCTGTCCGCGAATCGCGGCTTTCAGAAGCCCTTTTGCATCTGCGGCAGTCGCAGGCAATACCACGCGCAGTCCCGGCATATGCGCAAAGATGCCTTCGACATTCTGGGAATGGCACAGCCCCCCGTGGATGTACCCGCCTACAGGCACACGAATCACCATTGGACAGCTCCAGTCATCGTTGGACCGGTAACGTAAGGATGATACCTGGCTGCGCAACTGCTGCATCGCAGGCCAGATGTAGTCCGCAAACTGGATCTCGATGACAGGCTTGAATCCAGCCACGCTGAGACCCACAGCTGTACCCACAATTGAGGCCTCCGCAAGTTGTGTATTGAAGCAACGGTCCTTGCCAAATCGCGCGGTAAGATTCCTTGTTGCCGTAAATACGCCGCCTTTCGGACCGGCGACGTCTTCTCCATAGACGAGCACCGAGTCGTCGCGCTGCATTTCCTCATGCAGCGCATGGTTAATGGCGTCAACCATGACCACGGGAGGCCCTGCTGCAGGCTCGACGGGGACGGAAGCAGACTCCTTACCTTCAAAATAGACGTACGAGGTGGCGGTAGCCGGCTCTGGGTCGGACTGTTGTTCCGCCCAGGCAGCAGCGGCGTTGATCTCCTCGTGCAGCTCCTGGCGCATAGCATCGACCTCCGTAACGGTCAGGATACCTGCATCCAACAAAGCACCCTCCATCTTGACGATCGGATCGACGGAGCGGGCCTGCGTAAGCTCCACCTCAGTCCGATACTTCAAGTGGTTGTCAGACGATGAGTGCGGAAACAGGCGCACCACATCAGTTACCAGACAGACGGGTCCGTTGCCAGCTCGCAGGTAATCGATGGCCGCTTTGGCAACCGCATACACCTTGAAAAAGTCCGTGCCGTCCACCCGGTAGCGCACCAGTCCCTCGTATCCCGCTGCAAGCTTGTAGGGTGTGCCGCCCGCCGTCTGGTCCGAGACATGAACCGAGATAGCATACTGATTATCCTGGACGAGAAACAGCACCGGAGCCCTGCTCCGAGTAGCCCAGTTTAGGGCCTCATGAAAATCACCCTGGGAGGTTGCACCGTCGCCGCTGGAGCAAAGTACATAGGCGCCACCACCCCGACGTTGCACGGCCAACCCCATGCCCAGCGCCGGCAGATACTGGGAGCCTACTGAGCTGCATACCGAAAACACCTGCCGCCTCCGGGAGCAGAAATGCTGGGGCATTTGCCTTCCACCGGAATTGGTTCCGCTGGCTTTGGACAAATGGTCAAGAAGCGTGTCACGGACGCTCTGGCCTAGCATCAGCGCCAGCACTAAGTCCCGGTAATAGGGGGTGAACCAGTCTGAACCCGGATGGGAGAGCAACCCAAGAGCCGCCTGCGCAGCTTCGTGCCCCGCGCATCCGATGTGAAAAAATCCTTTGCCCTGCTTGAGCAGCGCCAGCATCTTGTGATCCAAGCGGCGTGCCGTCAGCATGGTCCGAAATACACGCACCAAGGTGGCCCGGTCAAACTCTGTTGGCCCAACAGGGTGTACCTGCAGCCCAGCGCCTGTGATGCCGTCGCTGGCTAATGACGGCCGAGGTGCTTCCCCGTTACTTCCGTTGTTGCGCGCTTCATGCCCGGTACCAGACGGTCGAAGCGGCTTAGCTCTTGTTGGATCGTGGAAACCTTCCTCCATCAATGTAATGCTCACGGGATGGGCCGCGCGGTCGGCCGCACGGCATCTGCCGCCGATGTGCCTGTCATGAGCACCCGAACGTAAACTACGTCAATGCGGCGAATTGGTTCCTTGGATACAATCCGTCCATCGCCACGGCTGGTCCTGAAGACTTAGCCAACGGCGTCTGAGGTTTGCATTAGCACGCAGAACCTTGTCACTTGCCAGGACGGATCCATATGGTACAGGCCCATCATGCCTTGGCAGGCGGAGCTGAAGGTGGCAATGCAAACCAGAATCGTGTGCCCTTTCCAGGAGCGCTGGCCAAGTGAATCGGCTCCTTATGAGCTTGCAGAATCTGCTTTACGATCGACAGTCCCAAGCCGGCGCCACCGCTTTGGCGCGATCGGTCGGGTTCTACCCGAACGAAGCGATCGAATATGCGCTCCTGGTGGACAGCGCTGATGCCGCGCCCCTGGTCGCTTACCTCAATCCGAACCTTATCATCCTGAAGCTTCCAGCGGCATGTAATCGTCCCCTGATCACTGTACACGATAGCATTCTCGATCAGGTTCACCAGCACCCGTCGAATTCTGTCACGGTCTGCGCATACTGAGAGCGCTGGACCACGAAGTGTCAGTACAAGACCCTTATCTTCCGCCTTTGGTCCCAACATGTCGGCCACTTCCTGGGTCAGGTCAGCAAAATTAAAGTTGGAAGCCTCGATCAGGTCTTCGCGGTATTCGAGGCGCGCGATTTCAATGAGGTTCTCAAACAGGTTGCCGAGCCTCTGCAGATTCTTGAGTCCCTTCGCTACGAAGTGCTCGCGCTTGGATCGGTCCAGATTCGGCAACGCAAGCGCTTCAAGGTATCCTGAGACCGAGAAGAGTGGGTTGCGGACCTCATGAGCAACGTTGCCGATGAATTCACCCTGGAGTCGCGTCAGTTTCTCCAGCTCACTGATCTTCTCCCGGTAGCTGACAGTCATGCGGTCCAGGTGTATGGCTAAGTCCTGAATCTCCGCAGACCGGGTCGCCACACGTATAGGGGTATCCAACTCACCGGCGGTGATCTCTTTTGCACTGCGGCTGATTGCCTGAAGGGGGGTAGTCACCTTGTCGGCCATCACCCAGCTGCTGACCATGGCCATGGCCAGCGCCATGATCATGCCCAGAAGCAGGGTCCAGCGCGAACGACGAGCCTCCGCATGCAAAGGACTCTCTGGCCGTTCTATATACACGGTGCCGCCGGAGGCCAGAATGGTGGAGGCCAAGACCACTCGCCGTGCACCAGACGGCGTCGTGATCGTCAGGAAGGCCTGCCCTCCATTGTGAAGGCGTCGCAGTATCTCAGGCCATCCATCCGGTGTAACCGCACTGATGAAACCGGTTGGTGCCTGGCTCCACCGGATGGAATCGCCCTCTGCCATCACGATGTGTACGTGCACCGCCCGCGCAAGAGACATGGCGGATCGCACCTGAGCACTGTCGGCACCTGCCTCATCAATAATATGTGCGATGCGGTCTACCTGCATCACATATGCCTGCTGGGCGGCATCGCGCACCTGGGTGCCATGGATGAACAGCACATATAGCGCCACGCAGGCCACAGACACCGTTACCAGCAACATTAGCGTGAGGAACATCCACATTTGTGTAGATGCTCGCTCGGGAAAAATCAGCAGTGCGATCCTGCGAGTCCAACGCATCGGCCAGCGGTCCTGCATGCCTGCAGTTCTGGTCTCCGTAACGACGGAGGAGGCAGGAGGCTTAATCAGGAGAGATGAAGGACTCGATGTCACTCACGTCATGGACGAATCGGTACCCGACTCCGCGAACAGTCTGGATGTGGGTAGCACAGGGACCAAGCTTCTCACGAAGGTTCTTCACATGCGCATCAACAGTGCGTTCTGTGACCATCATGGCATCCTTCCAGATGGTCTCCAACAGCTGCTGCCTCCGAAAGGCGACCCGAGGATGCCGAACAAGAAAACGAAGCAGCTGAAACTCCGTGAGCGTTACGCCAATATCCTCTCCGTCGTACGTGGCTTTGTACTCGTCCTCGTAAATCTTAAGCTTATTGACAATAATCGTCCTGCTCTCCCCGATACCGCTACGCCGCAGCACGGCGCGCGCGTGAGCCAGAATGACCCTAGGTGACACTGGCTTGGTGAGATAGTCATCGCCGCCAAGCATGAGACCGCGGATCTGGTCTTTCTCCTCTACCTTCGCGCTGAAAAATATGATTGGGATCAATTCTGTCTCGACACGGGAGCGAAGGATCTTGCAGACCTCGTAGCCATTCAGCTTCGGAAGCATGATGTCCAGGAGGATCAGGTGGATGTCGCGGCCGACCTTCTTCAGGGCCTCTTCACCGTCATATGCTACAGAAACGTTGTAGCCTTCTCGCTCAAAGAAGTAACAGATGACCTCAGCCACGTCGATTTCATCCTCAACTACGAGCACGTTGATTTCGGAGGGCTCAAGCGTTACAGGAGTTATGTCAGCCATAAAAGCGGTCTGGAAAGTCTGTCCGGTAGAATAGTGAAGGTACCAAACCCTTCGGTAGGGCCAGAAAACGCCTCCTACCTCTCCCAATTATCGCATGGCTTTGGAGAGTCGCCCCTTGACCTCGAGATCGTAGTGCATGCATATGTCTGCCGAAGGCGCACATCTAAGTGGGTAGCGGCCGCTCAGGTGAGAGGAGCTGCGCAGGCTAGCACGGCACCGCACTCTGTGGCCGCGTGCAACCTCCATAAACCGTGTATGTCGGGATTTGTTGCGAATCGGTGAAGGGACGCATTGGGTGCCGCGCGTTATATTAGCGTCACTCCACGTATCTCTTGGGTGATGCAGGATGTGTTGATTCGTAATGGAACGCTGCTGGATCCGGTTACCGGCGATGTTCGGCGCGCTGACATCATTATCCGCAATGGAATCATCACAGCCGTAGGAGAACAACTCCCGTCTTCGGGGCTCACCCCGTATGATGCCGCAGGCAAGTTCGTTTCACCCGGGTGGATTGACATGCATGTGCACCTGCGCGAGCCCGGGCTGGAGTATAAAGAGACGATAGCCTCGGGCTGCAGGGCAGCAGCCTTCGGCGGGTTTACGGAGGTGGCCTGCCTGCCCAACACGGAACCGCCGATTGACTCCGCGGAGGTCATCCTTGCGATTCAAAGCCGGGCGCAGGGCTTGCCAGTAAACGTCTATCCCATTGCGTGTGTCTCCAAGGGCAGAAAAGGACGGGAGTTGGCCCCCCTTTTTGAGCTGAAGACATGCGGCGCGGTGGCCTTTAGTGACGATGGCTCACCGGTCCAGAGCGGGCACTTGATGCGCCGGGCGCTGGAATATGCGTCGATGCTGGATCGACCCATAGTCAACCATATGGAGGACCTCCATATGGGTCCGAAAGGGCATATGCATGAAGGCGCGGTATCTGCCCGCTTAGGTGTACCTCCGGTACCGGCGTTGTCCGAAGAATCGATGCTGGCGCGGGACCTGCTCTTAGCGGAGCTTACGGGCGGGCACCTGCATGTGGCGCACATCTCAACGTCGAAATCTGTGGCATTGGTACGTCAGGCCAAAGCGAGCGGGGTTCCCGTAACCGCGGAAGCGTGTACGCATCACTTTGCGCTCACAGACTTGGCTGTAGAGGAGAGCGGGTTCTCTACGCAGACCAAGATGCATCCACCTCTGCGCTCACAGGCCGATACAGATGCCATCAAAGAGGGACTCGAGGACGGCACGATCGATGCCATCTGTACCGATCACGCTCCACACGCAGCGTTTGAGAAGAATGTAGAGTTCACCGCTGCCCCATTTGGGATCATTGGCCTTGAGTCAGCTTGGGGGCTCATTGGCCGTCACTTGGTGGCTGAACAGCACCTGGACGTTGCTGCGGCGGTGCACAAGGTGTGTGTCGCACCACGGAAGATTCTGCGCCTGCCGGTACCGGAGATTCGTGAGGGAGCACATGCTAACCTCACCATTTTTGACGCTACCACCAAGTGGACCTTTGCGGCGCGCCATATCCGGTCAAAAAGCAGCAATACGCCGTTCTTGGGTGCAAGAATGACAGGAAAGGCGTGGGCGATTTACAACAATGGGCAGCTGGTGGATAATGGTGATTGACTCGACTGGGCCGGTTGCGGTGCGCCTTGGATGCAGCTCTCTACTGTCGTGCCCAACAGATCGCTTCACGATGCCGGCTGCTAACGTGACCGTGTGACTTTGGAGATTCCAGCAAAGATCAGACTTGGACTGCTGTTTGGCGGCCAGTCGGCCGAACGTGAGGTTTCGGCCGCTTCTGCGCAGGCAGTCGCCGCTGCAGCCAGTCCAGCCGCATACGACATTCTTCCGGTTCGGATCGAGCGCGACGGTACCTGGGTCTGGCTTGCTAAGTGGAGTCCGGGCGATCCGTGGGAGGAGGCCATTGGGGTTCCCACCGAGCTGATGTTGGAGCCAGGCGGGAAGGCTGCGCTGAGATCAAGAGCAGGGTCTGAAGGGATAACTGCCCTCGTGGATGTGATATTTCCGGTGCTGCACGGACCGAACGGAGAAGATGGGTCCGTGCAGGGATTGCTTCAGATGCTTGGTGTCGCCTTTGTGGGGACCGGTGTCCTAGGATCTGCCATTGGGATGGACAAGGACGTCATGAAGCGTCTGCTGCGCGAAGCCGGACTACCAACGGCCCGCTGCATGGTGTTGTGCCGTGGGGATACCCGCACGGACTTGTACGAGCGGGCCCAGGGCGTACTTGGCTTACCCATGTTTGTCAAGCCAGCCAACACCGGCTCTTCGGTGGGTATCTCGAAGGTGCGGGACAGGAATGACTTTGATGGCGCTCTGCTGCACGCTTTCGCTTACGATGACAAGGTGGTACTAGAGCAGTTTGTGGATGGGCGTGAAGTTGAATGTGGAGTGATCGGCACCAGCAGTCCTCGGGTCTCAATGCCGGGCGAGATCGTGACCACGCACGACTTCTATTCGTACGAGGCCAAATACCATGATGCGTCCGCGACCTCGCTATTGATTCCGGCAACCATGTCCCAGGACGCGCAGGAGCGGGTCAGGACGCTCGCGCTGAAGACGTATCGGACGCTATATTGCGAAGGGATGGCGCGCGTAGATTTCTTTGTGGATGCAGATGAGCGTATCTGGATCAACGAGGTGAATACTATCCCGGGGTTCACTCGCTATTCCATGTTCCCCCTGCTATGGGCATATTCTGGCATGAGCCTAGCTGAGCTGGTGGACTATCTGGTAGCGGATGCGTTAGTGCGCCAGCGGCAACGTGCCGCACTACGGCGAAGCCGCTGAAAGCCACTATGCGCTACGCGACAGATACACGCACCATTCGCCCAGGTGAGGCTTTTGTGGCGATCCGAGGTGAGCGCTACGACGGTCATGCCTTCATTCCAGAAGCCGTTCGTAAGGGAGCGTCCGCGGTCGTAGTGGAGCGACGGGTTGCCGTACCGCCGAATGTGAGGGTGATTCAAGTGCCTGATTCGGTCGAGTACATGGCAAAACAAGCGAGCCGCAGGCTGGCGGCCTCAGGCTCCACAGTGATCGCGATCACGGGCTCTATTGGTAAGACCAGTACCAAGAATGCCATTGCGACGGTCTTGGACGGGCAGTTTCCTGTACTCTCAACGCCCGGCAACCTGAACACGGTGCAGGGCATCGCGCAAACGCTTCTGAACAGTACGCTTGGTCCGTCGACCAAAGTGGTCCTTGAAATGGGCGCCTGTCGGGTGGGCGACATCGAGGAGCTCTGCGGGTATTTCCCGCCAGACTTGGCGCTTGTCACCAACGTCCATGGTGTGCACCTGGAGACCTTCGGAACGATCGAAGATGTCGCCAGGGCGAAGGGGGAAATCGTGGAAGCACTGGGAATGGGAGGCACCGCCTGCCTTAACGCGGATGATCCGCGCGTGGATGCCATGGCTGCGCGATGCCAGGGTAATGTGATCCGTTACGGTGCGCGCGCAGCCAGTGACGTCATGCCGCACCATATCACGACCAGGATTCCGCTATTGGGTGAACATACGATTTACCTCGCGCTTGCGGCTTATGCAACGGGACATGTGCTCGGCATGACCGGCGAAGACATCAATCAGCGTCTGGGTCTTTTGCAAACCGAGAATGGGCGGCTGAGCCTACTCGCGGGCATCCGCGGATGTACGCTCATCGACGATTCCTACAATGCATCGCCGGCTTCGACGCGTGCTGCATTGCGCGTCCTTCAGACGCAGCCTGCGGCGCGCCGCATGGCGGTGCTGGGCGACATGCTCGAGCTGGGGGCTCAATCTCACGTTGAGCATGTCGAGATTATCAGGTGCGCGCTAGGTGTTGCAGACGGGCTGATCGTGGTGGGCCAGCTTATGGGCCAGGCCCGCTTATCATTGCTTCCTGAGGAGGCGCGCAACGTGATTCATGTCCCTACTTCGGCCTTAGCTGCTTCCGAATTGGCAAAACAAGTCCCTGGCAGCGTCACCAAGGGAGATGTAGTCTTGGTCAAGGGCTCGCAAGGTGTTCGAATGGAGCATGTCAGCCGCGCACTGCTTCACCCGGATATCGCGCCGGAGTCCGTGCTATGCCGGCAGTCTGCAAGCTGGAGGCAGATCTGACCCGCGCGCAGATTGGTCGCGGTTGCGCGTAGAATGCTCCGTTGCTGCGCAAAGCTGGTCGCGGAGATGGCCTGCAACCCTGACGGGCGGCTTATGCGGTGTGCGCTCATTGTGTGGACCGCCAGCCCATAAAGGTTTGTAAGGCTGGGCGGGCTATGGATCGGGCATGGATTCCCGCGCAACGTCGTCTCCTAACGTGCTCTTAGAACAAGATTGCGGATTGCTGGTACCAAGGCACGCTATGATGCCAATATTGCTGCACCTATGGTAGAGGATGTCATCCAGGTCCTTCTTGCGTGTACGGATGTAGTAATCACAACCCATGTTCGTCCAGACGGAGATGCCATAGGTTCCCAGCTTGCGCTGGGGTTGTTTTTGCAGGAGCAAGGCATGCGGGTAACGATGATCAATGCGGATCCGGTGCCCAGCAATCTGGCTTGGATGGAAGGTGCTGAGGCGATAGAGGTGTTTGCGGGTGATCTGGGACAGCTGCATCGGTTGAGCAAAGCGGATGCCATCATCTTCGTGGACCTGAACGCAGCGCATCGCGTGGGGCGGAGCTTGGAGCGCCTTTTACGTGATTCGCCTGCGGTCAAGGTCTTGATCGATCATCATCGTAAGCCAGAGCAATGGTTTGACTGCACCTTCGTTCGCGAGGGGGCGGCGGCAACGGGCATGCTGGTGTATGATCTCATCCGGGCATGGGATGATTCCTGCCTGCACAGCGCGATGGCAACAGCCCTATATGTGGCTGTCGTGACGGACACGGGTATGTTTCGGTATACGACTACGACCCCTGCCGTGCATAGCGCGGTGGCCTGCATGATGGAGCGGGGGAATGTTGATCCCTCCCGAGTGCACAGCGAAGTGTTTGAGACTCGCAGTCCGCAATGGCCTCACCTTCTGTCGCGCGTGATGAAGACGCTCACGCTCCGTTTTGGCGGTAAGCTGGCGTACATCGTGATTACCAGGCGCATGCTCAGGGAGTGCGCTGCAGACCATCAGGACACGGAGGGATTCGTGGATTTTGCCTTGGCCGTGGACGGTGTTCAGGTCGCACTAGTATTTACGGAGACCAGCAGGGGCGTTAAGGTCAGCTTTCGCTCCAAGCGTGGCTACCCGGTGGACGCCTGGGCGCGGGCTTTAGGTGGCGGTGGCCATCGCAACGCGGCTGGCGCGTATTTGCACAGTTCTGTTGATGCAGCCATCGGTCGCCTGTTAGAATCGGCACCCCGACACACTGGCATTACGTTTGCTCCGATGGAGGACTTGATCGCGGGCGAAGATGTAGCATACTTGACTGCGTTGACGAGTTCATGATGAAGATCTCAGTTACTCGAATTCCACTGGCCGAGCTGCGAGTGAATCTACTCGTAGTACCGGTTCCTACTGGTGAGGCGCGCAAGACTGCCACTGCCATTGGAGGCGACATCGGAGACGCATTGACAAGAACGCTGGGCGACTTCTCTAGGGAATTGGGTTCCGTGGCGCTGGCCTATCCAAGTGGCACGCGTTCGGACCGGGTGGCCCTGGTGGGGTTGGGACCGGCGCACAAGGCAGATGTGGAAGCACTGCGTGTCGCTGCCGCGACAGGTGCCGGACTGGCCCAAAAGACTGATGGCACGACAGCCGCAATTGTGGTACCTCGGCTTGGCGCCATCTCGGGCGAAGCTGCGGGGCAGGCACTCGTCGAGGGATTCCGGTTGGCCTCCTATAAGTTTGCGCGATACAAGACTCGCGATATTGGCGGCTATGACCGCACAGATCGACTGATATTGCATGCGGCTGGCCAAGAGAAGGCGGTGCGTCGTGGTGCGGAGAGGGGAAGGACGGTGGCGGAAGCCACATGTACGGCGCGAGATCTTGTGAATCTGTCTCCTCATGACAAGACACCTACGTTGTTGGGCAGGGCCGCCGAGCGGGTCGCACGAAAGAGCGGATTCGGCATTACCGTTTGGGATAAGTCGGCAATTGAGGCTGAGCGTATGGGCGGTTTGCTTGCTGTCAACCGGGGCAGCATGGAGCCTCCGGTGCTCATCGAAATGACCTGGCAACCGCAGAATGTGGTAAACAGCCGCCCAGTAGTGCTCATTGGTAAGGGTATCGTCTTTGATACGGGCGGGTTGTCCCTGAAGCCTACGCGAAACGCCATGGACCAGATGAAGGCGGACATGGCAGGGGGAGCCGCGGTTATCGCTGTGATGGAGGCGTTGGCCCGTCTTCGGATCCCCGTGTATGTAGTTGGGCTGGTTCCGGCCACGGACAATCGTCCGGGTCAGCGTGCCTATGTGCCCGGTGATGTGGTCACCATGCATTCGGGCAACACCGTGGAGGTGCTCAATACTGATGCGGAAGGGCGCATGGTACTGGCCGACGCTTTGTCGTATGCGAAAATTTTCCGTCCTGAGTTGGCCATCACTCTGGCAACATTGACCGGAGCGCAGCGCGTCGCATACGGAAGCAGGGTAGCGGCCGCGATGACCAATCAGGGGCCTATTGACAAGTTGTTCGCCGCGGGCGAGACGAGTGGCGACTTCGTTCATTCGATGCCGATGCATGCGCACTATGCTGAGGCTATGGAGAGCGAGGTGGCAGACATCAGAAATGTGGGCAAAGAGCGCGAGGCCGGAGCTATTCAGGCTGCTAAGTTTCTGGAGTTCTTTGTTGATTACGACTGGCTGCATGTGGACTTTGCCGGTCCCTCATTCTTGCAGCATGCTTTGCCCTACCGGCCAAAGGGCGGCACGGGATTTGGTGTGCGTCTGATTGTTGAGTTCCTGAGCCGGATGGCAAAAGAGAGGAAGCGCTAGTGGACTTGGCGATTCCGTCATTACACGAGGCAACAAGCGACCGAAAGCCGCGGTACCGGCCCTGTCTGGCCATCACGCACGGAGACCCCAACGGTATCGGTCCAGAGGTGGTGCTGAAGGCGCTTGCAGATCGGCGTGTCAGGCAATTCATGGATCCTGTCCTGGTAGGCTCGGCGCATGTGTGGAGGCGGTATGCGAATCAGTTACAACTCGCTTCGCTGAAACTCGAAGTGATCGCCGAGCCGGGCGTTGGGCTTGGTGAGGGACTGATGGGCATAATCGATATCCTTCCTCGCAAGAAGGCAAAATTGGCATTGGGTCAGGGCACCCGGGAAGGCGGCAGGCTGTCCATGGAGGCTGTCCGCGTAGCGGCAGACCTTGCTAAGGAGGGCGCAGTGGATGCCATCGTTACCGCACCAATTTCCAAGCGTGCGATATCACTGGCTGGCTACAAGTTTCCGGGACATACGGAATATTTAGCGGCACGCACAGGATCGGATCGCGCGATGATGATCTTGGTGTCAGATGTATTGCGCGTGGGGCTGGTTACGCACCATGTGCCGCTTGGCCAAGTGTCCGCCCTCGTCACCGCTGGAGCGGTCAAACGACATATCGTCCGCCTCAGTCAGAGTCTGCAGGAGGATTTTGGCATCAGCCGGCCCAAGGTTGCGGTTCTTGGATTGAATCCGCATGCTGGTGATGGTGGTGTCTTGGGAAGGGAGGAGATTGAGCAGATCACGCCAGCTATCAAGGCCGCTTGCAAAGAAGAGTGGCTTGCTTTCGGCCCATTTCCGGCGGATGGCTTTTTTGGAGCCGGTCGCTATCGGCAGTATGATGCTGTTCTGGCCATGTACCACGACCAAGGACTGACTCCTTTTAAGGCATTGGCGTTTGGAGTTGGAGTCAACTTTACAGCGGGGCTGCCAATCATTCGGACCTCTGTGGATCACGGAACGGCGTTTGACATTGCAGGCCAGGGCATAGCATCGCCGAAAAGCATGCTGCATGCCATCTGGCTGGCGGTAGATATCGTCGGGCAGCACAGGTTGAACGACCAAGTGGCCTGAGCGGGGTTGTGGTGCCGTATGCTCATAGCTGAGCTATCGGTGGTCTGGGATTCAATTCTTTCGGGTACAAGCTGCCGCGGCTATCGGCAGGGTGACGGGCAGCATCATGCATGACGGCCGGGTTGTTCCGCGCGTCAGCGCGGCGTATATTGCGCTAAGGGGAAAAGTCACCGCATCCGAATCTGATGGACATCATAGTACAGATCCAGGGCTTCATTGACGAGCTGATCAAGTATCCGCTCTTGATCATGTTGTTGGGTACGGGCGTCTTTTTGACCTTTCGGCTTGGGTTCATCCAGTTTCGGCGCATGGGCCACGGTATCAAGGTGGCGCTCGGCAAGTACGATGACCCGAACGATACCGGTGATGTCACGCATTTTCAGGCGTTAACGACCGCGTTGTCGGCAACCGTCGGGATCGGCAACATTGCTGGCGTAGCTATTGCCATCCACTGGGGAGGTCCAGGCGCCATATTCTGGATGTGGATGACCGCCCTTTTGGGAATGGCCACCAAGTACACAGAGGTGACGCTTGCGCTGCGATTTCGCCATGTGGAGAAAGGCGCAGGTCGCATGGTGGGTACGGTGTCGGGTGGGCCCATGTACTACATTGAGCGTGGGCTAGGGCCCAAGTTCAAGCCGCTGGCCATATTCGTGGCCTCCGGTGTGGTTTTGACGGCACTGCTGACCGGTAACGCCATCCAAGCCAATACCGTGGCCGACCTTATGAACGCGGAGTTTGGCGCGGCAACGTGGGTGACCGGTCTGGTTACGGCCGGGGTGGTAGCGATGGTGATTCTGGGGGGGATCAGGAGGATTGGCAAGGTTACTGGCATTCTGGCGCCGTCGATGGCGGCCATCTATGTCCTTGGTGGCCTCATAATTCTTGCCATGCACTACGATACAGTGCTTCCAGCGCTGGGCTTGATCTTCACGGAGGCCTTCAATCCGACGGCTGGGGTCGCCGGTACGGGTGTAGGGATATTGCTCCAGACCTTGCTATGGGGTGTCAGGCGCGGCCTGTTTTCTAACGAAGCAGGTCAGGGGTCTGCGCCTATTGCGCATTCGGCGGCTAAGACGGAGGAGCCTGTATCTGAGGGTGTCGTCGCGTTGTTGGAGCCGTTCATCGATACGATTGTAATCTGCACTATCACGGCACTTGTAGTGCTGACCACGGGGGTATGGAATTCGACCACGGATACGGTATTGACCCTGACGGAGGGAGACTACTCGTATGTGACGGATACAGAACAGGGGTATCAGCCGGTTGAGGAGGCTCCAGATGCTATAGAAGTGCGCGAGGGGCAGCAGATGGGTGGGGTACGTTTCGCATGGCATGAGGTCCCGGTTGAAGTGTTGTACTTGGATGCGGACCACTCTATGCCGTTCACCGGAGAGATCCGCCCTGGCACTGAGGTGGCCGTGGACGAGAACGGTCAGAGCTATGAGACGCTGTATGGGCCAGCCGTGGAAAATGGCGCTCCGCTAACCGCATTTGCATTCTCGTCAGGCCTTGGGCGATTCGGCAACTTGATCGTCGTAATCAGCGTGCTGCTGTTTGGTATCTCGACAGCGATATCCTGGAGCTACTATGGCGATCGCAGCGCGATGTACATCTTCGGACGCTCAGCCATCTTGCCGTACAAGCTGATTTTTGTCATCATGCACTTTGTCGGGGCTGTGGTGTCGTTGAACGTGATCTGGGGTCTCGGTGACACTGCATTGGCCCTGCTAACGATACCGAACGTCTTGGCGCTGGTGTTGCTTTCCGGCATTGCGAAAAAGCTCACCGACGATTACTTCAGCGTATTCAGATCCGACATTTCCAGGGCGGAATACCTACGTATAACGCGTGAGCGTCAGAAGCTGCGCCGGGATCGGGGTAAGTCTTGACGTTCAGCATCCTCGCCAGCAGGGGACCTAGTTGGGCAAATTGGACAGTGTCATGGTAAGGCGCGCAGACATGGAACGTCAGGAGCCAACCCTCTGGCAAGCGCTGCTCCCTATCGCCGTGCTGGTTGTGCTTTTGGCAGCGTCGGTCGTACTGTTCGGGTCAGATTCGTCATATGGACCAAACCAGATTGCGCTGATGCTGGCTGGCGTGATTGCTGCGGTGATCGGTTTGCGCCTGGGGTACACATGGAAAGAGATGCAGGATGCGATGGTAGGTGGCGTATCGGTGGCGATGGGAGCCATTTTTATCCTGCTCGTGGTCGGAGCGCTTATCGGTTCGTGGATTATGGGTGGCATCGTTCCTACCATGATCTACTACGGGTTGAAGCTGCTTAGTCCGCAGGTGTTTTATGCTGCCTGCTGCGTGATCTGTGCCGTGGTAGCCATCACCACAGGGAGCTCGTGGACGACGGCCAGCACGGTTGGCGTAGCGATGGTAGGCGTTGCTGCCGCGTTCGGGCTCAGCTTAGGGATCACGGCCGGTGCGATAATTTCCGGCGCGTATTTTGGCGACAAGTTGTCGCCTCTGTCGGACACGACCAACTTAGCCCCGGCCATGGTGGGCACAGAGTTGTTTACGCACATTCGCCACATGCTCTGGACCACCGTGCCCAGCATCACGATTGCGTTGGTGGTGTTCGCCATTCTGGGCGTGATGCACAAGCCTGCCGTTGGCGAAGGTGGTGGCTTGGAGACTATGCTAGCGTCTCTGAGCCAGACATTCACACTCGGTTGGTACATGCTGATTCCGCTCGGCGTGGTACTGTTCGTGATTTACAAGAAGGTGCCAGCCTTTCCGGCATTGCTTATCGGTGCGCTTCTGGGCGGCGTTTTCGCGATAGTCTTCCAGCAGGAAGTGGTGCTGACCTATGTGGATGATTCGACCCTTACGCGGCCGTTGGCGTTGGTCAAGGGGTTCTGGATGGTGTTATTTGACGGTTACAGGGCGAATACGGGCAATGCGGCGCTTGACGATCTATTGACGCGTGGTGGAATGGCAAGCATGCTCAACACCATTTGGCTGGTCATCTCCGCGATGGTGTTTGGTGCCGCAATGGAGAAGGCTGGCTTCTTGAAGCTGGTCGCGACGCGCATCATGAGTGGCGCGAAGACGGCTGGCAGCATGATTGCTACGACCCTTGCCACGAGCATTTCGATGAATGTGATTGCCTCGGACCAGTATATTTCCATCGTGGTACCGGGACGCATGTTCCAGGCGGAATTCAAGCGCCGCGGGTTGCACCCTAAGAACCTGTCCCGGGCATTGGAAGACTCTGGAACGTTAACGTCAGCCATAGTGCCTTGGAACACCTGCGGCGCCTTTATGGCTGCGGCATTGGGGGTGCCTACTTTGGTGTATCTGCCCTATGCGGTATTCAACTACGTGAGCCCTGTCATTTCAGGCATATACGGTGTTACGGGATTCAGCATTGTTCGGCTGGATCCAGAGCACCGCGAAGCTGCGCCACCTGTGGCCGCCTTGGACGCATAGTCCGAGTGTGCAGCTTGAGGCGAGAGGTGATTCCCTTGCAGACACGGGTCCCCTCCGCCATTGAGAAGCCGCGCGCGCCAGCGCGGCTGGCCAAAAGTAGTTTCCGGCCTGACCCCGGAGCCGGGCAGGGGAGCACGCACCGAGCCCGCTGGATCTCAGCTACCGTGCACGACTGGCTGAGTTACATCGTGATACGGAAACAGGACTTAGGTCGCGCCATCACTGCACACGGACAAGTATTCCCGACCTCACGGTTTTGCCTGTTTCCAGTCTATAGATATAGGTGCCGGGGAGGCAACTTGGCACCTCGTAACGTGGTTGAATGCCTTCCGGCTTCATACCTGCGATCGGTCAGCAGAGCCACTCTTCGTCCGAGCATGTCAAACACGGCCAGTCTAACATTGCCTGCGCTTAGCACCACGAAATCGATGTCGGCTTGGTCACTAAATGGGTTTGGGTGCACCGTAGAGGCAATATGGCCCGCTGTTGTCTCCTGCTTGCGCAATGCGCTGTTACGGTTCAAGTCGTTGCTGGCCACAGCGGCAGTCTTGGCTTTGGCTGGGTTGCCGGTTATGGACCGGGTCGTGTCACTATGGGGGTGACCTGGGCTAAACACAGCAGGGATGCCGCACATTTGGTCAGTCACCGTACCTACTGTGCCATTAATCTGCACAACGCCAGACCCTTTGATTACGGGGGGCAATGGACCCGAAGGGGGCCAATAAATGTTATTAACGGTAATCCGTCCGTTCGAGGCTGCAAGCGTAGTTCCTGACGAACAAATGGCAAGGTTTGAGGCCGCAATCCCTGCGTTAAATCCCGCCTTCAGGCCCGGACCTGAGTCAATGCGCTCTACGGACGTACTGGCAAGCTGCACAGAAGCATAGTCCTTCGTGTTTATAGGTGAATGGTCTGAACCGCCCACTCCGCTGATGTGTGTATTGAGCAACAGACCAGATCCACCCCCGAACGCCAATCCACCCCAGCCATCGCTTGCTGTTAGAGCCGAAAACGTTGTACCTGATGTCCGCAGCGTTCCTTTTACGGTAAAGGTCTCGCCCTTGGAAAATAGTACCGTGGTCGCGCCAAAGTCCCATGTGTGACTGCTGGGCACTGTTATCCCGTCCCCAACGAATGGTCCGTTGAAGACATTGGCGGGTATCTGCTCGGTTACAAACACACCTGACCTCACATTCTGGTCAAGCGAATAGTCACCGCAATACTTCTCATCATGATGTGGGATAATCCAGCTTTCCCCAACGACCTCATTGTAAGGTTCGCGCGTCCTCGGCGGACAAGGGTTCCAGTCCGTCATGATCTCGATGCGTGGACTATCGTAGCCGATGAAATAGTTTATATGTATATCTGCAACGTCCCTGGCCCACGCTATATCGTCCGCCCGAGGACAGTGGAAGCGCGTCCAACGATAATACGATGGCGGAGTTAACCCCGGATCCACGCAATCCATGTATAGGAGCGCGATGGTCTTTCCTGGCATCCCCAGCTGGGTGAACTGCAGTTGGTAGGGTGTAGCATGTTTCAGCACATGTGCGCCTGCATTATCATTGCCAGCATTATTGGTTTCCGCTACCCAGTCACACTCCTGCAACACGTTTGTCTCCGACGTTACGGTATCGGATATGGCAATGCCGGTGACGAGATTGGTCGCCGTGATCTTGACAGATGTCGGTGTCACAGCCCCTCCATCTTCGTAAACACGAATGAGTATCTCCAAGTCTCGCGCGCCACAGGCAGGAGTCATCGGCTGCCCGAACGCATCCCATGCCACCAATGCGCAGCAACCCAGCGCACCAAGGCATGCCAGTGATGGTGGAACGATGAGTGTGGAGAGCCTCGCCAACAGGGGCTGGAAAACCTCCCTCAAACCCTTCGAGACTGTGTCGTGGCATGACATAGGAAGTTGTCGTTGTGGGTCGAAATCAGTCTTGGTTGTTATTTTGAAGTAGGTCTATTTGATTAGCGTCATCTGCTGAGTCTGGATCAGCTTACCATCTGCCTCCATGCGATACGAGTACACCCCACTCGCGTATCCACCCGCATTCCAAGTCACCTGGTGGGATCCCGCAGCATACTGCGCCTGCTCCGCCAAGACAGCAACCTTTCTCCCAATAACATCAAACACCGTAAGCGTGACCAGTGACTCGTGCGGCACCGAAAACGTGATGGTCGTCGAGGGGTTGAAGGGGTTGGGGTAATTCTGTTCGAGAGAGAATCCACTGGGCAGTTCACGAGCGATGTCGTCGGTACCGGTCTGCACCTCGGATAGCGGCAAACTCCATACTCCGCGGCCATGCGTCCCGACGATCAACTCGTCGTCACGAATCTTCATGCGCCATACAGATACTGCTGGCAGTCCGTTGTGCGCGTAGTTCCATTCCTTACCGTAGCTCCTGGACACGAAAATGCCAATAGCGGTACCTACCCAAATGACGTTCGTTGAATGGGGCATAACCACAAGGTCATACGTGGCCACTTCGGGGTAGCCGTTGGTGCTAACACCAGTAGTGTCATAACCGGATAGGTCAGTCCACGTATCTCCATAGTCCTTGGTCTCTAGCACTTTGGCATAACTGAATCGCGAAAACAAGGCGTAAGCCGTTCCAGCTTCGGTCGGATGCGTAGCGAGTCCCGATATAATAGTTTCGGGAGCCCGAGCCATGCCACTGGGAAGCTCCACCGCTTCAAAAGTCTCTCCACTATCCATAGAGACATGCAGCTTGCGGTCAGGGCTGGAATCCAATCCATGGCCTGCCCATACCACCTCCGGGTCAGCAATGGAAACGCGTGCCTTGCCAACACTGGTTGGACCCCACGATTCAGTGATAGGAGTTAGTTCCCAGCTTGCTCCAAAGTTGCGCGTGTACCACACGCCGTCAGCTTTGGTCGTGTAAACGTTGTCAGGGGCCGCATCCGAGCTGCCCAGCGTAGTGATGAACTGCCCATTTTGGGTGTCATAGGGCATGCCAGGCGATCCGACAAAACTCACCCCTCCGTTAGTGCTTCGCAAGACGTAGCTGAACTGAATAGTCCCCAAAACCAAATTCGGATCAGTCGCATGCCAGACGGCCTCAAACCCGTCGCCTCCTAATACCTCCCTCCATCCGCGTCTGTTGTTCGGATTCCCAAACGATATCCATGTCCCATTGTCCTGAGTACCTCCCATATAGATGGGGGAACCGGGCTTCTTGGCGATCCCATAGAATTGCGACGTGTTGTACCCAGCAAACCCATCGTCCAGCTCGCGAAATGCCACGGCATTATCCGTGGAGACGGCTACGCCGCCGTCGTTTGCATTAAGCATCCAAAACCGCTCAGCAGCCTCGTCAATGATGACTGGAACCAGATTGTGGTGATCGACGTGCGCATTCCCTGCAGGGTCGATCCCTCTATCAATGGTGCGCTCAAGACCATCGACAACGGAATACTCGATCGTAAGGGTCTGATTCGGTAGGTTGTTGGAGTCCCAGGTGGCACCGGCGGCCAACACCGGCCACATGAAATAGAGCATCCCATTAACCAAGCCGCCGTCTTGTGCAATATCAGCATGCGGCGCTGCAGCGTCATAGTCGTACTTGTGAATGAACATGTACTCCCGACTCTGGTTGTCGCGCTGACCAGCATCAGTGAAGATCTCTATCAGATTGAATTCGCCGTCGTCTGCCTGATCGCGAAAAGAAAACATCAGCTGGCGGTTGTTGTCTGTATCCCATACCTGAAACGGAATGTCCGCGTAGTCTCCGAACTGGTAGCTGCTGAACGGAATGCCTTGGCCGCCATCCCCGTTGGTGCCTGCTGTCTCGGATACCCAGAATCTATGTGCTTTTTGCGTACCCTGGCCAAACCGCACTTCAATGGTAGTGTAGTCCATCCAAGCCACATCGACGGCATCGGTATCCAAGTAGGAGAGTATGCCGCCGAAATGAGAGGCACCAAAATTGACGAAGCCCATCCACGCTTCCGTGCCGCCGGTGTCAAATTCAGACGGCCCGGCTACGGTCGTCGACTGCCCTGACACCATGTTACGCCAGAGGCTGATACCGCCGACGTAAACGATGTTCGGGTCAAACGGGTGAACTGCCAGTGTATTGTCATACCAGCCTTGGCCGCCCATCCAGTTTTGGTACGTGCTTTCCACAGTGATTGCGAAGCTCATACCTCCGTCGGTACTTCTGTAGAGGTCCGACACCGAGCCAGCCCATGCAGCCGCATACGCGATATCGGGGTCGGAGCGGGAGTATGTAACTTCCAGTCTGCTGAAGCCATTTACCCATACGACAGACGCTGGCTGCCAAGTGAGGCCTGCATCGGTGGAGTAAAAGATACCTTGTCCATTAACGCCAGCGATCTGCATATCAAAGTTGCCTGGCTGCGCACGCAGATCCTGAACGCGACCGGGACCCGTATAGGTTTCCGTCCACGTCGCGCCACCATCCGTCGTCCGGAAAATGCCAGCGCCCGTACCTGCTACGACAACGTCCTCGTCGGTCGGGTCAACAGCGAGCCGATTGACATGTAGGAAGTCACGGTTGTTTGTGGTGGAGGTCAAGTGCTCCCAGGATTCTCCACGATCGCTGGAGCGAAACATGCCATTGCCATCCACGCCGTCAAGGTTTCCGAATCCTTCGCCTGTACCCATATAGATGACGTCGGGGTTGCCCGCTGCCATAGCGAGGCTTGTGACCGACATCACCGGAAGGTGGTCTGACTGGTATTCCCACTTGAGACCGCCATTGATGGTTTTCCACAATCCGCCGCCGACGGCTCCGACCCACCATGTGTGCATGTCTGGATCGTCTGGATCAACGAGAATCGGCCGGGTGCGTCCGCCGACGTTGCCGGGGCCGCGCTCCACCCAGTTGAGCGCACTGCTTCCGGTCTTCATGGCCGCCATGGCCTTATTGAACTCAGCGAGGCGATGCCCTGGGGGGTATTCCATGGAGCCATCTTCTGAAGCGCGGATCTCGCGATGATATTCAAAAAACAGGTCGGGGTAGCCCTGAGGGCTGGACATGACTTTTGACTTCTCGGAGCGAACTCCCTGCTGTCCCTGCTCAGCGCCTGGATCGTGCGCATCAGGCAACAGATGAATGGCAAACGGAAGGACCAGGAGGGACGTGAGGACGACCGCGATCAGCTTGGGTGCTTTCATAGCTGCTACCGGTTGTTACGGCCCCGGCAGGAGCCGTAAGTTGATGCCCTTGCTGGGCAAACACATGTCTGCGAATAATATAGGCACGAACGTCACCAAGATGCAAGTCGAAGGGTGGTGGGCTTTGCATCTGGCATCTACAGTGCTGACTGGGCGCCAGAGTCTTGAGGGTCATTTGTCTGCCGCCCGAGGCAGGGTCGGATCCAAGGGATAACTGTGAATGGTCGAGGTTGCTGAAGGAGGGCTGCAGGTCGCGTAGGCTGCACCCCGGAGTTACCAATGTTGATGCGACCTCATTTCCGAGGGGGTGCAATGGCCGGCGACTGCTGGTGATGGAATCGGGAATGGGAGGACTTAAAGCATTCGCGTCACTAACGCCTTCGGCGTGAAATATCGGGCCGATTGAAATCAGACGCAGGGTAGCAACTCGGCGGGGCACCAAGGTACACCGCGGTCGGTCTCTGGTCAAACAGTGGCAGCACACCGTGTTGCTATAGGCGGGGTTTCTGGGAGGAACATCATATTTGCATGTGGCTGGATCGGAGGTCTGAATGCCGACTGCAAGGCCATCTCCAGACGGCACTTGCCCAAAGCTGGAATGGATGCTGACTCGGTCTGGGCGTAGCCTCCCAACCGGTGTCGGCCACAGCAACTCCTCCTGGACTGGATGAAATTCCAGACGGCAGAAGGGAAGCCATGCGTTCTGTTTCCACGCCCACATGTGCCGGTTTTGCCCCAGGCAGCGGCTGCAATTCACTTCAAGGTGACTCGAAAGTGGGTCCCGCTTTTGCAGTTGGATACTCCAGCAGGTGTTTCTGGTACCCGGCGATTTCGGGTCTGCGCCAGCGCAGGTTATTGGTAATATCGGATATCTCGCTGCTTCGATGACTGAGCGCTGACGGGTCAGGGCCCATGTCCCTTGTCGTCTGTTAACTCAGTCATCGGCTTTAACAATGGTATGGATCGGGAACTGAAGATGGTAGCGGCCTTGTGCTTCATTTCCGAACCTGCGGCTCACGTTGACGTCAGACAGGAAGATGAGGAAGCCTGATTCCAAACCCACCGTATGAATCGTGCCTTACCTGCTACGGGTCTCCTGATCCTGCTGACAGGCGCAACGTTTGCGCTGGCCGTCTTAGCACAGGACCGGACCCTCCTTGTAACCTTGGTTGCTGTGGCATTGGCGGGAAGCGGCGTCCTTGTGCTCCTATGGTGGAAGATGGATGTCGAAACCAAGGATGTTCTGATCCTTGCCCTAGTGTTCAGAATAGCTATGTTTTGGCTGCCGCCGTCCCTGTCGGATGACGCATATCGGTACGTTTGGGATGGGATTGTACAGGCGCATGGAGTCAATCCCTACGAATACAGGCCTAACGATATGAGACTGGAGCGGCTGCATCAGGAGGAAGTCTATTCCAGACTGAATTCCCGGTCGTTCTATTCCGTATATCCGCCGGTCTCGCAGTACATCTTTCGACTTGGGAGCGTCTTTTATGGCCTAACGTGGCAAGGGAGTCACTACGCCATCAAGGCCGTCCTGGTGTTGGCAGAACTGCTGGCGCTATTGATGCTGTCGCGCCTCGTTACTGCCCGATCAATGATGCTGTACGCATTAAATCCCCTGGTATTGTTGGAGACGGCAGGACAGGGTCACACGGAATCGCTGCTAATCCTGCTGCTGATTATCGCGATTGTGGCACTGCGCAGTAACAAGAGAATAACGGCGTCAATCGCCCTTTCCGCGGCAGTTTGGGTAAAGCTGTATCCGCTGTTTCTATTGCCCTTTCTGTGGCGTCGCGTCGGGTGGCGCGCCAGCGGGGTAGGGGCATTGGCGCTGGCCTTGCTGGCTATGCCGTTTGCAGCGCCCATGGTCGTCAGCAACGTGCGAGAATCTCTTGACTTGTATGTGCGCTACTTCGAGTTCAATGCAGGGCTGTACTACGGCATCAAGCAGGGGTTGCTCTGGTTGACAGGCGCTGACTTCAGCAAGCAGATTGGCCCGGCGCTGCGGACATGCTTCCTGTTGGCGCTTCCGCTGGTGTACGCCGTCGATTTCCGAAGACGGTGGCCTCTGGAAAAGGCCTGTCTGGTTGTGCTCGCGCTGTACATACTCTTTTCGACTACTGTTCACCCTTGGTATCTCCTGACCATTCTGCTACTCGCCACGTTTCTCGAGAGGCCTTTGTGGTTTTGGCTTTGGATCGGTGCCTTTTCCATTGGTACGTATTTACTCTACTCTGGAGGGCCATATTGGGTATTCGTCATTATTGCCTGGGGTGGGGGGGCAATCTTGGCCGCCATCAGAGCTGTACCGGTCGGCATGCAGCGTTTACTGCGTGGGAGGGCGTGGCGAAAGGTATGGACCATCAAACCATACCTTCCGCGCATAAAGCGCCCACTTCAGGTGCTGGATCTGGGGTGTGGAGAGGGCTATGTGGGTGAACGCATCAGCCAGGGCATGCAGGCAGAGGTCACCTTGGCGGACATCGTTGACATGAATAAGACGGATCTTCCGCACGTCGTGTATGACGGGAGACGACTTCCGTGGGCCGCAGGGTCCTTTGATGCCGTAGTGCTGTACTTCGTGCTGCACCATGCGCAGAATCCGCGTGCGGTGATTCGCGAAGCGCTGCGGGTGGCGCCACAGCGAGTCATCATTGTCGAGTCCGTCTGCAGGAGCTCTCTTGGGTGCAAGCTGCTCACCGCTCTGGACCGGGTCGCCAACCGAATGCGACACTGGCGGCACATGTCCGCGCAGGAAGCGAACCTCAACATCCGCAGTGAACAAGCGTGGCGAACCGTTCTCCGTGACTTGGGCGCTCCAATCTTGGCTGAAGCCTCCCACGGAGTCCTCATCGATCGTCACAAGGTGTATGTGGTACACGCGTTCGGCGTGCAGGCAGCATAGTAGTGGCCCGATCCTACCCGGCGAAGACTGTCCATCCCGTCTCTGTAGGCAGTGCTCCTTAGTCATCGCGTTGCCGGTACTCAATTCGGGAGCAGACCGTCATTGTGGAATCCTGATCCATGCGCACAGCCGAACGGCGATGAGGATTCACCGTCCTGGCGACGAATTTGAGCGTATCGACGGTGGTTTTACGCGCACCAGGACCGCAGATCACCGTAGTGTACCTGAGATGGTCGGTAGCCACGGTTCACCCGATGGTCAGCGAAAGCGCGAATCCATGCTATCGGCTTCAGAAGGCCACGTTCGGCATGTCCAGAGTCAAGGCAGCCTCCAGCCTCGGGTGTCTACATATCCGCATGTGCCGCTGCGAGGTCGGCTTCCACCATCTCGGCAATCATGGTATCGAGAGTGTACCGGGGGGCCCAACCTAATTCTCTGCGAGCTTTTCGTGCGTTGCCGACGAGTAGGTTGCTTTCTGCAGGCCGATAAAAGCGCTTATCAACCTTAACAATGGTCTTGCCAGAACGGGTACAGATAGCGTGTTCTTCTGACCCTTCACCATGCCATTCCAGCGCAATCCCGCAGGCCGCGAATGCACGCTCGCAGAACGCACGCACTGTCGTACTATTTCCCGTTGCTAACACATAGTCGTCTGGCTGATCCTGCTGGAGCATCAGCCACATGCCCATCACGTAGTCCTTGGCATGGCCCCAATCCCTGGAAGCGTCCAGATTTCCCAGGTAGATGCATTGCTGCAGCCCGAGCTTGATGCGCGCAGCGGCCCGTGTAATTTTGCGCGTCACGAATGTCTCGCGACGCATCGGGCTCTCATGATTGAAGAGGATTCCATTGCACGCGAAAAAGCCGTATGCCTCCCGATAGTTCACGGTGATCCAGTATGCGTACAGCTTCGCTACTCCGTAAGGGCTGCGAGGGCAGAATGGAGAGTCCTCGTCCTGAGGGTGCGACTCGGCGCTGCCGTACAACTCACTCGTGGATGCCTGGTAGAAACGGACAGAGTTTCCCAAACCCAGAATGCGAATCCCTTCGAGAAGGCGCAAGACTCCAAGAGCATCGGCATTGGCGGTGTATTCCGGGGTGTCAAAGCTGACGTGCACATGACTCTGAGCACCGAGGTTGTAGATCTCATCCGGTTGCACCTGCTGAATCACCCGGATCAGATTGGTGGAATCAGTGAGGTCACCAAAATGCAGGACAAAATCGTCCGACTGCGCCTGTGGCTCCTGGTATAGATGGTCAATGCGCTGGGTACTGAAGAGGCGTGCCCGACGCTTAATCCCGTGTACCACATATCCCTTCTTGAGCAGGAATTCCGCCAGATAGGCGCCATCCTGGCCTGTAATTCCCGTGATCAGCGCCGATGGTTGCTTCATATGTCAGCATGCTGCAGCATCCACGCGTAGGTGGCCCGGATGCCGGCGTCGAGGGACGTTGGGGCTCGCCAACCTAGGCCATGCAGTCGAGATACGTCAACTAGCTTCCGTGGTGTACCATCAGGTTTTGACGTGTCATGCACCACGGAGCATTCCGTGCCGACAATGCGCTTAATCAGCTGCAACAGTTCGATTATCTGGATGTCTTTTCCTACGCCCACGTTGAACAGCCCATCTGGTGCTACGTCGTAAAGCGTCGCCTCTGGGCGTTGCAACACGAATAGACAGGCATCGGCGAGGTCATCACAGTACATGAATTCGCGCCGCGGTGTGCCGGTGCCCCAGAGAATTATTTTCCGGTCGCCGTTAAGCTTTGCTTCGTGCACTTTCCGCAGGAGTGCGGGCAGTACATGACTCGTCTTAAGGTCAAAGTTGTCTCCCGGCCCGTATAGGTTCGTTGGCATGAGCGAAAGAAAATCGCATCCATGCTGTTTCCGCAGTGCCTGGCAGTACTTTATTCCGGCAATCTTAGCAACGGCGTACCACTCGTTCGTATGCTCTAAGGGCCCGGTCAGAAGGTATTGTTCGCGAAGCGGTTGCGGAGCATCTCTGGGGTAGACGCAGGTGCTTCCCAAAAACAGCAGACGTTTGGTGTCGTTTCTGAACGCAGCTTGCAGAACGTTGGTCTGAATAGCCAGGTTATCGCCGATGAAGTCAGCTGGGTAGGTGGCGTTGGCCAAGATTCCTCCTACGCGGGCTGCAGCAACGACGACAAATTCAGGTCGCTCGCATTCAAAGAATCGATTGACGGCCTGCTGATCTCTAAGATCCAGCGCCTGCCGAGTCTTCGTCAGCAGGTTGTCGAACCCTGAGGCTCGCAGCTTCCGTGTTACCGCGGAGCCTACGAGCCCGCGGTGCCCAGCCACGAAGATGCGTTCCTGTCGGGAGGTAAGGTGCATGCGGGTCCGGCGTCGCAGGTCGCGTTGTACGCACCTGAACGTTGCATGTCCCTGCAAGGGTCCGTTCGAGTATCCGCATCGGTCAGGATCTCACTGGAATCCCAGGAAGGTCGCTCGGCCTTCAGGCTGTCCGCTGTCCAACGACGGCTGACCATGCCGCCGTTGCTATCGGCGAGAGGGTGGCCACATGTCCCGCGAACATCCTACCTTTCGAACGGTGAGCCTTTGTCGCGGTGGTCCGTTTGATGGCTGCGGTGATTCCCTCCAATAGCAGATCAGCAGCCACATTTCGCGGATTCTGGTAATAGTCCCCACGTATAACGAGCGTGAAAACGTCGGTACTGCGATCGAGAGGATTCTGCAGCAGCCGGGTCGTTTGGACGTGCTCGTGGTGGACGATGGTTCACCGGATGGCACGTCGGATGTGATCCGAGACATGGCCGAAGCATATCCTGGACGTATAGCTCTCTTGGAGCGCTCAGGCAAGCTCGGGCTTGGCACCGCATATCTCGACGGATTCCGTTACGCGCTGGACCGGGATTATCAGATTATCTGTGGGATGGATGCGGATCTGTCGCACAACCCAGACGACTTGCCTCGGATGATTGAGCCCGTCCAGGAACGGCGCGCAGACATGGCGATCGGGTCCAGGTACGTAGGAGGCGTACGCATCGTAAACTGGCCGCTGTCACGGCTCATGCTCTCGTACTTTGCGGGCGTTTATACCCGTGCGATCACGCGGATGCGGGTAAGGGATGTCACTGCTGGCTTTCTGTGCTACCATCGGCGCGTCTTGGAGAGCCTCGATTTTGGACGCATCAAGTCCAATGGATACTCGTTCCTAATCGAGATGAAATTCCGGATCTGGCGCAAGGGCTACAGTCTATTGGAGATACCCATCATCTTTACGGAGCGCACCGAGGGTCAGTCAAAGATGAGCAAGGCCATCATTCGCGAGGCTGCCGTCAAGGTCTGGGAATTTCGCTGCCGAGACCTGTTTCGGCGGCTGTAGCCTTAGCGGCACGGTGCCTCCCGCGCACCTAATGCCTGCATACCTATCGGGGTTATTTTTCGGAAAGGCTCTTGAAATCGTGTCGCCAGCGTCCCAGCCGGGCAAGCTCTGGGTTATCCAAGTCTATCCAGCAGATTTCTGGATAGCGGCGGAACCAAGTCAGCTGCCGTTTGGCGTAGCGGCGCGTATTCCTTTTGATCAGCCGAACCATTTCGGTCTCATCCGTATTGCCTGCCACGAAGGCAGCGACTTCTTTGTACCCGATCGTGCGCAGCACCGGCATTGAGTGCTTAGGTCCTCTAGCCAGGATTGTTCGCACCTCATCAACCAGACCCTGCTCCAACATGCGCTCAACGCGCAGGTTGATTCTCGAGTATAGCCGCTCTCTGTCCCTGTTGAGAACTTTGATGTCGTAGCGGTAGGGTGGGGGAATGCGACGAGCGTGGAAAGAGGATAGCGGCTGGCCAGTCTGAAGATATACCTCTAGTCCGCGAATGAGTCGTTGCGATTTTGTGGGATCCAAAGTCCTGGCAAGCGCAGGATCAGCGGCCCGCAGTTCCCTATACAGCACATGACTGCCTTCACGCTGGAGGCGGGTCTCAAGCATATGTCGAATAGAAGGATCTGGTGGAGGTGTCGCGGACAGCCCGTGCAATAGTGCCTGCAGGTACAGCGTCGATCCGCCAACAATGAGCGGTACCTTTCCGCGTGCCAGGATGTCGCTGATCCGAATATTTGCCTGCTCAGCGAAAGTGCCAGCCGAATAGCGCTCGTTCAGCTTCAGCTCGCCAATGAAGTGGTGCGGAACCCGGGATAGCTCTGCGCTGGACGGCTTGGCTGTTCCGATAGTCAGCGCCCGGAACACCTGCCTGCTGTCTGCTGAGATAATCTCTGCGCCCTGCGCCTCGGCGACTAGAATGCTGATCGACGTCTTACCTACCGCCGTCGGCCCGACCAGCGCAAGGATGGGCTTTGCGGGAGCTGAATGCGTCACAGGTGTCCGACCGGTGCCCTAGTACTCCGGGAGCGAGGGATCAATTTCTTGGCTCCAGGCAAGCGTGCCGCCGCGCAGATTTCGTGCATGGGGAAAACCGGCTGCGCGCAGGAATCTCACGGCTTGCGCGCTTCGGGCTCCGCTCCGGCAATGGACCACTATCATGTCATCCCGGTACGGCTCTAGTTCACCGATGCGGGTCACGATCTTGCTGAGCGGAACTAAGTGCCCGCCCAGGTTGGCGATCGCGTACTCTCGCTTCCCCCGTACATCCAGGACAAACGGACGCCGATCTGCGTCAATGAGCTGCTTCAGCTCCTGGACAGTGATTTCGGGGACCCGAAACATACTTGCTCGGCTGGATGGCTGATGCACATGATTGCCCAGTCAAACTAGTGAGAGCAGGGCACAACCGTCAAGTGCGGCTCGGGCAACTAAGGTGAAAAATGGTGTAATACGTCCTCAGGCGTGCACCACTACAAGTCTGCTGACGCTACCGCGGTCCGCGGCGAGGACGGCAGCAATGCTGAGTGCACAGAGAAAAAGCAAATCGCGGAGCGCCAGGCATCACGGCAATACAATGAGGTCTGCGTACAGCACGCGCAAGCGTGCTGCCATTGGGCCTTAAACCCAAAGTACTTTGGTCATAAATCCCTGCCTTTCCTGTACGAAAGCAACAATGGCCCGGCGGGTCCTTGGCCGAAGCCGAAGCTCCTGATTCCTCAGTGTGCGGCATATGGCAGAGGCAACGCCTCGGATGTCTGATCGCCCGAGTCGTGCCCGACGCCCAAGATGTCCGTGCCCGCAAGCGTGGGCAGCAACGCGTGCGGCAGTCGCGATAAGAGTTCGGCTTGCAGCGGAACGTGATACTCCTCGTAAGAACAGGCATCATATGGCGAGCTTACTACAACCAGGCCGTAAACGGTAAACGGTTTCAAATTACTGTGCTGACATTGCGAGGGGCACCGGCACCGGATCTGTGCGCAAGACCGCGCAGGATCCGCTGGAATTTGCCACCGAATACGTCGATACTGAATGTAACATAATTACCCTTATGTTGCATAAAGGAATCATATTGCCGGAATCGGAGCCGTTTTTCGCTCTCTTGCCGCGTTTGGAGCTGCGCCGCCCGTGGGTTCCGCTGGATTTATGGCCATTGGCTGGGAGCTTCCCGAGTCGCTTGCGCAGGCGCGGTGAAAAGCCTGCCCGCATTCGTGTCCCTTCCAGGCAGTGCGCTGACTGGACAGAAAACCCGGCCAGACGCGGCGGTCGCGCTGCAGCGAGCAAGCCGGAGTGCCGCAGCCATGCGCGGAACTGCCCGACGTTGGCGGCACGGTGCCGTGCGGCTGTGGTGGAATGCTGTCTTCTTGCGGACACCTGCCTAACTGGGGCCGCGTCCGTTGGCCTGCGCTCTGAGCTCGCCAGAAGAACTGGACGGTGAATGACATTGTCGGTACGCAAAGGCGTAATTGGCCTAGTCCGCAGTAGCGCACTGCCATTTAACGGATACGCCGCCGATCAGCCGGGAAGGTGATGGTCGCTGGCCAGCAAATCCAAGGATCGCCATGCTGTCTACCGTACCAGCCTATCCATATCACCTCCCTCCTATTCGCCCCTTCTCCGTTGATGGATGCGTCATGTTCGCGGGGCACATCTTTCATTCCAGCGAGCGATTGTATAGCCTCTTCGTCATACTTGGACATCTTCAGCGGGTATGTGACAGGCTGGATGGTTACCCGTGGCGAATCGGCCAGCCTGGAAAACGAGTTCATTGCTCGCACCTGCGAACGCTACGGCATCGAAGAACAACAGCTCGCCATCCACTCGGACCGAAAACATGCCATGACCTACCAGCTATACGCAGTTACTGGCCGACCTGAAGGTGGAACGCTCCTACGCACATCCCTACAGATCCAATGACCATCCCAGCTCCGAAGCACAATTCAAAACCCTCAAGGTTCAGCTCCCCTACCCCAGCCGCTTCGGATCACTGGAAGACGCCAAGACCTGGGCTAGACATTTCTTCGACTGACACTAACGACGCGCACTGCAACGCGGGATTGGCGCCCATCTGACTCAGTATCGTCTATTTCCATCAGACCCGTCAACTGCTTGCGCGCCTGCAACGCGTACTCAGTGACGCCTATCCACGCCACCCCGAGTGTTTTCCCCGACGCCCTTCAAATGTCCCCAGACCACCTGAACGGGCTTGGATCAACCTACCACAATGCGATGGACGCCTTAACCGACAGGGCTTTGAACCACCGCCAAAACCACCCGCCCGCAGCGGCGACACGACCCAAGGCGCTCACCATTACGATACACCACTTGAAACCGCAATCCGTACCGAAACCGCCTGCCATTTCCGGCTAGGCTCTTCCTCTTCCGTCATACTCTAACCCCCGCACCTAAACGTGACACACGCCCCCCTGCAGTGATCGAGTCGACGGTTCTGAACTACTTCTGCTATGTTACTTCCGCGCGGCAAGGAGCACGCGAACGCTCGCCCCGAATTTCGACATAGTGCGGGGCGGCGTGCAGGCGTGCCCGCAACATTTGCAAGTCCTATGGCATAAGAAGGCTGGTAGCCCGCTATACAAGCCATGCTCGATATAAAGGACCGAGGCCATGCAAAGTATTTTCACGGGCGTATCGTTGAACGCGCCACGTTCGTTCGCGAACTGGAGAGCGCCCGACAGGAGCAGGCCGGCACCACATTCCTGATACAGGGGCCGCCTGGTGCTGGTAAGACTGCTCTGCTGGCCGAATGCACCAAGTTGGCCAACAAGGCGGGATGGCATACGGCAAGAATCGACCCATTGTCCTTGTATGATCCAGTCAGGATGGCGCAGCGGGTCGGAGGCGTGTACATCAGCAGGCGGGAACGAGTCACAGGATTCGATGCGAAGCTTGCAGAGAAGCAGTGGATTAAGGAGCTGGCTGGCACGGCATCAGCATCGGATGTGCTGAAGGACCTGGCGTCGGACCGGGGATTGCTGCTGATCCTCGACGAAGTGCAGCACATCCGTGAGTTCATTGATGGACCGCACAAGATGGCGGCCATGTCGACGCTCGATGCCATTCACAACGGTGAGCTCGGGCGCCCTGTGATTCTCCTCGCCGGTGGGCTAGGGCCATCCGAAGATGCGTTCGCCCGGTTAGGTATTTCCCGCTTCATGTCGGACTGTATCGTCAACTTGGGCCGCCTCTCACCTGAAGCTGAACATGCAGTCATCCAGGACTGGCTCGTCAAGGATGGCCAAGCGCGCTCAGGACCACACCTGGAGCATTGGATCAAAGCGATCGCTGCCGAATCCGATCGTTGGCCCCAACACATCGTAGCCTTCGCACAACCAGCATCCCAGGTGGCCGCGCGTGAAGGGGGACGCCTTACTGCGCAGGGACTCGAGGAGGCAACCAGGTGGGGACAGCAGGCGAAAACGAAGTATTACGAGGGCCGCGTGGCGCCATTTGGCAAGGCTGTGCGTGTCGCACTGGCTAACCTTGCCCGCCACGGGGGTAGCCACTCCAAATACGACCTCTTGAATGCATTCACAAATATCCCCGGTGAGAATAGTGTCGAGGTGTTTGCTCGGGCAGTAGAAAAGGGCGTACTGGCTCAAGCCGCCGATGGGGACTACACCTTCTCGGTTCCTTCCTTGCAGGCCTGGCTGGTCGAGCATTACGGGTAGGAGAAGTCCCGTACGTAACGGCGGCAGCAATCTCTGGTTTATCGGCAAGGGCGGGCAACAGGGCGCATCTCTCTCGCGACTTCCCTTCTGCGGCACTACCCGAAGTTTGTCAATGTAGTGGATTTTTTACGTGAGGTAACACATCCCTGACATACAGGGATGGTCAGAAGGGCGGGTTTTACCCGTGTGTTTTACATGTTCGCGTGCCCTTTAGCGGGGCGTCTTGCTTTCATTCTGCGGGTGTACGTGCCGGTTTTGAGCCCCATCGCGCGGAAGACTTTACGGTGGAACGGCTTGAGGTCCTGGTCTTTCTTGAGCAGGGTACAATGGGTTGCGTTTTGTGGGAGCACGGTGGTCACGCGATTCATTTGGTTGAGCTTGACCTTGAGTGTGCTCCAGCTGCTGTGGATGTCGGCGGCTCTCAATAGGCTGCGTATCAGATGCGCTGCGTGAAAGGCGAGAATGGACAGGAAGAGATGGGCTTCTATGCGAAGGTCCCGACTGTGGTAGGTCGGACGTAATCCAAGATCCGACTTCATGGTGCGGAACGTGCGTTCGATCTTTCCTAGCTGCCAATAGGTCTGTGCGATTTTCTTGACCGACCATTTGGCGTGGCTGGTGCGCAGTACATACCCGCCGAGGGCCTCCGTACATGCCTCGTAGGCAGGCCTCTGTGTGAGGCAGATCTTTTCGGCGTGCGTGCTGTCGGCCTTCCTCGTCACTTTGACATCATACTGGTAGGCCACCTGCTTGTACTTTTCTATGAGTCGGCCCACCCGGATCTGCACCTTATCGAAGTTCTTCAAACGTCTGGGCAGCGCAAGTCCCGCGTTCAGGTGCGCGATGGCTTCCTCGAATTTCGCACGTTTTGCTCCGACAATCTGGTCGCTGACCGCTTGCCGGGCTTCACTGTGCAGATACACGCGCCGTTCTCCCCCTTCCTTCGGGAGTGCCCAGGCACGCACGTCGACATCGCTGGCGGTTTTCAAGACTTGATCCGGCGCGCCTTTGGGTACCGGCGGGGTCTTCGTACGCTGCACGCAGATCCAGTCCAGATCCTGTTCGTTCAAATACGCCAGATTGGCCTCTGTAGCGATGCCAGCATCCATAATCACCGGCTTGGGCATTGCGCCATGTGTAGTTGGGTTTCGGTGATTGCTGTGGGGGTGGCCGATATTCTCCACCCTTACTTTTTGTTCATATGAACCCGTCCCAGCCTGTCTTGGGGAGCATTGAGGCTCCTGTAGATGCCCAGATCACTCCCGTGGATGACTCGCGTAGGCTTCTGATGAAGCTCTGCACCAACATGCTGCAACAACTGACGGCCGACTGGCCGATAGCCCCAGTGCAGCAGCCCCCTGTACCACCGCCCGTAGAAGCCCGAGCTAATGAGACGGCCGAGGACGCAGAGCCAGATGCTGCACCGTTGAAGGAAGCATGGCAGCTGTTGGATTCTCGCAGTCTGGACGGCGACCCGATCGTGGCGTTTTGGCTACATGGGCTGTGCCCTCGCGGTGTGAACATCGTGCTTGGTGTAGGTCTGACCCTAACGGGCTACCGGCGCATGCTCGGCCTCATAGAGTGCTACCCTGAAAACGTTTCAGCGCTTGTATCCTTCGTGCGGTCGCTGTCGGACCGTGGTTTATCAGCCGCTAACGGACTGCTCTGTGTACTGCCCAGCGGTACCGGGCTTCAATCGGCAGTGCAGGAGGTGTTTGGCCCCAAGGTCGTGATACAGCGCTGTCTCAATACGCTGTTGGATCACGTCACCTGTGGTCTTCCAGAAGATCTTATTCCCGTGTATCGCCATCGTCTCCGGCAGGCATGGAATGCGTATGATGCCTTGGAAGCTGAACGCGTTCTCACTCATATTCACCAGGATTTGGTGCGCGTCAATCGTTCCGCAGCGAAGGCGTTAGCGGAGGGTCTGGAGCAATCGCTGACGGTTCAACGCACCGGTATGCTGCTTAGACTCGACCGGGGACTGCGTGTGATGCACTTTATGAATGCCATTGGTCGTCGCTTGCAGGCCCCTGCCAGCGCGGTCTTTCAGCGACGCGAACGGATGGCTTTGGCCCTGTTGGAGCACGAAGCGCAGCTGCGCCGTGTGGCCCATGCGGCCTATCTCCCTCAACTCCGTAAGACGTTGTTCAACCTTACCCCTGTCCGATGACTGATCCTTGTATGCCGACCCCATCCCTGTTCGATAGCTTTTGGGAACTTGCGCAAAGGGCCTATGTCAATTTGGCCCGTTGCCTTGTATCCTTCGATCGTTTTCTTCTCAAGCTCGCCACAATGGCCATGGAGGCCGAGGTTGATGCCATATGCGGCGCTCGTGGGAAGCACAACAAGACTGGTTTTCAGCGCTGGGGTACGAATCCCGGTTCCATCCGCATCGGTTTGGAACGGCTGCCGATTCGCGTTCCGCGAGTACGGAATGTGCGTACCAAGAAGGAGCGGCCCCTGGAAACGTACCGTCTTTTGAGCAGGCATGGGATTATTAATAAGGCACAGGTAACCGTTGGGTTGCTCAGTGGCTTGTCGCGGCGCAACTACAGACAGGCGGCGCAGGTCTTTGCAGAAAGCACGGGATTGAGCGCCAGCAGCGTAGGCCGTGCGTTTGTTGCGCGCACGGCCGAGCTGTTGAAGGAATTTGAGGATCGCCGATTCGACGATCATACCTTTGCGGTGCTCCTACTTGACGGCAAGTACCTTGCCGGCATGCAGATGATAATCGCCATGGGCATCACGACCGAGGGCGAGAAGGTCGTGCTGGGGTTCACCGAAAGCCGTACTGAGAACGGTGCGCAGGTGGAGTCGCTGTTGCAGGACCTGGTGCGTCGGGGCTTCACTCATACCGATACTCTGTTAGTACAAGTGGACGGCAGTCGGGGGCTTCGAAGTGGCGTTCGTAAGGTGTTTGGGGATGCAGCCGCATACCAGCGGTGCCAATGGCACAAGAGAACGAACATAACACGACATATCAAGAACAAGCAAGAGGCGATGCGCATTAAGCAGCGGCTTCAGGAGGCCTGGGAATTGCCCACATACGCGGAAGCGCGGGCAGCTCTTGAGTCGGTGCAAGAGGAGCTTAAGGCGTCGTATCCAAAAGCCGCACGCAGTTTGGAGGAGGGCCTGGACGATACGCTGACGCTTCACCGATTGGGGGTGCAGACGCAGGCTGTCCGAGACCATCTGAAGACCACGAACATTATCGAGAACCTCAACAGCGTTATTGCAGCCCGCTCCCGGAACGTGAAGCGGTGGGGCTCATCGGATATGCGACAGCGCTGGCTCGGAGCGATCTTCATGCAGTACGAGTCCAACCTGACACCGATACAACGGGAAGACATGAAGGAACTGACCGAGCTGCTGGTCACTCCCAGGCGCCCGAGTATTAGTAGGGTTTCGGCTCAGCCTCTGCACTCTAAGCAGCCAAGGCAGCTCCCACTGGCGTTGCCAGTGCAGTAGAGCACTGCTGAGGTTGACTTAGCGCAAATCCGGCAGCTGCCTGGGCATTCTCGGACGGTGCACCCGGCCAGGATCGCCGCTTCACAGAGCGGTAAGCGGATACCCGCGCCTAATTGTGCTCAAAACGGCGCTCCACGGGGCTTCATAACTCCAGAAACACGCGCGTCAGCACGCTACTGACCCAATCTGGGCTGGCACCACCCTCTTTGAGTACCCAGACTCGATAAGCAGCATTTTCTATTGCTAAACGTCACTTATATTGCGGTCCCATCTCGGCAGCAATCGCCGATAGCCAACTACGAATGGTGCAATCCCTGGGCTTTGGCTCCGTTCAGCTGTGCAATGGCCTGGTGCAACGTGGCAGGCTCACTGGCATTGCCCGGGAGGATTTCCGCCGTGCGGGGGAACCCCGATGCATCCATCATCAAGGCCAACGTCACCAGTGGGCAATCAGACCGTTTTTCCTTGCTGCGACCATGCCGCAGCAAGTCCCCTTTCTTGCGGCCCGTGTAGAAAACATTGGTCAGGTCAAAGAAGGCCAAGGTTTCGCTGAATCCCAAGAGCTCCTTCGTGGTGCCGAAGAGTGCATCCATGATCGACTGACGGTGCTTGTAGAGGGCATCTCCGATACGGTAAAGGCTGCTCAGACTGGGGAGGTCGCAGTGCAGTAACTCCAGGATGCTGGACCGTTCGTGCATCCATTCATGCGTATGTCGTTCACTGCCGGGCAAGAGCATCCGCCCGACCACCAGCGCCGTCGCCAGGTGAATCTGATCTTCGCGCAACTTCAGCATTCGCAAAGACTTTGCGAATCCCAACAGCTGCAACGCTTTCAGAACCACACGTTCGCCTCCGACGGTACGAGTGTCGGCATGATGGACTTCATCAATGATGACGGCATCCCGGTCGTCGCGTGGGTCGTCCACGTTGTAGCCCTTTTCCAGCAGCTTCTCAACGATGGTCTCGCTGGCATGGCGGAGGCCTTCACTCTCAAACGCTAGGCGGCTCTGTCCTCGTAAGCCCTCGTCAATATGGAGGATCAATGCGCGCCATTGTTCTTTGGGGATTGCGAAGGATTGGCCCAGGTTGAGGACGGTTCGCTGCTTAGGAGCGCCCTTGATCCGGTGGCATTCGACCAGCGCGTAGCTGGTGGCCTTGGCGCCAGACTTAAGGATGCGCGTTTTGGCGCGGATGTACATGCGTGTGTGCGTGCGGGTATCGGGTGCCCATGCGTCAATATACGGTTTGGCGGCGAAATGGTTCTGGATAATTCCACTACATTGGGGGTTTTGAGAAAAAAAGGTATCACAGCCATATGGATCATAGGTACAACACATAATTTGAGGCCAAATTACCAGAAATCATCGCTGCGCGTGGGGCGAAATTGACAAACTTAGGCTACGTTCGCTCAGGCGCCTTTGTCCTTGGGCTGCCCACAAGCATGGCAATGCCCAGGGGCCGTTGCCAGCATCGGTGGCAGGTGCACGTACGGGTGGCTCGATGTCGCCTGCAGGGCCTGCATATCCTTAACGATGGCCACAGGATCGTAGTTGAACCTAGCGGCGTGCGCTTCGCGCACCGCTCGAACTTCAGCGACGATCGGGTCAGCCTTCAAGCGTTCCATAGTGTCCCGCCGTCAGATCATTAGGTGTATAGATTACTACCGGAGTGTAGCCCATTGCCTGGCACACGCGTTCTATTCTGGAACGTTGATCCACATTTGCAAGGTGCTTCAAGTTCCACGTCACCAAGAAATCCACGCCGTTTATGACGGCTACGGCAATGTGGGTGGCACCTTCTGCTGCCTTGCGAGGCACCCCTCCGTGAATCAGCGATTGTTCTGCCAATTCCGCAACGGCACCAGGAGCATCAAGCCGTGTAACGCCGTCCGAAAATGCCAATCGAGTACGCGCTGCATGGGGGTCAACCAGCACCAACCAGACAAGAAAAATGTGAATCACATGATTCCCATGCAGCTGTATCCGTGCCCCGAACGAACGCGGTACGGACCTCTGAACACTTACGAACCCGAAAAGACTCCCCGGCTCCGCAGCTCGCTGCTCCGCCGGGGAGTCTCCTCCTCCTCCAAAACCGCAAATCCAATTGTCGCTGGTCTCAATTCTCATTGTCGTTGGACACATGTCGGGCGTACGCCGGAATTGCACCATGCCTAGTTGGGTTTTGAGCGGTCGCGCAGAGCAGCTTGTACAACGATTCCCCAGCCGCCCTATTGCTTCAAATGCACCGGTTACCAGTTAGAGTGCAAAATGGGACATCGGCAGACCGGCCAGGGTGCTAGAATGTAGAACAGCCACGGCCAAGGCAACCATGCCCCGCCTGGCCGGGGGATTCCGCCTCGGGACCTAGCCATCTTCAATCTTAGTGCCGCCCGCCCCTACCGGGCTTCGCGCCGGATCACCAATCAGTGTGGCGGTCTCGGCCTCAGATGGACTTGCCCGCCAAGCGAGGAATACCTTGGACTTGGCCTTCGAGGCCCGTCCGATTGGTGGTTAATTCCCGTGCAGCAACCCGACTACCTCGCCAACGGTCATTCCACCCGCATCGCGCCCGAGTCCTGCTTCACGGGTCGGAGCGGTTGCCTGTTCGAAACGATGCCTTTCACTTTCCGCGAGCTCGACAATCTCGACACCGACCCCCTTTGCGAGCTCTAGGGCCTCGGCGTCGACGCGCTCGAACGCCATGGCTCCGGCCACAGAAAGCTTGCTGTCGGCAGCTTCGTCGATCCAGCCCTGCTCTTCCGGCGATAAGGCCTCATACACATCCTGATTCATGATCAAAACAAAAGCCAATCCTGAAATTGGAAGCCAAGTGGTCAAGTAAGCGGCCGGTTCGTGAAGCCGGAAGGCGATGATTCCCGACGGCCCGATCGCGACCCCATCGATGACCCCGGTGGTCAGGCTTTGGTGCAGTTCCGTGGCCGGCTGCATCAAGGCGCTGGCGCCGAGCACTTCAATGAACGGGATATCGCTCCGCGATGATACGCGGACCTTGAGGCCGTGCATATCCTCGAGTGTCCGTACCGGAGTCTCGCGGGTAAGAAGCACAGGTGGCGTGTTGGACCAGATTGCCAGAACCTTACCACCGTATTCCTGCTCCAGAACGGGCCAGGCGCGTTGCAGGGCCTCGGTGCATCCTAGTGCAGTCTCGCAGACACCCGGATAGCTGACGAGGCACGTTTTCGGAAAGAGGTCGGGCGTGTAGGCCGGGATGACAAGAGCGATATCGGCTACGCCGTTGAGTAGCATCGAGTACTGCGCGGCTGGCGACGAATTCAAGATGCCACTGGGGAATTGCCTGACGGTCAGCCGGTTGCCCGAGAGCTCCGCCAACCTTTGCGAAAACGGCGCAAACACGGCGCCGTTCAGTAAATGGTCCGCCGGCAGAAAATGCGCGAGCGACAACACCCTGCCCTCCCGCGAATCCCCGCACCCGAAGGCGATCCAGACTCCGATCAAAAGAGCAAGGTTCCAATTCGTCTTCGCCATTTCAGAGTCTCCTGTGATGTTGCCCTGTTTTTTGGACCCCCAGTGTAAGAAAGGCCGTGCTGCGCAACTGCGGAGCACGAACCATGGCTGCCAGATGCCGCTGCATCTGTCCCTTTATCCGTACATAGCGTTTGGCAGAAGCATGGCTATGCCAGGTAACAGCGCGATCAAAATCAGCGCCACCAGCATCGCAATCCAAAAGGGGACGATGCCCCGGAACATCGTCCCGACCGGCACATCGGGAGCAACACCCTTCACCACGAAGATGTTCAGCCCGACCGGAGGCGAGATCAAGCCCATCTCGAGCGCGATGACGATCATCACACCAAACCAGATCATATTGACGTCCAAGGACTCGAGAATCGGCTGAATCAGGGGAACAATCAGCACGAGCATCGCGAAGCCGTCGAGAAAAGTACCGAGCACAATGAACATGACCAACACCAACATTACGACCTGAGTCCCCGAAAACTCCTGTTCGGCGACCCATTCGGCAGCGACGAAGGCAATGCCCGTGAGTCCGATAAAGACCTTGAGCACGAACGCGCCGAATAGCACCAAGAAGGCGGTACCGCTTGCCCTCAACGTGGTGTAGACCACTTCGCTCAGGGACCTCCGGTTCAACGTACGCCGCACAAAGGCCGCAAACAATGCCAGCAATGCACCCACAGCAGCCGCTTCGACAGCAGAGAAGATGCCGATGTAGATGCCGCCTATGGTCACGACAGCGATGCCCAGGATCCATGTTGCTCTGGCAGTAGCCCTGAGGCGATCCCGCCACAGAACGGGTTCCTTCGTGTAGGGAGCCTTGCCCGGGTCACGCCTCACGACGATCCAGACGGCAAGCACGAAAAGCAGCGTGAGAAGGATTCCCGGGATCACCCCGGCCATGAACAGGCGCCCGATGCTCTCTTCGGTGATAATTCCATAGATGACAAGGCCTACCGACGGCGGGATAAGTATGCCGAGCGTTCCCCCAGCAGCGATGGCCCCCGTTGCCAGTGAATCGGCATACCCGTACCGGCGCATTTCGGGAAGCGAGACGCGCCCCATTGTCAGCGCGGCGGCCAGTGAAGAGCCCGAGAGAGCGGAGAATCCGGCACACGCTACAACCGATGCGGACGCGAGACTGCCCCTGACTCGACCAAGCCAACTATGGGCAGCCTCGTATAGGTCTCGACTCATCCCGGAGGTTACCGCCAAGTTCCCCATCAGCATGAACAGCGGCAAGATGGTAAGGGTATACCGCGAGGCCACTGCGAATACCTCCCCCGCCAGCACTGGCATGACCGCGCCAGGGCGGATCGCGGCGATTCCGGCTAGACCCACGAACAGCATAGCCAAGCCCACGGGCACCCGGGCTACGAGCAGCACCAGAAGGGCAAGGACTCCGAGCAGGGCGATGCTGCCTCCGTCCATCAGTCGGCGGGCTCATTTGGATCTTCGCCATTCCAGGTCGCAACGCCCAGAAATAGTTGCGACGCGAGCAGCAGCGCGTAGGCGGAAAACGACGCGGCAAGCACATAGTAGAACGGCGTGTGGGAGATCGAAACGCTGGGAGTCGCAGCTCCGCACACAGGACCGCAACTGCCCTGGACGAATAGGGCGTACGCAGCCGTGGCGGTTACCGCTACGCCCAGAAGCCGGGCCACGGCGTCCGTGATTCTGGTTACGCGCCGGCCCGCCATGCGTGCGACCAGATTGACGCAGACATGAGCGCCTTCGCGGGCGCCATAAGCGATCGCCGCCGCTACCACCACCACAAGCGACATCATGGAGAGATCCTCGGCCCAGAGCAGCGAATTGTTGAGGACGTAGCGCCAGAACACTTCGGCCACAGTGACTCCGAGCAGCACCACGAGCGCGATACCGCCCGCGACGGCAAACACGCTCGCCACATGGCCGCAATACGACTCGGCCTGCGCGAAGCGGTCCCCATGCTTTTCGAAGAAGGTCATTTCGTCGCGAATGCTCTCATTGCCCGGATCGCGCGAAGGCGACGAGCGCCGCGTCCGCACCGCCACCCGTGGCGATAACCACGAACTGCCGCCCGGATCGTGTCCGGTAGGTCATCGGAGTCGCGTTGGTCGGATACGGCGTCGCGCCGCGCCAGAGTTCGGCGCCCGTCGCCTTGTCAAAAGCATACAGGTACCGGGTGCTGCCGCCGAGCATGACCACACCGCCCTTGGTCACCAGTGGTCCGGAGTTGCCGAATGTGCCCAGCCTATCCGGTAAGTCGACGCCGCGAAGCAATGGGTGCGTGCGGATCTCCTCGCTCCCTTCCCCGAATGGCACCTTCCACGCGATCTCCCCCGCGTTGAGGTCGATCGCCACTAGGTGCGCCCAGGGCGGTCTAGTTAGTGGAATTGGGCCAAGCTCGCTCTCCGGGGTCGGTGTCGCGCCCGATCCGCCGGCCTCCCGGAACATGACGAGCGTCGCGCCATAGGGGCAGTTGTTGCTGTACTCGACGTCAACACGCGGGTCGTGGCCCGCATTCGCGCAGAGCTGGTTCGTGTCGGCCCTTTCCGAGGTCCGCACATAAAGGAGTCCAGTCTCGGGGTCGAATGCCGCCCCACCCCAGTTTGCGCCTCCGATGGTGCCGGGGCGCTGGAGCGTTCCCAGAAGACTCGGCGGCGTGAATAGCGGACCCAGCCGAAAACGCTGCATTTCGGCAACCGCGAGCGCATGGATCTCAGGCGTTAGATCGTTCGCGTCGTCAAGCGACACGCCCTGTTGGCTAAAGGGCGGCGGCTGCGTCGGGAACGGCTGCGTCGGATGCAGCACCTCACCCGGCACGTCGGTCGATGTGTCTACCGGGCGCTCTTCGATCGGCCACACCGGATCGCCCGTGATCCGATCAAACACGTACGTGAAGCCATGCTTTGCGACTTGCGCCACCGCGTCGATCTCATGCCCGCCCACCGTGATTGTTACCAGGTTCGGTGCCGCGGACAGATCGTAATCCCACACGCCGTGGTGCACGGTCTGGAAATGCCATAGTCTTTCGCCCGTGCGCGCATCCAAACACACCAACGATTCGGCGAACAGATTCGCTCCTTTCCGGCGCCCGCCCCAGTAGTCGCTGCTCGGCGTGCTTGTTGGCACGTAGAGCAGTCCGCGCTTGGCGTCGAGCGACATCAGCCCCCACACGTTGGCGTGGCCAGCATAGCGCCAAGATTGGTCCTCCCAAGTGTCCGCGCCGAAATCTTCGCTCGACTGCGGGATGGTGAAGAACACCCAACGACGCTTACCGGTGTGGACGTCGAACGCTTGCACTGTTCCGGGCGGGTCGAACTTGCGCTGCACCCCATCGGGCACTCGGCTTCCGACGACCACCAGGTCCTCGAACACCACCGGAGGGGAGGTCTGGTCGAACTCGTACCGACTGACCTCGCGGCCATGCCCCTCGGTCAGTACGACGTACCCACCCTTGCCGAAGTCCACGTCCAGCTTACCGGTTGCGGCGTTGATCGCGTACAGCCGATCGCGGCTGTTAAGGAAGACGCGTGTGTTGCCCCCATCGCTCCAGTAGGCAACGCCCCGGTGCTTGAAGCCGGTCGGCCCGGCGCCGACCGGCCCGCCCTCGTAGGCCCTCGGATCGAACATCCAGAGTTCCGCGCCCGTCTCGGCGTCGAGTGCCGCTACCCGTGTGTACATGGTGGAGAGAAATAGGATGTCGCCGACCAGAATGGGGGTGGCCTGGAAGGGGCCAGGCCGCGTGCCATACTCCTCAAGGGGTGCCTCGTTCGGCTCCCATTTCCAGACGATCTCCAGTTCGTCGACGTTTGCGGCCGTGATTTCCTCGGCCGCAGAGTACTTGGTATGCGCCTGGTCGGCGCCGACGGATGGCCAGCCGGTTTTGGTGCTCGGTTCGTGGCCACACGCGGCCGCGGTGGCTATCAGGGCCGCGGTGGCAAGAATACGATTCACGATCTGGATTCCGATTTGTGACCGGACACAGGAGTGACCGCATCATTGCGTGCATAGCCTGTCGTTTCACCTTGAAAACGCTCGGCCAGCAGGTATCGATACAACATCAGCGCGAGTGGCTGGTCATGCTTCTCCAGTCGTCGCCGGGCGTCTGGCGTCAGCACCATCGTCGTGCAGGATGCGTCCGCACTGACCATAAGCGCCTCATCCTTTGCGGGGTCGACTGGCCAGATAGCGTCGCCCGGGCTGTACTGACGGATGCGCGTGCCCGCGACACCGTGGGCGGAAGCACGGCCGGAGGTCAGCAGTTGCAAGCCTGAGCTCAGCGTGCCCGGCCCTGCTAGAGCTTCCCCGGCGGCATACCGGCACGGACTCATCCAGCTTCGGAGCTTGTTGATTAATTCCTCAAAGCGAGTTCGCTGCTCCAGCTGATTATCCAGATCGGCGGCGGCGCGCTCCAGCACGGTGGAGCGCTGCTCGTCCCCCCAGCCTGTGTTCGCTCCCCAATCTTCAATAACGATCTCCTCACAGTGTTCAAGTGCACGATCCAAATTCGGCTCGATTCGCAAGGCTTTCAACTCCGATGGGGAGAGATTGCGATCCAAGCCCGTTCTCACCTGCTCCGACGGCGCGCTAAGGACCACGGTCACTCCAGCGACTCTTGCCGATCGCAGGAATCTTGCGAGAACATTCACCGCCGAGAAGTCAAAACCGGAGACGTCCGTGAAATCCAACACTATGCAGGCCGGTCGTGCGTCGCCGTTCAGCGTTTCCTTGAGCTGGTCGGCGAGGGTGTAAGCACTCCCGAAGAAGGCATAACCGCGTAACTGCCATACCAGCACACGCTCGCCTTCCTCTTGGAGTATGACACGATCCGGCACTGAACGTGCCTTAGTGCTGCTGCGTTCGCGCAGTGTGAAGCTTGATGCGATCAAGTCCACACGGCTCAAGCGCACGGCCAAGAACACGAGGGCGGACAACATGCCGGTGGCTACACCTTCGAACAGTCCGAATACCACGGTGATGCCTGCAATAAGCACAATGACGCCGTACTCCGTCCAAGGAAGCCGCCTTCGGCTTCTCACAAGTCCTTCGTCCAGCATTCCAAGTCCAGCGAAGAACAGAATACCTCCCACGAGCGGTACCGGTACCAGTTGCAGCATCCCATCGCCCATAAACAAGGTGCCTACGATAACGAGAGCCGCGATAATCCCGGTGAGGCGGGTGGCTGCTCCGAACAACTTGCTGCGCAGCGACGCGGGTACGATCATGCTCGCGACCGTGCCGCCCCCAATGCCTGCCAACACGGTCGCAAGCCCTGTAGCCTTGAACTCGCGGTTCCAGTCCAGATCCTGATCTGCGGCAATCTCGAGGCCCGCGAGATTCATGATGACGACGATGAGCGCAACCAGTACCAGCATCAATAAGGCGGGGAGCTGCAGGGCTATCGCGGTCCAATCCACCAACGCCAAGTCCGCAGGCCCTAGGGATGGCCACAGACTTGTTTCCGAGGTGCTCGTCAGCAAAAGGCCTGCCTCCTGCGCCGCATCGCCGGAAATTCCCAGGAGGACGAGTACGAGATGGTACACAACCACGACAGCGATGACGCCAACAAGCAGGATGAGCGGACGACCCCACCGCTTCATCGCGAAATACAGGACAATTCCAAGAGCCGCGCCGGGGATCCACTTCCAAAGTGTTGGAGGGCTCACAAGCGCCGGAATTGCGTGCCAGTCCATTTCCGCCCCCATCAGGGACATCGCGGCCAAGCACACCACTCCCCCAATTCCGGCTACAAAGCCGCCCCCAACCGAATAGGGGACGAAGCGCACCAGATTGAAGAGTCTGGACTTCCCTATCGCGAGAAAGAACGTGCCGGCCGCGACCGCGCCGATCATAAGCGCGAAGGCCGTGGTGACGAACAGGGTGTCGCCTACGGCACCCATCGTAGCACCAATCTGTGCCATCACGATGGCAACCGCAGGAGACAGCCCCGCAATCGCCCCGCGAAACCCGCCGGTGAGAGCAATGACAAAGCAGGCGGCGAAGTTGCCAAACAGCACTAGCCCGACACCCTGGGAGGAATACGGAGCTAGTGGCCCCGAGAATATCAAGCTCGCAAAAGCGATTTGGGCGACCAGCAGAGCGAGGCCCGAGGTTAAGCCGGCAGTAAGTGCCGCTACGGCCTTCGTCGAGACGATGTCCGCGCGAAGCTCCGAGGCAAGATTGCAGAGCCATGACATCACCTGCACGGGACAACCCCTGGTGTACGGTTGGTCAAAATGGCTATCGCTTCTTCGGCATGGGCTTCAGATTCCTGAGACTATAGTAAGACCTCTTGCATACGACCTCGGTTGGCATGACGTCCACAATGTCGTCAGATCCGCCATCTGCCGTCGGGCCAAAACTACGTTGTCGTCCGCTAAGCCACTGCGTACAAGAGAATACGATGTTGGAGGCTGAACTTCGAGGTGCAGGCAGATTTTGGGCGCGCAGTGATGGCAGAACGAGGTATGTTTTTGCAGACCCATACGGGTTTCCGTATGTTCTCGCAAATCGAAGTGCGATAAGCGCCTCTCTTGGATCCCAGATCGAGGGAAGGGATCACTCGTAGCTCCGCTACTCCCTGATGAACCGAATTGATGCCGCACTCATAAGACGGTACGTGCGAGCGGTCGACCTGGAGCGCATACGGCGCGATGTCGCCCTTGCGCCGCTGACCACTTTTCGTATCGGCGGTCCAGCAGACCTGTTCTATCGTGCACGCACTCCCGAGGAGCTGTCCCGTGCCCTTCGCGTCGCAAGAGAGTTAGGCATTCCGAGCTTTCTGCTTGGCCGGGGAGCCAACATTCTCGTCGGAGACCGCGGATTTCACGGTGTCGTTATCCAGTGCGACATCGCTACGCTGGAGTTCCGGCCCGGCGGAAGAATTTTGGCTGGAGCAGGCCTCGACGTCTTTCCAGATCTCATCAATGCTACAGTGGTGCGCGGCCTCGGCGGGTTTCACCACTTTGTCGGCATCCCGAGTACGGTTGGAGGAGCGGTCTATGGGAACGTGCATTTCCTCGCGGCGGCGCCCACTCGTGACCGTACCGAATTCATCGCGACGGTCATTGAGGGCGCGACGATCCTGACTCCCGGCGGTGAAATACGGTATGAGGACAACGAGTACTTTCGTTTCGGGTACAACCACAGTGTCATCCAAGAGACCGGCGATGTTGTTTTGGACGTATCGCTCAAGCTTATCCCGACACCGATCCCGGAACTCCAGACGGTGATGCGGGAGAATCTCGCCTGGCGCAACGATCGTTTCCCGGGCCTGTGGCTCTATCCGAATGCCGGGTCGATCTTCAAAATGATTGACGGGGTCAACGCGGGTCGACTTATTGGCGAGTGTGGACTGAAGGGGCATCGGTACGGGGCGGCACAGATTTCCCATAAGCACGCCAACATGATCGTCAACCTCGGAGGCGCGACCGCAGCGGAGGTGACGACTCTGATCGAGCTGTCGCGGGAGTCGGTGGCTCGCGAGGTGGGACGTGAGCTCGAGACCGAGATTGAGTTCGTAGGCGAGTTTTGAAGCCTTGATGCCGGACCAGGCGCCGCGCCAGTTCGTTTCCCTGATCAAGCATCGCGTTTGGGGGTCCTGCAAGCACTTCGACCTACAGCGCAGGGGAGTTAGACTAGCGAGATTCCCAAGTTTTCGCTCCCCTCACTGGTGCACATAGGGGTAGGCGGCGCAGTAGCTGGTCTGCCGCCCAAGGTAGAAAATATGGGTCGAGTCACGCCGATACTGGTGTGAGTCGTGGAGATCGACGCCTAATTCGGTTCACAGTTGGATCGATTTTAGGGTTTAGGTAGGGAGCAGAAGTCGTTGATACTTTCTAACTCGCAGCCTCCGAGACGGCCGGTTCGCCGCTGCGGACCGGGCCCACCGCGCCTTCGCGTACCGACGGCGCCATTCACCGGCCTCTTATTCTGGTGAACTCAGAGCGCATGCCAGCCAATCCAATGATTGCCGCTTAGCCTACCGAGCCCGTCTCTACCACTCTCCTCCTATGCGTCTCTTCTCCAGTGATGGATTCGTCATGTTCGCGGGGTACATCTTTCTCTCTGGGGCACGATTGAGTGCTTTCTTCCATGGGAGGGGTGGCGCCTCAACCAACGTTGCATACCTCAGCCAGCTATCTCCGCATCATTGGAATAGGCACCTGCAACTTCGTGGGCGATGGCTTAGCCCTGCCTTGTGCACGTTGCGTCGTCTAAAAGGTACACGGTGAACTATCGAGATGCTCTCGGCGTTCGTTTTGCCTGCCACAGGCCGTGAGCCATGACCAACTACGCCAATTCACGGATGCCCTTGGCGGAGGACGGGGTCGCGCCACCTATTTTCACGGCAGAGAAGGCGTGTGGGACGACTTCTTCAGACTCCTGAAGTCCGCCCGCAGCAATCGCGGCGGAACGATTTTTCTGGTGCAGGGACCGCCTGGCGCAGGTAAGAGTGCCATACTGCATGAGTTCGGGGATCGGGCAGAGAGATCGGGTCGCTGGCATCACAGGGACCTCGGACTTGCCAGTCTGTATGACCCGCGGGACATGGCGGACGCATTGGGGGATCAGTCGCACTCGGACCGTACGCTGTCGAGTACGGAGGCGGTGAATCAAAGCGGTGTGAGGTCCAGCGTCCATTACCACCACGAAAAGCGATATGGGAAGGCAGAGGAGCGGTACGGGCCAGCGACAAGAATGCTGCTCAAGCAACACGTTGTGGGCCTAAGAAAGGGGTTGCTGCTAACACTGGACGAAGTGCAGGACCTATCGGCTTACGGGGCGATACCGGAGAGGCGGACGGCCATTATGGATGTACTGAACGTCATCCGCAACGCCAAGGTCGGTGGTCCCGTGGTTCTCCTTGCCGGTGGACAGGGCAACTCAATGAGTGTATTGGGGACCTTTGGGATGTCGCGACTGCTGGGTGGATGCCTGCACAATCTCGGAATCTTGGATGCGTCCGCAGAGCGCCGGGTGATTTGCGATTGGATTATCAAGGGCGGGCAAGTCCGTACAGCCCACCCACGCCATCTCGGGCGGTGGATAGATGCCATCGCAGCAGAGACGGATGGGTGGCCGCAGCACATACACAGCTTTGCACCACAGGCGGCATGGTGGCTGCGGCGTCACGGCAGTTTCATGTCCGAGACGGTGCCCGACGAGGTTATGGCATCGGGCAGGGCCCAGAAACGCGCTTACTATGCCCAACGGATTGCCACTATCAATCCGCCGTATTGTGGCTCGCTTGCGGAATTCGTCAAGCGGGACCCGAGCGTTGCAGGTTGGGACATGCGCCACATCATCCGAACGTTTCAAGATGTTGTGCTCCGCGAAGACGCCCCCATGGGTGTATTTCACGAGGCTGTCCGAAAGGGTGTGTTGGCCCGGGCAGGGAGATTGTACTGTATACCCATTCCCTCCATGCATAGGCGGCTAACAGACGCGTACGCCGACCGCAGCGAGGACGTTGGGGATGGCGGTTGGCAGCTATAGCGGACAGGAAGGACGCCAGCCAGCCCTGTGAATACCGGCACGATGGCAATTCGAGCAGCCTTCGCTTCCATAGCCATCGAGCACACCCGGTTCTGGCGCGCGGACAGGGGCTGCCGAGGGCTACATCTGTGCGGGCAACTGCAGCGGTGAAAGTCCAGTGGCCATTCATTCGATAGAGGGCCCTGCCCGATTCGGGGTGATGGCGGATACAACAACAACCTTGAAAACTTCGGACCCCTGGCAACCGTGGCAGCGCCGAATCCAAAGCGCGGCGCAGAGTGCGGCGTAGCAAACTGTCCGACGACCTACTGTTCATAGAGATGATTGTTGACTCTGAAGGTGGCCGTAGAGGCTGGAAAGGGATACAAATGGAGAGTACCACGGTGGTGGCGTACGTGCCGGGGTACTTGAAACGGGTGACCTATCGGCGCCACCGCCGCCGCTTTTCCCTATGCAATGGGTTATGTGCGTTAGTCCAGCCACCTGACGGGAACCACCCAGGGGCGTGTCAGGTACGCATTGTCCTAACCACAAGCTGCATGAGCGACATGCTGCCTGTCCCCGACGGCAAACGGCTCTTCCTGCAGCTTAAGGAGACGGGACCGAACGAGGAGCAGGCGTACACATTCGTGCAGGAGCTCCGTACTATGGCCGCTGAGAATTACATTACCCGCATTGAATCCAAGCTGAATGCACAGTGCGAAATACTGAACGCACAGCGCGAAGTGCTGGAGGCCCAAGCTAAGATGCTATCCGCGCGAATCAACATACTCACATGGGCGCTCGGCGTCGCGTTCGCTTTGTTGGTGGCGCTGAATTTCCTACCGCTGCAGTGAACCTGCACTGGCGGATCCGTTCGCGCTCCGCCGAAGGTATACGGCGGAGCCCTTCGCACTTCTTGTAGGGACTTGACCGCGACTTCGGATTCATGGCCCGATACAACCACCACCGGGAAATCCCCATCCACCTGCAAGCCTCGGCCTTCGTGATCGCTGGTGTACTCATGGTTAGTAACTGCATCAGGGCTATTCTCCCCGGCCGATCTCGTCGGTCCCAAACAGCGCGCAGAGTTTCTTGGACATCTATGATCGTCTCCGCTTTCGCCCACTGTCGTTTCAGCCGCTTGATTTCCACTTTGTGCTGCCGCAGTGCCTCCGTATACCTTTTGCAAGATCCACGTTCCTGTTGAGATCCCTCTGACGAGGCCCCCAGCTGACGCCGCCATCTCGTTAATGCGGAGCTGTACAGTCCTTCGTGTCGCAGCAGAGCGCCGATCTGCCCCGGCTCCGTACAAGATTCCGCCTCTTGTAGGATCCACCGCTTATAGGCCAAGGAGTAGCGCCGCCGCTTCGGACGCAGGGGAACCTCAGTGGGCGGCACGCCAAGGCGGCTACTCTGGGCGGTTGAATCAGGCTTTTTCTTGGTAGTTGAATTCATGTAGTGGACGAGGAAATCCAGCCGCATACCCGTCGCGCCACATGCAATGCTGCATAATCGTTGAGCCAAAAAGTGTTGTGCATATTATAGGCACACAGAGTTCCTTCCAGTGTGCGCCTGCGCATAAGGCCCTCTGCAGCTCCCCTGAGCGCGAGACCTGCCTCGCAGCGCGCAGGCGCGCAAGCGCCCTGCATTCGACTACCACTAGCGCGCCTGGAGCATCCAGCGGCTGGCTTCGGCACCTGCCTTAGCCCAATAGCGCCAGCAATGATGCGCTGCCAATCAGACGCGCCCACCGTCCGCATGAATTTGTATTTCCCAGCCTGAGTCGAAAACAACGACTCCAAACACATCCTGAGCGCACCACCAGTCAGCTACAGCGCCCTCCATTAACCGAATTTCCAGACGGATACGTAGCGACCCCAGTCAGGCGGCATCTTTGGTCCGCCCGCGGGATGGGCAATGTCCAGGGGGTATTACCGGCTTCGCCGGTTGCGTTACCCGATCTCGGGTCGCTTCTTCCTCCATGTGGTGAATATCCCGACAAATGGCCGCAGTATCGTAATTGAATTTAGCAGCATGCGCGTCGCGCCACGCACGTAAATCAGCCAAGTTCTGAGCTACTGAAGGAAGGTCTTGCATTAAGCTCACCGGTTAGGGTATCCGGTGTACGGATTATCGGCGGCCTATGATCCCGCATACGACATATCCGGTGAATCTGGGCCTGCCTAGCCTGATTCGCAATGTGCTTCAGGTCCCATGTCACCAGATATTCTACCCGATTCACTGCGGCAATGGCCATGTGGATCGCATCATGTCTTGCTTTCCTGGGCACCGCCCCATGCTCAAGCAATTCATCAGCCAACTCCAATGCTGCCTGCGAGGTCTTGAGCAACGGTATGCCCTTTAGCAGGGCCAAGCGGTCGCGTGCTGCAGTCCGATCACCTGCCGCAGCCTCAATTTTAACCAATACCGATGTGACCAGCACACTGCGCCCAGGCACGATGCGCTACCATTCACGTGTGATCCGCTGTCGTTTCGCGGTGATCCGATCCTGAGACAGACGGGCAGTCAAATAGCTGAGCACGGAGGTTTCCAGATATACGGTAGGAGCCATACTAACCCAACGTGTAGCGGGTGATCGACGCCATTCGGTCGCCCGCAGTGTGGTTGTAGCCCCTTGTGCCCTTCGCCCTCAGGTCAAGGTCGGTCTCCCTTGTCAAGTCAACGCGCTACGCGCGTCGGTCCAGGCCCGTGTGTTCCTTCAAACCGCCCGCGGTTGACTAATCCCGCAGCATAGGAACACTTCTTCGCCCGCACTTTGCGGACATTCATTCTCCTTGGTATGCAACGTCGTGGTATGGTAAGTTCCGCTTGCAGAACCGGCTGTGCTCCAAGCCATGCGGATGCTTCTCCTTGTATTCGAGCCACAGCGTTCGCAGCGTCAAATACGAGAACTCCAGCCGCTGCCGGTGGACCTTATCTCAGTCCGGTAATGGACGATCCGTGGCGCGCTGCGGCGCAGACGAGCCGTGAAGCTTGTCCAGCAGATCGATATCGCTCAACTCCTTGCATTGCGCCCAGGTCAATCCCGACAGCTTCAACCGCGAAAGCGTGCGAGATACCGTACGACGACCGACTCCTGCATGCTGAGCTATGTGGCGCTCGGAGTAGGATCGCTCAAAGTAAAGCACCAAAATGCGTCTAACTCTCTTCATGGGAATACGACGGGTTGCCATGGCTCTGGGCCTCTTGTCTGATTAAACAAAGACCCGGAACAACGATGACAAGCGGACCTGCTACACGACGTTATACCCCCGATCAACCCAGCTCCAACAGCCTCGAAAAATACCATGCACACATGTGCATGTAAGTGGCGCACTTGCTCCGGAATCGGTGGCGCACTTGCTCCGGAATCGGTGGCGCACTTGCTCCGGAATCGGTGGCGCGCATGCTCTGGAATTGGTGGCGCGCTTCCATCGGAATATGCCAGCCAATCGCGTACCCATAAAGCCAGGAATCGCTGGCACAACGAGCGAACCTCTCGCAATTCGAAGCGTAAGCCTACTCGAAATGCTACCTTAAGCCGGTTCCCAAAAGGGTGTCACAATTGTTGACACATTCCGTCCTCGCCGAAATGTACCGTGCGGATCGTACTGGATCCACTAGGCCACAGGCTCTCTTCGCTCTGATGCGATGTGCACAGTCATAAAGCAGGCAGAGCGTTCGGGTTGGGCCTGCATGCTTCGCCCTGCCCGTTTCGCTTACGCTGCGATGATCGTGGCCATGCTGCCCTGCCCCATACCTCGATTTAAAGGGATCCGGCGAACACTGATGTAACACCGGTGTTCGCAGTAACAACCAGTAGTGGTCTATCATGACCGTTAATCCCCATACCTCGCTAGGGGCGGTAATGGACGGTGGCAGGGCCAGATACTTCCATGGCAGAGATGCAGTGTGGGACAAGTTTCAGACCATACTCAAGTCCGCATGGCGAGCGCGCGGCGGGACTGTATTCTTGGTCCAGGGGCCGCCCGGCGCAGGTAAGACCGCCATACTCCATGAGTTCGCAGACCGGGCAGAAAAAACTGGCCTCTGGGATCACCGGCGTATCGAAATCGCCAGCCTGCATGATCCAAGGGATTTGGCAGACGCATTGGGAGATCAGTCCTACTCAGATCGCACATCTTTCATTGCAGAGACGGCGACTACAAAGGGAGCAGATTACATTGCGAACTACCAGCGAGAGATGCGCCGCAGCGAGGGCAAGGAGCGCTCTGGGCCAACGCCCAAAACGCTGCTGCGATGGTATGTTGCAGGTCTGAAAAAGGGGCTACTGCTGACGCTGGATGAGGTTCAGAACCTTTCCGCGCACAAGGCCAATTTTGACAGGCGTCCGGCGATAATGGATGTGCTGGACATCATCCGCAACGCCACCGCTGGCGGCCCTGTGGTGCTGCTTGCAGGTGGGCTGGGCAATTCCATGAGCGTTCTGGGCGAGTTCGGGATGTCTCGGCTGTACCGTGACTGCCTGCACAACATTGGCGGTTTGGATGCGGTCGCCGAGCGCAATGTGATTCGCGACTGGATCGTAAAGGGTGGCGAGGTAGGCCACAAGGTGCGTACGCACATACTCAATCGGTGGATAGCCACTATTGCGGCGGAAACAGACGGATGGCCGCAACACATCCATTGCTTCGCGCCCGAGGCGGCGCGGTGGTTGAGGCGCCACGGCAGCCTCATGCCCGACGCGGTCCCCGAAGCGTTGATGGAGAGGGGTAAGGCTGATAAAAGCGCGTACTATGCGCAGCGGGTTTCTTCAATCTATCCCCCGTATCGCGTAGCGCTTGCGGCGTTCGTTAAGCGGCATCCGAGTGTTGCAGGCTGGGATATGCAACGCATCATGCGTGCATTTCAGGAAGTTGGACTCCCGGGCGATTCCTCCATGGGTGTATTCCGTGAGGCTCTAAGAAAGGGTGTGTTGGCCGAGACCGAGGGGTTGTACAAGATTCCCATCCCGTCCATGCAGCGCTGGTTGCTGCATCATTACGGAGACAGAAGGTGATAGGATGGCCGGAATGTGTCAACAATTACGATCCACTTGTTGAGATCGGCGTAAGGTAGCGTTTCGGTTTGGCTTGCGCTTCGGATTGCGTGTGGTTCGCTCGTGGTGCCAGGGATTCCTGGCTTTCAGGGTACGCGATTGGCTTGTTGGTTCAGGCGGACTTGGGCGGCATTTCGGCTGTGGGTGGTCGTTGGCGGCGCGTTGCGGTTGATCCTCGTAGACCGTATTGAGCACGGCCTGCTGGGCGAGTTGAACGGTCTTGGCGAGTCCGTAGTGGACCACACGCGAATTTCGTCAGACGATTTCACTATATGGGCAGCGGGCAGAGCTACCTTCATTCTATGGAGAAACGGCAGGGCTACCGGGACACACACTGTATGTAACAGCAATGCTACGCTTTGCATGTGCAGCAGGGGACATGTGCGCGAGCGTGGCGTATTACTAGTGCCGCGTGAGCGGCAAATTCCTTTCTTCGAGGTATTGTAAGCTCGTCCTTATTCGCATATGTCCGGTGTGGTCGCCAATGCCCCTGCCCCTGCCAGAGCGGCTCAGGCGGATGATGACTTGCACCTGCTCAACTTGTGGCTGCATGGCAAGAGCGCGCACACACAGGAGGCTTACCGGCGGGACGTGGATCAGTTCATAGATTTTGCGGACTTACCACTGACCAAGGTCCGGTTGACGCATTTTTGGGATTGGGCCGATCACCTGAGAAAGTCTGAACTTGCGCCCAACTCGCAGGCGCGGAAGCTGGCGTCGGTAAAGAGTCTGTTTTCATTCGGGCACCGCATAGGATACCTTGAATTCAATGTGGGAGCGGCGGTGACGCAGCCCAAAGCGCCAGACCGGCTGCACGAACGGATTCTCTCAGAGTCCATGGTCCACCGGATTCTTGCTTACGAAACCACCCTGCGCAATGCCGCCCTGCTCCGCCTGTTCTATGCCTCTGGCGCGCGCGTGTCGGAGCTGGCCCGCCTGTTTTGGGGGGCGCTGATGGACCGCGGCACGCATCAGGGCAGGCCCGCTGGTCAGATAACGCTAGTTGGCAAGGGCAACGTTACGCGTGCGGTGTTGTTGACGGCCGACACATGGAGGGTACTGCAGGACCTTAAGACGGAGGAAGGCACCCATGGCTTTGGCAGGCGCGTGGATCCCGTGTTCCGGTCACGTAAGAAGGGTCCCCTGTCCCGGCAGCAGATCTGGCGGATTGTGCGGAGCGCGGCTCAGCAGGTGGGCTTAGACAAGGCGGTATCCCCCCACTGGCTGCGCCATGCACATGCATCCCATGCCTTAGATAATGGTGCGCCCATCCACCTGGTCAAAGAGACGCTGGGGCATAAGTCTCTTGCCACAACGAGCAGGTATATCCATGCCAAACCGACGGACTCCTCTGCCCGATACCTGAAGGCCTGATGGGGGCGTGGATCGAGTGGATTAGGCATCGTTTCGGGGTGGTCTGAATCCAAGTTCCGACAAGGTTGGCCAGAGGATGATGGCCTTGCCGGGCCAAGTGGGGGCAGAACTAAGCCGCTGGCTGAGTTTCGGGCTCACCGAGAGCTTCAAGCCATCCGAGCCAGGCGTCGAAACGCGGACACTCGCTGCGTATTGTATCCAGCCCAATCTCGAGTGCTATCAAGGGACCGTGCAGCGTCTTCTGATAGTGCGGAATCAGACTCTTTATGCGCTTGCTCGGTGTAGTCTCTGGGTGGTCGTTAATATCCTCCGGCGTACCGAACTTGGAGCGAATCGACCTGAGTTCTTTGATCGAGGAACCTGGGGATATTCGCCTGAACGCTTGCACGTTGGAGAACAGTAGCCCCTCGAATTCGTGCAGTTGAACATAGGGAAACACTGATCTCTCGTCGGATTGGCCAATACGGTTGCGAATCACGCGTACGAGGTCGTTCGGCAACCTCCTGCTCTTGTCTCTGAACCCGTAAAAGTCCACCAAGGAAGTCACGGCATCAAAGCTCCGCCTTAAGTGCCGCATTTCCTTCGCAAGCCGGTCGATGGTAACGTTTCCACCACTTTTGGCACGACCTCGCGCCCGGCCGATCAATACCGGCGTCGCATACACATTGCTGCGTCGAAGGTGGGGTGTAAGCGACTTCTTAACGAACTCCTCCTCGGTCTTTCCTTCCACGGAAATGGCCAAACGGATCACGGTCGGCCACCGAGCAGGTTCTTCTGCCACAATTCCCCGACACTGAACTCATCAAGCCAAGTCTGAAGCTGCACCGAATCCGGGCTCGTGAGCTCCGTGCACCCATTGCGCATTTCGAGTACAAAGACTTCATCCAGCTCAAATGCATCCACCAGCAAAGGCGACTGCGTTGCGACGATGATCTGCCGACTATTCGCCAGCGCACGGATCATATCTCCGACCAACGCAATGGCCTTCGGATGCAGGCCAAGTTCGGGTTCGTCCAGCACCAGAATGCCTGGTAGCATTTCCTGGGGCAAGTTCAACAGGGTTGCAAGAGCAAAAAAGCGCAGCGAGCCGTCTGAAGTGAGGTGAGCGCCGTAGGTCTTGTTCAACAAGTAGGGCCGCCAACGCAAGGCCACTTTTCCGTACTGCTCCTCAATCTGAAAATTGCCAAACCCTGGCAATACACGCCGAATGTGACGGCAAATGAGATCGTATCGGTCGAAATCCTCGTGTTCCAACCAGTGCAGGATGGCTGCCAGATTGCCGCCGTCCGAACGCATGAAGGCGTGATCTTCAGCGTCCCAAGTTTTCTTGAAGTTGGATGTGGAACCAGTATTGTGGAACTGATACGCCGCGCAATTACGCAGTAGATATGTCACCGTGCGCGCAGTCTGGCGATTCGAGGCTTGTTCTGCGCGACTTCCCTGACCCGCCCTGACTATTTGGGCCTCACGGTGTCCTGAGCCCAAGTGATGCCACTTAGCTTCGGTGGCGAGGCCGTCGCGGCTGTAGCGAAACGCTTCATCGGCAAACAATAGCTGATCGGGATAGGCGTACACGAGTGAGAATCGATAATCGTTCTGCCCGGTGTCTGTGCCTATCTTGATTTCAGCGTCTAGCCGGGGTGTCGTAGCGTTCCCGCCGTGCAGTTGGTCGTCTGCCCCGCCCTCTCGGGTGACGAACTCCGCAAGCCGTCGTGACTTCAGCATCCAACTAAGCATGTTGAAAAAGTGGACGACATTGGACTTTCCAGAGCCGTTGGCGCCGATCAACACGTTGGCACCCGGGACCGGCCTCAGCGTGACATTGGCCAATGAACGAAACCCACGGATACGGAGCTCCTGGATGCGCGGGTGCTGAATCTTCTGCTCTCCAATCAATGGTACTTGCTCCTAAGGAATGTCCGTGTCACCCTTTCTTGGGTCCTCAAGCCACATCGGAATCCGTTGCATCTTCCAAGCACTACTGCTCTCGATAATTGCCACCGCAGTACCGATGATCCGAAACTTGGTGCAACGACTGCACTCATAGTAGGAGAAGGTTCCATTATTGGTGGGAAAGACGATGCCAGCGGCTTCGCTTCAAAGCCACCTGCCGCTTCCGACGTTAGGAAACGCACCCGTTCGGATGTCAGTTCCGCCCTATCCAGCTAAGACTTCGATTCGCGATAACACGCATAGGAAGCATGGGCCAGATCAACGATCACTGCCCCCGCATGCTGTTCTGCTGCGAGCGCAGATGATTCTACCTGCACTATCCTAGCCTCAATCATGGCGCCGAATCGCGTGCTTTTAGGCCGAAGTCTGCGGGACTCCGAGCCCAACCAATTCACCTTGTCCTAATGGTTGGTACACCGTCGCTCTTACGCCTAGGTAATGAATCTGACCAGAAACCCGGTTGTTTGACCATGCTTCAGCTGATTTGTGCCGCGCGGAGAGCTTGACGCCATTTGTTACCTTAAGGCTTGGTACTGCAAGGTTGTGGGGATGCTCGGCGCGTCTGGTTGGTATCCTACCTTTCTGGCGTGAGTGTGCTACGGCGGCTGCCCAAGCGGCCTGATGGGTGCTCCAGGGCAAGATAGCGGTGGGTACACGCAGGGCGCTTGGTGCGTATCTTCTGCCAGCCACTAACGAGATTCCTGACTCTATGACGCGTAGTATAATTGCCGCGGCGGCGTTGCTGTTTGTAGTTGCCTGCCAGACTGAAGAGCCTGCCATCGAGGCGCAGCCTGCCGGATCCACAGAGACGATACAGTCTGCCAAGCCCGTAGAGGCGGCGCGGGCGGCAGCGCCCGCGGGCGCGATTGCGTCCATCATTACTCCCGAAGATGGCGATACAGTAAGCGGAGAAGAGGTCAGGGTGATCTTCGGGCTCCACGGCATGGGTGTAGCTCCAGCGGGCGTGGATTTTCCAGAAACAGGACATCATCACCTGTTGGTAAATGTAACCGCAATGCCTAACATGGATCTGCCCATACCTGCCGATGCCAACCACATCCACTTTGGTAAGGGTCAAACAGAAACGATCCTGAATCTGCCACCCGGCACACACACCTTGCAGATGCTGCTGGGTGACTACCGGCATATTCCGCACGATCCGCCTGTCATTTCGGAGCCCGTCACCATTACGGTGGAGTAGCACCGCTTGCTTAGTGGGAAAGGGCCCATAGGGCGAATTTGATGGCCATCTGATAGCTCACTGTGGAGGCCACGTCGAGTCTGCGCCCCCGGGCCATTCCCAGCCATCACCGATGTCCTAGTTGTAGCAGATAACGATGGTCAGTCGCCCGTATTCATCTGTGACCCTGTAATGGACATCGTCCAGGGGCCCAAACTGCAGGCCACACCCCCAGCGGCCGGAACCGTTCTTGGTTGATACCGCTGCGTCGGGGTCAATATGGAAGTAGATGGACCAGATGGGGTGGGCGGTGTGGTCAGCGACAATTAGAATTGCGGTTGGCGACAACTAGAATTGAGGGGGGAAGGAATCAATGCGATGCGTATGTACGGGCAGGATTGTTCACCTATCAACGTGCATTCAGCGTGGTTACCGATCAGCAAGTTAAGCTCCTGTTCAAGCTTTTTAACGGGAAGAAGAGGGCACGGTCAACGGCTGCGGCGAAGGCTGGTATGTCCGAGAACACCGCACGCAAGTACCTGCGTGCGGGCAAACTGCCGAGTGAGATGAAGACCGAGCGAACGTATCGCACGCGTCCAGACGCGTTTGCGGAAGTATGGGGCGAAATACTGCCCTATTTGGAGGAGAACCCCAGGCTGAAGGTCAAGGCTGTGTTCGAGGACTTGCAGCGCCGCCACCCTGGCCGGTTCCATTCGAGTCAGCTGCGCACATTGCAGTGGCGTGTGAAGCGGTGGCGAGCCGAAGCGGGTCCTGGGAAGGAGGTCTTCTTTGACCAGGCATACGAACCTGGTGAGCGGGCGCAGTCGGACTTCACCTGCATGAACAAGCTGGGCGTGACCATCCAAGGCCAGCCGTTTAAGCATATGCTGTTCCACTTCGTTTTGGCCTACTCCAACTGGGAGGCGGGTACGATCTGCAAGTCTGAGAGCTTTGAGGCGCTAAGGGGGGGCTGCAGAATGCGCTCACGCAGTTGGGTGGTGTGCCCCGGCTGCACCAGACCGACTCTATGAGCTGTGCGGTACGCAATCTGAAGCGTACCGAGAAGGAGGGAGCCCCCTTTACCGATCGATATGGTGCTCTGATGCGGCATTACGGGATGGAGGCGCAGCACACGCAGCCACGGCGCCCCACAACGAGGAGGTGGGCAAAATTAGTGGAAACGTGGCTGGGGGTAGAAGGGGATTTTGGGGTTTGGCAGTCGGGTCCTGGCCTTCATAAGTGTCTTTCGGAGCTTGGGCAGGTGTTGGTGATTGGGGATGGTTTTCAGTTTGGGTTCTGCATACATGAGAGCCAGCGCCATTCAGCGGTGGACCTGTGCCGAGTTTTCCAACTGCAAACATTGCGCGTCAATCTGCCGACCCGGTCACTCGCTACGTCTCCCTATACACCCTTTTCCATATAGCCTTGACCGCTTCCACCAGGCACCGAGCATCCAGCCCGTGTGCCCAGATCAAGACCCCGGTCACGGATGACCCGATTGGCCTCTGAGCCCCACTTTTTCCCTGAAAGGGCCTTGCTTAAATGGTAGGAAGTCCCCCCCGAGTGCTGCGTGGCGCGCTCCATGTTCGGGGTGAGCATCGCATGATATGTATGTCTAGTGGCAGCAGGGCCGCTTCGTGCGCTCGGAGGGTGCGCTCTACTTGGAAGAGGCTGCGGGGAACTATCCGTCCCATGCCAGGTGTAACCGTTCCGCACACAGCGACTCCAGTGGTACTACGGTCGAGTGGTTTGCGCCCGGGGCTGGTGATTGACTGATAAGTAGTGTTATGAGCCAGTATCCTGATCGAGTCCTGAACATCAACCACCTACAGAGTAAAGATTGACTATGGCTGAACTTGCAACAAGCCCTGCGGGGCAGATAGGTACAAGAGTCGATCCCGGGATATCAGGCGGCGATTCCGAGATGTTGCAGATCAGGTTGCAGATCGCGAAGCTGTCAGGGCGGGTTACGGACGTTAGAGCCGCCATTCTGGCCGAGATTGTGCAGGTTGCGGCCCAGCAGAACGCTAAGACTAGCAAGTTGGAGTCCAAGGTTGACGCCAGTGTGTCCGAGTTGAAGGGCATGATTGGCGCGTTGGAATCCAAGGTTGACGTCATTGTATCCGAGTTGAAGGGCATGATCGGCGCGTTGGAATCCAAGGTTGACGTCATTGTATCCGAGTTGAAGGGCATGATCGGCGCGTTGGAATCCAAGGTTGACGCCGGCGCGTCCGAGTTGAAGGGCATGATTGGCCAGTTGGAATCCAAGGTTGACGCCAGTGTGTCCGAGTTGAAGGGCATGATTGGCCAGTTGGAATCCAAGGTTGATGCCAGGTTTAGTAACTTGGAGTCCAAGGTTGATGCCAGGTTTAGTAACTTGGAGTCCAAGGTTGATGCCAGGTTTAGTAACTTGGAGTCCAAGGTTGACGCCAGGTTTAGTAACTTGGAGTCCAAGGTTGACGCCAGTGTGTCCGAGTCGAAGGGCATGATTGGCCAGTTGGAATCCAAAGTTGACGCCAGTGTGTCCGAGTTGAAGGGCATGATTGGTAGGTCGGACTCCAAGCGTGACGCCAGTGTGTCCGAGTTGAAGGGCATGATCGGCGCGTTGGAAAAGCAGAACAGATCCATGAAATGGTACATCGGGACCGCTGTCGGCATAGGCATCCTGCTCGTAGCGCTGTCCCAGTATATTGTGGCGTTAGCGGTGTAGGCGAACGGCTGCGACGGCATGGCAATGCCGGTATTGCCATGGTTACAACGGGGCTGTGTGTCGGTCTCCGTGTCGCAGATGAGCCTCCGCCAAAATGTTACCCTTGTTCCAGCTGCGCGGTATCATCTCGAAGCTTCCCGCCGCACGCCCGACTGAAGCGAAAGATTGTCTTAGGGATCGGCGCGAAGATGTCCCTGCTAATCGGCCTGATCGGTTCCAAAACGGAGCGCCTGCTGTATGCGATCAACGGTGACGAGTAGGCCCTCTACATCACAATGTCGATGGGCGCCACCGTGGGGGTGCTTGACCTACGAGATCTCCTTGCTGTACAAGGTCGGCCTGGCGAGTCAGGATCAGCTACCTCCCCGGTGCCCCCGGTGGCCAGCCCATACTTGCGCGAGACGCCGTGGCGTTAAGCAAAGACAGGTGGCTGTTTGCCAGCCACCTCGATGAAGCCGTTCGCGAATCGGCCTGCTCCGATCCACATTGATGAGACTGCTAAGCGCAATCATTGAAGAGCAGCGCGGGTACATTCAAGTGGCGTCGTGAGATGCACATCGTCAGAGGTCCCGTCCCAAAGGACGGTGAAGAAGCCGGCTGAGCATGGCATTCAGCCACCAACGCCTTGGACCCTGAAAGCCTCGTACGCCACGATGGAGCCATCACACCCATATGGAAACTGCAACGCCATCAACGCTCCCCGTCCCGCCGAACAGGGGAAGGAACCTCCACAAGCGAGTCACCCACCACCCCAAATGAAGATGCCGCGTACGTGCGGCGCCAGTAAGACAGCTGACTACGCGTCATGCCATGCTCCTGGCAAAATGCCCCCGCACGCTGCGTACCACGCAAATAGCGCGCGATCCACGGAACCTTCACTTCTGTGCCCTAACTTCCGCTGCTATCCCTCGACCCCACGGTTTGATCAATTGAACCTCCCACAAGGTCGGGCAATAATACTACCTGTCCAACATCCAAAATTTCGGACGGGTACGGCCTGACGGGGGCGTGGATTCGTTCTTGACGTGTCCACAACGTCACGAATCAGACATGGCCAAGGTCGATGTTGGTGACTTGGTGGCAGCCCTGCGGTGGCCTGGCTCACGGCTCCTGACCTGAGTGCGTCCCGAAGATGTCGTGCCGTACATTGCGGCACTTGGCGGCAGGTTGCTGGCTCTACTACACAATGAGAGCGTACGTGGGCATCAGGCAGCCACCGGTTCCGCGTCCCTTGTCGCTTCCAGCACGTGCCCGTCGTCTGCGCAAAAGAAGTGCAGATGCTCAGCATCAATCGCGAGGTTTAGCGGCTCTCCCACCTGCGGCAATGTCTGCGGCTTCAGGCGCGCCACAATAGGCGTGCCCCCTGCCCGCCCATATGCCACCGTCTCGTGACCCAACGGCTCCAAGAGGCTTAACGTTACCGGCGGCAGAGGTATGGTACCAGCCGTCAGTGTGTCGGCATGGGCGTGCAGGTGCAGGTGCTCGGGCCGGAATCCCACCGTTACTTGTCGACCCGCGTACGCACGCATGGATGCCAGCCCCTCGCCTAGCGGCATGTGCACATCGCCGGACTCAAAAGCCAATCCGCCATCCGCGGCAAGACACCCCTCGACCAGGTTCATGGACGGGCTACCGATAAAGCTCGCCACAAAGGTGTTCGCCGGGCGATTGTAGAGCGCCAGCGGAGTGTCTATCTGCTGCACATGCCCGTCACGCAGCACAACGATCCGGTCCCCCATCGTCATCGCCTCCACCTGGTCGTGCGTGACATACACCATCGTGGCAGCTAGGCTCCGGTGAAGCTTCGTGATCTCCGTGCGCATCTGCATGCGGAGCTTCGCGTCAAGGTTCGAGAGCGGCTCGTCAAACAAGAACACCTGCGGCTTGCGCACAATGGCGCGACCTACGGCTACGCGCTGCTGCTGGCCCCCCGAAAGCTGCTTGGGCTTGCGGTCCAGGATGTCTAGAATGCCGAGCACCTCGGCGGCCTGCGCTACGCGACTCTTGATCTCTTTCTTCCCGTAGCGGCGCAGCTTCAGCCCGAATGCCATGTTATCAAACACGGTCATGTGCGGGTACAGTGCGTAATTCTGAAACACCATCGCGATGTCTCGCTCCTTGGGCGGCATCTCATTGACAACCGTGTCCCCGATAAGTATCTCGCCCTCGGTGACGGACTCCAGTCCCGCCAGCATACGGAGCATCGTGCTCTTACCGCACCCGGAAGGCCCAACGAGCACCGCGAACTCGCCGTCCTCGATGGCAAACGACACCCCGGCTACCGCTTCGTGCCCGTTACCGTATACCTTTCGCACATTCTTCAGCTCAACACGCGCCATCGATGCGGTCCCCCAACGAACACCATTAAGAAAAAGATAGTACAACGGCTACACCCCGAAACGACAGCATACGCAAGGAAGTGCGAGAGGGACATGTGCAGGAGCCGCGATCCAAAGTGACTATCTACCATGTGGCCGAGCGGGCTGGCGTGGCGATCTCTACGGTGTCGCGTGTGTTGAATGGATCGCCCAACGTGGCGGCAGCCACGCGCGAACGCGTGCTGGTTACTATCGATGCGCTGCGCTTCAGGCCGCACCGCGCGGCCAAAGCGCTGGCAGAGCAGCACTCGCAGTCCATCGCAATCGCGATCCCAACGTTTACGACGCCCTTTCACAATGAGCTTCTAGCCGGTGTGCGCAACATCCTGGCGGAAGAGGAACGTGAGCTCATCCTCTTCGACCTGGGCACCCGCTCCCCTCTGGAAAGGCTGCTGCACAAGCTGAAGGCTGGCACAGTGGACGGCCTGCTCTTAGCAGGTGTGCCGGTGAACGTGCCGCTGGCCAAAGAGCTTAAAGCGCTGCGCGCCCCCGTAGTCCTGGTCGGCCACCACCACACGGACTTTGACTGCTACTATTGGAACAACGCCAGAGGAGCCTATGCAGCTACGGCTCACCTAGTGTCCCAAGGGCACCAGCGCATTGGCATGATTCGCGCCTATACCGATGGATATTTGCAGACACAGCGTATCCTTGGCTATCAGCGGGCGCTGGTTGACGGTGGTCTTCGGGTCGTCGGTGAATTGGTGCAGCGCGGCGACACAAAGCTGCATGCCGGCTTCAGCGAAGAGCATGGCTTCGAAGCTATGCAGCGACTGTTAGATCTAGATCCGCCAGTGACGGCGGTATTTGCCAGTAGCGATGTTCAAGCCTTAGGAGCCTGGAAAGCACTGCGCGATGTGGGGCGGCGCGTGCCAGAAGATGTGGCGCTGGTGGGTTATGATGACCTCAAAGCCAGTGCCTTTGTCGGCCTTTCCAGCGTGGCCCAAGATATGGTTCCTACGGGCGAAGCTGCCGCAACGCGGCTGCTGTACCGTCTGGATAATCCGGGCACTCCAGATCGCGTGGATCAGAGCATTCTGCCGCGACTGCAAGAACGGAGGTCCAGCATCTACTTACGAAAAGACTAGCCATGAGTACGACACAACATCAGGCTGCTATCCAGCAGCAGCTAGGTAGCGCACTTGCGCAAACGGACCTTAACGGGCTGGGCGCTAAGTACCAGGGCAAAGTGCGGGACACTTACCGCCAAGGGGACCGGCTCATCCTCGTGACGACTGATCGCATCTCTGCCTTTGACTACGTTCTGCGGCAGACAATTCCATTCAAAGGGCAGGTCCTTAATCAGTTGGCCGCCTACTTTTTTGAAGCTACCCGGGACATCGTGCCCAACCACATTGTGTCCGTCCCGGACCCGAACGTAACGGTAGCGCTCCGATGCAAGCCTACAAGCCTGGAATTCATCGTCCGGGGGTACCTCGTCGGACATGCGTGGCGGACCTACCGCAGCGGTAAGCGCACGCTGTGCGGCAAAGTGCTGCCAGACGGGCTGCACCAGAATGACAAGCTGCCAAAGCCGATCCTAACGCCAACCACCAAGGAGCAAGAGGGGCATGATGAAGACGCCAGCCGGGAGGACGCTATCGCGCAGGGGCTGATCTCCGCTGCCTTGTTCGATAAGCTCGAAGCGATCTCGCTGGCCCTTTTCGAGCGCGGCACGCAGCTGGCAACAGAGCAAGGGCTGATCCTTGTGGACACGAAATATGAGTTCGGGCGTGCCCCCGATGGGACCTATGTGCTAATTGACGAGGTGCATACACCTGATTCGTCGCGCTACTTCTACCTGGATCCGTACGCCAAGCTGCAGCAGCGCGGGGAACCCCAGCGCCAGCTTTCCAAAGAGTTTGTGCGGGAGTGGCTCATGGATCGCGGCTTTCAGGGCAAAAGTGGCCAGATGTTACCGGACCTACCAGATGAGTTTCGCTCCAAAGTGTCGGCACGTTACATCGAGCTGTTTGAGCTTATTACCGGCAAGCCGTTCCAGCCTGATACGCATCCAGATCCCGAAGCGCGCATCCGCGCGGCGCTGACCTGAGCATATCGGGCTATGCCCCTTCACCGGGCACGCCGGCGAATGTGCCTGGCCGCATACTACTACCCAATAGTCCTACATCGGGGCTCGGGGCTGCGGCTCCGTGCCGACCCATGTCACAGTTCCGTCTGCAAAGAATTCTCGCTTCCAGATGGGAACGCTTTGCTTGAGCATATCAATAAGGAACCGGCACGCCTCGAAGGCCGGTGCGCGGTGCGCTGCGGCGACTCCCGTGATGACGCTCGCTTCCTGGACCGGAACGCTGCTCAGGCGGTGGATCAGGCAGACGCGGAGCAACATCGGCCACCGGGCCCGCGCCTTGGCGGCGATACGGTGCATCTCTTTGGCAGCCATCGGCTCGTAGGCCTCGTATTCGAGTCGCACCGTGACCTGGCTGCCGGTCCACTGGCGCGTGGTGCCGACAAAGAGCGCCAGCCCGCCAGCCGCAGGCACACTCAAGAACTCGTAGGCCTGTGCAAGCGCCAACGGCGTATGCTGGAGGTGGACCCAGACTGTGTTGTTCTCCGTCATGACATTGGCTGGCCCTTGACCAGCTAACCTCCGCTGACTGGGGTGATGACAGCCACCTCGTCGCCCTCGCGTACAGGATCCCCATCACGGGCATACGTATGGTTCACGGCCAGCCGCATGACGGTGCGGTAGGGAGATACAACCGGATACGCAACAATGAGCGCATCGAGCACATCCTGGGCCGTCGAAGGTGAGCGCACCTCCAGCAGCACGCTCCGATGCCCCACGTACTGACGCAGAACACTAAAGAGGCGGACGGCAATCGCGGCCGATGTGGTGGCCTCTGGTGTAGGTGGCGCCGCGCTATTCTTATCCTGGCTCATCTGAAACCGATAACTTTGACTGGGTCCACGCGAGCAGCCGCACGGGCCGGCAGGTAGGCGGCAACCGCCGTCAGCGCCATTGCGGCTACGCTGATAAGCGCAAAATCCATCGGATGCAACGCTACGGGCGCGGTAGTCATATAGTACGCCTCCGCGGGTAAGGGGATAATCCCATAGTGCATCTGAATCAGGCCTAGCCCCAACGCCAGCAACAGCCCTGCTAACGTACCCACGGCTCCAATCATCAAGCCCAGCGACAGAAAAAGACGTTGCAGACTCATTCGTGAGGTGCCCATGCTCGCGAAGATGCCGATGTCGCGCGTCTTTTCCATGATGACCATCAGGAGCGTACCCAAAATGTTGAATGCTGCCACCAGCATCAGGATTCCTATCACCAAGGGGATGATGGACTCCTGCAGCTCAATCCAGGCAAACAGCCCCCGGTATACGGTATAGATGGATCGGGCCAGCACCGGGACGCCGAGCATCGCCTCAATTTCGCGCGCGGCGGCTTCCGCCTTTGTCGGATCGGTGAGCGTGACATCCAGGCGGGTAACCTGGTCCGACCCGTAGCTCAGCAGGTTGCGTGCTACGCCGATATCCGCAAAAACATAGGTTTCGTCGAAGTCCGCCAGAGAGGTCTCGTAGACGCCGCTCACCTCAAACGACTTGAGGCGCGGGCGCGCGGCAAAAAGGTTGGCACCACCTCCGCCACTTGCGCTCACCGCTCGCGTAGAGAAGATGACTACCTCATTGCCCACGCTCAGGCCCAGCAGCGTAGCCAGCGTCTGACCAACTATCAGGCGGGGCTTGCCGCCTTCGGGCGTCGCCAGGTCCGGCAGACCGTCGGTCAACGCGGCACGGACATAGGTGGGCAACGAATCTGTGCCCCAGAGTCCGACGCCCTCAATGGACGAGCGGGACTGGCGCAGCAGCGCAAACTCCGCCACGACCGGCTGGATGCCAGCCACGCCAGGCAACGCCAGGATCTGCGCCGCGCTCTCTTCAGCATCCGGCAGGGGCGCATGGCGGATATTTTCCACCTGCACATGGGCGCCGAAGCCGATAATTTTGGCTTCTATTTCGCGGCTGAATCCGCGCACGATGCTCAGCGCCAACAGCAGCATCGCAACCCCTACTGCTACGCCGCCTATCGCGATGACCATTATCAGGCGCAGGAAACGTCTGCCCTCCTCGCCACCGTGCGCGCCGGTAAGGTATCGGACAGCGACAAAGCGATGGAAATGCACGGATCGGACAAGCGGTAAGTGGGTGCTCATTCAACGATCCGGCCGATGATTCGTTGAAGCCCTTACCTCGCCTATGGTGGGCTAAGTGTCACCTGGCTCTCGCAAGTACGTGCCCAAACATGCCTGCACAGTTGACGTATCAGGCACAGTTCCAGCACCCGGCTGCTGCCCCGCTGGGATACCGCACGTTACACACTGTTCTGTTTCTTTCGTTGCCATGAACAACGCCATACCAAAATTCCCAGAGCCTGTCAATGAGCCTGTGCTGAGCTATGCTCCAGGTAGCGCGGAGCGTGCATCCCTTCGGTCATTCTTGCGCTGCCTGAAGAGTCAGGAGCTGGAAGTGCCGGCCTTTATCGGTGGCAATGAGGTGCATACCGGACAGCTGATGGATATCCGACCGCCCCACGAAACCAGCCACAGGCTGGGTGTCGCGCACCAGTGCGGCACGCGGGAAGTGCAGCGGGCTATAGCCAGTGCGCTTGCAGCGCGCGAAGCATGGTCCCGCATGCATTTTGCGGATCGCGCGGCGATTTTCTTGAAGGCGGCGGAGCTGCTTTCTGGCAAGTGGCGCAATGCGCTCAACGCGTCCACGATGCTGGGACAAAGCAAGAACGCGTTCCAGGCGGAGATCGATGCCGCCTGCGAAACTATGGACTTCTTCCGGTTCAACGTTAAGTACGCACAGGAGCTCTATGCGCAGCAGCCCGAGTCGGGCCTGGGTATTTGGAATCGCTTGGAGTACCGCGCGCTGGAGGGGTTTGTCTTTGCCGTCACCCCATTCAACTTCACCTCTATCACGGCCAACCTGCCGGTGGCCCCCGCCATCATGGGTAACACCGTGCTATGGAAGCCGGCTTCCACGTCGATATATTCCGCCTACTACATCTATCGCCTTCTAGAAGAGGCCGGACTGCCGCCTGGTGTGATCAATATGGTGCCCGGACGCGGCGCCACCGTAGGAGACCCGGTCTTTGCGTCAGAGCACTTTGCCGGGCTGCATTTTACGGGTTCGACAGGGACGTTTCAGCACATGTGGCGGACCATTGGTGCCAACATAGCCAACTATCGCGGCTATCCGCGCATCGTGGGCGAAACCGGCGGCAAAGACTTTATTGTGGCTCATGCATCTGCTGCCAGCGAGGCGGTAGCTACTGCCATCGTTCGCGGAGCCTTTGAATACCAGGGACAGAAGTGCTCGGCAGCCTCGCGCGTCTACGTGCCCCAGTCATGCTGGCGGGCCATTCGGGATGTCTTGGATGCGCAGCTTTCGGCTATCAAGATGGGCACCGTGGAGGACTTTGGCAACTTCATCAATGCCGTGATAGACCGCAATGCGTTTAAGAGCATCACCGGCTACATCGAGCATGCCCGTCATTCACCGGATGCGTCCATAATTTTCGGCGGAGGCTACTCTGACGCTGAGGGCTACTTTATCGAGCCGACGGTGATACTGACTACGGATCCGTCGTATCGGACCATGTGCGAAGAGATTTTCGGGCCCGTGGTAACGATTTTCGTATATGAGGACAGCGCGTTTGCGGCCACGCTGGATCTGGTGGATGCCACCTCGCCGTATGCGCTCACCGGGGCGATCTTTGCACGTGACCGCCAGGTGATAGTTCAGGCTACCGATGCGCTGCGCAACGCGGCAGGCAACTTCTATATCAATGACAAGCCTACGGGTGCTGTCGTAGGGCAGCAGCCATTCGGAGGTGGGCGCGCCTCGGGAACGAATGACAAGGCAGGGTCGCCGCTCAACCTAGTGCGGTGGCTTTCGGCCCGCACCATCAAGGAGACCTTTGTGCCAGCCACGCATTACGCCTACCCTTTCCTTAGCTCCAGCGAAGCAGTCTGATGACGACAAGGCCTTATGCGGCGCCCGTTCGCGTGCTGCAGTTTGGTATGGGACCTATCGGGCGCGCTTGTGCCCACGCCCTATTGCTCAAGGAGCGCCGCGGTCATGTCGTGCTGGTCGGCGCTCTGGATATCGATCCGAGCTTGGTAGGACAGCGGGTGGACAGCCTGGTGGGCGGTCAAAGCGATGTGGAGGTCACCAGTGATGCGTCCGCGACACTGGCGGCCGTGCGGCCGGATGTGGTGCTGCATACCACAGGGTCGTTTCTGCCTAGCGTCAAGGGTCAGATACTGGATTGCGTGCAGGCGGGTGCTCACGTCGTGTCGTCCACCGAAGAGCTTACGTATCCTTACAACAAGTATCCAGAGCTGAGCCGGGAGCTTGACCAAGCTGCTAAGGCGCATAACGTTGTGGTGCTTGGTACGGGCGTCAACCCCGGCTATGCGATGGATACGCTGGCATTGGCGGCCACCGGGGTCAGCACCAGTGCCGACCGCATAGAGGTGGAACGCATCGTGGACGCCGCCAGACGGCGTCGACCCCTACAGGCCAAGATTGGCGCGGGGATCTCGGTGCGAGAGTTTAAGCGGCGGCGCCGCAAGGGTGGTTTCGGGCACATCGGTTTGCGCGAATCCGTGGAGCTGGTCGCAAGCGGCCTGCGATGGGTGCTCGACGAGATGGAGGAGACGCTGGAGCCTGTCGTGGCGAGAGAGCTGGTGAAGTCAAAATATTTCAGCGTCCCCGCCGGGCGCGTGTGCGGCATACATCAGACCGCCGTCGGGCGCTGTCGCGGCGCAGAGAGGATTCGCTTGACGCTCAAGATGTTTCTGGGTGCCCGCGACCCTATGGATCGGGTGCGTGTGCATGGCACGCCGCCGATAGATATGCTGATCCAAGGCGGCATTTTTGGAGATACGGCCACCGTTGGTGCCCTTATCAATGCCATCCCGCAGGTCATGAGCTCCGCGCCTGGACTGCACACGGTCACTTCGGTACCGCTGCCGCGGGCCTTCGGGTTGTAGCGGAGCCCTGTGTGGCTGAGGCGTATCTGTCCAGAAGTTCGAGTATTTGAACGCATTACAGTTGATTGGTGCCGCGCGGAGGTGGTTTGGCGCCATTTATTGGCTTCAGGCTGGGTACTGCAAGGTCGTGGGGATGCTGGGCGCGTCTGGTTGGCAGCTTACCTTGCTGGCGTGACGGTGCTACAGCAGCTGCCCAAGTGGTCTGATGGATAGTCCAGGGGAGACAGTGCTGGGTACATGCAGGGCGCTTGGGTGGCTCGTTTCAGAAAGAAAGTCAACCCTATACGTCCTTCATCCTGAAAAATGGGCGAGATTTCTTGGGTTGCGTATGACTCCCGTTCAGGATCGGCGTTGCAGTGGAACCGTGCGCAGGCGAGGGATCAGTGCATGGGCTGGTAGCCCGTGGAGTGTCGGGTGTGCATGACGGTTAGCAAGGCTAATCGATCGCCACACTCGTTTGTGAGATTCCCACGAGTGGGATCTATAGTCATATGGGCACGGAGGCCGGGCTGCTAAGCTGTACTTGGAACATACCGTATCCCCAGGCATCCACCAAGTCTGAGCTCTGGTGAATAACTAGGGTCGGCTCCTGGTTAGCAAAAGACACGCAGGTAAGACGGACGTCACGGTGTACCATTGCAATTCGCGGGCGCCTTCCATGGACCGCGACGCCGCGCCCGGTTTCAGTCTGCCTTTGCACTCTGACACCAGCGCTACGGGCATTTTGACTCCACGTTGTGGTTCTACTGGGCCTCGTCTGTGAAGCCGGGTGTGGCCGATGCTCCTTCCGCAACTGGCTGGCCAATGACGGACCACTTGGTCAAGGACCGAGAGTTCTTTGGGCTCCAATCATCACTGGCACGATTGGCTCTGGTACTTGTCGTTCCTACTGCCCAGACAACGGAGTGAATCGGATTTGCTGGATTTTGCCGAAGCGACGTCTCGGTGCACAGACCCTTTGACCGCCAGCATCGGCTCATAACCGTCTAGCGGCGCACAGCGGCCGTCGAGAGTCAGACGAGTGATCGATAAGGAATAGCACCATACGGAACGGAAGCCGTCCCGCCGATCTGGCGTACCTTTGGGTGCTTCCTCAAATGTGGATCAATGGGCACGGCATTCCTTTTTTGGTGAAGACAAGTGCCGCGAAACGAGCTCGCTGTATTGAAGTCGCGAGGAGTCGTCGGCTCTCCGGTTGCTGGGCCTTCTGGCGCTCAGCAGGCAACACGCGATACTGTTGTGGGGTGCCCAGTCTACAATGATAGCAGCGTCGAACTCTCGGCCCTTACATTTGTGCATCGTCATCAGAACACTCATCTAGAGAGCCACGAAGTTCTCGTCAGTAAACGAGCGTGTGCAAAACTCCTCATAAGCACGATCCGCACGGTCTGCTTCCAGCCGATAATGCGATAAGAGCGGGTCTTCAGCTTTCTCTTGATGCTCGGAATCGTTACCACACGTCGAACACAATGGTGCAACCGACTTACCATCTGTGTTGCCATGCGTCTCTGAACCCGCATCGTCAGCCGCCACCAGAGATTGCAATGACGGATCGGGCCACTCGCGACCCAGAAGCTCAATTATCAGGTTGCATTGCTTCAAGAGATACAACCGCCAGTCGTCGACGCTCGTCAGAGCATCACCTGATACGGCAGGTATTACAGCATTTCGTCCTTCTAATGGCATCGATAAAGTGCGTTGTGGTTAGGGAGCTCAGGTGCATTGTCCCCCCTGAGCGTGCCGCGTTTCCACTAATTTTGGCCCACCCCCCGATCAGGACGACTTGGAAGCCTCCAACCAACTCAAGGCCATGAAGAGTCTGGAGGAAGGCATGGAGGAAACGCTCACGATCCAAAGGCTCGCAATAGCCAAAGAGCTCGGCCAAAGCCTGCGCACCTCCAACTGTATTGAGAATCTCAATAGTACCCTCGGCAGATTGACGCGCAATGTTTGCAGTTGGAGAAACTCGGCACAGATCCACGGCTGGATGGCGCTGGCTCTCATGTATGCAGAACCCAAACTGAAAACCATCCCCAACCACCGACACCTGCCCAAGCTCCGAAAGGCGCTTATGAACGCCTGGACCCGACTGCCAAACCCCAAAATCCCCTTCTCCCCCCAGCCACCTTTCCACTAATAATGGCCCACCCCTTTCACCAAAATCCGACCCAGAGTCCAGCATGAATCTGGCTTTCCGCTTTCCCCTTGGGTGCGATCCTTGGCTCCACCGGCTCCGCTCCGTGGTCATCCACGCGTTGTGCGCTGGCTTCGTAGCTACTATGGTCACATCTGACTTCTCTCCACCGTACATCCTCCGATCAGCATTTAGCCTACGCTTTGGCGACCCTCCCCGAAGGGATGGGTAATGGAGAGACCTCCCAGGTCCCGATGCAGTACGTACGTGCGTGCCTGGGTTCTTGGACACCGCGGGACCCTCCTCCGCCTCACCATCAACGGCGAAGAAGGTGTTGCCTTCGACCAAGATCAAAGCCTCGGCATCCCGGACGGTAGCATTTTCGGTGCTCATTAGCCCTGCCCACCCGCACCTCTACCGACGCTTCGCCTGCACCCTCGCGGGTACCAACGCCCGGCTCGAGGAGATGCGTGGATGGTCAGTCCTTCACATCGGGAGACTTTCACTCCCCGTACTGGCACCAGTTAGCCTGGCGCACCGACCCCTGCCTCCCAGGCAGTCCCCCTCAACGGCCGCCCACGACCTCCCGCTGGCTAATAAGGTGGGAGTACGTCGGCCTTCCGCTGCAGCCAGCTTTTCGACTATTCCTGGGAGGTTGCACGACCTCGCCGATAGTTTGAATACTGATCGATCATTTTGCGGAAATCCAACCGCCCGGCGGCCAGATCGGCGCGAGAAGCTGCGATGTCCTCAAGAGTGGGCAAGTGTTGAAGCGTCACTTCGGCCGCGAACCCGACGGTGTTACCCGCGACAGCCAGGATTCGATTGATCGTACCCGCCACAGCTTCCCGAAGTTTGATCTTGAACTCCTCAAACCGAAGAAAACGACACATCGTGTAGTAGTCTGTTATCGCATCGCCGAAAGTCCCACGACCGCTCCATCCCGTAGACTTAGTGATCGAGGCCACAGCTCGCTCTTCAATTCCCCGTAACTCCTCCAAATCATAGGGAATCTGGACCCTTCCATCCAGATTCAGGTTCTGTATGGCAATGTCCGGGACAGCGATTTCAATGTGACGCAGAGCTCGCAAACCGCTCGGAACCCGTCTGTACTCTCGGGGCAGTCTGATATGAACTACTCGATTGCGCGGAATCCGAACCAGACGCCGATTGACGGGGTCGGGATTTTCCCGATGGCCGTCAGCCAGAGCGTTCCGTGGGATCGTCTGCCATATGAATCCAGCGACCCTCCAAATACTGTGCAGTCGAAGAATCAAAAAGTCGATGGTTCTACCGCTCGCATTCACAATAGTTGCCACCTCAAACGTTTCGGTCCCGCTGGAAACCAGATCGTGCCCAGTCTGGTTCCCGAACCTGGAGAGGAGGGAAGATAATCTTCGCCCATATCTCCCGTGGCCTCCATAGCGAGCAAAGGCGAGCTCGATGATTCCTGAGACATGTTCGTCGTGGGGTAACAATTGGAAGACGGGTTTGCGGTCCACATCTCCGCCAATCGGGAACAGATCCTGAGCCACGTCCTCGGCGAACATGTGTGGGTAGAGGTGGGTTTCACCGAAGCTGTTTCCCGTGGGCGGGAGGCGATAGGGAATGCTCACACGTTGTACTCGGACTCCTGATTTGGTCACCGGAATCCTCCAGAAAATCCCGGACCGCCCTCAACCCTCCCGGCGGCTCGGTCATCCAACAGTTGTCTCGCTCCTCTTCGGAGTTCCTCGATGCCCGATGGCGCCTGTATCCCTTCAGCTTCCGGCCTTCTCAGGAAGTATTCGGAGAGCATGACCTCTCGGGCTCTACGCTCGCTCCAAGTCGCTACGTATGTTGCGGCAGTGGGATTGACCGAAATGGCCTTGGGCCATGTGTTAGAAGTGATGCCGCGAGGTGCGAATCCGTTGTCTTCAAGCACATTTCGCATTCGTGCCCGCCATTCCAATCGGATTATTGACCTTGGAGAGGTGGTAGACCGCTGCTTGTGGAAATCCTGTCCAAGAGTGATAAGTCTGATTATGTCCGACGGGTTCGCGAGTTGCGACAGGAGGGCATCCCAGACACTCGCAACGCTGTCCCAGAAACACTCTTCACCCAGACTGAACTTCCACAGATACGCGTATCCGGCGATATCCATTACGTCGAGCATGACATCGGCAGAGAAATACAGCACGCTCTCGACATGACTTTCAGCAAGTTCGGTCTTAACTCGGTCGCGAGCCTTGAGGGCGCTGCGGACCACGATGGGATTAACAAGCGCGAAGGTCGCTGGATCCATGTCCTCAAGAGCGTCGATCATCGCAGCGCAGAGGGTGGTGTAGGCGAAACCAAAGCCGTCTGGCAGATCCCCGGTGGGGGGTGTATTGGCAAGGAGGGGGGTGAGGTGCACCAGTTCGTCAATGAAGGTCAGGCGAAGCACGCGGAGTCGTTCATGCCACTGATTGAGGTTCACGTCAGGCCATCGTTCCCCGGCAGTCTTCACCCTACGCCGTTTCAACTCCTCGAGCCTGCTCATCGTGTGCTTAGCACCTACCTCTAGTTTGGATACCGCTTCGAGACCACGCTGGGTCACCATGACCGCAGCCTCTACTGCCCCCTCCTCTCGTAGAGACTTGGCATGTGAAGGTAGCCATTGCTCGGCCCTTTTCAACAATGACTCATAGGTGTTCCTGATATCGACGCTCAGAAGGCGTGCCGCGTGGTGCTCGGTGTACCACGAAGGTGTACGAATGGAACCCTCAACGTCTCTTTCGACCGAGTGCTTCATACGTAAGGACTCGATAATTGCGCGTAGTCTTGGGGGGAATCCTTTAAGAGGGAACGATTCGCGGATGGCGGCTTCAGATGCATCGTCCAGCAGTTTACGGAGCCGGAGAGTTCCGAGCCGCTGGTTCAGGTGCCCAACAGCGTTCGGTATAGCCCGCGCCAGACCATCCATAGCCGCCAGACCGTGAAGTCTGTCGCGGTCGGTGACGACACTCGCTTCCGTCGATGCCTCACGGATCGCCTGCTCGATTCGGCTCGCGATCTGAAGACCCATTTCCACATCGGGAACACGAAACTGGTATGCCGACCATGCGATCCAGTCATAGAATGACTCCAACACCACCGCACACGGTCTATTGCTCCCCTTCTCCCCGAGAGCGACTACGACCCGTTGGATGATCTCGCCGACGCGTTTTTCCAACCACAGTTGATCTGGTTCCATTTTCGGATGAATCCACGTGCTCGTGCACAATGCCATTGATAACCTACTGCCTCCGGTCAAGAGATACGACAGGTGTTCAGGAGTCCTCTCGAACCATTGGCTCGTTTTCGCAATCGGGAGCTTAGCCTTCGAGTACCAGCGTAGCAGTAACACAGCATTCTGCCCGATTACGCTCAGGGCTGATGAGGTCTGCGAGCGACCGCTCGACACAAACACCATCTCTTCCCACGCATCCAGTTTCCGAGCTGCGGTTTTCTGATGGTCTGCTTGAATCGTTCGATCCCTAGCCAGAATGCCCGAAGCCGCAACGGACTTGACTGCGGTTTCGATGTCAGCCGTCAGCGACCTCGTTACCGCCCCTGGATCGAGAAAACCAAAGACCCTCATCCCAAGCGGGATGAAGGTCAGTACTGAGGCGGCTCCGAGGAGTGCAAATGCCACAGCCGACCCAACTCCCAAGGAGTATCCGAGTGCCTGAGTCCCGAGCGCGAACAGACATGCACCTCCCGTAAAGCCAACTACACTCAAATAGAGCCTTCCAACCCGATCCTCGATGAGTACAGATCGTAGCTCGGGGGGTACATCTCCGTAAGCCGTACTGGCAACTACGCTAATCGCTGCAAAATAGAGCCCGAGGAAAACGCCTGTAACCTGCGCGCCCGTCGCGAGAAGCATCGCATGCGCTCCTTCGAGTGGCCGGCTGGATGCGACGGCTCGTGCCCAACTCAGAGTTGGTTCCGCAATCGACTGGGGAAGCACACCATGTCTGGACTCCCCCAAGTAGTCGAGGAAGGCAGGCAAAAGGGAGTAATCGAACCAGATCAAGAACACAACAAAGGCGCTGGAGAGTAGCACCGGAAAGAAAATGGCCCTGACGACTCCCCGGAACGCCATGGTTGCCGTAAGGCCTTCTCTGAAGGAACGCCTGCGCTGGAACATGGCCCTCAGAACCTTGAACCGGACGCGCCCGACCCGATTGCGAGTAACCCAGAACGCCGGTTCCTGGCGTCTGATTGCCTTGCGCGTCCACCTGTTGCCACCGTGAAGCAACGGAGCGACCGCCAGCCAAATGAGGCGTCTCGCCCGACGAATCAATTCGGGTGCCTTCATACGCTGTCGTGCACTCGCTCAGCTTACCAACGGAGATGACCACTTTCTAATGGCCGCTCCGCTTCTAGATCAGGGCAGACCAGAAGCGTTCGCCTGGACGCCGCCATGACGGCGTCGGCGGGGCGAGGTAGACGGTTATCCACACCAGGCCATTGATTCACACAAAGCCGCCCTCGACCCCGCGAACGGAGTCGTCTGACGAGATGTGGGGGATCTCCCAACCCATCGGGACAGCATGTTCTGCCTTCGTGGAATTCAGGGTCTCGTAGTGGCGGCGTACCCAGCAAGTCCAGGGCGGGACCGCCCTGGCGGCTATGGTCGGCGTCGAAGTGGCGCAGCACCTTCATCGGGAGGGTACTGACCGCGGACGAATAAGTCCCGCGACGCACGTCACCGGGAATGTCCGAGATGTAGCCAGCGATCCAGTTCAGGTTCGATCCGTGGGTCATGGGTAATGATAGCAGGGAATGCCCCGGCAGGCCTACTGCTGGTGGTGGTGGACGGAAGGAACGAAGGGAGAAGGAGGGACTGGACCATTCGTAGTTGGTATCGGCGATTGCTGCCGAGATGGGACCGCAATATAAGTGACGTTTAGCAATAGGAAATGCTGCTTATCGAGTCTGGGTATTCAAAGAGGGTGGTGCGAGCCCAGACTGGGTCAATTAACCCAGTCTGGCTGGGAACCGCCCACTGCGCATATACATGCGTGACCAACAGCGTTACACATTGCCACAAGTTACCTACATTACAGCCCCAGCCCGGCAGCGACCTCTCAAACCCAACTAGGAATGGTGCATTCCCGCGTTGCATTGGATCTCCGAGCACTATCCTAATTCGGATTTCGGGGTCGTCACCGGTGGCGGCAGTCTCATCTGTGTCTGGAGTTACCTCCGCTGGCTCCGCGGTGACCGCTCCAGCAGCTTCCGCGTAGCCCACATTGCTTGATACCGGATCGGCCGTTCCGCCTTGGGCCTCATCCGAAGCCAGCTGCGTACCTCCTTCCTCAGGGTCATCGGCGCCGTGTTCTCGGTAAAGGTGTTCCCCTTGGAAAAAGTCGTGCTCATCTACGGGATCTGCCCACGAATCCGGTCGGGACCGAGTACACAATTGAGGGCCTCCAAGACAGTCGACTTGCATGCGTTGTTCGGTCCGAGGATAAGTGTGTGGGGAGAAAACCGGATCATGGCTTGCCGGATCCCTCGACAGTTCTTGATCGATACCTGTAGGATGCGCATTGGTGGGTCTCATGAGTGACGGCACGCCCCATGCATACGTGTTAAGCGCTTGTCAAAAGATAGGGTGCTTTCGGGTTTCTGCGAGTTAGGAGCAGGTTCTGGGGCTGGCTGAGGGCTCGATGCGGAGGCTGGTCTGAGTGATTTTAGGGGTTGCAGGGTTTCCGTCATGAAGTCAGGTTATTTGAGCGCATTGCAGCTGACTGGTGCCGCGCGGAAGAGGTTTGGCACCATTTATTGGCCTCAGGCCGGGTACTGCAAAGTCGTGGGAATGCTGGGCGCATCCAGTTGGCAGCTTTCCTTGCTGGCGCAACAATGCTACGGCAGCTGCTCCAAGCAACTCGTGCGGTATGGCGCGCTGAAAACCGTTGTTCCGTCCACGTGCAAGAGACACGCTTTTCGGTACTTCGCCTTTATGACGGTCTTCAGATCGCGTTGGCTATGCGCGGCTTGAGATACTACTGCGCGATAGCCTTGAAGTTGGCGCGGTACTGCTGCCTTCGGGCTGGTCGACCGGTCATAGGGGCATCCCGGCCTAGTTATTGCTGTCCAGGATACTTTATGCGCACATGGTAGGCCGCAGCTAAGCGGTGAAGAAGTGTCTCCTTTATTACCCGTAGGTCCCGAAACGATAGCGGCGCCTCGTCCAGCTGTCCATCTTGTATACGCGCACTGATGACCTGTTCGATTCGTTCTTCCAGGGCCTGGACGGTGGGCTTGGTGATGCTCTTGCAGGCTGCCTCTATCCCATCGGTCAGCATCAGGATCGCCGTTTCCCGAGTCCGGGGACGCGGACCCGGATAGCGAAAGTCCTTCTCGTCCACCGCTTCCTTCCCGCTCTCGAGTCGTGCTTTGTGATAGAAATACTCTATCCGCGTGCTGCCGTGATGCATGGAAATGAACTCCACTATGTTGCCTGGCAGCCCGGCCTCTTGGGCCAGTGCCAGCCCGTGCGCGACGTGGTCGCGAATGATGGCGGCGCTCTCTTGGGCGCTGAGCTCGTCGTGCGGATTGGCCCCGGCTCGCTGGTTCTCGATAAAGTACTGAGGATCGTGCAGCTTGCCGATGTCGTGGTACAGGCCCCCTACCCTAGTCAACAGCGATTCCGCTCCGATAGCCTCTGCTGCCGCCTCGGCCAGGCTGGCCACCTGCAGCGTGTGGTTAAAGGTACCGGCAGCCTCCTGCTGCAGCCGTTTCAAGAGGGATTGGTTGTAGTCGCCAAGTTCCACCAGGCGCAGATCTGAAGACACTTGGAAGGCCCGCTCAAAGACCCACAGCAGTGGAAAGGCGGCAAAAAGCAAGAAGCAGTTGATGCCAGCCATAATAAGGTTGTTGGTAAACTGGCGCGCCTCCGACTCGAACAGCCAGTAGGCCATAAACACGAAAGCATACCCGGCAAATGCCGACCCGGCACTGGCAAAAAACTTCGCGCGGTTGCGCGCTCCGCGAATAGCAAAGACAGCCAGAGCGCCGCCCACCACGGTGGCAAATGCGAACTCAAACCCGTACCCAGTGCCAGATACTAGGCCGCCCAGAAGCGCTAGCACGATAGTGCCAAACAGCCCCACCCGCGAATCAAAGGCTACCGTCAGGATGACAGACACCAGAAGCGTGGGCACGGCGAACATGAATATCACATCGTTCCGTATCGCTACAGCAAAAATGGCGATGATGCTCGCGTACAACAGCGAGATCATGAGCATCTGGCGGGGTGAGCCAAGGATGTGTCTGCGTGCCACGTACAGGTAGGCGAAGAACAGCGCGAACGTGCAGAAGGCAAGGAGCAGCTTGCCCAGCGACTGGGGCGCTAGCGGTGCGGGTCCTCTGGACTCTATTCGTTCGCGCTGCAGTGACTCTAGGCGCTGCTTGATTTCCGGCGTGATCACTTCGCCGCTGCGGACCACTATTTCGTCTTTAGCCACCATGCCGCGCGTGGGTGAGACCTCTCTGGCTGCTTGGTCCTGTGCGCGACTGGTCGCTCCTTCGTCAAACTGTAGCGAGGCGACGAAGACGGCATTGATGAGGGCGGTGGCAATGCTCGCCGCTGCTTGTGCATTGCCGCCAAGAGCATCCGTCAGGTCCGGCTCCAGGTTGCTGTACACGCGCTGCTGGTCAAATACTTGGTTGACGGGTACCCGTTCAAAGGTGCTCGCACCTGTATGACGGACCTTAAGAAACTCCGTCTTGACGCTGTCGGTCGGTATGTTGAGCACCTGGCTCCTGGAAAATGCTCCGGCGTGTGCCCACAGGCGCTCGAGTGCATACTCGTAGACTGGCGGACCAGGTGCCACTAGGCGGATGCTGTCGGGCATGCGCGGGTCACGCGCCACGACGTCATTGCCCAACATGCGCCACAGCTCGTCAGACAGAAAAATGCGCGCACTGCGCCGCTCTTCCATGTACCATACGCTGTCTCTATCTGCCAGCGCCCGGTAGCTGATGGCTTCCACTTCGGTAGGGATGATCAGCATGGAGCGCAGCATGTTGATGCGGTAGTCCTGGTACGCCAGCATAATGCGATCCATCTGCTGCTGCAGCGAGTCCATGTTGGCTGTGGTACGCTCGGCAGCGTCCGGTATCGCCACGAAGATTGGTTCGGTGAGCTGCTGGGCGCGCTCTTGGTCGGCGGCCAGAGAGTCTGCCACTTTGTCGACCGCGAAGCTCTGTGGAGCGATGAGGGTTTCGCCAGGCCAGGTGTCGCCCACCTGGCGAAGTGCCAGCGGTAAGGAGCCGGAATGAAAGGCCAACGCTGCCAATACCGTGAGCACCAGGAGCATGGCGGCTCTGGCCAGGAAGCCGCGCGACAGCAGTACCCGCCGCGCGACCGGAAGACGACGCTGAAAAAAACGGGCAACAGCGGCGCCGCGGCGCCGTCTTCGGGAGGTCATATCATGGGGACTTGCGGTGTCTTCCTATGGCGAAAACCAAGCATGGAGCCAACGCCGACGGTTATCAGGCTACCCAGTGCCGTATACCACGGCCATCCCAGGCCCCTGAGCTCCAATGCCGCTTTCAGATCCTCGCTTGGCATAAAATGGAAAAGCCAACCCTCGGCGGGGCTGTACCATAAGCCAAAGATAATCATCACCATTGCTCCGATGGAAACTAGGAAAGCCATCACGGCATCGGCTTGGCGCGTTCGTCGGGTAAACAGTCCCAACAGAAACGCGCCCAGCAGCCCGCCGTACGTGAACGAAGCGATCGCCAAGCCGAGCTCCACGACGGGATGCTGCGTGTTTTCAAACAGACTGGCGAAGGCAATAAACAGTAGCCCCCAAAGTAGGGTCAACAGGCGCGCTTGGCGCAACGCACGTTGTTCGGACCATGCCTCCGATTTGGCTGTGGCCCGTCGTTTGCGCACGCGCTGGACGATGTCCAAAAGCGACGATGACGCCAAGGAATTCAGTGACGATGACAAGGTGCTCATAGCCGCGGCTACGATGCCTGCTAAAAGAAGGCCGGAAAGGCCCGGAGGCATGCCTTCAATGATGAAGCGCGGAAACACCTCATCGGTGCGCGACATGCCCATATCCGCTGGCGCTTGGCCCCCGAAGTAGATCCATAGCAACAGGCCTATGACCAGGAACAGCGCGAATTGAACCATCACGACTAACGCACTCCCGACCAGTGCCCGGCGGCTGTCGATGGCCGACCGGCAGGTCAATAGGCGCTGTACGATGAGCTGGTCTGTGCCGTGAGAGGCCATCGAGAATATGGCGCCGCCCACCACGGCGGTAAGCAGCACATAGGGTTCCGCAAACCAGGCGGCGAAGGAGAGGTCGTTGCCCAGGAACAGCATGCGCGTCTTGCCGGCTCCCGCAGCGGTTTGCCACCAGTCGGAGGGCACCGCATCCAACAGCAGGACGAGCGCAACAAGTCCGCCACCGACATAGAGCACCATCTGCACCACATCCATCCATACGACGGCCTTGATGCCGCCGATTAGCGTGTATACGATCGTGACCAGGCCCAGCGCGGCAATGATGGCTAGGTAGGAGACGGACAGGCCAGCCGCATCGGCGATGACTTTGAGCGGGATGGCGGTGGCGAAGAGCCGGACGCCGTCTGCCAACAGGCGTGTCACCAGAAAGGTCGCCGAGGCAGTCCATCGCATCCCGTCACCGAAGCGCTGCCCCAGAAAGGCGTACGCGGTAACTAGGCGTCCTTCAATGTACCGCGGCAAGAAGTAGAGCGCGACCACGATGCGTCCGATGAGGTAGCCCAGCGTGAGCTGAAGGAACGTCATGGATCCCCCGTAGGCTACAGCCGGCACTCCGATCACTGTTAGGGTGCTGGTTTCTGTCGCCACTACGGAAAAGCACACCGCCCACCATGGCAGGTCGCGTCCGCCCAGGAAGTAGTCCGTAGTGTTTTTCTGGCGGCCACCCATCCGGATGCCCAAAGCGGCGACGCCCACCAGATAAATCACCAGAATGATGTAGTCCAGTGGAGTAAGCATGTGCGGTGCTAGAAGGGTGCGGCTGGTGTCAAGGGGGCCCGAGTTAGGCGATGCCGAGCTTCTTTTCTATCTCTTCGAGCGGAATGCCTTTGGTTTCCGGCATGGCGAACAGCACCCAAAGTAGCTGTCCCACCATGCATAGGGCATAGAAGGCAAAGATGTGTGCGCCGGAAATCTCAGCGATTAGCGGGAAGGTAAGCGAGATTGTCGCCGCCATGACCCAGTGCACGAAGCTTCCCAGCGCTTGTCCTCGTGCGCGCACCGCATTGGGAAAAATTTCGCCGATAAAGACCCATATCACCGCGCCTTGCCCGAGCGCGTGCGAGGCGATAAACACCACGAGGCTCGCCAGGATGATGGGTCCGGTAGCCTCCATATAGAATGCCACGGCGGTAGTGCCGAGCGAAAGGATGTAGCCCACGGATCCGACCAGCATCAGTTTGCGTCGCCCGAAGTGGTCGATCACGAGAAGTGCCAACATAGTCATCACCAGGTTGGTGCCTCCGATGATGACGGACTGCAGCAGGGCCGATGCGCCTTCGGCGCCTGCCATCTCAAATATGCGCCGTGTATAGTATATGAGGGCATTGATGCCGGAGAGCTGGTTGAAGGCGGCGATCGCTATTGCGAGCAGGATGGGCTTGTGGTATTTCTGTTGAAAGAGCCGATCGCTCAGGTTCATTGTGGCGCGCGCCAGTGACGCGCGGATCGATTCCATCTCCGCTGCAAGGCCTTGCTGGCCAGCGCCCACCCTGCGAAGCACGTTGGCAGCCTCTTCTGTCTTTCCCTGAGCAATAAGCCAGCGGGGGCTGCGTGGGTTGGTCAACAGCAGCAGTGTGAATGCTAGTGCTGGCACCGCTTCGACGCCGAACATCCATCGCCATTCGTTGACGCCAAACCCTGCACCGGCAATGAGGTAGTTGGACAGGTAGGCCAACAGGATGCCCAGCACTATGTTGAGCTGGACCATCGCCACTAGGCGTCCGCGGTAACGTGCGGGTGCGATTTCTGCCACGTACATGGGTGCCACCACGGACGCTCCGCCCACTCCGAGTCCACCGATGAACCGGAATACAAAAAAGGAGCCGGCATCCCATGCGAGTGCGCTGCCGAGTGCGCTTATCAGGTACAGGCTGCCCAGCCACATGAGGACGAGTCGGCGACCGTAGCGGTCGGCAGGTCGGGCAAACGCTATGGCGCCGACGATGGTACCTACCAGCGCGCTGGCGACCAGCACGCCATGCCAGAACGTGCTGTTTGAGAAGATGCCGTCGCCGAATCTGGCGGCAATCGCCTCATATTCGGGAACAAAGAGGGTCTGCAGCATCCCTTCCGCCCCGGAAATGACGGCGGTATCAAATCCGAACAGCAGTCCGCCCAGGGCGGCCACCAGGGAAGCGGAAAAGAGGGTGCGCGTCATGTCCACGAAACGTTACGGACCACTCTCATGGCTGCGATAACGCGCAGCTACCGGATTGCTTCTGTAAGGCCCCGTACGGTGTGGTACGGAGTTTTCCACTTTCTCCTTGGGGCGCGTATCCGTGCCTGCCCAATAGCAGCTACGGTGGTCAGAGCAGAGAATATACGACCAGATATACCTCCAGAGCTGAAGTATACGTTCGGTATACAGTGAGGCTTGTCCAGGCACCAGCACGCTCATCAACAGGAGCGCTGGCAACACTTCAAAGTGCGCCCGCCAGATTTTGGCATCCGAGATGATGGCGCAGGAGCCGTCGTCGTAGAACCCTTTTTCATAGAAGCCGCCCCGCTGTGTGTCCCATCCGCATTCCAGTGTACACCATGGATGCTGCAACCTGTTTTGTGCGCGCACCGGCGCTCCTGAGCACCTCTGCCGCATCGAGCAAGAGATGGACAGATTCTAGGTCGTGACCAAAAGAGACATGATCCAGCGCATAGTTGTGTGACTGCGCGTAGGTCACAGGCTGCCAGTCGGGCGTAAAGAAGAGGTGAAGGTAGCATCCGCCTTCTGTCATGGTGTCTCGGATTAGGAGAAGCAGCTCACGGAGCCTCTTTTTGAGCAGCGTGTCAGACTAGGCGCGGTACAGTTCGATAAATGCTTCCAGCAGGTGGATGCTACTGTTCTGGTCTTTGGGCGGCATGGACCCATGGCTGTTGGTCATCGCCATGCCGCGCGGGTTCGTGTGTCACGTACAGGCATGGAGGTGAAAGTATGAGGTAGGAAAAAGAGCCTGATAACTACGTGAGGGATGGAGGTAGGCCCTCCGCAGCCGCCAGTCAGGTGGAGGCTGCAAACCGCCCACTGCTGCTGCGCTTAAGAGGCGTGGTGGTTAGCGAGCTGGGAGTGCGCCAGGCTAACTGGCGTTAGTACAGGGGGTGCAAGTCCCCCGTTGTGAAAGAGAATCCATCTACACATCTCCTCGAGCCGTGCGTCTGTACTCGCGAGGGTGCAGGCGAAGCGTCGGTAGAGGCGCGTGTGGGCAGGGCTAATGAGCACCGAAAGAGCTATAGTCTGGGATGCCGAGGCTTTTCCCATGGTCGAAGGCAACATCTTCTTTGCCACTAACGGTGAGGCGGAGGAGGATCCCACGGTGTCTAAGAACCCAGGCACGCACGTACGTACTACGCCGGGACCTGGGAGGTCTCCGTGTCACCCTGGAGTCGTTCAGGGTCGCGAAAGAGAGGGTTAATCCCCGTAACTGGAGATGAACGACATGGAGAAGTCCGATACAGGAATAGTAGCTAAGAAAGCAGCGAACAAGGGGCGTAGCCGCCCGGCGGAGCTGCCGGAGCCAAGTCCTGTACCTGAGGGGAAACTGGAAAACTCTAACACTGTCCGGGCGCGGGATCGGGTAGCGGTGACACAAGGAGCGGACCGGTTGCGACAATTTGTGAAGCGGAAACCCAAGGAGAAGCTCACGACGCTTCTGCACCATGTTACGGTGAAATCGCTGCGGCATGCCTTCTATCGTTTAAAGAGGAAGGCAGCGCCCGGCGTGGACGGCGTGACATGGGCGGAGTACGAGGTTGGATTGACAGCGCGTTTGGCTGACTTACATGACCGCGTGCACAGCGGAGCGTACCGGGCGATGCCGTCCAGGCGGGTTGAGATACCCAAGCCAGATGGCAGTACACGACCGCTCGGCATTGCGGCACTGGAGGACAAGATTGTCCAGGCTGCGGTGGCGATCTGTATCCTGCTCCCGATCTATGAGGAGGAGTTTCTTGACTTCAGCTATGGGTTTAGGTACAAGCGGAAGGCGCATGATGCGTTGGACGCGTTGGCCTATGCGATCGGGCGTACGAAGGTCAACTGGATTGTTGATGCGGACATACGTTCTTTCTTTGACATGGTGGACCAGGGCTGGCTGATTCGGTTTCTGGAGCACCGCATAGCGGACAAACGGGTCATTCGGCTGATCATCAAATGGCTCAAGGCAGGCGTAATGGAGGCCGGTGTTTTGCGGGACAGTCCGATGGGCACCCCGCAAGGCGCGGTTATTTCGCCGATACTGGCGAATGTGTACCTGCATTATGCCCTGGACCTGTGGTATGATAAGCGATGGCGCGTGCGGGTGGCGTGGGGAGAAACCTGCCTTGTCCGTTATGCGGACGACTTTGTGGTAGGCTTCCAGCGGAAGCACGACGCGCAGCGTTTCCTAAGGGATTTAGGGCAGCGGATGGCCAAATTTGGCTTATCCCTGCATCCGAAGAAGACTCGCTTGTTGGAATTTGGGCGGTTTGCGGCGGTGAATCGCCGCAGCCGAGGTGAGGGTCGTCCCGAGACGTTTGACTTTCTGGGTTTTACGCATTATTGCCGTAGGACCCGCCGCGGTTGGTTCGGATTGGGACGGAAACCGGTAGGGAAGCGAATGGCACGAAAGCTGAAAAGCCTGCGTCAGGAGCTTCGCCGTAGGATGCATGCACCGTTACACGCTACAGCCCAGTGGCTGGGGCGCGTACTTGGGGGATGGCTGAACTACTACGCTGTTCCCACCAGCTTTGTGTTCCTACGAAGGTTCTTTACCCGCCTGAAGCGTGAATGGATGAAAATAATCCGCAGACGTTCGCAGAAGGATCGCATGACATGGAGCAAGCTGGAGACCATGGTTACATGGTGCTGGCCTGCGCTCAAGATCAAACACCCCTGGCCTGATCAACGATATGTCGCCATGCACGCCGGTGCGACCCAAGGGAGGAGCCGGATGCGTTAACGCGCCCGTCCGGATCTGTGCGGGGGGCCCGGGGAAACCCGGGTCCCTACCGCGAGAAAGGCGGGGAAGTACCCCGTCAGGTACGAGTCGTCGAAGTCGAACGAAAGTGAACCGTCGAAGACGTGTCGAAAGCGATAGACGATGTCAAAACCAGGGTAGGAATCCGTCCCTGGGACGAGGTCGGAGGGGTCCTGAAGCTTGTCCGATCGGCATCCGGCATAAAGGCGGCGAGAGCGCGACTCAGGCCCTTGCGTGGAACGTGAGAACCTGTCGGAGTGATGCTAAGGGAGCCTGGCAAGTGGGCAATACCCACAAGTCATTGAGTACCAATGCACTCCACAGGGGCGGACTGTCTCGTAGTAGTGATGATGATCCTGTAATGGGATCGGAGCGAAGGGGACAGCTCGTGCTGCTGACATCATCAGAACAACTCAAAAGGGGAGGACTCAGATGAAGAAAGCAAAGCCGTTTCCAGTCTCCCAGGCTCAGGTCTGGGAGGCATGGCGACGAGTGAAGAGGAACCAAGGTGGAGCGGGAGTGGATGGCATGACCCTTGCCGACTTTGAAGCTAATCTAGAGGACAACCTCTATAAGCTTTGGAATCGTATGGCATCGGGTAGCTACCACCCCAAGCCGGTACGACGGGTGGACATACCCAAGGCGGATGGGAGTACTCGTCCGTTAGGGATTCCCACGGTGACGGATCGGATTGCCCAGATGGTAGCGAAGATGGCGTTGGAGGAGGATATGGAACGCGAGTTTCATGAAGACTCGTACGGTTATCGGCCGGGAAAGTCAGCGCATGATGCCCTGAAGAAGACACGTAAGCGCTGCTGGGACAGAGCGTGGGTGTTGGACCTGGATATCAAGGCGTTCTTTGACACGATTGACCATACGCTGTTGATGCGTGCTGTACGGAAACATACGAGCGAGAAGTGGCTGCTGCTATATATTCAGCGGTGGTTGACGGCTCCGGTCGTGATGCCCGATGGCGAGGAAGCAGAGCGGACCATAGGCACCCCGCAAGGGGGCGTAATCAGTCCGATTCTGGCGAATCTGTTTCTACACTACGCCTTTGACAAGTGGATGACGATCTATTTTCCGACGATACCCTTTGAGCGGTATGCGGACGACATAGTTTGTCACTGCCATACGGAGCGCCAAGCACGCAATCTATGGGCAGCACTGGAGCGCCGCTTTGCGAAGTGTGCGCTGTCGCTGCATCCTGAGAAGACCCGGATAGTGTACTGCAAGCAGTCCAACCGGAAGGGTAACTATCCTGACGTCTCGTTCACCTTTTTAGGCTTTACGTTTAGGCCACGAAGAGTGAAATCCCGAGGCGGAAGGCTATTCACAGGGTATACGCCTGCCATCAGCCGAAAAGCCGCAAAGGCCATTCGGCAAGATGTGCGTAGCTGGCGCCTGTGTCGGCAGACCTCAAGCAGGATGGAGGATCTCGCACGGCACTACAATGCTAAGATACGCGGATGGCTGAACTACTACGGGGCCCACAGCAAGTGGATCCTGTACTATGTGCTGCAATCCATAGATGGCCATCTGGTGGCATGGGCCCGACGCAAATACAAGCGGTTGCGGCGCAGCAAGCGCCGCGGATACCGCTGGCTAAGGTCTATGGCCTACCGAAACCCGCACCTGTTTGCTCACTGGCCGGAACTCCACGGACCCTCTTTATTCAAATCCAGGCGGCTGCATGAGAAGAGCCGTGTGAGGTGAGAGTCTCACGCACGGTTCTGTGAGAGCCTGGGGGTGAGATTCCCCCAGGCTACTCGACACGAACTGAAAATATCCGAGGTGTTCGGGGTCATGGCTATGCTGTTCCAGCCACCGGAAGGCCTTAGCAGCCAAGAGCTGCGCATCGTCGTCACGAAACGACCGGTAGCATGCGGCCTATCCGAGTATGGCGAATGCAGTCCCGTAGGCGGTCTTGATGCTGTCGCCGATTTGTTGTCCGTCACGCGTGAGCAGCTGATGGAATCCTCTGAATGCAGGGTCCCAATGCCGGGACAGCTGGGAGACTCCTCGCTGGACGGCAGCGTGTGCATACTGGCGGCGATCCCGACAGTGTTGGGCGATGGTGGACAGCACCCACAGGTGACGGATCTGCGTCACTATTATCTTGTGATGCGCCCCTTCCGGCTCAAAGCAGCAGTTGAAGTCTGTCAGGAAGCCGCCGCATTCCAGGACTTGAGCACGCGGGTATCACGTGTCCAGCACATCTTTGCTCAAGACGCATTCCATGGCTGCCGCGCACGCGGAAGCCTTTATCGGATCCATATCCCGCCTCGTTACGGCGCTAACTGATGACATCTGGTGAGTGTTACTGACGGGCTTTGACTCCGTCAGCCCCAGTGACCAGGTCAGGGTGCAAACCCTTGTGGTACTATCGCCGCCCAATGCCCGCTCGCGACAGGATATCGGCAAAACGCACTGCTCGCGCTGCGCAGTGTCATGCTGCTGATACACTATGCGCTAAGCATTCGACACGCTGCTCAGGTCGCGGCCGAACCAACTCGCCTCCAGCGCAAGGCGATGGAATCCTGATCTGTCGCGACAGCCTCCCGGGTCAGCACAGTGCCAGGCGGCTGGCCCACGGAATAAGGTGATATCACTGAGAATTATGCATGCGCGCACCTCTTACTATTGAGATCCACGCAACATCTGCTTTTATGCGCGGGTGAGCCTTCCGACCCCTGTATCTCTTCCGTTTGGGAAAAACTGTAAGAATGCTCCAGACAGCAACTCCTGCGTTCTGTCGAACGGGAAACCGGAAGCATTGCTGAGACTGCGGCAACGCAAGAATTGCGGGCTGCCGCTGCTTCGCCGCTTTATCCTGGATACCCGCACCGCCACGTTCGCCAGCCTCCTTGATTACCTCCCTTCCTGGAAACTGCTGAAGTAGTTGATACGCTTCCACCTCCTGGTACTCGATGACTGGGGGTTGTCACGAATCAATGCGCTGCACCAGAGGGACCTACTTGAGCTTATCGATGATCGGGCACAGATAAGGATCCATCGTCCTCACCAGCCAGATGCCTGTTAGCGTGTAGCACGAATGCATGGAAGCCCCAACGCTCGCAGATGCCATCCTGGATTGCCTCATTCACCATTCACACCACATCGCGCTGAAGGGAGACTCCATTTAACAGCGTCCGCCAAAATGGCAATACCCTCCAGGGAAGACCAGCGTAACCGACTCCAGACAGCCGTGAAAGCGGAATCCAGAACAGTCTCGATGCAGAGCCACCATGCCCGGACTCAGCACGCTGGATCAGGCGGTCGATTTGCATCGGAACGAGTGGTTTGTTTCGTGCAATATGCATTCAGCCAAGCGGAAACCAACGGCACGTCTATGGTGAGGGTGACGACTTCTCTGGACTGGTTCCTGCAACACCGCCACAGCGGATGACTGGAAGCCTCCAACCATACAAGAAAAAACCTGAATCACATATTTTCCATGCAGTAGTATCTTTGCCCCGAACGAACGCGGTACGGACCCCTGAATGCCTACGACATCGACAATACTCCCCGGCGGAGCAGCGAGCTGCGAAGCCGGGGAGTTTCCTCCTCCTCCTCCCCTTTTTTCTCCCTCTCCAACCGCAATGCTAGTTGTCGTTGGGCAGGCTGGCTCCCCCACAAGGTATACTGCGACGGGCGCTTTCTATAACGATACCCACAACGGAGGCGCCACCTCATCTACTGCGCCTGCGGAGGGAATACGTACCGTTTTTCGGGTTTTTTCAAGGGGCTCGGGGCTCACTGGTTGGGGCAAGGCTTGGCCCGTTGAAGGAGCCGGCGGCGTTGCTTCGTAGCATTCTGGCTCTCGCCAGTCGGGTATATCTTGCCGCGCGGTTTTGGGATAAGCGCCGTGTCTTTGAAGTCTTCACACAGGAGCTGGTCGTTAGCGTACAGGATGCGCGCCTTGCTGACCCGGGAAAGAGCGATGACATGTGGGTCATTGGACCTGCCAGCCCAGTTTTGTGATAGGTTATGAGTTTCCTTCTCCACCTCGCTTTTCCCAAAATTGGTGATACGGCCATCGGAGAGCGCGATCTCCGCCCACTTTTCGAAGACGCGACTTGCAGTGAGTTCTTCGGTAAGCTTGCCGCCTATCACGAGCCGTGCTCGCCTCGTCTCCAGCCACTTAAAGAACTGCCTGCCTGCGGTGGTCTGTGTCGTCCCGAAGACGTCGTCGCGCGCACTGGTGTCAAGAATCACACACATCCGTCATAGCCCGAGCGACCGCCGCCTCTCGACCCGAAAAAACTGGCGGTAATCGTTGGGAATTTGGCCTCGCTTGGCCACCAAGTTGCCGTTGGCGTCCCAGCCGAGGGAGTGGATTGTTACCGCGAGGTTCCGCCGCTGGAAGAATAGGATGGAGACATCGTCGGGCTTGAGCTCGGTGTTGCCATCGCGGATGTCTGTGCGGATTCGGTCAATGAGGTAGTCACTGTGGGTCTCAATGATAAACTGTTGCTTTGCTGCCGCTTTGCAGAAAAGGCCGCCAAGCGCAGCTTGAGCGCTAGGATGGAGGTGGACTTCCGGCTGTTGAAGGAGGAACATCTTTGGACCTTGAGGTCGTAACACTTCGGTGACCAAAGGCAGGACCTGACTTACTCCATAGCCGACATCGATCATATTCCGATGAGGACCCTTATCGTCCTTGCCAAATTTCCTGACTTGGATCTGAAATGGTCCGCCCTTCGTGTCACCGAGTACCTTGATATTGATTTCGTCGAACAAGCCAGCGTCTTTCCCGAACTCTTCAATTGCCTGTTTCATTGATTGCCATGCGCTCGAGTCCTTTCGTGCTGCGGTTGCGAGCAACGGGGGAACGTAATCCCCTTCCGGGTCGGGGATCGCTTGGCTGGGATCGTACGTTCTTCGGGGCCGCGATCTCACTGGGGCGCTGGCGAAAGGCCTAGGTAAATGGGGTGCGTCGTATTCGTAGAGTTGCTCGATGTCCTTAAGATCTTGCGCGTTGGGTGGGTGCTCGGTCCCATCCCGGCGCTCGAGGTGTTTTGGTTCAGTACTTGCAACCCAATGGAACCTGTGGATCAGGTAGCCTAGCGGGAGTAGGTCACGTTGCAGACCTGTCCAACCGTAAGGTGAGGCAAACAATACCGTGGGTTGAGAACCAAAGGGGTTGCACATCCATCGGCCGTTGGAGGTCGCGACAATGAGTGAAACGCTTCTGTCCGTAGCGAAGCGGCATTCTGCCCAAGCGCCTTCTCTCTCGATGCGCCGAATACTCGGAAACACCCCCGCGTCGTCTCGTCGGAAAGTGATATCGTAGCGGTATGGAGTTATCTTGGTGTTGGGGCGCTTACGGCCAAGCGTGTCCATCGAGAATCCCGCAGTGAAGCTGTTGGCACGTTTACCGCCGCGATAGTGGGCAACTTCATCAAAGCTGCCGAGGTCGTAGGGGGGGTCCTTGAAGTCTGGAAGGTGTTCACGAATTGCCACATCCCACAGCGCTCTGACCAGCGCCAGGAACGAGGTCTTACCAGTACTATTCTCGCCGACCAAAATGGTTAACGGGGCGAGTCGCGCGGTCTGTTTCTCATTGAAGCACCGAAAACCGGCGACAGTGAGTTCGTTCACGGCGAAGGATCCTGTGGGATGATGTGACAGCCAACGTAAGCGTCCAGAAAAGTACAACTTGGGTGGACATCTAGTTAAGTCGATACCCGTGATTCACACATAAGAACTCAGGCATGACCACAATTTGTAAGCCAATGCGCCCGGCGGATGGGACTTTCAGCGCCCAGCCTGCTGTAGCTCAACGAGGTTGTGTGGGAAAGGGCGTGCATGGGAGCTCAATGAGTAGGATAATTCACAAGAGGAGGTCTGAGAATCGCCGCAAGTCGGCTAAATTACTCGATCAGATGTCATTTGCGGCAATTCTGGTGCCCGCGGCGCGCTTAAACCGCCCAATTCGCGCCCACAAGAGCGGTTTTCAGGCGGTTCTCCGCGATTCCGCCTTAAATGGGTGGTAACACGTACGCTTACGTCGGAGCCGCACAGAGCCCGTAGCAGTCGCTCACAAGCCGCTGTTACTGATGATGTCACTCGTTCGGCCCATAGGCCACCGCGTTCGCCTCGCACTCTATCGGGGACCAGCGTCTACGTGAGGAACTTCTCGACGGTGCCTCGGCTGGCACGCTGGTTGTGCGGATTGGGCGGCGGCATGGCGGCGGACTGCCAGCGTCTGGCGACCTGGAGCTCGGTGAGGCCAGCTCCGCGGGCGGCCAGGTCCTGCGCGCGACCTACGCGCCTGGAGTGGCCAGCGAAACGCCCGTTGATGCCAGCAACCACAGCGGCTGCCCTGATGCGGTTAGCGATGGTGCTCGCGTGTTACCTCACGTCAAAACTCCACTACAATGATAAACCCGGGCGGAGGACGCAAGGACCTGACTACCAAACCCCAAAATCCCCTTCTAGCCCCTGCCCTGTGCCCACGAATTTGGCTCACCTCCTTCGCAGGCAGCGGCCGCTTAGAAAAGCCCTAAATGCTTATGTGCCGCGCGGGGCATTATAACCTTGCGCGCACGGTCCTTTCCGAGTCGGGCCGTGGAGCAGCTCTTAGCAGCGAGGACGTGTCAGTGGTTCGTTGAGCTGTTCGATCGGCGATATGCGAAGGCTTCACGGGGTCGGCGCGTGTCGCCCAGCCAGCTAAGTCCTTGTTGGGCTAGAAAGTGACCGAAACGACCCGGCCTACGGCAGGCGCTCCGCATGATTCGCGCTCAATCAGGATCGGCTGGAGCAGCTGCCGGGGCGCGCCCTTCCGTTTGCCCTCGACCAGGTCGATCAGCAGGTTTGCAGCGCGCTGCCCCATAGTGTAGATGGGCTGCTGTATCGTTGTCAGTGGGGGCACCGTGTAACGGGCTGACGGCACATCATCATAGCCGATCACAGAGACATCCTGCGGCACCCGAAGGCCGGCTTCACTAATTGCGAGCAGCGCGCCCATTGCCTGTGCATCAGAGGTGCAGAACACGGCGGTAGGACGATGAAGCAGCAGGCGCTGCATGCACCTGTAGCCGGTGCGGTGTGAAAACTCTCCCGCGTACGTGAGCGCTTTGGCCGGCTCCAGATCATGTTCGCGGTGTGCTCTCTTGAACCCGTTAACGCGATCCAGCGCCGCCTGGGCCTGCAGGTTGCCAGCGATCAAGCCGATGCGGACATGCCCCAGCTCTATCAGGTACCGGGTGGCCACATAGGCGCCGTTCACGTTGTCTACGTCCACCGAAGGTAGATGCGTGTTCTGAGTGTCGTGGCCCAGGATCACCATGGGCTTGTTCATGGAATCGATGACTTCGGCCGCTTCGGCGGCCACCGACTGCCCGATAAGGCAGAAGCCGTCCATGCTGTGCCCTTTGAGGATCTGGTGCTTGAGTGCTGGATCCAGCTCCTGAGAGATGACGTTCAGCGATGCGAAATACCCACGGCGGATGCATGCTTCCGAGAGCCCCAAGAATGTCAGTGACCAGAAGGCGTTGGCGAAAATGTCGTTGCGAAGGCGCGGCGCTAGGATCGATATCTGGTGCGTCTTATCCAGCGCTAGGCTACGTGCCGCCGAGCTTGGTGCATAGCCGTAGCGTTTGATGATTTCCTGGACGCGGGCACGCGCGTCTTGGCTTACGTAAGGTCGGTTGTTGATGACCCGCGACACTACGGACCGCGAAACGAACGCGGCCTTAGCGATATCATCTATGTTGACCTTGTTGGGCATGGTGTATAAAGGTCTCGGGTGCGTGTGGGTCGAAGGGGGCCTTCAAGCTATTGGACATCGTTGTGAGAATACGCAATTTGGGTGACACGGCCTTCGGCATGAGCCAAGGCGGCGCCCTGCTGGTTTGGCTGTATGTGTCTTGCGCCGCCGGAAGGGCTGCTTACCTGCACGAAATACGAGAATGACGCCGCCTTCGGTCGCGAATCGGCTCATCGCTGAGGACATCCCAGTGCTGCGGCCGTAGCCTGTGCCAAGCGGCTACCACTTTTCGGAGGTGACCAGCGCAAACGGCAGCACTGCACGGCACCCTGCTTTCCTCAGCTCCGCACTCGCGTACGCGAATGCCCATCCATGGTCTAACAGGTCGTTTACCAGCAATACGGGTTCTTCGGATACGTGTTGAGCATCTGCCTGCAGACTATTACTGAAATGGATGGCTTGTCCTAGGCTATTTAGGAGTGAATGCCAAGGGGCTTCCTTGTGACTCTTGTAGAGCACTACGGCTGTGTTGCCGGATTCTCCTGGTCCGTCGAACTTCCACACGGAGATCGGCCCATGCAAGCGGCGGCTTTTGGCCAGGTGCGTCAAAAACCGTATGGCTCGTTTCTCCAGTTCTGGACTGCAACGTACCACAAGGCGGTCCGCGTAGCGCAGCGTTGTGCGCCTGATCTTGTTCCGGGGCTTCAAGTCTGTGCGCAAGAGCACTTTGTTGGGATCTTCTGGCGTGAGCACCAGATACTCCAGGTGTGCTTCACCCGGCTTAAGCGTCACGGTTAGGTCGCCATCCCATTCAGGCCGAAGTGCCGCCTTCAGCGGGAGTCGCAATGACTCGGCCAGCCTCTTTGCAAAGCGTCGTATGCGGTCGGACTCTGGCTGCACTATGGACGGGATATATGTGATCCACCGTGCGGCACCATAAAGCTCTGAGCGGTCGATATGCATAGCTGCATCGTCCACAAGGGCTGCCTCGAACTCGTTTGTGCTGAAGCCTCGCCGTGCCATACTGCCTATGTCACGGTCATACAGGCTGCAAAGGGTGTCACCGAATTCGCAACGATGTTCGTTGGGTATGAACGTGATCTCTGGCCATGCCCAACGTAAGCGGGGCCTGAGCTCGTGGTCCCATCGTTTCAGAAGCGTTTGGGCATTCCTGGCGATGCGTGTGTCTGTGTGGGTAGGCAGCATATTGAGGTCTGGGGGCTTGAAGTCGCCGATTTCGCCGTCCAGCGCGTGTACCAGATACTGCATATACCCAGACCGGAGCTGGGAATACTCCCCCATCTGTTTAAGCTCAAGCTTACGATGTGCGATCACACGCTTAGCGCGCTTCCAGAATTGTTCGCTCACAGGCTCACCAGTAGCCACCCACAGGTCTGTGCCCTGCTTCCGCGGAATGTGCCGGGTGCTCACAACGGCTTCATTCCCATCCAGGTCTTCCTCTTCCACTTTAACGAAGGGGGCAGGCTGTTCGGTAGCTAGAATCTTCATCCAGGACGCCAGATGTTTGCGCTCAATGGCGGTGCGACGTGCAAGCTCCTGGAGGTGTAGGCCGGATAGGCCGGTCTGAAGGTTTTCGGTGCTATTCTCCGAGGTCTGGGCCGCACTGGCGGCTTCGACCAGAGCCTTTAATATCTGGTCTACCTGTTCTCGGCTGGGAAATGCCCAGCGCATGAAGTACTCAACGATGTTAAAGTCTTCGTATCCGCACAGCATGGTGGCATATGCCTTCTCAAGTGCCCGGCCGGCTCTGCCAACCTGCTGATAGTAGCCGACTACAGAGCCTGGGCGCTGGTAGTGCACGACAAAGGCTAGGTCTGGCTTGTCAAACCCGATACCGAGGGCGATGGTAGCCACCAGTGCCTTGACCTTGTTCTGGTGCAGGTGATCTTCCAGCTTCTTGCGAATCCCTGGATGATTCTTGTCTGTCTCGCCCGAGTAGGCTTCTGCTGCTATGTCGCACAGCTGCAGCCAGTACGTCACCTGACGTGTAGCCTTCCTAGAAGAGGTATAGATGATTCCTGACCCGCCGATTGTACGAAGCTGCTCTGCCAGCCATGCCATTCGGTTTGCTCTAGCGGGCATGGAGATGTTCTGCAACAGTAGTGACGGGCGCCCCAAGTCGCCCGTAATTAAGGTCATGGTGTCTCCCAGGAAGCGCTTCAGGTCATCTTTGACACGTTGGTTGGCGGTGGCGGTGGTGGCTAGCACCCGAGTTGTGCGTGGCAGCTGTCGCACAAGGTTTTCTATGCGCCGATAGTCGGGCCTGAAATCGTGTCCCCAGTCGGACAGACAGTGTGCTTCATCCACCACCAACATGGGCAGCCTTTCGGCAATATCGGTGAGGATGGTTTCATTAAACGTGGTGTTAGCGAGACGCTCGGGTGTGACCAGCAGGATGTCGCAGCTATGGTCTTCGGTGACCGCTTTTCTGATGTCGGGCCACACACCCCTGTTATCTGCGCTGAGGTACATGGCTTTGACCCCCATCTTGTGCGCATTGCGCACTTGGTCGCGCATCAGCGCCACGAGCGGCGAAATCAGCAGTGCGGGGCCTGGCAATTCGCGCGTGCGCATCATCTGTTCCCGCACCAGCCGCGCGGCGATAAAGTAGACGAAGCTTTTTCCCCAGCCGGTTTTCTTCACTACCAGGAGGCGAGAGCCACGCTCTACTGCGGCCCTGATGGCTTCCTCCTGACCGTCCCGAAACTCAGCATTAGCGTTACCAGTCCCGCGCCGCAGCAGCGCAAGGGCGCGCTTTTGGTCGTAAGTCATCGGATCGCTCTTGGATGCATGATGTCCGAATACTTCGTCAGCGCAGACGATCTGAGTCTCTCAATGCTGGGCTTCACCTGGGTCGCCCTGATCAAACACTATCTTACGCTGTACGGATACAATCTTCTTCTGCTTAGCTCCCTGCGCGGATGGGGGTAGGGAAGTTTCCGCATCGCGGCTGGAGTGATCTGAGACAGCGTTCTTTGACGATTTGTCCAGATTCTTGGGGTCCAACCCTGGGCACTCTTCGTCGGCAGCGGTTTCTTTCTCAGTGGTTTCGGCAATGGTAGCATCCTGACCAGCAAATAGCGCACTCTCACCTTGCAGTCTGGGTACCGGGTCTATAGCCGGCGGTGCTGCTTGGCTGTCGGTGTGGGGGCGTAGGTCCCTTTCCAGTGCAGTAGGGATTGGTGAGGTTTCCAGATCGCTTTTGGCGTGAAGTGAGCCAGCGCCCTCCGAGGATTCGTCTGGATACTTGCGGTCCGAGCTTGAGCGCTTGGTGTCAGCCAGGGGCTCTTTCTCAGGGGCTTCAGGCGTAGCTGCTTTGGGGCTAGGCGGTGCTGCATGTTCATATCGTGTTGCGCGTACCGAGCCTGATGTAGATTGCAGTGCTGCCTGGCTGTTGGTGCGGGAGCGCTGGTTCGTTGGTGGATTCTTGCGAGAAGATTCTCGCGCAGCTTCCTCTAGCAGCAGCCGGAATTCGCGCGGTGCTCTCGGGACCGGCCACCAGCGAGCTCCGCTCCGCTGCAGGGTAGTCATTTTGAGGTTTGGCTCAATGTCTTGGCGCAGAAATATGGCCTGACCGTGTTCGGCTTGCAGCTGTTGGTGTATGCTTCGATGGGTTGCTGAATCGAGTTGCTCCAGGCTTGTTACCAGCACGGCATCGGCCAGAGCCCAGGCGCATGCATTGGCATCCAGCACGCTATGCGCTACGGGTGCCATGGTCGGGTCCACGGGGGAGCAGATCACGAGCCTTCGGGTCGCGAAGTGCGGTATGAAGAATTGATCGAGCACTACGTGTCGCAGGTTGCCGCTGAGCACGGTCGCAGCTGTCCCGCCTGCGTGTAGGGCTCCGCCTATCGCACTGCGCCCGACGCCATCACTGGTGGAGGATAAGACGGTGCATTGAGCCTGAGCGGCCAAGCTTACCGTATTGGTGATAAACCGTTGCAGATGAGCATTTGTCCGGCTAGCGTTGCCGACAAGTGCTAGACCTCCCTTCGTTAAGAGCTCCTTATTGCCACGTCCGTAGAGGACTGGCGGGGCATTGGCGCGGAGTCTGCGCTTCAGTGTACGGGGATATTCCTGATCGGCTCTGGTGACGACCCATATTGCGCGATTACGCCACTTTTCGAGTGCCAAGCTCAAGAGAAAGCCTCGATTCAAGAGCCGCATGATGGTTGCTGCCCTCGGAGCCATGCCGCAGCGTTGCAGGACGGCGTCTGCACCCGGGCCAAGCAGATCGGCAGGCGTATGCCCTGCCCTATGGAGCCTCTCTGCAAGTTGGCCATACCGCTCGGGATCCAGTGGCGTGACCTGCCCTCCCCGGTAGAGCTCCCCTTGCCGCGCCGAAGTGCGTCGCCTGCCGCGCCCCTTATAGCGGCGTTGGGCAAGCAAGGGTTGCGTGAGCAGTAATATCGCCTGTGCGTTTTCTGACAGGTGACTTGGCCAGGACGTACTCAACTGGTGCTTGGGTCAATCATGACTGGGATGTCTAACAGATTAGCGGCGCATCCCATGGCTCCCGCTAATATATGGCCAGACGGTGCTGAATTCCGCAGGGTTGGTTTCTGGCCGATTTGCCACGGCCAAGCCGAGTCTCGGTGGCTCTTGCGCGACGTGTCTGCCGGTCCCCACGCGTGTCCGAATATACGTCTGCGTCGATTGCACCAAGGGGCTGGTCTGCAACATCTGTGGGGCATGCCAGGTCACCGGGCTGCCTTTACTTGGTCGCCGCGGCCGCGAGGCAGGTGCGCTTCCCCGGTCCCGGCGTGGCCCAAATCAGGACCAGAACAACGTACAGCGATAGTCATCGCAAGTCCTCTGAGATTAAGATCGGCACAATGTCATCATACTGTCGTGAGCCGAAAACGGTGCGGTGCTCGCGTGCGCCGTAACGCAATCGTTGCAGACTGTTTACTGCAGACATCGGGTGCGGATGGTGGGCCATTCTTAGTGGAACGGTAGCAGTCTTTAGAGGGGAATATCGGGTTTTGGTTAGTCTCTGGCATCCAGTAGCGCTTTTCGGAGCTTGGGCCGGTGTACGCGGTTGGGGGTCAGATTCAGCTTGGGTGCTGCATACGTGAGTGCCAATGCCCCTCAGACGAAGATGCCGCGTACTTGCGGCGCCAGTACACCAGCTGACTACACGTTATGCCATGCTCCTGGCAAAATGCCTCCGCACGCTGCGTTCCACGAAAATAACACGCGATCAAACGGAAACATCACTGCCGATGTGCCCCTAATTCTCGTTGCCATGCAAAGACCTCATGGATTGGTCAATAGAACCTCCTACAAGGTCGGGCAACAATTCTAGCTATTCAAGATGCAGACTTTCGGACGGATACGCTGCGCGGGGGTAGAGTGGCGCCATTTGTTGGCTTCGGGCTGGGTACTGCAAGGTCGTGGGGCTGCTGGGCCATCCGGTTGGCAGCTTTCTTGGCGGGCGTAACGGTGCTACGGCAGCTGCCCAAGCGGCTTGATGGGTACTCCAGGGGAGCTAGCACTACCCTGAAATCACATCACCGACTTAACAACTAACGTGTCCAAAGCATCCGTCAGGTTTAGGATGCCATCCTACCTCGTGATTTTGTGACAAGTGATGTATAGCTCACCAGAGTGGATGGCCCGCTGGAGCCGTTGGCGGTACACTTCGATCGAGTGGGGCCGTAAATACGAGGGTTAGCTCGGGGCTTCGGGAGCGTAATGTGCCCTTCGGCTGCCAGCACACGCAATGTATTCATGCAGGTGGAGTGCTGTTTGCGGTCGCGCGCATCGACAAAGCCGAACTGTTCAAACGGTACGCCCCCAAGGGTCTGCCAGCTCCCGTCCAGGTGCGCCGTCCAGGTCTCCGACAGGGCTGGCACGACCCTGCAAAGAGTTGTGAGAATCCCGAGCTGTACTTCCATACAGGCAAACTAACAGGTACGAAACGTATTGTTAAGTCCTAGTTTAGGCTACAGGGTAGGCTTAGCGTAATGGACCAGGGAGCGGATGTATTCGAGATCCTAGCGGCGCGGCGCACATTGCAGTGGACGGATGTACTGATTTGGGCCAAACATGATCGGAGTCTGGGTGAGGACCATGATCGGCTGTGTGCAGTGGACCCCCTGCCGGTATAGTGGACCTATGGGTAGATCGTCTGAGTCTTCGGACGAAGTCTGGTCGGATCACGCACAAGGGCCGTCCGAAGGGCAATGCACGCATGGAGGTGCGTTGTCACCAGGTGACGCTGCCGGCAAAAGGCGGGTCTGCCGAAGGTCCCGCCAAGGTTTCCGCGGTCCACGTTCGTGAGATAGCGTCACCCAAAGGTGCAGATCGCGTTGACTGGTTTCTGCTAACTACCGTGGAGGTTACGTCGTTTCAAGAGGCAGAGCAGATTCTGGAATACTACACCCTGCGCTGGTGCGTGGAGGACATCTTTCGGGAACTTAAGACCGGCTGCCGCGTCAAGAAGCTGCGCATGCAGCAGGCTCAGAACTCAGCAATTCGAGAATTACGTTGGAAGCGATGATGGGCGGCTACATGAACCGAAAGCACGCCCCACCGCTTGGGCACGAAATCATGTGGCATGGTTAAGCAAGTCTGCAGATGCGCGCCATAGCCTACGCAGAACTCAGAGCGATATACGACCTTGCGGAGTGCCCGTTACCTTAGCGCATGGTGTAGGCTCGGCAAACTCACCTGTTTCGTTCACCGCACGCTGCGCAAGGTGTATGCCCGCAAAGCGAGGGGAGTACACGCGCCCGTCCCGGTCGGCGCAGACACCCTTAACCCATGCCCGCTACGCGAAAGGCCTTGACTTTGCGAATCTATCACTTAGAACAGCGTATAATTCGCTTTCGGCGTGAAGCTTGGATCTCCCGCTATGAGGGGCTATGCTTCACTTTCCAGATAACCCAGTGGTTGGGGGCCAAGCTGCGCTCGCCCTATGCACCTTGACGGCTCGCTGTTAATTTGCTCGAGTGAGTACAGGGTGGATCTAACCACCATTAGGACAGAGTTGACGTGAAGAATTCCCCAGAATTGACGCCCGACCATATACGGGAGATTCGAAAAGGGCTTGGCCTGACGCAGGAGGATGCCAGCAGGCTATTGGGATGCGGTCCTCGGGTCTTTAGCAAATACGAGTCCGGGAACCTGAAGCCATGTGCCGCTGTGGTCAATTTGCTTCGTGTACTGGATGAAATTCCCGGTGCGACACGGATCCTTCGAGGCGAAGAGGTTCACCTAGCGGCATCTACGATGCCCGCACCGTTCGAGGTGAATGCCGATAACATTGCGTCTCTTAAGCCTTCTTCATTTTCCGATCTCCTACGACGACTTCTCCATGCTGAAGCCCAACAGCACGGCATTCCCGAAGTCGGCATCCATGTTGCCAGTACCCTAAATGCTCCCGATGGAGGGGAAGATGGGCGAATATCATGGCGAGGTGAGCCCAATCACACACGATTTCTGCCTTTCCGGCTATGCCAGTTTCAGCTAAAAACAAGCAACATACGCCCCGCTCGGGCGGGCAAGGAAGTAGTCACGAACGGAGGCGAAGTGAAACCGATGGTCCGCTCGGTGCTCGAGCAGGGTGGTCACTACATCATGCTTTGTGCACACCCCTACAACCGGCAGCAGATTGAGGAGCGGCAGCGGAAAATCTGTAGCGCTCTTATGGAGGCTGGATTGCAAGACCCGGGTGATCAGATCAGGATTATGGAAGCCAGCCAAATTGCCGTGTGGGTGAATGCCCACCCACCGGTTGCCCTCTGGGTTAGGGAAAAGAAAGGACTCGGGACACCTGGCGGCTTTGTTACTTGGGAGTTTTGGAAGGGTCGAAGCGAACACTCTGTGCCATGGGTAAACGATCCCCGTCTGACTGACCTGTGCTGCAAGCTTAGGGAGCGGGTGACCAAGCCTCGCTCGGTTCTCCGGGTGGTTGGATTGTCAGGCATCGGTAAGTCCCGGCTCTGTCTTGAAGCACTGAAAAGGATCGACGACCACCAGATTGCTGGCCGCTCGCTTCGCGACTTTGTCATCTACGTAGTACAGTCTGAAGAGGATATGCAAGCAGCCCACTTGGTCGTCAGGGAATTGGCCGCCACCGGCGGACGTGCCATCGTGGTCGTAGACGACTGTGATTTTCGGCAGCATGACAACTTGACCCGGTTAGTGGCGCGTCAGGAGAGCCGCCTCTCGTTACTCACCATCGATAATGAGATTCCCTCTCAAATCGATGCCAACAACACTATCAAGCTCGAAGAGGCTCCAGAGATTGTCATCGAAACCATCGTTGACCAAGTTGCTAGGCATATGCAGGGGTTGGACCGGCAACGCCTTGTACGCCTATCTGAGGGATTCCCGGAAATTGCAATCCGAATTGCCAGGGAATCTAAGACGAGGCGGCATCTCACTTATTCGACCAACGACGAACTCATTAACGAGTTCGTCTGTGGTCGAAGACCCGAAGATAAGGGTTTGTTGCTCCAATCGGCCCAACGTATCGCGGTATTCGGGCCAGTAAGAATTGAGTCTACAGCAGAGGCAGATCTCGGCACGGTTCAAACGTACGGAGCGGAATACTCAACCGGAGGCGATCTCGCGAGAATTGCTGGCATTGGTCGCCAAATGACCCGCGAAGACCTATACGCAGGAATCCAAGTACTCACCCAACGAGGTGTATGCAAGCGTAGTGGAGGGCTCGGGACAATTCAACCGCGACCCATTGCAGTTGCGCTTGCGAAACGACAGTGGATAGAATGGGACAAGAAGAAGTGGGACCAAGTGCTATCGGGCGGCATCGGTTCCTACTTGAGTGTCTCGGCGGCCCAGCGCCTCGCCCAACTGAATTTTTCGGACATAGCAAACAATGTTGCAGAGCATGTCTGCCGGAAGGACGGGTCCTTCGACCAAGGCGATGGCATTGTCGCTCAGGGCCGTGCAAAGGTGCTGTCGGCGCTTGCTGAGATCGCCCCGGATGCCGTTGCACAGCACATCGATCGTTCTTTGAATCGCTTGGTTCATCTGCACAATCTAACACTCGATGTGCGCAGCTCTCTCGTTCGTGCGCTGAGCACGATTGCCTTCCGTTCCCGGACCTTCATGATCGGTGCCCGTCTTCTGCTCCGATTGGCAGTGGCTGAAAGTAAGCTCTGGAGAGCGGGTGCGTCACGCCAGTTCGTAAAACTGTTTTCCCCAATACTTGGGGGCACCGAAGCTGACGGCGAGTAACCGTCCCGTAGACAGCATTTAAGCCGGGAGGTTTGCCCTGCTTATATTTTGGTGCGGTCTTCTATGGCTATGCGGTAACCTCGGCTTCGGGCAGGTTGAGGTATCCTCAACTCGGCAGAGCAGCCATGATTGGTAGCTCTGACAGGTATCGCTATTCGCCGATGTTCTTTGGGAGTCTGGTTGCGGGTGCGGGTGATCTTCTATTGAGGGCGCACCTAGTCAATGATCGAGCGGCTATGTGGCTGCAGTGCGGACTGGGATTGAAATGCTTTTTTGGCATGTAGGCGGCGTAGTCACGCAGGTATAGCCGCGTATGCAAGGGCGGATCGTAGGTGCAGTATTACGTACGGATGGAGGTAGCAGAGTATGGTTCATGGTCTTGCTCCGCGCATCCTTCTATGGAGGTGCCGGGGGATGGAGTGGCTGCCACTGGTGAGGTAGTAGCAGGTGGATCTTTTTGGCTGGATGTCCCGCTGCAATGCGTGGCAGCACATCTTCGAGCCATTTTACGGGATTAACGCCATGCAACCGGCACGTTGCCAGGAGCGTGTAGAAGGTGGCCATCTGCTTGGCTGCGTGGTGGGATCCGCAGAAGAGGTAGTTCTTGCGGCCGATCGCAACCGTGCGCATGGCCCTTTCGACGGCGTTGGTATCAATTTCCAGGCGTCCGTCGTCGATGTATCGGCACAGCCGGTCCCACCGCGCCAGCGTGTAGTGCTTGGCCTTGCCGAGTAATCCCTTTGGGAGCGTATTCTGCTGCTGGAGCCACGTTTTAAGGTGGCGCAATACGGGTTTGGCCTTTTGCTGCCGCGCGATGCGTCGTTGTTCTGCAGAGGCATGGTTCTCGCGCAGCTGCGCTTCTATCCGGTAGAGCTTTCCTATTTCCTTCAGCACGAAGGCAGCTCTGTCGGGATCGGTACGGAGGGCTTGGTAAAATTTGCGTCGCGTATGGGCCCAGCAGTTGGCCAGTATGATGCCGACATCCCGAATGAAGGTCTCGTAGGCGATATATCCGTCGGTATGCAGCACGCCCTGGAACCCATGCAGGAATCCTCGTGGCACCTTGCTTCCGCGTCCGGGTGCGTATTGGTAGACCAGCAGCTTCTGTTTAGGGCAATGGTAGACCCAGAAGTATCCGCGATGAGTGGACCCTTTCTTCTTGCGATCCTGCACGCGGATCGTGGTCTCGTCCACCTGCAGGTATCCGCTCTTGCGTACCTGATCGGCCACGGCAAGCGCGAGCTGTTCCAGGTCAAAGCCTACCTTATCCATCCAGTTTCCCATGGTGGACGATGGGATCTTATAGCCCGAGCCGCGCTCTATTATCTTGGCTAGGCGGTAAAGCGGTAGACCATCCTCGACTTTGGACGTAACAAGGTGCGCCAGCAACGATTCATGTACTCGCCCGCTGGGAATAGTGCGCGCAGGGAGTGGAGCGATACGCAGCCCCTTCGAAGGATCGGTGCTATGCGCAAATACGCGGCGCCTATAGTGGATCTCCTTCAGGTACCCTGGCTCCCACGCTACCACCTTGGTACTCTCAATTCGAATCGGTTTCCAGCCTTCCAGGTCCCCTTCGGGGTTAAGAAAGATCTCTTCACTTGGCAGGTCGTCTGGCAGTTTGCTACGCTGCCCTTGGCGCCGCGTCTTGGGTTTGGCGTTCGCGCGATGGTCCTTAGTCGGTGTGCCCTGTACACCCGGACGCGAGGCCGACGTATCTGCGGTCGCTGACGGTGGCGGCTTCTGATCCGCTGTCGCGCGGATGTCGTCGCTCACAGGCGCCTTTAAGCGCTCGCTTGTGCTGCCGAAGAGCTTTTGGGAGAGCTCACTGAGCTGGTCATTGAGCTTGGCCATATCCTCGGCCAGACCTGCGCGCGTTGCCTCCAACCGCCGCCGTTGCGTACGCTCCTCGCTATGCAGGCGCCGCCAATGGTCACGCTCCGAACGAAGTCGCTCGACCACCGCGCAATGGTCCGGCTCGAGCCTCGCGCAACGCGGACAGGGGTGCTCCTGGGCAGGGATACTTGGCACGCCCTATTAACTCACGGCATTTGCAAGTAGTTTCGAGAATTTTATGTGAAGATACTTATGAATCGGAACCCCGAAACCGGCGTCGATAGCGTACCGTCGAAAGCTGCACCCCGTCCAAGGGCATCATGAGCTCCGTCCATAAAGGCGTCGCGGTCTCTAGAAGCTCAAACGTCCGCGACTCGAGGCGCTTGTAGTACAAAACCCAGCCGCTGCAGTCCCAAACCAGAAATGTGATATATGTCCGACGGCGGTTGATGAAAACGAACACATCGCCCAAGAAAGGATCACGCTTCATGCCCGAGCGCACCAGACCGCACAACCCGTCAAAGCCCTTGCGCATGTCCGTAGGCTCCCGGTAAAAATGAAACACGTGCGACGGCCCCAATGCTAACATGACTGGCTCCGCTCACGCTGTAACGCCGATCCGAGAAAGTCCGCCAATACCGGCGTGTACCCGCGCAGACGCGCGCCGCCTGGAAACTCGACCTTTATCAACGCCGGCTCATGTACCTCCAGTGACGATACCTCCACCAAGGCGCCCGAAGCCCGAGACACAGATGCCGCGTACTTCTTGCGCCAGTAGTAAAAACCACGCTCCGACAAGCCGTGCCCAAGGCACAACGCCTTCAGACTCTGCGCACCACCAAAAAACGCGCCACCAGCGGAAACATGTCCTCCGAACTACGACGTAACGATGCCATTGCATCCCCCAGTTAAGCTGCTCACTGACCGATGTAACAATATCGGCAACTCAAGCCCCTCAGCGTAATATGTACACTACGGGACACTTATTCCCCGCCGGTGACGACCACTACATGCCTGAAGCAATCCCATAGAGACCTGCTCGGTATCGCAAATCCAAGCCGTCAGGTCACGACTGAGGATGCTCCCAACCTGCCTGGAGCAGAGGCTACGGCATAACCACATAGAACCCCATCAAAACATAAGATGGCCACACGGCCTGCATTCAATGTAGGCTACGGGACGGTTACGACGGCGACGCTCGACTGTTGTTTTTCGACGAAGTTGCCGACATGAGCGACGAAGCCCAGTTGGTACATGTCATCAAGGCTTTGGTCGAGGGCTGCAGTACAGGAGGTTATTCATGGACGGTCGGTCCCGAGATTCAAGGCTCCCGGCGAGCGCTGGTTCCCTGGTATCCAAACTCGAAGCAAGAGTGGGACGAATACATCGCGAAGTGTGTGGACCGTCTTGGGCAACTTGCTGAGAGAAACGACACTGCAGGGGAGGAGGCCCGCTCGAAATTCGGCTTGGGAATCCAGTCTCTGGTGTTCGCCGGATTCCTCGAAGCGGTGAAAGAAGTCATCGTACGAGTTGCCCTTGCTGGCCACAATTGGACAATAGCACTACGGCAACTCAAGGTCGTCCTGCACTACGACTCCGAGCGCCTCGAGGACGAGACGACCGATCAGGTTCGGGTTTTGGTCGAGTTACTTGAGCCCACCTGCCTCCGGGGGCGTGCCCGGGTTCTCGTAACTGAGCCTCCGATGCCGGGATGCAGAGCAGAGGAGTTATCAATACAGGCGCAGGTTGAGCAATACCGCGCCAAAGTTCAAGACTTGGCCGATGAGCTTCTAAGGAACCCACGGCAGCTCAGGGTAATCCTACCCGAGCTCAGCGGTGGAAGCCAGTCGTTGGCGACCGAACTGGGAGAAGCAATAGCGAAGCGCGCACCGTTACCGCTTACTTGGCTGGAGCCGATTGCTCAGGCGGTCGTTGGTGTGCCCGCGTCCGATCGGAACTATGACTTGCTCTCGGGATTCGTCGCGGTCCTCCCAACGCAATTTCGCGATGAGGCCGAAGCCTTCAAGACGAAAGCGATTTCATCACCCGAGCTCTCGTCAGCATTTCCTCGGATTTGCAGGTGTGCTGGCCTCATCCCAGAGGACATTGCCCGTGTCATAAATGCCTTGGCCCGTGGTACCTTGTTGCCATGGGACCTGCACCACTGGGCCCATACTTCGGTGCTCGAAAAGATTGCCCCCGCCGAGGTGGCGGTGCTGCTTGACGCGATGCTTGACCACAGCGCTCCGTCTTTTGCACTTGCAGTCACCATATTGGGACGGATTACCATAAAAGAGGAACGTGTAACTGACAGGAACCGACCGCAGATCCTCAGGATTTCACAGTTTTGGCCCCAGGTTCTAAAGATGGTCCAGAACACTGGACGGTGGAGTATGACGGAAACCAAACCTCCACGGAGCCTGGCGGGGCACGGCATCGTCCCGAGCATGACCGAATACTACTTCGAAAAGGCTGTACTGAGAATGTTGGCCAAGGGTCGGGAAGACTCCAATGCACGCACGGTGGCTTTGGCTCTCGCCCGAACTCTGGTTTGCAGAGACTACTGCTGGTGGCTCGATGCGAAGCGCACGAGTACCAAGTCGGCTCCTGTACTCAGCAGAATCCTGGCCGGCTTTCCAGAGATCGTATGGCCGCTTGTAGGAGTAGAGATCGTGACAAACCCCGAGTTCGCAAATCGTATGAGCTATGTTCTGGGTTGTCCGTTCACCTTCGGCCAAAACGTCAGGCCACCGATCTTGGATCTTCCAGAAGACACACTCTTCGCGTGGTGCCATGCCAACCCTGATGGGGCTCCCACCTTCACGGCGAAGTGTGCGCCGATTCTCTCCACCGAAAGTGACGATGCGGATGGCGGTATGCTCCACCCCGTTATTTCTCGACTTCTGGACGAATTTGGCGAACGCGCTGATGTGCAGCGAGCCTTGGAGAGCAACATCCATACCTACGGCTGGTTCGGTTCCTCTGCCAACCACTACACCCGCTTCCAAGACCCCTTCGAAAGACTTCGTACCCACTCAAAGCCGAGAGTGCGGCAGTGGGCGGAAAGGATGCAACGCAGCCTAGCGCGCCGCTTCACGCGTGAGACGAATCGAGACCAGGAGCGCGAGATGCAAGGGCATTGGTTCCGTTGATGTCGGGGAAAGCGACAATCGATTGTAGGATTGGCTCGGGATCGCATGTTTCGTGCCCGCGACTCGAGCCTCTGTGGGAAGCCTGTGAGGTGGAGCTGCTTCTGTAGCCGCAGCGTATCTGTCCAGAAGTCCAGTTATTTGAGCGCATTTCAGCTGATCGGTGCCACGCGGAGGTGGTTTGGTGCCATTTGTCGGCTTTCGAGCTGGGCACTGCAGGGTCGTGGGGCTGCTGGGTGCATCCAGTTGGCAGCTTACCTCGCTGGCTTGACGGTGGTACGGCAGCGGCGCGGAGGTGAGCCATTATTGGTGGAAAATCGGCTTCACGGGAGAGGGAGGGTTGTCTGAATTCCCTTACCACATCGCCCTCTTTAACGATGCCACTAACTGCCGGAATCCTGTAACGTCTGCGGTATCCAGCGGCGCTTTGGCGGGTGTCGGCGACTGGAGGTTGTATCTCTTGAAGCAATGCAACCTGATAATTGAGCTTCTGGGTCGCGAGTGGCCCGATCCTCCATTGCAATCTCTGGTGGCAGCTGACGATGCGGGTTCAGAGACGCAGGGCAACACAGATGGTAAGTCGGTTGTACCATTGTGTTCGACGTGTGGTAACGATTCCGAGCATCAAGAGAAAGCTGAAGATCCGTTCTTATCGCATTATCGGCTGGAAGCAGACCGTGCGGATCGTGCTTATGAGGAGTTTTGCACACGCTCGTTTACTGACGAGAACTTCGTGGCTCTCTGGATGAGTGCCGCATACGTCCAGGCGGTGCAATACACCTTCGTTGTGGGCGTCACCGAAGCCGGGTACAAGCGGATATTGAGCCTGGCAGCCTGCTCGTTGCAGCATACGGAGGCATTAGAGGGAATGCTGGAGCAGCTTGCGCGCCGCGGGTTGCGCATGAGCGAGAGCCTGTTGTACGTAATACCGGGCGCCGTGGGGCTCAGGTGGGCGTTGGTGGCCCACTCTGGTGACCGCATCGTTGTGTAGCGCTGCCTTGCTGAGAAGCGTGCGCGGGTGCTGAGCTATCTGCCGCAGGAGTATCGTCTGAAGGTGGGCCGTGCGCTGCATCATGCATGGGGCGCGCTGGAATATGGTGATGCTCTTGGGGCCCTGAAGCGGCTGCAACAACGGGTGCACCGCATCAATGAGTCGGCTGGCCGCGCGTTGGCCAAGGGGCTGGAAGAGACGCTCACCGTGCACCGTGCCGGGGCCTATATGGCATTGGGGCGCAGCTTAACGACGACGCGCGTGATTACGCGTCTGGCGCAGCGACTCTGTGGGCGCCTGCGCCAACGCTCAGACTGGATGCCATCGGATCAGCGCAGTACCTTTATGGCCCTTGACCTGATGGCCATGGAAGCAGGGATGTACCGCTTGGGCCACGCCGCGTATCTTCCGGCGCTGCGTGAGCAGCTTACCGGCTTAAATCAACCCCACTCTACGAGAATATGAGCGCATTTACGATCACAATCACGGCTGACGGGCGAATAACAGGGATCCAGGAAGCCTTTTCGAAGATGAGCTTGGTTGACCTCATCGCTCGCGTGGTCAACTGGCCGAGTCTGCATCTGAAAATGATCCTGGCCGTCATGGCTGCGGAGGTCGAGGCGCTTTGCGGCAAACGCTACAGCAGGAAGGGTGCCAGCCAGAGGCCTTGCTACCGGCATGGCACCAACCCCGGTACGGTCCGCATTAGTGGGCGCCGTGTGCCGATCAGGGTGCCCCGGGTACGCGACGTGAAGGTAAAGTGCGAGCGTGTCCTGCGCAGCTATCGCACGTTTCACGAGGCGAGAATCAATGAAGATGCGCTCATGCGCACCTTGTTCTTCGGCGTCAGTCAACGCAACTACGAGGCCATCGCGGACGAGTACACCGATGCGTTCGGGCTGAGCCAATCATCGGTAGGTCGCATCTTCCGGCGCAGCGCTGCGAAGGTACTGAAGGAATTCCATGAACGCCCGCTGAACGACTACGATCTGGTAGGTCTGTTCATCGATGGCAAGTACTTTCGCAAGCACCAGGTGCTCATCGCCATGGGGCTGACCTCTGAAGGTAAGAAGGTCGTTCTTGGGTGCGTCGAAGTGGGGTCCGAGAGCCAAGAGGCCACCAAGGGGCTCTTAGAAGACCTGCTCGACCGGGGTCTGCAAATACATCAGGGCCTGCTCTGCGTCGTCGACGGCGCCAAAGGGCTCCACGCCGCTATCAAAGAGGTCTTCGGCGGCTTCGTGCAGGTGCAGCGCTGCTGTTGGCACAAGCGGGAAAACGTCGTGGCCCACATGAGCAAAGAAGATAAGCTCGTATATCGGGCGCGCCTGCAGAAAGCCTATCAGATTCCAAACTACAGAGACGCGAAGGCGGAGCTCCTATCGATCAAGGACGACCTGGAAGCCTCCAACCAACTCAAGGCCATGAAGAGTCTGGAGGAAGGCCTGGAGGAAACGCTCACGATCCAAAGGCTCGCAATAGCCAAAGAGCTCGGCCAAAGCCTGCGCACCTCCAACTGTATTGAGAATCTCAATAGCACCCTCGGCAGATTGACGCGCAATGTTTGCAGTTGGAAAAACTCGGCACAGGTCCACCGCTGGATGGCGCTGGCTCTCATGTATGCAGAACCCAAACTGAAAACCATCCCCAATCACCAACACCTGCTCAAGCTCCGAGAGGCACTTATAAAGGCCAGGACCCGACTGCCAAACCCCAGAATCCCCTTCTACCCCCTACCACGTTTCCACTGATTTTGGCCTACCCCCCGGACATTATAGCACCACGGCGGCCTGGACGATCTTTTCCTCCCATGCCGCTAGGCCGAGTGGTCGCTGTCTACCATCCGGCTTGGGTATGAATACCCGCCACGATGGTCTCGCTCGGTACGCTCCGCTGTGCACACAGTCGTGAAGGCCAGCCAAGCGGCCCTCCAGCCCTTCCGTATACGCATGCCCTGTTTTGCCGTCCACACCCGCCGATGCGTTCTTCTTCAGCGAGTAGAACGCGTAGCGTAGCGCAGGGACATGGATAGGGTGCCGTAACGTTGTGAGACGCTCCTTGGATTTCCGTCTGACGAATTGACGTAACCGATTGAATCCATGGGACACCTGGGCCCGATCCTGCATCTGGTCGGTGTAGGAGTCTCTCGGCTTCCCCTTGGGCGAGGTCCTTCGCGCCAGCGACTCCGCAGGGCCGCGTGGCCTTTGTTCGCCGCCTTCACAGCTAGTATTACCTCGTCTGACTTCTTCACGCCGTACCTCTCCAGTTGTGGGGGTTCCCCCTTCCCTTTGCGGCGCTGTACGACCGCAGAGCAGCGTGAAGATCTCTCAGGTCCTGACACCTTACGTACGTGCGTCCCTGGGCTCTCGGACACCGCGTGCATATTCCACGGAAAAAAACCACTCGTTCCACGGTATGGCGACCACCGATTCCACGGTTAATCGACCACCTGATTCGGCGTGCTGAGTCCGCGCTGGATAGCGCTGCATCGTGACTGTTCTGGGTACCATTTTCACGGCTGTCTGGCGTCAGTTACGCTTGTCTTCTCTGGAAGGTTCTGCCATTGTGGCAGACGCTGTCTCATGGACTCTCCCTTCAGCGCGATGTGGTGTGCATTGTGAATGAGGCGATCCAGGATAGCATCAGCGAGTGTTGGGTCTTCCATGCCTTCGTGCCACACACTCACAGGCATCTGACTGGTAACGACGATGGATCCCTTCTGATACCGATCATCGATTAGCTCAAGCAGATCCCGCTGGTGCAGCGCACTGATTCGTGACAACCCCCAGTCATCGAGAACCAGTAGGTGGAAGCGCGTCAACTGCTTCAGCAGTTTCAGGAAGCGTCCGTCCCCGTGCGCGAGTTGCAGATCTTCCAGAAGACGATGCAGTCGGTGGTAGCGTACGGTGAACCCCTCCATGCAGGCTTTATGCGCCAGCGCGCACGCCACGAAGCTCTTGCCGACACCGGTGGGTCCGGTAATGATCACATTGTGATGTTTGCCCACCCAGTCGCAGGTGGAAAGCGAGGCCATCAGGCGCCGATCCAGATTGCGACCGCGACGATAGTCCAGATCGGCCATGGAGGCCTCCTGGCGTAACCGGGCGCGGCGTAGGCGCGACCGCAGGCGCTTGTTGTATCGCACGATCTCCTCGTGGTCAACCAATAGGCCCAGGCGGTCCATGAACGGGAGCTGCTCCATTTCCGGTTGGGTAAGCTGATCACGCAGCGCGCGCGCCATGCCATGCAGACGCATCTGCTCGAGCTTGTCAAGGGTAGGGTGTAGGAGCATCAGTCCTTCGAGGTTTGGTGAGGAGAATCCGATTTGGTGTCGTAATAGCTTGGGCCCCGGATGTTGTCATGGTCTATGGGAGGCGGAGACACCGAGTCCAGCGGATGCTTGTCGAGTCCATTCTTCAGGATGGACGCGATGCTCCTGTACGAGCGGGTGCCGATAGCGATTGCCCGCGTACACGCGTTTTCCATGCGGCTCTTACCGTAGATGCGAGCCAAGCGGAGCAGGCCCATGAGCGTGCGGTAACGAATCAGCGGGTGCCGCTCAGCATCGATGATCTGCCGCACGATATTGTGTGTGTCCGGCCCGATGCGTTCTGCCTCGGTTACGAAGCGGCTCATATCGTTCATTTGGCGCTGGGCGTCCGGCATGTGTTCATCCTTGGTGGTGACCCCTTTCTGGTGGCTACGCGGGTGCGTCGCCACCCGTTTGTCGTCAAAAAATACCTCAAGGGTGGTATCTGTAAGGCGAACCTGTACCGAACGCCCTACATATCGATAAGGAACGCTATAACGGTGCCAGCGCACCTCGATGTGCGCATCTCTGTGCACCTTGGCTTTGCGCCACTCCGCGTGCTCGTACGGCTCCGCCGGCAAGGGCTTCATCGCTGATCGCTCCCACGTGTCAAACCAGCTCTTACGACTGCCTTCCAGCTTCTGAAAAGGCCGCTCGTTAAGCTCCTTCAGATGGACACGAATGTGCCGGTTCACGTGCGCTAGACCGATGAAACGCTTATCGCTTAACGGAGCCAGAATGCGCCTCTCTGCATGCAACACGGCTTGCTCGACCTTGGCCTTGTCCCTGGGCTTCCCGGGACGCGTAGGCACAACCACGGTCTTGTAGTGCATCGCAAGATCCTGATACGACGGATTGATCTCCGGATCGTATCGGTGGGCCTTGCGCACGCCACTCTTCAAATTGTCACAGACCACATAGGAAGGCACCGCCCCGAAATACTCGAACATGCGACGATGCGAGCCCAGTCAGTCCCCAAGACGCTGCGTCCACGTGGCCTCAACGTAGAGATAATTGGAGAATCCCAGCACACCAACAAAGGTCTCCACCCGACGCCGCTTACGCGTAAGCTGGTCTATCGCCTCCAGGCGCATGCCTGCATAGTCCACGAAGGCCGAATGACCCGCAGGATGATCCATCGGAACCGTCACCTGGCCAAATTCCTTCTTCCAGGCAGAGTAAAGAGCGCAGAACTTGCTGTAGCCGTAACCATCGCTGTGGTCCCGCCTGTACCGCTCCCACATCAGGCGCCGCGTGAACCCCTTGACCTGCATCTTACGCTCCACCTCGGACCAGTCCGGCAACGGACGCGTCTCCTTGGCAACCTCCGGCGGACCATAAAGCAATGCCTTCAACTTGGCCTCCGGCATACCCTCGGGCAAAGGCCAATGCACACCCGCTGCCTTAGCACGACGCAAGTAACCAAGTACCGTGCTGTGCGATATTCCCAGCGCACGACCGATACCACGTACGCTCAAATCAGACTCCGCAGACAACCGCAGAACGTCCCACAAAACACGCATAACAACCCTCTTGTTTGGGATAAGTACCCCTCTTTTGGTAAGTAAAGAGGGTACGATACCACCTGCGCTTGACCTGCCGCCATCACCCGCGACAGGCAACAATAACCCGTTTCTAACTCCGCCAGACTGCCAATTTGGCAGGCCCGTTAACCGACCTCCTACACCCCGCCGCCACCGGTCGGCGCGCGCCAGCTCAGGTGGTCGATTAGCCGTGGAGCCACTGGTCGATTTCCCGTGGAATCGGTGGTCGATTTCCCGTGGAATCGGTGGTCGATTTCCCGTGGAATCGGTGGTCGATTTCCCGTGGAACCACTGGTCGATTTGAAGCGGAATACGCACACCGCGGGACTCCAGCCCTCCGCACCATAGCGGTGGAGCCGATGTTGCCTTCGACCTTACGGAAAGTCTCGGCATCCCGGACCATGGCCTTTTCGGTGCGCATTAGCCCTGGCCACACGGGCCGCTACCGACGCTTCGCTGTCACCCTCACGAGGAACAACGCACGGCGCGCGGAGACATGCAGTTGGGTGAACTTTCATGACACGGGACTTTCACCCGCTATACTGCGTCGGTTAGCCTGACGCACCCGTCGACTGCTTGCCGTTTCCGCGATAATGGCGGCGAGAGCAGCATGTGCTGTAGGTGGCATTCCTTTTTTTCTTCGCCACCGACACGGACAATATCCCGCACTTCGCGGTGCTGCCGTGTCCTTCGATATGGCTCACGCAGTGCAAGAATGAATGCTTTGGTACTACTGGGGACGTGAGGTGCCAAATTGGCATTCCGAGGCAACTAACGGCACGCTTTCGAGTTACCAATATAGCAGCACATATGGCACAACCACGACTATCTTTCCCGCCGCCTTTCCCGCGTAGCTTGGCTGTTAGTTGGCGCGTTTAGCAATGCATGTATGAGACCATGTACGTCCTGGGATCTCGGCACTTCGCTCCATGAAGAAATTCTCTCACGCACGTTCCTCGTGGATCGATAAGCCGCAGGTGACGCCGCCGGCCGAGTTGGTTCCGATTCTGGATGATGATCGGGGCCCCGCGACGTTTTTCCATGGGCGTGAACGTGAGCTTCATGCTTTTCGAGAGAGACGAAAAAAAGCGCACCTAACGAACGGTGGTACCATCTTTCTCGTGCAGGGCGCGCCGGGCGTTGGTAAGACGGCCTTGCTGCACGAATGCGCCCAGCGGGCTGAAATGGACGGATGGCGCGTGGCTGACATTGACTACAATGCTCTGTACGACCCTGGTACACTAACGGATCAGTTGGACGAGTTGTATGCAGAGCGTGAGATTATCAACCGCAAACGCACGGTGGAAGGCGATGTCGGAATCACTATTGCTAAGGGACGCTTCGGCAAGACCGAGGGTCAGTCTTCAGAGTATCGCGGCGCAAGTGTACTTAAGACTCTGAAGAGTGCTGCGCAGTCCAGCGGCCTCGTGCTGGTGTTTGATGAAGCACAAACGCTTCATAAGGACATCGGCGGACCACATGATTCTGAATTGACGCGACAACTCAAACTAATCCACAACGGTAAGGTAGGCGCACCCGTGATCCTGCTGGCGGGCGGGCTGGGTATATCCAAGTCCGTGTTTGGTACGTTTGGAATTTCCCGCTTCGTGACAGGCTGCGTAGTGAATCTGGGGCGGTTGTCGCCAGAGGCGGAGCGGGAAGTTATCCGTGACTGGTTGGTTAAAGCTGGAGGTGCACATGGCGCCCTGAAGGATCTGACACACTGGATCGATACGATTGCGGCAGAAACCTACGGCTGGCCACAACACATACAGACCTATGCGCCACCGGCTGCACGGTGGCTGCGTGAAACCGGCGGTACGTTGACTGAACAGGTTCCTGCTGAGGTATTGGCCAAGGGGCACGAAAGCAAGATTGAGTGCTACGAAAGCAGGGTTGAAGGTACAAAGCTGATTTACAGAGAAACACTTGCGAATCTCCTACTGCAGAAGGGGCCAAATGCTTCGTTTAGGGAAGAGGAGTTGATCACGGCCTTCCATCGTGTAGGGGGGCCGGGGGACGCCGCGGCCGTCTTTCAGCATGCCTTGTACAAAGGGGTTGTGGTCGAGCGGGGTGACGGTCGCTTTGCGATTCCGATTCCGTCCATGCATACTTGGATGGTGCAGGAATACGCTAACCCTGCACGGGATCTTCCACCAATGTCCCCCTCTAATGAGACGCCAGCCGCGCGCTAGAAGCGGGCAATTCTCAAGCGGAGCAAGAATCGGCATCGCGACCAAGGACTGAGGTGGTAAGTCCCTCCCGATGCATTTATCTGTAAGGGTCGCCGTCTAGTGTTCATGGACATAAATACTAGAACGTATAAGCAAGCCGCTGGCACCTGCGGAAAGGAATGGCCATCTTGGTTCAACTAGGAGGCCAATGATGCCCAGATCCCGCCCGTACGTCGTATGCGTGCGGTGGTGTACACCCCGGCCCGCCGCGAGTGCCTCGTAGGCCAGGCGGGATGTGGAGAATAGGCTTGCCTTTTTGTCGTAGTTGTACCCCCGCTGGGGCGTGCGCTTTCTGACCAAGCCATACGGCACCCACTTCCTGCCTAGTTGATGGGAGTAGGAACGGACTATACCACGGAGCCGCAGGGGTCAGGCGACCGCACACGCTACCATGCGGCAGGCCCCCTCGGGATGTTCCGCTGCGGACCGGCAGGTGCCGCGCTCCTCTTTGTCGCTGGCCGCTATCTCACGTATGCGGTCTCTCGACGTGGTACGCTGCGCGATGACGACGCTGGTGGTTCCTGGAACAGGCGCTGTTGAATCCGCCACGGTGGCCCTGCTACCGATGCGGGAGCGGCTTACGCGGGCAACGGCGCGCTTGAAGCGCTTAACGCCCCCTTACAAAGTAAGGCCAGCAGCTTGGCATCTGTCATATCGTCTGGCAGAGGCCACGTCAGCCCTGCCCCCGAGCTCGATGCAGATTAGGTGTTAACCACCGTGTGCGATAGCCCAAGGGATTGAGCGGTCGCGCGAGCACTCATCTCGAAATGGATTGATAGACGCAAAACGTCCTTCAGAACACGCATGGCCACTTAGGAGGCGGCCTGCATCACAGCGAAAACTGAACGACCAAAAGCGTACTACACCTCACATGGTAGCCTGCATAGTTGTTAGCCTGTCCGATCCCTCGCAAGTGATTGGGCACAGGTGCGCGAAACCCCAACTCTTGCGGCCGTACGGACAGTCCGGCCAGCGTGGCCGATCGGTGCTTCCCAGCAGGCTGGACGGCATTGGATAGGCCTATGGCCACTGGTTCCTACAATGCCCTCGGCTTCCGCGCTGACCTTTAGGGCGTCCATTCATTTCCAGGGAATATGTGGGGCTTGATTTCTCCCTGGGTCGGCGCATCCCTGAGCGTATATCGATAAATGCCAAATGCGGTGATGCATCAATTATCTGTACTTGGGCAGGCGATATCCTACGTCTTTGTGGCAGCCTTGTACCGGTTGCTCCACGCTATCGGGTCTTGCTGAAAGCTCCTTAGCGCATCCAACTCTGGCTCACTTAACAGGTCAAAGACCAGTGCACCGTGCAGCAAAACACCAAGGTCTGAGATGGCAATGAGGGGTGACCCCGACTCTTTGAACAGCTCCCTCACGCCCGGGATATCGTACGTGAAGATGCTAAGCACCGCATCCGGGGCACGGCCTGTGATTGTGCGAACGACGTTTACGACACGCAAAGATGATTCACCCGAGAGCACCAGATCTTCCACTACGAGCGTGCGCTGACTTGGTTTGAGGATGCCTTCGACCTGCTTTTGCGCGCCATACCCTTTGTGCTTGGATCGCACATACGCCATGGGTACGTGCAGGCGTTGGGCAAGGAGTGCAGCATGAGGGATGCCGGCGGTCGCTACAGCCGCAATGCAGTCAGGCTCTAGGGGCCTGAGCCGTAGGAACGATCACATTTGCTTTCGTGGGCCGGATTGCCGGTCAGCCGTACAGCCCAAGGCAAATGGTGTCCGTTGGCAGCCCTTTCTTGTCTTGGGGCAGCCCTATTCACCTGAGTTTTGTTGCCTTTACGTCACATTTGCCACCTGCATTGCAAATAGCCTTCTCAGATTCAGACTTAAGCACACCAGGTCCCACTCGCCAGCAACCTTTTTCAGTCCCCGAACGCTGAATTGTCGAAAGCCGAGGACAGACTTTATCCAACCGTTGGGTGCCTCCGAGAGCCACTTGCGCTCGCGGTAGACCGCGTGCCCCTCCTTCGTACGCAGCTTGTCCCACATGCGTGCCGTAGCGGGCCGTGTCTCTGGATTGATGGATCCCACCTTCCCGCTCTCCCGACCGACGGCGATATAGCCATCTATGCCGCGGGTGTTCAACGCGGTGATATTGGCCTCGCTGCAATAGCCTGCGTCCGCTATCACAATAGCGAGCTGCTGACCATAGGTATCTTGGGTGGCCGTTACCATCGGCAAAAGCTGATCTTGGTCTGTAGCCTGGTTAGTCACGCGTGTTTCCACGACTAACTGGTTGCGCCCGTCCACTACCGTTTGTGCATTGTAACTTTGCTGGAAGCCATCCTGGCTCGTCAGCATGATGCGGCTTTCGGGATCGGTGAAATTGCTTTGTGCCTTGGCTTCGGGTTCCCCGAACGGACGCTTGTACGCTGGACCCCCTTTCGGATTGCGCTTCTGCCCCGGCTCGCGCCCCTTAGCCTCATCCCTCTCCCGCTGTCTGGCTTTCAAGTTGGACTTGGCCTTTCGGATGTTGGCAAGCTTCTTCCGCCTGCGTGCAATCTCCTCCTCCACACTGCTATCCGCGGGGACTTCTACGAACAGGTCGGTCGTATCCGTCGGCAATTCTGGAGACGATGGGGACGAATCCACTGCCTCGGTGGGCTGTGTCGTGTCAACCCCCTGCTTTTTGCTGCCAATCGCTTTGCTCGCACGCGTGCGCTCCGCCTCCATTGCATCAAGAGCAGCTTTACGATCTGCGCGAGTAGACAGCGCCGGCGGCAACTCGTCGCCCCGCACTTCCTCTCCTAACAACGCGTCTTCTACCTCATCCTCCTCCTGCGCCTGCGCCAACAGCGCGTCAACCTCTGACTGCAGCCGCTTCTCCTCCTTGTTCAGTCGCGCGTAGCTCATCGCCTTACGCTTACTCGCATTCGCCCTGACTTTGGTGCCATCAATCGCAACCTTCCCCCAACCAATCAAGCCAGAATTCTGTGCCATCAAGACGACCTGAACAAACAAAGCACGGAAATCCTGGAAATGACGCTGCCGGAACGCACAAATCGTACGATGGTGCGGCATGTTATTGGCCGCCAGTACACGGAAGGCAATATCAGTCTCCAACTTCTGCGCAATCTGCCGCGATGAGGTGACCCCTGTGGCATAAGCGTAGATCAACACCTTCAACATCATGGCAGGATGATAGGGTCTATTGCGGCGCCCATCCCCCTCGTATGGAGCAAAAAAGGGCGCAAGGTCCGCGCGGTCTACAAAGTCAGACACGAAAAAAGCCAGGTGATCCTCTGGAAGCCAGTCCTGGAGCGATGGTGGCATCACCACCGGATCCTCTGGTGCATACGGGCGAAACGTTGTCGGCATGGGCTTAAGGGACGGCAAGTAGCGCTAACACACACATATATGTACCTACAATCATAAAGATGCATATATGCAGTGGGTACAGGGTGACTGTTCCAAAGATGCCACGTCAGCAAGCACCGCCACCATGCATAACGGGTGCTACTGCATCGCAGGCTCCTAGGCCTCTGTTGCGTACCTCTTCCTCAAAGGCATTCGTGATCATCGTGCGGATCCGCGGATACGAGATGGTGAGGCGATTGTCGCAGTACATGGGGCAAGGCATGCCAGACCCCAAGATGAATGGCTTGCCGGGAGAAATGACTACCGCCTTGCAGCGGAGGAGCTCAATGGCAATTTGCTGGCTGAAAAACATGGACTTCAGAAGCTGTGGTCACAATTGGGGATGAGCAGCGCAAAAGGTAGGCCATTCCGGTTGCGGAGCCAAATCTGGCATCTGTCGCGCCATGCAGCACGGGCACAGGGACTGAGGCCCGGGGCTTGGCGAATGCCATGTTTCCTAGCCACCGGCCTCTGTCAGGTGGGCATACGCTGCCCAAGGTAGCGCACCATGGGTGCTTATAGGCATGCACTCACGGTCCCCAGCCGCCAGCCGGAAAGCAGGCCCGTTGGTACTGCCCTGCCCCGGTATTCGGGCCCATCTGCCCGCGGCCACGGCCACGGAATCAGAGTTTACATCCAAACCAGACCATAATCGTATAGGTCCAGATGAGCGGTTATTGGGGGAGGCCTCTTGCTTACTGGCAAGAACGTGCAGGATAGTTCTGGACCCAGTCATCGGCTGCAACCAGACCGCGGCGAAGACGCGTGGGATGCATATACATACGACGCTGGCGACCGCCTCCGACGGTCTGTTGTTGGGCGTGTTGTGCTGCAGCTTTCGGGATCCCTCGCACGGTTCCCTGAAGCCGAAGGCCCAGCGCTGGCTGGTCGCCTACCTGGACATTTGTGCGGCGGCTGATCAGATCTCCCGCGAGATTAGTGTGATCTGTGTCATGGACCGGGAGGGCGACAGTATTGTGACCTTCGACGCCCAGCGTCGTCAGAGCCGCGTGCCGATGCAAGTTAGAGCGCGGATGGATCGCAGGTTGGCAAACGGCAGGAAGTTGTTTGAGATCCTCGCAGGCGGCCCGTCGGGCGCAAGCGCGCGGATCGAGATCAAGTAAGCCACCGCGCGCCCGAAGTCACGGGGCAAACCCGCCTAGCCCGGGTGCAGCTATCACATAGCGGGCGCCGAGGTGTGGTTCGACCGGGTAATGTTGCTGGCCACAGCCCTAGATGTACAGCCGGTGACGATGGACGGGGTTCACATCTGGGAGCTGGCCCCGCCGCTAGGCGAAGTGACCATAGAATGGTATCTGCGAACCAGTGTAACGGTGCAAACGCTGAAGGAGGTCCTGCAGATGTTGGACCACTACATGAAACAGTGGCACATTGAAGCCTTTTTCCGGGTGCCTGAGAGCGGTTGCAAGGTGGAGCGTTTAGCGCTGCGCACGGCGCTGCGTCTGCGGCGTGCGATTGCGATCTATTGCGTCATATCGTGGCGCCTGATGGTGCTGACGCTGTTGGAACAGTCCGTGCCAGAGTGGGACTCGGAGGTTTTCGTCACCGAGTCGGAGCTTCGTTCTTAGACCAGCTATGCTGGTTGTGTGAAGTTGTCCCGGCCCGGTCCGCTGCAAGAGCCCATCTTGCTGGTGGCGGTACTCGAGGGGTAACAGAGTCGCCCTGGCGACGGATCGCCCAGTATCCAGGTCATGTGGCGCGGGTTGGAGCGATTGGCGTTGGCTACACTGGGACACGAGGCCCGAGATGCCGAGTAAGGGCGGCTGTGTCCTGCAGTAACCCGTGAACTGTGATCAGGTCACATCGCAGGATTCCTAAACCCTGCTGGAGCTTCATGCCCACGGTAAGCCGGGCCTTCGGCCGCACAGCCAGCGTAAATCGCGTTGAGCCGAACGAAGCGTCCCTGCACAACAGAGCCATGAGCCCACAGCCCAAAATCCTGTGCCACATGGAAACATTTCATGTCGCTCGACAACGACTGGACAAACTTCTGACGCCCCCAAATGCGTAAGTCTACTAGTTAACTTGGGTAAGCGGCAGGGCTACCACGATGAGCTTCTTGCGCGTCCGCACTGAAGCCTCGATTGGGCCTTCCCGAACACGGCTCGTCATCCTCATTACGCGCCCCACACGGTGATGGGGGTTCCTTTCCAAGCGCACCGCTGCCGGAACACCCTGTCGGCCCAACTTCTCCCCTTTCGCATGTCGAAGACGAGCAAGTGCCCGGCTTTCGCGTGGCTGATGTCCATGTACGCCGCTGTTTGCTTGAGCCCCTTCGCGACTGTTCGCTCCCAGGAACGGCCCTCGCGAACCAGCTTGCACTCGACCACAAACCGACTCTCAGCGTCGTCTTCATCGGGCCAGATGATCAGCAGATCGACCCGGCGGCTTCCCAGCGCGTACTGCCGCTTAATCCGGCCGTGGCCACTGACCACCTAGTGCAGGAACGCCTGCAGCACCAGCTGCGGACCTGCCTCCGTGTACTGCGCCCGCTCGATCCAGTGCTCCGAATTCTGCCGAAAGAAATCTTGAAACGCCGTGAGCAGCTTATCGAGTTCGAGGCTACCGTCCGCTTCTACGTACCATACCATGCGCTGCTCTGGCATCTCGTCCACGTGGACTGACGTAGGCACATGGGGCAGTACTTCACCATAAATGGGGTTAGCGATTTGCAGCGGCGGCTTCGGCGCCACCAGCCCGAGGTCGCGCACGTACTCGACATCGAACGTGGAATGCATTCCCTCACCTCCGCTCAGCAAGGGTTCGACCACTCGTCTCACCTGAGGCTCGCACAACTTGTCGGCTAACTGGTCCAGGTGGGTCTCGCGGCGCACGATGAGCGCCTCGCGGGCCTCAAACACGTTGCGCTTGGAAATCGCTGTCCCGCGCTCGCGGACGGCTCTGGCCAAGAAGCATACCTCTTGGGCGAGCGCGTTGACCAACCAAGGCTGTTCCCGGGTCTGCCCCCACACCGTCGCCACCGCCTCCAGCTCGAACAACTGACCGGTAGCGGCTGAATGCTGGCCCAGCAATGCCTCCACCTTTGCTCGGGTGAAGTTTCCTAGGCGTATCGACTTAGTCTTGACATTGAAGACACTTCCCCCATGATCACCTCTTTCGCGGAGCTTGCGTGGATGCGGTAGTCACGCACGTCACGCACCCCGCATAGGACTACGCTCTTCGGAAACCCAGAGGGGCGGTGGGCGTAGCCCGCCCTTAACTGCCGCAGCACAGACACCAGTGAGTCGCCCACCATGGCGTCTATCTTGTCGATCAGCAGAACCAGCGGCGAAGATTCAGCATGTGCCCAAACGTCCAGCAATGTTCCCAGCGCCGCGTGGGGACGAATGGACGCGTCGAACTGGTCCGCCATTCTTGCCGTAGCCACATCTCTGAGCGTATTCCGGGCCTCTCGAGCGATCTCGGAGGCGATCGCCCCCATCGCCTGTCCTATGTTTTCGCGCGCGGTCTCCGCGATTTCAATATTGATGTAGCCGCAACGGTAGTTGCCCACGCTCCCGCCGTTGAGTAGATCGCGTAACGCCAGCAGAGCGGAGGTCTTGCCTGTTTGGCGGGGTGCGTGGAGTACGAAGTAGCGCTTACTCCGCTCTAGGGACAACACTTCACTCAGATTCACGCGGTCCAGCGGCGGTACGTAGTAGTGATCTTCCAGCCGCACGGGACCAACAGTGTTGAAGTCGCGCATGAACAATAGGTCAATCAAGCTCCAAGTCTTGGGCAAAAACATCACACACATAAACCCAGAATTAAGTCAGCCACCTTTGGTTCCGTTCTGTTGGCAGTGAGGAAAGGCGCACCGAGCAGGCCCACCTTCGGACTGCCCTCTGTGCAAATCTTGGGTGGTGCAACTCGTGGTTTGATGAGTGTATTCTACGTAGCGAATCCCGGCTTCTTCAGACGCCCTTTTCCTGACCCTTAGCGCCACCAAACTACGTCACCAGGTATGACAACAGACAAGCAGAATCACACGAAAGGAAGGCCAGACCCCGAGGTTATTCCGCGTGCGCAACGCCGACGGTTTTGGCTCGCTGATAGGCTCTGCATCCTTGATGAGGCAGATGCCTGTGAGGGTAAGACCGCGCTGGGTGCGCTGCTGCGCACGGAGCGCTTTTACGCGTCCCACCTTAGCAACGGGCGCAGGCAGAAGGCTCAAGGCCGGTTGACTGCAGGGGCGCGGAGTGAAAAGGGGTTTGGAAAGGTCAGGGCAGAAAGGGACGCAGCAGTGCGGAAAAACGCTAGGCTGGAGCGCCACCTGCTAGGCAGCTCGCTGCTCAGCCGGGGAGTCTTCTCCTCCCGAGCCTCAATTCTAGTTGTCGTTGGACACAAATGTTACCTACATTACGGCTCCAGCTCGTCAGCGACTGCTCAAACCTAACTAGGCATGGTGCAATCCCTTCTCCAGGAGTTCGGGAGGTCAACTATCTTGGCAGCAAACGTAGCCAGCGTGCCACAGCGCAGTCCACTCCGATATCCCGGCGGGAAAACATGGCTCGTGCCCCATATCCGTAAATGGTTGGCGGATCCTGTCGACATACTCATCGAACCATTTGCTGGGGGAGGGGTCGTAGCATTGACTGCGGTTATGGAGGACCTGGCGAAGCGGGCCCTAATGGTGGAGTTGGACCGAGACGTATCCTCCTTCTGGCGATCGGTGCTGGAGCACTCAGAGGAGCTGATCGAGCGCATTCAATCCTTTATTCCCAGCCGGGATGGTGTCGAGCGCATAGCCCATGCGGCATCGCGAAGTGTTCTCGATCACGGATTCCGCACGCTTGTCCTGAATCGCACGCGATACGGAGGTGTCTTGACACCTAAAGCCTCGCTCATCAGGAGCGGAGAAAATGGCGCTGGTATTAGCTCCCGGTGGTATCCTGATACACTGGTGGACAGGATAAAGAACATTGCTGAGCATTCTGATAAGCTGCTTTTCTGCGAATCCGATGGTGTGCGCTTACTGGAGTTACTGTGCGACCGGCCGGGTGCAGCTTTCTTTGTGGATCCGCCGTACACGGCTAAGGGCGGAAAGCAGCCGGGCACCCGACTCTACAATCACAACAACTTGGATCACGCACGTATTTTTGCTGCTCTGGCTGAGAGTCAGGCAAATTTCCTGATGACCTACGATTGCTCTTCCGAGATCATCGCCCTGGTCCGTCGGCACGAATTCCACGCAGCCCTCGTGGAAATGAAAAGCCGCAGCCACCTCAGGATGCCTGAACTGCTCATTACGCGCGACAGACTATTCACATGAGTTGCCGCGTAATCACAGAGCAGTACGGCTGGCAGTTCCTGACAATCACGCCACACCCCTAATAGCCCGCCAGTCCCCTTGGAAATCAAACATTTTCCACCGTCCGACCTGTACCTTGACCCTAAGAACCCAAGGATCAGGTTCAAGGAATTCTCTTTGAAGGACCAGCAAGCTATCGTGCGTTGGCTCTGGCGCAATAAGTCAGTGAACGAATTGGTGGACTCCATCCTCGCAAATTGCTACTGGGAGCATGAGGAGTTATTCGCGACCAAAGAGGAGGACAGATTGGTCGTAGTCGAGGGTAACCGCCGTCTCGCGGCCGTAAAGATCATCTCCGATTCTGGCCTGCGGGAGCGGCTCGGAATCCAGCTAGACAATCCGCCACAGGCTGTTCTCGATTCGATCCGAAAACTTCCGGTGATCCTCGCATCGCGAGAGAAGCTGTGGAGTTTCGTCGGGTTCAAACATATCAACGGACCGCAGGCTTGGGATTCTATCGCTAAGGCTGAGTACGTGTTCACCTTGCGAAAAAACTTCGGCTTGAGTCTCAAAGAGATCGCATCAGGGATCGGAGACCGTCACGAAACCGTGACTCGCTTGTACCGAGGATACGTTGTTCTTCGGCAGGCACAAGACCTGTTCTCTTTTGATACGTCAAACACCCAGAACCCACGATTTCCCTTTTCCCATCTATGGACCGCGCTGGGCTATGTGTCCATCCAGAACTACTTGGGAGTTGATGGCGAAATGCTTGGTAACGAAAACCCGGTTCCAGACGACCGCCAGCCACAATTGCAGAATCTCATGGATTGGCTTTTCGGGAACCGGTCTCAAAATATCGAGGCAAAGGTTCGTCGCCAGAATCCAGACCTCCGGAATCTTGCGTACGCGCTTTCGACCCCCAAAGGCATAGGCTTGCTGGAGTCCAGCGGCTCGCTTCGGGCAGCGCTGGACGCTTCACTAGGTGACACTTACCTGTTTCGTACCGCGCTCACAAGGGCCGATTACCGCGCGCGTGAAGCCATGCAGTATATATCGACAGGGTTCAATGGCGAGGACGACTTGGTGGCGATAGGGCATAGCCTCTATAAACAAGCGAAGTCTCTCAAGTCCCTCATGACACCCGATGAGCCTTGACCATGAACGCGAGCCAAGCGGTCGAAGGTCACGCCGACTGCCTAGAGAAGGCCTGCCTGGAAAACCCCATGCGCTTTCTTGCATGGACCGACGTGATCCGCGACCTAAGACTCACCGCCTCCGAGGATGAAGCGGTCGCGACGTACGGTGAATCCGCGGAGGAAATGTCAGATATCGAGGTCGCGACGTACGGTGAATCCGCGGAGGAAATGTCAGGTATAGAGCCCTTCGAGACAATTCTGGAACGCTGGACGGAAGTCCTGACGCATCGCACCTAAGCTTGCGGGCCGGGTAGCGCATACCCATTCGAGATCGGTCGGCAAGGAATTAAGCTTAAGTGTCGTGGAGAATCTTGCCCTGCATACCTGTTTCAACTTCTTGCGTGTCTTGGTAGCAGGCACAAACTTTCCGATGGTGCCACGGTCTCCAAGTTGTTTGAGGAGTTGAGTGCGGCAGCGGCTGGTCGGTACCTCGGTGATAGTAAGACATCTGTAGTATTCGGATCTCCGCGCCGCGACCTCCCGAAGAGCTTTCGTGACGCTGTCGCGCACCTAGCAGATCTCTTGCAAGAGGGGACGGCGTGCAGGGACCGGGCGGGGGTAGAGCAGTCAAAAGACGATGGTCTTGATGTCGTGGCGTGGAGGGAGTTCCCCGATCTGAAGCCTTCGAAGATGATACTATTTGGCCGGTGCACAGTCGGCCAGCATTGGAAGGGCAAGGCATACGAATTGCGGCCTAGGAATTGGTGCAAGAAGAACTTCGCTGCATCTCTCGCCATGGACCCGATCCCGGCACTCTTCGTCCCACGGGCCTTATCGGAAAGGGACTTCTCCAACGCAGGAATGGGTCAGATCGTGCTTGACCGTTGCCGTATCTCAGCACTATGTTCGGGAACATTAGATGATGGACTTGAAAGGCGGCTCTGGGATTGGATTGACGCCTCCCTGACGAGAACTTTGTGGTAGCCCCCGGGTTTCCCCGGGGCCCCGCACAGATCTGGACATGCGCGCTAACGCATTTGGCTCCTCCCTCAGGCCGCGCTCCCCAGCATGACGTTAGGATGTGGTCGCCCATCTTTCCAGCCGTGAACGGTACGCCGATTCCGTGGCTCTGTGTCTGCAGCCTCCAGACAGCTCATATAATCCGGTCCTGCGCCCGGTATGGACCCGACTTTCCGCTTTCTCCTCGGGTGCGGCCCTTCACTCCGCCAACTCAGCATAGGCCGTTTCGTTGTATCCATCCAGAACTCCGTTTATTTTAGCTGATTAGTGCCGCGCGGAGGCGTGGTTGCGCCATGTGTTGACTCCAAGCCAGATACTGCAGGGTCGTGGGGACACCGGGTGCAGCCGGTTGGCAGCTTACCTTGCTGGCGTGACTGTGTTACGGCAGCTGCCCAAGTGGCCTGAGGTGCTCTGGGGGAGATAGCGGTGGGTGCACGCAGGGCGTTTGGGTGGCGGTGCGTTGCGGTGCAGGTCTTGCGCTCAAAAGCGGCGCAGAGGGGCTCATGCGCTGGCGCACACGGGTGGGAGCTGTATCTGTGAGGTGGGGGCACGGTCACACTTGGTCCACGGACGTGGCAGCAAATTGCCGATGGCAGTGGTGTGCATCGGCATGCGCTTTAGCACATCTTCTAGCCAGGCTTGTGGATCAATGCCGTGGCATTCGCAGGTGCTCAGCAGCGAGTAGATGATAGCAGCGCGCTGGGCTGCTTCGTGTAACCCGGCATGCAGGTAGTTTTTTCGCCCAGCACCAAAGGGCGGATGCTGATATGCGTACGACGGCGAGTGATCGACAAATAGACGCCACCCGACAACGGATCCCGCTTCATTCCCGACCGAACCAGACCGCACAAGCCGCTCCAGTCCCTTCCGCAGGTCCGCCAACTCGCGATACACGTAAAAGCGGTCAGAAGGACCCAGCCCAATCACGAGCTGCCACCCTCACTATGAATCAGCGCCGACAGAAACGACGACGAACCCAGCGAAAACACACGCCAACAGGCGCTGCCTGGAAGCCGCAATGCCGCTAACGTTCCCCCGTCCCGCCGAACACGTGAATGAGCATCCACAAGCGCGTCGCCCACCACCTCAGACGAAGATACCGTGTACGTGCGGCGCCAGCAAGACAGTTAACTACGCGTTATGCCATGCTCCTCGCAAAATGCTCCCGTACCTTGCGTACCACGCAAATGGCATGTGAGCAACGGAAACATCACCTCAGATGTGCCCATGACTCCCGTTGCCATGCCTCCACATAACGGATTGGTCAATAGGCCTTCCACTTATGTCGGGCCATAATGCTACCCGTCCAATATGCGGACTTTCGGACGGATACCCATAGTCCGCACTCGCAAGCCCGAGCCAGGAACCTCATTTCAGGCAAGAGAAAGTGAAGCGCGGCACCATGGGAAGCAGCAAAAACGGCTGACCAGTCTGGTCACTTCGAGGTGCCAACTTTGAGGCAACGTCTCCGCCGCAGGTCAGTGGCAACCGGACCCGGTGCAATGGCGTCAATGGTAAGGCAGGATTGTTGTGGGCAGGCAGCGCAGAGCAGGTCCTCAGAAAACACAAAAGACGAAGGCCGCCTGCACTTGCACGTACAGGCGGCCCTCGTTCTTGCTCCAGGTTGGCTAAGCCTGCGTCTTAGTTAAACTTCACAATTCCGCGCAAGCCGACGCGCGTGTTGCCAATCGTAGAGCCCTGGACATGCTGCTCTGCAAACACATCCAGCGACACGATTTTACGTTTGCTGTCTGGTGCAGTGAGCATCGCGAAGCGCGTACCCGCCTGAACCTGGTAGCCAGAAGACGCATTGTTGGTCCAACGTCCGAAGGGTGCTACGCGGGTCCTGCCATTAGCAGGCACCTTGTAGCCGACCCGGACACCGATGCGATCGGGTTCCATTGTGCCCGTGCCGGATTGCCTATAAGGAATCATCTGGCTTAGCGAACCCTCCTGACGCATCAGCGCATCCGCGCCACCATGCGAGTTGCCCCAGCTCGGCTCGACCGACAGGGCCAGACCTTCGTCGCCGCCAGGCGTCAGGCGCACAGCGATGCTGGCACCCCAATCCGAAAAGTCTTCTGCCTGGTGGAGCAGCAGCGTCCGCGCGCGCAGGTCAATGCTCAAGCCGGATGGTGCGTGGGCGTAGCGGCCCGCAATGCCGCCCTCCGCGCCGAATCCGCTATCCACATCGCCATCGTCAACCCTCAGGCCAAGCGACACGTTGCCACTGTACGAAGACGTACCGTCAGACCGGCGAATGCTGTACTCGGGCGCCAGACGCAGGCGCTGCGCACCAGCGTCCACCTCTTCAACATAGGCCCTGTTGGCGTCAGAGACGATGTTTACACTAAAGACATCCGCCTTCAGGGCAAATGAGCCGGACAGCTCTTGACGCACGCCCAACGCGACCAAGGCAATTGATAAGTCGGTGGAAAAGTCGCTGCTCATTTCCTCATCGATATCGGCGCTACCGGTGCCTGCTCCAAAGACGCCCCAGATGTCAAGTCCATCACGCGGTGTGAACCGGAGGTACGGGTGGTATGCAGTCATGGACACATCTATCTTGCCACCGCCGTTCAGCGAGCTCATATAGTCTACCTCGCCAGAGGTGATTGACATCGCTAAGCCAAGCATGAATCGGCTGCTAAGGTTATAGTCAGCACCGAAGTACATGGACGAGGTGGATCCCTCCATGGAGAAGCCGTTGTCCGGCGCACCTTCAAAGCCGCCGGCATTACCCTGGCCCCAGATAGTGAAGGCGCCTCTTCTGGCCAGGAAAGAGGACTGCGCGATAGCATAACCGCGGGACATGGCAAAGGCATTGCCTATGCCGCCTATGCCTATCCTACGGCCGCCGATCCTAGCTCCAGGCACGGATGCGCCCGGAGTCATATGGAGCCTGGACGCGGCGGGCATGGGTGCATGCAGGCCTATCATGCCCAAGGCCGAGCGTGCCAGTGTCTGCCAGGAACAGTCTTGGCCAGTGCCAAACAGGCCGCAGGAGAGTGAATGTCCCATCATGTTCACATGGTTGCGGCTACTGGAAGACATCATCCTTCCGCCAATCACCTCAACGGCTTCCGTACCAATGGCGCGAGCCATCGCTGCCAGCGAGTACTTCAGGGTACGGGACCGCTCTGCTCGGGATGCTTGCACGTCCACTGTCATGTCCGTCCGCGCTTGTAGCCCGTCGGGGTCTGTCGCCACCACGGTGACGGTGGCGGTACCAATCATGAGTCCCACCACCTGCAGCTGATTGCCGGATACGCTCACGCCTACGACCGCGTCCTGGGTTGTGGTTGCCGTATACACCAGCGCATCGCCGTCTGGGTCGGTAAAGGTGCCAGAGATGTCTGTGGTATATTGCGTGCCCACCTGCAGACCGATTGCTGAAAGCTGCACAGAAACCATGGGCGCCTCATTCTCATCCAGGATGGTGACATTGACGGCCGTCGTGGCCATCAGCCCACCCACATCTGTTGCGGTAGCAGTGAGGCTGTAGCTTCCAGGTCCGCCTTCAAAGTCTTCCCCGGTGCCGGTGTAGCGCACCTCGCCAGATGCGTCAATAGCAAACTTACTGTCTCCTCCGCTGATAGAGAATTGCAGCACATCGTTATCGGGGTCTGAGGCTTGGGTCATGCCCAGCATCACCGGTCCTGGCATGTTTTCGGACAGGCTGAAGTTGTACGATGCAGCGTCGAAGGAAGGCGCTTCATTCTGGTCTGTCACATAGACCGAGATTTCCGCTTCTGCCTTCAGGTCTCCCGGGTCTTTAGCGGTGACCATGAACTTGAAGGGACCTGTGGTGCTTTCGTAGTCTTCTCCGCTGCCCACATAGGAGACCTCACCGGAGTTATTGACTTGGAAGTTGGATGCACCGGAGCCGCTCAAGGAGTATGACAGCGAGTTGCCGTCCGGGTCGGTAGCAACAGCACTTCCGAGGTCCACGGGTCCAGACAGGTTCTCTTTAAGGTCAAACCTATAGCTGTTCTCTGCGAAGGCGGGTGCTTCGTTGACGTCACGAATCGTTACGACGATACTGGTCTTATCCTCGCCGCCATCGGCAATGGCCACGGCATCGAACTTGTACGTGCCCGGACCATTCTCATAGTCTTCGCCTCGGCCCGTGTAGCTCACCTCACCGCTTCTGCCGTCGACGTTGAAGAAGGTCGCGTCGGCGCCTTCGAGGGTATAGACGATCTGATCATTCTCAGGGTCTGTGGCTGCTACCATACCGAGCGACTCGGGTCCAGAGACGTTCTCATCCAAGGCGAAGTCATATCGACTACGCGCGAACATCGGTGCTTCATCCTGATCCTGGATGGTGACCGTGACGTTTGCTTGTCCACTCTTATTCCTGGTATCGGTCACAACAGCCATAAACGCATACGATTTAGGGTCAGACTCGAAGTCCTCGCCCGATCCCACGTACGAGATCATGCCAGCCGAACTGATTGCGAAGTTTGCAGCGGCCGAGCCTGAGAGGGAATACGTAAACGTCAGATTCTCTGGATGCGTGGCGACCGCCGGGCCGATATCAAGCGGACCGGCCCGGTTTTCCTGCAAATTGAACGCGTAGCTGGCATTGCCGAACACTGGCGCTTCGATCACGTTGGTGACATCGATCGTCACCGTAGTCGTTCCAGATAGGTTCCCTCTATCGGTAGCGGTCAATGTCAGGGTGTACTTGTTCGGGGGCGTCTCAAAATCCTCACCGGGGCCGTTGTACGTTATTTTGCCCTGTGCCACGGCAAATCTAGATGCACCAGTACCAGACAATCCGTACCTGACAGCGTCACCCGCATCTGGATCGCTTGCTACAGCGGTTCCTACGGCCGCACCGCTAGCTATGTCCTCCTTGATGGAAAAGGCGTATGCCGTGTTAGCAAACGAGGGGGCCTCATTCACGTTGGTAATGTTTACCGTGACGGGAACGCTCACGGTGGAATCGGACGTTGACGCCATAACTTGGAACGAAAAGCTCTTGGTTGTGGACTCAAAGTCTGCGCCGGTACCGTGATATTGAAGGTTGGTGCTATAGGCACCGGCGGCGCTGCTCGTGGTTCCCAAACGAAACAGGTCGCCCGAAGGTGCCCCACCCAATGCGAATCCGATGGCCACGTTTGCCACCACGGAGGCTTTTATTTCGCCCAGGCCGATAGGAGTGGAGCTGCCGTTCCTGTTCTCAGCCAGTGTAAACGTGTAGCTGGATTGACTGAATGCTGGTGCTGTTGACCCAGGCTGGGAAATTGTTATCAATGCAGTCACGGAGTTGTTTCCGCGGTCGGTGACTGTCACTGTTAGGGTATATGACGCCCGCGCTACTGATGCCGTCTCGACATATTTGACTTGCCCTGTGACGTGGCTGATATCAAAGTGGTCGCTGCCCGACCCTGACAGTGCAAGGGTCAGGTTAGATTCATCGCCGTCGTCAGGATCTTCTACTGTGACCGTTCCTACTAAGAGTCCGTCGTCTGGGATGCCCCCGCTTACATCCAAGGTTTCCCATACGTATGGAGCGCCCACGAAGGTTGGGGGAGATCCACTGCCGCCTCCTCCTCCGCCGCCACCACCACCACCGCCTCCTCCGCCGCCGCCGCCACCTCCACCTCCACCACCGCTACCGCCTACATCGACATTGATTGTCCGAGTGGCGCGGCGGCTGGCGGCGTCGTTAGCTACCAGCGTAAGCGAGAAGTCCGCGCTTTCGCCGGGTCCTGTGTAGTAAAGGCGGCCGTCAGTGGCTCCGATGTTGAAGAGGGATGCCTTAGAGCCCGTCAGTGAATAGGTATATGGCGCCCTGCCTCCCGCGGCTGTGCGGAGGTCACCCGACAAGGCGGTCGTTACGGCGCTATTGGTTGGCATCGTGACTGTAAGCGGCGTCGAAGGTACGAACCGCAGGATACCCTGGGAACCCGAGTGCGAAAGCACTACGTACGCATAGGACTTCTCGCATGTCGAAGCATTAGGGTTAACAAGCAGGCATGGAGACGTTCTTTCCGTGGCCTCAATCGTCAGCTTAATGTCTGGAAGCGTCGTTGCGGAGATGAAGCTGGGTACCGGCTCTTTCCCTATGTAGGTGATGACGCCGGTATCTACGTCAACCTTTACGCTGTCGTCATAACCGCCATTGTCGGTGGCGAGGGCGGTTATGCCATCGGTACAAAATTTGTCGTCAGTATGGTCTCCTGGAGTGGCAATCCCCGCGACGAAGCAGTCCGTAGCAGTTATCTCGTACGTAATTTTTGAGCCGGGCACCAAGCTGGAAGCGCTTACCGTCCCGACGGTGGTTCCCATGACCGTCCCCTCTTTCAGGGCAAAAGCGTACCCGTACTGACCGTCCTCCTCACCTATGGGGGCGCCGTCGCCCTTCGCTAGGGTTTCGCTATACATCGGCTGGTCGATGATGGCAATTTTGAAGGGATGTGGAGTACTCGCACCACCGGAGGTGGCCGTGACTATTACATCATGTACCTGTTCACTAAACGTCTCGCTTTCATTAAACTCGGGGCTATCGCCCGTATACTGCAGCATTGGGGTAGCGCCCGCCAATACCTGGTATTCGCCCTGCTCGTCACCACCAGTCACAGCATAACCGATAATTGCTCCCGAGTCATCGGGATCCTTGACGGTAAACGTTCCTACCGTGACCGGTGTGATTGATCCGTCGACGTTTTCAGGGATCGAGAACTCGTACGGAACCCTCGGATCCTCTGGATCATCGGCGTCGGGAGCGTCGGTAAACACCGGCGCTTCGTTCACATCTGTAACTTCCACGTATACCGTTACGGATGTTTCGCGGGGGTTATGGCCTCCGCCGTGGTAACGGGCGATTACCCGTAGCACATACGCGCGTTTGGGATTGGAAAACGACTCGTAGTCAACCTCAGGGGCAGTGGCAGGTCGGGAAAGGACACCGCCGCCAGTCTCGGTGCTGGTTATTGTACTGTCCCCGGGATGTGGAAGGTCGGGCCCTGGAGCTACTTCAAAGCCCCGATCAATAGTAGCGCGGGTGGCAAAGAATCCCCATGAAATTTGGGTACCCTCAGGTGCCCCACAGACTTGAAAGTCGGGGTTCGCCGTGCTCTCCATTTTTACTGGCTGAGCGTTTGTGGTCCTTGCCGTCTCGGTCCACGTGTAATCTAGCAAAGCATCCGATGCCCTATCATTCTCAGGCATCGAGACCGTCATGGATGCGAGGGCCCTGACTGCCCGCTGAATGTGACTCTTACCTTGCGCGACCGTGCATCGGTCGTCTTTATCTAGGGAAGCGTCTCCGCTTCCGGTTTGCGGCTCGTGCTTGATCAGGTCATCAAGGTAGATCCTGAAGCCCGAGGAGTTGCCATATGTCTGCGTTCCGCCGATGATCCGGCTCTGCGCACTGGCAGACTGCGGCACTCCCAAGGCACCAACCATCAGCACGCAAAGTACTACGGGCATCCAGGCTCGCCGAACGCCGCGAGGACTCAGCGGGCGCAACGCGCCAAGGCGCGCCAAGGCGCCGCGCGGAGCAAATGAACTAAGGGGTGATCCAATCACCTTGACGATCTGCATAGCTGTTACCTCTTACAGGTTGTTGAATGCGTGAGAGGCCCCAAGGCCCCAAGGCCCCAGATGCCACGACGCGAATATAACGGTAATACCACCGTCGGGCTGGAAATGCCCCCTCCAATCGCTCCGGCTGCCTAAGGGGGGTAACGAGAAAACAAGGGGTTCCACCGCTGCTCGCACCATTGCGATGCCATCGGACTGCCAAGGCTTCAAGGGCCCGAAAATGACCCGAGAGGGCCGTGCGCGCGAGGCGCCAGCGGCTGGTAGAAGCCGTTTCGGAAGACGCTCGCCGTGCTCCCGGCTTTCGCAGTCGGGTCCAGGTCGGCGCGTAAAAGAACGGAAGAGGATGGCTGCTGTCAGATTGCTAGCTGCGGTTGTCCATAGTGCCAGAGGCATAGCGCAAACATAGAGCCAAGCGGTAACCCGGCCCTGCCCTATGGTTGTACACGTCACGGTGCGCATTGATGCAGCAGGGTTCGTGTTTCTACGTCCGCCATGCGATTCCAGCCTGAATGGGCACAGTAGTGCTGTCACGGACCTGACAATTCCCATTTCCTGAGTATACACGCAGCAAGCAGCAGATACTCAATGGCGACACTGGAGCGGGCTTTGTCTCTGCGCACTGCGCCAGCGCAATCCAGCGATACATTTCGTTAAGGGGACTCTCAGGCAGCAAGATACAGTAAAGGTAATGTAATTGCAAGGAATATGTCAACAACATACCCGCCGCATATTCAGTAGTGCGCCACAGCTCACGGTGTGGATTCGTTGCGGTTCTGCACGCGGACACATATCCTGCTCATACCGTTTCTGGCGTTCCCACGCCCATACCTAGCAGGCGCGCCGAAGGGATACACCGACGCCCAGCGGCATCTAAAGCACTCGGGAATCGGTGCAGAAACTTCCATGGATGGCATGGGCAGACGTTACGATAGCACTGACACCATCCGAGAAACGTCCTATTGACAGCGTAAACATGCCTATCAGTTAAACCTATGGATGAGGTGTGCTGGGCTACATGCGAAGGTCATCATTGCGGATATCGCACTGTAATGTGATACTTTAATTCTATAGGGCCGATTGAATCCAAGCGGTCAATTAGTTGGGAAGTAATTAATGTTTCACATCCACTGTTTTTGCACGGGTTATGACAATATAACTGTCCCGGCACTTGGGATCTCCTATGCGTGCGGGTAACATGAATGGCAGCTCTTTACCAATGCAGGAGTCCATGGCAGCGGATATATGGAAACGGCAAGGCCAGACATGGTCAGATGGAATGCGGCCGTCAAGGCCCACGCTGGCACAGCGGAGGACGTCAAAATGTGATCGCTGATGTACATGATGGCGACGATTACGCTGTGGCCGCGCGTGCGTACATCACATTCAATGGCCCGCAAGAGCCCCCGCCCTTCCCTCGTGAGCTTCGCACTCTCGGGTGATGGCTATCAACACGCCGAGCATGGGGGCAAGGCATCCCGCGGCGCCCTGGGCCCTTGAAGACTATCTCTACCGACGAACGGTGCAAGCCGCCGCGGCACGACATGCACCGAGGGGGCTCCCCTGCAGCAACGGGTGAGGCACGGCAGTGTTGAAGGTAACAGCGAGGTGTCTGGAGGCAGCCCCGAAATCGCATGCCTCGCATGATGTGGTGACGCACAAGCGGCAACCATTTGGCTACGGCAGGTGGGAATTGTAAGCCGATTGCCTCGTCTACACAAGGGGCTGCGCTGCTTGTCCTCTGCATGCAGCCATACGGAGCACCGCTGCAAACACGGTTGCGCGCGAAGGATACCACTGCAGAGGTGGCACGGACCGCATCAAGCCAGATACATGGTGGCTGCATGGAGTACACGACAGCCTGGGCTCGACTTTGTCACTTGTAGTGAAGTGAGAGGTCGGACCTCCCCTGTCCCCGTTCTGGGGGGCGTTTTTCCGGGTGCTATGGAGCCTTTCTGATTACCGGAGCGGTCGGTGGTGGCTTAGGGGGTGTTCGCCCCTGTCTTGCGTGTCCTTCGTCGTATTGGGGCCCCTTGATCGGGTCTCATCTGTCCGAATCGGACACAGCTCACGCTACTCCTTCTGGAGTGGGTACTGGCGTGAGGCATGGGGGGCGTCACAGCATTCATGAATCAGGAGGTTTTTTCAGATCGTTCGGCTCACTGGAGTATTCCTCCTTGCTTCTTGTCGCCGCGGGATCGTAGCTCATGCCCAGACAATGGACGATCCGCTGCAAGCATGGCGTCAACTTCTGATCCACTTTGAGGACGATATAGCGGTGCTTACTCTTTGGTAGCACCGTGGTAATCCGATGGATCCGGTTGAGTTTGAAGCGGAGCGCATTCCAGCTTTCATGGACATGGTTGGCCTTGAGCTTGGTGCGGATCAAATGGGACACGTGGTAGGCCAGCACGGTAATGAACAGATGTCCTTCAATCCGCTCATCTTTGCTGTGATAGATAGGCCGTAATCCCAGGTCGGACTTCATGACTCGGAACGTGGCCTCAATTTCCGTGAGCCGCCAGTAGGTGCGCGCAATCTTTTTGGCAGACCAGGTGGTATGGCTGGTGCTGAGCACATACCCTCCGGCGGCCTGGGTTTTTTTCTGATGGGAGGTACGCTTGCTAAACGTGACCGATGCGGCACGCTGTGTCCCCTCCTTCTGCTTCACCTCAACCTCATACAGGTGGGCCACCGACTTGTACTTCTCCTGCAGGCGACCAACCTTGCGTTCGACTTTCTTGATATTTTTCAGGCGTCTGGGCACGGGCAGTCCCTCATGGAGGTATTGCAGTGCCGCTTCAAACTGGTCGCATTTGGTCTGCAAGATCTGCTCGTCGGTGGCCTGCCGGGCTTCACTGTGTACATAGACGCGCACTACTCCCTCCTCCTCGGGGAGCTTCCAAGCCCGGACTTTCACCTCATTAGCGGTTACAAACTCTTGATCGGGTGCCTGGGTGGGCACAGGAGGCACCCTTTTTCGCTCCACACAGATCCAGTTGAGGTTGTTGTCCTTCAAGTACGCCAGATTTGCTTTGGTGGCAATACCGGCATCCATGATGATGGTGGGCGTCGCTCCGTTCAGGTTCTCTATGGCCTTTTGGAGCGTAGCCGGCTCGCTCGCGTTGCCAGGTAGAATCTCCACACCGCGCGGGAATCCCGAGGCATCGAGCGTCAGCGCCAGCGTGACCAGAGGACAATCGCTCCGCTTCTCTTTGCTGCGCCCACGACGAAGGAGTTCTCCTTTCTCCCGACCGTGATAAAAGGCATTTGTTAGATCATAAAACACGATCGTCTCGTCAAAATCCAACACCCTCTTTGTGTTTCCAAAGAGGCGGTTCATGATCTCATGCCGGTGCTTGTGCAACCGGTCTGAGCATCGGTACAGCATGCTCAGACTTGGCTCCTGGAGGTTCAGCAGCTCCAGGATACTGGAGGTCTCCGTCATCCACTTATGGGTGCGCCGTTCACTGCCGGGACAGAGCATGCGTCCGACGATCAACGCACAGGCGAGCTTGATATGATTTTCGGGAAACTCGAGTTCACGCAAGAGTTCTTCCATGCCCAGCAGTTCGAGCGCTTGCAGCGCTAGGCGCTCGCCTCCGACGGTCTTGGCGTCGGGGTTGTAGACCTTGTCTGTAAGAATGGTGTCGCGACCATCCGGGTGTTTTGCATTGATGTCAAAGCCTTGGTCCAGAAGTCGTTTGACGATATCATCGACCGCGTTCTTCAGGTGCTCATCCTCTTCCTGTACGGGGATGCGCGCTTGTCCTTTCAGTCGGGCGGTGACCTGCTTGGCGAGTTCGGGCCAGTCTTGCTTAGGGATACTGAAATCCCGTCCGAGGTTGAGTAGGGTACGGTGGGTGGATTGTCCTTCGACGCGTACGGATTGAAGGAGCGCGAATGAGGTTCGCACCTGGCCGTTTTTGCGGCGGTAATTAGAGGCTCGTACGAAGATGGCGCTGCGCGTCTGGTCCGGGGTGGTGTTACGGCGCCGATCGCGGCGCGTTCCCGGAGGCCCTATCTATTTCACTACAACGCGATCGGCGACAATATCGACGAAAAACGGCGCTGAAATCGGCCCGCTAGGAGGAAAACGAAGAAAAACGAGGCCCCGCCGTCAGCCTGAGTGACAAAGATGGCCGAAATCGGCCCTCCAGGCGGATAATTGAGGGCGAACGAGGCCCCGCCGTCAGCCCGAGTGCCAAAGATGGGTGGGGAATGGTGTGACGTAGGATGAGGGCGTCCGTTGGCGGTCGCTGCGCGTTCGCAAAGTCTGCGTGAAAGATGCGCGGCTTGCGTCGAGCTTGGGCGGCATATCGTATTTTACTCCAGCTTCTTATCCACCGTCGCCATAGTCTTTGCGTCTGCCAGAAGAAAGCTCCTCCGTGCAGTGGGAAAGCCAAACGCTATCCTACCAGATCGTCCGCAGTCAGCGGCGTAAAAAGACGGTGTCCATCTCGGTACATCCAGATGGCGGGGTGCGCGTGGCCGTGCCGGCGGCCATGGCAACCGCAGAAGTTGATGCGATGGTGCTTAAGGACGCGGCTTGGATTTCGCAAAAGCTAGAGTTCTACCGCTCCCAAGATCCGCCCGCGGTGCCGAGCGACTTTGTGACCGGTGAACCGGTCTCCTACCTTGGGGTCGTATACTACCTTGCCGTTGATGGAGGCAGCACGGGCAGTGTGCACATCAATGGTCAGCATATTCATGTGCCCATTACTTTGCCTGCTGTTGATGGCCTCCTGCAGGCCACCCAGGTACGTAGCGCACTAATCGCTTGGTTTTTTGATCAGGCCTGTCAATTTCTACCGCAACGCATAAGGCACTGGTGCAGCACCATCGGCCTGCCTTTACCCCATGCCATGGTGGCAGATCAGAAACGCTGCTGGGGCAGCTGCGGTCCTGGCAACACGATCCGCCTGAACTGGCGCATCATGCAATCTCCCGTACGTCTGGTGGACTACGTGGTGGTCCACGAGCTCATGCACATGATCCACGCCAACCACAGCCGCCACTACTGGCGAACGGTAGCCTCTGTCATGCCGGACTATAAGGATCGCCGTAAAGAGCTGAAACTGCGCTACGCGGATCTGGACTGGTAACGCTCAAGTCCACACACGCTGAAGCAGACGCAATGGCCGAGGCGCGTGGGCTGCGGGCCGCACCGCCATGCCTCGTGGCTACGTCCGTGCTGAGTACGACGCGCAACCTCCTCTTAGATAATGGGGCACTGCAGGAGTACGCTACTCACCACGTTCGCGGGACATGGCGCCTGCAGCGGACGGCGGAGATTCTGAGCCGTTGACCGCTGAGCTGGCGAGACCCCCTGGGCGAGATGCGATGATTGCATAAGAGAGCCATTGCGCGCTCCATGTCGTCCCCGTGGCTCGGGATCCCATTGACGTTGAAATAGGACTGAGCAACGGCTTCTACATCGGTTACCTTGCTGGCATGCAGGGGCAACGCGGGATCTTGGAAACGCTTCGCAGTGCCGTGCCAGAGGTGTCGGCGTCGGCTGCGGCACACCGTGACAAGCGCCGGCGTGCGCTTGCAGGTCTCGTTTCAAAAAGAAAGTCAAGCCCATAGGTCCCCCATCCTGAAAAATGCGTGAAGTTTTTCAGGTCGCGCGCGACTCCCGGTCAGGACCGCATCTGCAGTAGAGCCGTGCGTAGGCGAGGGATCAGTGCATGGGCTGATAGCCAGCGGGGTATCGGATGTTCATGACGGTTGGTAGAGCTTTTCGATTGTCAGTCTCGTTTGTGAGCTCTGCACTAATGGAATCTATAGTCATATGGGGCATGGAGGCCGGGGTGCTAGGCTGGTGTCCGAACTTACCGTATGGCAGTTAGACTGCGAGTGGAGCATTTCCCGGCTACCCGTATCCGCCTGTCGCGACTGCCATGCACATTGCCTTCGCTGCCAATGGCTCAGCAGACCGCTTGTGCGGTTGGGATCAATGGGAAGAATAGGTTGGGGTCGTAGGCTGTCTGTTTTCTCCAGATGGTCCACAGCACGGCCAGAATCTTGCGCTGCGCATTCAGGCGCGCATGTGTGCGGTTGTTCGTGCGATCCAGCGAGGCCTCAAAAAAAGCGCTTCACCTCGTTCGAGTCCTTGCCGCCGCGCATGCCGTCCATCCAGGCGCGATAGCTAGTGCTTGTCAGAGAATAGGGCATTTTGGGCATCTGCCTGGCTGGAGCAAGGTCGGGGGCACGCTGGGGGCCCGATAGGGACGCTGGTTTGAGCGATGGGAAGGGTAACAGAAGCGCTGCACGGCCATTTCTGACCCTCAACCGGGTTTCGTTAGCTCCTGGCGGCGCAGAGTGGATTCAGCTTACCCGTCGCGGGCTGGTCGGAAACAGAAAAAGAAGGGCTCAGCCGAAGCTGGAGCGGGCGAGCCTTAAGTGGCCTTCGCGCGAGCGGCGTGCCAGGCGCGTCCTTTCGCTTCTTTTTTCCTGACCACTTTGCCTAGTCGGTGAATGATTGCCGACAGCATCCCCAGCTCTACCAACCGATCGAAGCCCTCCTTTCCGTGGGTACGTATGAGCCCCATCCCCCGCTGTTGCAGGTTGTTGATGGCGGACTCGATCGCAGGATGCTCTAGACGCGCCTTGATAAGATCGGGATGAGACTCCCGCTCGCGTTGTTTCGCATTGCGGTAACCAGGCTTGGGCATAACGTTCAAGTCCAGTAGCTCATCCAAGGCGTCGCGATTCTTCGCAGAGTAGAAGGCCTTATCCATGCTGCAGGACGTAAGCGACGGATAGCGCTTCTTTGCTTCGCCTATGAAACCCACGATCATGGCCTTATCGCCCCTGTCGTGCTGCACATGGTGCATCAAGATGAATTGATGCTGATCCTCCAGCGCGGGTGTCCAGATTACCTCGGATTACCCGTCCAGCTTGGATCGGATTGGGTGCACGAATTCGTCGGATTACGCACCCTAACGCCTTTGTGATGATCTGGCGCGCAACCGCAAGGAATTGACGTACGCGGTCGAGGAAGCCATTCTTGCGGACCTTACGGCAACGGCGATAGGCTGTCGTTAATCTCTTCACCCACCAGCGGGCCTTGCGCCAGCCCTTCATTCCTAGCGACTTGCAGTGTCCGTACAACTCGTTAACCAGACTGCGCAATGCATCACAGAGAAGTCGTACGTCCGTGGGCCACTCCACGTTGGTACGCGCTACAGCCGAATCCGCGCGGCAGCGCAAGGCCTCTTTGGCGCCATGCTTGAGCTCCTTATGACCCTTTGCTACCACCACTTGGTTGATCTCGTCGAGCACCTCCTTCGTCAGCAGGGACACATTGTCGACCAGTGTTTGCACAGAAAACCGCTTCTTACTGACGTTGCTGATCATGAGCATCTGACGCAGCGCCTTATCTCGACTTTGTCACTTGTAGTGAAGTGAGAGGTCGGACCTCTCCTGTCCCCGTTTTGGGGGCGTTTTTCCGGGCGCTATGGAGCCTTTCTGATTACCGGAGCGGTCGGTGGTGGCTTAGGGGGTATTCGCCCCTGTCTTGCGTGTCCTCCGTCGTATTGGGGCCCCTTGATCAGGTCTCATCTGTCTGACTCGGATTTAGCGACGCAGCCTTCGTCTGCCATTTCCCCAAGTATTTCCCTTAACACCGTGATGTATGCCGCATAGATTAGCCGCATGTTCCAGCAGAGCCAGATTCTTCATGCGCTGAGCGAGGCGCCTTCGCAGGTGTTCCTGAACGGCGTTTTGGCTGATGGGGGTCGGAAGAACCGCACTGCCATCGCCCAGCCTGTGTGTGTAGCCTTTAACTTTGTCGACGCCCGCGGGCAGGTAGCCTGCGCGCCTAAAGGCCCCCTATCTGAGCGGAACCATCCCTATGGCGCCTTAGCAGCGAAAGGGAACATGTATGCGCACGCAACGGTTCTGTGCCTCCTTTGGGTCCCCAGTGACCCACTTCGCAGCCAGACGCATCCCTATATGAGACCCTGGGTGGCAGCCGCAGCGCTCGTCGCAGTGGCGGCAGCGCTGCAAGTAGGGTGCGTCAGCACGCCAGCGGGCGTCACCATCGAATCGCGCGCGCCCAAAGACACTACGCAAGCGAACCTGCCGCCAATGGTCAAACGCGCATGGATCTTCGTAGAAGGCGTCCAGCAAAGTACAACACCCGCGACCGTGACCGTGCGGCGGTCGTTTGAGATTACCAACGTGTCACTGCATGTCGGCGCGGAATTCGATAAAGTGCGGCACTACGAAATTGAACGTAACGTCACAGGAAGCCGCAGGATGCTGGACTTCAGCTTTAGCGGATCCTTTCAGGGCGGATACCTGACCTTCAGCGCAGGCGAGCTGTCCATCGACCGCAAAGGGCGCCACATCATCCCCTTCTTCGAAGGACCCATCCAGATCATTGATCACGAGTACGACCTCGTGCTCCTGGTTCAGCAGTAGGCGGACAGCGCGCAGCATCCCCATGAGTGGCCGCCCCTATATTCTTGCCGAAATCAACTGGCGGCAGGCGCAAGATATCCCCTACTGCGTCGCGATCCTGCCTTGGGGTGCCACCGAAGCACACGGATACCACCTGCCCTACGCCACCGATAACATCCAGGTGGATCACATAGCAGCAGCCAGCGCGCACTGGGCATGGGCCAAAGGCGCGCAGACAGTCGTGCTGCCTACCGTGCCCTTTGGCGTCAACACGGGACAGCTGGATGTAGCGCTTGACATCAACATGATGCCCAGCACCCAGGCTGCGCTCCTGGGCGATGTGGTACAGGTGCTCGCACTCCAAGGTATTAGCAAACTGGTGGTGCTCAACGGTCATGGCGGGAACAACTTTCGCCAAATGATCCGCGAATTAGGAGCACGGTTCCCGGGCATGTTCATCTGCGAAATCAACTGGTTCAAGGTGCTTCGAGGCAGCGAATACTTTGACGAGCCTGGCGATCACGCCGGTGAACTGGAAACCAGCAACCTGCTCCACTTGGCACCCGAGCTTGTGGCGCCGCTCTTGGAGGCGGGCTCTGGCGCGGTGCGCCCTTCGGCGCTGCGCGGCATCCGCGAAGGCTGGGTTTGGGCAGAACGTGACTGGCTCAAAGCAACCGTAGATACTGGCGCGGGCAACCCTGCCCTGTCCACCCCAGAGAAAGGACGACGATTTCTTCAGGCGCTGACGGCCAAAATCGGGGCCTTCCTGGTAGAGCTGGCAGCGCAGGACCTCGATAATCTGTATATCGATCCACCGCCAGCGACACCATAGGATCCTATCCCCTACCCCCTTGTCGGCTCAATCACCGCACAACCGCATCATGAGAATCTCTGCAGCGATCTGTCTTGTACTGCTGCTCTCGACTACAGCGCAGGCGCAGCACCCGCTGGGCGAGCAGCTGCAGGAGCTGGACCGGCTCCTGCAGGAGGCCCGCGCGCACAGCACCGCCGCGTCAGAGGCTGCCACGATAGACGAGGTCAGACAGCATGCTGACGGCGTCTTTGTGACGATCTGGGGCCAGCCTTCCGGCTTGGCAGATCGGATGGGTGGCGCCGCAGCAATGCACGGATGGAAGACCCGCTGGCAGACTACCGGTGAGGAATTTGACGAGAACCATGTCGCCCGGCACGGCAATACGCCTCCAGCGGTGGACGACCCCACACAGCTCGGGTTCATGGGGCGTGCCAGATTCTTAAGGCGCGCTCTGGTGCAGCAATACGAGGCGGACCCCGCACAACAGCACTTGCAACACGTGATCGATGCGCTTAATAATGTGATTGGCTGGGTGCGGCTGGATGACGGGGTGACCAAAGCGGAAAACCAGCCGCGAGTGGATCTGACCTATATGTGGGACGCGCCAAGCGAGTTCTGGAATACAAGCGCGGATACGGGATGGCTGCATGAGGCCATGGCGCAGGCTCTGAACATTTTGAAGACCAACTATGGTGACAACCTGGCCATGGCGCACGCCCATGCCGCAGCGATAACGGCGCTCCTGGACAAATGCCGCTATGGCGTCGATGCCAACGGCGATGGCGCGGTCGCGCCAGTACTTATGGAAGGCGGACTAAGCACCGCCCTGGAGCATGCCGGATATGCCGGCCTCATGCCAACGACTGAACAGCAATGAAACAGTTCACTACTGTGGCGGTCGCGCTGCTCTTAGCAGGCGGCCAAGCTTCCCACGCTCAAGACGAAGGGTGGCAGACGCTTCTGGACAGCACCTCACTTGAGGGCTGGGAGCAGGCGGGGCCCGGTGGGTTCGACCTGCAGGAGGATGGGTCCGTCCTCAGCCACGGCGGCATGGGGCTCTTCTACTACGCCGCACAGTCGTATCAAGACTTTGAGCTGGAGCTCAAGTGGAACGTGAATAAGCCTAGCGCCAATGCCGGTGTGTTCGTACGCTTTCCGCCGTCGGATGACCCGTGGGTTGCAGTGCGCGAAGGCTACGAAATACAGATCGACAATAGCCGTGACCCGGACCATGTGACGGGCAGCATTTTCGCCATCTCGGCGCCATTTCGCATGCCAGCCAAAGGGCCTGGGGAATGGAACGCGTTCCGCATCCGGGTGGAAGGGCAACGTTACCGGGTGTGGCTGAATGGCCATCTGGTCAATGACTTCGTCGGCAACCGGTCGCGCGAAGGACATATAGGGCTGCAGAACCACGATGACAGCTCTCAGGTGGCGTTTCGGGACATTCGCATCCGAACGCTGGAGGGTAATGGTAATGCGCCGATGACGCTTGCTCAGCTGGCTCCAAAGGCGGACCCCGCAAGTGAAGTGGAAGAGATCCGGGTCCTGATGGTGACTGCCACGCACGGGTTTCGCCATGGCGCCGCCATCCAGGCGCAGAAAGAGGTCATGACCGCCTTATCTGCCACTACGGAGCTGCGCGTGGATACCACCGAAGATCTAAGCAAGCTCAACCGCGACACCCTGGCGCAGTATGATGTGCTCTTTTTGGCCAACAGCACGCTGCGCGCACCGCGGCCAGAGGGGGCTTTAGAGCCCGAAGAGGTGACGCTCGAAGGTACGTTCGCCAATTATGATGTGGTGATGCAGGTGCCAGACAACACCTTTGAGGGCACGCTGGCACTGTCCGGGACCGAGGATGCGCTTACAGGCGCGATAGCGTTTAAGAGGTTTCCGGGGATTATGGCACTAGAAGAGGCAACCCTAGACGCTGATTCGCTCACCATTGCCTGGGAAGCGGAAGGCGTAGGCAGGATGGCCGCCACGCTCAAAGTCCAAAGGGACTCGCTCATAGGTACCATCAGCTTCATGAATATGCAGATGCCGCTGGTGGGAGCACGCGCGGTAGATCCCGCACAGCGCTGGCAGCTGTCCATCGGTACACCCCAAGGAGCTATGGAGGCGGAGCTCGTGCTGGAAGACACGACGGGGTCTATCACCTTTCTGAATGACACGTTCCCGCTCGACGATCTGGTGCGAAGTGACGGGGAGTTGACGTTCTCTTTTGACGGCGGAGAGTTTGGTACCGTCGGTGCCGAAGCGCAGCTCACTGGTGGCGAGCTTAGCGGGACCCTCTCGGCTGGTGTCATGACCCTCTCGTTTACCGGTGTGCACGCGGATACCGAAGAAGAGGAAGCGAACACGCCGATGATCTCCGTCGAGCAGCAGCTCGCCATTATGGAGTTTCTGCGCAATGGCAACGGCATCGCGGTGGCGCATGCGGGCCTTGATGCGCTCTACCACTGGGATGAATATCGCGAAATGGTCGGTGGAGGACTCTTTGATTCGCACCCTTGGACGCAGAGCGTGCGCATCACCATCGATGACCCGGACAATGTGGCCACCCGCCACTTCGGTGAAGACTTCTGGATTCGCGACGAGATCTATGTGCTCGACGAGAATCCCCGCTGGACCAGCCGCGTCCTGATGTCTCTGGACACAGAAAGCGTAGAGCTGACAGGCGATTTGGCGGGCCAGGAGCGTAACGACTACCCCATTGCATGGATACGCAAGCACCTGGGCGGCCGCATCTTTGTCACCAAGCTCGGCCACTTTGCCGACGTGTGGAAGACGCCTGCCTTTCAGGAGCATATAGTGCAAGGTCTTCGTATCGCAGCAGGAAGAGCGGACGCGGACTTCGGCGGGCGTCGCATCAAAGAGGTGATTGCCCAAGAGGTCTGGCCCGATGACATCGCGGTCGATGAGCGCGGCAACGTGTGGATCGCGGAGCTGCGAGGAGAGATCTACCACTACGATGCGGCCACCGGCGACTGGGGCCAGATTGGCAAAGTCTGGACGACCGACCCCACCAACATCGAGCACGGCCTCTATGGCATCGAGGTGGACCCGGCCTTCTATGACGGCAGCCCGTACGTATACCTCTACTACGCGGAACAGCACACCTTCATGAATATCCTTTCCCGCGTCGAGTTTGCCGGGGGAGTGCTCCGTATGGAAACCGAAGAGGTGCTGCTGCGCGTGCCTACCGAGCCCACCTGCTGTCACCAGGCCGGAGACCTGGAATGGGGCCCTGATTCCACGCTCTACCTTTCGACGGGCGACAACGGTATGTCCGAGGTGCGCCCCGACTGGGAACTCAGCGAAGAGCGCCTGGAGGCCTTCAAAACACGGCACCAGCTTAAGGATATTCACTGGTCGCGAAACGTTGATTCGGAGCGCTCCGCCCAAAACCTGCAGGATCTGCGCGGCAAGATTTTGCGCATCAACCGCGATGGCACCATCCCGCACGACAACCCCTTCTTTGGCGAGCCCGGCGTGCGCTGGGAAATCTATGTGTACGGCCTCCGCAACCCGTACCGGTTTAAGGTGGACCACCAGACGGGAGCGCTGTATATCGGCGTGGTGGGGCCGGATGCCGCTTTCGACTACGACGAATACGTCGTGTCATCCGAAGGCGGCGAGAACTTCGGCTGGCCACGCACGCTGGGAGCGTTGTTCTATAATGAGTGGACGCCGGACATGATTCCGGGGTATGCGCCGCCCTTCTGGGAGTACACGTACGAAAGTGGTGGCCGCTCAGCGACGGTAGGTCCGATCTATCGGCACGAAGGTAAAGGAGCGTTTCCGTCGATCCTACAGAACAAGCTATTCGTGTTCGACTGGGCGCGCCGGTGGATCAAGTACGGGGAGCTGGTCGAGGGAACGTTTGCCAGCGACCAGGAGCGCGATGTGCGCCAGGAGGTGCCTGAGATCACGATGCCTGCGATGCGGCTGGTCAACATCAAGACGTTTGACACGCTCACGGACACCGCACCGATCTCCATGGAGCTCGGGCCCGACGGCAGCCTCTACGTAGCGGAGTTCGATGGATTCTGGGTTCCGGGTCCTGATGCGCAGGTGACCCGATATCGCTGGCTCGAAGGCAATCGTCCGCCTCTGGGGGATGCTCGCATCATGGATGAAGGAGACGGTCGTTTCCGCTTTGACGCGTCGGACCTGCACGACCCAGACCTGGATCTGCTGACGTATCACTGGGATTTCGGAGACGGCCATGAGAGCTCGCGTCACCTTGTGCACCACCGATACGAGGCGCCGGGCGAGTATCCTGTAGTGCTGACGGTCACCGATGCGCGCGGCATGGTTCGTACGATTGCCCGTACGGTGCACCTGGAGCCGGCGCTGCCATCGGGGCCCAACGGACGATAGGCTGACTATTCTGGCGAATGTATGCGGACGGTCTTTGGCGTTATAACCCTACTAGTGGTGGCAGCGGTGGTTGTAGCCTTTGCGGCGTCGCCCACAGCAGACGAGGGCGAAAAACTCTACTTGTCCCGGTGCATGTCCTGCCATCAGGTGGACGGCCTGGGCATCGCGGGGGTGTTTCCGCCGCTGGTGAAGACAGACTGGGTGACCGGTGACGAGGGGCGCCTGATACGCTTGGTGCTTGACGGCATGATGGGCGAGGTCAAGGTGGACGGGGTCATATACTCTGGCGCCATGCCACCGTGGAAATCTTTTCTCTCCGACGACGAGGTGGCGGCGCTCTTGACGTACATTCGTGAAGCCTGGGGCAACGACGCTTCCGCGGTGACGGCCCAACAGGTGGCACGCGTGCGCGAAGCGTCCGCTGATCGTTCCACTCCGTGGAGCGCCGAAGAGCTGATGCAGCCTAGCAACCAGGGCATACCCGGCTCTTTGGAGGCGCTCTTTGCCCGTCCCGACACCTCGAGTCACCGCTGAAGCTATGCGTCGCTTCGTGCCGTTATCCCCTTTCCTGTTGTTTGTCATGGCAATCTTCCTGGCGGCGTGTGCGCCGCAGCAGGCTGGCCTTTATGAGACGATTGGATCCATCGAGCGCCTGGATCCCAGGCTGGATGCCTTGGTGCCCGCTGACGCTGCCTTGGAGGTCGTCGCAGACGGGTTCGAGTGGTCCGAAGGTCCGTTATGGATTGGGGATGCCGTGCTGTTTTCCGACATTCCGCCCAATGCGATCTACCGGTGGGACGAGGTCCAGGGCCTGATGCTGTTCCTTCAGCCTTCCGGCTACACGGGGTCGGCGGAGCGCACAGGAGAGGTTGGCTCCAACGGGTTGACGCTAGATGCCAGTGGCAACCTAGTGCTTGCCCAGCACGGCGATCGCCGCATCGCCCGGCTCACCGCGCCGCTCAGCGCTCCCGTGCCCGAATACGAAACCTTGGCCGATCGATACGACGGGAAGCGCTTCAATAGCCCGAACGATCTGGTGTATCACCAGACAAACGGGCACCTATACTTCACGGACCCGCCCTACGGGCTGGAAAGGAATGTGCTTGACCCGGCGAAAGAGTTGCCATTTCAGGGCGTATATCGCTTGGGTCCCGATGGGACCGTTACGCTGTTGGACAGCACCCTTACGCGTCCTAATGGCATCGCCTTTTCTCCAGATGGCCGCATGCTCTATGTAGCCAATTCGGACCCACAGCATCCGGTCTGGGTCACCTACGATGTGGATGATGCCGGGATGGTTGCCAATCGCCGGGTGTTTTTTGATGCCAGCCACCTTGTCGCCCAAGGCCGACCTGGACTGCCAGATGGCCTAAAGGTTGATGCTCAGGGCTATCTGATGGCAACGGGCCCGGGCGGTGTCCTCGTGCTCGCACCCGATGGCACCCATCTGGGCACGCTAGTCACGCAACAGGCGACCAGCAACTGCGCCTTCGGCGATGATGGCACGATGCTGTACATTACGGCCGACCGGTACCTGCTGCGCGTGCAGCTGAGCACCGTGGGCAGAGGGTTCGAGTAAGATAGAGTCACATTCGCTGGGCTCAACTCACCATTCTCCAACCCGCGGACCGATCCCCTGCCCTTGAGCCGACACCGAAGCCGACGCCGGCTATCTTGCAGCACTGAGGGTGTCACGCGGCTTCTTACAAGCCCCGCGCACCACATGCGGTACTACTTTCCCGTGCTGCGCCCTACCATTCTGTAGCCTTTGCACATGAACCGGATCGTTACGATCTGCGTCGCGCTGATGTTTTGCTTGTTGGCCTGCACCACCACGCCGACGCACGACGCAGACCCCACTCGCACCTGGTCGGTGTACTTGGGCGATCATGGCAGCAGCCAGTATTCGTCGCTTACCCAGATCAATCGATCCAATGTGGACAGCCTGGCGGTGGCCTGGTCATACACCACAGGGGATGCCGATTCGGCTGGGCGCACGCAGATCCAGACGAACCCCATCGTGGTGGGTGACGTTTTGTTTGGAGTATCTCCTCGGATAAAGATCTTTGCTCTAGACGCCGCTACAGGCCAGGAGCGCTGGACCTTCGATCCTTTCGCTTCGGGGGCGGTGGCCGAAGGACCTTCCATCCTGCGCGGCGTTTCCTATTGGCCAGGAGATCGTGACCATATCGCAAGGGTGCTGTTCACGGCCGGGGCGCGTCTATTTGCGCTTGATGCCGCAACAGGGGTGCCCATCCCGTCCTTTGGCGATGACGGGTCCGTGAACCTGCGCGAAGGGCTAGGAAGGGACGTGACGGGCCTGTCCGTGCGGGCACGCACCCCGGGCACCATCTACCGCAACCTGCTGATACAAGGAACCAGCTTGTCGGAAGGGCCGCGCAGTGCTCCAGGACATGTCCGAGCGTTTGACGCGCGCACGGGCGCCATGGAATGGATTTTTCACACCATCCCCCATCCAGGAGAATACGGGTACGACACATGGCCGGAAGATGCCTACCTTCGCTCTGGAGGCGCCAACGCCTGGACCGGCTTCAGCTTGGACCAAAAGCGTGGCATCGTCTTTCTGCCAACGGGCTCGGCAGCCTTTGACTTCTGGGGCGGCGACCGCAAAGGCGAGAATTTGTTTGCCAACACGCTCTTAGCGTTGGATGCCGCGACCGGCGAGCGCATCTGGCATTTTCAGATTGTGCACCACGACCTATGGGATCGCGACCTGCCGTCGCCTCCCAACCTAGTGACGATTGAGCGCGACGGTATGACGATCGATGCGGTAGCGATCGCGACAAAGAGCGGACACATATTCATGTTCGATCGGGAGATGGGTACGCCGCTCTGGCCGGTGGAGGAGCGGCCTTTTCCGGCGAGTGACCTTCTGGGTGAGGAAGCTTGGCCTACCCAGCCATTGCCCACGGCGCCGCCGCCTTTTGCGCGTCAGCACTTTGGGGAAGAAGACATCACGGATATCGCGCCTGAAAACGCAGCGTATGTCAAGGAGATATTCAAGACGGCGCGTTCCGCGGGCCAGTTTGTGCCGCCCAGCACGCAAGGCACGATGATTTTTCCCGGCTTCGACGGTGGCGCGGAATGGGGAGGATCGGCCTGGGATCCCACTACCGGCCTCTTGTACGTTAACAGCAATGAGATGCCGTGGATTCTGACCATGGTGGAGCTGAACCCGGATGACGCGGCGTCGGGCAGCGGACTCTATGCGCGCTACTGCGCCGGATGTCACGGTAGCGGTATGGAAGGCAACACGGACCAGTCGTCTCCCGCCCTACTTGGGCTGCGGGATCGTGCCACGCGGGAAGAGGTCGCTCAGCAGATCCTGCGAGGCAAGGGTTTTATGCCCTCGTTTGGTTTCCTCACCGAGGACGAGGTGGCTCGTATCACCCGCCTTCTGTTTGGCGAGGTGAATCCAGATGTGTCTGAAGCATCCGCTACAGACGAGGATATGGAAAGGCTCAGCACCGCTTTTGCAGGAAGCCCTTACGGGCATACCGGCTATAACCGCTTCTTTGACCAAGAAGGCTATCCGGCTGTCAAGCCGCCATGGGGCACGCTAAATGCTATTGACCTTAGTGCTGGACAAATCGTGTGGACCGTCCCGCTAGGAGAGTTCGATGCACTCACCGCTCGTGGCATCCCCATCACGGGCACCGAGAACTATGGAGGACCTGTAGTGACGGCGGGCGGTTTGGTCTTTATCGGCGCGTCAAAGGACGAACGCTTTCGCGCTTTTGACAAGGACTCTGGAGCCGTGCTCTTCGAGATGCAGCTGCCCGCTGGTGGCTATGCCACGCCAGCGACGTACGAGGTGGATGGCCGCCAGTACGTTGTGATTGCGGCCGGGGGCGGCAAGATGGGCACCAAGTCGGGCGACACGTACGTCGCCTTTGCGCTGCTGGAGTAAGCTTGGCCTACATCTGCAGGCGGCGGATTCGTATATGCTGAAACCACACCTGATCCCCGTGGTCCTGCAGGCAGACATGTCCGCTGGATTCCTTGCCGTAGCGGGGCATATCGATCCATTTGCTGTTGGCAATGCGTTCGTTCCAGTCGTTACTGCCGAGCTCATAGGACACGATCCTTTTGCCGTTCATCCAATGCTCCACGTGAGCACCATGCACGATGATGTGCACCGAGTTCCATTCGCCCACCGGCTGCACGACACGCGCTGATGGCGCGTGCATGTCGTAGTTGGCGCCTGCAAGACGGTCGTCCCCCTCCTTTGCGTCTGGATGGTTGTCGTCATCGAGCAGCTGGAATTCGGGCCCGGTGCGCCATGGGTAGTCGTGCTCCTCGCTGACCCGAAACATGATTCCGCTATTACCGCCTTCGGAGATTTTCCAATCCAGCGCAAGGCGAAAGTTATCATACACCTCGCGCGTGACGATGTCACCGCCTTGCCCTGTGCCGGTAAAGTGCAGTGTGCCGTCGTCAAGCGTGCTCCATGCGGCGGGCAGGCTGTCCTGCCGGTATCCGCGCCAATGGTCTGCCGTGAGCGATACCCAGGACGTGTCCACAGCAACGGTAGCAGTCGGCTCATTCACGGCGTCGGGGGAGGATTCGGAGGATTGACAGGCGGCCGCGGCAAAGGTGGCCGAAAGGGCTAGCACACAGGCGATGCGCATTAGAGTGATGGCTTAAGAGTGGTGATTACGGTTGAAGCGGGTCCTGAATGAAACGCAGCGCAGCGGGAGTGTGCCAGTGGGCGTCGGACATGGCCAACCGCTCATTTGGTGCATGCTCTCCCGACTCGAGGGCACGATCTGGCGCAGATGGCCAAAGCTGCATGCAACAGGCACGGTATAACGCCGCAATGGGGTACCACTTGGAGACTACTCCGTCACCGGCACCTCCTCGTTGGAATCCTTGAAGAACAAGGCGAAGAAGATGGCGAAGACCACCGTCAGACCCGCAAATAAGAGCCAGAACGTGCGCCACTGCGGAAGCGCCAACGTGCCATTGGTGCCAACCGCGTTGACAAAGATCCCGGAAATCTGCGTACCGAGAAAGAATCCCACGCCCTGCGTCAAGAGCACCAGCAGCCCCTGCACCTGACCCCGGATCGCCGGCGCCGTCTTCTTATCCAGGTAAATCTGACCCGTCACGAAAAAGAAGTCGTAACAGATGCCGTGCACGGCGATGCCAATCATAATCATCCAGAACGTGCCCGTCATGGCCGCTCCAGCAAACAACGTGAAGCGTGCCACCCAGGCCAGCATCCCCAAGAGTAGCATCCACTTCACACCCAACCGCGCGAAAAAGAACGGTATCAGCAGCATGAAGATGATTTCCGACCACTGGCCGAAGCTCATCTCGAAGCTCGGGTTCGAGAAATGCGCGAGACTGAGCCCCTCGTTCAAGTCCTGGAAAAAGACCGGAGCGTACGGGAAGTAGGTGCCAAACGCGATGAAGATGAGCATGGCCGCGGCCAAGAACACCAGAAACGAGCGGCTCTTGAGCGCGCGAAACGCGTCAATACCTGCAATCTGCTTCCATGTCGTCGTCTGCCCCGCAGATGGCGGCGGCGTATGCGGCAACGTAAAGCTGTACAACCCCATAAACACCGCGGCGCCTGCGCCGATATACAGCCCCGTAGGCGAAGAATCCTGCTGCAAAACATAGCCCATAAAGGTGCCGATCGCCGCCCAACCCAGCGTGCCGAACACGCGAACCACAGGAAACTCCTTCTCTTGGTTGTCCAAATGGTGGAATGCCAAAGAAGCGGTCAAGCCCAGCGTCGGGAAGTAACACAGCGCATGCAGCCCCAACAGCGGCAAAAAGAGCCCCGTGCCCGCAAACTGCGGCATCAGACCCATGGACACGCCCGACACCAGAAACAGCACGCCTAGCACCTTCTCGGAATCGAAGAATCGGTCCGCGACCATCCCCAGAAAGAAGGGAGCGATGATGGCGCTCAATGGGCCCAACGCGTATGCCACCTGGATGTACGCTCCCATCTCGATGGTCTGCATATAGTTGCCCAGCGTGGGCGCCCACGCACCCCAGATCAAGTACTGGACAAACATCATGACGCTCAAGCGAGCGATGCGGCCTACATTCATGGTCTTACCGGTGAGGGATTGCGCCATTGTTGGCTGGGTCTTGGCTGTTGCTGCCGAGAAGGAACCGTAATGTAGGTAACTTTCGGCAATAGGTTATGCTTTTCGGTGAGTAAGTTAGTCCAAACAGGGCGGTGCACGTCATAGACTGGGTCAATAGCGTGCTCACACGCGGGCTTCCGGGCTACAGGAGACTCGGGGAGTGACTTTCAAGGCGCAATGCCCCGAGTTATCCGCTGGTCGCGCGTGAACGTGGCGATCCTGGCACGGTGCAGCACCTAAGAGTGTCCAGTATATCCGCCGGTGTTGTGTTGGGCCAGCCTCAGCTGCGCACTACTGCAGTCGCAACCCCTGACAGGTGTTGCTTGGTCGGCTTGGAGTGCGTAGGCTGGGCCGCAAACCCACTAGCACCCGGACACCTAGCCGACTGATTCACGTTGCAGACCACATCTCACTCAAGGGTGAGTCCATGCACAAAACTGACCCCCTGCGGAGCATTAAACCCGGCGATCAGGCATGACACATACACATGTGTGCATAAGCCGATATCGTGCTCCTGACGCAAGACGTAGGGTGGCGCGCTTGAAGCCGGAATTGGTGGCGCAGTGGATCGGAATAGGCACCCAAGCTCCGAAAGACGCTTATGAAGGCTAGGACCCGACTACCAAACCCCAAAATCCCCTTCTCCCCCCAGCCGATTCTCCACTAATAATGGCTCATCGCCTGGATGACTGGCACAAAGTGGCCCAGAAGCTGCTTCCAGCCTCCGATGGCTCGTTCGATCTGGATTTCCACACCATCCCCTACCATGGCGATGACGCCCTTGTGCAGCGCCACTTTGTCTCTAAACGCAGCCGGCGACAGCACGGCATACTGGCATTAGTAGCCAGGGAGGCCCAGCAGCGGGTCCTCGTCTACGGCAGTGCTACCATTACCAAAGCATCGCAGAACGACGCCATTTTGGAATTTGTTGATCTCTGGGAGCAACGTGCGGGTCAGCTGCCCAGAGAGCTGGTCTTTGACAGTCGCTTTACCACCTACGCCAACCTCGCCGAGCTGCACGCCCGTGGCATCAGAACGGCTTGCAGAATTGACTGTACTCCAAGCCATTCGGATGCTCCTCCTTGTACCCGAGCCACAGCATGCGCAGCGTCAAATACGAGAACGCCAGTCACTGCCGGTGAACCTTATCCCAGTCCGGTAATGGACGATTCGTGGCGCGCCGCGGCACAGGCGAGCCGTGAAGCTTGTTCTGCAGATCGATATCGCTCAACGCCTTGCACTGCGCCCAGGTCAACCCCGCCAGCTTCAAGCCCAAAAGCGTGCGAGATACCGTACGACGGCTGACTCCTACATGCTGAGCTATTCGGCGCTCAGAGTAGAATCGCTCAACGTAAAGCACCAAAATGCGCCTGCCTCTCTTCATGGGAATACGAAGCGTTGCCATGCCTCTGGGCCTCTTGTCTGATTAAACAAAGACCCAGAATAACGATGACAAGGGGACCTGCTACACGACGCCATACCCCCGATCAAACCGGCTCCAACAGCCCCAAAGACTACCATGCATATATGTGCATGTAAGTGGCGCACTTGTTCCAACATCGATGGCGCGCATGCTCTGGAGTTGGTGGCGGCCTTCCATCGGAGTATGCAGACATCAGAAACCCGGTTGGTGATTGAGTCCCTGATATTAACCGTCTGACGGATCTCCGCCGACGCCGCCACTACTCCGCTGCAACCAGCCAGAATCACCCACCAGCTAAGGCCTCTACTCAGCCCCGTGACAGGCGCTAGCAGCCGTCCACAGGTGTCCAGTTTACCTCGGATTATCCGTCCAATTTGGATCGGATTATGCATCCTTGCCCGTGCGACGCGAGGAGCCTTGCTGACAATGGGTCGTCCAGGAGGAATGAAGCTCGATACCATCGAGCGCCACGAGGATACGATTCCCCAGATGTACACGGCGTACCTTCCGACAGATGGCGCCAACTGGATAGTACAACATTGTTTGCTCCAGTATAGGATCATGTTCACGATACAATTAATGGCCCGAGAGTAACGACCAAGCTACGTGGCGTCTGTCAATGAGCGTACATCACAATGAGCTCACAAAGATCGGGCAATGTCGATAAACCGACCAATCGACTTGCCCAAAATAGCCTCTCCTGTGTCATGTGGGCTGGGAAGATCAAATCGACTGCTTGCCGCTCCATTCAAGGCAAACATGTACTTGTCTATGTAAACCAAGCAGAATATACTGTCTTTGCGTTGAACTATCACACGATCCACCCTAAAGGGCCATTCGTCCCCGAAATCGCGCCTGTGCAGTACACGAGATGGCCACTTACTTTTCAATACGGCCCGCTCTGAGCGCTTGATCCACTTATGCCTATCGCGCCTAAGAATCTCCACTGATCTCCGGTAGTCCACAGTTCCAAACTCTTCGTTTGTCAAGCGAATGAAGTCCCTGTAGACCACATACTGTTGCTTAACAATGCTGCCGTCTTTAGCGTGACACCCAAGCGTAAATTGTAGCGCAATAGCCCGCACCATACGCTCGAGTACAGAGATGATTCTAGCATTAACCCTAGGGTAGTATTCACGCAATAAGGCTTTCTCATCGTTACCATAAGGCCTAATGTCTTCGAATGTTGTCTCCAATTCTTTCCACTTCGTCTCTGGATCAATCGACCTTGCATTCCTACCTGTAACATAATCAAGGTTGTGATACCTCCCCTGCCCGCCAAATTCAGACAAGATCTGTACGCACTTTCTAAGAAGTGAATTGTCTTTTTTTAGAAATGCCAGCTCGTTAGCGAGCAACAGGCATGTGTTAACATCATAATACTTATCGCAAATGCTATTGAGCAATTTGTCCAGATCGTGTCCAAATTTCCTTACTAGTTCGGAGGACGGATACGACCCACTGCGAGAGTGTTCTATCAGAATGATGAAGCACTTCATCAGCTTCTCTATTCCGCTGGCCATCAGGAGATGTGCCAAATGGTAAAAGTCATTCCCCATGTCAATCTCCTGTAGGTTTCCGAAGCCCGCCGTAATGAGTTTACGCGATGTCTCTAACTCCTTCCTCAGAGCTAAGACCTTTCCACCGTTTTCTGTTTTGTCCATTGAGATATTATAGTTGCAATTTGGATTTGCATTGAACAACCGGGGTAGGCAGACCTTCACGATGCATAGAATCAGCCTTGATGCACAGAACTCGCTTACGCATTCAACATGATTGTTTCAGATCGCATCCAGACTTCGACGATTGACGTGAGCATTACTTCTCGATCGTGAAAGTCAGCCCGAGCTGCCTCGCCGACTCCTTCATCGCCCTGAACGCCGAGTCCTTTTCGTATAATGCCTTACCATCGGGCAGCACCACTTCAAACCGCACGCCTAGTCCCAGTGTCTTCAATTTCATCCGCGCGGCAGGAGCAACGAAGCAACGGAAGAGCTCAGACCAGCTTTCGGCCGGAACTTCGCCCTGCACTACGAATCCTTGCACCGTACCATTACCATCAGCGGTTTGGATCGTCGCTGTGTCGTCGGTCCTATCGGTGGCCGTGCTGGAACGAGAGTCACCTGTGGCACTGGAGTCTCCCACACCATCGCCGATTCCGGCAGTCTTTGGGCCTCCCTGAACTTTCGGCGGCTTAGGATGGAATGGGGGAATGATCCAGAGCCCGTCTTCGCTCGGGTCCAGTGATATCGCCTGCTTGCAGTAGCGGATCTGAAGCGTCGAGATGCTTGCACCGCGACCGATACCCACAAGACCATCAGCGCAGGCGCGAGTCAGCCCGTCAGTCACCGCTTCCTTAGCGGCAATCATGGGCTTATCCGTGAACCGAAGGTAAGCCCCAATGGCATCTTTCAGCCGCAGCCCTCCTTCCTTCGGAATCAGGCCCGTGCTCTCCAAGGTCACCGAGCCAACACGTCGAAGAATCCACTCCTCGTCCTCGACCAGGGTCGTCCAGACGTAGCCGAGGTGTTCCTGAAAGGAATTCCGTGCATCTGGGAGGGAAGATACCTCCACCTCCTGCCCTCGCACTCGAAGGGCAACCGTGTATGCTGGGCCCAACGCCTGTAGGGCTGCTCGGCGTGCCTCATCGAGGCGCCTATTGAGATCCTCCCGCTGATCCTCGTCGAGTTGATCCCAATAGTCTGCGCGTACTCCCTTCAAAGCCGCTTGATTTTGGTGGGCTTGCCGCAGTCTACTGAGCCCGCGCGTAGTTCCCACGAGATAGAGAAGCGTGTTGCGGTAAAAGCGATCCTTTCGACCGCACCGGGCGCTGATGGACGTCACAAGTTCATGGATTGTGTCCTTCGCTCGGCCGTTTTCATCCCAAGCAAGCGATGGTGGCAGGATCAGCAGCGTTAGAATCCTCTGTTCTGGCAGGTCCTCGGCGGGGTTGACAATGATGCGCCATGTAGCACCGGCCAAAGCACCCTTTTGGGACTCATCTCGGAGAGTTTCCATGATCTGTCCGCTGAAGTCTTGCTTTATGCTTTGCTGCCGGTACTGGACGACCAGCTTGTTGAGCGTCGGCTTCGTACCAAACCAATACCGCTTTCCCAGACTTCCAGCAGATGCCATGTGAAGGTAGAAGCTGCGGTTCTCCAATGCCAGCAGGGCTCCATCCGTATAGTTCCAGTTTAGGCCCTGCCGTGAGCATGCAAGCTTCAGGTCCTTGGAGCTGAACCCGCTCCGGCCACCCTGCCCGCCGAACGAGCCAAGTAGTATGGCAGAAGCCAGGCCTTCCCCAATAGCCTCCGTTTGGTAGTCACCGCCACGTTCCAAATCGAAGATACCAGCATTGGATCGCTCACCAATTACATCAGCAGCGGCTACGGACTGGTACGGCGGTCCCCAGAGGCGCGTCAATGCAGCCTGCACAGCATCGACAGACCAGCGGACATGGCACGGCTGGATTAGGTGTTGCGTTTGAGTATTCCCCCGGCGGTGCTTCCAAAGGTCTCCCACAATACTAGCCAATAAGCGAAGAACGCCCCGCGTCCGCTGCAAATCGGGGTGGCTGCCCCAACGGGTGTAAAGAGCATCAATGAGTAAGGGATGGAATGGGTAGGCACGCTGGATCTGCTCGCGGTACGTATTCTTCGCAGCCTCGGACGGCACTTCGCCGGAGTGCGCCGCATACATGCTTTGATAGGTGTGAGCAATTCTCTTGGGATAGTCTGGCTCGCTCCCCGGTGCGATGGATTCGAATAACCGGGCACGAACCACCTCGTAGATTTCATCGTCTGCAACCGGCTTAACATCGGCTCCGAGGCGTTGGAAGCGTTTCTCCAGTGCCATGAAAACCTCCTGCCCCTTCTCACTTTGAGCGACTTCGTACTTGCTGGCCGGGAGGGTCGCAACGACAACCGCCCCCGGAACTTGCTGTGCCGACTCAGTCAGTTGCTGGATGAAGGAGATGGACTGATCGGCGAGGGTTGTGTGGCCAACTGGAACCGCTGCAGCGCCAACGCAATAGTCTGCTAACTCATCCAGGAGAATCAGGCACGGCGATGCGGCTTGAAGGATGTCGACGAAGAGTCCCTGCGGGACTCGCAGGTTTTCGTCATTCGCTCGCACATGTTCATAGAGGGTCTTCCCACCAAGCTGGTAAGCCAACTCACCCCACAATGTGCGCAGATGCACGCCGTCGGAAACCTTGCGTCCTTGGGTTGCATCGCATGTCTGATTCGTGAAGACGGCAACGCTCGTTTCTTTCTCGGGTAGTCGCCCACCGACCGCACTTCGGAGATTTTCAACGTGTGGTGAAGCATTTAGCAGACCTGCGTGCTTCGCAAGATGCCATAGTGCCACGAGCGTGTGTGTCTTCCCGCCGCCGAACACCGTCTGCAAACTGATGATGCGGTCTCCGGTCTCGCCTCCACCACGCAGCGTCCCTGTGACCCGATGCAGCACTCTGGACAATCCGGCCGTCAGGTAGGTCTTGGCAAAAAACTCCTCAGCATCGAGGTAGACCTCAGGCGCGGATTCTTGGACAACCGCCCAGAGGTTGGCGGCGAACACCGCTTCGGCTAGGCGCCCCTCACGAATGTCTACGTGAGGCATCGCAACAGCGTACCAAGGCTTAAGAAACTCGCTCATGTATTCCTAGTTGTTTTTTTCACCGAAAGATAACTTCCGTTGCGCGTCCCTGTACGTAGTGGTCTTACCCTCCCTGCGAAGGGTCGGACGCTCCCCGAGCAAGGTGCTGATCAGCTTCCAATCCTCCAAATCGCGGGGGAGAACCTCAAATAATGCCTGTGCCAGTTTCCAAAACGGGCGATCCTCCAAGATGTCACGTTCGACGAGGTATCTGACAAGGTCTTGACGCTTTTCCTCCCTCCACAACAGCATGCAGCGATGAAGCACATCAATGTGGGGCGGATATTGACCATTGCCAAGACCCGGTCGATCAGCACGGTCACCAAGAACGGCAAGTCGGCACTTGGGCCCATCTACTACGAAAATCCCGCATCTTCGGGCTACTTCCATCGCGTCGCTTTGGTCACCCCCAATCTGGACCACTAACCGGGCATCGTCCCATTTCTGCTCCGCCACGCCATAGAGACTTACCCACACGTAGTAGAGCGTAGAAAGACTGTCTCCACGAAACCCACCTGCGATGGCGTCGCGGGCTGCCTGCTTGGCGAGGTCCAGAAGCTCAGGGATTTCAACTGGTCTCCCGTCCGCCTTTTCCACACGCTCGTACTTGCCAAATACACTCACGGCAGGACCATAGCAAGCGACGATAAGGTCGGCGCCTCTAAAGCCGTAGGACCAGAAGCGCTTTACGGAGTGCCTCACGACATCCGCGATTTCATCGCGAACCTGTTTGAAAGAGACAGCGCTCCCAACAGCGCGAGGCCGGCAGGCAACGGTAACCGATGTCTCCAAGGAAGAAGTCCCCAAAGCCAAGGCCGTTTTCGGCATCTCGGTCGCAATAGGCCAAGTTGCAGTGGGGGAAAGTCCTGCCTCGAACAAGGCGGTAATTAGAGCCGTCCAGGCATCGGTGGACTGGTGCGCAAACATGACCGTTACGAGCTTGGGCTCTCGGGCAACGCGCAGGGCCTCGCTGAAGCTCTCCGTAAGAAGCCGCTCATAGTGGATACGCGCGCGTTCATGACAACCATCATGCCGGTGCTTTAGGCTCGTTGCTTCGTCGGCCTTTGGCGTCAATGGCGTGGCAAACACTTCGGGAAACTGCGATCCCACGCTTCGCTTGAGCCAGACATAGAAAAAATCTGATAGATCTGCATAAGCGATGGCATCGTAGTATGGAGGGTCTGTAACGACGCAGTGCGCGCTGTCCGAATCGAGCGGTAGCGATGTTGCATTGTCGAGAAGAACTGTCGGCTCGGTGATCCTCGCTCCGTTGGTAATGCGTTCGTGTTCGATTACGTTGAGCATGTACCGGAGCTGTGTCGAGGCCGTCCCAGAGCTGTTGGCTAGCGGGTTAACTTCCGGGTAGTCCCAGATCATTGGAATCGCCTGTCCTCCGAACGGTGTCTCGCTCTTTTGATGGCTGGACCGCCAGCGCGTCATATTGTTGTTGAACACAGCCACCCTGTCCAGCCACAGCCCGAGGTACAGGCTGAGCGCAAGGCGATACTTCTTGTCGGGGATAGCCTGCTCCATCGCCTCCAATGCTTCATGGAGGGCGGCAACAAAAGTCTGCATCGCCACGAGCTGGCGTCGATTGAAGAGTGAGCCCCAAGTCTTCATTCCATACCGGTGAACTCGAATCCCGGTAGAGTTCGACACGTTGCCTTTCGCGGCATTAGCATTTACTTCAGGCAGGATCAACTCCCGGGGCCGCTCGACTGGGATTTTGGCCGCGCTTCGGAAAACGGCGAAGTCGACATCTTCCACTGCCCGGTAGTCCTTTCCACTCTTTCCCTGCACGACTACACAGGCCATCTGCTCGCCCATTCGACCGGCACGCCCAGCAGCGGGGATTTCTTTTTCAGATGTAGACTGGTTGCAACATGGGCAGATCGCAGGTCCTCTTGCTCGCTTGGTTCCTTGCGTTCTCTTGATCTCATCACCCTTTACAATTCCGAACGAAGTTCTCTTCCTATGCCGATCAACATCAAGCGTGAGCGCAACCTTCGGCGCCTTACTGCGCAAGACAAGACTGCGCAGCAACGGAATCCGCGCTTGGCACGAAGGGTTGGAGCAGGGAGTTGTTCTTGCCCATAGATACGCAAGGATTGGACGACCATCACTTCCTGCAGGATACAGATGCCCGATCTTCACTCGCGCCCGGTCTAGGACCCAATTCGCCCAGTACTTGAAATCGTGGGTAAGCACATTCGGGACGGGAATGTTACGCTCGACGGGCTGACCGAATTCCTCGGCAATCGTCATTCTCGTCCCAGATTTGCCGTACTTCTGTGGGAACTTGCATGTGGCTCGCAGGATCAGATGTGCGACGGGGTTGTAGTCGTTGGCAATGGCTTGGCAGCCGAGCCGACCTGCTTCGAGTGGAATCGCGCCACCGCCAGCGAAGGGATCGAGCACCGTCGGCACCGCGCCATTGTGAGCGATGCGAACGAGGTCACGGGCAATATGAAGAACCGCCAACCCTTGGGAGTTGCTTGGATGGCAGGTCTCCCACTTCACAAGGGAACGGTCGTCGAGCCGCTCCTTCGGAGCGGGTCGCCTCTTGCGCTGCCCAGCCTCGAATGCCAATGCCTCCGGTGACCACTTGGCGATGAACATCAGGAGGCGAGCCCGCGGCGTGTCTGGGACACCCTTGTATGGGCGATACGGATCCCTGTCAAGAATAGACTCTCGGCCGCGCCAGTAATACTTGAGATTCTCTGGGACATGTGTCGTGAGATGACGCTCCACAGCCACTCGGAAGTCGGCCGGACACTGCGGATCGTCGGGATCAGGCACGAGTGACGCAAAGACCACCGCGCGTGACGCGGGTAAGGGTCGGCGTGCCCACCAGATGTGCAAATGGCTGATGTGCGCGTGGTGGATGTTCTTGTCGCGCACGCTCTCAGCAGAGACCTCCCGGACGGGGAGTGCCACCTCGATCAGCCGCGGACAATCGTCTGTGTTATTTCTTTGCTTGCTCACGTTGGTCCGCTTTCAAGGAATGTGGTGCCCGATACGGCGGCAGGTCTCGAAGAACCAAGCTCGTCGAGAAACCTAGACGCGATGGTGGGAACGTGCGTTCCATTCCGCTTCAGAACCTGCGCTCCCATTTGATAGGCCAATTTTCGCGGCAACCGCGTCACGCTCGACAAAACAAGAGAGGATCTCGTTCTTGTAGTAGCCACATAAAAGAGGCGTCTCTGTTCCTCCAGCGACTCCTCCTGTTCGACCGGTGTGCCCTTGGCCAGCGTCGGAACGAGCCCTTCTACACAGCCGACGACTATCACAAGGTCAGCTGTAAGACCTTTCGACTTGTGAAGGCTCATGACGCGGACGTAGTCAACGTCGGTCGGCAACTCAGGCTGCGTGATCCTGCGGTGGAGCGTTTTCCGAAGCTCCTGCGCGTCGAACGTGCTCCCCTCAATCGTGGAAGCTATGGAGCGGACGAGATTTGCCCAGTCTTCCTCCTGCGGGAAGATGGCATCTACAAGCGCTTGGCCTCGGATAGTTTCCAGCTCTCCAAGGCGACGCTGAAGTTCTTGGAATCGATCAACAAGTGGCTGTCCGTATGGAATGTGCAAGTCGCCTGAGGCGAGACGCTCCAAGGCCGCTCGAGGCGTTTCCTCGCTTTCTTCGCAGTGCTTCCGCAGCCGCTTCCATGCACCTTCGCACAGAGAAGGGCTCGAAAACCCGCACCAGCAGCGCAGCGCTACGCGGTCTTCGGGTTTCGCCAGCAAGGTAAGAAGCGCGAACGCCTCTTGTGCATCGTCTTTGTCAAGCGCTTGCTCGTGGAAGAGACTGTGCGCGGGAACGCTGAGACCATTTAGGGCGTCACGGATCTTGTAACCGAACTGGCGACGCGGTGCTAAGACAAGAACCTTACCGGGTATAACCTCCTTGCTCTGAATTCGAGCCCGAATAATCTCTGCGATGCCGTTGGCCTCTTCCTCCATACTGTTCCACTGAAGTACGAGTACTTCGCCTTCTGGATTCTTCGACCATGGAGCGAGAGCACGCGGGGCTCTGCCCCGATTGTTGTGAATCAATGCGTTCGCCATCTCTACAACCCGATGGGGACACCGGCGGCACGCTTCGAGTTCCACATCGTGCGTTCCGGGATGCGATTTGTCAAAAGTGGCGATCCCTTCCGGGTGGGCGAATCTGAATGAATAGATGGACTGGTTCTCGTCCCCGATCACAAGGAGCTGTCCGCTTTCGGCAAGCAAGTCCAAAAGATCTTGCTCCGCTCGATTGAGGTCCTGATACTCGTCGACGAGAACATGCTCAAACACTCCGCGATGCGGTGACGCCGGATTCTCCTTCAGATATCGAAGAGACTCCGGGACGAGCTCTCCTATGAGCATAGCTTGGTGGAACCGAAGCCACCCAATGAGATCCCTGTTAAAGGCTTTATCGATGTCGCCGCGCGGCCAACCAGGTTCCTCGGATTGGAGACGTGCCCACGCCGCGTTGAAGGCTCGAAGGCGGCGCTCGCGTACGCGGATGCCTCCGAAACTGCTGTCACTAAGATCTTCGACCAAGAAACGCTCCTCGAATTCCAAGAGAGGGCGCGGAACGCGGCCAGTGATTGCGAAAATCTCGGTTAGGTTCAACAGACCGAAGCAGAAGCCGTGCAGAGTTCCGGCGTGCACCTTGTCCACACCCGCTACACCTAGATCGGCCAACGCCTCTCGAAGGTCCCGGGCAGCCGTGCGCGTAAAGGTGCAGACCAGAATCCGATTTGCAGTCGCGCATTCCTGAAGCAGGCGCGCGACGCGCCGCATCAGTGCAAACGTCTTGCCTGTTCCGGGACCGGCCAGAACCCGGATCGGAGTATGGTCCAGTTCTGCTATCAACCTCGCAGGTCCCTCGAGGCCGCAATGCCATCTGAAACTGGCTTCTTGGTTCATATGCCCTGGCCCTCGGGTCCCTCCAGAACGCCAACTTCCTGCCCCTGCAGAGCCCAGTCGTCTTCGTTGACGAAGTACTGAATCTGCCGGTACAGCATCTTGGGGCTAAGCTTAGCGGCTGGATTTTGGATGATGTGCATCCGTGGCCGCTCACCTTTGCAAAAGGTAATGACGTATAACCAAGCCCGCTCGTCCAATTGGCGCAGTCTGTCCAACTCTGGCCCCGTCAGGATGATGGGGCCAGACTGCGCGCGACCTTTGACCTCGATGAATCGTTTTTCGCCACTAGGCCCATCAGACCGAACATCGTAATGTTCTCCATCCAGACTTACGTCTGTGGGCGACCACCCTCGACTGCGCTCGTAGCGTAGGGCCACATTCATGGCGATGGCCTCGACCTCGTCGTCCCGCCGCATTGGGAAACCCTGCGAGGGCGCTTTGCCGTCACTTTCCAGCGACACCACAGGGCTTGGAGCGATCAAGGCCTCTGTCAAGAGATCGGGAAGGTTGGCGGATAGCCGCATCATGAGCTCTACCTCCTGCAGCCGTTTCGCCTTCTGGGAATTCACCTCCCCAATTCGCTTTCGAAGGCGCTCGCGTTCCTCTGCATTGTCTTCGCCCAATAGCTGAGCTTGTTGAAGGTCGTTCAATACTCCCTGAAGCTCAAGGATAAGATCCGTAAATGCCGCATCCAGATACTCTCTGCGTACATCGCACTCCCTTGATCGAACGTCTCTCACATGGTCAAGCTGCCGTACGGTGATCTGCTCATACGCCCATTCCTCTATGGCCTCGGTGGATTTTGATTCCATGTGGGGAATCGGCATGCCCGTCTCAGGCGTGGTGCAGTTCAGGAGATACGAAGGTGAGGTCGTGCGCAAGCCAATGTGGTCGCCTACGACAACTGCCAAGCGCTCATGGGCTGTTTGTTTGCGTTGATCTGGTCGCCATTGCCGCCGCCCATCCTCGATGATTGAGCGGACCAGCCAGATCCGCTGTGGTTTGGCAATGCTGGGGTCCACGAGCGTTGCTCCTCTGGCGAAGGCTTGGCGCGCCTCACTCATTGTCCATCCGATCATCGCATTAAACAGAGGATGTCCTGGCCCCAAGAGCTTTGTCCGCTCTGGCACGCGCACTTTGCTCGCGACGCTGATAAGTTGCTTGTCAAATACGAAGGGGGTTTCGTATTTCTCCGGTAGCACCTGCCGCTGTTCTTGAGCGTACTTGAGGACCGCAGTGGGGATGGCACCGATGTGCCAAACCGGGAAATGATCGTCCGTGCGGATGGTCCCTCCGCACGCTGTCCACGCTCGTTCGAAAAACCGCTGTATGAACAGGGGCTGAAGTCGGTGCTCATCCGATGCGTCACGCAGTTCGCGGGCGGACCGCAAGTCGAGACGTGAGGCCAGCGAGGTCCTCTTTTGCAGGGCTACTAGCTGCTCTGCTCGCTCGTTCGATGCCGATTTCAAGGCCGATTCAGTTTCTTGTGAAATCCCCGCTTCATCATCCGAATCAATGGCTTGTTCTATGAGCCGGACGAGGGGCACGCCTTCCAGCCACTCGTCGATCACGTCGTAGACCCGGTCGGACCCCATCTGCTCGCGCATGACGTCCATCTTCGAGAGGACCTTCTCCAAGACCGATCCCTCCCGTGTGTTTTGGGCAACCAAGTTGTAGACCCATACATCATCCGCTTGGCCGTACCGATGAATGCGCCCCATCCGCTGTTCGAGCCTGTTGGGATTCCAAGGTAGGTCCCAGTTGATCAGGTAGCGGCAGAACTGGAGGTTGATGCCTTCACCTGCGGCATCGGTCGCTACCATGATCTTTGCCCGCGTGCGGAACTGGCGCTGCGCTCGCTTCCGCGAATCCACATCCATGCCGCCATGAATCGTGGCAATGGTGTAGCCCTTTCTCTCAAGGCGCTGGACAAGGCTGTTGAGCGTGTCTCGGTGCTCAGTGAAGATCAGTAGCTTTTCATCGTCCGAACGAATAACGTCAGAGGAATCCAAGACAGTGAGAAGCTCGCCGAATTTCGCTTCGTTATGGTTCTTCAGGCTGTCGGCAAGTAGGAAAAGCCGCTCGATCTCGGCACGCTCCTCCGCAACTTTGGCCGGATCCCCCGTTAATACTTGACGGAAAATCCGTTGATCTATACACTCGCGCTCCTCTTCGGTTAGGTCCTCGTATTCCGCAAAGTCGCGCGGATCGTTGGGGTCTAGATCGCCCCGCAACATTCGCTTCGTTTCTGCCTCCGAACGACTTGGATTTCTAAGAATCGAGAGAACCTCCGTGAGGGCCTGCTTCCGACGGTCCAGCGTTCTGGCGATAGCGTGGAGACTGCTGGTCAGACGGCGCTGCATAACCATGAGTGTCAGTTCCACGTTTCGGTTCCTCTTTGCCTTGGCCTCCTTGCGCTTCGAACGAACATAACGTGTCACATCGTCGTAGAGGGTCTTTTCCTGGGGCGTAAGTTTGTATCCAATTGTCTTCGTATGGCGATTCTTGAAGAGTGCCTGGCCGTCCCAATCGACCATCTCCTCCTTCAGGCGACGAAGGAAGAATCGGTTCTTCGCTTCGCTGATCGGGTGCTCGGCCTCGAAGTCCTCTCCGACGGTTATATCCCGGGGCGGTGCCTGTTGGCGTATCCGGTCGGCAACATGCTCGTCCTTCCGAAAAAGATCTTCATCGAGAAGCAGAAGTAACCGGCGGAAAGTGTCCTTTCTTCCCCGGTGCGGAGTCGCAGTGAGGAATAGAAGGTGGTCGGTCTTGCCCGTGAGCGCCTTGACTGCCAGATATCGTTTGCTCTCTTCCAGCTTCGTACCGTATTCATATGCCGAGAGCTTGTGCGCTTCGTCGACCACCACGAAATCCCACTGCGTCGTGGATGCAGCCTTTAGGCAGCCTTCATTTCGAGCAAGGAAATCGATGGACGTAACGAATATGCCCTCTTCATGGCGTGAAAACTGGCCGGGGTCGGTCTTGAAGGATGCCCCGTTTACCAGCCGCGCGTATAGGCCGAATTTTTCCTGTAGCTCTTCTTCTGCCCACTGCTTCGTCAGACCGCCAGGTGTGATGATAAGAATCTTTTGAAGAACCCCACGGAACAGCAACTCCTTGATGACGAGCCCAGCCATAATCGTTTTGCCTGCCCCCGTGTCGTCAGCAAGCAGGAAACGGATTCTTGGCAGGGGGAGGAGATAGCGATAGACTGCCTCGACTTGGTGGGGCAATGGGTCGACGACACTGGAGTTTACCGCGAAGAGTGGGTCAAACTGGTGCGCGATGCGGATGCGCTCTGCCTCGACACCGAGAAGGAATAGCTCAGCATTGCCATCAAAGGCACGCCGCTTACCACGAACCTTGACGAGCGCTGCGAGTTCTTCCGAAGTCAGGGGGCGCCTTACCTCCTTTCTTGATTCAAGCCCTACTCCCCTAACGAGCGTCCTACCGCCGAACGGCTTAACCTCCAGGATTTCGACTAGCTCGGTCGCTTCCAAGCCCTCGACCACGTCACCAACGATGAGCTTGCTATCGTGTTGTACCATCGATGGCTCCTGCTGGCTCGAACTGATCAATGTTCTCGGTTGGTGACCGATGCGCTTCCGGTGACCGTTTGTGCTGCATATGGTATTGCTTCGATTTATAGAGGCCCAGGGAACAAAGCTAACGCTCTATATTACGGAAACTTGCCAACCTATGCGCGCGTCCGACGCGGCTGCTGTGAGCCGAAAGAAGTGCGACTGTCGTCAGAGATTCCGATATTTGTCGGTGTCTCACCTTCACTTCTGCCTGCAGACTGGTGGCGAGCGGCCACGCGGTTGCCAACGTTAGAACGGTGAGTCATTGCTGGGTATGGCATGCATTTCTAAAGAGATAGCTGGTGTTGATATGAGTGAAGCAACCCAAGAGGATACGAGCGGTGTTGAGGCAAACTGCAGTGCCGCTGGCACGAACCCCTATGCAACAGGGGGTGGCGGCGTGACCTTCGAGCGAAGGGTGGCGGTAAAGTTCCTTGCCCATCTACTCGTCGGCGATGGTGCATCCGAAGTCGGCAATGATCGCCATATAGTGAGCGTCGCATTCCAGCGGGCCCCGGACCATCCGGTCGACGATCTCGTCGTGCGTGCAGCGCGAACTGGAGAATTGACGCCGTCGCTGTTGCTGGCGCTCGCGGTTCGGCGTAGGCCGATGATTGTAAAGAGCGACAAATCGACGCGAAAGCTAATCCGAGCATTCGTGCGCGCAGTGATCAAATTCCCGGCAGGTGGATCAGAACATCGGTTCGCCCTCGTAGTCGCGGGGCCCCAGCCACATGCCGAGCAACTTGCGGAGCTGACCGCACACGCCTCGGTCCAGATGGATGCGCCCGGCTTCTTCAGACTCATGCGCACGCAGAGGAAGTTCAATACAGGTATTCGCAAGCGGCTCCATCATTTCGAGAATCTAGTAGGGGATTCGTTGACCAAGCTTAGCGGTGGCGAAGCCGACGAGGCACAGGTACAGCGGCGCACATGGGAATTGCTGGCACGCCTTTCCGTTTCCATGCCGCGACTCGAGACTCCTGACGAGACGGACTGGATGGCCGTGACGAACAGCCTCTTCCCGGTAGCACGAGGTTCTGATCTGAAGGGAGCGCAGCGGCTTCGCGACCGGCTTGTCACCCTTACCAGCGAGTATGCACCGAAAGCCGCGCGAGTGGATCTCAATCTGTTACGTCGCGACGCGCACGCGTGGTTAGAGCCGGCGACGCGGCGCCACCAGCTAGGGTGGCTGGTACTCGACTCGCTTGATCGCCAAGCACTTGCGGCGGTTCGTGCCTCGATCACCGCGAATGACGGTGCTCGCCACGTAAGCCTTGACCGAAACACTGCCACCGCGAAGCTGGTCGCAATGGCGACGGACGCTCGGGCGGTCGTCGTAAGCGGCGAGTCTGGGGTTGGTAAGAGTGCACTTGTGCTGCTGGGTTTCAGCGCTAATGCCAATAAGGATCCAGACAACTTACAGGCATTGTGCATCAACCTGCGACACATCTCCAAGCTTCCAGTCGAATTCGAGGCCATATTAGGCGGCCCACTGGCGACAATTCTGTGTGAGCTGAGTGCGCCGCAACGCGTGCTCGTCATTGACGGCGCAGACGCCGTTACTGAAGGTATGGACATCACCTTCCGCTATTTGGTTGATGCTGCTGAAAGAGGTGACGTGAAAGTAGCCGCCGTCACCTCAGTCGATAGCAAGCAGGTTGTGGAAGACATACTTAAGGAGCGCTTTGGGGGCCATGTCAGGGAGTATGTCGTGTCCCCGTTGACCGACGCTGAGATAGGCGTAGTTGTCGAGACCTTCACAGAGCTGTGTAAGCTCAATGCCAACCCGCGGTCGCGCGAGCTTCTTCGGCGGCTTGTCGTGATCGACCTGCTCGTTCGCAGCGGAGTCAATGGTATTCCATTAAGCGATGCGGATGCGATGCACGAGGTATGGTCTGGGTTGGTCCGTCGGCGTGGGATGTCTGACAGGGGAAGTCCAGGCGCACGAGAGATCGTGCTGCTTAAGTTAGCCGATCTCGCACTTCGCAATGTTGACAGCGACGAAAGGCTTAATGCCATCAGGGGACTTGATTCGACTGCTCTTGATGGATTGCATCGTGACGGGCTGCTTCGGACATCGCCTGACAATCTATTCATGATTGATCCCGAGTTTACACACGACGAGGTGCGTCGCTACGCGGTCGCGCGCCTCCTGCTGGGGGACAGAGCACCTGCAGAGAAAATCAGAAAGGTTGGAGCTCCACGCTGGGCCCTCGGGGCTGCCCTACTTGCGTGTCAAGCGTTGTTGGCGCAGTCCTATACAGCCGCTACTCCGTTGCGTATCAGGTTCGATGCGTTGCAAGCGTCATTCGACGAGATTGTCGAGTCAGGTCATGGCGCTCGATGGGGCGACGTGCCTGGCGAAGCCATGCTCACAATTGGGAACCCCGGCCAAGTGCTCCGGGACGCGTGGCCAAAACTACGTGAGGATAAAGATGTTGGTCTTCGTAGGCTTGCCCGCTTGGTAGATCAGCGGCTGCGCAACGACAAGGGTATTGTCGATATAGTTGCCGTCGAGCCGATCATTGAGCTATTGCTCGAGGATCAAGCCCCATGGCAGGCCGGCGAGCACTCCCAGGATCTGTTACGATCCTGGTTGTACGCACACGTCGATGCGAATACTGCTGCTGGTCATCTGTTGCGCAGTCGGCTTCGCGAACGTCTCGTGGAGTATTGTGCAGCGGCGTATCGTCGACTGGCAGAAGAACAAGCCGCAGCAGCCACGCCCACTCCTGAACAAATCGAAAAAAGGCGCTGGATAAGGAAAAGGTACCCGCCACTGGCGACAGCATTCCGAAGTCGTCGTAGTGCGCGCCGCGACATCCCCATCGAAGTAACGTCACCGCTTAACCTGGAACTTTTGGCGCTGCTGGGCCCCGATCTTGGTAGTGAAGGGGAAAGAATCCTTCGCCAGGTTGCTCAGGAAGCACCGTGGAATCTTGCTCCTGCTGTGGAGGAGCTCTTCACAGGGCCTGCGCTTGCCAGCTATGGCCAAGGGCTGCTGGCTCAGCTGGCTGAGGCGTACTACCTCGATGACGAGATAAACGGCAGGGCCTACGAGGATGGGATTCGCTCCCACAATGCTCGAAGCATAGGATCAGTCCCGCTTGCCGCCTGGTACCGCGGCCCGTTCATGCCGCTGTTTCGGAAGGATTTCTGTGGCGGCGTGGCAGTGCTTAACCGCTTGCTCAACCATGCCACGCGCATTCGAGTGCAGCGGCTCACCCGTTCGCTTCGGAGCGGGCAACCGCATATTGACGGTGATGCTGGTCTCTACCCGGCGGAACTTGTAATTTCCGGTGAGCGCCGTCTTTTCATTGGAGATAACCACGTTTGGCGCTGGTACCACGGCTCGGGAGTCGGACCATACCCTTGTTTTAGCGCGCTTCAGGCACTGGAGCGAGTGTGCGACCAGCTGATCAAAAGTGGTATTCCGATCAGGAGAGTAGTCTCAATACTGCTCGATGGATGTGAAAGCCTCGCTATGGTCAGCCTCGTCGTTGGACTTCTCGTGAGGCATCTTGAAAACGTAGGCCGTATGCTGGATCCCTACCTCACTGAACCGCTTATCTGGAATTACGAGTTTGTGCGTGTAGCAACAGAGTTGTCGCCCTTAAAAGCTAGCTCTCAAGGCCTTGTAGCACCGGAGCGCCGGACCTGGTCATTGCGCGAGGCAGCCATGTTCATGGTTGTGCGTGCCAATGCCGAACGCGCCACCGAGCTACGCGCGCTCGGTGAGAAGCTCATTGCAAACGCGCGTCGACACACCAAGCCAGCGCGAAACCATAAGCCTACGGAAGCAGAGGCAGATGCAACAGAGTCGATTCATCAGCGGATAACTCAAGTACGTGCCTGGGCAAGCAGCCTTGATCGCGGCAGGTACCAGGCTCAGGTGACTCTAGAAGGTTTGCAGATCACAGCCACGCCACCCGAGGATGTCGTGCAGGCGTTACAAGACAGCAATGAGGATCTAGAACGTGGGAGAGCGGCAATGAGTTTGCTCGCCCGATATTCCAGCAAGTTCAATAAGCAGCGCGCAGATTCCATCGAAACCGACGAGTTGGCTGCCGACATAGCCACGGCTCGGCATCTCCTTGAGAATCCACCATCTCAGATTGTCCAAAGTCCGTGGGATGTACCGACCTTGGTTGCAGCTGCAGCGCTCGAAGCGCACCTCTTGCGCGGTGCCGATCTCTCTAAGGAAGCACTTTTCTTTGCCGCCGACACTGTTATTCGCGTTGGCCAAGGGGAGGTGGGGGTGTCACCGAACGAATCCGTACTTACAGTTTTCCCGTATGGCGCCGAACGGAGCGCAGCCCGGGTCATCCCGCTCCTATTCCTTCCCGCAGCCGGTACGCTCCGAGCCACTGTCGGTAAATCATTCAAGTGGGCGGTCTCCGAGCGCATTAGTGTAGTAGGTCTCAAACTTGCCCGAGCTGTTGCCAACGAAGTGCGGCTTTACCTTGCTCGGGGCTTGGATCACGTCTGGAATGTACCGTGTGTGGAAAGCAGTTACTGCCATCATAAGGCGGGATTGCACCTTACCACTGAAACCATGCGCGATTGCGTGTTCGGTGACTGGGACCCCGACGCCAGACAACGCTCCATCGTTGTGCTAGAAGAACCAATGGCCGAATCGCTTGCCAACACTGACGACAATTCGATACGAGTGTTTCGTCTCGACGCGGCGATAAGAGCACTCGGACCTGCCGCAATAAGTAATATTTGCGTCTCAAATCAGGCGCATACCTTGCTTCTCGTTGTCCTTGATGCGCAGCAGCGATCTTTGCTCTCGGGCAACTATGGCGGAATGAATGACAAATATTGCCACATCTTGGCAAGTGCTCGCGCTTTGCTGACACTGGCCGAGTACGATAATGATGCAGTCGTCTACGATCACATTAATGCCTACGCAGATTGCCCGGCCTTGCTGGGCGCTCTGCTCGGTGCTTTGTCGGCAGCAGCAGAAGAGACGCAGAATCGGGCAGCCACGGCACGACGAATGTGGCCGGATATCGTTCGTCACGTGCTGGCGCTGGAAGAGTCTGGGCATGCGCCGTTTCAGGACACTAACGTGGGCGATCGCACACTTGCTGCCCTCTTACCTAATCCTACCCCTGAGACCGAGTATCTCTACCGGGAGATTCAGGATAAACCTATACTGTGGTGGAACCCGTCCTCCTTGCAATTCGAGGTTAATGCTTGGCTAATACGGGCTAATGGAAAAGCATACTGCATAGACCAACTTATTAAGTTCATCCGCGTACTTGCACCAAAGGAGCAAGTCGAGGTAGGGCTTCCTTGGCTGGCCACACTCGTACTCCCGGATACTGCCCGGATAGCTCACCGAACGCGGTGGCTGCCAAATTGGCTAGTCGAGATTCGCTCTGTTGCAGTCGATGCTGGGCACTCGGCGAAATGGCAGGAGATCGTTGATGCACTGGTGGTCGAGGGCATCTCGGAACTGGCGCCATACTCCGAATAGTCACGCCAGGGAGATTTGCGGGGCTTCGCGATGCCGAGGTATTTGGGTGTATGTAGTTAATTGGTATCCGTCCGAAATCCGTTTATTTCAGCTGATTAGTGCCGCGCGGAGGTGATTTTGCGCCGATTCTTGTCTCCAGGCTGGGCACTGCACGGTCGTGGGGACGCTGGGTGCAGCCGATTGGCAGCTTACCTTGCTGGCGTGACTGTGTTACGGCAGCTGCCCAAGCGGCCTGATGGGTGCTCCAGGGGAGCTAGTGGTGGGTGCACGCAGGGCGCTTGGTTGGCGGTGCACTGCTGTGCAGGTCTTGCGCTCAAAAGCGGCGCAGAGGGACTTTGTGCGTAATCCGACGAATTCGTGCACCCAATCCGATCCAAGCTGGACAGTGAATCCGATCCAAGCTGGACACCCGCGCTGGAGGTTGTCCAGCCGCGTTATGATGGTGACGTAAGCTGCCATGCCCTGTGATTGCTGGGAGGTTGTGGTTAGAATCAAGATGAGTCTTCCGGGTTTTCCGGCACGTTCACGTTAGCCATTTGCTTACGCATCGAGTCGCCGGTCAGTTGGATGCGGTGCGCGTTGTGGACGAGGCGATCCAGGATAGCATCGGCGAGCGTAGCTCGACTTTGTCACTTGTAGTGAATTGAGAGTAACCGTCCCGTAGAGTGTTCAGCGACAATTAGAATTGCGTTTGGCGACAACTAGAATTGCGGGGGAAGGAATCGGTGAGATGCGTATCTACGGGCAGGATTGTTCACCTGTCAACACGCATTCATTATGGTTACCGATCAGCAAGTCAAGCTCCTGTTCAAGCTCGTTAACGGGAAAAAGAGGGCACGATCAACGGCTGCGGCGAAGGCTGGTATGTCCGAGAACACCGCACGCAAGTACCTGCGTGCGGGCAAACTGCCGAGTGAGATGAAGACCGAGCGAACGTATCGCACGCGTCCCGACGCGTTTGCGGAAGTATGGGGCGAAATACTGCCCTATTTGGAGGAGAACCCTGGGCTGGAGGTCAAGGCTGTGTTCGAGCACTTGCAGCGTCGCCACCCTGGCCAGTTTCAGTCGAGTCAGCTGCGCACATTGCAGCGGCGTGTGAAGCGGTGGCGAGCCGAAGCGGGTCCTGGGAAGGAGGTCTTCTTTGACCAGGCATACGAACCTGGTGAGCGGGCGCAGTCGGACTTCACCTGCATGAACAAGCTGGGCGTGACCATCCAAGGCCAGCCGTTTAAGCATATGCTGTTCCACTTCGTTTTGCCCTACTCCAACTGGGAGGCGGGTACGATCTGCACGTCTGAGAGCTTTGAGGCGCTAAGTGAGGGGCTGCAGAATGCGCTCACGCAGCTGGGTGGTGTGCCCCGGCTGCACCAGACCGACTCTATGAGCTGTGCGGTACGCAATCTAAAGCGTACCGAGAAGGAGGGAGCCCCCTTTACCGACCGATATGGTGCTCTGATGCGGCATTACGGGATGGAGGCGCAGCACACGCAGCCACGGCGCCCCAACGAGAACGGGAAGATTGAGCAGAGTCACTTTCGGCTCAAGCGCGCGATCGGTAACCAGCTCGCCTTGCGGGGCAGTTCGGACTTTGAAAGCAGGCAAGAATATGAGGCATTTCTGGCCAAGGTGTTTGCGGGGCGCAATGCTAATCGAGAGGCCCGTCTCAAAGAGGATCAGGCCAAGCTGCGCTCGTTACCCGCGCGGCGCCTGAACAGCTATCAGCGCAGACGTATGCGCGTGAGCAAGGGCGGGTTGGTCCGCGTGAAGAAGAACTGGTATTCGGTTAATAGTCGGCTGATCGGGGAGCTGGTGGATGTACGGATTTATGCGGAGCGGATCGAGGTGTGGTATGCGCAGCGGCGCGTGACGCAGATGCCACGGCTCCACGGCACAGGTAAGGCTCGGGTCGAATACCGCCATGTGATTGACATGCTGGTGCGCAAGCCTGGAGCCTTTGCTCATTATCGGTACAAGGCCGATCTATTTCCGTCTCATACGTTTCGCATGGCGTATGACGAGCTAAAGCGTGTCCACTCGAGCTCGCTTGCGGCCGACAAGCAATACCTGCGCGTGCTGCATCTGGCGGCCAAAGAGAGCGAAGCCGCCGTATCTGCTGCGCTTAGCCAGTTGCTCAATAGTACGCAGCCGCTTACGCTCGTTTCGGTAAAGACGCTCATGAATCAAGAGATTGAGGAGCCATCGGTGCAGGTTTGTGCGGTGGATCTGAGCGCCTATAATAGCCTGTTACACCACGAAGCGCAATGAAGACACTGACCACCGCGCAGCTGGACCGTGCGCTGCGTGCAGGCTAGAAGGAGCTTCGTTTGCCGAGTATGCGCGACGGCTACCGGGATAGGGCGGACTTGGCTCGACGAGAGTCTTTGAGCTTTGAACGGTTCTTGTGGGAACTGGTCGAGACGGAGGTGCACACCCGCCGCAACAACCGGATACAGCGCTGGCTCCGGGAATCCGGGCTACCACTGGAGAAAACCATGGACACGTTTGACCGGGGTCGGCTGCCAGTTCGAATCGATCACCATGTGAGCGTGCTCCTAGAAGGTGGCTTTCTGGATCGCAAGGAGAATGTGCTGGCCTTCGGTCCTCCAGGCAGCGGAAAGACCCATTTGCTGTGTGCGCTGGGCCGGGAGCTCATCTTTCAGCACCGCCGCGTGAAGTTTTATCGCTGCGGCATGCTCGTCCAGCAACTACTCGCCGCTAAGCGCGACCTGCGATTACCGCAGATGCTGAAGCGCCTGAGGCGATACGAGGCGCTGATCCTGGACGACATCGGCTACGTACAGCACAGCCGCGAAGAGATGGAGGTCTTGTTCCACTTGCTGGCCGAACGCTACGAACGCGGCAGCATCCTGATTACCAGCAATCTCGCCTTCAGCCACTGGGAAAGCATCTTCAAGGATCCGATGACCACCGCCGCTGCCATAGATCGCATCGTGCATCACAGCGTGATCCTGGAGCTCAACCTGCCCAGCTATCGACTGGAAGCATCCAGGCAGCGGCAACAAGCCCAGCATAAACCTAGCATTAACACAGCAGCCCCTTAGCGGTTCCATGGAGCCGTCGCGAGCGCTTAGCCGTCGCGGCGGGCTCTGCCCTTACCTAGTGCTAATCCAGATGAGATACTCACACCCAATAGTGGATCTGAGCGCTTATGACGGTCCGCAGCGTCCATGGAACAGGTTGATCGCGATACCGCCGAGCAGAAAGGTCGGTTCACCGGGAGTCTGTCCGGTGTCTCCGAGCTGTTCAGGCCGTCTGCCGAAGCATCGGGTCAACAAGCAGCGGAATTGCGGATTCCCGCGTCAACATGCCCAGCAAAATCCCTTGAGAACGCAGCAGCTCCTTAGTGGTTCCATGGAGCCGTCGCGAGCGGCTAGCGGTCGCAGCGGGTCTGCCCTTACCTAGTGCTGATCCAGATGAGATACTCGCACCCAATAGTGGATCTGAGCGCCTATGACGGCCTGCAGCGTCCATGGAACAGGTTGATCGCGATACCGCCGAGCCGAAAGGTCGGTTCACCGGGAGTCTGTCCGGTGTCTTCGAGCTGTTCATGCCGTCTGCCGAAGCATCGGGTCAATAAGCTGCGGAATTGCGGAGTCCCGCGTCAACATGCCCAGCAAAATCCCTTGAGAACGCAGCAGCTCCTTAGTGGTTCCATGGGGCCGTCGCGAGCGGCTAGCGGTCGCAGCGGGTCTGCCCTTACCTAGTGCTGATCCAGATGAGATACTCGCACCCAATAGTGGATCTGAGCGCCTATGACGGCCTGCAGCGTCCATGGAACAGGTTGATCGCGATACCGCCGAGCATACAGCTTCGTTCACCGGGAGTCTGTCCGGTGTCTTCGAGCTGGTCATGCCGTCTGCCGAAGCATCGGATCAATAAGCTGCGGAATTGTGGATTCCCGCTGGAGAAGATCTCGGGGGTCTGTGATCAAACGCGGCCGCCCACTCGCATCCATCATGACCTGAGCGTGTACTTGGAAGGCGGCTGCCGGGACCAGGGAGCACACAGGACCCCCTTCAGTCCACCGAACAGCGGTGAGAGGTCCTTGCTGTGTTCTGGGTTGCACGGTTCCGGATCGCCGTATGATGCTCAGGGACACGTGAGAAAGGCGCTTACGACGGTCTCAGCCCGAACACCCTGGTACGCCTCCAGCACAGGCGAGAGCGCACCGAGGGCCTGTACGATGGCTACAGAGACCGCACGAAAGCGATCCCGCGAGGAAACGGTATCGACCAAACGGGGCAGCCTACGAACCACCCGCCCCGTTGCCTTCAGCCAGCCGGAAACCAACGGCACGCCTATGGTGGGGGTGACGGCCGCCCTAAACAGGCTCCAGCAGCACTACCACAGCGGATGACTGGAAGCCTCCAACCAACGCCAATCAAACAAGGAAATACCTGAATCATATGTCTCCCATACAGCAGTATCTTTACCCCGAACGAACGCGGTACGGACCCCTGAACGCCTACGAAATCGGACAGACTCCCCGGCTTCGCAGCTCGCTGCTCCGCCGGGGAGTCTCCTCCTCCCGAAACGCAATTCTAATTGTCGCTGGTCTCAATTCTAGTTGTCGTTGGACACGTAGAGAGCATTTAAGCCGGGGGGATTGCACTATGCCTAGTTGGGTTTGAGCGGCCTCTGCCAAGCAGGAACCGCAATATGCGTGACTGTGAGCAATGTGTTGCGCTGTTCGTCGCGTATGCAGTGATTCGCTCGCCATCACCATGCGCAACACCGACTATCATGACGCTACCATGCGGATCCCCTGGCTGAATAATCTGCCACTCACACTGCGGTACGCATCGCTATACACGACCCGAATGTTCACATATACGTTTCTCCGGGGAAATCCAGGCTAGCTACGTTGGCCCTGCTTGCACTCGAGCTCGAATTTACCGAGGTCGGCGTCAGCGAAGGCCATTCCCCCGGCGTTGCACAGGTCGTGCTCAAACATGGACAGCAGTGCTGGGGCGTTTCTAACGTCATCGAGCGCATATCTCGGAAATCTAGTCTCGCCGTGCGGAAGCTGGCCTCCGAACCGGCTGCCCAAAACAAGACTCATATCCCGGTTACGGGTCGAACCCACTACCACAGGTACTTTATTGCCTCTGACGTGCACCGCGGCCTGCACAGCGTATTCCGCTCTCCCAGCATTAGCGTAACGGCGTAGCGAATCAGCCCAGCAGATCACGTGCGCAAGCGCCTGAACGGCGAGATGGGAGCTCAGTATGCCAATGTTCGCGCCATTCATTACAGCCAGCCAGCCACACTCGACAAGGCCATCGCAGTGAAGTTCGAGGTAGTGGAAGTACAGCCAGTCTGGCAGCGTGTCGTATTCTGGGCGACTTCTGGCAGCACGGAGCTGGGGATTCCACCCAAACTGGCCTATACTGTTGAAGATGTCGGATTCATACATCACGGTAGGATCCCGATCCGGTAACCGGCGCTTCACGGTGACCTTCGGTGTATTGAGCCCTTCAACGAGTTTGGAATACGGACCACAAATCGTCTGGAGACGGATGTCGTCCCCAACAGGCACAGCCGTGACCCGTATTCCGTAGGCATTGCCTGGCGACGTAAGCCGCACGAACTCGTGCTCAAACCTAGCCGCTCGCTCTTGCAGCTTCTTGTCCATCCGTTCGAGGCCCCGGGTTACGTTCAGCGTCATATCTTGGATCTCGCGCATAGACATTTCCTCGCTTCGGTCCCATCGACGGACGGGACAGATCCACGTTCCCTTGATGCGGTGCGGCGCAAGCCGAGACCGACCAGGGATCCGGAACACTACGACCCCCTCACCACCTTCATCTGTGACCACTGCGAGAATGTCGCACGAAGGCAGCTTCGGCTCCACTCGGTCACGGAATATGCCCCGGAACCGTTCAGCCAACACCTCACAATTCGGGATCGGACAGATGGCTTTCGCCACGGGCGGCGTCTCGTCCTTGCTCTCCTCAATACCCAAGACAAGCACGCCACCGTACGCGTTGGCGAAAGAGACCACCTCCTTGAGGATCTTGTTCTTGGCGTGACGGCCGATCTCTAACTGACCATGCATCCACGGATCTCGGTTATCTTTCCCTTTCGCAGGTAGCTCCCTTTTGAACTCCATTCGCTCACCCTCTGGAATGTGCGAAGTCACCAGTGATTTGATATCATCGGCGGTGATCAGGTCGACAGACTTGGATATTATAGCGGTCATTGCTCGATAACTCCCCCATTGCGGGTGTCTTAGTGGTGTCCCGGTTTCCCGAAGCAGTCGGTCCACTGACATGTCGCCCAGCCAGCAGACAAATCCTCAATCTGCTCTCGTTCCGTCCGTATGGCCTTCTTTTGCTTGTCGAGCCGAATACCAATGTCGCGGAGGACGCGTCTGACGAGCCGCCGCAGGTTGGCACATACGTACTCGCGGAGCAACTCGGCGATCAAGACATAGTTCCGTTTAGTCTCGATCAACTCGCGTATGATGTTCCACAGCATCTCGCTGCTGAGGACCCGCACGGCGCTGTCGTTCGTCTCAACTATCACGAAACATTACCAGATCGGACCGGCGCTCATGCATCCCATTGCGGTCCACTACGGATTCGCCAAAACCGTGTCAACCACCCGACAAGCCGTGCTCAACAAGCCCTACAGCGATCAACCCGACCGCTTCGCCAACAGACCACCGGACGAAATGCCACCCAATTCCGCCTGTATCTACAAGCCAAACGTGTACCCTGAAAGCCAGGAAACGCCAACATCAGGAGCGAGCCTCCCGCAATCCGAAGCGTAACCCAACCCGATATCCGACCATACGCAAAATCCAAAAAGTGTGTCACAATTATTGATACATCCCGAATCTGCTGCGTCGAACGTACTCTTTTGGACGGTTATGAGGCGGGCGCGGAACGCTGGACGTTCGATTCGAAGGCCTACGAGGGCGGACCGATTGGTGCCGGGGCGATCGGACTCAAGCACCGGGGCGTTGCCTACTGGGGCACCGGGGACGAAGCACGTAAAATTCCTAATAGTCGCGATCGGCTGTGTGCAATCCACGCCGCGGCCGGAAATCTGGACGCGGACCTCGGGCAAAGTGAGACCGTCGTACTGACCTAGGCGCATGGCCGCGAAAGTTGCGTTTACGAGGTAGACTAGATCTCCCCTCCAGTGGTGTTCGAGGACTTGGTGAGCGGCGGGAGCCGTGTGCCAGTAAGGGTGTTGCGCAAGTTAAACCCGCCCGGAACGGTGCAGGTGTTCGTCGTCCACACCGGTAAGCGACGGCGGGCGTTCTTCACCATCCCGCAGTCGAGCAACGGCCTCGATACGGATATTGAGGTAGACGGATCCTAGCGCTACATCTGGAGCTGTTTCTTCCTGCTTTCCTCGCTATCTGTTGCTCCACTTACGCACACAATGACCAGTCTGTAGGTGTCGCACTTGGGACCTTGATTGGCGGCGCTGCAAGGTGGCGGTCGGCGCCAGATCAGAGGGAGAGCTGGAGCAGAATGCCACGCAGCATGCTGAGCTTGGCCTGGTCGGTGCCCTCGTCCAACAACGGCATTAGACCCTCAAGAACCGCTGCCCGATCTTCGCCCAAAGCCTCCTCGGCGACGTCCAATCCCAGCCGCAGCGCCTGTAGTACTTCGGCATTGAGCCCGTTACCACGCTCGAGCTGGTCAGCATAGGCGCGCGCAACCGGAAAAGAAGCCGACCACCTATAAGCGGGCTGCCCCTGGGCATTGAAATAGTCAAGCTGAACCGTGTTGGCAGCCTCGATCTCGTTGGCCGTCAAATACTCGCTTGGCTCTAGGCGAAAAATGTCCAAGCCCCGGGCGATCTCGCTGCTTACTATGAGGCCGTTGTACCAATAGACGGACCAGCTACCAGCGCTCTGCATGCGCTCCGCATCGGCCGGGCCACGGTCATGGTAGGCGATTTCCACCGGGTTCGACGCATCGGTCCAGTCCATAAGAGATATCCCGCCCTGGTACCACCCCTGAATAAACAGGTCGCGGCCTGGCACCGGGATAAGCGAGCCGTTGTGCGCTACGCAGTTCTCCAAGCTCGTCTGTACCGCCGGGAGCTTGTAGTAGCTCGCGAAATGCATTCTGGAGTCCGCATCGATAGTGAAAATGGCGTTAGCGCCCCACTCTGGAGGATCCGAGGCTCGACACTTGGGTCCGCCACCGCCACCCCACTCGTCCGTGAAGACGACCTTGGAGCCGTCATTGTTGAAGGTGGCCGAATGCCAGTAAGAGAAGTTGGAGTCTGCTACCGCTTGGATACGTACGGGGTTGATCGGGTCGGTGATGTCAAGGAGTAGGCCATAGCCACCACAAGCGCCACCAGCAAGACCGATCTCGGGATACAGCGTGATGTCGTGGCACTGCGTCGGTCCGCGCCGCGCCTGCGGGATGATGCCGCGCGCCCGGTTGCGGGCCGCCATAAAGTCCGGCAAGGCCTCCCTGAAGTCAGCGCTGTCCTGAGCTGTGGGGTCCCCTTCCCTGCCTTCGTCTTCCATCCACTGACGCATATATGCGGCCACCTGACGGTCGCGCAGGATGCGCGGCTGACCCCGTACCGTGGTTACGAAACGGCCTTGGGCCCGCGCCTCTTCCGCTGCCTCAAAGTCCGCAGGAGAAGGACCATGACGCGGAGGTGCATCAAGGTCGTCGAAGATGCGCGGAGAGCTCACAACAGCAGCCTGCGACGGATCGTCTAGCGGCACACGAATCACCTCAATCCGAAATAGCGCTGTGTTGGGATCCTCTTCAGGCATCAGGCCCGAGCATCCTTCAAGCTCTTCGCTCGGCCGTACCGGCGCCGATCCAGAAACGTAGATATAGACGTTGTCGTCGTCTGACGGGTCTTTAAGGACGGAGTGCGTATGGGATCCGCGACAGGTCTGGACATTCGCCACATACTGCGGATCCGTGACATCGGTGATGTCAAAGATGCGGATGCCACGCAGCCGCTCATGGCTGACTCGCTCCTGCACCCCCTCGGTGCCGCAGTCCAGGCGTCCCCCCAGCCCCTCACCGCTGACAAAGAGTAGATCCCCGTATACCGAGACATCGCTCTGCGACGCAGGGCACAGGAAATCCTTCACCAGAGTCGGCACTTCTGGGTTGGTGATGTCCCAGACGATGATGCCGTTGTAGTTGCCCTGAAAGACATAGTTGTCCTTGAAAGCAAGGTCCGAATTGGTAACCCCGACAAAGGCTTCTGGGGGCTGCACCGTAGCCAGCTTGCTAAGGTTCCAGATAGCTTCTTCTGCATCGAAGAGGCCCGCAGCCAAGCCTTCGCGAGGGTCCATAGCCTCCTGCGCTACCACAGGCGGCGCAATGAGGAGGATAGCAAGGACAGCAAGAGTGGCAGGACCGAAAGTGCGCATGGTAAAACGGATAGTTCTGTTGGGCAATACTATTGGGCCAGGGCGTTGAGGGTCTCTTTTAAGAGCGCCGCCTTGTCGGTATCCTGGCTTGTGTCCGCCAAAGTCGCGACATGATTGAGCATCTGCAGCCGGTCATTGCCCTCTGATGCATTCGCCTGGTACAATGCGGCACGAGCCTCAACCACCGCCGTTGCGGTAAGCGATCCCCCGCGCTCCAGCTGATCAAGGTAGGCGTGCGCCAGATAGAAGGTCGATGGCCACCGGTACATGGGCTGCCCCTGGGCGTTAAGGTGATCCAGCACGACCGTGTTCGAAGCCAGAATCTCGTTTGCCGTCAGGTGGGCGCTCGGCTCAAGCCGGAAGATGTCCAGCCCACGCGCGATTTCGCTGCTGACGATAAGCCCGTTGTACCAGTACACGGACCAGCTGCCGCCCATCTGCATCTGCTCTGCACTCACCGGACCGCGGTCGTGGTAGGCGATCTCTTTAGGTGCATCAATGTCGGTCCAGTCCATCACGGAGATGCCGCCCTGATACCAGGATTGCACAAACAGGTCGCGACCCGGCACAGGGATGAGCGATCCGTTGTGCGCCACACAGTTCTCCTGTGATGTCTGCGGCGCGGGAAGCTTGAAATAGCTCCTGAAGGCCATCGTACCATCCTCTTCCAAGTTGAATAGCGCGTTGGCACCCCACTCCATCGGGTCGTCGGCCCGGCACTTGGGGCCTCCACCTCCGCCCCACTCGTCGGTGAACAGGATCTTGGATCCGTCATTGTTGAACGTGGCCGAATGCCAGTACGAGAAGTTGGAGTCCGCTACCGCATCCAGGCGGTACGGATTGATAGGGTCACGAATGTCAAGCAAGAGCCCGTAGCCTTCGCACGCCCCGCCCGCCAGGCCGATCTCTGGATACAGCGTGATGTCGTGGCACTGCGTGGGACCGGGCGCAGGCCCATCGTCCTCCTCGTCTCCACCATCCGCGTCAGGGCCCGCCATCATGGTCTGCATATCTGTGAGCGCCTCCCTGAAGTCGGCGGAGTCAGCGGCGGTCGGGTCGCCTTCGCGCCCTTCTTGCGCCATCCACTGCCCCATAAAGTGACCCACGTACTGGTCCGGCAGGACGATCGACTGCCCCTGATGCACAATAATGAATGCGCCTGCTGCACGAGCTGCTTCCACTTCCCGTATGTCGGCTGGAGACATGCCATGGGACGGAGCAGCAACCAAGTCTTCGAAGATGCGCGGTGAGCTCACGATGGCCGCCTGCGTGGGATCCCCCAGCGGCACCTTGATAACCTCTATGCGAAACAACGCCGACTCGGGGTCCTCGTCGGGGGCCAGATCCGAGCAGCCTGGCAGCTCTTCGGCTGGCCGCACCGGCGCGGAGCCCGACACGTAGACGTAGACATTTTCGTCATCCTCGGGGTCCTTTAGCAGCGAATGCGTATGGGAGCCCCGGCATGTCTGCACGTTGGCTACATACTCGGGACTGGTGATGTCCGAGATGTCAAAGATGCGGATGCCACGCAGCCGGTCCGCGCTGACTTGCTCTTCGACGCCCTCTGTACCGCAGTCCAGGCGTCCGCCGAACCCCTCACCGGAAACAAACAGCAGATGCTCATACACCGATACATCACTTTGTGACGCTGGGCACAGATAGTCTTTCACCAGGACGGGCGTGGCAGGATCGCTGATGTCCCAGATAAGGACGCCGTTGTAGTTGCCCTGGATGGCATACTTATCCTTGAATGCTAGGTCCGAGTTGGTGACGCCCACGAAGGCTTCTGGAGGGAGCGTGGTCGATAGCTTCGACAGGTTCCAGATGGCCTCCTCGGCATCAAACAGCCCAGCGCCCAGGCCCACCCGCGGGTCATCGAGAGACTGGGCCGTAGTAGGCACGGCACAAAAGGCAAACAGGAGCGCTAAGCAAACGGTAGTGCGCATAGTGATCAAGAGGTTGGTCAGTTTGAGTGTTGACACGTCAGAGGTCCATATCGCTTAACATCTGCTGCATGCGGGCGATTTCGGTGATCTGGTCCACATGGATGCTGGACGCCAGCTTATATGCTGCCTCGTCCTGTGCGGCTCCGTCCTGTGCAAAAAGGTCTTCCACCATGGTGACGGCACCCTTGTGGTGCTGAATCATGTACTGCAAAAAGAGGCGGTCAAATGCGGCTCCTCGCGCGGCCGCTAGCTCCTCAAGCTGCGCCTGTGTCAGCATGCCTGGCATATGATGCGCCCCGTGGCCGCCGTGCTGGTGGCCCTGGTGCTCAGAGGCCTGGCCGTCCTTCATGTGAATCATGAGGTTAAGCCCCTCAATGTGCACCAGGGGAACTGCTTCGCCGCGATCGCTCAACCAAGTCTGCATAATGGATATCTCATCATTCTGCGCGTTGATGATGCGCGCGGCCAAGACCTCTACCGCCCGGCTGGCTCCGTTTTCAGGCGCCAAACGCGACATGATGAGTGCTTGCGCATGGTGAGAGATCATGCCGACCATAAACTCCACGTCCGCCGGCGTGTAGCGCGACATCGCTTCTTTCTGGCGGGCCCAGTACAGTGCTTCCAGCTCTTCCGTGGAGTCCTGAGCCGCCAGGATGCCAGGACTCGCCGTAAGCAGCACGGCTGCCGCAATAACCTTTAGCAGAGGCATAACACGCACAAATTGTCTTGTCGTCGGGGTGAATATACAGCGCCTTGAGGTGGCAACTGGCTCGCGCCCACTCTTTCTCAAAACAGCGCACTTAGCTGCATACGTACCGTATGTATGGAGGGTGCTCCGCTTGGGTTCCGACCGTTGTAGGTTACCGTAGCCCGCATCACGCGGCTAAGCTGATACCACGAGCGGACCGACCACAACAGTGAGCGGCCTGCGCCGCGCCCGTCCGTGAGCTCAAAGAAGGCCAGCCCGTGTCCGCTGGGGGCGCCCCGCAAGACAACGCTAGCCGCCTCTAGGCGCATGGCGACATTTATTCGTCCCGCCTGGGAATATTGCGCCTCAAGGGGCACCTTCCACAGCGTGCCGCGCGCCTCCCTTGCCTGTTTGGTCACGTACGCCACGGTGAGGGTGGTTTGCAGCGCGGACGACGGGCTGTACGTGAGCGCGGGAGCGACCGTGCGCGTAGTGATGTCGTAGCTGCGGGACGCGAAGGCCTGACTCTCGGTGCGCCGTGTGCCTTCGGACACGGTGAGCCCCAGCGTCCACCGCTCCTGGGCCTTGACGCGGGCCTGGCCCCGGACCTCGTCCACAGCACGCGACTCGGTGCCGGCTGCCAGCGCACTCAGGCTCTGGACATGCCGGTAGGATCCGCTGGCGGACCAGCGGGGGTGGCCCCTGAACAGATGCAGATCCTGCTGCACCGATAAAAGGCCCTTGAGCGTGTGGACTGGGCTCTGGAACGATCCCATCCGCAGCAGATAGATATCCAAGGTAGCGGGGTTGCGACTCTTCTCCTGCACATTGATCACTGTCCGCAAAGAGACGGATCGCAAGATACGCTGCCATCCGGCAGATGAACGTGACCATCGGCGCGCCGGGTCAAGCTCGAGTGCGATCCGAGCCTGCAGCCCGGTCACAGCCTGCAATGAGTCAGAGGGTACCAGGGTTCTGACATAGTTGCCTTCGTCTTGGGTGGTTTCTGGGAGGAATTCGTCAAGCTCTGCCACTCCATTCCCGTTGGCATCGACCCAGACAAACTCTCCCAGCTCCGGGCCGGTGCGGATATAGATCTCCTGCAGTGACGGTGTACGTTCGGAGAGGGCTTCATAGTGCCAGTTCAGCTGTAGCGCGCGCTGCCAGGGTCGGAACCGCCCGGACCACCGAATCGCGGCCGCTCGGGTTACGCTGGTGGCGCCCGACTTGGTGAAGGCGCCTCCAATGCTTCGGCGTCGCACGCCAACGCGCCCTTCCATCGTCAGGGTGGGCGCCGGCTTCACATCAAAGTTGAAGTCCCATGTCACCGCAGTGCTGTGTGGCACCAGTCGGCCACGTTGGACATGGCGCTCGATGCGCACATCTGACGATGCCCCAAACGCTCCTACTGGGGCATGCCACCGTACCTGGGGGATGAGCTGCACATAGTCTTTGGATCCTCGTTCCAGGCTGTCCCTGTTGGCTGTCCAGAATTGCTTGTCCGAAAGCTTGATGCGCATCAGTGGCGCTAGGCGCTGGTCAAAGGCGCGGATGCCCAAGCGGATGTCCTGGCGCACCCAGCGACCGCTGGCCTGACGGCCTGTATCTTCGCTTCTTATCTGGATCCTGCTGTAGGATGCTGTCGGCCATCCGGCTTCCTGCAGTCGCACGGATAGTTCCTCCCGTCCTGCCCTGAACGCCTTGCCGAGCACAAGCGAGCCTGCTGTTGCCTCTATTGCTGAGGTCTTGGTGGCCTGCCATGTGGCTGTGGCTTCGTCTACGGATTCGCGCGCTACGCTAACGCGCTCGCGTGTGGCTGCGGTACGCTCTGAGTCCAGGTTCCACAGTCGTTCGAATTCTACGGGACGTATGCGGGAGAAGGCGCCGAAGCCGGCCCCTGTGTGGCGGCGGTGCCACTGCCCTGCCACGGTCCCCAGCCCAACGGACAAGGGGTTCAAACGTGCGCCAGCCAAGTAGGCGCTTGCACCATCGTCGCCCTTGTGGAGCCTAGAGAACCGGTTAGCATCATACCGGGAGCGGGCCCACTCGCCGAAAAGCTCCACATGCCGAATGGGCGACACCGAACCCCTCAGATCCAGCATGGTGTGCTCTGCGGGTCGGGGAACGATGCGCACCGGCTCATATTCCCCGTGACCGGTGCCGCGCCAAGTGAAAGCCAGTCCGTTAGTGGTCTGGCCCTGGCGCACATAGCTGCCCTGCCCCGCCTCCACGCGCGTGAAGTGGACGCGATAGACTTGGCCGCTCATCGGGCGGCTACTGACGGGCGCGAACACCTCATACATGGCGTCTGCGACTACCGTGTCGATGCGTGCATACTGCACGTAGGGAGCTTCCGGGTCGTAACTGACCGGTGTCGCCCCCGACCGTATGGCCAAAGAGTCGCCTGCAACCTGAAGGAGCGCTTCATCTTCGGCCGACAACCCGAAGGCTTCGCTCAGGGTCCGGCCATCCGCCTCGCGCAAATAGGTGGCCCCCAGCGTGGCACGCGCTGACCCCCCAGAGCGCTGCCATAACGAAACATCGGAGGTGGTGCCCAACAGCGTGCGAGAGAATTCTGTGGTACGGTACTGAAACTCTGCCACGATGCGGTTATGGCTGCGGATCAGCCTGTTAGCGGTAAAGGTGAGCTCACCTGACGCGTAGTCGATGACGTAGTCGGCCGACCGGCCCCGCTGCATGCGCCGGCCGTCGAGGAAGATCTCTTCGGAGCCAGGGATGATGAAGATGAACTGTTCATTCTGCGCGCCGGTCAGGCGGTAGGGTCCCTGCACGCCGTCAGCAGAAGACAGCTTCTGGCGCCGGAACGTGCCGCGTGCTGAGGCGCCAAGCATCTCAAAAGACCCCTCAGCACTCGGCACCGGCAAGGGTGCTTGAAGGCCGACGCCCTGCACCTTGCGCCTGAGCTGTGCGAATTCTCCTGTCTCGAATCCTGCCTCAAAGTCGCCAAGCTCTGCGGTGCCGTAGGGGGATGCGACCTCTATATATACGCGGTCGAGCTCCGTCAGGCGCTGCGTGGTGCCTTCCGGCAGTATCGGGGTGCTTTCGTCTGTCAGCACGGCCTGCACGCGCACATCGCGCGCAACGTTGCCTGCTAGGCGTAGGCGAAGCCCGGACTCGATGATGGCATCCCTGTTGTTGCCAGCCAGGACGCCCCTGGTGATACTGCCGCTACGCGTCAGAGACATGCCTTGGCCCGCAGGGGGCACAAGCGTGCGCGGCGTCCCTGCTGCAGCGGTAGTATCGCTGCCCACGGAGTCGGCCACGACACGCACCAGCGGGCGCGTATACTGGTCTTTGATTCCGAGTCGCCATGTGCGGTAGTGCACCACCAGGGAATCGTTCTCGGTCGCTTCGGGGACCCAGAGTCTTCCGAAGCGATAATCCAAGACGTAGTCCGTAGAATCCAGCTGCTGCTGGCCACGAAAGATCACCACACTTTGCGGCTGCACAAAGGAACGCAGGATGAAGGGCTGTTGCCCAGACAGTGTATCCGTGTAGGTACCCAGGTCCTGGCTGGCGGCTGGGCGCGCCGCCAGCGCTAAGAGTAAGCAAACGGCCAAGCGACAGAGCATCTGCGTAAGCGTCTTGAGCATGTGCCGGTCATGGATGCGAATCCGCGTACACGCGCGCGAAAGGAGGCGCAATAGCGTGTGGTCGGAACTGTATCGCCAGCGCGTGTTCGCTACCACGACGGCCGACCGGTGAACACGTCTTCGGTCGCCTCAAGGACGCGTATGGCGATCGTCATGTTCGCGAACGTAAGTTATGCGAAGGCGCTGTGTCGACGTTCTTGCAGAGATCTGCGATGCGCACGATGTTGCTGCTGATATGCAACGCGGCCCTCGGGCGCGGCGATGACACCGATCGGAAATTCCTGCGTAAGATGTTAAAGATCGATGTCTTGATCACCGACGACTGGGCTACCAGCGAAGTGAACGGCACGCTACAACGCTACCTCCTGGAGCTGTTCGACGACCGATACCAGAGCCGGTCCACCATCGCGACCAGCCAAGTCCCTGTGGAACAATGGCACGACACCATGGAAGATCCTACCTTGGCCGATGCCATCCTTGACCAACTGGTCCACAATGCACACCAATCTCACTCAAGGGTGAATCCATGCGCAAAACACACGTCCTGCGGAGCATCAACCCTACGACCAGGCATGACACATACACATGTGTGCAAAGGCCGATTTCGTGCCCCTGACGCAAGATGTAGGGTGGCGCGCTTGAAGCCGGAATTGGTGGCGCCGTGGATCGGAATAGGCAGTCAGCGCTGCTGTTGGCGCAAATGGGAAAACGTCGTGGCCCACATGAGCAAAGAAGATAAGCTTATATATCGGGCGCGCCTGCAGAAAGCCTATCAAATTCCAGACTACAGAGACGCTAAGGCGGAGCTCCTATCGATCAAGGACGACCTGGAAGCCTCCAATCAACTCAAGCCATGAAGACTCTGGAGGAAGGCATGGAGGACACGCTCACGATCCAAAGGCTCGCAATAGCCAAAGAGCTCGGCCAAAGCCTGCGCACCTCCAACTGTATTGAGATTCTCAGTAGTACCCTCGGCAGATTGACGCGCAATGTTTGCAGTTGGAAAAACTCGGCACAGGTCCACCGCTGGATGGCGCTGGCGCTCATGTATGCAGAACCCAAACTGAAAACCATCCCCAATCACCAACACCTGCCCAAGCTCCGAAAGATGCTTTTCAAGGCCAGGACCCGACTGCCAAACCCCAACATCCCCTTCTCCCTCCAGCCACGTTTCCACTAATTTTGGCCCACCCCTTGCGCCTCGAGATGAGGCCAATCCGGGTCATGCAGGCAACGCCAACCGCAGCGGATTGGATGTTCAGAGGAACACGGTGCGCTAGATTCCCGTTGGCGGCCCTTGGTTCACGGGGGCTGTAGTTGCTTGGCCCACTCCGACAGGATCCACGAATGACTGACAGCCCGAGCTCCGATCGTTACGTTATGCGGATTTCTCGTATGACGGTGGATAAGCTGGGGGTCCGCTTGTATGATCGCGTGAGCGCGGTTGTCGCCGAGCTCGTCGCCAACGCGTACGACGCGGACGCGGAGAACGTCGTGGTTCGGGTCCCGCTCGCGACCCTTCTGGCGCGCAAGAACCGAAAAACGGGGGAGGTGGAGGGCTACGGCTACACCATCGAGGTCGTGGATGACGGGCACGGGAATACCGAACGAGAGGCTAACCACCATTTTCTGAGGGTCGGGAAGGATCGGAGGGCCGATTCAACTCAAGGCAAGCGGTCTAGGCGGAAGCGACGCTTGGTGATGGGACGGAAGGGCATTGGTAAGCTCGCTCCTTTTGGTATCTGCAAGCGTATCGAGATCGTCTCCGTCGGAGGCAACAAGACGAAGGATGGCTACCCGGTTTCCCACTTCGTCATGCCCTACGATAAGATCCTTACCGACGATGACAAGCCGGTCGCGATGGACGTAGGTGACCAAGATAGGACCTATCGATCGCAGCGGGGGACTACGGTTCGGCTGATCGACTTCCTGCCGAAGAGGGTTCCGAATCAGGAGGTTTTTCATCGGCAGATGGCGCGACGATTCGGACTGCACCAGAACGGCTTCAAGGTTCGCGTCGAGGACACACGGAATCCCGGTGAGAACCCTCCGTTCGAGATCAGATCCCTTTCGATCCCCCTGATGGAAGGCACGCGCGTCGATGTATCCGCAGACCCGGTGCCGCTTCCAGATGAAGAGCGTAACCTGCCAGTGTCAGGGTGGATGGGACTCGCCAAGGGAGCCTACAAGAACGAGGAGATGGCTGGCGTTCGCATCTATGCCCGCGGGAAGATCGTGGCCACAACTCGGGCGTTCGGACAGTCGGCGGGATTCACCGGCGAATTCACGGTGCGCTCCTACCTCGTAGGCGAAATCCACGCCGAATGGCTCGACGAAGACGAAGGGGAAGACCTTGTTACCACGGATCGACAGGACATTCTGTGGGAGTCCGACTACGGGCGAGCGTTTCGAGAGTGGGGCACCAAATGGATCAGGCGGATCGCCGCTGCATCCCGGAAGCCTCGGCGAAAGAGGGTTGAACAGCTCTTTCTGGAAGCGTCTGGGCTGGAAGCTGAGGCCAGGAAGCGCTTCGCCGACGATGACATCGTTTCCACAGCCTTGGAGCTCGGAAAGCAAATCGGCCGCTTTGCCGCCGAAGACGAACTCCGGGACCTGGAGTATGTGGATGGGTTGACACAGGTCGTCCTCCCCGTGGTGCCCCATAAAGCTCTTATGGACGCCTTCGAAGTCTTCAACCAAGAGATGTTCGGCAAGGAGGGTGGGATAGACTCCCTTCTGGATCTTTTCTCGAAGACCCGGATTGCGGAGATAGCTTCGTACGCTCAGATCGCGGACCAACGCGTCAGGGCGATCCGTAAGCTTGAAAACGTACTCGGAGAAGGTGGGGCTGAGGAAGTACTCCAGCGGATCGTCGCCGACGCTCCGTGGCTGATCGAAGCGACATGGACGCCGATCACGGCGAATCAAAGCCTGAAGCTGTTCGCGAGGCGGTTCGCGGTGTACTTCAAGGAGCAACACGGCGAAGAGGTGGTTTTCTCTATCAATCACGGAGGTAAGCGACCGGATTTTACGCTCGTGAACCTCAGCCGCAAGCTTCACATAGTCGAAATCAGGGCGGTGGGACACCATTTCGCCAACGCCGACTGGGACCGACTCCACAACTATCTCGCGGCGTTCCGTGATTTCTTCGTCGAAAACCGTGAGCTCAGGTCGGAATTCCGCGACGAGTGGGTCGTCGACTTGGTTTGCGATGCCGTACGGATCACCGATCGAGACAAGGAGTCGGCGTACAAATACTGGCAAGAAACCAAGAGCCGAATCGAACGAATCTCTTGGAATGACTTCCTGGCGCGCGCCGTGCAGGCCAATGAGACTTTCCTGGACGCCGAGGATCGAATTCGCACCGAGGAGAGACGCCTGAACACCGATGTGTACTCGTCGTGAGAGCCGTCAGCCTCTTCTCGAACTGCGGCGCCGGCGATGTAGGGTTCGCGTCCGCTGGGTTCCGGTTTCGCGTGGTGTCGGAGCTGGTTGAGAAACGTTTGGAGGTCGCTAGGCTGAATCATCCAGACGCTGTTCCGGTCTCTGGGGATCTTCGAAAAACGTGGCCCGTCGTGGTCGATTCCTTTCGAGAGGCGCACGGTTCGGAGGCCCCAGTGCTGCTGTCGGGCTGTCCTCCGTGCCAAGGCATGAGTTCGGCCAGAGGGGACCGCGGGAAAGAGAACGATCCAGACGCTGGCTCTCGCGACGGTCGCAACCTACTCGTGTTGCCAATTGCCGAAGTCGCCAAGGAACTACGGCCAACCTTCGTTGTGGTCGAGAACGTGCCTGCGTTTCTTCGGCGAAGGGTTTGGGACCCCGACAGCACGACTCCCCTGTCCGCCGCCAAGATCCTCTGCAATCGCCTGAAATCTGACTACCGCATCTACGCAGTGGTCGTCGATCTATGCGAATTCGGGGTTCCGCAGCATCGTTCGCGAGCGTTTCTGACCCTGGTGAGGAAGGACACCGATGCTATGCGTGTGCTTAGGAGGACCGGACGTGCGCCGTTTCCGGCTCCTACCCACGGAGGCCCGAATTCCCCAGACTTCGTGACGATTGATGACGCTCTGAGGAAGTCAGGCCTGCCCGCGCTCGATGCGGGATCCGCTAAGGGAGCGGCCGCGAGCGGTCAACCGATGCACCGAGTTCCCGTCTGGCTTGACCGGAGATACGAAATGGTGGCCGCGATCCCACCCGGGAGCGGCGCGAGCGCATGGGAGACGGATCGCTGTGGGCGATGCGACACGAGCGGCATCGCCTCCACCGAGGCCGTTTGTCCGAACTGCCAGAGCCGACTGCTTAGACCGACCGTGCGAAACGAGGATGGATCGTGGCGGTTGGTCAAGGGGTTCCGAAGCTCCAGCTACCGCCGGATGGATCCGACCCGACCGGCCGCAACCATAACGACCGCCAGTGGACATATAGGGAGCGACCGAACGCTGCATCCTTGGGAGAATCGGGTTCTCAGCCCGGCGGAATGCGGTTGGCTTCAGACCATTCCCAGTAGCTTCCAGTGGGGAGACTCGATCGACAATTGGGGGCCTACCGGTGTTCGTCAGATGATCGGCGAAGCTGTTCCACCGCTGTTCACGATGCTCCACGGCAGGGTCCTCGCAGCCTTAGCGGAGGGTTGCGATGTGCCAGAAGCTATTTCACAGGGCGACGGACGGTGCCAGAAGGCGTTGGCGAGACTCAACTCCTAAGTTCTTATGGACGGTTTGGCGGCCGTCTGGGACGAGAAACCGGTGCGACTTTCCCTTGCCCCACCGATCTGGAGCTTGGTTCCCGCTGAGCCAACGCGGGAGCCACCAGTCGTGGTCCAGGAGCCTTGACGATGACTGACACCGGTCGACTTCGAAAAACGAAGCGAGATCATGTCCCGGGTAGGGAGTCGGGACACGAAGCCTGAGTTGGTCGTTCGCAGCATCGCCCACGCTCTCGGGTTTCGCTCCCGTCTCCACCGAAAGGACCTACCCGGTCGCCCTAACGATCGTGTTTCCTAGGTATCGATCGGTCATCTTCGTGCATGGATGCTTCTGGTACCCATCCCTCCTGCAAGTACGCGTCCAGCCCGAAGACATATGTGGAGTACTGGGAAAACAAGTTCCAGAGCAATGTTGCTCCAGATGCGTGCAACGAGACGCTCCTGCGCAACCTCGGCTGGAGGGTCATGGTGATCTGGGAATGCGAAATCAAGGACTGCAAGGCAGTTACGGAACGCATTTTGTCGTATCTGGAGCCGACCTCGTTACCGGAGGGGGGACCGAAAGGCTGATCCTGGAGAGATTTCGTTTCTCGGGGCCTACCAGCGTACTTGGATTCGGGCGCGTGACGATGGTTCCGCGTGTCGTCATCACCTTCCGTTGAACTCCTTCAATTTCTTCTCAGCCAGCCGGTCGAGACGTCTCGCCTGCGCCCAGAGTGTGCGACGAATACCCACCTTCACCTTACGCTCGCTGATGACTCGGGTCAGATTGGCTATCGTTCTGGCGCGCCTCGCCAGCCGCATATCGGGGTGATCTCGCTGCCTCCAGACCTCCCCTCCAAGGATGGAGGCCTTATCGCCCCCGTCGTGCTGCATGTGGTGCATCAAGATGAATTGATGCTGATCCTCCAGCACGCAGACCGGAATGCCGAGCTCAGCTAACACACCGGCCTTTCCTTTCCTGACCCATTGCGTATGCGGCTCGAAAACAGAAAATATCTTCTCTTCGTGCTCAATATCTTCCTTTTTCAGCAAGCGACGGTCCACTTGGTCTACCAGTGTTTCGCTGGCTTCCAGGTACCATACCATTTTGTCGGTCACTTCTTCCAGCGTCTTCACCGTTCCTAACGCCTTTGTGATGATCTGGTGCGCAACCGCAAGGATCTGACGTACGCGATCGAGGAAGCCATCCTTATGGGCCCTACGGCAACGGTGATAGGCTGTCGTTAGTCTCTTCACCCACCAGCGGGCCTTGCGCCAGCCGTTCATTCCTATCGACTTGCAGTGTCCGTACAACTCGTTAACCAGACTGCGCAATGCATCACAGAGAAGCCGTACGCCCGTGGGCCACTCCATGTTGGTACGCGCCACAGCTGAGTCCGCGCGGCAGCGCAAGGCATCTTTGGCGCCAAGCTTGAGCTCCTTATGACCCTTTGCTACCACCACCTAGTTGATCTCGTCGAGCGCCTCCTTCGTCAGCAGGGACACATTGTCGACCAGAGTATGCACCGAAAACCGCTTCTTACTGACGTCGCTGATCATGAGCATCTGACGCAGCGCCCTATGGTGGTTGGTCAGATCCTCCAGACGATCATAGTCGCAGTTGAGTGTGAACTTCACTACACCTAACACAAAGATTTGCCAGAACTCCATGCCAGGGCGACCCTTCGTCCGATCTACGTCGGGAAGAATCCGGCGCGAAAGAACCCCCAGCACCTGTTCGCGCACATCCTTATCCGCATACAGGGACTGCAGGCCGCGCAGCACCGCGGGGGTATCGTCCCTTGACTTGGGGTTCAGCTCAATCGGCTCAATCGGCGTGCCCCACAGATCCGCCTGGGACTTCAGGACCGCTCTCATGTAGGTGAATCAGTCGAATGTGGGCGGGTTCAAAGTTCGATATCGTGCTTTACGCTGAGAAACGCTAGATCTGAGCCAACATTCGCAGATTCAAGGTCTTAGCAGGAATAGGCCCAAAATGAGTCCACGATGGGCTGGACCGACCATTAGCCAGCAAGAACGCCTATTTCTGGCGTATCTCTCCCCCTGCTGACCCCCATGCAGCCATCTACGCAAGGCAGGCCCTGTTTTTCGGACAAGCACTAGCCCATTACGACATCACATCAGATCCTCCTCACCAAACCTCGACGGTCTAATGCGCATGCATCCTACCCTTCAGAAGCTCGAGCAGATGCGTCTGCATGGCATGGCGCATGCGCTGCGTGACCAGCGTACCCAGCCGGAAATGGAGCAGCTCCCGTTCATGGACCGCCTGGGCCTATTGGTTGACCACGAGGAGATCGTGCGATACAACAAGCGCCTGCGGTCGCGCCTACGCCGTGCTCGGCTACGATAAATGGCCTCCATGGCCGATCTGGACCATCGTCGCGGTCGCAATCTGGATCGGCTCCTGATGGCATCGCTGGCCACCTGCGACTGGGTGCGCAAACATCACAATGTGATCATTACCGGACCCACCGGTGTCGGTAAGAGCTTCGTGGCGTGCGCGCTGGCGCATAAAGCCTGCATGGAGGGGTTCACCGTACGCTACCACCGACTGCATCGTCTTCTGGAAGATCTGCAACTCGCGCACGGGGACGGACGCTTCCTGAAACTGCTGAAGCAGTTGACGCGCTTCCACCTCCTGGTTCTCGATGACTGGGGGTTGTCACGAATCAATGCGCTGCACCAGCGGGACCTGCTTGAGCTTATCGATGATCGGTATCAGAAAGGATCCATCGTCGTTACCAGCCAGATGCCTGTGAGTGTGTGGCACGAAGGCATGGAAGACCCAACACTCGCAGATGCCATCCTGGATCGCCTCATTCACAATGCACACCACATCGCGCTGAAGGGAGAGTCCATGAGACAGCGTCTGCCAAAATGGCAGAACCTTCCAGAGAAGACAAGCGTAACTGAAGCCAGACAGCCGTGAAAATGGTACCCAGAACAGTTACGATGCAGAACCACCCAGCGCGGACTCAGCGCGGCGGATCAGGTGGTCGATTACCCGTGGAATCACTGGTCGATTTGCCGTGGAACGAGTGGTTTTTTTCGTGGAATATGCACGCCAGACAGCCGTGAAAATGGTACCCAGAAACGCCACGATACGGAGCCACCCAAGCCGGACTCAGTGCGCCGGATTCAGTGGTCGATTTGCACCGGAACGAGTGGTTTATTTGCCCGGAATATGCAGCGAATACGCCTGCGCTCTTCCATGGCCGCTGCTGCGCCCGCAGCCCCAAGTTCCAAGGCCAGCATGCTCTGCTGTAGCGCAGGCCCTGCTTCTTTCAACATGCCGCATGCGATGCCGCCTACCTGCGACTCCTCCGGTCCGACCAACGTAAGGTCAATGGTAGGGCGGCCTGCAATTGCGACGAGCGTCTCGACATGGTTCCCGCCGGTATGTACGTTTCGGTGGATTCTTGCCGTACCGGCATTATCCGACGTGAAAAGTAACGTAATGCCAGGCCAAGGCGTGTTCCTGTGTGCATCCGCCTGCTGCACCGCGTTCGCACAATGGCCGCTCATTGAATTCAAGCGGGCGATCCCGGAACTGATCAACGGGGAGCCCTACACCAGCAGGTGTTTACAAGCGGTACGACTTGGCGGGTCAGTCCGCGTTCCGAACAGCACTGGAGTGCGCCGCTAAGCCCGAGTAAAAAAAATTCGTACAAACATGTAGCATGCGGGAACATGCAGCGCTATCTTGGCATTGAAACGACCACCACCCGCCCCCCTATGCTGAATACGAGCCTCTCCGACGCCGATGTGGTCCAGCTGCTGGACAAGGCTGCCAAACAGTACGAGGAATACCTCAGCATCGTCAAGGTCACAGATTACCCCGAACCGGAGGAGGTATTCCAGCCTCGCTACGCCTGGGACAACCCGATGGGGCTCGTGATTACGAAACCGCTGCCCGTTCTCGCAAATAATTTTATGCCCAAGCAGAAGAATGCCGAGCTGGTCAGAGCTGCTCAATGAGGTAATTGGGAAACGGGAGGAAGAACTTGCCTCTTTTGTCGGAAAAAAGACGGGCGAGACGTTAAGGCGGATTGCTTTCCTTTACGACCGTAACGTACTGTTTTACGCCTCTGCGTTTCTGCAGAAGCCAACGCTTCCAACGCCATTTGCTGGCATTGTTCGAGAGGACATCAATGGATTCATGTCTGCAGTTTATGGCGTTGACGCCAAAAAGGGCCTGTTGCTGATGCTGCACACGCCAGGCGGATTAGCCGAAGCAGCACAGACAATCGTAGCGTACCTCCGCAGCAATTTCGAAGAGATAGATGCGTTAGTCCCCACGTACGCGATGTCCGCGGGTACAATGGTTGCCCTCGGTTGCGACCGCATCATTATGGGTCCCCAAAGCCAGTTGGGTCCTACCGATCCCCAGTTGATCGCTTCCGGTCGGGCAGTTTCCGCGCATTCAATTGTAAGCCAGTTTGAACAGGCTAAGGCTGAAATTGTAGGTAACCCTGTATTAGCCCACGCGTGGGCACCCGTCCTACAATCTTACGGACCTGCGTTGCTTCAAGAGGCCCGGAGAGCGCTTGATTACGGCAAGAGGGTCGTGAGAGAGTGGCTAGAACAGCACATGCTTGCAGGTCAAGAGGAGGCCACTGAGAAGGCCAAAGCGGTTGCCGAACACTTTAGCAGTGATGAACATGGCCAGCACGGCAGGCGTATTGACCGGGAGGAGGCACGAGCAGTAGGAGTTGAAATAGTGGACTTGGAACAGGATCAGAAACGGCAGGATGCCGTACTCACCGTGTACAATTTGACCACTATCTTGTTTGAGTACAGCCCTGCGGCAAAGGTAATACTTAGCAGCAATGGCAGCGCTTGGATCAAGAACGTTAATCAGGGTCCAAGCAAGCCGTAGCAGCAAAATCTGGCAGAGTATTCAGCAAAGCATTTTGGTCCATAAACAACGGTTGTTCCGGCCGCTTCGTACTTGTGTAGACTCGGCTGGCATCCGAGGTTGCTTGCGGCTCGGTTTTGAGACCCCCTTCAAGGCTTCCCGCGTGAAATCGTCGGAGACATGAAACGCGCGGAGCAGCGCGAGTGGGCATCTATCATCCGATTGCCCGTACAGCGAAATCTTGGTGAATCGCCCTTCAGTACCTATCACCCAGCCGGCCTGCGGGTTCGTGAAAGCCCCGCTCCAATTATGCGCTTCCGAAAGCGTAGTCCAAGTCACGCTTCTATCACTCATGAAGGCGAGACCATGGGGTCCGGTGGCCACCAGCGTGGGAACCGGCGCGCTGAGAACGTAAACCGCGCCGTAGATCGGGCCCGAAAACCTCGGCCGCGTAACCCTGGTCCAGTTCAGACCACGGTCGGCGGAGAGCACGGCACTGGCTTCCCGACTTTCTCTACCGGTTACGATTGCGACCCAGCACCGTACCTCGGTCGGTATCTGCAAGGGCTGCAGAAGTGATGCCCCAGACAGTGTCGCCCCGAATCGGTGTGTCGTGATATGTCCAGCTTACGTCCCCATCGGTTGTGCGGAGCACCGCGCAGCCCCTTCCTCGCTGTCGAGTAGCCTGAGGGAATCTCACCCCCAGGCTCTCACAGGTAGGGTCGGGGTCTGGCGCGCCAATCCACAGGACTCAGTCGGTAACCGCCTTGTCCTGGAATCACGTTTCCAGACCCCGCCACTTCAAACCACGGCGTGCGGTTTTCCCGCACCGGGCTTTCCTGCTGGATACGCCGTAAAGTTTATACGCAGTTGGCGTGGGCGTGCTTTCGGCTTGTAATACGATATGTGCCACTGGTTGTACAGTCCCAGTCGCTCGTAGAACAGGCGCCTATTCCACCGTTTCCAACCATAGCCCCGGCGTCCTCGGGCTCGCATCAGATGGCGCCTGATCTTCAGTTCTACCCAATTGCGGATGTAACGAAAGCATCGGCTGGATTGCCCTATCCGAAAATAGTTCAACCATCCCCGCAAAATCGGGTTGATACGTTCAATTACACGTGTGACCGGCTGTGAGCGAAAACGTCGGAATACCTCCTTGAGCCGCCGTAGCAGCTTCGTGCGCGCCTTCATACGGGGCACCGTCCGGGCGCCCCAGCGCCCCCGCTTCGTCCTGTACCGACGAATGCGGAACCCAAGAAACGTGAAACTCGCCCCTTCGGTCAGGTCAACCCTCCGCGTCTTCTCTACATTGAGCGAAACGTCAAGCTTAGCCAACTCCTCCAGCAAACGCCGGTAAATCCCCCGCTCCAGCCAGCCCCATTTGGGGTAGCCATCCACCACTATCACCAGGTCGTCAGCAAAGCGGGCGTACTCCATATGGAAGTACCCCCTCTCGCGGGTGACCGCCTTCGCACGCTCCAGCATACGATCCACCTCATTGAGGTAGATGTTGCTCAGAAGCGGCGAGATGACGCCCCCTTGAGGCACGCCTTTGTTGCCACCAGACTTCAGTATCCGCTTTAGTAGCCACAGAATCGCGTTGTCCTTAACACGGACAGCCACTTTCCGGAGTAGAATATGGTGACGTATCGTATCGAAGTACGACGCCAGATCCACATCTATTACCCGGGTCATTCCTTTGACCACCGCCGAGGTTACACGGTGTACGGCAGCATGAGGCGTGCGCTTCGGTCGGTACCCATAGGATCCGTCCTGAAAGTCGGCCTCAAAGATCGGCTCCAGAATCAGCTTCAACGCTCCCTGTACCACGCGATCACGTATCGTCGGAATACCCAGCGTGCGGAACTTGCCGCCGCCTTTAGGTATCCGCTTCTTACGCAATCCCGATGGTCGGTAGCGGTATAAGACAAGATCGCGCCGTATATCGTCCAGAAACGCCTCCAATCCCGACTCCTCTATGGCTTCAAACGTCATTGCGTCAATGCCCGGGGCACCGCCGTTTCGTTTTGCCATTCGGTACGCCTCCTGGAGCGTTTCCATCTTACATACATGCACGTACATGCCCCAAAAACGCCATTCCGGCTCTGCCTTGGCTTTACGGTATATTCTCCTCCTCAGGTCCTGCAGGCTTATAGTTGCGGCCTTCTTCATGTCTTCAGTGCCTCCCCGTTATTGTCGGAAAACATACCAGCAGCGAGGCGCCTTCGCTCCACGGGCATTACCCCGCTTCAGCGCTACTACGCACCTCTCCGCCACCCTCTCACCTTCGGTACACTTCCCGGTGCCACCGGTTATAGTACCTACCTTTCTCCGACGATTTCTCGTCGGGGCGAGGAGGGCTTCTCCAGTTGCTTTGCATGTCCTTGTGATCGTGCCGTCGCTACCACCCCGCCGAAGTGGAACAGTCGTTTCAATCAGATTTCGACCGCCCATGCTGCCTTCGTCCCACGGATGAGGACTCGGCCTTCGGGATACACTGACGAGGCCACCTGTGCGTTCACTTGCGTTACGGCCCGAACACTCGCAACCTCCCCAAGGGAGGCCTTGTCGGTAGGCTTCATGAATTAAGTTTTCCGCTTCCATGCTACCCGAGCTACAGAGCATCGCGGTAGCCCCAGGGTTTCCCCTGGGGCCCCGCACAGATCCGTGCGTGCGCGTTAGCGCACACGGCTCCTCCCGCAGGTCGCGCTGTCGCGCATGACGTTAGGAAGTGGGGATACCCACCTCCAGCCGTAAGCGGTACACCTGCGCCCCGACTGTGGCACTGAGTCCACAGCTCTTGGACAGATTCACGTAATCCGGCCCAGAGTCCGGCATGAATCCAGCTTTCCGCTTTCCCCTTGGGTGCGACCCTTGGCTCCACCGGCTCCGCCCCGTGGTCATCCACGCGTTGTTCGCTGGCTTCGTAGCTACTATGGTCGCATCTGACTTCTCTCCACCGTACATCCTCCGATCAGCATTTAGCCTACGCTTTGGCGACCCTCCCCGAAGGGATGGGTAATGGAGAGACCTCCCAGGTCCCGGCGTAGTACGTACGTGCGTGCCTGGGTTCTTGGACACCGCGGGACCCTCCTCCGCCTCACCATTAGCGGCAAAGAAGGTGTTGCCTTCGGCCAACAGAAAAGCCTCGGCATCCCGGACGATGAAGTTTTCGGTGCTCATTAGCCCTGCCCACACGCGCCTCTACCGACGCTTCGCCTGTACCCTCGCGAGTACAGACGCACGGCTCGAGGAGATGTGCAGATGGTTAGTCCTTCACAACGGGGGACTTGCACCCCCTGTACTAGCGCCAGTTAGCCTGGCGCACTCTGATTTCTACTCTGGCAGGACTGACTCCTGCCGAACATGCCAGCCTATGCTGGACACACAACCGTGCGTTAGACTCTCACCTCACACGGCTCTTCTCGTGCAGCCGCCTGGATTTGAATAAAGAGGGTCCGTGGAGCTCCGGCCAGTGAACAAACAGGTGCGGGTTTCGGCAGGCCATAAACTTTAGCCAGCGGTATGCGCGGCGCTTGCTGCGCCGCAACCGCTTGTATTTACGTCGGGCCCATGCCGCCAGATGGTGATCTATGGATTGCAGCACATAGTACAGGATCCACTTGTTGTAGGCTCCGTAGAAATTCAGCCATCCGCGTATCTTGGCATTGTAGCGCCGCGCAAAATCCTCGATCCTGCTTGAAGTCCGCCGGCACAGGCGCCAGCTTCGTACGTCTTGCCGAATGGCCTTTGCGGCTTTCCGGCTGATGGCAGGCATATACCCTGTGAATAGCCTTCCACCTCGGGATTTCACTCTTCGTGGTCGAAACGCATAGCCCAGGAAGGTGAACGAGACGTCAGGATAGTTACCCCTCCGGTTGTACTATTTGCAGTACACTATCCGGGTCTTCTCAGGGTGCAACGACAGCGCACACTCCGCAAAGCGGCGCTCCAGTGCTGCCCATAGATTGCGTGCATAGCGCTCCGAGTGGTAGTGGCAGACTATGTCGTCTGCGTACCGCTCAAAGGGTATCTCTGGAAAATGGATCGTCATCCACTTGTCATAGGCGTAGTTCAGAAAGAGATTCGCCAGTATCGGACTGATTACGCCCCTTGCGGGGTGCCTATGGTCCGCCCTGCCTCCTCGCCATCGGGCATCACGACCGGAGCCGTCAACCACCGCTGAATATATAGCAGCAGCCACTTCTCGCTCGTATGTTTCCGTACAGCACGCATCAACAACGTGTGGTCGATCGTGTCAAAGAACGCCTTGATATCTAGATCCAGCACCCACGCTCTGTTCCAGCAGCGCTTGCGTGTCCTTTCCAGGGCATCAGGCGCCGACTTTCCCGGCCGATAACCGTACGAGTCCATCCCCTTAATGCACTGGCAAATCAAGCGCCGATTGCGGACGCTGGCGGCGCCAGCAACCTATTTGCAAATGGATCGGGTGAGGAATGCTACCGCACCGTGGTCTGGCACGCTACGATTCGAACGTAACCTCATCAGAGAGCTCGTTGGTGTCGTCTGGGCGAATCTCCAGGCCGCTCTGGTGCAGCAGCTCCCCGCACAAGGTGATGCCTTCCACCAGCCCATCAGCCAGCGTCTGTGTCTTAATACCGTCGCGAATGACGCGCACCACTTGTGCCCATTCACCACGGTTAACGTGCGCATTGATACCCGCATCCCCGACCACCTCGATGCGATGCTCGGTTAGGGACACAAACAGGAGGATACCGCTGCGGTCGCGCGTAGCGAACACCTCCTTCTCCACAAACGCGGCCATCGCGCGCCGGTGCACCTGCATCATCATCCGCTCTTTGCCAGCAATCAGCCGCCGGCACCACGGCACCAGGGCCACAAGGCCGCCCGCCGCAGCCCCTGCGGCAGCGATCACCAGCGTCTGGAACCTGGCATCCTGCCACCAGTGAGCGGACCATCCCCGGTAGAGCAGCGCGAGCAGCGTAAGCACCGTAAATGCCGCCAGCGCCGCGATAGCAGCGGTCCGCCAGACCGCCACCTCATAACGGCCCGACCGGCGGACGATGTACGGGACGATTTCGCCCGAAGTCGTGCGTTCCGCCTTCGCTACCGCCTCCTTGATGCGCGCAAGGTCCGCCTCTGTTAGGGCGCTCTTCATATGGTCACCATGTTTGTAATTACATACTGTGCAATCGCCGGGTCAATGCGGCATGTACGACTAGGCTGAACGCGGAAAGCGCCACGGCTACTAGCACCAGTCGCATCGCGGCTGACTCTTGGCCGACCTGGTTGATGCGCGTAAAGATAGCCAGAGGTATCGTACGCGTACGGCCGGGCAAGTTGCCGGCAAATACCATCGTGGCGCCGAATTCTCCCACCGCTCGGGCAAATGCCAAAACAATGCCCGCTGCGATGCCGCGCGCTGAGAGCGGCAGCGTCACATGCCGAAACGCGGCCCAGCGGCCGCCGCCATAGACGTAGGCCGCCTCCTCCCATTCGGGGTCAATCTGCGCGAAGGTGACGCGCAGCGTCTGCACCAGTAGCGGAAATGCCAGCACGCCCGCCGCGATGGCCGCACCCATCGTAGTAAAGGCGACGCGCAGACCCAGTGGTCCCTCCGGGCCCAGTGCCATAAGGAGCAGCAGTCCCGTGACTACAGGCGGCAGCACCAGGGGCAGCTGAACCACATTCTCTACGACAAACCGCAACGGCGATCGGCTGCGTGCCAGCCAGTATGCGATCGGTATGCCAGGCAAGAGGCTCAGACCAACGGCGGCCAATGCCACCTGCGCGGACAGTCCTAACACCGCCCATTCCTCTGGCGACAGCATCAGGGCGTATGTATCGGCTCTGGCGCCAAAAACCCGTGGCGCTGCCACACCGGGATCTGCGCGGGGTTGGTGGCAAACTCCAGAAAATGCTTAGCGCCCACAGGGTTCGGGCTGTGGGCGACGCGCGCGGCCACATAGCGTATCGGCGGCGTACAGGCTTGCGGCCATTCCAGCAGCACACGGACCTTGGGGGTGGCGAGGATGTCCGAGGCATAGACGAGGGCGACCTCTGCAGCCTGGGACGTTACTGCTAAGAGTGCGGTGCGCACATCAAGCATTGGAATCACCTTCGCCCCGACCTCTTCCCATAGTCCCGCGCACGTCAGTGCCTCTTTGGCGTACATGCCCGCCGGGACATGGCTGGGGTCTGCCACAGCGATCGACCTGAAGCGCAGGATGGCGTGCGGATCGTCCAAAGGAGGCATTGTGCGCAGCCCTGCTATGACCAGGCGGTTGCTAACCAGTGGCCTCGCTTGTCCTGCGGTGCGGCCGCGCTCTGTCAGGTGATCCATCCACGTTACGTTGGCAGAAAGAAACACATCGGCGGGCGCGCCCTCGGCAATCTGCCGCGCAAGCCACGACGAGGCGCCGACGTTGAGCACCATGCGCTGGTTCGGGTAGATCGCTTCGAAGACGGTCGCCAGCTCCTGTGCAGCGTCGGTCAAGGATGCCGCGGCAAACACCGTGATTTCGTTGCGGGCCGTGTCGGGGCGCGCGCAGGCGGCAAGGAGCACGGCGGCGGCTGCCGTGCAAAGGCTGCGACACCACATCAGATGCTGCTTTCTTGCCGCAGCCTGGTAAGCGCGTCTTTAGCGCGGGTATGGTGCTCGGAGTCCTCGGGTATCAAACCCATCACTTTCTCAAATTGTACCGCGGCCTGCTCCAGACGGCCGATACGCCAGAGCATAAGGCCGTAATTGAAATTGGCATCGAGGTGATTGGGGTCCGCCTGCAGCACGTGCTTGATGGCCGTGACGCCCTTCATCGGGTTACCTGTGTTGAGGTAGGCGGTAGCGAGGTCGGTGCGCACGTCATGATTGTCCGGTGTGAGCGCCAGCACCTCTTCATAGGCGGCAATAGCTTGGGCAGCGATAGCGCTGCGGCGCGCGTCATCTTCTTCGCGCGTCATCCAGTCGTAATGGAGATCTCCCGTGATGCGCCAGTCCTCGACCGCCCCGGTAGCCTGCGCTACGGCTCCATATTCGACCGCGGCCAGATCGAGGCGGTCTGCCTGCATCAGCAGGAAAGCCTTTTCGCGTTGGCGTGCGATGCGGGTGGGGCCGGATTCGTTGGCGATCTGCCCGTCCAGCACGGCAATCTGTTCCGCCAAGGTGCCCGTGACGGGTGCTAGGTTTGTCACTACCCCTGCGGCTACCGGATCCGCCGTAGTAGGCGTGCTTGGGTGCGTCCGCCTGCTGGTGTCGGTCACCAGAAACGTTGTTACTACGAGCGCCAGCGCAGCGCCCACGACAATGGCGACCTCACGGGCGGGAGCGTTTCTCTTCGCTGGCGGAGTCGGCGCGACAGGGCTCGGTGGCTTTGAGGGAGGCAGCGCGGCTTTCTTGAGGGAAGAAACTGCCTCGATGGCCTGCAGCCGCTCGCCGCACCGGGAGCAATAGCGTGCGCCGTCCGGGTTTTTCCAGCCGCACGAGTTGCAGAAGGAAGGTCGGGCCCCCTGAGCGTCCGCCGCGCCCGCTGCATCTTCTGCGGCAATACGATCGTCTGCGTCTTCGGCCTTTTGGACAGGCCAGCCGCACAAGGTACAGTGCGTGGCCTGGACCTTAAGTCGGGCGCCGCACTCGTGGCAGCTGCCGAGCACCACGCTCATGCCTCTTTGTTGGGTCCGTGGTTGACCTGCTTCTTCAGGTCGCGCGAAGCCTTGAACACTGGAACGCGCCGCGCTGCGATCTTTATAGGAGTGTTTGTGGCCGGGTTGCGACCCATTCGGGCCGCACGGTGGCGCACCCGAAATGACCCGAATTTCCAGAGGTCCACCTGCTTTCCGTCTTTGAGAAGCTCGCTGATCATGTACAGGAACCCTTCGACGATGATGCTGGTGTCGGCCCGGTCCAATCCGCTGCGGGCTGAGATAGCCCGAATCAGGTCTTTCTTGGTCCAGACGTGCTTGCCTTTTTCCACAGAACCGATTACTACCACACTCTTGGCACACCGCTGTACGAGGACTCGTAGGCGGTGGAACCTATAAGACTCCTTAACCCCGATCTTGTGCCGCAGGTTGGCGTAAGGATGGCCACTAGGCGCGATCTGGGCATCTGCCGCACCACAAAATACATCAGTAGCAATCACCAATATGGAAGATATCTGGCAAGGATTGCGCATCGAAACCGAGGGCACCGGCATTTCCCGCCCGTTGAGCAGGCAGATCAACCTTCTGGGAAGCCTACTGGGCCATGTAGCACGCAGGCAGGCCGGTGAGGAGGTATTTGCGCTGGTCGAGGAGCTGCGGATGCTGGCCAAGCGGGCCATCCAGTCCGATAGCGAAGCGTTGCGCGATGAGGCGGCACGTCGCATCGCCACGCTGAGCACGGAGAAGATTACATGGCTGGTGCGCATCTATACTGCTTTTTTTGTTCTTATCAACCTAAGCGAGCAGCAGGAGATCGTTCGCATCAACCGGAAGCGTGCCAAGGAGGCGCCCAACACGCCCCGCGCCGAGTCCATCGACGAAGCGATCGGCATGCTCAAGGACGCCGGCTGTTCTTTCGAGCAGGTTTGTCGTGCCATAGAAAGGCTTGACATACAGCCGACGCTGACGGCGCATCCGACCGATGCCCGCCGGCGCACCATCCTGTAGAAGCAGCAGGAGCTGGCTGCTTTGTTTGATGCGCTTCGAGACTGGGCTACGACGCCGAAAGAGTCGCGGCAGCTGTTGAGCCGCATCTACCATCAGGTTACGCTCCTTGTCGGGACTGACCAGATGCGGGCGGCGTGCCCCACCGTCATCGATGAGGTGGACAACGGGCTCTACTTTCTGTGCAACGCCATATGGGAAACGGTGCCCCGCATCCACCAGGATATCAAGCGCGCGGTAGCGCGCCACTACGGTCGGGCGACAGCGGTGCCGACCTTTTTGCGTTTCCGCTCATGGATAGGAAGCGATCGCGACGGCAACCCGAATGTTACCGCCCAGGTGACACGCAAGACGCTGGTTATGCAACGCCGCAGCGCGCTCACTCGGTACCTGGAAGATCTGCGCAAGCTGCGGCGCTCACTGAGTTTTTCTCAGCGACTAGTTCCGATCCCCAAAGCGCTGGCCGTTTCTTTAGCGGCCGATGAAGAGGCGCAGCCCTTGCCGCCTTATGAGGCGAGGCTGTATCGTCACGAGCCGTTGCGCCGCAAAGTCAGCTACATGATGATGCGGCTTACGTCACTGAAGACAGAGCGCGCTTTTTCGGGCTATACGGCCAGAAACTTCAGGTATGACCTTGAGATCCTCAGGCAGGCGCTGGTCAGCATGGGCCATGCATCACTTGTCGAAGAGGGGCTTTTGGGGCGCCTGCTGATTCGGGCGGAAGCCTTCGGATTTCATATGGCTGCGCTCGACGTCCGGCAGCACAGTGCACGACACACGACAGCGGTAGGAGAGTTGCTTGCGCTGGCCGCGGTGCATGTTGAATATGCCAGCCTGTCAGAGTCAGACCGGTGCGCGCTTCTAGAGCAAGAGCTTGCTAACCCGCGTCCGCTCTTGCCACGCGGCGTGGTGGTCAGCGAAGACACGCACGAGGTGATGGATACTTTCGCGGTGGTGAGGGACATAGCACGCGAAGAGCCGGCGGCGCTGGGCAGCTACATCATCAGCATGACCCACTCGGTAAGTCATGTTCTAGAAGTCCTGCTGTTGGCCAAAGAGGCGGGGCTCTGGTGCCAGCGTGATGGGGTTGTGGAGTCTCCGCTCGATGTGGTGCCGCTGTTTGAGACGATCGACGACCTCAACAAGTCCGGTCGCCTCCTCGAGCAGCTGTTCACTAACCCGACCTATCAGACGCACCTGCAGGGTCGAAGCAGCCTGCAGGAAATCATGTTGGGCTATTCCGACAGCAACAAGGATGGCGGTTACTGGATGGCCAACTGGTCGTTGCATCAGGCGCAGGCCGTTATTGCTTCGGTGTGCGCTAATCATGGCGTGAAGATGCGTTTGTTTCACGGGCGTGGGGGCACGGTGGGGCGCGGTGGTGGGCGGGCAGGCCAAGCGATCATGGCGATGCCCGCGGCCACGCACAATGGGCGCATCCGGTTCACTGAGCAGGGCGAGGTTATCAGCTTCCGTTATGCGTTGGGGGCTATTGCGCATCGGCATCTGGAGCAGATTACGCGTGCTGTGCTGTTAGCGCCTGCCCAGAGCCTGGAGTCCGGTACAGTGGATGGGTCGGCGCGTGCGCTGATGACGCAGATAGCGGACCGATCCATGGCGGCATACAGGAAGCTGGTGCAAGACGACGCGTTTTGGTCTTGGTATGTGGCAGTGACACCCATTGAGCAGATCAGCGGCCTGCCTATTGCTTCGAGGCCGGTGTCGCGGGGGACGGGCGCAGAGGTGGCCTTCGATGACCTCAGGGCTATCCCCTGGGTTTTTGCATGGACGCAGACGCGTTACCTAGTGCCTGGATGGTTCGGCATTGGAAGAGGCGCAGGCGCAGTGCGGAGCGAGCCTTCGGGAGCTGTACCGGTCCTGGCCGTTTTTTCACGCCGTGTTGGACAACGCGCAGAGTGCCATGGTACGCGCACGCCTTAAGACCGCTGCCGGGAACGCGGCGCTTTACGAGTCCGAGCCGGGCACGCCGCACGAACGGATCAGCAGCGACTATCTTCGCGCACGGCGAGCGATATTGGATATTGCCGCGCAGGATGCACTGCTTGACAACAACCCTGTGATTCAGAAGTCGATCCTTTTGCGCAACCCTTACACGGATGTGCTGAACATGCTGCAGATCGAGCTCCTCAAGCGCCGCCGGCAAGGTTCTGAAGATGACCAGGGAAAAGAAGACGTGGTTCGAGCGTTGCTGCTCAGTGTCTATGGCATTGCCGCAGCGATGCAGAGCACGGGATGAAGGCAGTGGCGCTGGGCGCCGCCTTCGTGTCTCTTTACGATGTTGCTGCGCGCGCTGTGCGCAGCAGTGCCGTAGACATCGGCACCTGAAGGCGCTGCAGGATGTTCATGGGCTTGTGGCCTTCCGAACCAAGTCCGCCAGCCCCATCAACACGCCAGACAGCGCGCGTTGGCCATCCTATTGGGCAGCTGCCGTAACACCATCATACCAGCAAGGTAAGCTGCCAACCGGCTGCGCCCAGCATCCCCACGACCCTGCAGCGCCCAGCTTGAAGCCAACAAGTGGCGCAAAACCACCTCGGCGCGTCACTAATCAGCTGATATCCACGGACTTCTAGACGGATACGACGCAGGCGCAGGTGCGCCATCCTGCTGCCCGGAATGCGGTCGGCTCGAGAAGATCAAACCCGTTCGTGGTGGATTAGCTGTGCGGCGGCACCGGCGGTCGCGAGGCAAACGCCCCGCTATTTCAAAGTGGAGTGTAAAGTGAAACAGTATATTGCATTGTTTCAAATACTGACATAAGGACGGCCCGCTATGCAACGCGGAGCAATTGGCAGCTATCACGTAGCGCATTTTGGTCGCAAACCTTTTCGTGCCTTTGTTCCGAAGCCGCTTCCGCCCGAGCCACCCATCACGTTGGTCGGCGGCCTGAAAGTGCTTCTGGAGTCGGCGGCCCACGCGTTGGGCCAACTGGATGTCGTCATTACACTGCTGCCCGAGACCTCGCTTTTCCTGTACACGTACGTGCGCAAGGAGGCAGTGCTGTCCTCCCAGATAGAAGGCACCCAGTCTTCACTGTCAGATTTGCTGCTCTTCGAGCTTACAGACGCGCCGGGGGCACCCGCGGATGATGTGCGCGAGGTCTCGAATTACGTGGCGGCTTTTGAGCACGGCTTGCACCGCCTAAGAAACGATCGCTTTCCACTATCAGGCCGCCTGATCCGAGAGATCCACGCGATATTGCTTTCGAGTGGCCGGGGCGAATCAAAAGCACCTGGAGAATTCCGCCGCTCTCAGAACTGGATTGGAGGCAATAGCCCGGGGAATGCCATCTTCGTGCCACCGCCCCACCTCGAGGTCCCCAACTGCATGACAGCATTGGAGCGCTTCATCCATGCCAGAGACGACGGGCTGCCCGAGCTCGTGCGTGCAGGCCTGGCGCATGTACAGTTCGAAACCATTCACCCGTTCCTGGATGGCAATGGCCGGGTTGGTCGCTTGCTCATAGCTCTGATGCTCAATGAATCGGGTTTGCTGCGCGAGCCGCTCCTGTACCTAAGCCTGTATTTCAAGCAGCACCGCATGGAGTACTATCGCCTGTTGGATTACGTGCGCAGGACTGGAGATTGGGAGCAGTGGCTCACCTTCTTTCTTGAAGGGGTGAAGCAGACATCCGATGGAGCAGTGTCCACCGCAGAGCGATTGCTCAGGAGGTTTCGACAGGACCGAGACCGAATTGTGGGCGCGAGTGGCAGAAGAGCCGGTTCGGCTATGCAGGTGCACGACGCGCTTAAGCAGAAGGTGGTCCTGTCACTTCCAGTGGCGTGTCGCTATACGCAGCTCGCGTATGGAACCGTTGCCTCGGCCATGCAGGTGCTTGTCGACTGCGGCGTCGCTCGAGAGATTACAGGCAAGAGCCGCAATCGGCAGTATGTCTACCAGGAATACCTCTCCATATTGAACGAAGGAACAGAGTCGCCTTGATGGGCAGCAGAGTCCCGCCTGCCTGTATTTGGCACTTCTTCAGACCGCACGCGGCGTGTTCCGATGGACTGTACGCAGCGCATTGCAGCGCATTGGCGTGACCAAGTGGGCTCGAATCATCGGATAACGCGGCTTTAGCGATTGAGCTTTACAGACCGAGCAACAGAGCGTACTCACCACGGCCACAAGCTGCGCGTCGCGCCAAAATCGCAGATGCCTGCAGCTGCGTATTTCGGCGCACATCGACCACAGAATTCGAGGAAGATCGCCTTATCCCACATCTGAAGCGGAAGCTTCGATAAGTCCATCGCAGTGCTGGTCTTGAAGCTGAAGTACCGCTTGCAGTCCCGGCACCGATACGGCATCGGCTTGCCGGTCTTGACCCGATTGGCGTTCAGGCTACCGCACCACAAACATGACATCTCGCCAGCCAGCCAATGCCAGCCCTCGAACCACTGGACAACGTCGTCCTCGGTGGCGAACGTTTCTGCTGCCTCCATGACAGTGATCTCTCGCCGGTGACCCTTGCTAGGTACCAACTACCCCATGTCCTACTCCTTACAATGCCCCAATTCAACTCCGAAGCGCAACATATGCAATTAGGTCAGTGTGCTCGCAAATAGAGGCAGGGATTAGCAAAGAGAGCAGGAAGGGGCCGTTCCATCGAAGGGAGGGCGAAGCCCGACCGGAGATGGGACGGCGTCGGGAAGACTGAATCAGCGCTTTGGGCCCCGAGCGCTTCGGCGCCGGCGGGCCAAACGCCTTTCCCATGCGCGCAGCCATGCATGATGCCGCATGTAGACGGTATCGTGCCCTACCGGTCGTTCTGGTGATACGACCGAATCAATCCATCACCTCAGGCTGGACTGCTGGGAATCGCTGATCCAGGCGCACCGGCTTCTGCTGTCGGGTCTGGCTCAGACCTTGGTGCACCATCCACAGCGGCCGCTACAGCCTACCGCGCGCCAATGAAGACTTCCGCCGGTGTGCGGTAACCCAAGCACTTACGTGGACGATCGTTCAGAATCGTCTGTACCCGCATTACCGCTGCCGGCTCAACAGTGCGGAAGTTGGTCGCCTTCGGAAAGTGTTGCCGCACTAGGCCATTGGTGTGCTCGTTCAGGCCACGCTCTAAGGAATGGTACGGCTGCGCAAAGTAAAACGACGCTGAAAGGGCCCGGGCGATTTGCTGGTGATGGGCAAATTCCTTCCCGTTGTCCGCCGTGTTGGTAAGCACCCGATCCTTCACCGGTTTCAGACACGCTACAATCGCGCGGCGGACCCCGATCGCAGCCTTCGGAGATACCAGCGCAAGAAATGTGAATTTCGACGCACGGTCGACCATCGATACCAACGCACCCTGGTGCTTGCCCCCAATGATCGTATCCACCTCCCAGTCGCCTATACGCGTCTTCCTCTCCACTATGGGATCCCGTTCGCTGATGTCTACACGATTCGGTATCAGGCCGCGCCCAGCACCGCGCTGGCTACGCCTGCTGTAACGCTTTCTGCTGCGGCGAAGTAGCTTGTACAACGATCCGCCAGCTACCCTGCTGCTCCAAATGTACCGGTAGATCCATGTGGTGCTCAACGCAACGACCCCATCATGACGAAGCCGACCCGCGATTGGCTCCAGACTCCAGTGCAAGGCAAGCTTCTCGCGCACCATGGCCCACAGCGCTGCGGTCATCTTACGAGGATGCAACGACGCTTTCTGGCGCCGCACACGAGCCAGTCGGTCCGCCTGCTTATACCGATAGCCTCTACCTCCACTGTTGCGCCGCACCTCTCGACTGATCGTCGATGGCGAACGACCCAACTGCCACGCTATGGCGCGTATTGAATCCCCCCGCTTCTTCAACGCATGAATCTGACACCTTTCCTCGTACGAAAGATGACGGTAGCCCTTTGCCATCTGATACCCTCCAATGATGAATCCACAATACATACCAACAGCCTCTGGACCTTACGCAACCATCGGGATGCCCACGCGCTCGCCAACCCATTGCTCTGCCAAATCAAGTGTTGCACTTCCTTGTTAAATGGGTCCATCTGATCAAGGGCACAGCTGGACTGGAATGTCATTATGACACCCGTGGTTGGAAATTCAGGCAAGAGTGCGCTATCTCGAAGTAAGAAGTGCTGCGATCCGCCGACGGTGCAGCCAAACCGGAACGCTACGCGCGATCCACTCGGCGAACGCTAGGCGATGACCATGGCTGTGTCGACCGACATCCGAATCAGTAAGCGACTTAGCTTCGAGGCAGGGAACTCATGGGTTTCAAACCTGTATCACCACAGCAAACGATAGTCTAGATGCCTCCTCCTTACGACCCGCGCCGCGTCGCAAACTTCTTCTTGGGGAAGGAAGAGGTCACTCAAATGAAGCTGCACAAGCTGGTTTTCTACGCCCACGGCTGGCATTTGGGTCTCCTAGGCGAGCCTCTAATTGACGAGTCAATTGAAGCATGGCCGTACGGACCGGTTGTTAGGTCGCTGTACCTTGAATTCAGCGTTTTCGGAGCGCAGCCTATCACCCGTTTAGCCACCACAAACGAGCGCGAGATTCAGCAGCGTGATTCTGTAAGGCCCATTGAAGAGGCCGACGGGTACGCGTTCGGCCTGCTGAAAGGAGTCTGGAGGTTGTACGGGAAATACAGCGCTTATCAGCTGTCTGAATTGACGCATAGGAAGAATACTCCTTGGTCAGTGGTTAAGAAGAAGCATCCGAGGGAATTCAGCTCAGTGATTCCAGATGACACGATTCGGGAGCACTTCAAGCAGCGTGTCCAGAGAGTCAATGCCCGAGCCCAGGGGTGACGATGCCTCGACCGATCTGGAAGCTTTCTTTGATCGTGTTGAGGAACAGAGTGACGAAGCTGATCGGTCAAGGGACAAGAAGTGCCCTGGTGCGGCTGTTGATGACAAACGACTGTCTGAGAAGGCCTTTAAGGAAGAGCTCCGTCTGCTAATAAGACAGGATCGAGCGCATCGGGAGGCCTCGCATCAAGAGGGTCTGGAGGGACGGAAGAGGTTTGGAGATCGGATCTTCTGGCTGACTGTCTTCTGGCTGACGATTATAATACTCCTCCTGATTGCGCAAGGGTTCAATCTTTGGGGATTTCGCCTCTCGACCGGCGTGTTAATTGCCCTAATCACGACGACCACGCTTGGCGTGGCCGCTCTGCTTCACTCCGTATTGAAGTTCCTTTTTCCGTCAGCAACCGCCTCGCCTGACACGTAGAATTCTGTAGAGTAATCCCTTCATGTCAGCGGCTCTCGCCTCAACACCAAGCCGGCAGTATGCAGGTGGGCACTGCCTGAATTCTAGGCTATTCGGACTCTCTTTCTGTGCTGCACCGCTGACCCTGCATGCTCGACTTCTGCGTCGAGAAAAAATATACAGTCCGAGCATGTCCGTTGCTGACCAGCCGCTGGGCGCAGATATGGTACGGGAAAGGCAACGACCGGATCTATAGGTGACTTCACACCTACAAGGCGGCCCTCGGGGGCGCCAGTGCTGGAATCACCCGCAAGCGGGCAGCGGCGGGGTGGGAGCAAACGCAGCCAGGGACCTCGCCTTGATCCGCCGGTTCGGGACATGCGCCTGCACGTCACCCGGCACGGCTGCGGTTTGGCCACCCCGGACTATCAGGTGTGCGCCGCAGTTACGGAGTACCCTTTCCGCTCGTCTGGCCCGGGTACCTTGGCATTCGACCGGTGTAGCTAGTGCTTGTCAGAAAATAGGGCATTTTGGGCGTCTGCCTGGCTGGAGCAAGGTCGGGGGCACGCTTTGGGCCCGATAGGGACGCTAGTCTGAGTGATGGGGAGGGTAACAGGAGCGCTACGCGGCCATTTCTGACCCTCAACCGGGCTTCGTTAGCTTCTGGCGGCGCAGAGTGGATACAGCTTACCCGTCGCGGGCTTGTCGGAGACAGAAAAAGAAGGGCTCAGCCGAAGCTGGAGCGGGCGAGCCTTAAGTGGCCTTCGCGCGAGCGGCGTGCCAGGCTCGTCGTTTCGCTTCTTTTTTTTCTGACCACTTTGCCTAGTCGGTGAGTGTTTGCCGCCAGCACCGCCAGCCCTACCGACCGATCGAAGCCCTCCTTTCCGTGGGTACGTATGAGCCCCATCCCCCGCTGTTGCAGGTTGTTGATGGCGGACTCGATCGCAGGATGCTGTAGACGCGCCTTGACAAAATCGGGCTGAGACTCCCGCTCGCGTTGTTTCGCATTGCGGTAACCAGGCTTGGGCATGACGTTCAAGTCCAGCAGCTCATCCAAGGCGTCGCGATTCTTCGCAGAGTAGAAGCCCTTATCCATGCTGCAGGACGTAAGCGACGGATAGCGCTTCTTTGCTTCGCCTATGAAACCCACGATCATGGCCTTATCGCACGTTGCCGAATGCGAAGCAGCCGGAATCGTCGTTAGCCCACGCCAGCGGATCATCCTTACCGAATGCCGGTCGGCGACAGGGTATGGCGGATTCTGGCTCGGATGACTGGGTAGAGGTCACGCATCCTTTCCATCCATGGTTTGGTCGCCGATTTCCGCGCCAATACTGCCTGACAATTGGCAATGTGCGGCTGGTACGCTGCATTGTGGATGAAAACACGCTACGGTGTTTGCCCAGGGCGTGGACAGACTTGCGCGTGGTAGACGACTTCGAGCGGGTTTCAGCGGGCCGTGCACTCTTTCGGGCAGACGATCTTGTGGCACTGAGGTCGCTGGTGGACACGCTTTTGGAGGAACACCATTAATGCAACGCATAATCGCGTATTGCGCAACTTCGTGGAAAATGGGCTGTTTTTTGGCCGTAGTAGGTCGCTATTGTGTGCCGAGGTTGCATTCCGAAGCGACGTACATATTCCGTGGTGATCATTACTCCTGACGGCATGTCCAGTGACAAGAGCGAGCGCCTGCAGAGGTCTATCAACCCGAACCCAGAGGCGGTCTCCGATCCCCTATTTGAGTGCAGCCCCTTCTTCGATCCGCGAGACCTCCTGCAAGTCCGCTACGAGATGATACGCTCTCATACGAAAGACACGACTCTTGCAGCGGTCGCGGCCCGGTACGGCATGTCTGTACCTACCTGTGTGCGCGTAAAGCGCGCTTTCCGGGCAGGCGGTCTGCAAGCCCTGATTCCGGAGCGGCGCGGGCCCCGGGGACCCCGCAAGATTACGCCCGAAATCTTAGAGTTTGCCGAGAATTGCCGCGCCTTACCTGACGCCGTCAGCGTCCGTAAACTCGCCGAGATGATACGCGAACGCTTCGATATAACCATCCACTACAGCAGCCTTCACCGAGCGCTGTTAAAAAAAACTCCTAAACGCGCTGATGACCCATTGCGTGATAGCCAGGACACCCATCGCTATGACCGTTGGCGCCAGCGGTGGCTCAGTGGCCAGCACAGCCAGGCCATCTCCATCCTGTGCCACCATGGCCTGGCCCTCGCGCTGGTGCTTACTGCACCGATGCCCAGCACCTGTGCTCCGAGCGAGCCTGCACCCATCGCCCCATCTGCTCCACTGCTTAGGCAGGCCTCGTCCATGAGCTGCCATCTCATTCACTCATTGCGTATCGCCTATGCCCGGACCCTCATCCCATAAAATCACTGCCGACCATCTCAACCGCCGGGCCTGCCTGTACATCCGCCAGTCCTCGCTGCATCAGGTGCAGACCCACAAGGAGAGCCAGCACCGTCAGTACGACCTGCGCAGGCGTGCCATTGCCTTGGGCTGGCCCGAAGATCGGATTGACGTGATTGACGAGGACCAGGGCAAGTCTGGCGCCACCAGTACCCAACGTATGGGATTCCAGGATCTGCGTGCGCGTGTCGGTGCTGGAGAAGTGGGCATGGTGCTCAGTCTCGAAGTATCACGCCTGTGCCGGGACAATGCGGAATGGCATCAATTGCTTCGGATCGCAGCCGTGGCAAAGACCCTCATCCTGGACGAGCATGGCATTTACGACGTTGGCGACATCAACGACTGGATGCTGCTCGGGCTCAAGGGGCAGCTCTCGGAGTACGAACTGCGCGGCATACGCGCACGCATGGTTGGGGGACAGCGCTCGAAGGCACTGCGTGGAGAGCTCAAGCTTCACTTACCGATCGGGCTGGCATACATCGAAGCAGACAGGGTTGTCTTGGATCCAGATCAATCCATCACCGAAGCGATTGCCTTGGTATTCACGACCTTCCGGCGACTGGGGTCCGCCATGCAGGTCACCAAGTGGTTTTGGCGACAAGCGATTCGCTTACCTTCGCGGCCCCACACGGGTAACAGTGAAGTGCACTGGGCAGTGCCCAATTACAGCCAGATTCAGCGCATCCTCCATAATCCCCGCTATGCCGGCTGCTACGCCTACGGCCGTACGGGCATGCGCACACGCCCAGATGGGTCCGTGCAGCGTACCTCCCTGCCCATAGACCAGTGGCTGGTGTGTATTCGGGATGCCCACAAGGGTTACATTGACTGGGAGGAATATTTACACAACCAAGAGACCATGCGCACGAACGCGGCGAGCTACCTTGGCGGGGCCGAGCGTACGCCGCCGCCACGCAAGGGGGTGGCCTTGCTTCAATCCCGCATCATTTGCGGCCTGTGTGGTCAGAGGATGCACGTGAACTACAACTATAATAACCGCGAAGATGTTAGGTGGTACTATCTGTGCAAGGAGAACATCGTTCGCCGCGGCACGCGTACCTGCCAAAGCATGCGTGGAGACGTGCTGGATGCGGCGGTAGGTCGCTTTGTTGTCGCCGCGGTCAACCGGGAGAACCTGACGCTTTCGCTGACGGTGCGCGAGCAGCTGCGCAGCGACTTTGAGGCGGCAGATCGCCAGAGAATCAACCATATCGAAAGCTTACGATATCAGGTGGATCTGGCCCGCCGCAGGTACATGGAAGTGGACCCGTCGAATCGCCTCGTGTCTGCGACGCTGGAGGCCGAATGGGAAGCCCGTCTGAAGGCCCATGGTGAAGCCGTCAGAGAACAAGAGCGGTACAAGAAAGCCCAGCATAGCACACCCGATGCCGCGTTGGACCAGCGCATCCTTGCGTTGGCCAGCGACTTTGGCACCGTGTGGGAAGCGGCTCATACCACCAACAAGGACCGGAAGCGTCTCTTAGGATTGCTGATCGAGGACATCACCCTGACCCGAAGGGGATACCAGGTGAATGTCGGATTGCGATTGCGTGGCGGACGAACCCACGAGCTGCCTCCAGTAGCGTTGCCCCTGCCTCGCGCTACGGTCATCCGTCGCGATGCCTCCAAGCAGGCCCTGGCCGAACTGGAGGAGCTGCTTGAGGCAGGCTACGATGATTCCCAAGCCGCCGAGGAGCTGAACCTGCGCGAGCACCGCGACAGCTTGGGAGGACGGTTCAACGCAAAACGCATTCGCACCATTCGGGTGCGTCACAAGATGCCTGGAGGCATCGAGCGGCAACGCGAAAAGATGCGTGCGCAGGGCTACAAAACCGCCAAAGAACTCGCCGCCGAACTCGCAATAGATGTTTCCACGGTAGGATGGCGAGCCCGGGAGGGCAGAGGCATTGACGTGCACCAGATCCCTGCCAGCAAGCGTACCTTCGCAATGTATAGAATCAGCCCCAAAATACGAACCACAGCTACCGCCTCCTCATGAACCCTACAGGTCGCATACAGACTCGAACGACTTATCGCCCCCGTCGTGCTGCATGTGGTGCATCAAGATGAATTGATGCTGATCCTCCAGCACGCAGACCGGAATGCCGAGCTCAGCTAACACGCCGGCCTTTCCTTTCCTGACCCACTGCGTATGCGGCTCGAAAACAGAAAATATCTTCTCTTCGTGCTCAATATCTTCCTTTTTCAGCAAGCGACGGTCCACTTGGTCTACCAGTTTTTCGCTGGCTTCCAGGTACCACGCCATCTTGTCGGTCACTTCCTCCAGCGTCTTCACCGTCCCTAACGCCTTTGTGATGATCTGGCGCGCAACCGCAAGGAACTGACGTACGCGGTCGAGGAAGCCATTCTTATGGGCCCTACGGCAACGGCGATAGGCTGTCGTTAATGTCTTCACCCACCAGCGGGCCTTGCGCCAGCCCTTCATTCCTATCGACCTGCAGTGTCCGTACAACTCGTTAACCAGACTGCGCAATGCATCACAGAGAAGTCGTACGTCCATGGGCCACTCCACGTTGGTACGCGCCACAGCCGAATCCGCGCGGCAGCGCAAAGCATCTTTAGCGCCATGCTTGAGCTCCTTTTGACTCTTTGCTACCACCACCTGGTTGATCTCGTCGAGCGCCTCCTTCGTCAGCAGGGACACATTATCGACCTGTGTTGCACAGAAAACCGCTTCTTACTGACGTCGCTGATCATGAGCTCCTGACGCAGCGCCCTATGGTGGTTGGCCAGATCCTTCAGACGATCATAGTCGCAGTTGAGTGCGAACTTCACTACACCTAACACAAAGATCTGCCAGAAATCCATGCCAGGTCGACCCTTCGTCCAATCTACGCTGGGAAGAATCCTGCGCGAAAGGACCTCCAGCACCTGTTCGCGCACATCCTTATCCGCATACAGGGACTGCAGGCCGCGCAACACCGCGGGGGTATCGTCCCTTGACTTGGGGTTCAGCTCAATCTGCTCAATCGGCGTGACCCACAGATCCGACTAGGACTTAAGGACCGCTCTCATGTGTATGAATCGGGCGAATGTGGGCGGGTTCAGAGCTCAATATCGTGCTTTACGCTGAGAAAAGCTAAATCTGAGCCAACATTCGCGGATTCAAGCTCTTGGCAGGAATGGGCCCAAATGGGTCCATTCTGGGTTGGACCGACCATTAGCCAGCAAAAACGCCTATTTCTGGCGTATCCCTCCCCCTGCTGACCCCAATGCAACCACCTACGCAAGGCAGACCCTGTTTTTCGGACAAGCACTAGCTGTAGATGCTCCGTTTTTTGATTCGCTGGGCGGCCCGTCAAAAGACCCAGAGCGCGATCTCGGTACCGGTGAAGTCGTGTGGCTAGTTCGCGAATTGCGGGGTGGAACGCTCGTGCACGGACACTGGGAAGTGCTTACGCTGGAGGCCTCCTGCAACAAGCTGCTGGATGCCAGGCCCAGTACCCAAAGCAATTTTGAGCGTGCATTGCGTGAGCGGCTGCGGTCCGCGCAAGAGGGAGTATAGCCTGAATAGCGATTTGGAGAGGCAGGTTATGTTTTCCCCAGACGTTCTCGATACCACAGGGTTGCCGCAAGATATCAGCTGCATATTCCACGAAAAAAAACCACTCGTTCCACGGCAAATCGACCAGTGATTCCACGGTTAATCGACCACCTGATCCACCGCGCTGAGTCCGCGCTGGGTGGTTCTGCATCGTAACTGTTCTGGGTATCATTTTCACGGCTGTCTGGCGTCAGTTACGCTTGTCTTCTCTGGAAGGTTCTGCCATTTTGGCAGACGCTGTCTCATGGACTCTCCCTTCAGCGCGATGTGGTGTGCATTGTGAATGAGGCGATCCAGGATAGCATCAGCGAGTGTTGGGTCTTCCATGCCTTCGTGCCACACACTCACAGGCATCTGGCTGGTAACGACGATGGATCCCTTCTGATACCGATCATCGATTAGCTCAAGCAGATCCCGCTGGTGCAGCGCACTGATTCGTGACAACCCCCAGTCATCGAGAACCAGTAGGTGGAAGCGCGTCAACTGCTTCAGCAGTTTCAGGAAGCGTCCGTCCCCGTGCGCGAGTTGCAGATCTTCCAGAAGACGATGCAGTCGGTGGTAGCGTACGGTGAACCCCTCCATGCAGGCTTTATGCGCCAGCGCGCACGCCACGAAGCTCTTGCCGACACCGGTGGGTCCGGTAATGATCACATTGTGATGTTTGCCCACCCAGTCGCAGGTGGAAAGCGAGGCCATCAGGCGCCGATCCAGATTGCGACCGCGACGATAGTCCAGATCGGCCATGGAGGCCTCCTGGCGTAACCGGGCGCGGCGTAGGCGCGACCGCAGGCGATTGTTGTATCGCACGATCTCCTCGTGGTCAACCAATAGGCCCAGGCGGTCCATGAACGGGAGCTGCTCCATTTCCGGTTGGGTAAGCTGATCACGCAGCGCGCGCGCCATGCCATGCAGACGCATCTGCTCGAGCTTGTCAAGGGTAGGGTGTAGGAGCATCAGTCCTTCGAGGTTTGGTGAGGAGAATCCGATTTGGTGTCGTAATAGCTTGGGCCCCGGATGTTGTCATGGTCTATGGGAGGCGGAGACTCCGAGTCCAGCGGATGCTTGTCGAGTCCATTCTTCAGGATGGACGCGATGCTCCTGTACGAGCGGGTGCCGATAGCGATTGCCCGCGTACACGCGTTTTCCATGCGGCTCTTACCGTAGATGCGAGCCAAGCGGAGCAGGCCCATGAGCGTGCGGTAGCGAATCAACGGGTGCCGTTCAGCATCGATGATCTGCTGCACGACCTTGTGTGTGTCCGGCCCGATACGTTCTGCCTCGGTTACGAAGCGGCTCATATCCTTCAGTTAGCGCTGGGAGTCCGGCATGTGTTCATCCTTGGTGGTGACCCCTTTCTGGTGGCTACGCGGGTGCGTCGCCACCCGTTTGTCGTCAAAAAATACCTCAAGGGTGGTATCTGTAAGGCGAACCTGTACCGAACGACCTACATATCGATAAGGAACGCTATAACGGTGCCAGCGCACCTCGATGTGCGCATCTCTGTGCACCTTGGCTTTGCGCCACTCCGCGTGCTCGTACGGCTCCGCCGGCAAGGGCTTCATCGCTGATCGCTCCCACGTGTCAATCCAGCTCTTACGACTGCCTTCCAGCTTCTGAAAAGGCCGCTCGTTAAGCTCCTTCAGATGGACACGAATGTGCCGGTTCACGTGCGCTAGACCGATGAAACGCTTATCGCTTAACGGAGCCAGAATGCGCCTCTCTGCATGCAACACGGCTTGCTCGACCTTGGCCTTGTCCCTGGGTTTCCCGGGACGCGTAGGCACAACCACGGTCTTGTAGTGCATCGCAAGGTCCTGATACGACGGATTGATCTCCAGATCGTACCGGTGGGACTTGCGCACGCCACTCTTCAAATTGTCACAGACCACATAGGAAGGCACCGCCCCGAAATACTCGAACATGCGACGATGCGAGCCCAGCCAGTCCCCAAGACGCTGCGTCCACGTGGCCTCAACGTAGAGATAATTGGAGAATCCCAGCACGCCAACAAAGATCTCCACCCGACGCCGCTTACGCGTAAGCTGGTCTATCGCCTCCAGGCGCATGCCTGCATAGTCCACGAAGGCCGAATGACCCGCAGGATGATCCATCGGAACCGTCACCTGGCCGAATTCCTTCTTCCAGGCAGAGTAAAGAGCGCAGAACTTGCTGTAGCCGTAACCATCGCTGTGGTCCCGCCTGTACCGCTCCCACATCAGGTGTCGCGTGAACCCCTTGAGCTGAATATTACGATGCACCTCGGACCAGTCCGGTAACGGACGCGCCTCTCTGGCACTCTCCAGCGGACCATAAAGCAAAGCCTTCAACTTGGCCTTCGTCATACCCTCGGGCAAAGGCCAACGCACACCCGCTGCCTTAGCACGACGCAAATAACCAAGTACCGGGCTGTGCGATATTCCCAGCGCACGACCGATACCACGTACGCTCAGATCAGACTCCGCAGACAACCGCAGAACGTCCCACAAGACACGCATCGCAACCCTCTTTTTTGGCATAAGTACCCCTTGTCTGGTAAGTGAAGAGGGTACGATACCACCTGCGCTCGACCTGCCGCCATCACCCGCGACAGGCAACAATAACCCGTTACTAACTCTGCCAGACTGCCAATTTGGCAGTCCCATATGCCGCCCTCCTACACCCCGCCGCCACCGGGCGGCACGCGGCGGATCAGGTGGTCGATTACCCGTGGAATCACTGGTCGATTACCCGTGGAACCACTGGTCGATTTGGAGCGGAATACGCAATCAGCCGGAACGGCGGTAGCTTCCTTGCCTTGGGTAGCGACCCGGAGGAGGCGGCAAAGGTACGGCGTTACGACAGAATTTCCCTCGGAGCTATTTGCCTGCTTATTGTCGCCTTCGGGCTTCAAATAGCCGCGATTTGGCTATAACGCAGCGGAACTTGCGCAATGGCATCGTTGTACAAACGGGTAACGCAACATTGCTAAGCCAAACCGATGTGGAGACGCAGAAATGGCGGGGACCGCTTGAAGATGACTATGTCGGCGTCAGAAATGCAAAGCCGTGGAGCGACTCGGCAGCAGATATACGTCCATGCCCGAGCTGGCCTGCCCCTTCCGTTGCAGACCAGTCCGGTCAAGTTCGCTGTCAGGCTCAAGGATGGCCGGCTGTCGAGCCTATGGACAGTTGAAGTGGGGCGGAAGGGGGATGTTTACATATGCTCTCGTGACCTCGAGGGACGCGTGAAGATAAGCCTTCACAATTCGGGCCAGCAGCACGCCGTCATTCATCTGTCCAATAACGGGGTACGTCCAGAGAGAATGGAATGGAAAGAGCCACCGCTGGAATCACCTATGCCAGCCTCGGTGAAGCTGTTCTTTCCTGTGTGGTCGGCTGGTATGGGGCCGACCAGGGACTTAGACGCTAAAAGACGGGACAGGATGTTAGAGAAGAACCATGTTCTGATAGAGGGAGAGTGTAGTGAGGACACGGTGATCGTAGTTAGTTTCTCGCTTACGCCTCCTAACGTCACCATCCTCTGGCCTCCCAAGCCTCCAATGGGGCTGGTCGCGGTTCTGCCCGTGAGCGCGGAGAAGGAGCTGCATATAATAGCACGCAGAGAGCCTCGGCCACATTTGAGGGCCGGTTTGGAGGCGAAGATGAACGCAGGAACTCAACGCAGGGCAGTTTCGGGACGCGGGTCCATTGATACTCCCTACTTACGATTACTAGGTGGCCAAGACGAGGATGGTGTCCACTATGTGGCGGCGGTGACCGTGATGCGGAATGCACAGGGCGTAGAACTTGTACAGTGCCAGCGGGCGTTCGTGGACGTAGGCTGAGTTTCATCATGCCCCGGGGATAAGGCATGGAAATTGGTGGACACACGTTTGCATCGGCATGGATTCCGTACATTCCGAATGCCCAATTTGGGGGACGCCCGCCAGCGAGTTAACGCTAGGCCATAGGCATATCTATGGGATAGACTCCCCCCGAGCTGGCGGAGAGTATCTAATTGCCCATGGTCTAGCACAGGAGCTTCTAAAACACGCTCTCGACGAGGCCACTAAAGCAAAACTCACGACTTGGCTGATAGATGAGCGATGGCTGGGGAACCAACGGCCGGAGGTAACCCGCAAGGCAATTGAGAACGCACGTGCCGCTCAACGCATATCTGTGCCTGATCGTGCTGATCGTGTTCTACGGTGCTTGGCACAGAAGCTGGAGAAAGAAGAGACCGGCACCTTGCTTGCGGTAGACGGCTATTCTGACTATCCGCACTGGACGGGGGAGGATGCACCAGGCAAGGCGTACCTGGAATTGCTGGCCCACTTGGAAAGCCCACACCCGACCAAGGGCGGCCTGATGGCCTTGCTGTGGGAGCTGGAAAGGGAGGGCCTAATAGGGAGGATGGCCCTGCCTGGGGGGAGCCCAGGACAAACTCCATCGCCTCTAAAAATCCCCGTAACGGTGCCCGGATTTAAGCGGGCAAAAGATCTCGCACAAGCAGTGAACACGGCAGATGACCGAGTATTCGTGGCTATGTGGTTTCACGAGTCAACCGAAGAAGTGTGGAAAAAAGGCATCGGACCCGCGATTAGGGCAGCCGGATACGAACCGGTGCTGGTGAAAGAGCAGCACTTCACCGGCCCGATAGTAGACCAGATCATCAGCGAGATCCGCAGATCGCGGTTTATTGTGGTAGACTACACACATGGGAAGGCTGGGGCGCGGGGGAGTGTCTATTACGAAGCAGGATTTGCCTATGGGTTGGACAAGGAGGTTATTTCTACATGCAGAGACACGATCCTAGAGAAGGTGCATTTCGATACCCAGCAGCACAATCACATTGCGTGGGTGAAAGGCAAAGAGGAGGAGCTAAAAACAAAGCTCCGGGATCGCATAACGGCGGTCATGGGTGACGGCCCCCTCAAGGGACAGAAATCAGAGAGATAGGTCCGGCTGGGGCAACAGGGAGATCACCCCTCCCTAGCCCCCACCCTGGATACGGGAAAGCAGGTCACGTTAGGCGTGGCGACGCTTTCCGTTAATGGCACTTAACGGTAGCTCTGGACGTTCGTAGAGACCATGTGTTCGGGCTGGCCAGCCCCTTTTATTTCGGCTTGCCGAAACCAGACCTGTGGTCGTGGAATCGGGGGCGGATTTCGCCCGCGCACGAGGCTTTTGTGTGACAAAAGCATATCTTGCGGGGTGATTAACTAGTGCTTGTCAGAAAATAGGGCATTTTGGGCGTCTGCCTGGCTGGAGCAAGGTCGGGGGCACGCTGGGGGCCCGATAGGGACGCTGGTCTGAGCGATGGGAAGGGTAACAGAAGCGCTGCGCGGCCATTTCTGACCCTCAACCGGGCTTCGTTAGCTCCTGGCGGCCCAGAGTGGATACAGCTTACCCGTCGCGGGCTTGTCGGAAACAGAAAAAGAAGGGCTCAGCCGAAGCTGGAGCGGGCGAGCCTTAAGTGGCCCTCGCGCGAGCGGCGTGTCAGGCTTGTCGCTTTGCTTCTTTTTTCCTGACCACTTTGCCTAGTCGGTGAATGTTTGCCGACAGCACCGCCAGCCCTACCGACCGATCGAAGCCCTCCTTTCCGTGGGTACGTATGAGCCCCATCCCCCGCTGTTGCAGGTTGTTGATGGCGGACTCGATCGCAGGATGCTGTAGACGCGCCTTGACAAAATCGGGGTGAGACTCCCGCTCGCGTTGTTTCGCATTGCGGTAACTAGGCTTGGGCATGACGTTCAAGTCCAGCAGCTCATCGGCGTCGCGATTCTTCGCAGAGTAGAAGCCCTTATCCATGCTGCAGGACGTAAGCGACGGATAGCGCTTCTTTGCTTCGCCTATGAAACCCACGATCATGGCCATATCGCCCCCATCGTGCTGCACATGGTGCATCAAGATGAATTGATGCTGATCCTCCAGCACGCAGACCGGAATGCCGAGCTCAGCTAACACGCCGGCCTTTCCTTTCCTGACCCACTGCGTATGCGGCTCGAAAATAGAAAATATCTTCTCTTCGTGCTCAATATCTTCCTTTTTCAGCAAGCGACGGTCCACTTGGTCTACCAGTTTTTCGCTGGCTTCCAGGTACCACGCCATCTTGTCGGTCACTTCCTTCAGCGTCTTCACCGTCCCTAACGCCTTTGTGATGATCTGGCGCGCAACCGCAAGGAACTGACGTACGCGGTCGAGGAAGCCATTCTTATGGGCCCTACGGCAACGGCGATAGGCTGTCGTTAATGTCTTCACCCACCAGCGGGCCTTGCGCCAGCCCTTCATTCCTATCGCCTTGCAGTGTCCGTACAACTCGTTAACCAGATTGCGCAATGCATCACAGAGAAGTCGTACGTCCGTGGGCCACTCCACGTTGGTACGCGCTACAGCCGAATCCGCGCGGCAGCGCAAGGCATCTGTGGCGCCATGCTTGAGCTCCTTATGACCCTTTGCTACCACCACTTGGTTGATCTCGTCGAGCGCCTCCTTCGTCAGCAGGGACACATTGTCGACCAGAGTATGCACCGAAAACCGCTTCTTACTGACGTCGCTGATCATGTGCATAATCCGATCCAAACTGGACGGGTAATCCGAGGTAAGCTGGACACTTGTGGAGGGCTGCTGGCGCCTGTCTCGGGGCTGAGTAAAGGCCTTTACAGGTGTGTGGTTTTGGCTGGTGGCAGTGGAGCAGTGGCGGTATCGGAGGGGATCCGTCAGCCGCTTAATATCAGGGACTCAATCACCAACCGAGTTTCTGATGTCAAACAAGCGAGTGTCTATGCGGGCGATTAGGGACGTGCTTCGGCTGCATTTCCGGGAGGGGTATAGCAATCGCAAGATTGCGAAGTGTCTGTCCGTTTCAGCCAGTACGGTGAGCGCGTATTTGGAGCGTGCAAAGCATGCGGGTCTGTCCTGGCCTCTGCCGGAGGATTTGGATGATCATGGTTTGGAGTCACGCCTGTATGCGGAGGCTTCTGTGCGCCACAAGTCTGAGCCAAGGTGGGAGGAGGTGCATCGGAAGATGTCGCGGTCGAGCATGACGCTGAAGTTGGTTTGGCAGTCCTACCGTGCAACGTATCCAGACGGCTACGGCTACAGTCGTTTCTGTGACCTATATCGTGCTTGGCGCCACCGCACGCAGGTGACCATGCATCTGCACCACAAGGCGGGTGAGAAGCTCGGGACTTTGCGGGCATGACGATAAAGGTGCGTGATCAGCGGAAGCCAGCTCACGTCTTTGTGGCCACGATGGGTTTTTCCAGTTACACGTATGCGGAGGCCACCGGAGATGAGACGCTGAGGAGCTTTATTGGCGCACATCGTCGGGCCCTTGAGTTTTTCGGTACGGTACCGGCGGCGGTGGTGCCTGACAACTTGAAGGCGGCAGTCAAGAAGGCGCACCGTTACGATCTGGAAATCAATCCTACCTACCAGGAGATGTGCGAGCATTACGATCTGGTAGCGCTGCCGGCTCGCGCGAGAAAACCAAGGGATAAGGCCAAAGTCGAATCTGCGGTCAAAGTAGTGGAGCAGTGGATTCTGGCCGCCTTGGGTACTGTCCCTTACCTCACGCTGGATATGCTCAATGAGCGGATTGCGAAGGGGTTGGTTACCCTGAATGACACTCCTTTTCAGAAGCGCGAAGGGAGCCGTCGCAGTCAGTTTGAGGCGGTGGATTTGCCCGCGATGCGCCCTTTACCCTCGAAGCCCTTTGAGTATAGGGAGTGGAAAGTGGCCACGGTGAGCTTTGATTATCACGTAGCGGTGAACAAGCGGTTCTACAGCGTCCCGTATCGGCATGTCCGGCGCAAGGTGAATGTATGCGTGGGGGATGCTACCGTGGAGATATACCTTAGCAACCAACGTATAGCATCCCACAGGTTGTGCCCCAAGGTCTACGGATGGAGCACACATCCAGAGCATATACCTTCGAATCATCAGGAGTACGCCCAGCAGCATCGCCTGCTTGAGCGTGCCGCGCAGATCGGTCCGAACACACGGAGAAGGTAGCGTTGACCATCATAGAGCGCCGCAGGCATCCTGAGCAGGGCTTTCGCTCGGTCAGGGGGCTCCTGGACCTTAAGCGCGCCTATCCAGGCGAGCACATCGAGGCGGCCTGTAAGTGGGCATTAGTGCACCAGATCTTCCGCACAAGCAGCATCGCTAATGTTCTCAAACGTGGCATTGAGCGGCTTACCCTGTACCAGGCAGAGGAGGACCCGCCCATCATGCACGACAACATCCGCGGTGCCCAGTACTACGCCGACCCCCCTGACAACAACGCTTAGTTCCATGTTGACACACCCAACGATAGAGCAGCTCGAGAAGCTTCGCTTCTATGGCATGGCCGACGCTTTGCGCGATCAGCTAAACCATCCTGGCATTGAGCAGGTGGCATTCATGGACCGCCTCGGTGAGATGGTGGATCGCGAAGCCAACCGGCGTGAAAGCATTCGATTGAAGTTACGGCTTCGCCGCGCTCGGCTACGGCAACAGGCGTGTATGCAGGACATAGACTATCGCATGCATCGCGGACTGGACCGTCGCCTCATGCTGTATTTGGCCGGATGCGACTGGATACGCCAAAAGCAGAACGTGATCATCACCGGCCCCACCGGCGTGGGTAAGAGTTATATTGCCTGTGCGCTGGCCCACACCGCCTGCCTGAAAGGCTTTAAAGTGCGCTATTTCCGGTTGCACCGAATGCTCGAAGACGTTGCACTGGCGCGAGCAGAGGGCCGGCTCCTGAAGCTGCTGCGTACGTTGTCGCGGCTTAGCGTGCTGGTTGTTGATGATTGGGGGCTGAAAAAACTCACCAGTGCACAGCAAGATGATCTGCTGGAAATCTTGGATGACCGACACCAGGTCAGCTCCACCATTGCTACCAGCCAGCTCCCGGTGGAACGCTGGCATCAGGCCATGGAAAATCCTACGCTCGCCGATGCTATCCTGGATCGCCTCGTCCACAACGCGCACCGCATCCAGCTGACCGGCGACTCGATGCGTAAGCAAATGGCTAACGTGCACATGCCGGAAAACCCGGAAGACTCATCTTGATTCTAACCAGAAACTCCCAGCAACCACAGGGCATGCCAGCTAACGTCACCATCAAAACACGGCTGAACAACCTCCAGCGCGGGTGTCCAGTTTGGATCGGATTCACTGTCCAGCTTACCTCGGATTACCCGTCCAGTTTGGATCGGATTGGGTGCGCGAATTCGTCGGATTACGCAATCATGAGCATCTGACGCAGCGCCCTATGGTGGTTGGCCAGATCCTCCAGACGATCATAGTCGCAGTTGAGTGCGAACTTCACTACACCTAACACAAGGATCTGCCAGAAATCCATGCCAGGGCGACCCTTCGTCCGATCTACGTCGGGAAGAATCCTGCGCGAAAGGACCTCCAGCACCTGTTCGCGCACATCCTTATCCGCATACAGGGACTGCAGACCGCGCAACACCGCGGGGGTATCGTCCCTTGACTTGGGGTTCAGCTCAATCTGCTCAATCGGCGTGACCCACGGATCCGACTGGGACTTAAGGACCGCTCTCATGTGTATGAATCGGGCGAATGTGGGCGGGTTCAGAGCTCAAAATCGTGCTTTACGCTGAGAAAAGCCAGATCTGAGCCAACATTCGCGGATCTAAGTTCTTGGCAGGAATGGGCCTACCGTGGGTTCACATTGGGTAAGACCGACCATTAGCCAGCAAAAACGCCTATTTCTGGCGTATCTCTCCCCCTGCTGACCCCCATGCAGCCATCTACGCAAGGCAGGCCCTGTTTTTCGGACAAGCACTTGCTAAGCCATAGCGCTGCCTGGTGGCGCGTGGCGCGCCGATCCGTCGGGCCGCTTGCCTGTAGGTACGGCCCCGTCACGGGTGCAGCGAGACGGTGGCCGCTACAGGTCGGTGGTCCGATGGGTAGCGGCCGTCTGACAGATCTTCAATGATAGCAAAGGAGTGCACAGGTATCCCACGCTCCACGAAGATGTGGTCGATGCGCACTTGGGAGCGGCGAGCCCCGGCCTCAAACCCGCTGAAGGTGCCCAACGATGCTTGGGTTGTTGTGCCTGCCAGGCCCATGGCGTCCGCCAGGTGCCCTGCCGTCAAACGGCGGTACACCGCGGTGGTGTCGCCCGCATTGAAGTCGCCGGTGACCACAACCGGATCGCCGCCGCGCATCTGCTCTACCCGTTCGGTCAGGAGCGCAGCACTCTGGCGGCGTGCTTCACGGCCACGGTGATCAAAGTGCGCATTGAACACCCATAAAGATGCCCCGCTTGCCCGATGCCTGAGCTGTACCCAGGTGGCAATGCGCGCGAGGGCTGCATCCCAGCCGATACTTCCAGGGATTTCGGGCTCCTCCGACAACCAGAAGGTCCCGCTGGTGACGGGCTCAAACGCGTCCCGACGAAAAAAGACGGGCGCAAACTCGCCGGCTTCTGCGCCGTCGTCCCGCCCTACCCCAACCCAGTCAAAGGCGGGAAGCATCTGCGCCAAGTCGCTCACCTGATGCGCAAGGGCCTCCTGAACGCCGATAACATCTGCACGCTCCACAATAGCTGCCACACGGGCTTTCCGGTGCACCCAGCTGTGAATGCCATCATCGGGGTTGTCATAACGTACGTTGAAGGTCATGACGCGGACCTCTTGAGAATCCGCCGCCGTCCCTACTCCCAACAAGAACAACAGAGCAACCATAGCGCAGCGCGGTTTGGTTAGCCACCAATCATGATCATGGGACGGTTCGCCATCGTGGCCAAGTTGTGCATCCCGGCATGCCGCGCACGTTTGCGCCCCACGGCCCGGCTGATAACCTGAAGCAGCGTCTCATCAGCAGCGCCACCGCGCATCAGGTCCCGCAAGCTAACCTCCGCCGATCCGAATAAACACACCTTCAGATTCCCGTCCGCGGTGATGCGCAGCCGGTTGCAGCCCTCACAAAAGTTGTCGGTCATCGAAGTGATAAACCCCACGGTGCCCCGGAATCCGGGCACGCGATACGTCTTCGAAACCGCATCAGGCTGGTCAAGTAGCCGCTCAAGCGGGTAGAATCGCCGCACCAGCGCCAGCATCTGCTGGTAAGATACCATGCGCCTGGCGTCCCACCGGTTGCCGTCAAACGGCATAAACTCCAGGAAGCGCACCTCTACGGAGGCGTCCCTCGTCATGGCCACAAACTCGGCGAGCTCGTCCTCATTGAAGCCGCGCATTACTACGCAGTTGACTTTTGTAACCACGCCGGGGGTCCGCAGCGCTTGGCGTATGGCACCGAGCACCAGAGGTAATCCCCGGCGCCGGGTGACCTCCTCGAATCGGTCCGCGCGCAGCGTGTCCAGGCTGATGTTGTAGCCGCGCACGCCCGCGGCGCGCAAGCGGTCGAGCTTTTTGCCTAGGAGCAGTCCGTTGGTGGTTATCGCTAGCGTGCGAAGACCTGAAATACCACCCAGCGCCTGAGCTATCTCCACGATGTCGGCTCTTAGGAGCGGCTCTCCTCCCGTAAGCCTGATCTTCGTTACACCTTGGTTTACGAAAAGGCGCGCTAAGCGGATAATTTCTGGCGCGGTAAGAAGACGGTCCTGAGGCGTCCAGTCCAGACCCTCTTCTGGCATGCAGTAGCGGCAGCGCAAATTGCAGCGCTCAACCAGCGCAATGCGCAGATAGGTGTGTTGGCGCCCGAATCCGTCAGACAGCACATGGGCATGCGAGTGTGCGGAGTCGTAGCGTAGACCAAACCCATGGGGCACCTCTTTCGCCACAGCAGGCGCGCGGCGGGTCTGAGGCAACAACGTCAGCTCATGAATCATGACAAGGCCTGATTCCAAACAGCTTTGTACCCGGCTTTAGTGCAAAGGTACCCACTACGAGCCCAGGTGTGATCCATTTGGACCGTGGCGGGTTTACTTCGCACGGCAGGTCGGAAGCACAGCCGGTCACCGTTGGCGCTGATTTGTGATGGGATCAGCGCCATTGTTATGCATGCAATGGCGGTGCGCGGCTATGGCTATCGTTCTGGCGTTCAGCGGAGGGTTGGATACGTCGTTCTGTGTTCCCTACCTGCGCGAGGAACACGGGGATCCCGTATACACGGTCACAGTGAATACGGGCGGAATCACAGAGGACGATGCGAAGCGCCTGGAAGCGCGATCCCTAGCCCTGGGCGCCAGGCAGCACTGCCTGGTGGACGGCAGGCAGCGCATGTTCGAAAATCACCTGCGCTACCTCATCATGGGTAACGTGCTCCGGGGCGGCGTGTACCCCCTCTGTGTAGGCGCAGAACGCGTAGTGCAGGCGTCGATGACGGCTCAGGTGGCCCAGACGCTGGGCGCATGGGCCATCGCGCATGGATCGACCGGCGCAGGTAACGACCAAGTCCGGTTCGATGTGGCGCTGCAGCTTCTAGCGGGCAACCTCGACATATTGACGCCTGTGCGTGACCTGGGGCTGACGCGCGATGACACCACCACATTTCTTAAAGAGCGTGGTTACGATGTGCCAGCAGTGGTCACGCGCTACTCCGTTAACGCCGGGCTGTGGGGCACTACTATCGGAGGCGCCGAAACGCTCACCACGCATCATCCGCTGCCTGAAGAAGCCTACCCCGGGGCGGCCGTCGCTTCGCAGGAGTCGCGCCTCTACAAACAGGTGACGCTGACCTTTGAGCAAGGCATCCCGGTAGCCCTCGATGGCACTCCCCTGGATCCCGTGGCGCTTATCGAGCAGCTTAATGAGATCGGGTTGGCCTTCGGCGTCGGACGCGGCATCCATATGGGTGACACGATACTTGGCGTCAAAGGTCGCGTAGCCTTCGAAGCACCCGCGCCAATCATCCTGGTGCATGCCCACAGGGAGCTGGAAAAGGCGGTGCTCACCAAGTGGCAACGCTTTCAGAAAGACCGAATGGCGGATTTCTATGGCTTGCTGCTCCATGAGGGTCAGCACTTTGATCCGGTGATGCGCGACATAGAAGCATTCCTGCTCAGCTCTCAGACGGTGGTGACCGGAGAGGTTGGGATACGACTGACACCTGGCGCGGTGTCCGTGACTGGCTGCAAGAGTCCGTACTCCATGTTCGATACAGAAATCGCCACCTATGGCGAAAAAACAGCGTACTGGGACGGCCGCGACGCGCGCGGTTTCTGCCGCATCGCTGGGCTACAGGCCTACTTGGCACACCAGGCCAAAGCGCGCAGCACCCGATGAGTGCGCACATGCCACGAGGATCAGCGCGCCCTTTGGCTGTAGCACTGGTACACGGCGCGGGCTACGCCGGCCGTGAGCTGATCCGTATCCTCACAGCCCATCCGCGGGTCGAGCTCGTGGCCGTCACCAGCCGAACCTTTGCCAACAGGCCCATCCATGTGGCGCACCCCGAATTGCGGGGCGTGTCGGATCTTTGCTTTATCGATCCCGCAGCGTTGGACCCCAGTTCCTTGGACGGTATCCTCTTGGCTGCCGAACACGGCCAGGGTGCGCGCACAGCGGCGCAGCTTATAGGTAGCGGCTTTGAAGGCGCGCTAGTAGACCTGAGCGCTGATTTCCGGTTCAGCGATGCGCGCCGTTACGCCCAATGGTACCGCATGGAGCATGCGGCTCCAGAGCTTCTGGGGACGTTCGACTACGGACTGACCGAAATCTGCGCGCCCTACCAGAAACAACGTATCGCCAACCCTGGGTGCTTCGCCACAGGGATCGCGCTGGCATTGCGTCCTCTGCAGGATCTAACCTCCTCGTACCATGCAGCGATCACCGCAGTCACCGGAGCATCCGGGTCGGGCACGCGTCCGAAGACGGTCACCCATTTCCCCACGCGCGATAGCAACATGCGCGCCTACAAGGTTCTCTGCCACCAGCACCTGCCTGAAGTAGCGCAGGTGCTCAGCGAGCATGTCACGCTTTCTCTTGTTCCCGTGTCGGGGCCATGGACGCGCGGCATCTGGGGCGCTATTCACGCGGCCGCTTCCGAAGACCTTCCGCCAGATGCTGTTGCGAGCGCCTATGCGTCCTGGTATGGCGACAAACCGCTGGTGCGCCTGTGGCCTGGGGCATTGCCGGAGCTTCGATTCGCGGCCGGCACCCCTTTTTGTGACATAGGCTGGGTGCAGCACGAGGATTCGCTGGTGGTGGGATTCGCGCTCGACAACCTGCTCAAAGGTGCTGCTTCGCAGGCCGTGCAGAATCTCAACATCGTCCTGGGCCTGCCTGAAGCTGCAGGACTATTGCCTGATGGTCGGTGATGGATACCGATACGACGTTGAACGTCCCCAAGGAGGATCTGTACCTCCTCCCCACCTATAGGAAGCTCCCGATCACGCTGGTGCGCGGCGACGGTGCCTACGTGTGGGACGTGAACGGCAATCGGTATCTGGACTTCTATGGAGGGCATTGCGTCACGCTTTTGGGCCATTGTCCGCCACGCGTGGTGCGGGCGCTAAAGGAGCAGGCGTCGAGGCTTCTCTTCTATTCCAATGTGGTTTCCAGCGACGTGAGAGGCCGGGCCGCGCACCTATTGGCCCAGATGGCTCCGCGCGGGCTGGGTAACATCTTTTTCTGCAACTCCGGCTCCGAAGCCGTAGAAACGGCGCTAAAGATCGCGCGCAAAGCCACCGGGCGCGCGGGTGTCATTGCTTTGGAAGGGGACTTCCACGGGCGCACGCTGGGCAGCCTCGCGACGACCTGGAATCCCGCCTACCGGGCGCCCTACCAGTCGGTGCTGCCGCCTACGCACTTTGTGCCGATGGGTGACGCTAACGCCGTAGATCGTGTACTAAGGTCCGATGGTGACGTAGCGGCGGTGATACTAGAGCCGATTCAGAGCATCGCTGGCATGGTGGAAGCACCGCCTTCGTTCTACACCACGTTGCGCGCTCTGTGTGATCGCGCGGGCGTATGCCTCATCTTCGACGAGGTACAGACGGGGATAGGACGCACAGGAGGTTTCTCGGTCGGTGCCTACTACGGCGTGATTCCTGACATGATTACGCTTGCTAAGAGTCTGGGCTCGGGCGTGCCTGTCGGTGCCACGTTGGTCAGTGATGAGCTAAGTGCCAGCGTGGAGTACGGGGATCAGGGTTCGACCTTTGGCGGTGGTATGTTGGCGATGGCCGCCGTGGAAGCCACCCTGCAAACGATTATGGAGGATGACCTGATGGCGCGTGCGCACGACATCTTCCAGAAGGTCAGCGAGGCGGCGGCCCCCTACGTTGCTGCGGTGCGGGGACGGGGCTGTTTGATAGGTCTGCAACTTGGCCGCCCGTGCGCGCCGATCGCGCAGGCGCTCAGGCGGCGTGGCGTGCTGTGCGGGGGCTCTGCTGATCCCCACGTACTTCGTCTGATGCCTCCGCTCATCACCGGTGACGCGGAAATTGCACTGTTTGCCCAGGCCCTCCACGAAGCCGCATATAATGCGTAGCCAAAAGCCCGCGGACGTTTCAAGCCGCCACCTTCTTTCTTGGCGGGACCGTACCGACAAGGATTGGCACCAGATGGTGCATAGATCCGTGGAGGAATACGAAGACCGCGTGCATCCCCCAGGGATCCGAGGCCAGAGCATCGGGCTGGTGTTTTTCAATCCGTCGCTCAGGACGCGTACCTCTATGGAGGCTGCTGCCGCACGGCTGGGCATGCACCCCGTGGTCATCGTCCCAGGCCAAGGCACCTGGGCGTTTGAGTGGCGCGACGGCGTCGTGATGGATGGCGATCGCCCAGAGCATATTCGGGAAGCGATCGGGGTGCTGTCGCGCTACTTTGCGGTGCTGGGGGTGCGTGCTTTTGCTTCCGGCACCGACTATCTGGCAGACCGCGATGAGGTGCACTTCCGGGCAATGCTGCAGGCTGCCACCGTACCGGTGATCAGCATGGAGTCCGCCTTTTATCATCCGTGCCAGGCATTGGCGGACGCGGCGGCGCTCCACACGCATTTCAGGGGTGCCACCAAGGGCCGGCGCTTTGTGCTGTCCTGGACCTACCATCCAAAGGCGCTGCCGATGGCCGTTCCCAATTCGGCGCTGTTGATGGCGGCCCGCATGGGCATGCATGTCACCGTGGCCAGACCAGACGGGTTCGGGTTAGATGTGGGCGTGATGGCGTGTGCCCGCGAGTACGCCCACGGGCATGGGCAGCGCGTAGAAGAGACGACCGACCTCAATGCGGCGGCTTACGGCGCGGACGTGATTTATGCCAAAGCCTGGGGAGCGGCGTGCCGGTATGAGGACCCCACGCGCGAGGCCGCGCTCCGCGCGCGTCACCAGCAGTGGCGTATCACTCAGGCTCTAATGGACCGTACGCACGACGGTGTATTTATGCATTGTCTCCCGGTCCGGCGCAACGTCGTAGTGGACGATGCAGTGATGGATGGCCCGCAGGCGATCCACCTCCTTCAGGCGGAGTTTCGACTGCATGCCCAGGTGGCGATTCTGGCACAGGCATTGACGGACAAACGCTGAGCTGATGTGTGCTGCAGAAGGCTTGCCATCGACATCAAGAGCGCCTATAGTGGTTAAGGTGGGCGGTGCTGCGCTCAAAAGGCACGCTGAACTCTGGCCCCAAGTTAAAGCGTTACATCAAGAAGCGCCGGTCGTTGTGGTGCATGGTGGAGGTGCCGCAGCCACGGCGCTGGCCAAGAAGCTGGGTCACCAGCCGCGCATAGTCCGAGGTCGTCGTGTAACGACGGCACTGGACCTCAGCATCATAGAGTGGACGCTGCGGGGCGGGGTCAGCCTGATGGTGGTCGGGCACGCACTGACGCACGGCCTGCGTGCGGTAGGCCTCAGCGGTGCCGACGGTGCCATGGTGCGCGTCACGCGCAGAAAGCCTTGGATCATCGATGGCGAAGAGGTGGATTTCGGATTTGTCGGCGACATCGGAGCGGTGCGCCCGGATCTAGTCACTACGCTCTTGACCGCTGGCTACCTGCCGGTCGTGGCGCCGGTAGGCATCGATGTCTACGGACAGCGTTACAACGTCAATGCCGACACGGTCGCTGGCGCGTTGGCGGTGGCGCTGGGTGCACAAGCGCTACTTCTGGTGACCGCCGCAGGCGGTATTCGGCGCCAAGCCGACGACCCCGCTACGCGTATTCAGACGCTGACGATAGCGGCTCTCAAGCAGGGCCAGGATGCGGGGTGGATCGCGGGCGGTATGCACGTTAAGGGCCAGGTGGCGGCCGATGTGCTGCGACGCGGCGTGCCGCACGTGTATGTCACAGGTCCGGGCTGCCTAGTGGAGCGGGCGTCGGCCACGCGTATCGTGCTTAAAGGATGATTGCTGCTGCGGACCTGCTCAAAGCGCTGGTGCGGTTTCCTTCTCTGAGCTATCAGGAGGACGCGATAGCCACGTACGTACAGTCTTTGGTGGAGGGATGTGGCCTGCCCTGCCGGCGTGTGAACAACAACGTTTTTTTCTGGATCGGGGACGGATCCCGCCGCCTTTTGCTCAACTCGCACTTGGATGTGGTGCCGCCGTCTTTGGAGCACCCGTATGACCCATTCGATCCCTACGAGGTGGATGGCAAGATTTGGGGTCGCGGCACGGTGGACGCGAAAGCTAGCGGCGCTGCCATGACCGCAGCGCTCTTGACGTTGGCGGTCAAGGGGTGGGAGCCCGAAGGATGTCAGGTGATTGTGGCGCTTACTGCCTGCGAGGAGGTAGGCGCTCGTGACAACGGGCTCCGCGAGCTACGGCCCCACCTGCCGGCTTTGCATGCTGCGCTCATCGGCGAGCCCACCTCGCTCCAGCCCGTCATTGCACAAAAGGGGCTGCTGGTCCTCAAGGTTACCGCTCGTGGTCGGAGCGCGCATGCGGCTCGGGCCGACTTGGGTATCAATGCCATCACGCAAGCGGCACACGATGTGGCCTGGTTGAGCGGCTACAGGTTTCCCACAGAGGATCCGCTCTTAGGTGCACCCACGCTGTGTATCACCACCATCCATGGCGGATCAGCGCGGAACGTAGTACCAGAGGAATGCACCTTCTATGTCGATATCCGCACGGTGCCCGGATACGCACATAACGACATTGTCCAGGACCTGGACCGCCACTTGGCGTCTGAGGTTCGGGTACACAGTGGGCGCATCGTACCGGTCTCTACGCCACCGGATGCCTCCATCGTGCAAAGTTGCCTTGAGGCGTTGCCTGGGGCGAAGCCTCAGGGGTCCCCCACGGCCAGCGACTGGATTCATGTACACGATCTGCCAGCGGTGAAGATTGGCCCTGGTGCTAGCGCACTGTCGCACACGGCCCAGGAACATGTGGAGCGTGCCGAGGTGGAGCGCGCAGCGCGCGTCTATGGGTGCATCATTCGCTCTTATTGTGCTCGTACCCGTACGTGAGGGCTCAGGTGGCGGCTACCGATGGCGTCGAAAAAGGCCATGTGCACGGTTGCGACCAGCCGTAAGAACTACTTCTTCTGTGGATCCTACTACGCAGCCAAGCAGGTGGCCACCTTTTGCACGCTCCTGGCAACGTGCCGATTGCACGCCGTCAATCCCGTAAGATGGCTCAAAGATGTGCTGCCACGCATTGCTGCGGGCCATTCGGCCAAGGAGATCCACCTGCTGCTACCCCACCAGTGGCAGCCACTCCATCCCGCAGCGCCTCCATAGAAGAATACGCGGAGCAAGACCATGAACCATTCTCCGCAACCGGCCATCCGTATGTAATAGTGCACCGACGATCTGCCCCTGCATACGCGGGCAAACCTGCGTGATCACGCCGCCTACATGCCAAGAAAACGCACATCGATTCCAGTCCGCACTGCAGCCACATGGCCGCTCGATCATTGACCAGGTGCGCCTTCAATAGAAGATCACCTGCACCCGCAATCAGGCTTCCAAAGAACGTCGGCGAATACCGATACCTGCCAGAGCTACCAGTTATGGTGCTCTGCCGAGGTGAAAACACCTCAACCTGCCCAGAGCCCACCCACTGAACAAGGGGAAGAGCCCGATAAAGAGGGCGATGTGGTAAGGGAATTCAGACATCTCTCCCCCTCCCGTGAAGCCGCTTTCCAACTAATAAAGACTCACCTCCCCGAGGTTACCGCATAGCCATAGAAGACCGCACCCAAACGTAAGCAGGGCAGACCTCCCGGCTTAAATGCTCTCTGCGGGACGGTACCTTGCTAGGAGCAGCGCCTCTCGCAGAACACTTAGCCGGGGGTATCTTATATCAAGCGGTCCTCCGCGATGTTGTGCCCCCCACCAACCACCTCTATCCAAACCGCGCCGTCCGCTTGGCCATCCGCCTTGGAATTGTCTGCTATGGACTCGCTTGAGCATGTGTTGGTCTACCTGGTACCAGGAGTGATCATCATGGTCGTAAGGGCGCGCTTTATCTCGGGGCGGATGCCCATCACATCGAATCAATACGTCTATTACGTGTGCGTATCGCTAATCTATCACGGCCTTGCATTCACCCTCCTGGGAGCGACAATTCTCGAAGAGCCATCACGCTGGTGGCTTCTGGGATACCTGATTGTTCTGCCAGCATTGTTCGGCGGGGTGTTAGGGGTGACAGTCCGGTGGAACGGTCCGCGGAAGTGGCTTAGCAAATTCGGAATCAATTTGGTACATCCAGTAGAGACGGCGTGGGACTGGAAGTTTGCGTCCGCCAACCCGCAGTGGATACTGGTAACCCTAAAGGATGGAACTAACTTTGGCGGATGGCTTGGCGAGGATTCATTTGTTTCGTCGCGCCCATTGGAGCGCGACCTGTATGTCGAGACTCTCTACACGCTCACCGACGGAGGTGGAACCTGGACAAAGAAAGAGCATTCCATTTATGTGCCGCACGCCCAGATAAAGACAATCGAGTGTTGGCCAGCCAGCGACAGCATGTTTCCTGTATCACAGACATCCGAGGTGCCCGATGCCACAGCGCAGCAAGCCATTGAGCAATAGAACGGTCCCGCGCAGGATAACTAGGGGCTACCAACCTCGCCGAAGCACGTCACCTAGTGGCGGTCCAGGCCACGGGTTCCCATCGAAACCACCTCCAGGCCCTCCCCCCAACAAGCCTAGTGGCGTGACTGCACCAGCCGACCGGAAGGCGCCGCGCTCGGGCAGTGCCTGAATAACGGGGGAGTCTGGGAAATCTAGAGGAAGTCTGCGCGCGCAGGGTGCCGACCCAGGCGCGCTGGACGGCTCGGGGAATTCCGCCGATAGCGCCGTCGTTTCTGTTGGCGCTGATTCATGGTGAGGGTGGCCGCCTATGTTAGCGCTGGGGCCTTCTCACCGCTGTTGTCTGCACCACGGGCTGACGAACATGCGGAAGAGTTTGACGGGTTATGCGGTCTGCTTCGTTCCGGTATGAAGCAGGATCCGTTATCGGGAGATTGTCCAGCGTGGATCGGATTGGGTGCACGAATTCGTCGGATTATGCATCTGGATCGCATGTTCTGGATGGCCGGTTCCTTGGGTCTCAAGACTCGCCCTCCATGATTGACCAGACTCGATGGTAGCTTGTCCCGCGCTCGCCCATCGCCTTCGTCCAATCGCTCACGTTGGCTGCTCTGAGCCGACCGCGAACTTGGTGGAGCGATTCTCCTGCATTGACGGAAAGACCCTTCGCGAGCGCCGGCGCGGCCATCCTTGGCACCCCCAGAAGCCTGAGGGCCACAGCCTCGTCGCTGTTGACACCGTAGTACACCCGCGCCGGCAGATTCCGGAGGCTTCGTTGCTCGTCGGGAGACAACTCATCAAGAGTATTTCCCAGCGTGAGTGTCTGAAGCGCCGAGAGGCCCCACGATGCGGTTTGCGTTAACCTTCCGAACACGCCCTGGCAGCACTTGGTCATCGCCTTAACGGGATCGGTTGTAGCTTCATCCTCCTCGCCCGGTTGGCCGAAGAACTCGGTGGCTATCTCGTGGAGCGGACGGCCCTGCACCCAGGCGCAGATGATTCGGGCAAGCTTGTCTCCGCCCGCCCGTGTCCCGCCAGTGACTTCTCTGAGGGGATCTCGCAATTCAGGGACCTCCAAGAGGAGTCCCATCATCTTGCGAAGGTCTTCCCTACGACCGGCAAACAACTCCGGCGACCATACGTCCTCGGGCAGATTCTCCCGGCTTAGCCTTCCCAGCGTGGCACTGACCGACTCCCAGGAGAACCCAGTTGCATCGACGAAGCTCAGCGGTTTTCCTTTGATTCTCTCAGCATACGCATAAACGCCTTCCACCAACCTGTCCGCCCATCCCGTGTGGCTCTTGCGCAGCGATTGGAAGCCAAGTGTGCCCCGGAGAACCTGCTCGACCTGCGCTGCAAACTGCTCGTGGTTCCCGATCTGACGGTACGTGTGAGCCAAGTACTGGACAAATGCGGACCAACCGGGCTGATGCGACAGCGACTCCAATCGCAGCAGGGAGCCGGCTTCCACTGCTGCCTGTACCATCTCGATGAGCGTCGAGTTGAGTTCGCCCACTGAAGCATCGATAAACTGCTCAAGGGCTTGCTGTCTAGCGTCATCCTTGGCGGCAAGAGCGACAACGCCAAGGTCTTCTTGATCCACACGGCCTGCTCGCCCGGCAATGTTCCAGAAATCTTCGGGAGGCATGTCTTTTCGGTGTGGCCACTGTCTGAACCGGTATTGGTGGCTGGCGAATACGACACCGGACACCGGAAAATTTACGCCTTGAGCGATTGTGGTCGTTGCAACCAAGACCCCCAGCCGATCGTTCTCGGTCAGCCACTCCACGAGCGCGCGCGTGTCCTCGGACATTCCCGCATGGTGAACACCGACGCCATATTCAAGCAAGCTGGCTAGCGGAAAATCCTGTCCCATTTCGTCGTTGAGGAATCGCCGCACGTGGCCAAGCTCGTCACCTTCTAGCGTCCGCTTGTTCTCCTCCGTCTTCAGTGTATTGGCGATACTCCAGGTTGCCGACGGAGTGTCAGCGAGCACAATGACAGTGCCACGCGTCTGAAGGATTTGTGCGGTTGTCGCCGCGATCTTGCCCGGCGAGTTCTTTACTTTAGACCAGGGTAGACCGAGAGGACGCGGCTCGCCGATGCCAATCTGTTCCGGGATATCGAGGGTGTTGCGTGTCGTGTGTCGAGTGTGCAGGGACAAGCTGAACTCGCCTCTACGACTGCCTCGGTCCACTCGGACGATCGCCACCACTCGGTCGTTCGGGGTCCAATCGACTCCCATGTCGATGCTCTTGTTACTGTCAGGGGAGAGCCAGCGGGCAATTTCTGCACCGTTGCGGATGAACGGCGTTAACAAGAGGAATTGCGCATAGCGGCACTCACGGTTGATGGTCGCCAGCAGGAGCTCCAGCTTGAGTCCACGAGTCTCAGAGGCCAGGCCGTGGGCCTCGTCGACGACGACCAGCGTGAGGGGACGGCCAATCTTGTTCTCCCATCCGCCGCGCAACATGAGATCCAGCTTCTCAGGGGTGGTCACGAGGATCCGGAACTGTTGCGCCCGGTCGGTCTCGGTCAGCATCCCTGCTTCGAGACCATCCACCTCCAACGCCGGACTTACTTTTTCTACGACCGTCCCAAGGCGGGAAAAATCGCGGCGAAGGCGCGTGGTGAGCTGATTTACGAGTGCTCGCGTCGGGGCTAGGTAGGCAACCCACCCGTTCTCATTATCGAATTGGTTCAACGCTTGGAGGATTCGGAACTCGGCGATGAACGCCTTACCGCTTGAGGTTGGCAAGCTTACTACGATTGAGCGGTGGCCAGACCCAAGCAGGTCCTCTTCTCTAAGGGTCCGCCTCTGGGGCGGGAGCATCTCGAAGATCGGGCGGGCTCGCTCGCGAGCTGTAAGCGACTCAACGAATTGGGTGACCCTACTGTTCACGGCGCGCGTCAACGTCCAGATGCTGTTATTCACCATCAAGCGTGCAGTCCGGGCAAGGAGCCGTGACAGCGTCTCTAGCTCGATCAGCTGGCCACGAGCCGACACGCCAATTGCGCGGTCGAATTGTGCTTCGAGCTGCTGACGAACGTCATAGTGGCCATCGACTGAGCCCTGCCCGACGTAGGCGGCCAAGATCTCAGCAGCCTTCGCCAGATGGTATTGAGCCATAAGCTCCCACGCTGGCCGGGCATCCTGGCGAGCCTCTGCTTCTTTCAGGAACGCTGGTTCGACTGCTCGCTGTGCTTCGCGAATGGCGACGATGCGTTCCTGAACAGCATCTAGATCGTCCCATCCCCTTTTTCGCAGCAGGCGCAACCACACTTCCAATACGGATGACCAGACTCGGACTCCCCAGTAGCCGGTGTCATACGAGAGCGCCGGAAGCTCGGACTCCGTGACGATGCGCCGGAAATCGACCGAGCGATCACCGAGCACGGCGATGCACCCCAACCGTACGAGCCACTCCGCTGCTGCAATCGGCTCGTCCGGCCTTGCCAATGTTCTGGCAATCTGGAATGTCTTCTCAGCGACAGCGCGGAGCTCATCCACACGCCCCTCGTCATCCAGTGCATCGAACAGCTGCAACTCAAGCGCGTTCGCGACGAACTGGAGATCCTGATCGTCTGTTGGTGGAGCAGGCCCATTCAGAGCGTTACTGAGCCTGCGTCGACTCACCTCCGTCGCGGTCTGGCGCAGGCGTTCCTCGCCAACTGCAGTTCGAAGCCAGGTCGCGGCGGTCATGCCCCACCCGCAGCAAGCAAAGCCGGCCAGTGCTCAATAGGTATAGGCAGATACCAGGCGGTGATTTCGATGCGTGTCGGGCTGCCAAGACCCTCTGCGAGCGCCTTGGCCCGGGAAGTCACATCCAGTTCATGGGGCTCTGTATCGCGAAGAAGGATACCTACCAGAAGGATTTCCTTACCGCGCGACTGGACATAGCGCTGAACCGCCGCTAGATAGAGCGACCGGTGCTCGTCGGATTTGCATCGCGCGCGAAGCCACTTCAGCAATACACGCTGGATGTCGAGGCGAGTCGCCTCCTCCTTCAGCTGCCACGCCATCCCTCCACTTCCGTTCATCACGCGGGGAGGGGTTCTAGCATCGGAGGACGTCTTTACCTCCCCAAAAAGCAAGAAGACGTCTTCGCCTTCCTTACAGAAGCCAACTAGGTCCGCCCCCGGCAGACTGGCCCTTGGTGCCCGGCGGTCACGTACGAGATTCCAAGGCCAGCAGACCTCACGCGTCTCGTCGTCGGAAAGAACGCACTCTGCCAAGGCTTCTCCAATAGCCCATGACTTCTCCTCCGCCACTGCTCGGAGGAGAATTTCCACAAACTCAGTCCTCATCCCCGTAGTGGCCATGGCGAGTAGCTCGGCTGCGAACGGGTCGTGGGTTTCGTCGTCCCCTACCCGCGCACTCACGCGGCCCGCCATGTACGACTTGAAGCGATCCTCATCCGAGACAGCGAAGCCGCGCCACTGAGCGGAGTCCTCCGATCCCGAGTAGCATAGCTCTGGCGAAAGCGCGGCGACCAAGGCTATGGGCCTCCAGCCAAGCTGGCGGCGGAATTCGGGGCCATAACCTTGGCGCGTACGACGGGATATACCAGGGATTGCACCATTCCTAGTTGGCTGTCGGCGATTGCTGCCGAGATGGGACCGCAATATTGATGACTTTTGGCAATAGGAAACGCTGTTTGTGAAGTCTGGGTATTCAAAGTGGGCGGTGCGAGCCCACATTGGGTCAATAGCGTGCTCACGCACATGTTTCCAGACTTATGGCGACCCGTGGAGCGCTGTTTTGGGCACAATTACGCGTGGGTATCCGCTTAACGCTCTGTGAAGGGGCGATCCTGGCCCGGTGCACCGCCCGAGAATGCCCAGATAGCTGCCGGTTTTGGGCTAAGTCAACCTCAGCAGCGCTCTACTGCACTGGCAACGCCAGCGAGAGTTGCCTAAGCTACTTCGAGTGCGGAGGCCAGACGTACGGGATGGGTGTGCAGCAGGTAATAGCATATGCCGTCCGTAAGTGCCTGCCAGCTTGCGTCCAGGATGTTTTTGGATACCCCGACGGTATGCCAGCGCCGGTCTCCACCGGCCTCATGGTGCTCGATAAGGACGCGTACGGTGGCTTCAGTAGCGCTCTCCGAACCCAACACGCGCACCTTGTAGTCGGCTAAGCGCACCGCGCCCAGGCGTGGATAAGAGCGACAGAGTGCGGTATGCAACGCGTTCGAAAGCGCATCGACCGGTCCGACGCCCTCTGCGACGGCCAGCTCCCGCTGGCCGCGGACAAACACCGCGACGGTCGCTTCCGACCACTGAACGCCCCGCTGGCCCTGTGCGGTATGCACACGAAAGCGATCCAGCGTGAAAGGCACGCGAGCATTGCCACGAATGCTTCTGAGCAGAAGCTCCAATGAGGCTTCCGCCCCCTGAAACTCATACCCGAGATGCTCTAGCTGCTTTATGCGCTGCACGGCTTCGCGCGTTTTGCGTTTACCGACCAGCTCAATGCCGAGCTCTTTGGCTTTGTAGCGTACGTTGGACTGACCCGACAGGTCGGACACGAGCACGCGTCGCTTGTTGCCCACCACTGTGGGGTCTAGATGCTCGTATGCGCGCGGCTCTTTCATCACAGCCGACACATGAATGCCACCCTTGTGCGCAAAGGCGCTGCGTCCCACAAACGGCGCGCGGTCCAACGGCAGCATGTTGGCCACCTCGTCGACGAAGTGTGAGAGGTCTGCCAGCCCTTTGAGCGCCTTGGGCGATACGCACTGGAATCCCATCTTGGTCTGCAGGCAGGCCACGATGGCACACAGGTCTCCATTACCGACCCTTTCGCCAATGCCGTTGACGGTACCCTGCACATGGCGCGCGCCTGCCTCCACCGCCGCCAGCGCGTTGGCCACGCCGCAGCCGCAGTCGTTGTGAGGATGGATGCCCAGCGCGTTAAACCGGCGACTTACCGCTCGAACGATCCGCGCCACTTCGCTAGGGAGCGTGCCGCCGTTGGTGTCGCACAGCACCAGCACGTCAGCGCCGGCGCTGGCGGCCGCATCCAGCGTCCTTAGCGCATAGGCGGGATCGTCCTTGTACCCGTCAAAGAAGTGCTCTGCATCGTAGATGACGCGCCGACCTTCGTCGGTCAGAAACCGGATTGTGGAGCCGATCATCTCCAGATTCTCCGCACGGGTCACGCCCAGCGCCCGCTCTACATGGAGCGTCCAACTCTTGCCGAAGATGGATACCACGCCGGTGCCCGAAGCCAGAAGCGCCTTCAGGTTGGGGTCCGAGGCGGGCGTGTTGCCAGACCGCCGCGTAGACCCGAAAGCACAGATGTCCGCGTGCTTCCAGGAGGCCCGGGCGGCCTGCTCGAAAAACTCCTGATCCTTAGGGTTGGAGCCCGGCCAGCCGCCTTCAATAACATGGATGCCGAAGGCATCAAGCCGGTGTGCGATGCGCATCTTGTCTGACACGGACAGCGTCACATGCTCGGCCTGCGAACCGTCACGGAGCGTGGTGTCAAACAGCTCTATCATTCCGTTGTTAAGACTCATGGCGCCATCGGGATTAGCCCCGCCTGGCGAGCATACGCGAACACGTCGCCCGCTTGGAGGATTCTGGCCACATCACCCAGCGGGCGCAGCGTGAATGAGTCGCCCCGGTCCTCATTGGTCAGGCGTGCCTGAACGGTGTCTAGCTCCAGCATGTCACCGGTCTGGATGCGAGAAATAAGGCGCTCGATGCATTCAAAAGGGATTAGGAAGCCGCCATCAACCGTGTTGCGGAAAAAGATGCGCGCATAGCTCTCTGCAATGACTGCCCGCGCGCCCGCCTCCGCCAGGGCAAACGGCGCATGCTCACGCGAGGAACCGCACCCGAAGTTGGTGCCAGCCACCACGAACGTAAAACGACTCCGAAAGGAGTCTAGCGCCGTGAACGGGACATGTCCCTGGGGCAGGCCCTGCCCGCTTGCTGGCACACCGCTCATGGCGTAACGGCCGTACAGGCGGCGCTCATCGGGCCGCTTCAGGCTGTACACTAGGTGTTCAGCCGGGATGATCTGGTCCGTATCGATGGCGTCGCCGACGACATATGCCTCGCCTCGGATCACACTGTCCATGATAATTTCTTTTGCTGAATTACTGATGTGCTTAGCAGAGCACGGTGCGCGGGTCCGTGATCACGCCCGATAGTGCCGAAGCGGCTACAGTGAGCGGAGATGCCAGATAAACCGAGGCTTGCTTGCTGCCCATGCGGCCTGGGAAGTTCCTGTTGGTCGTCGAGATCACCACCTCGTGTCCCATGTTGCGGCCGAACGTGTCTTTGGGCCCCCCAAGGCAGGCGCCACAACTGGCCTGCCCCATCAGGCAGCCCGCGGACTCAAAGATGCCGTGTAAGGATTCGTCATCATGCATGGTGTGATGCAGTGCACGGCCTATCTCGGTGGTGGCTGGCACGATATAGGTGTCAATCACCACTTCGCGCCCCTTAAGGATGCGCGCCGCAGCCTCGAAGTCTTCCAGCTTCCCTCCAGTACAGCTGCCCACATAGGCCCGATCCAGGCGGGTGCCCGCCACCTCGCTTACCTTGGCCTTGTTGTCGGGTCGGTGCGGTTTGGCGACTACCGGCTCCATCGTACGCACATCGTATCGGTGCTCTGAGTAGTAGCGCGCGCCTGCATCGCTGTAGACCTCTTCGAAAGGGGCATCGGTGCGCTCGCGCACATAGCGTACAGTCACCTCATCAGGAGCGATAACGCCATTCTTGCCTCCCGCCTCAATAGCCATATTCGTGAGCGTCATACGCTCCTGCATAGACAGTGAGTAGACTGCTTCACCGACAAACTCCATGGCACGGTAGGTGGCGCCGTCGCACCCGATGTCGCCGATGACGGCCAAGATCAAGTCTTTGGCCATCAGGTACGGCGGCAGCGCTCCGTCGAAAATGAACCGCATCGTGTCTGGCACGCGCAGCCAGATCTTGCCCGTACCCATAATGAGCGCGGCATCGGTATTGCCCACCCCCGTGGAAAACATGCCGAATGCCCCAGAGGTGCAGGTATGGCTGTCGGTACCGATAAGGAGCGAGCCAGGACGGTTGAACCCCTCCTCAGCCAGCGCCACATGGCATACGCCCTTGTAACGGGGCGTGCCGACATCATAGAAGTGCGGCAGGGACTGCTCCTGGGCAAACGTGCGCAACAGCTGCACGTTACGATGCGCATGATGGTTGGCCGTAAAGATGTAATGGTCTGGCATCACTACCACACGGTTCGCATCCCATACGCGAGCATCTTCCCCGAATTCGCGCTTGAAGATGTCCACCGTGGGCGGTCCACACACGTCGTGCGTCATAAGGATGTCGACATCCACCCAGATGTTTTCGCCTGGCGTGACGCGCTGGCGCCCAGCATGGCTGGCCAGAATCTTTTCTGTGATCGTCATCGCCTGCTACTTTTCTTGGGGCGTGCCTTGAAACGACTGCATGATGCCGTCGCCCACAAACTCCACATGTTTTTCGTCTGTCCTGAACGCTTCCAGCTGATTGAGTGCCCGAATGTAGCTGGTAGCCGAGGCTTGCAGGACATCCGTGCTGCGCGCGACTCCGCGAAAGAAGGAGCCGCTGGCTCCTACCAGCACCGTGACTTCTCCCATGGCGTCGGCGCCTTCGCCCACCGACCGTATCGCATAGTTGACCAGGTCGTGGTGGCTGCCTGTGGCCTGATCGATGGCTTTGTATATGGCGGCCACGGGTCCGTCGCCGTCGGCGGATTCGCGGCGCGTGGTGCCCGAGGCCAGGTGCGTCACCAGCACTTCGGCCCGTGGCTGCCGTCCGGTGCCAGCCGACACATGCATCTGGTCCAGCCGGAACCGTTCTGCTGACGGGCGCCCGGTGGCGCGCCGCGCGAGCTCTTTGAGGTCCTCGTCGTACACCTCTTTCTTCTTATCGGCCAGTGCCACAAACTGCCGGTACAGCACTTCCCGTTGCTCCTCCGCCACCGCGATGCCGAGCCCTTCGAGTCGACTGAAAAGTCCGTGCCGCCCAGAGTGTCGTCCCAGACGGATAGATTCGGCCCGCTGACCCACCTCTTCGGCGCGCATTATCTCATACGTCTCGCGACTCTTGAGCACGCCGTGCTGGTGAATGCCAGCCTCGTGGCTAAAGGCGTTACCTCCCACGATGGCCTTGTTGGGCGGCACTGAAAAGCCGGTCGCGATAGAAACGAGCCGGCTGACAGGCGTCAACAGGCGTGTCTGGATGCCGGTCTGAGCTCCGAAGTTGTTGCGACGCACATTGAGCGCCATCACGACTTCTTCTAGAGCGGCGTTGCCCGCCCGCTCACCAATACCATTGATGGTGCACTCCACCTGCCGAGCACCAGCCAGCACTCCCGCCAGTGAGTTGGCGACCGCCAAGCCTAGATCGTCGTGGCAATGTGTAGATAGCGTGACACTATGGCTGTTGGCACAGCGTTGCCGAACAAGCTTGAAGAGCTCTGCATACTCGTGGGGCACACAGTAGCCCGTAGTGTCAGGGATGTTGACAGTTGTGGCGCCCGCATCTATCGCAGTGTCGATAACTTCGATTAGGTATCCTGGGTCAGTACGTCCCGCGTCCTCGGCGCTGAATTCCACATCGGGCGTGATGGATCGCGCATGGGCCACGGCTTCTGAGGCCATCTGCAGGACGGTCCGCCGCTTATCCGCTAGCGTTTTGCCGTAACGTGTACTGTGGAACTTGGCCATCAAGTGGATATCGCTGGTAGCGATAAAGGTGTGGATGCGCCCGTCCACGACGCCCAGAAGAGCCTCGCCTGCGGCTTCAATGTCGGCTGGCAGGGTTCGAGCAAGCGCGCAGATTACCGGGCCTCGTACCTCGTGGGCGATGCGCTGGACGGCATCAAACTGCGCCGGCGACGAGACCGGAAACCCTGCCTCGATAATATCCACGTTAAGTCGCGCCAGTTGCCGGGCGATGCGCAGCTTTTCACTGATTGTCATGGCTGCTCCGGGCGCCTGCTCCCCGTCACGCAGCGTGGTATCGAAAATCTTTACATGGTCAAATGACATGACTCGCCTAGATAGCATGTGCAGGATGCCTGCCGAAGGCAACCTCACAGATGGCTTCGCCCACGGTGGTTGTGGAGGCTGTGCCTCCTAGGTCAGGCGTTACGATTCCCTGATCAAGCGTCAGATTCACCGCGCGCCGCACTTGTCGGGCGGCCGCCTCTTCGCTCAACGTTTCCAGCATCATTGCAGCGCTCAGTATGGCGCCGATGGGGTTGGCCCGTCCCTGCCCCACAATGTCGGGCGCGCTGCCGTGCACGGGCTCAAACAGTCCTACCGTCGCACCCACGCTGGCCGACGGCAACAGGCCCAGAGAGCCAGGCAAAGTCGCGGCGAGGTCCGAGAGGATGTCGCCGAACAGGTTGCCGGTAAGGATCACGTCAAACGCTCTTGGGTGCAGTACGAGCTGCATGGCGGCATTGTCGACATAGAGGTGGCTGAGCGTCACGTCTGGAAATTCCTCGGCATGCACCTCACCGACGACGGTGCGCCAGAGTTGTGAGCATTCCAGCACATTCGCTTTGTCCACCGAGGTGACGTGGCCACTTCGCCGGCGAGCCCACGTAAATGCGACGCGCGCGATGCGCGCCACCTCCTCTTCGGTATACACCATCGTGTTCAGGCCCAGGCGCTTTGTGCCCTGGAGCCTTAGCGCACGTGGCGCGCCAAAGTATATGCCTCCGGTAAGCTCGCGCACGATAAGGATGTCGGCGCCGGCTACCCGGTCCTGGCCTAGAGGCGAGCGTGCGGCCAATGCGCTGTGCACGTACACGGGCCTGAGGTTGGCATAGACGCCGAGCAGCTTTCGGAGGCCAAGCAGCGCGGCTTCGCAGCGCAGGTCTCCGGTGTTGCTATCCCATTTGGGTCCGCCGATGGCGCCCAACAGCACTGCGTCTGCAGCCTGACATGCCTGCCGGGTCGCTTCGGGCAGCGGCACTCCATACCGGTCCAGCGCGTTGCCGCCCACTGCATAGGATGAGAGGTTCAGCTCACATTCGCGCCAGCGGGCCGCAGCGCGCAGCACGCGTAGCGCCTCCCGTGTCACCTCTGGACCGATCCCGTCGCCCGGAAGTACCGCCACATTCAGCGTCTGGCTCATGGCATTTGTGCGCGCACCCGAGCTACCCTCTGGCTTGGAGCCAGCTCATCATTTGGCGCAGGCGCCGGCCCACAGCCTCAATTGGATGGGATGCGTTCGCAGCGCGCTGCGCCATAAAGCGCGCCCCCCCAGACTCGGACTCTGCGATCCACTCCTTAAAAAAGACTCCCGACTGGATCTCTTCAAGCACCGTCTTCATGCGTTCCTTGACCGACGCATCAATCACGCGAGGTCCTCGAGAATAGTTTCCGTATTCGGCGGTGTCGCTAATGGAATAGTTCATGTATTCCAATCCCCCCTCATAGTAGAGGTCTACAATGAGCTTGAGTTCATGTAATACCTCAAAGTAGGCCAGCTCCTGCGGGTACCCGGCTTCGATCAGTGTCTCAAATCCGGCCTGGATGAGTGCCTGGGATCCGCCGCACAGCACGGCCTGTTCGCCGAAGAGGTCTGTCTCTGTTTCGTCTTTGAACGTGGTTTCCAGGACGCCAGCGCGCGTTCCGCCGATGGCATCCGCGTAGCTGACGGCCAGCTCCAGGGCCTGCCCCGAATTGTCCTGAGCGACGGCCACCAGACAGGGCGTGCCCTTCCCTTCTTTATAGGTCCGGCGCACCAGGTGCCCAGGCGATTTGGGAGCGACCATAAAGACGTCCACAGCCGCCGCCGGCTTGATCTGCCCGTAGTGGATGTTGAATCCGTGCCCGAACGCCAGCGCGTTGCCTGGGTGGACATGCGGGGCGATGGAAGCCTCATAGACCGCCTTCTGGTGCTGGTCTGGGATGAGGATCATGATGACGTCGCCCCATTCGGAGGCATCTTCGACGCTCATCACCGGGAGGGAGCGGGCTTGGGCCGCTGCCGCGGACGACGATCCTTCCCGCAGGCCCACGGCCACGGAAACGCCGCTGTCTGCCAAGTTGAGTGCATGCGCATGTCCCTGGTTGCCATATCCGATGATGGCCACCTTCCGGGTGCGGATCACCCTCTGGTCTGCGCTGTAGTGAATCTTCATAAGTGGTGTCTGATGCTACGAAGGAATCTGGTGACGCTGCATGGCGACGCGTCCGCTGCGAGCGACTTCTAGGATGTTGTGGTTACGCATCATGTCGATGAAGGCATCGATCTTGGGTGTGGGCCCGGTAAGCTCGAAGGTGAATGTCCTCGGTGTGATGTCGACCACCTTGCCGCGAAACACCGTGTTAACATCCATAATTTCGGCGCGGGACCGCGCATCGTAGCGTACCTTGATGAGGCAGAGCTCGCGCTCCACATAGTTGGTTTCGGTCAGGTCACTCACCTCGATGGTGTCCACTAGGCGGCTGAGTTGCCGGAGGATCTGAGCGATGATGCGCTCATTGCCTGTGGTCACCACATGCATTCGGCTGATGGTCTCGTCAGCGGTAGGTCCCACCGTGATGCTGTCAACGTTGAAGCCGCGTGCGGCAAACATGTTGACCACCCGGATCAGCGAGCCGATGGAGTTCTCCACCAGCACCATGATGGTATGCTGGCGTATGAGCTCGCCCTCATTGGGCTCGATGGGTTCACCAGCCGCTTTCTTGCGCTTGATCTGCTGGGGCGTAAGAACCAGGGATGCACTCATAACAATGACAGGATTCGCTGGATGGCTCAAACAAAGGAGTTGGGCACGATGCGCTGGGTGATCATGTCGCCGGTGGCGGCCCCGGCGGGCACCATCGGAAACACCATCTCCTCTTTGGCCACTTGAAACTCCATCAGCACAGGCCTATCGTGCACGGTCCATGCTTCATCGATGATGTCGATGGCCTGTTGGTTTGTTTTGGCGCATAGTCCCACGCAGTGGTGGGCTTCGGCCAGTTTCACGAAGTCGGGATTGGTGTCCGAGAGGTCGGTATGGCTGTAGCGTTCCGCATGAAAGAGCTCCTGCCACTGGCGCACCATGCCAAGGAAGCGGTTGTTGATGACCGCCAATTTGATGGGCAGTTTGTGCGCTGCGGCCACGCTCATCTCTTGGGCGTTCATCACAAAGCCGCCATCGCCGCTGATACATACGACGGGCATGTCGCTGCCCATTTCACGCAGCCCGAAGGCGGCGCCCATTGATGCTGGCATACCGAAACCCATCGTTCCCAGACCGCCGGACGTGATATGTGTGCGCGGGTGCAGGAACCGAAAGTACTGGGCGGTCCACATCTGGTGCTGCCCCACGTCGGTAAGCACGACGGCGTTGCCGCGTGTCTTGTCGCGCAGCATCTCGATTACGCCCTGTGCGCGCAGCTTTTCGTCTTGCTCGTACTCTAGCGGACATTCCTGGCGCCACTCTTCGATCTGTGCCAGCCATGCATCCGTGTCTTTCCTTTTGAGCAGCGGGTCCAGCTGCTTGAGCACTAGGTGGGCATCACCCAGGATGGCGCAATCGGCAAAAACGTTCTTGGAGATACAAGACTGGTCGATCTCGATATGAACGATGTTGGCGTGTGGTGCCCACGAATCCAGTTTGCCGGTGACGCGGTCGTCAAAGCGCGCGCCGACTGCGACGATGAGGTCACTGTGCTGCACCGCCTGGTTGGCCCACCAAGTGCCGTGCATGCCCAGCATCCGCAAGGATAGCGGGTCTTCTTCGGGAAACGCACCCAGCCCATGAAGCGTAGTGGTGACAGGGATGCGTGTACGTTGCGCTATTGAGCGCAGCAAGGCGGTTGCATCGCAGCTGATGGCGCCACCGCCGACATAGAGTAGCGGGCGCTCTGATGCCATTATCATGCGGGCAGCCCGCTGAATCTTGTCTGGGCGTCCTGTGCCCGGCACCGTGTAGCCGCGAATGTCGACCGATGTGGGGTAGTGAAATGGCGCCTTGGCCAGCAGCACATCCTTCGGCAGGTCCACTAGCACCGGTCCCGGCCTGCCTGTCCGTGCTATGTGGTAGGCTTCTTTTACCGTCCGTGCGAGATCCTTGACGTCTCGTACGAGGTAGCTGTGTTTGGTGATCGAGCGTGTGATGCCGACGGCGTCACATTCCTGAAATGCGTCGTTACCTATCAGGCCGGTGGGTACCTGTCCGGTAAACACCACGATCGGTACCGAATCCATGTACGCATCCGCGATACCGGTGACAGTGTTGGTCGCACCGGGACCACTGGTGACTAGTACGGTGCCGACCTTGCCGGTAGCTTTGGCGTAGCCTTCGGCGGCATGGGTGCCGCCCTGCTCATGGCGCACCAGGATATGCTGGAAGTCGGGGGTGGTGCGCGCCATCTCGTCGTAGATTTTGATGACGGCGCCGCCTGGATGTCCGAAGATTATTTTGACCCCTTCGGCTTGCAGTGAGCGCAGGAGGATTTCCGCCCCTGAGAGGTGTTGCTGTGCCGTGAAGACTTCGGGACCCGGTTCTGGGATGGCATCTCCAGAGGGCACGACCGGATGAATCTTGGTGTGGGAATCGTATCGCATATGCGGTAGGATTTCGGGGGCAACGGTTAGTGACGATGCCGGATCACGGTGTTATCCAGGTGTCTGGGCACAGATGGTGGTCACATGGATCGGCGTTCAGAACGGCATCAGCAGGAGGCATGGCCAACCCCATGCTTCGCCTGGCATTCTCGTGGCGCGTCAGGATTGACCGGAGGCGGTTATCCGGCAAATAGGAGAGGTCGGTTGACGCAGCGTGCTGACCGGGCCGACGCCCGCAGGCGGGCGGTGTTGGGAATCATTGCGGCCAGAGCTTGCTGATGCATGCCAAGAGGTTCAACGCACAAACTAACGAAAGTCCACGCTGGCAGTGAAGACGCACATACAAAGCTCAACGCATTTTTCAAGAAGAGGTTCTGACAGCCCCTGATAGCGTCCTCATGTTGCGAGGTGGAGGCACCTGCGGAAGTGGGTCAAAATCAGTGGGAAGAGGGCTCGAAGGGGATTCTGGGGTTTGGTAGTCGGGTCCTGGCATCCATAAGCGCCTTTTGGAGCTTGGACAGGTGTTGGTGGTTGGGGATCGTCTTCAGTTTGGGTTGCGCAAACTTGAGAGCCAGCGTCATCCAGCGGTGGACCTGTGCCGAGTTTTCCAACCGCAGACATTGTGCGTCAATCTGCCGACCCGGTTACTCGCTACGCCTCCCGATTCACCCGTCTCCATTTCGCCTTGACCGCTTCCACCAAGTGCCGATCATCCAGCTCGTGTGCCCAGATCAAGACCCCGGTCACGGATGACTCGGTTGCCTTCTGAGCCCCACTTTTCCCTGAAATGGGCCCCTATCTCTTTATGCCAGAATAAGGTGTAAGCAATTGAATGCTCACTTGATCCGAACGAAGCTCCCCGGGCGTATCATGGTTCCCGCCTGCCCATCTAGCCGTAGCCGGTACAGGTACATGCCCGAGGGGATAGCAGCAGCAGCCCTTACGTCTATGCCTCGCTTCCATCCTGCAGACATATCTCGCGGTGGAATGAAGAGCACGCGCCGTCCCAGCACATCCAACACCTCGACGCTCACGCTGGCGTGCCACGGAAGGTCGAAGACGATCCTGGTAGACTGCTGAAACGGATTGGGGAAGCTGCCTTGCAAGGAGAAGATCGTCGGCAACTCCCCTTGCTCAGCATCTAAGCCAGACAATACCTCGATAGTAAACTGTAAGGAGTCTTTCTGAGCAATCGAATCCACTGCCGTATAGGTATACGTTGCCTGCGGCGTTGTTATGTCAGGCGTTCCGCTCAGCGTGCGCGTGTTGGCGTCGAAAGTAAGCCCAGAAGGAGGATCAGGGCTTAAAGCGTAGTTATAGGGCGGCGCGCCGCCCTGCGCCTCAGGAAACACCAAGGGTGTGATCGCTTCGCTTCCTCTGTACGTCTGCGCTGGTATCGAGTCAGGCAACGTCATCTGCGACACTATCTCGACAGTGAATTGCAAGGAATCAGCAAAAGTTGCTGCATCTATCGCCGTGTAGGTGTAGGTTGCTGGCGCCGTGACTGTGGTTGGCGTTCCGCTCAGCGTCCGGTTGTTTGCGTTATATGTCAGCCCTGCGGGAAGGGCTGGCATCAGCGTGTAGTTGATTGGGGGTACGGAGGAGAATGCTTCCGGGAATTCAATCGTTACGGCTTGGTCCACGACATAGGTCTGATCGGTAATGCCTTCTTCGAAGTGAAGCCCCTGACAATCAGGGCCTACAACCGTATTGATGATATCTAGCCAAGCTTGGAAAGCGGGGTCCAAGGGGGCACACAGGTTATCCCCAGCGCCTCCGAAGTACAAGAAATATAGCGGACCGACAGGCCATGGGACCAGCTGTGTTAAGCTCAATGGTAAGGAACCCGCAAGGGCATTATTATCCACGTACAGCCCCATAAGCTTGGTAAGATTACCGAACTCGTCGGGTAGGTTTCCGCTGAGGTCGTTGTCTCTCAGGCTCAGCCATTCCATATTTTCTAGATTTCCCAGCTCTGAGGGAATCGGGCCCGTAAGGGCATTGTACTCTAAATACAGCAGCTTTAATCTTGCAAGGTTTCCTAGCTCGGAAGGAATTGTTCCCGTAAGGGCGTTGGCAGACAGAACCAGAGTATCCAGCCTTGCAAGGTTTCCCAGTGCAGGGGGAATCGCGCCCGTAAGGGCGTTGCCTACAATAACAAGCGAGTTTAGCTCTGAGAGGTTTCCCAGCGTGGACGGTATGGCACCCGTGAGGGCATTGTGGTCCAGGCGAAGTACTACAAGATTAGAAAGGCTGCCCAGCTCAGGGGGAATGGGACCCGTAAGAGCGTTGTTCCTTAACATGAGGCCCCTCAATTTCGACAGATTGCCAAACTCAACGGGAATGGGCCCCGTGAGGTTGTTTCTGCTCAAGCGCAGCCATTCCAGATTCCCCAGGTTTCCCAACTCTGAGGGGATCGGGCCCGTAAGGGCATTGGACCCTAAGTAGAGGATTGTCAATTTTGGAAGATTGCCGAATTCGCTCGGAATCGCTCCAGAGAGATCATTTCCGTCCATACTTAGCCATCTCAAGTTTGCAAGGTTTCCTAGCTCGGAAGGAATTGTGCCCGTAAGGGCGTTGGCATCCAGAATCAGAGTGTCCAGCCTTGCAAGGCTGCCCAGCTCAGGGGGAATCGCGCCCGTAAGGGCGTTGCCCCCAATAACAAGCGAGTATAGCTCTGAGAGGTTTCCCAGCGTGGACGGTATGGTACCCGTGAGGGCATTGTGGTCCAGGCGAAGTAGTGCAAGATTAGAAAGGCTGCCCAGCTCAGGGGGAATGGGACCCGTAAGGGCATTGTCCGTGAACATGAGGCCCCTCAACTTCGACAGATTGCCAAACTCAACGGGAATGGGCCCCGTGAGGTTGTTTCTGCTCAGGCGCAACCATCCCAGATTCCCCAGGTTTCCCAACTCTGAGGGGATCGGGCCCGAAAGGGCATTGGACCCTAAGTAGAGGATCGTCAATTTTGCAAGATTGCCCAACTCGCTCGGAATCGTTCCAGTGAGGTTATTTCCGTCCATACTTAGCCATTTCAGGTTTGCAAGGTTTCCTGTAACCGTCCCGTAGACTACATTGAATGCAGGCCGTGTGGCCATCTTATGTTTTGATGGGGTTCTATGTGGTTATGCCGTAGCCTCTGCTCCAGGCAGGTTGGGAGCATCCTCAGTCGTGACCTGACGGCTTGGATTTGCGATACCGAGCAGGTCTCTATGGGATTGCTTCAGGCATGTAGTGGTCGTCACCGGCGGGGAATAAGTGTCCCGTAGTGTACATATTACGCTGAGGGGCTTGAGTTGCCGATATTGTTACATCGGTCAGTGAGCAGCTTAACTGGGGGATGCAATGGCATCGTTACGTCGTAGTTCGGAGGACATGTTTCCGCTGGTGGCGCGTTTTTTGGTGGTGCGCAGAGTCTGAAGGCGTTGTGCCTTGGGCACGGCTTGTCGGAGCGTGGTTTTTACTACTGGCGCAAGAAGTACGCGGCATCTGTGTCTCGGGCTTCGGGCGCCTTGGTGGAGGTATCGTTACTGGAGGTACATGAGCCGGCGTTGATAAAGGTCGAGTTTCCAGGCGGCGCGCGTCTGCGCGGGTACACGCCCGTATTGGCGGACTTTCTCGGATCGGCGTTACAGCGTGAGCGGAGCCAGTCATGTTAGCATTGGGGCCGTCGCACGTGTTTCATTTTTACCGGGAGCCTACGGACATGCGCAAGGGCTTTGACGGGTTGTGCGGTCTGGTGCGCTCGGGCATGAAGCGTGATCCTTTCTTGGGCGATGTGTTCGTTTTCATCAACCGCCGTCGGACATATATCACATTTCTGGTTTGGGACCGCAGCGGCTGGGTTTTGTACTACAAGCGCCTCGAGTCGCGGACGTTTGAGCTTCTAGAGACCGCGACGCCTTTATGGACGGAGCTCATGATGCCCTTGGACGGGGTGCAGCTTTCGACGGTACGCTATCGACGCCGGTTTCGGGGTTCCGATTCATAAGTATCTTCACATAAAATTCTCGAAACTACTTGCAAATGCCGTGAGTTAATAGGGCGTGCCAAGTATCCCTGCCCAGGAGCACCCCTGTCCGCGTTGCGCGAGGCTCGAGCCGGACCATTGCGCGGTGGTCGAGCGACTTCGTTCGGAGCGTGACCATTGGCGGCGCCTGCATAGCGAGGAGCGTACGCAACGGCGGCGGTTGGAGGCAACGCGCGCAGGTCTGGCCGAGGATATGGCCAAGCTCAATGACCAGCTCAGTGAGCTCTCCCAAAAGCTCTTCGGCAGCACAAGCGAGCGCTTAAAGGCGCCTGTGAGCGACGACATCCGCGTGACAGCGGATCAGAAGCCGCCACCGTCAGCGACCGCAGATACGTCGGCCTCGCGTCCGGGTGTACAGGGCACACCGACTAAGGACCATCGCGCGAACGCCAAACCCAAGACGCGGCGCCAAGGGCAGCGTAGCAAACTGCCAGACGACCTGCCAAGTGAAGAGATCTTTCTTAACCCCGAAGGGGACCTGGAAGGCTGGAAACTGATTCGAATTGAGAGTACCAAGGTGGTAGCGTGGGTGCCAGGGTACCTGAAGGAGATCCACTATAGGCGCCGCGTATTTGCGCATAGCACCGATCCTTCGAAGGGGCTGCGTATCGCTCCACTCCCTGCGCGCACTATTCCCAGCGGGCGAGTACATGAATCGTTGCTGGCGCACCTTGTTACGTCCAAAGTCGAGGATGGTCTACCGCTTTACCGCCTAGCCAAGATAATAGAGCGCGGCTCGGGCTATAAGATCCCATCGTCCACCATGGGAAACTGGATGGATAAGGTAGGCTTTGACCTGGAACAGCTCGCGCTTGCCGTGGCCGATCAGGTACGCAAGAGCGGATACCTGCAGGTGGACGAGACCACGATCCGCGTGCAGGATCGCAAGAAGAAAGGGTCCACTCATCGCGGATACTTCTGGGTCTACCATTGCCCTAAACAGAAGCTGCTGGTCTACCAATACGCACCCGGACGCGGAAGCAAGGTGCCACGAGGATTCCTGCATGGGTTCCAGGGCGTGCTGCATACCGACGGATATGTCGCCTACGAGACCTTCATTCGGGATGTCGGCATCATACTGGCCAACTGCTGGGCCCATACGCGACGCAAATTTTACCAAGCCCTCCGTACCGATCCCGACAGAGCTGCCTTCGTGCTGAAGCAAATAGGAAAGCTCTACCGGATAGAAGCGCAGCTGCGCGAGAACCATGCCTCTGCAGAACAACGACGCATCGCGCGGCAGCAAAAGGCCAAACCCGTATTGCGCCACCTTAAATCGTGGCTCCAGCAGCAGAATACGCTCCCAAAGGGATTACTGGGCAAGGCCAAGCACTACACGCTGGCGCGGTGGGACCGGCTGTGCCGATACATCGACGACGGACGCCTGGAAATTGATACCAACGCCGTCGAAAGGGCCATGCGCACGGTTGCGATCGGCCGCAAAAACTACCTCTTCTGCGGATCCCACCACGCAGCCAAGCAGATGGCCACCTTCTACACGCTCCTGGCAACGTGCCGGTTGCATGGCGTTAATCCCGTAAAATGGCTCGAAGATGTGCTGCCACGCATTGCAGCGGGACATCCAGCCAAAAAGATCCACCTGCTACTACCTCACCAGTGGCAGCCACTCCATCCCCCGGCACCTCCATAGAAGGATGCGCGGAGCAAGACCATGAACCATACTCTGCTACCTCCATCCGTACGTAATACTGCACCTACGATCCGCCCTTGCATACGCGGCTATACCTGCGTGACTACGCCGCCTACATGCCAAAACAGCACTTCAATCCCAGTCCGCACTGCAGCCACATAGCCGCTCGATCATTGACTAGGTGCGCCCTCAATAGAAGATCACCCGCACCCGCAACCAGACTCCCAAAGAACATCGGCGAATAGCGATACCTGTCAGAGCTACCAATCATGGCTGCTCTGCCGAGTTGAGGATACCTCAACCTGCCCGAAGCCGAGGCTACCGCATAGCCATAGAAGACCGCACCAAAATATAAGCAGGGCAAACCTCCCGGCTTAAATGCTCTCTACGGGACGGTTACGGTTTCCTAGCTCGGAAGGAATCGTTCCCGTAAGGGCGTTGGCATCCAGAATCAGAGTATCCAGCCTTGCAAGGCTGCCCAGTGCAGGGGGAATCGCGCCCGTAAGGGCGTTGCCCCCAATAATAAGCGAGTATAGCTCTGAGAGGTTTCCCAGCGTGGACGGTATGGTACCCGTGAGGGCATTGTAGTCCAGGTGAAGTAGTGCAAGATTAGAAAGGCTGCCCAGCTCAGGGGGAATGGGACCGGTAAGGGCGTTGTGGCCTGACCTGAGGCCCTTCAACTTCGACAGATTGCCAAACTCAACGGGAATGGGCCCCGTAAGGTTGTTTCTGCTCAAGTGCAGCGATTCCAGATTCCCCAGGTTTCCCAACTCTGAGGGGATCGGGCCCGAAAGGGCATTGGACCCTAAGTAGAGGATCGTCAATTTTGCAAGATTGCCCAACTCGCTCGGAATCGTTCCAGTGAGGTTATTTCCGTCCATACTTAGCCATTTCAGGTTTGCAAGGTTTCCTAGCTCGGAAGGAATCGTTCCCGTAAGGGCGTTGGCATCCAGAATCAGAGTATCCAGCCTTGCAAGGCTGCCCAGTGCAGGGGGAATCGCGCCCGTAAGGGCGTTGCCCCCAATAATAAGCGAGTATAGCTCTGAGAGGTTTCCCAGCGTGGACGGTATGGCACCCGTGAGGGCATTGTGGTCCAGGCGAAGTACTACAAGATTAGAAAGGCTGCCCAGCTCAGGGGGAATGGGACCCCACAGGGCATTAGAATATAAGTCTACTTCAGTGACCCGCCCTTGTCGTACCGTAATCCCATGAAAGTTACCTACAGCCTGTGCGGTAATCTGACCTCCCGTTAGCGTCATATCCCATCCCGCGTTGCTGGTCCAATTGTCCCCGTCGGTAGCGTTGTACAACGCCTTTAGCGCAGCGTAATCTTGCTCAATTCCAGATTGGAGTGCTTGCGCGGCCGGGGCAGTGATGGCGGCGAGCATCAGGCAGCTCAGAAAGGGAAGTGCAATTCGCGAATGGCGCATGGTCACAGCGGTTTATGGTTTAACGTTTACCTCGTACGACTTTAGAAACCGCGAGTTTCGTACTTCTGGCACCTGCTTCACGGGTTTATCCGGGTGCGGAAGAGCTGCGTGGCGGTCAGAAGCAGGATTGTGTCCCCTATTGCGCGGGCGTCCACTAGGTTCAGGTTAGGGCGGACATTTATACGGACCAGCGGGCGGCCTTGCAGATTGTAGGCTACGAGGTGTGAGGTATAGACCACCCATAGCCGGTCGCCTTCCATTGTCAGGGACTGTGCCAGTCCACCTTGCTGGGCAATGGTTCGCACATATCCACCAAAATGGTCGTACACCATTACGGCATCTGCCCCCTTATCTAGCACAAACAGCCATTTGGCGCCTGCGGCGAGGGCAGCGGGCCATGACAGGGCTCCTGGGCCAAGCGCACCGATGGTTCGCTCCAGGCGCCGGCTTGTGTCCCATTTGAGCACAGCCCCACCGTCGGCCTCTATCGCGAAAATGTCTCCATTCGGGCTTTGCGCGACCGCTACAGGTCTCCCGTGTTCGCCCGTTTCTTCGATCGATCGTTGCGTGCTGAACGCCTCAGCATCAAACTCTTGCGCGCGCGGTACGGTGACTGATTCCGTAAGTAGGAGGGATTGGGAGAACCGGTGGACTTTTCCACCATCGCCGTCTGCCACCAGCCAGGTCAGACCGACGCCGGGATCAATGTCGCACAGCTCTTCGAAGGGTCCACCAGGTCCTCCGAGCCTGGCCAGCTCCTGGCCTTCCAGGTCCATCTGCACCACCTCTTGCGTGCCTTGGTCCACGACATATACTCGGTCCAGCGCGTCGATTGCTAAGGAGCGGGCTTCCTCGAAGCTGGCTAGCTCCTCATACTCTGTCAGCACCTTGGTTCGCTCCTGCGCCAGGCTGGGAGGCGCTAGTGCCAGCATCAATGCGACCAGTGCCGTCAGTGCTGCGGGGGCACTCACCGCTTCTGCTGCATGTGGGCCAGCCCCCGCCAACCGATGTCGCTTCTGAGAGTCAGCCCGTCAAAACGGATCTCAGCGGCCGCGCTGTATGCCCCGTTCAGCGCGGATTTCAGGTCACGTCCCTGGCCCGTTATTCCCAGCACGCGTCCGCCAGCCGTAACTACGTGCTCTGTATCGCTGCCGTCAGCCATCGCCGTACCCGCATGGAAGACCAGGGCTTGTTCACTGGCCTCTGTGAGTCCGGTTATCGGCAACCCTTTGCGATAGGATCCTGGGTATCCGCCGGAAGCCAGGACCACGCAGGCGGCGGCCCCGCTGGAGCATTTGACGCGCGTATTGCCCAGGCGCTCCTCGGCGACCGCCATCATCAGCTCTGTTGCATCGATGTCCAGAAGCGGCAGAACAACCTGGGCTTCAGGGTCTCCTAGGCGGCAGTTGAACTCCACGACCTGCGGGCCAGACGTCGTGATCATCAGGCCCACGTAGAGGCAGCCTTGGTACAGGCGTCCTTCTGTGGCCATCCCCTCGAGTGTGGGCTCAATTATTGTTTGGCGCACGCGTTCTAGGAGTGCGTCATCTACGACAGGCGCCGGAGCATAGGCTCCCATCCCGCCGGTGTTCGGCCCAGTGTCGCCTTCCCCGATGCGTTTGTGGTCCTGCGCCAGCGGCAGGCAGATATAGTCGTCTCCGTCTGTGAGGACAAACACGCTGGCTTCTTCGCCTTCAAGAAAGTCTTCTATGATCACCTCAGATGCGGCATCTCCGAATGCATGTTGGCGCATCATCCGGTCGAGCGCGACGGTACCCTGCTCCAGCGTTTTGCAGACCAGCGCGCCTTTGCCAGCGGCCAGTCCACTGGCCTTGATGACTATGGGTGCGCCGTGGTGTTGCAGATAGTGCTGTGCCGCCTCATGCTGATCTGCTTCAAATACTTGGAACGACGCGGTCGGGATGCTGTGGCGCGCCATAAAGGCCTTAGCGAACGCTTTGCTGCCCTCTATGGTGGCCGCGGCCGCTACCGGGCCTACGATATGCAGGCCGGCTTCTTTAAACGTGTCGGCGATGCCCGCCACCAGCGGGATTTCGGGGCCTACAACGGTCAGGTCGATGGCTTCATCGCGTGCCCACTGCACCAGCTGTCCGACATCATCGGACGGAATCGCAATGTTGAAACCGAGGTCTTTCGTGCCCGGGTTGCCAGGCGCGAAGTACAGCTCCGATCCGCCATGCGAGAGGGCCCATCCCAGGGCGTGTTCACGCCCACCGCTGCCAACTACCAGGATGCGCATTGGATAGAGACCGGCTCAGTGAGGCTCTAGCGTCCAAGTCCGCAGAGCGATGAAGGTAAGGGCTATCTTTATGCAACCGCAAGGCTGTGCCAAGGCCAGCCTTGCTTGGCCGACGAAAGGTACAAACGGGAGTCGGATTGCGCGGAGCGCTTTCTACGTATGGTACAAACGTATCCAATGGTCCGATGCAGGCAGCGCAATGCGGCTGCCTGATCGTTTGGCCTGGGCGCGTTAGCTTGGTTAAGCACTGACAGTGTCGCACAATTTGTTGGCACACAGGGGCAAGTATGCCAGACTGCCTTGGCCCGATGTGCTGGATAACCCTTTCGGTGGTCTACTATTCCCGCCTGGGCGCCAGCACGGCAGGCACCACCTGCACAGATTGTTCAGCATGCACCCCCTTTTCGTTGAGGATCCGACGTGGATTCATAGCATCGTGTGACTGGTCTCGTCTGACGCTGAGCTCTGCCATTGTGGCGGCCGAACTCTGGACGTTACGGTGCGGGGTCTCGATGGTCCAACAGTAGCGTGCAAACGGGGCGCAGAGACAATAGTGCAAGCCTTACCGAATCCGCTACGGGGGACCTTTCGAGGTTTTGCGCCGGTTACGAACGGTTCTGCACCTGATTAGCTGTCAGGCTGAGAACCAATTTTCCAGACGTTGGTAATATGTGGTCGTCGACGGTAGCGGGTTGGACAATCGCCTCAGGCTGTCGATTGCTGCACACCCTTCTGATTCGCGATGACTAGGTAATAGACAGCAAAAGCGTAGCAATGGTGCACAACCGCAGTGAATTTGTTGTCGCGGCGTTTGCAGCGGGTGGACGAGGTGTGGCGCTGGACCCGTTGCAGGCGCAGAAGCTCTTGTTCTTGATTAACCGTGAGGTGTCTAAGCGGATCGGGGGGCCGTTCTTCGATTTCCAGCCCTACTACAATGGCCCCTTTGACTGGGCGGTTTTCAATGAAATCGATAGCCTTGTGGCTGGTGGCGACATCACATCGGATCTGTCGGGACGTTACCCCCGGTTCCTGCTCACCGAGGCAGGATATCAGCGCGGAGTGTCTGTACTTGGCCGGCTGCCAGATCCAACCGCCGGTTATTTTGGACGTGTGGGCGTGTGGGTACGTTTGGTGTCGGACCGGGAGACGCTGGCAGCGATCTATGCCGAATACCCTGATATGGCACCTGGTAATGGGGTCCAAGATTTGGCAGTAGTGCGACCCGCGTCGCAGCGGCGCGGGTTCTTGCAGGGCATGGCCAGTGTTTTCGACTTTACGTGGATGGAGCAGACTTGGTACACATCTGAAGAAGGATCTCTACGCGACGCAGATGCGATCCGCGGAGACTGGCGCGCCGTGGGTGCGGATCTCGAAAATGCGATGGCCCGACTCGGCAACGCCGAGGGGCCGTGGTAAGTCCGAGAAGCCTAGGCGCAAGCCGCCAGGAGCATCGAAGGGTGTTGGTTCAGATTCGTCCGTTGAAGCAATTCCTGCTCCCGGTGACGTGCCTGGTAATTTAGCTGATGCACCGGGAGCAGCATTGAATGACGGACAAGGATCAGGTCTTTTACGGGTAAAAACAGCCCGTCTCGAAGTCTCGTCAGGCCCACTACCCCACCCCCAGGATTTTCGAAACTATGAAACCACGTTGCCAGGGTCCGCGAATCGCATACTGATAATGGCCGAGAAGGAGCAGAAGAGCCGACTTTCGCGCTCAGTCATGGGACAATGGATGGCCTTTGTTGTTGTCTTGATCGGCTTGGTGGGCGGCATGGGGCTCGTCTATTATAACAAGCAGATAGAAGGTCTGGCCGTCATCCTTGGGTCTCTTGCCTTGCTTGCAGGCCCATTCCTTAGCTTGAAATGGCTGAGTCGAAAGCAGCCACCCGCCAAGAGCTCGATTCCAGCTCCCCCCGAGTGACAGGCAGCCTGTTGCAGTCCGTCGCCCCACGCGGCTGCGCTACCGGCGCCTCACGGTAGGAGCGAGGTCAACTGGCAGTCGAAAACAATTGGGGCGGGTGACTGCCTCTACGTCAAGTGGGACATGAACTCGCATGACCTCGGGGCCAGTGGAGTTGGTGTATCTGGACCCACCTTTCAACTCGAAGGTTGGTTATGTGGCCCGATTGGGCAGCACGCCGCGGGCGCGACGGGTCCCATAAAGAGATAGTGTAGAGCTACGGTCTCGGTGGGCCTTCGCGACAGCACTATTCCATTAAGCACGGTACCATCCTGTTCTATCGTAGTGGTTCTGTCCACATCTGCATATTCCGCGAAGAAAACCACTAGTTCGGTGGTATATCGACACCGTATCCACGTTAATCGACCACCTGTGGCGGCGGTTTGAGTCCGCGCTGGGTGGCTCTGCATCGTGATGTTTCTGGGTACCATTTTTGCGGCTGTTGGGAGTCGGTTAAGCTGGTTTTCTCTGGAAGGTTGTGCCATTTTGGCAGATGCTGTCTCATGGATTCACCGTCAAGCTTGCCTTGGATTACCTGTCTAATTTGGATCGGAGTGGGCGCACGAATTCGTCTGAATATGCAATCGGGCGCGCAACCGCAAGGAAGTGTGTTCAGCGACAGTTAGAAGTGGCGTAAGCGGTCGAGGAAGGCATTCTTATCGGCCCTACTGCACCGGCGATAGGCGGTCGTTAATGTCTTCACCCACCAGTGGGCCTTATGCCCACCCTGCATTTATATCGCCTTGCCGTGTCTGTACAACTCGTTAACCAGACTGCACATCGCACCTAAGGGAAGCCGTACGTCCGTGGGCCACTCCACGTGAGTACGTGCCACGGCCGAATCCACGTGGCAGCACTAGGCATTCTTGATGCTATGCTTGAACCCCTTATGACCCTGTGCTACCACCACTTGATTGATCTCGTCGAGCGCCTCCTTCGTCAGCAGGGACACATTGTCCACCAGTGTTTGCACAGAAAACAGCTTCTTACTGATATCGTTGATCATGAGCATCTGACGTAGCGCCGTATGGTTGTTGGCCAGATCCTCCAGACGATCATAGTCGCAGTTGAGTGCGAACTTCACCGCACCTAACACTAAGATTTGCCAGACATCCAAGCCAGTGCGACCCTTAGTCTGATCTTCGATGGGAAGAATCCTGCGCGAAAGGACCCCCAGCACCTCGTCGCGCACATCCTTATCTGCAAACAGGGATTGCAGGCCGCGCAGCACTACGGGGATATCGTCCCTTGACTTGGGGTTCAGCTCAATCTTCTCAATCGGCGTGAGCCACGGATCCGACTGGGACTTAAGGACTGCTCTCATGTGTATGGATGGGCGAATATGGGAAGGTTCAGAGCTCAAGTATCGCGCTTATCGCTGAGAAAAGCCAGATCTGAACCAACATACGCGGTTTCAAGCTCTCGGCATGCATGGGCCCACTCTGGGTTCAGCATGGGTTCGACGGACCATAAGCCAGCAACAGCGCCTATTTCTGGCGTATCTTGCTCCCTGCTGACTACCGCGTAGCCGTTTATGCCAGGCAGGCCCTGTTTTTCTGACAAGCACTAGCTTTGCGCCTTTATGTTGGCTCCGCTATTGACCGCGGTCACTGCCATTCGGGATCGGGCAGTGATGCCACGATCTGGAGTGTTTCCATGCTGACGCGGATAACGCGTGTTAGGAGCTGGAGCGGGTATGCGGAGTCTTGCATCGTTTCAGACGCATACTGGTTAGCGTCGTTTATGATGCCGCTGGCTTTGTGGCGTGTCACACACTGCCGGAGCATGACCCATGCGATGGCCGCTTTGCCATTGACGACGTACTGGTATGCTTCGGTTGGCACTTTTGCCACCGTGATGTGCGGGTTATAGATGATCTGTGACAGATCCTTGTTGCGTGCGCGCGCGGGGTGTTTCATAGGTTTGCCGACGCGAAACCACGACATGGGTGCGATATCGGCTTCGGGCTGCCACCCGCCTTTTGCGAACTCGATAGGCCAGGGCTCGGCATTATCGTAGCCTACGTGAAGGTTACCCAGCTGCTTTCCGGCTTCGGCCAGGGCCCAAAAGCGTGCGGGGTCTTTCGGAACAGGTATGCGCGGCAGTTCTTTGGCAAGGTTCGCTGCAAATCGTTTGCGGTATTGGGGCAGGTGCAGTACGCCGTACACGTAATGGAAGAGGTCGTCTGACGATGGTGGAGTCCGGCTGCCCAGCGTCTTGGCAAACGTATCCAGCGCCTGTTCGCTCAGCGCGCTTCTCCGCACATACCCGTGGGCATCTGCCAGGCGTTGGTCGCCGCCAAAGAGGTCGTCTCCCGGGGTGGCGCGAGGCTTTTCATACAGCCACCTCGGGAAGCACTGGCCACTGGCAATAGCGTGAAGGTTGGGGATTCTGTCTACCATCAGGCATGAGAATGCATCTGTTTCGCCCCTCCCCGTCACACAAATCACCCGATTCTCTGCCTCGGCGTGCGGAAACAGCTTCGGCATCTGGTAGACCATGTCGTTGAGCCGACGGCTGAAGTACAGGTACTGTCGCGTGAAGGGTCGGTATTGCGACACCGCAAACCACCCGTCCTCGATGCTCAATAGCTTGTTCCTGCGCAAGTCGTTCTTCAAGCCTCTCGACCAGCTGATTTTCTTGGGATCATTGTTGATGAGCCTCGTGATTTCCGCTTTCGTCGGCCTGCGTGCCCCGGTGAGCTGGGGCTGGAGCCGCTCGCGCTCCGCGTTATAGAAGCGAATCAGCGCTTCAACGTTGTTCCGCAGCTCCGTCTCAGAATAGTTGTAGCACCAGGCGTCGCGACTTGTTGCTATGCCCAGCGTATAGTTCCTAAGAATCGATGGACCTTTCCGCGCGCGTCGGGACTTATCCCCCATAGCCATGAAGGTCGTGAATCCTGGGTCTCGCTGATTCAACCAGTCGCAGTGCACATCCGGCTTAATTTCGGACCATCTTCCGTTGGCTTCCACGCCGCCTATCCCGCGGTATACTGCCACTTTTTCCAGCTTCTCCTCCCGGCTGAGGTAGTCCCCGATGTCATGAAACAATATCTTGCACCCCTGGCGTTCTGGATTGCGCACGAGCAGCGTGATGGCGACGGGCGCACGGGAGCCGGCACCGAATACTTTGCCCCCTTCCTGGCGTGACCGTTTACCCTGCGTGCGCTGGTTCCCTCTCAGGTGCAGCACATAGATGACAGAGAACTCTTCTGCGAGGCACTGGCGCATGCCATCCATGGCGTTGCCTTCCAGCCACCCGGCGTTGGTCACAAAGCCAATGATGCCGCTCTCTCCGATACGGTCTGAAGCCCAGCGGATGGCCCGGACGTAGCTATCGTATAGATTGCGGACTGATGTGGCTGAGCCTTTTTCTGAGTAGGTCGCTCTTATCTTCTCATCGAGGGCGGGATACTCTTGGTTTTGGGCTGCATCATTCTGGCTTTTCTGCCCGGTACTCCACGGCGGATTGCTCACGACCACCCGGATACGTGCATCCTTCTGCTTCTTGCGCTGCTCGGAATTCTCCGGCAGGATGGCCGCAATCAGGTCCTCCGTGCTCTGCATCTCGAAAGTATCCGTCAGTACGATCCCGGGGAAGCGATGGTATTTTTCCGCGTCCACCGCCGCGTGATAGGCCGCCTCAATGTTTACTGGTAACCGTCCCGTAGACAGCATTTAAGCCGGGAGGTTTGCCCTGCTTATATTTTGGTGCGGTCTTCTATGGCTATGCGGTAGCCTCGGCTTCGGGCAGGTTGAGGTATCCTCAACTCGGCAGAGCAGCCATGATTGGTAGCTCTGACAGGTATCGCTATTCGCCGATGTTCTTTGGGAGTCTGGTTGCGGGTGCGGGTGATCTTCTATTGAGGGCGCACCTAGTCAATGATCGAGCGGCTATGTGGCTGCAGTGCGGACTGGGATTGAAGTGCTGTTTTGGCATGTAGGCGGCGTAGTCACGCAGGTATAGCCGCGTATGCAAGGGCGGATCGTAGGTGCAGTATTACGTACGGATGGAGGTAGCAGAGTATGGTTCATGGTCTTGCTCCGCGCATCCTTCTATGGAGGTGCTGGGGGATGGAGTGGCTGCCACTGGTGAGGTAGTAGCAGGTGGATCTTTTTGGCTGGATGTCCCGCTGCAATGCGTGGCAGCACATCTTCGAGCCATTTTACGGGATTAACGCCATGCAACCGGCACGTTGCCAGGAGCGTGTAGAAGGTGGCCATCTGCTTGGCTGCGTGGTGGGATCCGCAGAAGAGGTAGTTCTTGCGGCCGATCGCAACCGTGCGCATGGCCCTTTCGACGGCGTTGGTATCAATTTCCAGGCGTCCGTCGTCGATGTATCGGCACAGCCGGTCCCACCGCGCCAGCGTGTAGTGCTTGGCCTTGCCCAGTAATCCCTTTGGGAGCGTATTCTGCTGCTGGAGCCACGATTTAAGGTGGCGCAATACGGGTTTGGCCTTTTGCTGCCGCGCGATGCGTCGTTGTTCTGCAGAGGCATGGTTCTCGCGCAGCTGCGCTTCTATCCGGTAGAGCTTTCCTATTTCCTTCAGCACGAAGGCAGCTCTGTCGGGATCGGTACGGAGGGCTTGGTAAAATTTGCGTCGCGTATGGGCCCAGCAGTTGGCCAGTATGATGCCGACATCCCGAATGAAGGTCTCGTAGGCGACATATCCGTCGGTATGCAGCACGCCCTGGAACCCATGCAGGAATCCTCGTGGCACCTTGCTTCCGCGTCCGGGTGCGTATTGGTAGACCAGCAGCTTCTGTTTAGGGCAATGGTAGACCCAGAAGTATCCGCGATGAGTGGATCCTTTCTTCTTGCGATCCTGCACGCGGATCGTGGTCTCGTCCACCTGCAGGTATCCGCTCTTGCGTACCTGATCGGCCACGGCAAGCGCGAGCTGTTCCAGGTCAAAGCCTACCTTATCCATCCAGTTTCCCATGGTGGACGATGGGATCTTATAGCCCGAGCCGCGCTCTATTATCTTGGCTAGGCGGTAAAGCGGTAGACCATCCTCGACTTTGGACGTAACAAGGTGCGCCAGCAACGATTCATGTACTCGCCCGCTGGGAATAGTGCGCGCAGGGAGTGGAGCGATACGCAGCCCCTTCGAAGGATCGGTGCTATGCGCAAATACGCGGCGCCTATAGTGGATCTCCTTCAGGTACCCTGGCTCCCACGCTACCACCTTGGTACTCTCAATTCGAATCGGTTTCCAGCCTTCCAGGTCTCCTTCGGGGTTAAGAAAGATCTCTTCACTTGGCAGATCGTCTGGCAGTTTGCTACGCTGCCCTTGGCGCCGCGTCTTGGGTTTGGCGTTCGCGCGATGGTCCTTAGTCGGTGTGCCCTGTACACCCGGGCGCGAGGCCGACGTATCTGCGGTCGCTGACGGTGGCGGCTTCTGATCCGCTGTCGCGCGGATGTCGTCGCTCACAGGCGCCTTTGGCTTCACAGGCGCCTTTAAGCGCTCGCTTGTGCTGCCGAAGAGCTTTTGGGAGAGCTCACTGAGCTGGTCATTGAGCTTGGCCATATCCTCGGCCAGACCTGCGCGCGTTGCCTCCAACCGCCGCCGTTGCGTACGCTCCTCGCTATGCAGGCGCCGCCAATGGTCACGCTCCGAACGAAGTCGCTCGACCACCGCGCAATGGTCCGGCTCGAGCCTCGCGCAACGCGGACAGGGGTGCTCCTGGGCAGGGATACTTGGCACGCCCTATTAACTCACGGCATTTGCAAGTAGTTTCGAGAATTTTATGTGAAGATACTTATGAATCGGAACCCCGAAACCGGCGTCGATAGCGTACCGTCGAAAGCTGCACCCCGTCCAAGGGCATCATGAGCTCCGTCCATAAAGGCGTCGCGGTCTCTAGAAGCTCAAACGTCCGCGACTCGAGGCGCTTGTAGTACAAAACCCAGCCGCTGCGGTCCCAAACCAGAAATGTGATATATGTCCGACGGCGGTTGATGAAAACGAACACATCGCCCAAGAAAGGATCACGCTTCATGCCCGAGCGCACCAGACCGCACAACCCGTCAAAGCCCTTGCGCATGTCCGTAGGCTCCCGGTAAAAATGAAACACGTGCGACGGCCCCAATGCTAACATGACTGGCTCCGCTCACGCTGTAACGCCGATCCGAGAAAGTCCGCCAATACGGGCGTGTACCCGCGCAGACGCGCGCCGCCTGGAAACTCGACCTTTATCAACGCCGGCTCATGTACCTCCAGTGACGATACCTCCACCAAGGCGCCCGAAGCCCGAGACACAGATGCCGCGTACTTCTTGCGCCAGTAGTAAAAACCACGCTCCGACAAGCCGTGCCCAAGGCACAACGCCTTCAGACTCTGCGCACCACCAAAAAACGCGCCACCAGCGGAAACATGTCCTCCGAACTACGACGTAACGATGCCATTGCATCCCCCAGTTAAGCTGCTCACTGACCGATGTAACAATATCGGCAACTCAAGCCCCTCAGCGTAATATGTACACTACGGGACACTTATTCCCCGCCGGTGACGACCACTACATGCCTGAAGCAATCCCATAGAGACCTGCTCGGTATCGCAAATCCAAGCCGTCAGGTCACGACTGAGGATGCTCCCAACCTGCCTGGAGCAGAGGCTACGGCATAACCACGCAGAACCCCATCAAAACATAAGATGGCCACACGGCCTGCATTCAATGTAGGCTACGGGACGGTTACGTTTACTGCCGCGATGTAGTACGCGAGCAGCATGATCTCGTTGGCGTGAATCTCTGAGGCATACTTATTGGCAATCATCTTAGGCCTGATCAGTCCATTCTGTATGATGCGCGTGATAAAGGTGCCCGTGCCGGTGAAGGGATCCAGAATCTGCACACCACTGGACGAAAGTGACTGCCCGAACTCGGTGCGCAGCACCTCATCGACCGAATGCAGGATGAAGTCCACGATTTCTATGGGCGTATACACGATGCCGAGCTTCTCGGCCGTCTTCGGGAAGGCATTCCGGAAGAACTTGTCGTACAGCTCCGTGATGATCTTTTGCCGGGCCAGCGGCGTGTTCGCTGCTTTGGCGCGCCGGGCCACGCTCGCATAGAACTCGTCCAGGCTCTCGGCTTCGGACTCAATGCGGGCCGGTGCGAGCACATCCAAGACCAGCTGCATACCTTTGCTGACGGGGTTTTGATCGACGAAACGGGCATCGCCGTGCAACGCTTCGAATACGGGACGCGTGATCATGTGCTGGGCAAGCATCTCAATGGCATCCTGCTCGGTGATGCCCTCGTTCAGATCATCACGTAGCTCCGCCAGGAACTCTTGAAACACCTCCTGTGCCGCCTCGTCTGCGGTGACCATGGCCTCGATCCGGGCAATGTGCCGCCGGGCGATGTCCGCAACGTCCCCCGCCCACTCGTCCCAGTAGCGCCGGTTACCACATTTCTCCACAATTCTGGCACGTATCGCCGCCGGTAGATCAAACTCAAGTCTTTGTTGCCGGTCGGCTTGGCTTTCAGGCGCGTTCGGATCGCGCGCGGCACGTTTACCAATGCCGGGCCCGGGCTTGAGTCTCCTTGGTTGCCAGTCCGACAGCGCAATGATGCCCAGGTGCTTGCCGGATTGTCCCTCCTCCAGGAGGTTAAGCATGGCTTCAAACCGCTCGTCGTGTGACCGAATGGCATTGAGTACCTGCCAGACTACGCGAAACGTGTCAGAGCGGTTCAGGAACGCTGTCGCGCTGGCCAGCGGCGGAACAACCACCGGTAGTACCACATAGCCCATGGCCTTGCCTTGGGCGCGGCGCATCACGCGGCCGACCGCCTGTACGACGTCGATCTGACTCTTGCGCGGGTGCATAAACAGGATGGCATCCAGCGACGGCACGTCTACCCCTTCGGCCAAGCAGCGCACGTTGGTCAACACGCGACACTCGTCGTCGGCTGGGCGCGCATCCCCCAGCCACGCAAGCAGCTCCCCGCGCCGCGCCGCGTTAAACGTGCCATCGACGTGCTTCACCGACACGCCATAGTCGGGCACAGGACCATACGAAGCCGCCACCGAAGAACTGGAAAACTCGTTTACCACCAGGCTGAAGGCCTCCTGCACCCGCTTGGACGCCTTAATGTCGCGGCAGTAGGCGATAGCGCGGCGCATCGGAAAGATGGCGTCACCGGCGAACTCCTCCTCGTCGGCCTTGGCCAGAGCGCGCCAGCACCCTATGAGCTTGCCCGCATCGTCCACCTTGAGCGCCTCGTGCTTGGCCAGCGTCTCGGCTACGCCTGCGGCGACCATATCCTCTGGCACCGTAAGCACGATCACCTTGTAATCCGACAACAGGCCGCGCTCTACCGCCTGGCCAAAGCCTATCTCGTACAGCACCGGGCCGAAGAGCCTTTTGTCCTCCATAGAACACAGCACTGCATTGACTTTGCCCGCCCTGTCGCGCGCAGTCTTGGCATACACCTTGGGCGTGGCCGTCATGTAGAGGCGCCGGTGCGCCCAGATCCGTTCCTCGTCGTGGATTTGCACGAAGTGGCTTTCCTCCTCGTCCTCAACCTTAGCGCCCGTCGTGCGGTGCGCCTCGTCGCATATAGCCAAGTCAAACGATGGCAGCCCGTGAGCGCGCTGCGCCTCCGCTACCACAGGGAGCGAGTGGTACGTCGCAAAGATCACCGTGAGGCGGTCCTCCGCGGTCGGTGTCGCTTCGCGCGCCAACTTTGCCGCATCCGTGGTGGCCGGGAATGCCAGATCCATCGCATCCATGTCGATGCGATCGTCCTGGCGACGGCGTCGCCTTCCCACCTGCGCATCCGAACACACCGCAAAGGCACGCATCGCCAGCCGCGTGTCGGCCGTCCACTCGCGAACCGTCTGCGACATCAACGCTAAGCTTGGCACCAGGTAAAGGACGCGGCCACCCCCGCGGGCCAGTTCCTCGGCGATGCGCAACGACGCGAATGTCTTGCCCGTGCCACATGCCATAATGAGCTTGCCACGCGAGCCCTCTTGCGCCAAGCCACTGGTGACCTTCCCGATCGCCTCCTTCTGATGCGGAAATGGCCTCTTCCGCTCTGCTAAGACAACCTTGTCATGATTAACATATTGCGCCCAGTCTATCGGACTCTGGCGAAGCTCGTGAATCCCTATGCGGGTCACAGGCACCGCTTGGCTGCGTGCTATTGCCTCCGCCGGGCCGCTCCAAGGCTCACCCGTCGTATCGATAAACAGACGCCGCGTGAAGTCACGAGTCCCGGAAGCCGCCAGAAACGAATCCAGCGCTGCCTTTCTCAACGGCCGCCCTTCAGCCAATAACTTGCACTGAATGGCGCACCAACCTTCGCCATTACGCACCTTGGCCACCAGATCTATGCCCAGGTCGCTCTCCGCTAGGCCCCGCTGGCGCGCCCACGCGCCATAGGCCATAGGCGCGTCATACTGGGTCCGCTGCACAGGGTCGTGCGTCAGATATGCGATGCACAGACGCTCAAACGCGCTGCCCTTGAGGCGCTCGTAGTTGGACTCGGCCGCGGCCGCCTGCTGGCGCCACTTGTCAAGAATCTGATCTATCGTAACGCTACTTCGGGAAGAAATCATCGCAGAAGACAATTCCAGGGAAAGGCGAGTATCGCTGAAAATAATGCATGCGTGGACATCGAACTATGAGACCTGCGTATTCCGCTTCAAATCGACCAGTGGTTCCACGGGAAATCGACCACCGATTCCACGGCAAATCGACCAGTGGCTCCACGGCAAATCGACCACCTGAGCTGGCGCCCGCGCCCCCCCGACCGGTGGCGGCGGGGTGTAGGAGGTCGGTTAACGGGCCTGCCAAATTGGCAGTCTGGCGGAGTTAGAAACGGGTTATTGTTGCCTGTCGCGGGTGATGGCGGCAGGTCAAGCGCAGGTGGTATCGTACCCTCTTTACTTACCAAGAGAGGGGTACTTATGCCAAACAAGAGGGTTGTTATGCGTGTTTTGTGGGACGTTCTGCGGTTGTCTGCGGAGTCTGATTTGAGCGTACGTGGTATCGGTCGTGCGCTGGGAATATCGCACAGCACGGTACTTGGTTACTTGCGTCGTGCTAAGGCAGCGGGTGTGCATTGGCCTTTGCCCGAGGGTATGCCGGAGGCCAAGTTGAAGGCATTGCTTTATGGTCCGCCGGAGGTTGCCAAGGAGACGCGTCCGTTGCCGGACTGGTCCGAGGTGGAGCGTAAGATGCAGGTCAAGGGGTTCACGCGGCGCCTGATGTGGGAGCGGTACAGGCGGGACCACAGCGATGGTTACGGCTACAGCAATTTCTGCGCTCTTTACTCTGCCTGGAAGAAGGAATTTGGCCAGGTGACGGTTCCGATGGATCATCCTGCGGGTCATTCGGCCTTCGTGGACTATGCAGGCATGCGCCTGGAGGCGATAGACCAGCTTACGCGTAAGCGGCGTCGGGTGGAGATCTTTGTTGGTGTGCTGGGATTCTCCAATTATCTCTACGTTGAGGCGACGTGGACGCAGCGTCTTGGGGACTGGCTGGGCTCGCATCGTCGCATGTTCGAGGCTTTCGGGGCGGTGCCTTCCTATGTGGTCTGTGACAATTTGAAGAGTGGCGTGCGCAAGGCCCACCGATACGATCCAGAGATCAATCCGTCGTATCAGGACCTTGCGATGCACTACAAGACCGTGGTTGTGCCTACGCGTCCCGGGAAGCCCAGGGACAAGGCCAAGGTCGAGCAAGCCGTGTTGCATGCAGAGAGGCGCATTCTGGCTCCGTTAAGCGATAAGCGTTTCATCGGTCTAGCGCACGTGAACCGGCACATTCGTGTCCATCTGAAGGAGCTTAACGAGCGGCCTTTTCAGAAGCTGGAAGGCAGTCGTAAGAGCTGGATTGACACGTGGGAGCGATCAGCGATGAAGCCCTTGCCGGCGGAGCCGTACGAGCACGCGGAGTGGCGCAAAGCCAAGGTGCACAGAGATGCGCACATCGAGGTGCGCTGGCACCGTTATAGCGTTCCTTATCGATAGGTAGGTCGTTCGGTACAGGTTCGCCTTACAGATACCACCCTGGAGGTATTTTTTGACGACAAACGGGTGGCGACGCACCCGCGTAGCCACCAGAAAGGGGTCACCACCAAGGATGAACACATGCCGGACGCCCAACGCCAAATGAACGATATGAGCCGCTTCGTAACCGAGGCAGAACGCATCGGGCCGGACACACACAATATCGTGCGGCAGATCATCGATGCTGAGCGGCACCCGCTGATTCGTTACCGCACGCTCATGGGCCTGCTCCGCTTGGCTCGCATCTACGGTAAGAGCCGCATGGAAAACGCGTGTACGCGGGCAATCGCTATCGGCACCCGCTCGTACAGGAGCATCGCGTCCATCCTGAAGAATGGACTCGACAAGCATCCGCTGGACTCGGAGTCTCCGCCTCCCATAGACCATGACAACATCCGGGGCCCAAGCTATTACGACACCAAATCGGATTCTCCTCACCAAACCTCGAAGGACTGATGCTCCTACACCCTACCCTTGACAAGCTCGAGCAGATGCGTCTGCATGGCATGGCGCGCGCGCTGCGTGATCAGCTTACCCAACCGGAAATGGAACAGCTCCCGTTCATGGACCGCCTGGGCCTATTGGTTGACCACGAGGAGATCGTGCGATACAACAATCGCCTGCGGTCGCGCCTACGCCGCGCCCGGTTACGCCAGGAGGCCTCCATGGCCGATCTGGACTATCGTCGCGGTCGCAATCTGGATCGGCGCCTGATGGCCTCGCTTTCCACCTGCGACTGGGTGGGCAAACATCACAATGCGATCATTACCGGACCCACCGGTGTCGGCAAGAGCTTCGTGGCGTGCGCGCTGGCGCATAAAGCCTGCATGGAGGGGTTCACCGTACGCTACCACCGACTGCATCGTCTTCTGGAAGATCTGCAACTCGCGCACGGGGGCGGACGCTTCCTGAAACTGCTGAAGCAGTTGACGCGCTTCCACCTACTGGTTCTCGATGACTGGGGGTTGTCACGAATCAGTGCGCTGCACCAGCGGGATCTGCTTGAGCTCATCGATGATCGGTATCAGAAAGGATCCATCGTCGTTACCAGCCAGATGCCTGTGAGTGTGTGGCACGAAGGCATGGAAGACCCAACACTCGCAGATGCTATCCTGGATCGCCTCATTCACAATGCACACCACATCGCGCTGAAGGGAGAGTCCATGAGACAGCGTCTGCCAAAATGGCAGAACCTTCCAGAGAAGACAAGCGTAACTGACGCCAGACAGCCGTGAAAATGGTACCCAGAACAGTCACGATGCAGCGCTATCCAGCGCGGACTCAGCACGCCGAATCAGGTGGTCGATTAACCGTGGAATCGGTGGTCGCCATACCGTGGAACGAGTGGTTTTTTTCCGTGGAATATGCAAGACCCACGCAACATCGAATCATGTGCGTAGATGTGCGCTCTGGTTCCCGGATTGGGCGGAAAACTCGCAAACTGGTGTCGGGATCTGCAGGGCCCGAAAAGGCTTTTCGCCTTCCGCCTGTTAACGCCCCCTATCTTTCTGTGCTAAGGCCACCGTCCCTTCCTTGGCCAGCCTGCCGTTGACACGATCTCCAAGGCGCAGTGGTTGGCCTCGCTACTGTTTCTGGGCCATCGATTTGAGCCTGACCAGCGTCACAAGGGCTTGGATAGGCGTCATCCTGTTCGGGTCGAGGGAACGCACCTCTTCGGTTATTCGGCTGCTCGTATCTGAGGCAAACAGGGTCTGCCCAGATGGTTTACTTCTTGCCTGCGGGTGCGGGCTGGACTTCTCGACCGCCTCGTTTGGCTTGCGCTCGAGCTGCTCTAGAATCTCCCGTGCCCGCTTCAACACAGTCTCTGGAAGGCCAGCCATGCGGGCCACCTCCAGGCCGTACGAATGGTCGGTTCCGCCGGGCACGAGCTTGCGAAGGAAAATCACCCTGCCCTCATGCTCCCGCACCTGAATGCTAAAATTGCGGATGCGAGGAAATCGCTTGGCCAGCGCATTGAGCTCATGATAGTGCGTGGCAAACAGCGTGCGCGCGGCAATTCGGGGCGTCTCATGCAGATGTTCAACCAAAGCCCACGCGATAGACAGCCCGTCAAAGGTGCTGGTGCCGCGACCGACCTCGTCGAGCAATATCAATGAGCGAGGCGAGGCGTTGTGAATGATGCTCGCGGTCTCATTCATTTCTACCAGGAACGTGCTTTCTCCGGCTACCAGGTTGTCAGAGGCACCGACCCGGGTGAAGATGCGATCCGTCAGTCCGATGTGCGCGCTGCGGGCTGGGACGAAGGAGCCGGCTTGAGCGAGAAGCACTATCAGGCCGGTCTGCCGCAGAACCACGCTCTTGCCCGCCATGTTGGGGCCCGTGATGATAAAGATCTGCTTCGCCGCGGCATCCATCTCGATGGTGTTCGGGATGAAGGCCTCCACAGACTGCTCCACGACCGGATGCCGACCATCGACAATTACTAAGCGGACTGAGTCATCTACCGAAGGTCGGCAGAAGTCGTGATCGGCAGCAACGTCGGCGAGTGCAGTATGGCAATCCAGGTCCGCCAGGATGGCTGCAGTGCGCTGCAGACGGGCCGCATCGCGCGCCACCTCTGACCGGAGGTCCATAAACAGCTCCCGCTCCAGCTCAGAAAGCCTCTCTTCAGCGCCTACAATCTGCTCCTCATACTCCTTGAGCTCTCGGGTCACATAGCGTTCAGCGTTTACCAGCGTCTGCCTGCGCACATAGTTGTCGGGTACCTTGTTCCTGTGGGCATTCGTCACCTCAATGTAGTACCCGAACACCTTGTTGAATCCCACCTTCAATGAAGGGATGCCTGTACGGTCGATTTCGGCTTGCCGCATGGTGGCGATCACGTCGCGTCCGCTGCGCGCCAGCGACCGCAACCGGTCAAGCTCCTTATGATACCCGTCCCGAAAGGCACTGCCGTCGCGCAGCGAAGCCGGCGGGTTGTCCACCAGGGCGTGCACGATTTTGGCACATGTAGACCGGCAATCGTCCATCGACTTGCCCAGCTTTCGCAGCCGCCCTGACCCCTTCTCTTCAAGTAGTGCCTTAAGTGAGGGCAGTATCTGAAGCGTCTGGCGCAGTGCACCAAGGTCACGCGGTGAGGCCTGACCGGTGCAGATGCGTGCTACGATGCGCTCAATGTCGCACATCGGGGCAAGCATTTCCTTCACGGTGCTGCGCAGGTGCGCGTCCTTTACCAGCGCTTCCACGGCGTCGAGGCGATCCTCTACCGCTTTAACATCGTACAGCGGAGCGCCGAGTCTGCGACGCAGCAGGCGGGCGCCCATTGGCGTCCCCGTGCGATCCAAGAGCGTAAATAGCGGGCCATCACGTCTTCCTTGACTGGTGTTGGCAATAAGAGATAGGTTGGCCCTGGTCTGCGGATCCAGGCGCATGGCGCCCTCATGGCGTCGTCGCGTGATGCGTCTAATGTGGGATAGATGTCCTTGGTGGGACTCTCCCAGATAGTGTAGTACAGCGCCAGCAGCTACCACCCCGTGCTGAACCGACTCCACGCCGAATCCCTTTAGCGAATGCGTACCGAAATGCTTGAGCAGCACTTCGCGGGCGTAATCCGTGGTGAACACCCAGTCCTCCTGGGCAGTGGTGACAAAGTCCTTAAACCGGAGCGCCTCCAGGCGACTGCGGTGCTTCTTTTCTACCAGAATCTCGCGGGGTACTAGGTCATAAATCAGGTGGTCCAGCTGCTGAGGGGTCGACTCTGTGACCAAGAACTGCCCGGTGGACACATCCACATATGCTACGCCCACCACCACCTGCCTCCGTCGTGGCAGTTTCGCCCAGTGCAGCGCTGCCAGGTAGTTGACCTGCGTGGGGTTGAGCAGGTTTTCGCGCAGCGATACGCCAGGGGAAACCACTTCTACGACGCCGCGCCTTACAAGCTGACGCGCCTTTTTTGGGTCTTCCAACTGCTCGCAGATCGCAACCCGCAGCCCAGCCTTAATCAGCTTGGGCAGGTGGTTATCGAGGGCGTGGTGTGGGAACCCAGCTAAAGGCACCTTGCCGGCTCTCCCGCTGGCTCTTTTGGACAAGACGATACCCAGCACTTCGCTCGCGATCAGCGCATCCTCGTCAAACGTCTCATAGAAATCGCCCATGCGGAACAGCAGCAGCCGGTCTGGGTGTTTAGACTTGATGCGGTAGTATTGTCGCATCAGCGGGGTTGCGCCCCGCTTCGGACTTTTTGGCGCCATGGAAGCCCTCATTAACAAAGGTTGTGCGGCTGCCGTCGAAGCTGTAGGCAGGTTGCAGCTTGGCATGGCCGAAGCCAATGGCTGTAACCTGCGTTACGGCGCTCTGCCCAGCCAAGCAGTCAGCGCGCCACGAAGAGAACTTATACACGCATGGTGGGCCGCGGCCCAAGCCAGCGTCTCCGTAAAGTGCTTGCCCCACCCTGGGTGATCCATCTCGTCCCAGAGCACTCCGTGCCAAAGCATGACGGCTGCCCCTCCAAAGTACCGGCATTGCGCAAGGATCTCCTCGGTGGCCTCTCGTGCCCGCTGCCTATTTAGGCCCCGGCGGTTAAAGAGCGCTGATTCCATCACGGCGAGCGGCATCTCCCACAAGGTTGCTGTCCTGTTGGCCGCGCAGTCGAACTTCAGAAATGGCATGCATGTGCCGTGGCGGAATCCCTCGTGCTCCGTAAACCCCAGTGTCGAGTCAATGCGCATGCCAGCCCACTGTTGGATGCGTGGCGTTGCTGGAACCTCATAACGTAAGAAGTGCTGGCGAATGCTGATGGGTGTTTCGCCAACTGACGAAGTCAGCGCGCCGAGTTCTTCCTGCAGGAATACCGGATGGGTATGGGCATGGTAGCTCGGGTGCAGGCCGATTTCAAATCTGTCTTGCACCAGCGCTTTGATGTACTGTTGCAGGAATGGATGCATAAGGCTGTAGGCCACGTCGAAGGGGCCGCGGGCTGCCGCCTTCAGAAACACTGTACCTGTGCCGTGACTGCGGATCGTTTCGAGGATGCGTTGGAGTGCCTGTTGATAGATATCGCCCGGGCGCGAGGCATCGCGAAGGAACAGGCCGAATCGCGCAAGGCGCGCTGCCGCGTTCTTCTTGCGCCTGTTAAGGACGAGATATTCTACCGATTCACGGTACACCATGCCCTTACGCCACTTCGTCACGTAATCCACGTCAATGGTTGGGCAGAGGGCCCAGGTGGCGCCATCCCACTGGCGCGGCGAAACGGGGATGCCGTGCCTTAGCAATTGTTGCAGCAGCTGATGGCGATAGGCGTCAACAACGGGGCGTGTCGTGATATCGAGCGTATGCTGCAGGGAATCGCGATGCTGGAAACGGGCGTGGGAATCTCTGGCACTGATGACATGCTCCTGCCATCCCGACAGCCAAAAGAAGGCGGATGAGACTAGGTCATCGAGATTCGGTGTGGCGCCAGGAAAGAGTACGGGCCAGGGCAAACCATCCCAGTAGCGCAGCGTCGCCTGCTGCTCCTTGTACGGTATCCTGGAGTTGAAATAGGCTTCAGCGTGTCGCGCCAGAGGTAAGTTCAGTATGCCATCAGGCAGTGATGTGTCCGTCGTGCCGTAGTAAAGGTCCCCTGTTTGTAGCGTGTCGCGGCTGACCCATACAGGGTCTAGGCCGAGCGGTACCAACAGCATCTGTAGCGCATACCGGGCTTTGGGAGTAAACGAGGCGCTTACAGCTACACAGCAACGAATTTGCATCGTGGTTCACATTGGCTTGCCCATGCCGCGGGTCCACGTCAAGAACAGCAGCGTAGCGCCAGCTAAGCGCCTTGTTTTGGCATGCTGGCCCTCAGTCCTGCATCCGCTGCTTGGTGGCTGTCAGAAAATAGCATCCTGACCTGCGCAGCAAGCTACTTCATGCAAGATATATCCGGTCTGACCCACACAGCAAGCACATAGTCGCTAGCGGGGAGCGTAACTCGAACGCGCTCAATGCTGTCCAACGACAACTAGAATTGAGTCCAGCGCGTTGGTGGACACAGGGGGGCCACCGGATTGGCCAGCGCGAATCCGCGAAACCTAGCGAGATCGAGAGGAAGATGGGGATTGCTCATCACGATGCTACACACCTTGACCAGAAGGCCCGCCGCTTCAGCCTTACCGATGGAACAGCCGCAACGTATCGGTCACCGTCTGGCATTCCCGTTGAGCAGCAAGACCAATACTCAGCGCTTTACGTAACGTGGTCGAGACGGAATCGTGAGGCCTTGGTCGACGCGCCGCCTTCAAGCGGAGGCGCCTGCTTAGCAGCGGTTAGATGGTGATCTCGGTCACAATCCTGCCGTGACTGGCACCTATCGAGCACATCGAACAGATTCGGGCCTGGATGTGCTACTTTACGGCTAGTAATCGTGCAGAATACTGGCTTCGGAAGGGTTTCGTCCAGTGGTTCGGAATGGAACAGATATCCAAACGGCATGTGCATCGCGCGCGGAATTTGTTCTAGCTGCGTGACGGCAGGATGCGCCTTTCTCGCCTCCTAGCGCGGCGCGTGCTGGCACTTCGCCGCCAACGCGGCGCACTCTTTCCCATCACGCTCACATATCCAGCGGATGACGCTGATCCTTAAAGGGGCTCGAACAGTTGGCATGGTTCCGCCCAGCATTCTACGCTTAACGCTCAATTCTGCAAGTAGCCCCACAGCGTATCGTCTGTTCGCCTCGACGATACAGAGCGTTGGTCCTGCCCTTAGCCTCTTGGGTTCACGAGCCGAGTCAAAGAGGCAGGGTATGCGTTCCGCCGCCTGAAGGAGCCTGGAGAGTGACTGCAATTCCAACGAGCCCAGCATCCGCCTGACTTTGCAAATTCGGTATGAATCCGAAGGCGAGTCCGGTCACCCTGCAAGCCCTATAAGCCAGCAACAGTGCGCTCCGACAACCAGCCATCCCTAGTCCATTTGCTTGAGAAGCTCCTTAGCAGCTGGCAAGCCCAGCTGAGCTGCCGTCTCAAGATACGAAATGGCTCTGGGAATGTCTTGGGCCACATACCGGCCGTGACAGTACATGGCTCCTAAGTTATAAATCGCCTCAGGATGGCCCTGCTCAGCAGAAGCCCTATACCAGTAGAATGCTTTTCTAAGATCACGCGACCCGCCCGATCCAAGCTCGTACATGGCACCTAAGTTACTCTGCGAACGAGCGTGACCGTCCACCGCAGCTTCAAGGTACCACTCACGAGCCTTCTCAGGCGAAACCGGTACGCCCTGCCCTTTTTCATACATGCGTGCTAAGTTGAATATTGCCTTCTTTACCCCCTGCTCAGCTGATTTCCGATACCATCGGGCCGCTTCCTCAAAATCCTGAACAGTTCCGTCGCCCTTGGCATACATCAGACCCAGATTAAACTGCGCACCCCAATGTCCCTGCTTAGCGGCAAGGCTCACCCATTTGAATGCCTTTCTGAAGTCTAGAGGTACCTCAGTGCCTATCGCGAATAAGACGCCCAAATTGAATTGCGCATCGGCGTCTCCCCGCTCTGCCTTCCTGCGGAGTCGGCGAACTTTTTCCCAAGCATCCATGGCTGTTCTGGCTGAGTTGGAAACTGCAACAGAGCTCTGGTACAGGTCCGTGTGTCGGCAGGTTTCTTCAGAGCACATCAGTGGTGCGGCGTGGCGTTACGTCGCACCGCAGGTCGAGACTTGTCGCAGTGCCGCAGGACCGATGCACACCGGTCGAGTTCATGCTCTAGTGGCTCCGCAAATCGTGGGGTATATCGTTAAGCCTCACGATACTCATGTGGCCATTCGGCCGTGATGGTCGGCAGAGACAGGATATCCAAGGAGGTCAACACAAATGCAGAGGATATCACCAACTCGGGGATAGCTATCGGCCGGCCTCTCAGATATACGCCCACGGTTATCGCGTGTTGCTTAGGGTCGCGGAACAAATAAATTAGCCTGACCGGAACCATCGGCTCCATAACTGCGCAGATGCTATGCACACCAATATCCGGTCCCGCCTGAATGTCGGAAATAGTCCTTATTTACGTTTCACGTTGCGCCCTTAACGCTGCTTTCGGGATGGCCCTGCGCGAGGGGGTGTCGTACACGGACGTCTTACGCCGAGCCGTTGTCGATGAGGCCCTGATTGCGTACTCGAAGCGGATACGGGCTGCCCAGACGGCACGCCTGAAAGCCGGCCCACGAGAGCGCTCGTAGCCTTGCTCCTGAGCCAGACATACCGCTGCCATACAGAGAAGGCGGGCTATGCCCGCTTGCGGCGGATGTTCGTAAACGGTACGTGGGTGCGCCAGGCTAACTGGTGCCAGTACAGGGAGTGAAAGTCGCCCGATGTGAAGGAGTAACCGTCCGCGCATTTCCTCGAGCCGTGCGTTGGTACCCGCGAGGGTGCTAGCGAAGCGTCGGTAGAGGTGCGGGTGGGCAGGGCTAATGAGCACCGAAAATGTTATCGTCCGGGATGCCGAGGCTTTCTGCATGGTCGAAGGCAACACCTTCTTCGCCGTTAATGGTGAGGCGGAGGAGGGTCCCGTGGTGTCCAAGAACCCAGGCACGCACGTACGTTCTGCATCGGCTCTGTGTACCGATAATATGCGCAACACTCGTTGGCTCAGCGATTATGCTGCATTGCATGTTCAGCGACAATTAGAATTGCACATGGCGCGACGTTTACGCGGCGTTGAACGTGTTGTATCGGGGCCTTTGCCCTGATGGATGGGCGGCGAGCCTATCGTACGCGCAACACATGTCCGCTCACCCGGACGCTGAGCGGCATCCGCCGTTGGATGCTGTGGCGGGTCTGGGGAGTGTACAGAATCGTGCTCGTGAGCTGCATCCGCATGGGTGTTGCGCACCCACGAGTTCAGGCGAAATTGACCACCGGCCAACTAGGCGGACATGTTAATTTTTCGCCAGCCCTTAGCATAACAAGGCCACGTCAGTTGAGGACATGGGTCGAATTAAGCAGTTGTTTGTACCGCAGGTAAAGGTGATCCATGCCGACTATGGGAACCTTGGACGCTGGTGCATGCCCAAGGCGCTGTGTCTGATTCATCGCCAGCTCCTGACGATAAGCGGCTGTTTCTTCTGCTGCAGAAGGTAGGGCTGGACGCGGAACAGGCCAACACGTTCGTACAAGAGCTTCGTACCTTGGCTGCCGAGAATCTTATCGCTCGCTTCGAGGCCAAGCTAGATGCGCACAACGCAGCGATGACTGCGCGCATCAACATGCTAACGTGGGTGATCGGCGTTGCATTCGCGTTGCTGCTCGCACTGGATTTCCTGCCAGTGTAGCGCACCGGAGACGCGGGGCTCGGCAGTGTAGCATTGAAGACGCAGCGCACATCCGTGCGGATCTAAGGAGCGATAGCGGCAAAGGAGTCGCTCAAAAAGGATTGGGATTCTAGACTACACCTCTTCGATGAGTGTCTTCATGCCGTAAGGAGCACGGTCCGCTCCAGTTTACAGCAGAGGCAGCACGCCAACGACTGGCCCGATGATCAGATTTAGCAAGGTCAGGCCGATGCTGACTGCCTATGTTAGCTTATTCATAGGGGTAGTTATCGATTCCGCCTTGAATTCAACATCGATGATCTGCTGAAAAAGCAAGTAGGCATCCCGTCCATAGGCTTCGCTCCTCACTAGAGCATCTTACAGGGGGTGCTAGGTCACCGGTGCCAACCTCACGGTCCGCCCAAGACCCACGGAATAACACCCTTAGATAAGATCCACTCCTGCGAGGCACCAGGTCATCAGTGCCAGCCTTATGCTACGCGCCGAGGCCGGACCCTAGTGCTGCCTTGGACTAACAAGTGCTCGTTGACAATTTACCCAGACATATCATTGATCCGTCTGGATGGATCGTGCTACTGCTGGCGTAGCGCCTACGGAGCCGGGGAGGTTGGTGAGCCAATGCCATTCTGGACGTGTTCGTAATGCGTTCCGTGCTGCAGACTGCGATAGGATGCACCGTTTACGAGGGATTGCGCAATCCCCCTTGGGAAACGTAATGCTAGCCATCCGCGGCCTTTGGTATCAAATCAGCGCCTAATCTGCGGTAGCCATTTATTGCGTACATCGCGGAGTGGATATCAGCGTTCAGAGGCTGCAAACCGAGGGCGGGAAGTGTCGGTCCTGGTCCTATCCGCCGATTGGACGAGCTGATTCTCGGAAAGGGATCGCTGCGCACCCACTTGTTCTTGTGAGAACATGCTAGAGCTTGGCCCCAGATTCGCGGACAGTCGGCCATCCTGCCCGCCAGCCTCGTCCTGGGGCCGTACCAGCGGACTAGGAGCCACTGGCACTGCCAGCACCAGGACTCGGAATTCAATGCGCATGCGCGGTCAGCCCTGTAACAGCCACGCGGCAATCGTAGGTGCGGCAGTGCACACTGTAATCAACATCCAGGCATCGCCCACTGCCCAATCCCGCAAACTATCGGGCGCAGGATTCGTTGTGACCTCAGTAGTGAGAGTGATTAACAGATCATCGAGTAGACAGTGATGCGGGCTGCAGCAAGCATGGTGCTCTCCGATCCAGTCCACGGGTTCATCAGTGTGCCAAGGGGCGTGATTGATGTGCTCCTGCATACGCCACACGTGCAGCGCCTGCGCAGAATCCGGCAGCTAGGCGTCGGCTTCCTGGTATTTCCAGGTGCCGAGCACTCCAGGTTCACGCACGCGATCGGTGCGATGGCGCTGATGCGCAAGACGCTGGACATCCTTGCCAACAAAGGTACGCCTGTGTCGGAAGAAGAAAAGCTGGCCGCTATGGCCGCTGCCCTACTGCACGACGTCGGGCATGCTCCGTTTTCTCACTCGTTCGAGTATTGCCTCATACCCGGTGTCGCGCACGAGGCCATCACTGCCGCGCTTATCGGCTCGCTGGCCCAGGAGATTGGACCGCCGCTGGACTTAGCTCTGGCTATGTTTGAGGGTTCGTATGAGCGGTCGTTTTTTCATGACCTGATTTCAAGCCAGCTCGACATGGACCGGCTTGACTATCTGCGCCGCGACTCTCACTTCACCGGAGTCATCGAAGGCCGAATTGGTGTCGAAAGGATCCTGCGCACAATGTGCGTGCATCCGAAGAGCGGTGGCCCCGGCTCCCATGTCGCTGTGGAATGGAAGGGCGTATACGCCGTGGAAAACATGCTGATCACGCGCCACCTGATGTACTGGCAGGTGTACTTGCACAAGGCTGTCGTCGCTGGGGATCAGCTGCTGAGTGCAGTGGTCCGGCGGGTCCGCCAGTGCGTGGCCGAGGACAATACCGGTGCCCTACATGGTATGACCCCGGCGCTGGCCTACTTCATGGAACGGTCACTGGATGCATCCGCCACTGATGACGCTGATGTGCTGGACGCTTTTCTTCGGCTGGACGACTCAGATGTGGTCAGCAGTCTAAAGAGCTGGCAACGCAGCACCGACAAGGTTCTGGCGGACCTTGCGCGGCGTTTCCTGCGGCGAGACATGCCGCGCTGCACATTCCTGGATGCCCCACCCACTTCAAGTGCCGTCCATGAATGGCAGGACCAAGTCGCTTTGTGGCTTTGCGCAACAGGTCTGTCTTTGCCTGAGCACGCTGCTCAGGATGTGGGGTATTACCTGACGACGGATTGTGCGCGCGGCGCGGCGTACCCGCTGGGCGCCGGACCCATTCGGGTGTTGACCCGGGACGGACAGCTGCGAGAGCTGTCCGCCGTGGCGGATACGCCTGCCCTTAAGGCCTTAACATCCATAGTAGAAAAGCCGTTCGTATGCTGCCCGAAAGGGATCAGCCTTGTCCGTTAAGCACTCAGCGGGTGGATCAAGAACGTTCTCGACTTTCGCCGATTCAGTGTTCGGGGCCAGGAAAAAGTCAGCGGCGAGTGGAATGTGATCTGCTTTTGCCTCAATCTGAGGCGTTTACATTCGATGAATCTAGTACTTACATGAGTAATATAGGATATAGTAGCTATATTCTACTACACATAACAGACATGTCGACGAAAATAGATCCGTTCGTTGTCATTCCCGTACCATTCCGGTGCCATGCTGGTCAGCAACGGAATTGCTCGAACTGTAGTGTTTTCTGCGGCGCAGCCTCCTAGGTGGTAAGCTCGGTCATTACTGGGCCGTGGGGTGCACTACGTTGCACCCAGCACGTTCGCGGATCCAGCGGAGCATCTCAGGGACACCGGCACGCTGCAAATTCCGATGGAAGTGCGCCACCGATTCCGGAGCAAGTGCGCCACGTACATGCACATGTGTGCATGGTAGTTGTTGGGGCTGTTGGAGCTGGTTTGATCGGGGGTATAATGTCGTGTAGAAGGTCCCCTTGTCATCGTTATTCTGGGTCTTTGTTTAATCAGACAAGAGGCCCAGAGCCATGGCAACCCATCGTATTCCCATGAAGAGAGTCAAGCGCATTTTGGTGCTTTACTTTGAGCGATCCTACTCTGAGCGCCGCATCGCTCAGCATGTAGGAGTTGGTCGTCGTACGGTATCTCGCACGCTTTCGCGGTTGAAGCTGTCGGGATTGACCTGGGCGCAGTGCAAGGAGTTGAGCGATATCGATCTGGAGAACAAGCTTCACGGCTCGTCTGCGCCGCAGCGCGCCACGGATCGTCCATTACCGGACTGGGATAAGGTTCACCGGCAGTGGCTGGAGTTCTCGTATTTGACGCTGCGAATGCTATGGCTCGAGTACAAGGAGGAGCATCCGAATGGCTTGGAGTACAGTCAGTTCTGCAAGCGGTATGGTGACTGGCGCAGGAGCGATCCGAGCGTGGACATGCGCCTGGAGCATCGGGCGGGCGACAAGCTTTTCATAGACTACTCGGGCAAGCGGCCGTCGCTTATTGACCCGTCAACGGGCAAGGCGCGCGAGGTGGAGCTGTTCGTAGCAGCGCTGGGCGCTTCGCATTACGTCTATGCGGAGGCCACGCTGACGCAGAAGCAGAAGGACGTGTGTATGTCGCTTCGCCGCTGCCTGGAGGCGTTAGGGGGCGTTCCCCGCATGGTGGTGCCCGACAACATGAAGACGGCCGTAGCCCGCGTGCACCGGGGCGACGTACCGAAGATCAACGCCAAATTTCAGGAGCTGGCCGATCATTACGACTGTGCTGTGGTGCCTGCTCGTCCACGACATCCACAGGACAAAGCTATCGCGGAGAAGTCGATTCAGCTTGTTCAGAGGCAGATCTTAGCACGGCTTCGGCATGAGCGCTTTCTGAGTCTTGCCGATCTTAACACCGCCATACAACGCTTGTTGGTGGACCTCAATGCCCGGCCCTTCCAGAAGAAGAAGGGCAGCCGTCAGAGCTGGTTTGAAGAGGTGGACAAGCCGGCCCTGCGTCCGTTACCGCCAACGCCCTATCGTTATTCGGAATGGACTAGCAAGCGGAAGGTGCAGACCAATTATCATGTGGCGATCCAAAACGCCTACTACAGCGTGCCCTATAAGTACGCTGGACGCACGGTGTACGCGCTGGTGGGCGAGAATACGGTACAGATCTTCCTTGATAAGGAGGATGATATGGGTATTGCCTCGCATCCCCGCTCCCCCTGGAAAGGGGATTACGTGACGATAGAGGACTACATGGCCTCTCATCACCGCGCGTACAGCTCTTGGACACCGGAGCGATTCATACGCTGGGCCGTCACATTCGGGCCCAACATGCAGACGCTTATTGAAGCGAACTTCGGCCGTTTCCGCATCCCCGAGCAGTGCTACGTGCGTTGCAGAAGCCTGCTGAACCTAGCTAAGAAGCATGGCGCACCAGTCATGGAGCAGGCCGCTGAGGAGGCGCTCGAGCGCGGAAGGCTCAGCTATCCCGCGGTCAAAGAAATCATTAACCAGATTGTTCGCAAACGCGGCACCAAGCAGCACCGCACCGTGGATCACGACAACATTCGCGGCGCCACCTATTACGGCTCCGCATCAACCCAAGGAGGAGACCCATGTTAATCCATCCCATCGTAGCTAAGCTTGAACACATGCGCCTGGTTGGCATGGCCAGCGCTTTGCGAGATCAGCTCGTGACCCCAGATATGGCCGAGTTCGACTTTGAGGAACGCCTGGGACTGATGGTCGATGCCGAGATGGCACGGCGCGAATCACGTCGCTTGAATCTGAGACTCGGGCGCGCTAAGCTAAAGTGTCAAGCAAGTATGGCCGACGTCGACTACGGAAAGGGGCGTGGCCTCAGCAAACGACTCATGCTGCATCTGGCCAGCTGTCAGTGGATTCAGCGGCATGAAAATGTCATCATTACCGGCGCGACAGGCACGGGCAAGATCTACTTGGCCTGTGCGCTGGCTCATAAGGCATGCCTAGAAAACTACCGCGCACAATACCACCGCCTTTCGCGACTCTTACAGGATATGCACCTCGGGCGCGCCGATGATACCGATCGGAAACTCCTGCGTAAGATGTCAAAGATCGATGTATTGATCACCGACGACTGGGGTACCAGCGAAGTGAACGTCACGCAACAACGCTACCTCCTGGAGCTGTGCGACGACCGATACCAGAGTCGGTCCACCATCGCGACCAGCCAAGTCCCCGTGGAACAATGGCACGACACCATGGAAGATCCTACCTTGGCCGATGCCATCCTTGACCGACTGGTTCACAATGCACACCACATCTCACTCAAGGGTGAATCCATGCGCAAAACACACGCCCTGCGGAGCATCAAACCCTACGACCAGGCATGACACATACACATGTGTGCAAAGGCCGATTTCGTGCCCCTGACGCAAGACGTAGGGTGGCGCGCTTGAAGCCGGAATTGGTGGCGCAGTGGATCGGAATAGGCACGCCGTTCGGCTTTTTACACGAGCGCTGTATCCAGAGCACCAAATGGATACGGGTACAGAACAAGAAAACACGTCGCTACGAAGAGCACTGCTATCGCTGGATGTCCGATCTGCCGATTCGGAACACGGACGATGCCGTACACGGCACATGGGTGGAAATGACCGTGCGGGTACGCCAAAAGCAGGGCACCTACAAGCGGACCTTCTACACGACGTTTTTCACCAGCCTGACGGTAACGAAGCACAATGTGCAGGAGGTTGCTCATTGTGGGCGGGCGCGCTGGAAGATCGAGAACGAGTGTTTCAACTGTATCGCACGACACGGACAGAACTTCAAACATAACTTCGGGCATGGCAAGAATGGGCTGGCAAACCTGTTAGCCACCCTCAACCTGTTGGCGTTTGCCCTGCATACGATGCTCGACCAGGTAGAAGGGTTGTGGAAGCAATGCCGAGCATCCTACCAGGTGCGGCGCGCTTTCTTTGAGGCGTTGCGGGCGCGAACGAATGACTATCCTATTCCCGACTGGCGAAGTCTCTGGGAAGGCATGCTGTACCGTCGTTCGCCTCCGCTGGCGCCTTCCGCTGCCAGAGCCTAAACGACGGTATGCGATAAACAGGATAACCGGGAATTCCAGAGGCCTGGAAAGCCGTGGTGTGTCTTGGGCGGATTGATGGCGCCCCAAATGTAGCTTCTCCTGCCCGTTTCCGTCCACCAACCGACTATCTCACAGCCCGCGTGCGCGTAGCCTACCGCAAAACACGATCCGTTCCCCCACCGAACGCCCCAAATTTAGAATCGCTGGTAAGGTCCTCAGGGGGTTGCTCGGTGTTCTGGAAGCGGACGATGCCGACCGGGGGACGCGGGTCCACGCAGGGTTCGTGGCTATGGTGATCGAAGCGTTCACGCGGCCAGGATCACGGGGGCAAGCTGAATGAGTTGGGGAAGCTGGTTCAGGTATCGGATCTGAGTCAGAGGCTGCGGCGGGCTGGGGTCGGGATAGGGTGAGTTCGTGCTCGTGGAGAGGTCGAATGAACACCTGAGGAGCGCACGGGCCTTGATGGAGAAGATGGTGGGGTAAAGGTGCGGGACTCTATCCTTGCTGACCCTTCCGGACGATTGACTGTCCAGAGCTGCGGACAGGCTTGCCCCCCAGCGCGGGTTCCAGCCGGTAGCCACCCACTTTGATCCCTACCTCCGCGAGCTGTTTCACGGCCTGCTGGCTTCGATCAATTGCCGTTCGATCAATTCCCGGGTTTTTCTTGAGAATCCTTGCCAAGTCATCCTTTTCCATCCGCAGGCCTCCTGTTTGGGCTCTAGAAAAAGTAGAGCGTGTGGACGAAAGATAACAAGCCGTTTCGCGCCATGTGGTCTCGCAGAAACCAGAAGTAGTCCCAGACGGCTTGCTTGAGCGCTGGGTCGGCGCCGAAGTCCGTGATCTTCAGTGACAGCTCTGCCTGCAGGGTCTCCATGTCGATTCCTCGACCGTGCGTCAACCACCGCTTCTGGTCGTTCAACTGCGTCGCGATCCAACCGGCTCGCTCTTCCTTCATTTCCTGAGTGACCTGAATTCCTCGGGTTTCCGTTTCGACCCAGTCCTTGAACTTGTAGCTGGTCAGCCACCGTTTCAGCAGGTTGATCGACAGATTGCGGGCGAGTTCGAACTGATGGAGTTCCGCCAAATCAAGCTTCTGGAGCAGGACCAACTCCGCGGTCGACAGTGTCTCGCTGCTGCTCTTCTCGATCAGGTTCTCGTACTGCGCCAGGTAGGACAGCGCTGGCACGAGACGGTCGTCCAGTTGAAGTTGCGGATCGATCGGCCCCAGACAGGAGTGATAGTCCATCAGGATATCGTCACCCGACATGGCCAACACGGTCCCTGCCGACATCGCCCGATCCGGGATTACGAACCTGACCTCCGTGTAGTGGTGTCGAAGCACGCGGACAATCCGCTCAACGACCTCGACAATCCCCCGAGCGCGTCGAGGATCACGACCAGATTCGGCCTCCGATCTTCCCTGGCCTCGATCGCGATCTTTACCCGTTGTTCCACTACGGGCTGCATCGGCGAAATGATGGTGAGTCCGTCGGCATCAAGCATCTGTTCGATGCGCTCAAGACCGACGCTGGCCCACGCGCGGGTACTGTCCTGCGTAGTCGGTGGCATGGGAACGTTGGACAATTCTGATCCTCTCTTTCTCTTCTGTGCTGGTTCAAATCTTCGAATCCCTTCTTCGGGATTGCACCATTTCTAGTTGGGTTGGAGCGGTCGTTGCGAGGCTACTGCCGTAATGTACGTCATTCTTGGCAATGTGTCACGCTGTTCGCCGATGTTAACTGAATCTTGACTCACCTCTTTCGCGTTGCCTCGCGTTTACTCAATGACGCCTATCAACGCCATCCCGAACGCTTCCCACGAGGCGCTCCAAGAGTCCCCAGACCTCCTAAACGAGCATGGATTAACCCACCAGCATGAGATGACCACCGTAACCAACAAGGCAATGACGCAACGCCAAAACCAGCCGCCTGCAGCGGCCGCACGGCCCAACATGCTCGCCGTTACGATACACTATTTGAAACCGCAATCTGTACCAAAACCGTTTGCACACTCCGCCGGTGAGCTTCTCAAGTTGCGTCGCATCAGTCTTCGTTCCGACCACGCAACTCCACGGTAAGGTCCCATCTGTCTCCGATGATCTCTGGTGAATGCGTAGCAACAATCGCTCTGAATTCGGTAACACATGCCGCCTCCTCGAGATCCTGCACCCACTGTTCTTGCCAAGTGATGTGGAGCGAAAGTTCTGGCTCATCAATGAGAACGAGTGAATTGCTCGAAGCTTTAAACAGCAACTCGTAAAGCATGACTAGCTCGTGCTGCTCCCCCGAAGAGAGTTTCTCCAGATCCAAAGCAGTGCCGTCGATCTTGGTGACGCTCAGTCCCTCTGCGTTGACCGCTACTTGCTTATGACGAAAGCGGCAGTTAGCGATTCTCTTGAAGGTGCTTACCTTGTTGTACAGCTCATCGAAGACCGCTAGTTTTTGCATTGCGTCGTGCGCGTACACCGCGAGTACGCCGCGCTGCGATTCATCAACGCGACTCAAATCGGGAATATCGAGGCCGTGCTGGTTCCCTGCTATCAGGCCCACGTCCTCCAGTTTCATGCGCATCCGGTCTATTGCGTCAAGGTCTTCGCGCAACGCTTCAACCGCGCGGCTCGAATGCATTTGGTCGGTAACCAACCGATTGGGAAAGGTGCGGTCAAGTAACTGGGATTTCGCTCCGTATTTAGCAATGGAGTCCTTGATGCGGCGACTGAGCTCTTGGGAATAATGGCTCACGGTCCGTGTTGTCTTGATTGCACGGTTATGCCGCCCCGGCCGTAATACGTGGGTCAATCGCTCAGTATCGATCAAGCGCACTGTAACGGAGCGCCTCATGTCCTGCAGCCAATCGGGGCCTTGAAGGAGGGCCGGTCTAGGTTGAAGACGCAGGGACTCCCAGTACGTTGTCCGTATATCGTCAAAATCGAATATGTACCCGGTCTCCAAGTTGAGCCATTTGTCGTAATCAACTCGTTTAAGTTCCGGTATGATATCTTCTATAGCAGAAGCCGGAATCCTGCGGCTATCTTGGGCGAATGGAACGCGGGGAGGCTGAAAGATGTCGGTCGAATCTCCGAGTTTACGGATCAATGTAAGTGGCACCCGATCTCCAGTTTGACCGTGGCTCGCCGAATCTCTTCGCACGACCAGCTGCGTGCCGTCATCGAACGCAACGTCGACCTCTCTAAACGGGATGCTGCTAAGACGGCTTAGCGGCTCATTAAACAGTACATCGATGAGCTTCAGAATCGTGGTCTTACCGAAGCCGTTCGGACCGATGACCAGCATGATGCGCTCGCCGCTGGCAAATGCGAGATCGTGGTCAAAGTCGTTGAATAGACCCGTGACACGGATACGATCGATTTTCATGGAGATCCTCCGAGTTGCGTCGCCATTATGCTAAGACAAACCAGAAGGTGCGGCGGCCATGATTCTCCGAATGTGGCTTGCGCCGGATGCGGCGCCGGATACCAAAGGTGTCGAGGCATGGCTTCAAGGGTTGTTGGGCATAGGGCAGCAGTCATCGGTTTGGGGAGGGCTCAATCGAGTCTTGGGGCACACTATCTAGCAGAGCCTTTTGCAGCTTCGCCAGATGCTCCGCAGAGGGTAGTGTGCGTAATCGCGATTCGATGTTCAATATGGCCATCGCCACCCACCGCTGACGCTGACTCGAGTTCACCCAGCGCTTGACCTTGCGTAAGCGGGCGCCGAGTCGACTCTTCAGGTTCTCAATGATGTTTGTGGTCAGCAAACTGCGCCCCAGTTCCTTCACGCCCCCCAGTCGGTGCAGCGTCAGGGTCTCCTTCATAGCCTCGGCCAGACTGTTGGCCGCTCGCATGTTCTGCTGCTGCAACTCCTGGTGAAACGTAGTCAACTCCTTTTTGGCCTCCTGGTACATTTCCTTCCGGTATGCGGCCTGCATTCGGCTCTTCGCCCGCCTTTTCTCTTACTCCTTCGTAATCTTGCTGGCTCCATTCTCCCGTTGGTGCTAAGTCCACTGCTGCACCTGCGCACGATGGCAAAGAGCGTTGCGGATCGCCTTGCGCAGCCCCTTGGCTGCATCAACGACGACAAGCAGGTCCTTATCAAAGGCACTTACAGGTAGCGCTTGACGGAGGGCGGGGTTTCCGCGACTTTCCGCTCCGTGCCAGACTGGCCCTGGAGCCGATCCAGCGCCTCCAGGGTGCTGGATTCTTGGGCAGCGTCAGAAGCTGTCCGATATCGCTTTTCGCTAAGCTTCGCGGTTTCGCAGTTGGGGCTGGTGGCCTCCACATCGTATCCGTCCAGAAGTCCGGTTATTTGAGCGCCCCAATTTAACTCCAGAGCGCAACACATGATTTGGTGGGACATATGGACTGACAAGCGTGTTGGCATCCCGGTGGTTGCGTAAGGGATAGACCCAAGTTTATCAATGTAGTGGATTTGTTACGTGAGGTAACACATCCCTGACATACAGGGATGGTCAGAAGGGCGGGGTTTACCGGTGTGTTTTACATGTTCGCGTGCCTTTTAGAGCGGCGTCTTACTTTCATTCTGCGGGTGTACGTGCCGGTTTTGAGCCCCACTGCGCGGAAGACTTTACGGTGGAACGGCTTGAGGTCCTGGTCTTTCTTGAGCAGGGTACAATGGGTTGCGTTTTGTGGGAGCACGGTTGTTACGTGCAAATTCCGATGGAAGTGCGCCACCAATTCTGGAGCAAGTGCGCCACGTACATGCACATGTGTGCATGGTAGTTGTTGGGTAACCGTCCCGTAGACTACATTGAATGCAGGCCGTGTGGCCATCTTATGTTTTGATGGGGTTCTATGTGGTTATGCCGTAGCCTCTGCTCCAGGCAGGTTGGGAGCATCCTCAGTCGTGACCTGACGGCTTGGATTTGCGATACCGAGCAGGTCTCTATGGGATTGCTTCAGGCATGTAGTGGTCGTCACCGGCGGGGAATAAGGGTCCCGTAGTGTACATATTACGCTGAGGGGCTTGAGTTGCCGATATTGTTACATCGGTCAGTGAGCAGCTTAACTGGGGGATGCAATGGCATCGTTACGTCGTAGTTCGGAGGACATGTTTCCGCTGGTGGCGCGTTTTTTGGTGGTGCGCAGAGTCTGAAGGCGTTGTGCCTTGGGCACGGCTTGTCGGAGCGTGGTTTTTAATACTGGCGCAAGAAGTACGCGGCATCTGTGTCTCGGGCTTCGGGCGCCTTGGTGGAGGTATCGTCACTGGAGGTACATGAGCCGGCGTTGATAAAGGTCGAGTTTCCAGGCGGCGCGCGTCTGCGCGGGTACACGCCCGTATTGGCGGACTTTCTCGGATCGGCGTTACAGCGTGAGCGGAGCCAGTCATGTTAGCATTGGGGCCGTCGCACGTGTTTCATTTTTACCGGGAGCCTACGGACATGCGCAAGGGCTTTGACGGGTTGTGCGGTCTGGTGCGCTCGGGCATGAAGCGTGATCCTTTCTTGGGCGATGTGTTCGTTTTCATCAACCGCCGTCGGACATATATCACATTTCTGGTTTGGGACCGCAGCGGCTGGGTTTTGTACTACAAGCGCCTCGAGTCGCGGACGTTTGAGCTTCTAGAGACCGCGACGCCTTTATGGACGGAGCTCATGATGCCCTTGGACGGGGTGCAGCTTTCGACGGTACGCTATCGACGCCGGTTTCGGGGTTCCGATTCATAAGTATCTTCACATAAAATTCTCGAAACTACTTGCAAATGCCGTGAGTTAATAGGGCGTGCCAAGTATCCCTGCCCAGGAGCACCCCTGTCCGCGTTGCGCGAGGCTCGAGCCGGACCATTGCGCGGTGGTCGAGCGACTTCGTTCGGAGCGTGACCATTGGCGGCGCCTGCATAGCGAGGAGCGTACGCAACGGCGGCGGTTGGAGGCAACGCGCGCAGGTCTGGCCGAGGATATGGCCAAGCTCAATGACCAGCTCAGTGAGCTCTCCCAAAAGCTCTTCGGCAGCACAAGCGAGCGCTTAAAGGCGCCTGTGAGCGACGACATCCGCGCGACAGCGGATCAGAAGCCGCCACAGTCAGCGACAGCAGATACGTCGGCCTCGCGTCCGGGTGTACAGGGCACACCGACTAAGGACCATCGCGCGAACGCCAAACCCAAGACGCGGCGCCAAGGGCAGCGTAGCAAACTGCCAGACGACCTGCCAAGGGAAGAGATCTTTCTTAACCCCGAAGGGGACCTGGAAGGCTGGAAACCGATTCGAATTGAGAGTACCAAGGTGGTAGCGTGGGTGCCAGGGTACCTGAAGGAGATCCACTATAGGCGCCGCGTATTTGCGCATAGCACCGATCCTTCGAAGGGGCTGCGTATCGCTCCACTCCCTGCGCGCACTATTCCCAGCGGGCGAGTACATGAATCGTTGCTGGCGCACCTTGTTACGTCCAAAGTCGAGGATGGTCTACCGCTTTACCGCCTAGCCAAGATAATAGAGCGCGGCTCGGGCTATAAGATCCCATCGTCCACCATGGGAAACTGGATGGATAAGGTAGGCTTTGACCTGGAACAGCTCGCGCTTGCCGTGGCCGATCAGGTACGCAAGAGCGGATACCTGCAGGTGGACGAGACCACGATCCGCGTGCAGGATCGCAAGAAGAAAGGGTCCACTCATCGCGGATACTTCTGGGTCTACCATTGCCCTAAACAGAAGCTGCTGGTCTACCAATACGCACCCGGACGCGGAAGCAAGGTGCCAAGAGGATTCCTGCATGGGTTCCAGGGCGTGCTGCATACCGACGGATATGTCGCCTACGAGACCTTCATTCGGGATGTCGGCATCATACTGGCCAACTGCTGGGCCCATACGCGACGCAAATTTTACCAAGCCCTCCGTACCGATCCCGACAGAGCTGCCTTCGTGCTGAAGGAAATAGGAAAGCTCTACCGGATAGAAGCGCAGCTGCGCGAGAACCATGCCTCTGCAGAACAACGACGCATCGCGCGGCAGCAAAAGGCCAAACCCGTATTGCGCCACCTTAAATCGTGGCTCCAGCAGCAGAATACGCTCCCAAAGGGATTACTGGGCAAGGCCAAGCACTACACGCTGGCGCGGTGGGACCGGCTGTGCCGATACATCGACGACGGACGCCTGGAAATTGATACCAACGCCGTCGAAAGGGCCATGCGCACGGTTGCGATCGGCCGCAAAAACTACCTCTTCTGCGGATCCCACCACGCAGCCAAGCAGATGGCCACCTTCTACACGCTCCTGGCAACGTGCCGGTTGCATGGCGTTAATCCCGTAAAATGGCTCGAAGATGTGCTGCCACGCATTGCAGCGGGACATCCAGCCAAAAAGATCCACCTGCTACTACCTCACCAGTGGCAGCCACTCCATCCCCCGGCACCTCCATAGAAGGATGCGCGGAGCAAGACCATGAACCATACTCTGCTACCTCCATCCGTACGTAATACTGCACCTACGATCCGCCCTTGCATACGCGGCTATACCTGCGTGACTACGCCGCCTACATGCCAAAACAGCACTTCAATCCCAGTCCGCACTGCAGCCACATAGCCGCTCGATCATTGACTAGGTGCGCCCTCAATAGAAGATCACCCGCACCCGCAACCAGACTCCCAAAGAACATCGGCGAATAGCGATACCTGTCAGAGCTACCAATCATGGCTGCTCTGCCGAGTTGAGGATACCTCAACCTGCCCGAAGCCGAGGCTACCGCATAGCCATAGAAGACCGCACCAAAATATAAGCAGGGCAAACCTCCCGGCTTAAATGCTGTCTACGGGACGGTTACGTTGTTGGGGCTGTTGGAGCTGGTGTGATCGGGGGTATAACGTCGTGTAGAAGGTCCCCTTATCATCGTTATTCTGGGTCTTTGTTTAATCAGACAAGAGGCCCAGCGCCATGGCAACCCGTCGTATTCCCATGAAGAGAGTTAGGCGCATTTTGGTGCTTTACTTTGAGCGATCCTACTCTGAGCGCCGAATCGCTCAGCATGTAGGAGTTGGTCGTCGTACGGTATCTCGCACGCTTTCGCGGTTGCAGCTGTCGGGATTGACCTGGGCGCAGTGCAAGGAGTTGAGTGATATCGATCTACAGAACAAGCTTCACGGATCGTCTGCGCCGCAGCGCGCCACGGATCGTCCATTACCGGACTGGGATAAGGTTCACCGGCAGCGGCTGGAGTGCTCGTATTTGACGCTGCGAACGCTATGGCTCGAGTACAAGGAGAAGCATCCGAATGGCTTGAGGTACAGCCAGTCCTGCAAGCGGTATGGTGACTGGCGCAGGAGCGATCCGCGCGTGGACATGCGCCTGCGGCATCGTGCGGGCGACAAGCTTTTCATAGACTACTCGGGCAAGCGGCCGTCGCTTATTGACCCGTCAACGGGCAAGGCGCGCGAGGTGGAGCTGTTCGTAGCAGCGCTGGGCGCTTCGCATTACGTCTATGCGGAGGCCACGCTGACGCAGAAGTATAAGGACGTGTGTATGTCGCTCCGCCGCTGCCTAGAAGCGTTAGGGGGCGTTCCCCGCATGGTGGTGCCCGATACATTGAGACGGCCGTAGCCCGCGTGAACCGGGGCGACGTACCGAAGATCAACGCCAAATTTCAGGAGCTGACCGATCATTACGACTGTGCTGTGGTGCCTACTCGTCCACGACATCCACAGGACAATACAAGCGGTTGCGGCGCAGCAAGCGCCGTGCATACCACTGGTTAAAGTTTATGGCGCACCGAAACCCGAACCTGTTCGTTCACTGGCCGGAGCTCCACGGACCCTCTCTATTCAAATCCAGGCGGCTGCATGAGAAGAGCCGTGTGAGGTGAGAGTCTCACGCACGGTTTTGTGAGAGCCTGGGGGTGAGATTCCCCCAGGCTACTCGACATGCTAAGAACGTGAGGCTGCCTGTACGCCGCACCCTGCAAGCGGCGCTTCTGCTAGTAGCAGTAATGGGCGGCTATCAGAATCGAAGTCGCGATGGACCGCCCGGCTTTCAGATCATGTGGCGCGGATTAGAACGACTATCCACCTTTTGCATTGCGTACGAAATGCTGCCAGCAGCGTATCGAGAAGGACTTGGTTACGACTATGGCCATGGGAGCAGTATACTTTCTTGACCCTGTCGCGCAACGACGCACGAGCCATAGGCACGCCACCACGGAGCAGCACGGGCATCGTAAGCAGCGGATACCCCTAAGGCATGTCTGAACGCACATTGAGTAACGGCATGTCGAAACCTTACGGACGATGAAGGGCAAAAAGTCAGCAAGGGTGCTCGGCATGATCACTCATAGCCGCGACCTGAGCACTATTGCTGGGCCTGAAGATAGATCCAATGCACCCGCTGAGTCGTCAGACTAGTTCACTATATGGGTAACGAGCAGCACTACCTCCTGGAGCTGTTCGACGACCGATACCAGAGTCGGTCCACCATCGCGACCAGCCAAGTCCCCGTGGAACAATGGCACGACACCATGGAAGACCCTACCTTGGCCGATGCCATCCTTGACCGACTGGTTCACAATGCACACCACATCTCACTCAAGGGTGAACCCATGCGCAAAACCCACGCCCTGCGGAGCATCAAACCCTACGACCAGGCATGACACATACACATGTGTGCCAAGGCCGATTTCATGCCCCTGACGCAAGACGTAGGGTGGCGCGCTTGAAGCCGGAATTGGTGGCGCAATGGATCGGAATAGGCACAGTCCATGAAAGCTGGGATGCGCTCCGCTTCAGACGCAACCAGATCCATCGGATTACCACGGTGCTGCCAAAGAGTAAGCACCGCTATATTGTCCTCAAAGTGGATCAGAAGTTGACGCCATTCTTGCAGCGAATCATCCATTGTCTGGGCATGAGCTACGATCCCGCGGCGACAAGAAGCAAGGAGGAATACTCCAGTGAGCCGAGCGATCTGGAAAAACCTCCTAACCCATGAATCCTGTGATGCTCCTCATGCTTACCACCCGTACCCACTCCAGAAGGAGTAGCGTGAGCTGTGTCCGATTCGGACAGATGAGCCCCGATCAAGGGGCCCCAATACGACGAAGGACACGCAAGACAGGGGCGAACACCCCCTAAACCACCACCGACCGCTCCGGTAATCAGCAAGGCTCCATAGCACCCGGAAAAACGCCCCCAAAACGGGGACAGGGGAGGTCCGATCTCTCACTTCACTACAAGTGACAAAGTCGAGCTAGGCGCATACTGCCGGAAGTCGTGCAAGCGCATGCCGGCGATATCGGCCCGTTTCCGCGGGCGCAGATACTTATCGGCGGGCATGACCCATGCAACGCCGCCACTCCTTAAGGCTCACTTACCCCGTGCCCTGCTGGTCAATAGCGGACATGGTCGGACTGTAAGACTTCCTGCGCTACAGACTCCTAGAACCCTGCCAGCGAATGCCCCGTGCATCCCTCTCGGGTGAGCACCAGATCACATGAGGGCCGCGCGGCAGAAGTCCACGCACGTCTGCATTTCATCCATCACCGTAGATCCCTCTGGAATGTCATACTCCAGCTCAATCATGGCCGTGATTGGGTAGCCTTCCTCCTGCAGCAGCTGCAACGCCTCAACGATAGGCGTGTCGCCCGTGCCCCAAGGCACGTTCTCTGCGCCATTCTCAGGGCTGCGGCGATCCTTTAGATGCAAATGCGTGATGCGATCATGATACTGCCTGATAACCGGCAACGGCGACGTTCCCAACCCCGCCACATAATGGCCGATATCCAGGTTGAGCATGTTCTGGGTAGAAAATGAGAGCGGCACGTCCCAGCTGAAATCCGGCTTCGCTACCTGGGTGTGATTGTGCATACTCGCTGCTAGGTCATGCTTGGTGGCAAACGGCCCCATCCGTTCTCCAGCTTCGTTGGAAATCTCAAATGAGATGCCGCGTGCACCCGCAGCGCGCGCAGCACGAAACGCATAGTCGATCTCCGCATCGGACCACCCCGGTTGTCCAAGCTTCAAGATGTCGATGTCCACGCCACCGTCACGGTACATATCGCCCAGCGCTGCGAAGCGCTCCATCGGCGCGCTAACGCGCCACTCGGCCATCGCAGCGCCATGCGCGCGGCGCGCTTCTCGATACTCGCGCCGCTCATCGGGGCTGAGCTCCCCGACACTGGTAGGACGCGCAGGCCCAGCCGGCGCACCAGCAAACGCTTCAGCAGGGCCACCCATGAGCTCTATTGTGGACAGCTCCAACTTTTGCATGTAGCCCAGGATCTCCTCGGCGCTGCCGGGAATCTGGCGAAAGCTGTACGAGATGGCACCCAGCATCACTTTGCGCGGCCGGGCGACTAGCGGTGCGCGCCTTACCGGCAAGAGCAATGAGGTCGCGGCAGCCCCCGCGACTTTGAGAAACTGGCGGCGGGAATGGTTGTTCATCATTACGAGGCTTCTGGTACAGGGGAAAGGTAGTAAAGGGCTGGCAAGTTGCGCAAGCGTCCGCCAAGGTCCAGACCGTACCCTACCACAAAGTCCGGGTTGCACCAGAATCCCACATGATCCACCGGTATCTTGGATCCGATCCTATTAAGCAGCGCTGCGACAGTTACCGAAGCCGCCCCCCGCTGCGCAAGGATGTTGGTGACGTGACCCAGCGTGCGTCCGCTGTCAACGATGTCCTCTACCACAATGATGTGGCGACCCACCACGTTAGCCGCCATCGGCATCGTTTCGTGAACGCGGCCGCTGCTCCTAGTTGACGAGCCGTAGGACGCCACACGCCAGAAGTCGACTTCACAGTCAAACTCGAATGTGCGCACCAGATCTGCAAGGAACACAAAGGCACCGCCCAGGATGCCAACGACGAGCGGATGCGTTTCCCTGTGGGAAACGGTTAGCGACGCACCAATGGATGCGACCCGGGCCCGGATGCTGTCAGCATCCTGAAAAAGGTGCAGTCGGTGGGTATCCAACGTGGGGTATGCCATAGCAGCAGACATTCAGGAGTCCGCGCGCAGGGACAGCTCGATTCGGGCAAACTGGCGTGTATTCTTGCGTATGCGGTACGGCTCGGCCAAGCGGACACCAATGAGCCATACGATGTAGTGTCCGCTTAAGACCACGTGCGCATCCTTACGTTCGTTTACGGGGACTTTGTGATCCGTCAGGATGTCGCTCACCTTCTTGCTGTGCTGCATCCCTAAAGGCACCATCCGGTCTCCCGCTTGCCACCGTCGCACCGATAGCGGGTATTCCACGAGATCGCCATCCACATATGCCACCATGGGCGCCTCCGCCTTAAGGTCCTCAGGCCGCTCGCATAATACCGTGAGCCGCAGTGTGCCTGCGTGGATACGGACACTGCGCTTGGCATCCAACAGCGCGATGCCTTCAGGCATGCCTGCTGCGCCCGCTGTAAAGTGCAGCACATGACGACCCCGCCAGACTGTGCCCGAACCCAAAACTACGCGCCGCCCCGGCTGGGAATCAATAAGAAGGATAATGCTGTCGACCGCCGATGTGGGCGCTCCCGGAATCCAACGCCTAAGTGCCTCGATGATGAGGCGCCGACGCCAGACTGGGGCTACGTCTGTAAGCGTCTGCAGGCGTAACCGGCCTGGTTCGCTGGCTGCGCGGGCGAACATCTTCTTGGATGCTGGCACAAACGACGCGTCCACGTATTCGCGCATCAGCGAGGCGCTACGAGCCGCGTTAGGTAACGCGCCAGGCCCCATCACCCGAGTGAGCACCGGTAAGACGTGTCTGCGCAGCGCGCCCCGGAGATAAGACGCATCCCTGTTGGACGGGTCGTCACGCCACGACAGCCCCTCGGCGAGAGCAAACTGGCGTATGTCTGAGCGCCGCTGGCGCAAGAGCGGCCGCACTAAGGTGGCACGGCCTAGCGAGCGTGTTGTCGGCATGCCAGCCAAGCCCTCTGGCCCCGCGCCCCGAAACAGGTTGATGAGCAGTGTCTCCGCCTGGTCCTCGCTGTGGTGGCCCACGGCTACGTACCCTATCTGACACTCATGTGCCAGGGAGGCCATCGCTTCGTACCGCAACGTACGAGCGGCCATCTGGATGGAAACTCCCGCACTCCTGGCATGAAGCGCCGTGGCGACGCGCCGCACATGGAATGGGGTATCCCACGCGGCGCAGAACGCCTGAACATGCTCCTCATCACGGTCGGAGTCGTCTCCTCGAAGCAGGAAATTGATATGCGCGGCCTCTGGTGCAAACCCCAGACGCTTCAGCGTCACCAGCAACACCGTAGAATCTAGCCCTCCACTGCATCCAACAAGCACCCGAGCACCGGCTGGCATCAGCGCGAAACGCTCGATAAACACGCGCACGCCCTCCAAAAAGCGGCCTGAGGACATTGGGTGGCGTGCTGCTACTGGGTAGGTTTGCTGAAACGGCGACTCAGTTCGTCTAATGTGATACGCAAGAGCGCCGGGCGGCCATTCGGCGAAGTGTACGGCTCCTGGCACAAGAACAACCTGTCAATCAGCGCAAGCATCTCCGGGCCGCTCAGGGCCGTGCCCGGCGGGATCGCGCCCTTGCGAGCCACACATAGCGCCAGCCTCTCATGTACACTCAGGTTAGGCTCCTCGGCAAAATCTCTGAACTCGGCAATCACTGCCTTGAGCAGAAACTTCTCATGACCGGCATGCATTCCCTCAGGCACGCCGCGGACCGTGACGGTGCGCGGGCCAGACCGCTCTGCGTTGAATCCAGAAGCCTTCAACATCGGGGCAAGCTCCTCAAAGATCGCCATATCGTTCGAGCCCAAAGCGGTTGCCTCGGTAAAGAGCAGCTGCTGCGACGGACCCTCCCCTCCTTTGATGCTCTCCAGCGCACGCTCATACAAGATGCGCTCATGCGCCGCACGCTGATCCAGAATCATCAGCCCCGTGCGCAGCGGCGTGCAGATGTAATGGTTGTGCAGCTGCCAGACGCGCGGGCGTGTGTGAGATGCGGAGTCCTTGGAATTTCCAGCTACCTTTTCACCGGAACGCTTCGGCTGGGAACCGTCTGTCGTGCGCTTGGAGGACTGCGCCTTTCCCTTAGACGCCGAAGGCCGGTAAAACAGGTCGGACGCTTCGCCTGCAGAGCGGGTGGCACCGCCACTGTCTGGCGTAGAAACAGTGGAGGAACGCTTCGAACCCCAAGCCTGTGCGGTATTGATGTTCGCCCGCCGGTTAGGATCGAAGTTCGGAACCATGTCTGCCGTGCCCAGCGCCTTGCGCACCACCGCGCGCACAAACCGGTACACGTCGCGGTCATTGCTAAACTGGACCTCCGACTTGGCCGGGTGCACGTTGACATCCACATGGCGTGGGTCTATCCGGATAAACAGCACATAGAATGGAAACCGTCGCTTGGATACCAAACCCTCGTAGGCGGACATCACCGCGTGCTGCAGCGACGGGCTCCGCACAATGCGGCCATTGACATACATGTAGCGTTCCTTTCGGCTTCGCCGCATCGCCTCTGTCCGGCAGGTGAGCCCGTAAACAGAGATGTAGCTGGTTTCTTCTCTAATAGCAATAAGTCGCGAAGCAAAGGACGGTTTGACAAATTGCCCCACACGTGCCCGCAGCGCCTGCGAATCGTCCTCATGCAGGCAGGCATTCATGCGGAACACTACGTTCTTGTTGTGGGCAAGAGAAAACGCAATGCGAGGATGAGCCAGTGCCTGTGCCAGAAAGGCGTCGCTGATATGAGAAAACTCAGTCGCTGGCGACTTCAGAAAGGCACGCCGCGCCGGCACGTTGTAGAACAGGTTGCGGACATCCACGCGAGTGCCGGTCGTGGCGGCGCAAGGCTCAGAAGCGATCACCTCGCCCCCGTGGACGCGCACCAAGTGCCCCTGAGCATCCTCCGCGCGACGTGTCGTCAGCGTAACCTGGGAGATGGCCGCCACCGATGCCAGTGCTTCTCCTCTAAAGCCCAGCGTCCATATCTGGTCCAGCTCATCCACTGACCGGATCTTGCTGGTAGCATGCCGCGCAAAGCATCGCACAGCATCCTGTGGACCCATGCCCGTGCCATCATCAGTAACCGCAATCTGAAGGCTGCCCGCACGCCGGATGTCTGCGCTGATACGCTTGGCTCCCGCATCCAGGGAGTTTTCAAGCAGCTCTTTGAGCGCCGAAGCCGGACGTGCCACAACCTCTCCTGCCGCAATCTTGTTGGCCAACGACTGTGGCATGACATGGATGCGCGGGACTTGCGCCTCCTGGCGGTCTGTCATCTGTCAAGGCGGGGCCTCGGTGGGTGCTATGCGCCGAGCGCATTGTAGATATAGAAGGCGAAAAACAACAGTGCAGCAAGGTACAGGAGTGCCAGTGGACTACGCCGCCGCCGGGCGCGGCTCTTGATGCGCATACGGCGCTTGAGACTCTCGTCGCGCGAAGGATCGTAATAACGTGGCTCGTAGGAAAACGTACGGTGACGGACCTTCCTCTTAAGAAAGATTCCCATAGCTGCCTGTCTGCCAGACCTAATTCAAGACTGTCTTAACGCAGATAACCTATTGTGGTTCCTCTATGGCCTTATGCCCAGGTGCCAAGGGCCCACATGAACAGGTATGCCAAAGGCGCGGCAACCACCATCCCGTCAAACCTATCCAGGATGCCGCCGTGGCCGGGGAGGAGGCTGCCAGAGTTATCCAGCCGCGCGGCACGCTTGAATCGACTCTCGGCTAGGTCGCCAGAAGCCCCGGCGGCGCCACAGATCACCGCAAGCGTCAGCATTGCCGCTATGCCGAAAGGGGCACCCATCGCGAAGTGCAAGGCTACCACAGCCACTAACGGTCCCACCAGACCAGCGATGTAGCCTTCCCAGGTCTTGTTGGGAGACGTCTTGGGCGCGAGCTTATGGCGCCCCCAACGGTGGCCAACCACCATGGCGCAAGTCTCCCCCACCCAGACAAGCAGAAAAATTGTCAGCACCAACAAAAAACCCTGATCCATGTTGCGTAGATACAACAGAAAGGAAAGCAGAGCCGCAGGGTACAACGCGCCAGAAACCGTGGCACAAAAAGCGTGCACGATGGCTTCTCGCTTAGAGAACGGCATCCAGATCAGGAGCATCACCAGCGGCACCATCGCCAGCCGGATGCCACCCGGAAGCAAGGGGTGGAGCGCCAGGAGCGCGCCGATACACAACCCGTTAAAGCGCCACGGCACAAAGCCCGCCCGCCTAAGAAGCCCGTACCACTCCCACTGACCCAGGACGGCCGCCAGAAATACCACGCCCCCGAAGACCCAGCCTCCGAAATGCGCGCTTCCAATGAGCAAGGTGGCGCCGACCAGAGAGGTCGCTATGCGCCTAAACATGTTGGAGCTGTACCAGCTCATGCGTGGGAGGCCGGAATTGGGCGGACCGGTTGCGCTAAAAGGGAGAAGAACAAGCAGCGCAGGTTATCCCCTCGGATCGTTGCCCAGCGCAATCGCCGTCAGCTCCTCTTGGCTGATTGGCGGCGTTTCCAAGCACTTCGTGGCCTGAGCGACAAACGCGTCTGGAACCAGCACGGCAACCCTCGCCAGCATCCCATGCGTCAGGCAAAAGGCATGGTCCCGCTTGTTCATCAGTACCGCAGGTATGCTAGCATCGTCGAGGCGCGCTCTGACCAGCTCCGACTCATAGTCGGTTCCCGAAACAAACACTATGGTCCACCCAGTCTGCATTAGCGCTCAACGTTGGCTTCGCCTGTGCATCACTACGACGACCACGGCGAACAGGATCGTGCCCACAACCACGAGAACCCACGGAATGGCGAAGGCCTCGTCGCTACTGGTGCCAAGGGTCTTAAGGGGGCTACTTGGCATGGCGTGATAAGCCAAGGCAGCCGCGTTGTTGGCAAAATGAACAATAACCGGTACCCACAAGCTCCCCGTACGCCATGACAGCCACGCCAGATACGTGCCCAGCACCATCAACGGCAACGCCTGGGTCAGCCTAATATGAAACAGACCGAATGTGATGCCCGTCGCGGCGATGCCAAAGGCCACGCCCCATGCGCGCTCGAAGTTGCGCTGTATAATGCCGCGAAAAAAGATCTCTTCAAAAAGGGCCGGCGTCGCGGCCACCATGAAGAGTTTAACGAAAAAACTTCCCTCCTGGGATAACACTATCTCCAGCAACGCAAGCTGTTCTTCTTCTAGCGACCGCACAAAGTCTGGTAGCGGCAGACTTTCATTGATTTCGCCCAGCCATGCGATCATCGGCAACATCGCCACTAGCCCCAAGAGGGCCAGCCCCGTTCCCGGCCAGTCAGCCCTGTTCATGCGCATGAGCGCGGCTGGGCGCGAAGACACCAAGCGCGCAACCAAGTACGCCGTAGCGCCTAGCCCTAAGGCTAGACCTATGGCATTACCGGCTAGAAACCCCATCACATCCTGCCCTATCGGCTCCGCTCCACCCGTAGCCGCATCTGTCAGGGAGGTGCCGCCTGCCACCAAGATCCCGATCCAGGCAAGACCTCCGATAGCCAGGTAGGCGACAAACCCCAACAGAAGCGTGACGACGGCCACCCAAGCGGGGTGCCATCGGCCCATCGGCCCATCGGCCAAACCTTCGGGTGCCATAGAGAGGCTCACGGGCGGATCCAACCAATACATGCTCCGTTTACGGACGGGCAGTGCCTCAGAACGCACCAGCACCAGCGCCCGTAGCTCAGCCGGATAGAGCGTCTGCCTCCGGAGCAGAAGGTCAGAGGTTCGAATCCTCTCGGGCGTACCACCGGTTATGCCGGTGCGGCGTCAAGCTGATCCTCCGAAGCCGCCACGATAGTCGCGACAGTCGCATCACCGGTTATGTTGCACGCGGTGCGACACATGTCCAAGATGCGGTCAACACCCAAGATGAGCGCGATACCTGCCGCGGGAACGCCAATACTCTGCAGGATGATCACGAGCATGATGATGCCTGCGCTGGGGACCGCAGCGGTTCCAATGGAGGCCAGTACCGCAAGCAGAATAATTTCAAGCTGGGCGCCAAGACCCAGCGCGATGCCAAGCGTCTGCGCGATAAAGACCGCCGCAACCGCCTGGTAAAGGGCCGTGCCATCCATGTTGATGGTAGCGCCCAAAGGCAGCACAAACGATGACACCTCTTCCGATACACCCAGGTTCTTTTCGGTCATCTCCATGGTGACGGGCAACGTGGCACCGCTGGACGAGGTCGAAAAAGCCACCAGCTGCGCAGGAGCTAGGCCCACGAAAAAGCGCTTGAGCGACATGGGCGTAAAGACTTTGAGGATGCTGGTGTAGGTGACCCCCACATGCACCACCAGCCCTAAGAGCACTACAATCATGTAGAAGCCCAGTGCGCCAAGCAAGGACCATAAACCGTTAAGATCGTTCTGGGACACCTGGTTGATGGTGTCCGCCAAAAGGGCGAAGACGCCTACGGGCGCGGTCTTCATTATCAGCTCAACGATCTTAATTACCATCTCGTTGAGGCTGTCGAAGAACGAAAGCAGCGGTCGGGACTTTTCCGCTGGCAGCATCAGAAGGGCAATCCCGAAAAGGATGGCCACGAACACTACCTGCAACATGTTGCGGTTGCTCGAAGCGGAGCCGAAAATGTTGTCCGGCACCATATCCACGATGGCCTGCAATGGGCCCCGGTCCTCCATCGACTCACTAGCCGCATCAGTCCGCGCTTCGGCCATAGCGCTGTATTCGGCGGTAAGCTGATCTCTGACCTCATCGGGGACCCCATTGCCAGGCTGCAGCAGGTTGACCAGCACAAGCCCAATAATCAGCGCCATGACCGTGGTGCCGATATAGATGGCTATCGTCTTACCGCCGATGCGTGAAAGCTTGCGTGTGTCCGACAAGGATGCGACCCCGGTGATGATGGATGCCAACACCAGCGGGACGGCAATCAGGAAAAGGGAGCGCAGGAAGATCGTGCCGAAGGGGCCGATCCAGTGGCGCGTGAACTGCCCCCACCCCATGGCCGCGGATAAGATCCCGAACAGAAGGCCAAGGATAAGCCCGAGGATGATCTGATTGTGAAGCTTCTTAAGCCACGTCATAGGGTGCCGTTTCGGTTATGAGTTTTGCAATATACGACAGACCCCAGTGTCCAAAGGGCCGTGTCTCCTGGCGCTTGCCGCTCAAAAGGTGACTCGCATCGTCAGCATTGGCTCCGTATCATACAGGCTCAGGCGTGCCTGGAGCCGGTCGTTGTGCAGCTTGGCGCCGATAGCGGCCTCGATGGCAGCTACCAAGTGATTGGCGACTAGCACAAGCGTCATCCGAGAGGCGCGCCGAAGGTGGTCATTCGCCGTGCCATGGGCCTCCGCATACGCGAAAAACCGGGCCGACACGTGCGCCTTGCTACCGTCGGGTGCCGCCTCTTCTGGATCTATGGAGTCGATAAACTGACCGGAATCATCAATCCAAGACGCCTGGCCATTGATAATGAGGTAATGATAATCGCTCCAGCCCGGTGCAAACTGGAAATATTTGCCGACCAGTTCATAGTACTGCTGCTCGCCAAAAAAGGGAAGCTGGTGCGAAAATCGCGCCCCGGTTGCCGAGTGATATACCTGAGTTTCGATGGAGCGGATCTGAAGGATGAGTCTCCGCACGGCCAGCTGCTCGGCATGGGTCCAGCCGGCAGGATCGCTCAAGTTCACGCTGCGCACCCGTTCGTCTATCGTAATCGGGTCCACCGATACCGGCACCGCACCTGGCTTGGAGTTGAGGTAGGTCACGTAGTCGTTGAGCCATAGTGCATAGCGAACCGGGCTCCAGTACTGGTGGGCCGTGGCCTGGTACTCGTCACGCCCGCTGTGGCCCTGTGACCACCACGACGCCCAGGCCACCACGATGCCAGCCTCCAGCGCCGCTGCCGCGCTGGCTTTGATCCAATGTCCGTTATAGAACTGGCCTGCCCCGGGTAGTACGGCGGAGAGTCCAAACGCCAGCGGGATGCTCTGCCGGCGTGTCGCCACGCTGCCTGCCGCTTGAGGGTCGGCCAGCGGCGGTGGATACTTAAGCGCCGTGAGTAGCTCGCGCTGCGTGAACGACTGCCCTGGCACAGAAGGGGCTACCTGATGGGCGGCGGCTTTAGGTACGACAGCGAGCGCCGCCACAACGCAGGAGGCCGCCGCTAAGCCAACAGCCACGCGTTTGCTTTGGAGGGGCCTCACAGGTACGGGCGAACGTAGCGCTCGAACGTGTCGTAGTTGCCTGCGCCCAAAATGAACTGGCGCACCAGACCCTCCCGATCGATCACGTAGGAGATAGGCCGCCCTCGCTCCAGTTCACTGCGATAAGGTTCAGGAGTAGCCTGGGGCGCGAAATACCCCGACACCGTGTTCCTTGGCCAAAGATCCGCAAACATGTCCAGCTCCTCGCGCGGCTCGTCCGAGAGTGTGATGACGGTCAGTCCCTGATGTTCGAAGTCCCGCTGCAGGCGGTCCAGCTCCGGGAGCTCGGTGATGCACGGCTGGCACCATGTGGCCCAGAAGTTGAGCAGCACCACATTGCCTTCGTAGTCTGCCAGGCGTCCAGGTGTGTCGGTTGGAAGCATCCAGAAAGCGATGTCGCTGGCTGGCCGGTCCACGGCCGCGGCCTCTCCAGTCGCCTGCTCCTGGTATGCCAGCGCCAGCGCCAACAGGAATCCAGCGCACAGAATCAATAGCCCAGACAAGACCGTCCCTACCCACTCCATGCCGCCTTGCGGCTTGCGGCCTTCAGAGCGTCGCAGCAGCAACCAGAGAAAGGCAATGCCGGTGAGAACCATGCACGCGGCAATGACGGCAACGACAACCATGTTCATAGGCTGCATACAGACGGCTAAAGGTCAAACCCGAACAGGATGCCAAAGTGCCACAGCCACTGATGGCCGTATCGCACGGTACGGCTGCCTGACGGCGTTACAAAGTCTTCGTCCAGCACATAGTCAAAGGCGTCCAGCCCATAGGTGGCGCTGGCAAACAACGCGGTCGGCACCAAGTAGTGCGAACCCAGCTTGAGTCGCAGCTCTGCCCCCATGTCGCGGCGGAGAACGCCGGATTGTGGCCACACCGCCGCTGCATCCGCATACAGGCGCAGATGCAGTTTGTCCAGGTAGGTGAAAAAGAACTGACGCCCGATGTTCGGCAATAGAGGCATGGTGTAGGATGCCTGCACCCACAACGCTCTGCTACCGCCAAGAGCATAGAAGGGGTATCCCCGGGCTGCGGTGAGGCCGCCCACATATTCGTTATAGAAACTCTCGCGGCTCTTGCCCAGGATCGCCGATCCAAACAGCCGCACGGTGGCGCCATGCGCCGCGCCGCGCACGCGGCCCGGCAGATGGACTCCCCACACGGCGTCTAGGCGCAGCCGATGAAATGCGTCCCTGCGGTACAGAGGGACCAGGAATCCATTGCGTATCTCAAACCGGTCAAGCAGACGCCCGGATTCCTGTTCGTAGGCAGCCTCCACTGTCAGCCCGACAGGAAATATGTCCGCGTCCCGATGCGCAGCTAAGAGCTCAAAGTATACCCTCAGCAGCGCGGTTCGGCCGATAAAGTAGCGGGAAGAAGACTTGGGTACCGACTGCAGAAGCTCTCGCGAATAGAACTGATCCGTCACTACGCGATACGGGCTGTAGCGGTAGCCGGCTTCTATGGCAAGGTTGGGCGTGACTTTGCTGCGTGCATACAGGCTGCCTTCCCAAAGCGCGTACGTGAGGTCGGTGTAGGTCGTGTCAGGAAAGCAAGCCGTACAAGGAAACTCCTCGATGGACAGACCATGTTCCACCCGTCGCCGAATGTTGAACAGCTCGACAGAAATCTGCGGCGACCATCGGCCTGGTAAGAGGGAGATGCCGCGCGCATAGTCAAACATCAGAAAGATGTCGCGCTCTAGCTCGAGCAGGCTGGAAGGCGCAAACGCGTTGCCGATGGACGATGCTGTGCGCGATGCCGGGCCGACCATAAGTCCAGCAAAGAGTCGCATCCCTTCGAGCATTTCTCGGCTGGACAGGTACAGGCCCACCTTGGTGTTGCGTAGCAACGTGCCAGCGCGGCTCCGATCTGGTAGCCTGCGGTCCATGCGGCTGCTGCGCCGCGACACATACTGATCAAATCGCAGGACAGGAAAGAAGCTGAAGTCCGTGAAGTCGGCCACATAACGCTGCGCGCTGTCGGCCACCTGAACCTGCGCTGCGGGTGGTGCCGCCTCCAATGACGTCTCGGCCGCAGGCGCGAACGCAGGCATCTCGTAGCGGGCTGGGTGCGGCACTGCTGTCGGCGTTGTGAGCAGCGCCACTTTGTAGCCATCCCAACGGTAGTGCGCGTACGCGATGGTGCCGTCCTGACGCACATCCGGCATGAAGGCGCCTCCTAGCACCTGGGTCAGCTGTTCGGTCTGGCCCTCGCGAAACCGATAAATGTTGAAAATGCCAGCGGCGTCGGAGCTGTAGTACAGATGCTCCCCCCAGACCGCTGGGGAGCGCTCATCGGCGCTAGTGGCCACCACAGACTCCAGGTCCGTGCCGTCGGCTCGTACCCGCCAGAGGTCTCGACCGTGGGCTTTGGGGGGCAGCAGCGCGAACACTATACTGTCCCCTTGCCAGGTGGGCTCGCTGACCTGCGTGCCATCATCAAAGGAGGTCACCCGACTGACGGTGCCCGAGGGCCGGTCCAGCACCATCAGGTTCGTAGTGCCGTCCTCTTGGCGCACAAAGGCGATTTGGCGCCCGTCAGGCGCGTAGGCAGGATGCGTGGCGCGTTCATCATGCGTCAGGCGCACCTCCTTGCGGTCTTCGGTACTTATCTCATACAGATCATTGTACAGGTACCCCTCGGCGGTAGGCCGCCGGCGCACGTAGACGATATGTTGACCGTCAGGATGCCATGTGACAGGACCGGCGACACTGCGCCTGAGGCGGTGGCCCAATGCACACGTATGATCTGGAAGACTCGGGCCCAGATCATGTGACCATGAGGTGCCAGCGGCTAGGTCGCGCACGTATAGACTGGTCTGGCCATAGTGGCGGTCACCACTGGAGACATATGCTAGACGTGCGCCGTCGGGCGCAAAGGCTGGGTAGTAGTTTGCATGTCCCCGCTCCTCTATGAGCTCACCCTCTCTAAGAGATCGCACCACGGGAGCGGTAGCCTCCGTGTAGGCGTCTATGAGGCTCTCCATCCATGCACGATAGACGTCAGTCGCCGCAATGCCGGTGACCGTCGCGAGCGCTCGCTCAATGTTCCAGTGGCGCCACTGGCCGAGTGCCCGGGTGAGCCGCGCCAGCACCGGCTCACCATATTCCTCTACCAGATAATGCGTGAATGCAAAACCGTGATTATAGACGCCTTCGCGCATCAGGCTGGACTTGGAATAGAAGCTCCCCATCTCAGCCAATGTCAGTGGATGCCCAGCAAGCACGCGTGTGCGTAGCAGCATGTCGCGGTGCGTATCCCACCGGTCATAGTCCATAAAGGAACGCTGGTACTGTGCGGTGCCTTCGGCCAGCCAAGCCGGGTTGCTGAGCCCTGCCAGTGGATAGCTGACAATCACGTTCGGAAATCCATACAAGACATCCGGTCGACGCACATCCTCATAGTCAAGGATCTGGAGGTAGGCGAATGGCACCGATCGCGACATCTTCATGCTAGCCTGGACCTGCACAATATGGGTGAACTCGTGTGCGACCACGTTGTGCAGCCACGCATGGTCTCCCCTTAGCGGTGAGTCGAGTGCGGGAGCCCAGATCTCAATCTTATTGTCATAGAAATAGGCGGCGCCGTTGGCATAGTCCTCATAGTCTTTGAGGATGATGCGCACCTTACCTGCGGGCTCGTAGTCGTATAGCTCGGTGATCGGTCCGTAGACGGATTCCGCGATGCGGGCCACTTCGCGGGCGGACCGTTCGCTGCTGCCCCCTGAAGGACCCTCATGGTAGAGTATCACGAAGTGGTCGGTGGCCAAGGTGTGCCATTGCAACTTCGGGCGTGCAAAGTCCATAAGTGACACGGACACCTGTCCAGAGGCTGTGGGTATGCCGAGCATCAACAAGGCTAGTTCCAGACAGATCGTGCGCCTCATTGGATCACCGCCACCTTGATGAGTCGTGTGTCGGTGGTGCCGTCCTGCGTGGTTGCTTTGATGCGAGCATAATACAGCCCGCTGGCCACATCGGCCATCCACCGCACCTCGGTGGGGCTACCCCCTCTGACCTCCAGGGCCGTCTCGTGTACCACTGTGCCAGCTATATCCACCACGGTGATCGTTACCGTGGCATCGGTACCGGTCATCAGGCGCAGGTGCGTTATGCCATCGCGCACAGGGTTGGGCCAGTTATATGTTTCGGCGGCAACAAGCAAACGCTCCTGGGTTGCGGGGCCCGGGGCGCCGGTCCCGGCTGCAAACCTCTTGTTGGCGCTGCTCTGGTATCGTTCGCCCCACAGGGCGTCACCCAAGGACGTGACGGCATAGGACCGCAAGACAGCTTGGCCCGTGACTGCGTCCAGCCGGCCAGACGTGAGGCGTGGCGTGCCCGCGATACGGTGTCCTATGCTTAGTGGAAACCCCTCCAGGGCACGACCATCCTGCAACGCGTGCACCCGACCGCTATTGTCGGTCACGACGATGATGGCCGCCGCGTCCTGCCCGTTCACTGCTACCAGAGGCTGCCCTGTCAGGTGCGCTTCCATCAAGATTGGGTAGTGTGTCGCCATCGCACCTGCTCGCTCAAAGACTGCGAGCGTCAAGCCTGCGGTTACCACCACTTCGTGCGCGCCGTCCGCGTCGACGTCTGCCAGAGCCACCGATGCGGCTGGTGGAGCGGTCAGGCCGTAGCTTGCCAGATCGATGACATGCACCTGCCCGTCGGTTTCCAAGATATGTAGCGCCATGGCAGCTGGGTGTGTCATGGCTCCCCACAGGCCGTCTACGTCCTCAGCGAACACGACTTGTCCGCCTTCGGCAATGCTCCAGCGCATCTTGCCGTCCATGTCGAATATGCCAGTGGTCGTCACCAATAGCAGCGTGCCGCCTGGGCTTAGGGCCAAGCTGCGACCGCCGCTAGGCAAAGACCGGACGCTAGTGGTACCACCGGGCGGGGCTGTAACAAGGAGAGATTGCGCAGCGCCGCTAAGAAGGGCGTAGGCGGTGCGATTGTCTGCCAGCATCACAGGGCCTTGGGGCTTGAGCGCCGATGCGCTTGTTGGAAGCACATGAGCCTCAACCAGCGAGAAGTCCGGCGCGGCAAGCCGCTTTATCACGTATTGGCCCTCTTCTTTGGCTAAGGCGACAAGGGTGTTGCCCTGCGCTGCGGGGCGAACCAGCGAAGGTATCGTTGCAGCGATGGCTCCGCCAGCGCCGTGTATCGCCACCATGGTCTGCCCTGGCTGATCCGGGTCGAATACGAAAGAGAAGGTGTTGCCTCCTCCCACGGAGCTGCGCATGCCCACCAGGGAGCCGAGCGGTATGTCGTCCAGTGGTGCGATGCCTGCTGCCCCCTCTTGGCGGTACATAAATGACATCACCGAGCCGGGCGCAGAGAAGTTCTCCAGCGTGACAAAGCCTGCGCCGCCCCCATTGGTAGCGCTCGATGGCACGGTGGCGGGCCCGAAGCGGTTCTCATAGAAACGGATTTCGCGTCCGCTGGGCAGTACCGCATGCACCGGGTTGCCCTCATAGAAAAAGTCGAACGGCGAGCCAGCCGTGTTGGCATAGCCCAGGTCCTGGGCCGCGTCTGCTTCTTCGAGGTCCAGCCCGCGGCGCTCAGGGTCCGCGTTGACGGCGCTTGTTCTCGTTAGGCGCTCGTCGACATGCCAGATGAGAAAGCCGCCTGGGTACTGGTTGTCGTCCGCATCGCGCCCTGGCAATGCAAAGTCGTAGTCGTCCACGCCGACCACGACGCCGCTGGCAAAGGCGTCCACAGAGAAGCGACTGAAGTCATCGGTGATGGCACTGATCCGCTGTTCTATCACGGTGCCGTCCTGCCACACACTCAGAACCAGCCCGTCTCCGTCAGGGTCCCGCTGCCGATTCTCGATAAGAAAATACTCCGCCGACGAGATGCTGGCACGCGCGGCTTCACCGAACTGCAGGCTAACCTCGATGGGCCCGGGGCCAGTGAGCTCCTGTGGCTTCACCCAGCCCAGCTCTTGCCGGGTCCATGCGGAAGGGGCTGGGGGAAACAGTCCGGCATACGCAAAGATGCCCTGCGGATCCATAAGCCCGAAACCCCCGATAGCCGACTCGCCGGTGGCCGTGTTGAACAGGTCCGGGATGCCTAGGAAGCTGACAAAGCTGGATGCCAGAAGCCCATTGATGGAGAGCTCCAAGAGCAGCGAGTCTTCCGTGATGTTGCTGTATCCAAGGCGGGACTCGGTGCGCGGCACCAGCGCGCTGTTCGTGACCGGCAGGCCGCCGACCTGAAGCGGTGGCACGTCGTACGACTCCAGCGTCGCCAGACCAAAATAGAGGGATGGCAGGTCGAGCGGCGTCTTTTGCAGCACGGTACCCAACAGCTCCACATCGCGACCAATCCCTGCATGAAAGAGCACAAAGAAGGTGCGCTCGGGGTCCAGCCCAGCTAGGTCCGGCAGGTCTTCATTGCCCGCGGCCAGCGTCCAGGCCTCTGTCAAGAGCTGCACCAGCTTTTGTCGCTCCCAGGTGCTGTCGGCGGCGGGACCCGTCGGGCTGTAGGTGCCCATCTCGCGCGAAAGGCGCACAATGGTCGGCAACAAGCGTGTTATCAGTGTCGTACGGCCACCGGATACGCTAGCGACGTAGTGCTCCAGAAATTCCAGGTGGGCGCCAAAGTATCCATCGCTGTGGGGAAGCGGATCCACGACGGGGGAGATGCCGTCTGGCCAGCGGAGACCCTCGAAGGTGCCGTCTCCGGTGGTGAAACGCGTCGTGTCAGGCTGAAACTCCACCCTGAGCGCTACCACATCGTAGTGCGGACTGGCCTGCGCAGCGGCGTCAGCGGCCACGATGCCGGCTGCTAATACGATGCAGATGCACAGTGCACGAGGGCCAATGCCTATATGCATGCTCCGCGTTAGCGCGCCAGATCTATCAGCAGTGAGAAACGCATCGTGTTAGCCAACGGATGGTTCTCTTCAAGCGCATACACGTAGGAGAAGTCCACACCCAGGATGTTCCAGCGTATCCCGGCACCGAACGTGAGAAACTCACGGTCGCCATTGTACGGGTTCTCGTAGAAATACCCGGCCCGCGCCGCAAAAAGGTTGTCGTACCAGTATTCAAAGCCGGTGCCGATCATCAGCTGATCCAGGATGGACAGGGACTGGTGTTCCGCCTCCTCATCGGTCTCCATCTGATTCCTTACCTGGATAGGACGCCAAGCGGAAAAGATGGCCTTGTAGAATGGATCCGTGTTGTATTCCAGGGTGCAGGTTTCCGGGTCTGTCGGGTCAATACAAGTCTCGGTCACCCGCTGGTGCACCAGAATTTTGGAAAAGTCGTTGGCCAGCGAAATCTTGTTGTAGTCGTCGATCCGAAACGTTAGCGCGTGCCCAAAACGCAAATAGGTGGGGATCGGGTCGGCTTGCTCACCGTCGGAGTACTGAATCTTTGGACCCATGTTGGCTAGGTTGGCTCCGATGTTGTAGTTGACCTGCGTCAGGCCGAGCCAGAATTGGGGCACCTTGTATAGCACGCCGACATCCATCCCAACGGAGATGCCCGGGTTGGTTTTCTGTGCTCCCACCGTGACCGAGCCAAGGCTGGAGTAGATGAGGCGGGCACCGGTGCCAATAGACAGGTTGCTGCTGGGCTTGAAGGCCCAGGAAAGCCCGGCCGCCAGGTCATACGAGCGAAATTTCCCCAATACCTCGTTTTGCTCGTCCCGTTGCTCGTGTTCGCCCAGGAACAGGTAGGTGATATGGGCTCCGAAGGTGCCCCACCCGGGAAAGTGGCGCTTAGCCACAAAGAATTCGTAGTACAGGCCGGCATTGAATTCCGGAAGCCAGTTGGAATGAGTGATCCCAAACTCCATCCCGCGTTGGTCTGCCAGACCGGCAGGGTTCCAAAATATCGCGTTTGCGTTATCGGACAGGGCCACACCGGCATTGCCCATGCCCGCTGCGCGGCTGTCCGGCTCAATCATCAGAAACACGACGGCTGCCCTGCCCACCTGGGCCGATACGGGCCCAGCCAAGGGCAGGGCCGCGGCTGCCAGAAGAAGAGCTGTCCGGCAGAACGCATGCGAGAGCATACTAAAAGACGAGTGCATGAGCATGAGTTGGTCGACAGTTAAACGTTAGCGTACGATGGCCAGCTTCTCGATGACTTCCGACACTTGTCGCTCGCCATCGGCGCCGTGGATCTCGACGCGCACCTTATACAGATACATGCCAGGTGACAGCCTAGCGTAGTCGTCATCGGTGCCATCCCAGATAATCTGCATAGCGCCCGAGGGTAGTGCTTCGTCGGTTTCTATGGTGCGCACGGGGCGCCCAGCCAGGGAATAGATGCGTACCTGTATATGAACAGGTGTGCCTGGTATTTGGTTGTGCTCAAAGACGAAGCGGGTTGGTCCGCCCGTGGGGTTCGGGTAATTGTACACATTGCGGACGACGAGTTGGGCGTCATCGGCAACGACAAACCGCAGTGTGGCTTCGCCGGAGTTGTTTAGCACATCCCAGACGCGCATCGACAATGTATGGGCTCCTGGCCTAAGCGGCTCATTAAACTGGTACTGCACGCGGCCCCGCTGGTAGGAGTCCTGTTCGCTTTCGTAGAGAGATCCGACGTTAACGGCATCTTCTTCATTTTCGTCGAGCACCAGCAGCATTTCGTGGCCGATGCCGGCGCCCACGGTGTTGACGCCACTCTCATCGAATATCTTCGCCAACAGCTGCGGCGTGCTGGCGGTCAGGCCACCGTCTGGGAAAGTTTCGTCACCCAGGAACAGCTCAATCACGGGTCCATCGTCATCGTCAGGGATCTCCGCCGCGGTTCCGCCCACCACGATGTTGTTGGTGAATCCCTGGGCATGGTCCGTGGTGCCGGATGCATAGGCGGAGATGCGGCCCGCCTGGTTGCTGTACGAGATATCCTTGGGCACCACGAAGGTAGCCGAAAACCGCCCGTCCTTCACCTGCGTTCTGCCAGCCCAGATAAGGTCGTCTCGCACACGGTAGTAGGGGCGCGGCATGTGGCGTCGGATGTCCGGCGGGATCATCACGCGCCGCTCAGCATCGTAGACGGTAAGGCTGACGGTGCCGTTGAAGGAAGGATCGAATTGCTGGCTGACACTTTCCACGCGCCCTTGGACCGTCACGCGCTCCAGGGCTTTGATGTCCACATTCTCACGCGTCACATCCTGGTCGTTCACAGTTTCTATGACGACATGTGGCGAGGGCACGCCCACACGCATGGTGGGGTCTCCGAGCAGGTTGAATTTGCGATTGTTGCCTTCGTAGCCTACGCGTGTATTTTTGGTGCGCAGCAGCGCATCACCCAGGCGGGACATGAGTCCTGCGTCGTCTCGCCGGAACAGCTCTTCGTTCAGCGCTACGTTCAGACCTACGTTCAGGGTGGTGGCGTCTCCAGAGGTATATACCGTCCGCACGGTGGTAAGTAGCGCGATGGCGCCTCCCTGGCTGTTGAGCAGTAGCACCTCTGCCCCGCTCTGCTCTTCGGTGTCATCCCACCGTCCGAAAGAGCATGTGGCCGTAATGAAGATGGGCAGCGCGTCGTAATTAGTCAGTGAGGCCGCATCATCTATCACGAATAGATTTTCCTGAGCCAGCCCAACTTCGCTGCCATGGCCGCTGAAGTTGAACATCAGCACGCCATCGTTGATGGCGGTCAGGACATCCTGTCGCGCCCGCGGAATACGCCATCCGTTACGGAACTCACGTTGATATGAGATCCCATAGACCTTTTTCTGGTCGATATAGGGCGCGACCTGCTCCACCACGTTGGCGACTACGTCCGTATTCTGGGTGTGCAGGTCTTTGTCGTCCTGTGTCCCGCTTGACCCGGTTGGGCCGTCATCGGCAAGGAACACATACCGCTTGCGCCAAGCTCCGTATGTGTCGGCGCTCTCGTAGTGCTTGATCTTATCTAGGACCGTCTGTGCCTCCTGCACGGCGTTAACCGTGAAACGGCCAATACCCACATCCACACGTTCATTCAGGTAGTCGCTGGGTCCCCAGAACCCCGTGCGTGCAAAGGGCCAGAGACCTTCATTGTCGTCTAAGAGCCCGAAGTAGTCGTCGGTGGTGTACGAGACCTCTGGGATGAAGGACTCTTCGGTTTCAAACGGGGGAATCCAGTTCTCCAGCGCGTTGTCGCTTAGGTTGATGCCGCGGAAGTTGTAGTGCCCGTCGCCGAAGAACAGCACATAGCGAAGCATGTCCGCTTCACTGGACGCGCCGTCGTACAAGAACTTGAGATAGTCGCGAATGCCGCGCACATCCTGCAGTCCTCCAGAAAACTCGTTATAAATCTGCTGCACATCGGTGACCACGGTGCGCAGCCCTTCGCTTTGCCGTATGTCGGCCAGCGCTTCGGCCGAGGCCGCAAACTCCCCAGGCGTGATAATAACAAAGTGGGGATAGCTGCTGATGCCGTGCAGGTTCTGAGTGGACACGCGGCATCCGACATCGTCTGGGCACACCTCGCTTGCTATCAGGGGTGTCACATGGTTAGCATCGAATGCGATGAGCTCTCGTGGCAGGAGGCTGTCTTGAGCAGTCACTTGGATGCGGTAGTTGGCACCGGAGGCCTGGGTACCCAGCCACATGTAGGCGCCCGGCGTCGTTATGTCCAGCACGTACGGCTCGCTGGAGAATCCTTGCAGTGTGATCGTGAAGGTACCTTCAGACAGCAGTGGCGTATGCAGGCGCAGCGGTGCATCATGGCGCGACGGCGCCATCGGATAGAAGGCTCGCAGCCAGTCTAATGCCGCTTGCGGTCCTCCCGAGATAGGCTCCAGCTCCATCGTCATAGATGGCGCCTGACCAGCACTTACGTCCTGCGCAAATGCGGCTACGCCACTGCGTGCCACCGGCGAGGTGACCCCGCTGGAAACGGCGCCCAGGTTGACCTGGGCTAGCGTCGTGCCGCCGGACCGGAAGGCCACGGTGGCCGCGGGATTGCTCTGGATCGCCACGTGCGCCAGGTACTCTATCCGGCCGCTTAGCAGGCCGGGCAGTGGGACGTTGTCCAGCACTGGCAACTCGACGCCGGAATCCACCAGGAGATGGCTGACCCAGGTGTGGCCACTTTCGCGACCCTGGGCCCAGAGAAACTCGTCAAAATCCACAAAGTGGCGCCCCAGGATCTGCGTAAGGTTTGTGGCGCTGGAGGCATTGGGATAAGGCTCCTGCGAGAATTCCGAGCTCTCTTGGTCGTCAATCTTGATGAAGTAGAAATTCTCGTTGGAGAACGGATGCACATAGTGTTGCCATTCGACTACGGGCGTGCCATCGTTATTATAGCGTAGCTCGCTGCGACCATCTCTAAGGTGGACGCTGTGCCATCCAGAGGGGCCGGTACCGTAGAACCACACGGCATCGCCACTGTCAAAGGATCCGTCTCCGCCACCTTGTATGAATACCGCCACCTCGGCTAGGTCCGCTGTGCGCGGTGCTCCATTGAAGGCAGGCACGGGCTTACCACCATTGCCATACACTTTAACGTGTCGCGGATCGATGGCGTCTGGGGAAGCCGTCAATCCGGGAAGCGCCTCGAGAAAGGCCCGGTCAATCTGATAGATGCTCTCCTGGGTGATCGGGATCTTGAATATGGTGCCCGAAGCCAGCACGCTTTCGGTAACTGCGAGGTGCGGGTTAGCTCCGGCTGGCCTGACTGGTTGGCCGTCCTCCCACGTCACCTCCACCAGGAGGCGGCGGTACCGGCGCATCACGGAGCCGTCCATAGTCAGGGTGCGCAGGACCAGCGTGGCGACGGGATTTTTGCGAAAGATGCCCAGCCCGACGACTTGGGCAGGCTGCGAACCTGGCGGGTGTTTCACCTGGGGCACCAAGGTGGCATCCACCTCATCGTACTCTGCTGCCAGAATCCGCACTACGGGCATCGCCAGCGTCTTCAGATGCAGCGTGGCGGTGCGCTCAAAGAGCCCGCCATGGGTGAGCGCCGCCAGTCCCTGCGCGTCAATCACCTCGCCGCTCGAGGGCATCGGATTGGCCCACGACGCTTCCAGCTCATAGACCACCCGTGTCTCGTCCGTTGTCAGCGGACGAAACCTGACCTCTTGCGCCGATGCACCGAGTGTGGCGACCTTGGCTGCCAAAAGCAGCACGATGTAGGCCTTGCAGGCCTTACGCATTCCCACGCGCCTGACGATTTATGATTCCAGTGCGGACTTGTGTGATCCGCGGCAAAACTATCTGGGCGTCTAGTAGCTGTGGCCTATGGGAATCGTGTTGGTTTGGCAGCCTTGTTACGACAAGTGCCGCGCAAGGTTTCTAGAAGAGTTCAGCAAGCGGTCGGCTGTCAGCTAGGAAAAACCCCCGCTCGTTGCGTCCGACGTTGGCAATAACCGTGCCGGGATCGTGCTCAAAAAAGAGGTGATATCCCTCTTCGTGGGCTTCCTTGAGGAAACGCTGCTTTTCCATCATCGTCAACGCTGGCTGGGTATCATAGGCCATCACCCACGGCCCTTTGACATGCTGCGTCAGCGGCAAAAGGTCTGCTACGAACACCAACGTGCCTTCGGGGCCGGTCACGCGCACGAGCTGCTGCGCCTGGGTGTGCCCGTAGATCACGTAAAGCCCAAGACCAGGAAAAAGCTCCCCCGCACCATGGACCAGGTTCAGCTGCCCGGTCCGTTGTAGCGGCAGGAAGTTGTCGCCTTTAAAGGAAGCAGCCTCCCGCACCGAAGGCGCGCAGGCGGTTGCCCAATGGTCCTGTTGAATGTGGTAGGCGGCATTGATGAATGTGGGAACCACCCTGCCCTCTTGGCGCACGGTGCTGCCACCGGCATGATCAAAATGGAGATGTGTCAGGATGACGTCCGTAACCTCTTCGGGCGAAAAGCCGGCGCGTGCAAGGCTGCCGTAGAGGTCATTGTGGGAATGGTCCACCGCAAAAGCGTCCTCAAACCAAGAACTTTCTTTGTGGCCCACGCCTGTATCGACCAGTATCAGCCGGTTCGATGTTTCTAAGAGCAGGCATCGCAACCGGATGTCGATGCGGTTACGGCTGTCTGCTGCCACCTGGCGTTGCCATACGGCTTTGGGCACCACGCCGAACATTGCGCCGCCATCGAGCCGCAAGCGCCCAGCCTCAATGGCATGTAGGCGGTAGGGACCGACGTTGGGCATCAAATCTCCTCGAAATCGAGATGGCCGTTGGACTGGATGGTCGCCCTGAGAGCCTGGGCTTTCTCTACCCGGGGAATAAACTCTTCAAAGTGGTCCACTAGGAAATCGATTCGCGCCTGCTCACTGGACATTTCCAGGACGGCCTGCCGCTGGTCCAGCGTCAGTCCGGCGCTCCTCGCGATCACAAAGGAAACACTCTCTTGAACTTCGTACGCAGAGGGGCGAATGGTACGTCCAGCAATCTCCATAAGGCGCATATGCTGGGCGATCACGCGTTCTCTGGCTGTCGGCCGCGGCATCCCCTGGCGGTCTTGCAGGAACATGATTTCGGCGGTAAGGTACTGTTCTTCATCGTGGAGTATCAGTATCCTGAATCGTTGTTCGCCGGTGATCAGGATGTCGATACGCCCGTCGGAGTACCGCTGCAGTACGCGTGAGATGCGTGCGGTGCATCCCACCTCGGACAGCTTTCCATCCTGTTTGCACAGTACGCCGACGGGCTCGCCCATTGAAATGCATTTTCCGGTCACCTCGCGCAGGCCTGGCTCGTCGATGCGCAGCGGCACGATCTGCGACGGGTAAAGCACCAGGCTCAGCGGAAACAGCGGCAACCTCATGGCATGATCGAATGAATTTGCCGTGCAAGTGTTTCTGTGGGGCGGTGCAGCGTGGCCTTAGCTGGGCCGTTTTTCTGTTGATGTTGTTGCTCCCGACTGCGGTTTCTCTGCCTGCTGCGGCACAGCCATTCCCATTCGGTTCTTATGGAGATCTGAGTGAACGGTTGCAGTCTGAGAGGTGGCATCGAGACCGACAGGTTTTTGCGCTGGGCGGGCTGTCACTTATTGGTGCACAGTGGCGCGTAGCCACGGCGGCGCGTCTTGAGCTTATCACTCGACCACTTTCTGCCCGTTTCGCGGGCACCTTCCGTGCCGGTCCTCTCGGGTACTATGCGCCTGACATCGATGAGCCATACGATGTGTTGCGTCTGGTGGAGTTTGTACGATACAACGCGCCTGTCGATGGTCCGCTGCACCTGCGCGCAGGGTTTCTGGACGGCATAAGGCTTGGCATGGGGCACATCGTCAATTTCTACAGCAGCGCAGTCGCCTGGGATGAGCGCACGGTAGGCGCGGAATTCAGCTATGGCGGACGCTGGTTCACCGTGGAGGGATTCACAGCAGACGTATTGTTGGGCGGGGTTACTGGGGGCCGCGTTGCCGTCCATCCTGATTTCCTGGCGAAGGGGTTATCAGCGCGCCGTACTCGGCTGGGGTTCAGCGCCGTGTCCGATCGTGCGCGCCCCAGGCGCATTGACGCATACAGTGCCGACGCGCAGATTGAGCTGTTTGCGACGGGCGACGTCCACTTTGTGCCGTATGTGAGCTACGCATGGTATCCCAGGTTTGGTGATGGCCTAGCCTTCGGTGCCGACGTGGAGTCATACGACTTCCTGGACCTACTCAGCTTTCGCTTAAGGATCGGCGCGTTCTACAACAGCCGGCAGTTCATTCCCGGCTATGTCGGCGCGCTTTATAGCGTGCACAACCGGCATGCCAGGATTGTGCGCGCGTCAGGCGAAGGTGTGGCCGGTGTCTCGTTGGGCGAAAGCCGCGGCGCCAGCGATCTGGTAACAGAGTTCAGGCTAGAGGTGCCGCCCGGCTTTTCGATGTGGTACTATTTTCGGCGCCATTTCGGGGGGCAGCGGCTTAGCGAGTTTCATTTCCGGTTGTTTGTGCTAAGCGCCCGCCGGCTTCGGTTTGGGGTGGGCATAGACAAGTTAGGGGCGGCCGGCTTTTTAGGCATCTTTGATGACTTCGGCGACTTGAGCGCACTGGAATTCCAGACGGACTACCGCATAGTGCGTGCGCTGTATGTCAGCTTATCGGCGCGTTACAGTTTTGAGCGCGTCGGCAGCGTCACAGACGAGGCTCCCCGTTTCTTGGTGCAGCGCCGTTTCGAGCCGCTCGCGGGCTTTCGATTGGGCTTTGACTAGGCGGCCGAAGCCGCGTGAGTGCTCGTCTTGGCGCAATCCATCCGGGCTTCTGAGCATTTGCATGCCAATTCCGATCATCAGAGTGTAGGGGTGCTGTATCTGCCAGATCTAGGCAGGGCCGTGCACCGCCAAGACCGGGACCCTTGCGGAGTAGCCGTCCCGTAGAATGGATTTAGCCCGGGAGACTTGCCCTGCTTATGTTTGGGCGTGGTCCTCTATGGCTACGCGGTATCCAACTGCATGCACTATCACTTGCCATTGGCGCTCATGCGATTCAGTACCGTTCCTTTCCATCAGACCCAACAACGACTCGCTCAACGGCAGCCCGTTCTCAGTAAAGCATATCAACGCCATCCCGAATGCTTCCCATGAGGCGCTTCAATGGTCTCCAGACCATCTTCACCAGGCTGGATCAACCCACCAGCGGGAGACGACCGCCTTACCCGACAAGTCAATGAGCCAACGTCAATACTATCCGCTCGCAGCGGCGCAACGGCCCAAGACGGTCGTCGATACGAGCACCACTTGTATTCGCAGCCTGTACCAAAAGCGCTTGCACATTCCGATTGCAGCATCTTGAAAAAGCTGACCCATATGCAGCACCAAAACAGCTGGACAGAGCCCGTTTAGTCGAATCCATTGATCAGTGATGCCTCTTCGTGTCCAGATGACGGCCAATGTAGCCGATTTCGATCCCGCGTGGGTTGTCGATCACACGTAGGTGGATCCGATAAGCGGAACCCACCATTGTATGTCGCTTGTACTCGGTTACTTCACCGTTCGGATCTCGAAACCTGCGCTGATCGCCGAATTGCTGCATGGTTTGTTCGCTCTCTGGATTGCACTTGGGCAGATCAGGAAAGGCCATCGCCAGATTGCGGCGCCATGTGCGAGAGGCGTGGTCCAGGGTTATCAGCTTCCCGATCACTACCCGGAGTATACACCGCGGGATCTCGTCAAGTTGGCTGTCCACATCGCGGCCGAACGTCAGATGAGGGAAGCAATCACCCTTTTTCTCGGCCAGCGCCGCTGGCACCCCCCGTAGACCTTGCCTGCTCCTCTCGATGAGAAGGTCTGATAGCCGTTCGGCTTGGGAAGACTCGGATAGGTTGAAAACTTCGACATCGGCCGTCTTTTCCTGACCGTTTTCAGCCAACCACAGGTGCTTTAGCTGAATCCGAATATCATACCATCGGTCCTCAGATCGAAGGCTGACGCCAATGCCTTCGAGGAGATAGGCGGCCCCAAGTCCCCGGGCATCCACCCGATCTATCGACTTACCTTCAGACCCCATTGAGACGAAGAACTCCGACAAGTGGAAGCGATTGCTTAGGGCTTCGCCAGCCTCCACTGGAAGGTCGCAATTGCTCGCAATGGTAAGCATGAGGCGCCTGTAGTCTGGATTGGCTGCCGATAACCATTCCGTCACAGTGTAACTAGGTGCCAGCTCTGCCTCCCAAAGATTGGTCTCCCCGACTGTCACTAGGGTCGCGGGGTGGCCTGCCATCATGGTCGCCATTGCGGTGACCATATCGTCCATCCGTCGGCGGCCTTGGTGTGTAGTGGGAGCTGGTGCCTTGGCCGATAGCTCGTTGAAGAAAAACCAGATTTGAGTGTCTCCAGATGTCACCGGAAAGCATGCGCTGGGTCCACGGCGGAGGTTGGTAAACCAATCAACCGGGAAAGGTTACGTTCATGCTGGTCAAAGAACCCTACAGGCCATACATCCAATTGGCCGCTGGAAGTTAACATAGGAGTCGTGACCTGTACCTCAAGTCCGTGCCGCTCGAAGTAGTGAATGACCACTTCGTCTGGGCGGAGAATTCCCTCGCGTACCGCGAGGCGCACACCGTTTAGCACATGGTCACTGTGGGTCTCCAGAATCACTTGCGTGCCGCTCGCTACAGCACGGGACGCCAGTTCGGCGAGCGCCGTTTGGCCGGCAGGGTGCAGATGAGCCTCTGGATTCTCAATGATGACCAGATGCTCAACTGCACCATGTGAAGCACGCTTCGGTGCCAACAGAGCAACGATCGGGGGGAGACCGTAGCTGATGCCAAAGCCTACGTTTGCGGCGCGAAACAGGGAGCTCGGAACATCATCTGATCTAGCAAATCGATAGCCGACAACGGCACGATCGGCCTCTGGAATCACTTTGATCTGCAGGTCGGCCCCAGGGCTGATGACGCTCAGCCACGCGCTCGTTTGAGCTACAAGCGTCTTCTTAGGTTCGGAGTGGTATCGGACCGGCTGACGGATCGGGAAATGACCGAACCTGTCCAGATACCAAAGCACATACTCCCCGCGTTTCCCAAGGGGGGTGGCGGAAGAGTGTTCCTCCTCCAAGTACGGCAGAAGGTTCCGTGGGCCAAGCCGGTCAGCAGATAGATAGAAGACATCCCCTTGAAACCACTGCCTAGCACCTGCGCTGATTTCGCTAGAATCCAATTCTCCTCCACGCTGTGGAGAGTGGTTCTCAAGACATGCCTTGCCCCTTCCCGAGAAGAAGGACGCTTCCAGCCGGACAGAGTCCTCAGGGGCGTCGTTATGGAGTACGTCACGCCATGCCCCCAGATTCACCAGCGAACCACGCCACGGCTGCCCGGGGCCGGGCCCCCATCGTTGGCGGAGCGCCAACAAAGCCTGAATCACACTGCTCTTGCCCGCGCTGTTGAGGCCAGAGAGAACGGTCAGTCCCCCGAAGCTTATAGTCTCGTCTCGGAAACACTTGAAATTATGGAGTCGGATGTGGTCAATCATGCCAGAACCTGCTGCACCACGTCCCGTGTCCGCCCGAAACGAATGTTCACTTTTTTCGTCGTATGAGTTCCCGTCGAGATGCTCTCGAAGAACTCTGGATCTTCCATTAGTTGTGCGAGGCACTCGACAATGCGGTCCTTCTGACTCTTCAGTTCTTCGGCATAACCTTCTGGAACCTCTGCCAAAGCCACCGACAGGCTCTCAAACAGGGCTTTATTCACGGGATTCCTCGATTGCACCTTTCCTAGCCGACTTGGCTTCCTAAAGGCTTCTTGTCCAAAGATGTCGAATGCCAGTGACATGGCACGGCGAAAGTCAGCCTTCAACGACGATACATGTTCTTGCTGGGCGTTGTTTAGGGACTTCATCGCGCTCATCAGGAAATCGTCTAGTTTGCCTTCATGCCTAGTCACGCCCAACAATCGAAAGGCCAAGAAACGCAGCACACACTCCCGATCTGCCATCCGCTTATCACTCACCGAATTGTCGGTTGCCTTGAGAAATTCCTCCGATTGGGCTAGCTCTCCTAGGAGGTCGCGGGCTGGTCCCGGATTGAGTGCATGGCGGATCTCCTGTGCCACCAGTGGCTTTCCTCCGGTGTTGATGCGCTTGAAGATGTTGAACATCACTTCGGGCGGAGTTCCTGGCTCAATAATATGGCAGGATAGCTGCGTTTCGGTGATCCTGCGCTGCATCGGGCGAGGAAGTTCGGCGAAGGAGAGGGCATCGAACTGGCTCAGGTACTCGAGCCCTTGGAGCTGGAGTGTCTCTTCCAAAACAAATGCACGCACCGCACTCAGCCGTTGCAATCCGTCTACGACTTGCCAATTGTCGTCGTGGTCGGCCGCCATGTAGAAAACCGGAAGGGGAATCCGGAGGAGCATGGACTCGATCAAACGACTTTGCATAGGTCTCGTCCAGATGTTACCGCTGCGCTGAAAGTCGGGCTGGAGATTGATTTCTTCGAGGCGCATCCTATTGACAACTAGACTCACCGTCGGTTGCCTCGTTGAAATCCTGATCTTCGTTGGATCGAAAGGCTCGTCAATAGCTGCGGCATCGGATGCATCCTCCGCTTGCTCCTTCTCAACCCCCTCGCCTTTCGTGGCTCCCTCTTCCTGAACGTCGATTGCGAAGTCGTTGGGCCGGTTCGCGGTCTCATCGCCCACCATGCTACTTGGTGCGGTTAGTGGTGCATTCGGAGGCGCGCTGATAGGGAATCCGCAGTTGCCTAGAGCCGTAACCCTAGGCAGTGCACCTGGGACAACACCCGGCTCCCGATTTGCACACGCATATTCGCGATCCCATTTCTGCCTCCTTCGGAACTGAAACGAAGCAGAGCAGGCCACGTTTCTCAGCGGTTTCCCGATCAGGCCCGTAATCGAACGTGGAGGTGCTGGGTGTAACAAGACAAGGTATCTGGATTCGGTTTCTTGCCGTATCCGTCTGATGGACTACATGTGCGTCAATCGGCCTTAAGGTAACCGTCCCGTTGAATGGATTTAGCCCGGGAGATTTGCCCTGCTTATGTTGGGGTGTGGTCTTCTTTGGATATGCGATAACATCCGCTTCAGGCTGGTTAGGGTTTCCTCGTCACGGCAGAGCAGCCATGACTGGTAGCGCTGGCAGATATCGGTATCTGCTGACGTTCTTTCGGGGCCAGATTGTGGGCGTGGTCGGTCTTCTTTTGAGCGTATACCTGGTCCATGAGTGAGCGGCCATACGGCCGCATTGTGGACGGGGATTGATGTACGTTTTTTGGCATATAGGCGGTCTATGCGTAATGCGGCGAATTCGTGCACCCAATCCGAGGTAAGCTGGACACCCGCGCTGGAGGTTGTCCAGCCGCGTTATGATGGTGACGTAAGCTGCCATGCCCTGTGGTTGCTGGGAGATTGTGGTTAGAATCAAGATGAGTCTTCTGGGTTTTCCGGCACATGCACGTTAGCCATTTGCTTACGCATCGAGTCGCCGGTCAGCTGGATGCGGTACGCGTTGTGGATGAGGCGATCCAGGATAGCATCGGCGAGCGTAGGATTTTCCATGGCCTGATGCCAGCGTTCCACCGGGAGCTGGCTGGTAGCAATGGTGGAGCTGACCTGGTGTCGGTCATCCAAGATTTCCAGCAGATCATCTTGCTGCGCGTTGGTGAGTTTTTTTCGCCCCCAATCATCAACAACCAGCACGCTAAGCCGCGACAACGTACGCAGCAGCTTCAGGAGCCGGCCCTCTGCTCGCGCCAGCGCGACGTCTTCGAGCATTCGTTGCAACCGGAAATAGCGCACTTTAAAGCCTTTCAGGCAGGCGGTGTGGGCCAGCGCACAGGCAATATAACTCTTACCCACGCCGGTGGGGCCGGTGATGATCACGTTCTGCTTTTGGCGTATCCAGTCGCATCCGGCCAAATACAGCATGAGGCGACGGTCCAGTCCGCGATGCATGCGATAGTCTATGTCCTGCATACACGCCTGTTGCCGTAGCCGAGCGCGGCGAAGCCGTGACTTCAATCGAATGCTTTCACGCCGGTTGGCTTCGCGATCCACCAGCTCACCGAGGCGGTCCATGAATGCCACCTGCTCAATGCCAGGATGGTTTAGCTGATCGCGCAAAGCGTCGGCCATGCCATAGAAGCGAAGCTTCTCGAGCTGCTCTATCGTTGGGTGTGTCAACATGGAACGAAGCGTTGTTGTCAGGGGGGTCGGCGTAGTACTGGGAACGCGGATGTTGTCGTGCATGATGGGCGGGTCCTCCGCTGCCTGGTACAGGGTAAGCCGCTCAATGCCACGTTTGAGAACATTAGCGATGCTGTGCATATTCCACGGAAAAAAACCACTCGTTCCACGGTATGGCGACCACCGATTCCACGGTTAATCGACCACCTGATTCGGCGTGCTGAGTCCGCGCTGGATAGCGCTGCATCGTGACTGTTCTGGGTACCATTTTCACGGCTGTCTGGCTTCAGTTACGCTTGTCTTCTCTGGAAGGTTCTGCCATTTTGGCAGACGCTGTCTCATGGACTCTCCCTTCAGCGCGATGTGGTGTGCATTGTGAATGAGGCGATCCAGGATAGCATCAGCGAGTGTTGGGTCTTCCATGCCTTCGTGCCACACACTCACAGGCATCTGGCTGGTAACGACGATGGATCCCTTCTGATACCGATCATCGATTAGCTCAAGCAGATCCCGCTGGTGCAGCGCACTGATTCGTGACAACCCCCAGTCATCGAGAACCAGTAGGTGGAAGCGCGTCAACTGCTTCAGCAGTTTCAGGAAGCGTCCGTCCCCGTGCGCGAGTTGCAGATCTTCCAGAAGACGATGCAGTCGGTGGTAGCGTACGGTGAACCCCTCCATGCAGGCTTTATGCGCCAGCGCGCACGCCACGAAGCTCTTGCCGACACCGGTGGGTCCGGTAATGATCACATTGTGATGTTTGCCCACCCAGTCGCAGGTGGAAAGCGAGGCCATCAGGCGCCGATCCAGATTGCGACCGCGACGATAGTCCAGATCGGCCATGGAGGCCTCCTGGCGTAACCGGGCGCGGCGTAGGCGCGACCGCAGGCGATTGTTGTATCGCACGATCTCCTCGTGGTCAACCAATAGGCCCAGGCGGTCCATGAACGGGAGCTGTTCCATTTCCGGTTGGGTAAGCTGATCACGCAGCGCGCGCGCCATGCCATGCAGACGCATCTGCTCGAGCTTGTCAAGGGTAGGGTGTAGGAGCATCAGTCCTTCGAGGTTTGGTGAGGAGAATCCGATTTGGTGTCGTAATAGCTTGGGCCCCGGATGTTGTCATGGTCTATGGGAGGCGGAGACACCGAGTCCAGCGGATGCTTGTCGAGTCCATTCTTCAGGATGGACGCGATGCTCCTGTACGAGCGGGTGCCGATAGCGATTGCCCGCGTACACGCGTTTTCCATGCGGCTCTTACCGTAGATGCGAGCCAAGCGGAGCAGGCCCATGAGCGTGCGGTAACGAATCAGCGGGTGCCGCTCAGCATCGATGATCTGCCGCACGATATTGTGTGTGTCCGGCCCGATGCGTTCTGCCTCGGTTACGAAGCGGCTCATATCGTTCATTTGGCGTTGGGCGTCCGGCATGTGTTCATCCTTGGTGGTGACCCCTTTCTGGTGGCTACGCGGGTGCGTCGCCACCCGTTTGTCGTCAAATAATGCCTCCAGGGTGGTATCTGTAAGGCGAACCTGTACCGAACGACCTACATATCGATAAGGAACGCTATAACGGTGCCAGCGCACCTCGATGTGCGCATCTCTGTGCACCTTGGCTTTGCGCCACTCCGCGTGCTCGTACGGCTCCGCCGGCAAGGGCTTCATCGCTGATCGCTCCCACGTGTCAAACCAGCTCTTACGACTGCCTTCCAGCTTCTGAAAAGGCCGCTCGTTAAGCTCCTTCAGATGGACACGAATGTGCCGGTTCACGTGCGCTAGACCGATGAAACGCTTATCGCTTAACGGAGCCAGAATGCGCCTCTCTGCATGCAACACGGCTTGCTCGACCTTGGCCTTGTCCCTGGGCTTCCCGGGACGCGTAGGCACAACCACGGTCTTGTAGTGCATCGCAAGGTCCTGATACGACGGATTGATCTCCGGATCGTATCGGTGGGCCTTGCGCACGCCACTCTTCAAATTGTCACAGACCACATAGGAAGGCACCGCCCCGAAAGCCTCGAACATGCGACGATGCGAGCCCAGCCAGTCCCCAAGACGCTGCGTCCACGTCGCCTCAACGTAGAGATAATTGGAGAATCCCAGCACACCAACAAAGATCTCCACCCGACGCCGCTTACGCGTAAGCTGGTCTATCGCCTCCAGGCGCATGCCTGCATAGTCCACGAAGGCCGAATGACCCGCAGGATGATCCATCGGAACCGTCACCTGGCCAAATTCCTTCTTCCAGGCAGAGTAAAGAGCGCAGAACTTGCTGTAGCCGTAACCATCGCTGTGGTCCCGCCTGTACCGCTCCCACATCAGGCGCCGCGTGAACCCCTTGACCTGCATCTTACGCTCCACCTCGGACCAGTCCGGCAACGGACGCGTCTCCTTGGCAACCTCCGGCGGACCATAAAGCAATGCCTTCAACTTGGCCTCCGGCATACCCTCGGGCAAAGGCCAATGCACACCCGCTGCCTTAGCACGACGCAAGTAACCAAGTACCGTGCTGTGCGATATTCCCAGCGCACGACCGATACCACGTACGCTCAAATCAGACTCCGCAGACAACCGCAGAACGTCCCACAAAACACGCATAACAACCCTCTTGTTTGGCATAAGTACCCCTCTTTTGGTAAGTAAAGAGGGTACGATACCACCTGCGCTTGACCTGCCGCCATCACCCGCGACAGGCAACAATAACCCGTTTCTAACTCCGCCAGACTGCCAATTTGGCAGGTCCGTTAACCGACCTCCTACACCCCGCCGCCACCGGTCGGCGCGCGCCAGCTCAGGTGGTCGATTTCCCGTGGAACCACTGGTCGATTTGCCGTGGAATCGGTGGTCGATTTCCCGTGGAACCACTGGTCGATTTGAAGCGGAATATGCAATGCTGCTTGTGCGGAAGATCTGGTGCACTAATGCCCACTTACAGGCCGCCTCGATGTGCTCGCCTGGATAGGCGCGCTTAAGGTCCAGGAGCCCCCAGCGAAAGCCCTGCTCAGGATGCCTGCGGCGCTCTATGATGGTCAACGCTACCTTCTCCGTGTTCGGACCGATCTGCGCGGCACGCTCAAGCAGGCGATGCTGCTGGGCGTACTCCTGATGATTCGAAGGCATATGCTCTGGATGTGTGCTCCATCCGTAGACCTTGGGGCATAACATGTGGGATGCTATACGTTGGTTGCTAAGGTATATCTCCACGGTAGCTTCCCCCACGCATACATTCACCTTGCGCCGGACATGCCGATACGGGACGCTGTAGAACCGCTTGTTCACCGCTACGTGATAATCAAAGCTCACCGTGGCCACTTTCCACTCCCTATACTCAAAGGGCTTCGGGGGTAAGGGGCGCATCGCGGGCAAGTCCACCGCCTCAAACTGACTGCGACGGCTCCCTTCGCGCTTCTGAGAAGGAGTGTTATTCAGGGTAACCAACCCCTTCGCAATCCGCTCATTGAGCATATCCAGCGTGAGGTAAGGGACAGTACCCAAGGCGGCCAGAATCCACTGCTCCACTACTTTGACCGCAGATTCGACTTTGGCGTTATCCCTTGGTTTTCTCACGCGAGCTGGCAGCGCTACCAGATCGTAATGCTCGCACATCTCCTGGTAGGTAGGATTGATTTCCGGATCGTAACGGTGCGCCTTCTTAACTGCCGCCTTCAAGTTGTCAGGCACCACCGCCGCCGGTACCGCACCGAAAAACTCAAAGGCCCGACGATGTGCGCCAATAAAGCTCCTCAGCGTCTGGTCTCCGGTGGCCTCCGCATACGTGTAACTGGAAAAACCCATCGTGGCCACAAAGACCTGAGCTGGCTTCCGCTGATCACGCACCTTTATCGTCATGCCCGCAAAGTCCAGATAGAGCTTCTCACCCGCCTTGTGGTGCAGATGCATGGTCACCTGCGTGCGGTGGCGCCAAGCACGATATAGGTCACAGAAACGACTGTAGCCGTAGCCGTCTGGATACGCTGCACGGTAAGACTGCCAGATCAACTTCAGCGTCATGCTCGACCGCGACATCTTCCGATGCACCACCTCCCACCTTGGCTCAGACTTGTGGCGCACAGAAGCCTCCGCATACAGGCGTGACTCCAAACCATGATCATCCAAATCCTCTGGCAGAGGCCAGGACAGACCCGCATGCTTTGCACGCTCCAAATACGCCCTCACCGTACTGGCTGAAACGGACAGACACTTCGCAATCTTACGATTGCTATACCCCTCCCGGAAATGCAGCCGAAGCACGTCCCTAATCGCCCGCATAGACACTCGCTTGTTTGACATCAGAAACTCGGTTGGTGATTGAGTCCCTGATATTAAGCGGCTGACGGATCCGCTCCGACACCGCCACTGCCATCAGCCAAAACCACACACCTATAAAGGCCTCTACTCAGCCCCGAGACAGGCGTCAGCAGCCCTCCACAAGTGTCCAGATTACCTCGGATTACCCGTCCAGCTTGCTTCGGATTATGCAATCGGCAGACAGGCCAAGCTACTCAACACAATTGGTACGCTACGGGACACTTATTCTTCGCCGGTGACCACTACAACATGCCGAGGCCAATCCTATACAGACCTGCTTGGCAAAGCAAATCCAAGCTGTGCCGTCGCGGCTGAAGATACTCCCAACCTGCCTGGAGCCAACGCTACCGCAGGAACGCGTAGCGCCCCACCAAGGAAGACATAAGATTGACACAGCGCTTGCATTGAATGCATTCTACGGGACGGTTACGTATTTCGAACATTCCAAGTCTCTAATGGTGAGTGTCCGAGTTCTCGCTGCTCATATCCAGACTTCCGCCCGATCCCGGTAAGCCGAGTCATCGACGTAAATGCTCGACACGTTAAAGCGCAGATCACGGATACCCGGCTTGCACCGAACCTCCGCAGCGACGCTGCACAACATTGAGACACTACCGTTCTGGTTCTGGACTGCGATCACGATTATCCCCCCGCCTAGCGCGGACACCCTGCCGTGCCGGGGTCGGCCTCTCCTCACCACGGGACATCGGCGGAAGGGTCTGGGCGGAAACGGCGTATTCCTGCAACAGCCAGGTACGCATGGACGGGATCGGGATTGATAGGCTTCCATTCGGCCTCTCGCTCAAGACTCCCTTGTGCAGCGCATGCTGAAAAACCGCTTGTGCGCCGTCTGGCGTCCTATGGCCAAGAAGGGCTGCGATCATGTCCGACTCCTCCAAGGTGCTTCCCTCCTCTCCCAGCAAAATTGCAAGCACCCTTCTGTCCGCGAGGCTGAGACCCTCAGCCCTACCCTCGTAGTATGCGACCCTGCGGGTCTGCCCTGTTTCTAATACCTCCAATGGCACCTCTTCTCGCAGCACGCCGCCAGCACCATATAGCCATTCGGCTGCTCGCGGCGCAAAGGCCTGTATATGCTGCGGCCAACCGTGACATTCCGCCGCAAGCGTATCAATCCAGTGCTCCAAGTGATACGGGCTACCCGTGCCACCGCCGGCCTTTACCAGCCAGTCGCGGATCACCGCCCGTTCCGCCTTCGGCGATAGCCGGCCCAAATGCTGGACGCAGTCCTGCATGAAGCGGGAAATCCCGAACGTGCCGAACACAGCCCGGGATGTGCCCAGTCCGCCAGCCAGCAGTACCACCGGCGCGCCTATCTCACCGTTGTGTATGAGGTCCAGGTTCGCCGCTATCGCGGCCGCGGCTGGCGCGCCTCGACGTATTTGGAGGTTTTGCACCTCATCCAACAGGAGGAGGAGACCGCCGGGGCGGGCTGCATCCTTCAAGAGTTCGCGTATTTCGAGCCCAGCATGCTCTGAAGATCGCCTTACCGCCCGGTAGCGAAAAAGTGCAGCCACCGACGATAGTCCAGCCCTCCATCCGGCCTCCCTGTGCACCGTTGTCTGCGTAGCGTAAGGCACATCCAGCCGTGCCGCCAGTATTCTCGGGTCATACAAGGCACTATCCTGTATCTTCGCCACCCGCCATCCGTCCCCTGTCGCCCGCTGGGCACACTCGAACAGCAGAGCCGTCTTGCCCGCCCCTGGCCCGCCCTGAATGAGGAAGATAGTCCCGCGGTTGGACTGACGCGCGTAGCCCAGCCTCTTTGCGAAAGAGCGGAGTTCACGTGTGCGCCCGTGGAAAAATGTCGCAGGCCCCCGATCGTCATCAAGTATGGGAACCAGCTGCCGCGGTGGAACCACTGGCAGCGTAGCGCTCCGAGGGGGAAGCATGTCGGAGGAATGCTTCATGTAGTGAGGTGCCAGCCCCCAAACCGTTACAGACTGTGCATGCGCGCCAACGTGGTGGTCAGCTCCCGCTGCCGCATCCAGGTCCACCACGGACCCGGGCGTTGGTTCATTCCAAGTTGCTGGAGGAGCGGATTGGGGCTGCAGAAGCAGCCTGTCGTCTCTGCTGGACCTCATACGTAAGGGTCACCTTTCTTGTTCTTAAGTGGTTTAGCTTCACTATGGGCCTGCGCCGTAGGAACGATCACATTTGCGTTAGTGGGCTGGATTGCTGGTCAGTCGTACAGCCCAAGGCAAATGGTGTCTGTTGGCAGCCCTTTCTTGTCTTGGAGCAGCCCTATTCACCTCTCCAATTTAACTCCGAAGCGCAACATACGCAATCGGGTCAGTGTCCTCGCAAATAGAGGCAGAGGTTAGCGAAGAGAGCAGGAAGGAGCCGTTCCATCGAAGGGAGGGCGAAGCCCGACCGGAAATGGAACGGCGTCGGGCAGACTGAAACAGCGTTTTGGGCCCCAAGAGCTACGGCGCCGGCGGGGCAATCGCCCTTTCCCATGCGCGCAGCCATTCATGATGCCGCATGTAGACGGTATCGTGCCCAACCGGTCGTTCTGGTGATACGACCGAATCAATCCATCACCTCAGGCTGGACTGCCGGGAATCGCTGATCTAGGCGCACCGGCTTCTGCTGTCGGGTCTGGCTCAGACCTTGGTGCACCATCCACAGCGGCCGCTACAGCCTACCGCGCGCCAATGAAGACTTCCGCCGGTGTGCGGTAACCCAAGCACTTTCGTGGACGATCGTTCAGAATCGTCTGTACCCGCATTACTGCTGCTGGCTCAACAGTGCGGAAGTTGGTCGCCTTCGGAAAGTATTGCCGTACTAGGCTATTGGTGTGCTCGTTCAGGCCACGCTCCCAGGAATGGTACGGCCGCACAAAGTAAAACGACGCTGAAGGGGCCCGGGCGATTTGCTGGTGATGGGCGAATTCCTTCCCGTTGTCCACCGTGATGGTAAGCACCCGATCCCTCACCGGTTTCAGACACGCTACGATCGCGCGGCGGACACCGCTCGCTGCCTTCGAAGATACCAGCGCAAGAAACGTGAATTTAGACGCACGGTCGACCATCGATACCAACGCACCCTGGTGCTTGCCCCCAATGATCGTATCCACCTCCCAGTCGCCTATACGCTTCTTCCTCTCCACTATGGGATCCCGTTCGCTGATGTCTACACCATTCGGTATCAGGCCGCGCCCAGCACCGCGCTGGCTACGCCTGCTGTAACGCTTACCGCTACGGCGAAGTAGCTTGTACAACAATCCTCTAGCTACCCTGTTGCTCCAAATGTACCGGTAGATCCATTTGGTGCTCAACGCAACGACCCCATCATGACGAAGCCGACCCGCGATTGGCTCCAGACTCCAGTGCAAGGCAAGCTTCTCGCGCACCATGGCCCACAGCGCTGCGGTCATCTTACGAGGATGCAACGACGCTTTCTGGCGCCGCACACGAGCCAGTCGGTCCGCCTGCTTATACCGATAGCCTCTACCTCCACTGTTGCGCCGCACCTCTCGACTGATCGTCGATGGCGAACGACCCAACTGCCACGCTATGGCGCGTATTGAATCCCCCGCTTCTTCAATGAATGAATCTGATACCTTTCCTCGTACGAAAGGTGACGGTAGCCCTTTGCCATCTGATACCCTCCAATGATGAATCCACAATACATACCAACAGCCTCTGGACCTTACGCAACCATCGGGATGCCCACGCGCTCGCCAACCCATTGCTCTGCCACATCAAGTGTTGCACTTCCTTGTTAAATGGGCCCGCTTGAAATAAACGGACTTCCAGGCGGATACGGTCTGCCCAGAAATGGTATCTTGCACCAGCCAGCAAGCTCGACCCAGATTTGCGGGAAGCACGGCGCTACTCCATCAACCTTGATGTGCAGATAATTATGCAAGCTGCGCCCGGAAATTCGCTGGGGGTACTCTCCAGCAGGGAGTCGTGTGCGTCCTGGGACCGGACGAATGCCATGGGGCAAATGGTGCGCGGGCAGAGTCCAGAGGTATGCCTAAATCTTAACGAATCGTAGGTCCGCCATGCTGACGAAGCTTACCATTCGCAACTTCAAGCGGTTCGAAGATGTCGAAATCGCGTTGGGCAACCCGGTAGTGTTTATCGGCCCCAACAATTCCGGGAAGACCTCAGCCATGCAGGCGCTGACCCTGTGGGATCTTGGCTTAAGACGATGGAGAGAAAAGTATGCAGACAGAGCACCTCCCGTAAGACGCCCCGGCGTGACAATCAACCGCAAAGACTTGTTCGCGATACCTCACTACCAGGCCAGACACTTATGGCGCAATTGCCGAGTCAAAGAGGGAATACACCGAGGTGGCAAGACCCGTACGACCCCCATCCGAATAGAGATTGAAGTGGAGGGCATTGATCACGGTAAGGTCTGGGAGTGCGGACTCGAATTTGATTATGCCAACGAGGAATCCTTCTACTGCAGACCGCTTCGGCTTGATGATAGCAAGCATCCAGAGCGAATGCCGATTCCTGAAGCAGCTTCATCGTACCAGGTTGCCTATTTGCCTCCCATGTCTGGACTTGGATCAAATGAGACGCGGTTAGACCCAGGTGCGATCGATGTGCGTATCGGTGATGGCCGAACAGCGGAAGTGCTCCGCAACTTGTGCTACCATGTAGCAACAGATACGCCTGACCACTGGGAAGACATAATAAAAGGAATCGATGACCTTTTCGGTGCAACGCTTCATGAGCCAACGTACGTAGCGGAGCGAGGTGAAATCAAGATGGCATATCAAGAGCATGGTATCGTTTTTGATCTTTCTTCTGCGGGACGAGGGCTGCAGCAGACGTTGCTCATACTGGCGTATATGTATATGCATCCCAAATCAATCATTCTTTTTGATGAGCCCGATGCACATCTTGAAATTCTGCGCCAACGTCAGATTTACAGGCTGATCTCAGAGATTGCCAGAGACAGTGGTAGCCAGATAGTTGCGGCAAGCCATTCGGAAGTGTTGCTAAGAGAAGCCGCAGGAAAGGATACTGTTATCGCGTTTGTTGGCAGGCCACATCTGGTGGAAGGCAAGACAAGTGACGTCCGAAAAGCGCTGAATTCCATTGGCTTTGACCAGTATTACCAGGCAATGCAAACGGGTTGGGTACTCTATCTGGAGGGGAATACGGACTTAGCGATACTTCAGGCATTTGCGAGCAGGCTTGGCAAGAAAGATGTGGAGAAAGTTCTGGCCAGACCCTTTGTGAAATACGTTGGAAATCAGCCTTCTGAAGCTATGAAGCACTTTTTTGGGCTAAAGGAGGCAGTGCCTGACCTGCAGGGCATCGCTGTTTTTGATCGCCTGGATCAGCAGTTGCCGAATTCTGGCGCACTTAGCTGCCGGTCATGGACTAAACGAGAGATTGAAAACTACCTTTGCACCCCCGCCACCGTAATGGCATACGCCCGCGAGACTGCAAGGAAGGAGGCTGGCCCACTGTCTAATAGCCAGGAAGAAGAGAGACGAACCGAAGCCATGCGTAATGCCATTGATGAGGTCTCCGGTGCACTGGCTACACTTGGCCTCGATTCTCCCTGGCACTCTGATACGAAAGTAAGCGATAATTTTCTAACGCCGCTTTTTAAGCAATATTATAAGAACCTTAGCCTGCCAAATCGCCTCAGCAAGAAGTCCTTTCATGAACTGGCCATGTATGTACCCACGGACGAAATCAATCAGGAGATCGCGGAAGTCCTTGACGCAATCGCCCTCGTGGCAGAGAGCGCTGCTGTAGAAGCAGCGTGATTGCCTCAGGTCTTCAGGCAACACCAGCCCACCATATTCATGAGTGGGAAATCGTGAGCGGTCGCTGGGGTGACTCCCTACCATTTAAGCAAGGCCTTGGAAGACAAGAAGTGGGCCTAGCAGGCAATCGATTCATCCGTGACCAGGGTCTTGATTTAGGCACCCGGGCTGGATACTCGGTGCCTAGTGGAAGCGGTCTAGGCCATATGCATATTCCGGGAAAATAAACCACTCATTCCGGTGCAAATCGACCACCGATTCCAGAGTTAATCGACCACTGGTTATTGGGCACTGAGTCCGGCCTGGGCGGCTCTGCATCGTGGCGTTTCTGGGTACCATTTTCACAGCTGCATAATCCGACGAATTCGTGCACCTAATCCGATCCAAGCTGGACACCCGCACTGGAGGCTGACCAGCCGCGTTATGGTGGTGACGTAGGCTGCCATGCCCGGTGGTTGCTGGGAGTATGTGGTTAGAATGAAGATGAGTCCCCCGGGTTTTCCGGCACGGTCACGCTAGCCATTTGCTTTCGCATCGCGGCGCCGGTCAGTTGGATGCGGTGGCAGCGCCGGCGCTAAGTGTGATGTCAAAGCTCGGTTCAGCACCAGAGCCTACGGCATCGGCGCTGCCGGATCCGCTGGCCTCCCTGGGGAGCGTCTGGGCTTTACCATACGTGGTCGCGCCGACGACAGAAGATGTTGCGGTCACCACAGTGGGTCCGCCCCTTCTGAAATTGTCGTCGCACTGACGCCGAGCATAATGTAGCGACTAACCGCGTACAGAGGGGCACTGCTTAGGTCTTGCAGCGACAGGTAACGCAGTTTGCCCAGGCTGTCCTCACTGATCGGGAGCGTAATTGAATCGCATGGGCTTCATGTGGAAGCCCCACCGCATCTGGTGTACACATGGAATTCAGGGGATGGCACGGCTCTCGTGAGGACTTGTATGTACCACACCGCGTTACACAGCCGCTGATCGAGCTGCGAAAAGTCATCTGACAACATCTTGGGCGATAACGGTTGGATCGTGTGATTGGCTCGGGCTGTCCCAATCTGAGCGCAACAAGTCAACCCCTATGTACAACGACACTCGACACCATTCCAAGAATATCAAGAGGTGCTGTCGGAGCGGCTTACGTCCACAACGATGACGGCAATGCGCGCCAAACGTTCTTCAGGTAACAATTCTTTGATCATCTCCCTCATCTCTCTGGGGCTCTTCGGCTTGCGACCCTGAGGCGGCACCCTCTTCGTGTAACTCCGACCGAACCATAAGACCAGGTATATGCCGAAACCTTCAGATTCTGGCGCCCGCATGTACTTTGTTGCAAGCTGATCGGTCGCCGCCTTCCAGAGGTCTTTGGCCAAGTTCCGTTTGATCTCGACCGGTATGGCCATTTCCGCACGGTACGCCACACGGATATCCGCCCGCTTGTTCTCCGCGTAATATCCTTCCTTATGCGCGTCAACATCATGATGCTTAAGCAGCAACCGCAAGTCAGACAGCAGCCTGTCACGGCATTCATCTTCATACCGAGGCGACCATTCCTCCTTGCACTTAACCCAATACTGCCGCCAGTCATCGGTCTGCCCATGCCGGATACGCTTTGCAAGTCGCCCAAAGTTGTCGATGAGAAGCGCTTGAAGGTCAGCTGCGCCAGACGGAGGCCCGCCCCGAAGCGTCCTTTGAATCTGACTTAGCGTCAGTGCACCATGCAGATCGTTACGACGTCTCTGAGCCTGCTGTAGGGCAGCGCGCTCCAGATTTTCATTCCATGTAGCTAAGGCAGGACTCCCAGCCAGCGAGTCAAGCACGCGGCGCGCTACATCGTCCGTGCGCAAGGCGAGTTCTTGGACCCACAAATGTATCAGAGAATCAAAGTGCAACTCTGCCCCCTCCTTATCGGTTAGGAAACCGGCGCGCAGCTTTGGCTTGGGCGGTCGAATTCGTGCACCAAGGGCACGGATCACGCTTGCCAATTCCTCCGGCTTCCAGAGTGAATAGTCTGGTTTGAACTGCGTTGCCTTGCCAAACAGCTCCATGCACTTAACCACATTCCACACACGCACTTCGCCTCCGCTTGCCAGGTAATCCTCCAGCGCAGATAGGCTCGCTTCCCGAGCCACAAACAGACCTGCGCACAGCCAGTGAGCCCGCTGAGCAACATCCATGCCCTTGCGGCGGAGCCGCCTAGTCACCAGCGCACGAAGTCGTCTGACCAGCATCCCGCTCTTGCAGAGTGCAGCCGCAAGCGTCAGGCGCAAGCTGTCAACCTGCGGCGCGGTGCACCGCGACGGAAATACGCTGAACATCCGGTGCACCGCCAGTGGTCTAACATGGTCGAATTCCGCTTCCATTATCATATCGAAAAGTATCGGAATCGGTGAATCTTTGATGCGAACACGAGCGATGTGCACCGCGACCACGGCATCTGCCACTGCTTGCGGGTGTTTCGTCAAGGCGCGCTCAACCCAGTCTGGACGCGGGCTCCGCAAACCGATGGATCCAAGCATATGCTGCGGGCGAGGCAATGGTGTGAGCAGATAGAATCCTATTGCGCGCCTCCTCCCTGTCTGTCCCAGACGTGCCAGGGGTTGCCCACCCATTCGCTCCTCCTCTTCGATTCCTGCAAGAAACGGGCGTGCAAAGAGCGACCTCCTGTTGCGCTCAAGCATTTTAGCCATCTCGGCCAGATCAGGCAGGTCATCACGATCTAGCAGGCTGCGAAAACCCGATAGCGTCGCATCTAAGAGAGCGCTGTCACCGTCTAGCGCCGCCGCCAGCGGCTCTAGCGGACTGCCGCGAGGCACCGACCCACCTAGTCCATCCATGTACCACCCTGCCAATTCGTAGAGTAGGTCGGGCGCACAAGTGCCTGTCTTAAGAGCTTCAATGTTGGTGCGCAGTGCCTTAAGCCAAGCCTGCTTGCGCTCTTCGAACACGGTCAAATCCTTAGCCAAACGCTTTTTGTCGTCGGCTTCCATCCGGCGTATTCGCTCATTGGCCTTAAGCCGCTCGTGGTTCCACTGCGATAGTACGGGGCATCCTCTTACGGCACGCGCCACGTCAGCATCCGGCAACGGTTTGCCCCAGCCATCATTTTGGAATGTTGACCACGCAGCAAGCTTCGAAGCCACGTTGCTCTGACTGTCTGACAGCTCTAATGCCCGTTCTAGGCACCACCGGCGAAACCCTTCCGGCGCCCTCTCGCCAATGAACTTATACCCAATTGACTGCCTGAGAGACCCTGCGACCGGTTTGGGCTCCTGCTGTTGCAGGCCGTACTCAACCAGGTTGCGCTGAATCTGCCGGTGCGAATCAAGCCACGACCTAATCATCTTGTTGGAATCAGGATCGGCGACGTTATACTCTGCCTTGCTGCCTACTGCGATGACCAACTGCTTTGCCGCAAGGTCAAATGTTACCAGATCGAACCACCGGTAAAGGTTAGCGATCTCCATACCTTTGCCGAAGTGGTTGAGTCCCCTATTCAAGAGCGCTATGACAACATCATTGCCGATTCTGTGGCTGGCCAGCCTCGGGATCAATGTGGATGCCTGATCACAGAGTGAGTCCAGCAAGGCCCTGACCTGCTTGGCGCTCGATCGGTGTACAACACGATTCCAACTTTTCTTGAAGTGTACCTGTGCCGTCACAATTGCGCTTGGCTGCACATCGAGATACGCCCAGACTTCGGACGGCGATACATCATTCGGATACATGGTGTCCAGAAGCTTGCTGATGAGCCGAAAATCTTCGTCTCGCAGCCGCCCAGCCACTATGCCCGCGACGATATTCTGGAGGGTGGCTTTACGGGTCGCCTGGCATGTAAGAAGGCTGGCCAAAGATTCTAACGCTGCACAACGAATACTTGGCCACCAAGTTGTGTCGTGGATTACTTTCAGCAACTCCGCTCGATCCCGGTCCCGATCTCCCACTGCTCCCTTGCGTCTGTCCTCGATTCCTGTTGTAAACAACTGCAAAGCACCGCGTATGAGGTACAGTACTAGCATTTGCCCTGCATCACTGCGATTCGACTCAGCGACGAGTGTCCATATAGTCGACATCCCGAGCTGACCCACGAGGGACGCAACCACGCCCGCCGGAATCCATTCTGACTCAATTGAGATCCTGAGCTCAAGGCATTCCAGCAGAGCCTCACACTCATGTTTGGAAAACGTGCTCGTATCACCGTAGCATACGATAGCCATCGGATCCTTTTGGATCAGGACCTGCCTTACGTCAGCATTCAGGGCTGCAAGCCACCCAGACAGTCCGCGAAGGTCCTGCATGGGAATCCCGTCATGTCCCAAGACCAGCGCCTGCACGCGCCGGGCTGATACACCATCCTTTGCGCGAATTCGGCTATCCAGGTACCGGGCTCCCAGGTACTCCGCGATGCGCCGGTGTGCCGGCTCTCTCTGTTTGGCGGGGCCTCGGAACAGCGCCGAATTAAGGCTGGCGAGCAGTGCATCCCGCTTATCGCCTTCGACTTCGGCTAAGGAAAGGATATCGGCGTCATCGGAATCGGGTGCGGTCCAGCCACCCTTGCCTGCTATAAGCATCAAGGCTGACAGCCTTCCGGCTGCATCAATCACCGCATCGCGTGAAGGCCGAACAGCACTAGTCTGCGCCACGCGATACCCTTTGCTGTGTTCTTTGGCCCATTCCTTGCAAGCAAATTCGAATGCTTCCGTCGGACTCGCAGGCCAGCCAGATAATCCCGTGGATTTGAGCAGAACATCAAGCAGCTGCGGATTCCACAGCAGGGACTCCAATCCGTTCTCGAACGCCTCCGAAACAAATTCGACAGGCTCAACCCCGTGGCTAGCCACGATCTGGCGAACGTCGATAGGAGTGAGCGGGTTTAGCTCCAAAACGACCAGATTCGCATACCCGTCCAGCGAGGAGAGCGCCTCTCTGTCATGCTTTCCTAGCCAACGCCCGGTACGACACGACAAACGAAACCGTGGGCATCCCCGCGTCCACAGTTTGTTCACTAACGTGTCTGACACCCGTCGTGGATCTGAATCGACGCTGCGGACCTCGTCAAATCCGTCAATGAATAGCGGTTCAGAACCGTGATTTACGCTAAAGTCCGCGTTACCGCTCAAGAACCGTCTCGCTGAAACAATCGGGGCGCCCGCTCCACCTGCCGCTGCCTCTTCCTCCAAAGCCGTCGTCTTTCCGATGCCCGGCTCCCCAATTAGGATATAGCAGCGATCCGAGCGAAAATCGGCCAGCGAAAGGTCCTTCCGTCCAGACCGATCATCATCCTTCGGATCAATCACTCTGACGGTACGTGCTACTCGCATAATTCCCTTATCCACTCTTCGGTGCCGCCCGACAGAAATTCGCCCAATGGCATGTCGTCCGAACCTACCGCCACCGTGATAGCCTTTGGAAACCGCTTCGCAAAGGCTTGCAGCCCTCTTAGATTCCGTCGCTTCCCGCTCTTGACCTCTACTCCAACTAAGTGTGGCCCGCGTACAATGATGAAGTCGACCTCAAGCGATAAATCACGTGAGGAATGCCGCCAGTAGTGAATCTTTGTCGCTGGGCCGCACGTGTTGAGCAGGTGTGCACCGACGGAGGTTTCAACTATCCGTCCCCACCAGGTTCGATCCGCACATGCCTCCTCGAACGAATATCCTGACGGCGCCGTCATTAGAGCCGAATTGAGCACAAGGAGCTTGCGCGGCTGTGCCTTGCCGAAGTGTGGCGCTGGTGTGTAACGGGTTAAGCCGACCATTAGTCCTGCGCTCTTTAGAAGATCCAGATAGCGAGTCAGCGTCATCGTGTTGCCAGCACCTCGCAATTGGCCAAGCAGCTTGTTGAATGCGATTATCTGGCCGGAATAATGGGCCCCGAGCTCCATCAGCTGCCGCAAAAGCGCCGGCTTTCGGACGCGGTTCAGTCCGAGTATGTCGCGTTCAATGGTAGGCTCAATGATCGACTCCTTAACGTAGCGCCGCCACATGCTGAGGCGACTAATATCTCCTTCCCGCACAATCGAACCAGGATATCCGCCGAAGAAGAGGTATTCATCGACAGATAGATCAAATGCATTCGCCATCTCGCTGAGCGACCAGTGTGCAGCAGGCAGAGGATTGAATCGGCCCACAAGGCTATCGCTAAGTCCAGTCATCATCTTCCATGGGACAGATCCCAGGATCACTACGCGCAGCGGACAATTCTCCCTCCGATCTCTGTCCCAGAGCCCTTTAACTACGTCTGACCACCCTGGTACTCTTTGAATCTCGTCGAGCACAAGCACCACATCTGGACCTGACCATGCAGCAGCTCGGCGAGCGCGCTCCCACACTTCGATTAGCCATGCCCGATCGGGGGCCATTCCACCCGGGAGCACTTCGATAGCTGCCCTTACTTCAAGAGAACCAAAGGTGCCTGGCGTGGGGTCGTCTAATGCCACGTAGAGGCAACGATGACCGCGCTCGGCAAGCACCCGGCAGGCCTGCTGCGCCAGCGTCGTTTTTCCGGTCTGGCGCGGGCCAGTAATTGCAGTGATCCGCATCGTGGATCGGTCTTGAACGAGATCAACTACGCGTTGCACCTGGAGGCGCTGGTACGTAATCATGCGTGACTGGTCTTGATCTGAGTTGGATATCTCTATAACAGTTGCTTGTAGTCACTAAGCTCCCCTGCACATTCGCACACGGCATTGCGCATGTTTCGACAGTTTGGCCTTCGCAGTCCATTGACTTTCCAGCCCTTAGGTACCCCCCGCGGTGGGTTGGGCCCGGGTCCGCTGGACCGCGCCTCGCATCTATGGGCTTGCAGTGTATGCATTTCAGAAGATACTAATATAAGTACACATACTCAGATAGGTATCTAGACCATTTTACGACACCGTCACACCGGCTGTTCCAAGAACCGAGTATGCGGATCCTGATGCAGCGGTTCTGCCGACTGGGATGGATCCGCCTCGCTGTCCACCTATGCGCAAGCCGTGCGCGGCATCGGCCAGATCATTGGTGTACGGAGCCCGCGTAAAGCATAGCTCATCCGTTTCTCAACTCTATCACTGGTAGTGAAATGAAGGGTCGGACCTCTCCTTTCCCCGGTTCGAGGAGCATGGTTTCGGGGGCTTTGGAACCTCGCTGTATACCTGGAAACGCCTAGCCGAATGGCTCCCCCAAGACTACGCAGGGCCCCTTAACAACATGGAACCAAAAAGACTGTTGCGGCTGGATCGTGTTTTCGCTCGGCCCTGATGATGAATCTCTTGCATGTGATCGTATACCAGATGTATTATAAGATGCATGAAGCGAGCTTCACTGACCGAGCGTGCCGCACGCGTGGCTGCGGCCAAGTCGCTGTGTCGGGAGCACAGCACCGCAGAAGCGGCGCGCATCCTTGCCGCACGGTACGGCATCTCCCGAGTGCAGGCTTCGCGTTATGTCCGTGCGGCGCGCGAAGCGGATTCTTCGCTGGCTCGGGCGGAGGCTACCGCGCCCCTGAGTGTCCGGATTCCTGTGGCTCTGCTTGCGCGTGCGCGGGCTCGTGCACGCCATACCGGTATGAGTCTGGGGGCGCTGGTGGCTCGAGCGCTGGCGCGTCTCTTGGACAGCGATCCACCGTGAATGCGTCCTATCCGCCTGACATACAAACCGGACCGGGCTGCGCAGCAGCGCATAGCACAGGCCTACGAGCTGTTGGTGCAGCACCGGATTTCGGAAGACCATACCTCCTCGCATGAAGCAAGAAGAGAAGATCGCGGCAGTGTACGTGCGTGTATCAACCGAACTCCAGCGGCGTCAGCAGACGATAGACAGTCAGCTGGAGGCCGTGCTGATGAACGCGCGTGAGCGTGGCTGGGCCATTGATAAGCAGCAGATCTTTGCTGACAACGGCTACAGTGGTGCCACCCTCGCCCGCCCCGGCTTGGACGCCTTGCGCGACCTGGTCGCCCACGGAGTCCTCGCGTATGTGTTGGTCCTATCTCCCGATCGGCTCAGTCGCAGTTTCGCCTATCAGGTTCTGCTTCAGGAAGAGTTTGAACGCAACAATACCCGTCTCGTCTTCGTTGAGGAACCCGATAACGCGACGCCGCAGCAGGTAATGCTGCGCCAGCTTCTGTCCGTACTGTCAGAGTATGAGCGTGCGCAGATTATCGAGCGCTGTCGCCGCGGTAAAATCTACAAGGCCCGCCAGGGCTCTCTGAACATGATCAGCAGGCCTCCCTATGGTTATGACCTGATTCGTAAGACGGAGACCTCCGGCGCACGATTGGTGATCAATGCGTCCGAAGCTGCGGTGGTGCGCCTGATTTTCAAGCTTTATACCGAACCGGGCGGCACCCTGCCGTCAGTAGCACGGAAACTGGATGCACTGGGCCACCCCCCTCGGCACGCAAAGTACTGGAGCTCCTCCACCGTTTCTGTCATCCTGCGCAATGAGGCCTACATTGGTAAGGCAGCGTATCAGAAGACGACCAAGGCGGACAAGCGTGCTCGGCGCAATCGCACCGGGCGCAGCAAGAACGGTGCCGTACGGCGCATGAATTCACGAAAGGCTCGTCCACGAGAAGAGTGGATTATCTTGCGCGTGCCACCAATTGTTGACGAAGAAATCTTCCAACGTGCGCAAGAGCGGCGCAAACATAACACTCGCTTTTCCGGGCGAAACACGCGTACGCCAAGCCTCTTGCAGGGGCTATGTATCTGCGAGCAATGCGGATATTCGATGGGACGGCTCCTAGATTCGAGAGGCTCCACAAAGTACTATCGGTGTTTGGGGTCGGAGCCTTGGCGTTTTCCCGAAGGCGCCGTATGCGACAATCCCAAAATCAACGCCGATGCTATCGACGCAGAGGTGTGGAAGGCGGTGGTGGAATTGCTGGAAGCTCCTGAACTCATTCAGGCCGAGATTGATCGTCGAATCAAAGCGACTCGGGACCAGGGCCCAGCGCAACGGCGCAAGGACGAGCTGCAGAAGGAGCGTATGAGCTTTGGAAAACAAAACCGCCGACTGGTTGACGCATACCAGCAAGGCGTTATAAGTCTGGACGAGCTGCGCGATCGAACCGGACCGCTGCAAACGCGACTGCGGGCCATCGACTCCGAGCTCCGGGCACTAAAGGCCTATCAGATGGATGCCACGTCTACCTTGACGTTCGCCCACAGCGTTCAGAAATTTGTAGCGCGGATGCGTGAAGGCGAAAAGGACATGTCCATCACGGAACGTCAGCAGTTGGTTCGGCTCTTGGTTCGCGAAGTACGCGTCGGCAAAACTGAAGTCACGGTATGCCATTGCATTCCGCTGGCACCCTCGGCAGACCCCAAGCAACGCTCCGACACGCCCCTGGCCTCGCCAGCCAGCGAAAATGACCATTTGGTTACATGTCGTGATCAAGACATAAGATGAGTACATCGCCTGCATTAAATGCACTCTACGGGACGGATGCCGTGCGGCGCTCAAACGTACGCCACCCTGTTGCGGCCGAGCCACCGCTCTAGCCCGTTAGCAGCTGAGGTTACTTCATGGCTACGGACGACTGCGCCGATACAAAGGCAGCGCGCTTGCCTCGTGTGCCATCCGCTCTACGAGACGAGAACAGCGTAGCCATCGGTTCCACCGCACCGGTTGCCTACGCACTGCGGAAGTCCCGTGCCCTACGGCTAACGGCTGCGCGCTACGAAACTCCGGTGCTCATTGCCATCATGCGCTCAATGGGAGCGAGCGCGCGGATACGCAGGTCCTCCTTAAGCGTGATTTCCGGCAGCTCGTGCTTTAGGCACAGGTACACCTTCTCCAAGGTGTTCAGCCGCATGTGCGGGCACTGACTGCAGTTGCATCCGCTCTCCGGCGGCGCCGGAATGAAATGCTTGCCCGGACAGTCCTTACGCATCTGGTGCAGGATGCCCTCCTCGGTCGCCACAATAAACTGGTGAGCCTCACTCTCACGCGCAAATCTGCGGATGGCACTGGTAGAGCCGACGAAGTCGGCGTGGCGAAGTATAGGCTCTTCACATTCCGGGTGCGCAAGCACCAGCGCGTCTGGATAACGCATCCTGAGGCCGACTAGCTTTCGCTCACTGAAGGTTTCATGCACAATGCAGGCGCCATCCCAGACCCGCATCGGCCGCCCGGTCTGGCGTATAAGCCAGCGCCCCAGGTTGCGGTCTGGCGCAAACAGGATCGGCTGATCCGGTGGAATCTGACGCACCAGATGCTCAGCATTAGTGGATGTGCATATGATGTCGCTTAGCGCCTTAACACCCGCCGTACAGTTGATATAGGAGATCACGACGTGGTCTGGATGACGCTGGCGAAAATCCGCAAACTCGTCCGCAGGACAAGAATCTGCCAAGGAGCACCCTGCATTGAGATCGGGCAGGATCACCTTCTTGTCTGGGTTCAGAATTTTGGCGGTCTCCGCCATGAAATGGACGCCCGCAAACAATATGATGGCCGCGTCCGTGGCAGCCGCCTGACGGGAAAGCCCAAGAGAGTCGCCGATAAAGTCCGCGATATCCTGGATTTCAGGCTCCTGGTAATAATGCGCCAGAAGAACCGCATCCTTCTCGTGCTTGAGCCGCTCAATCTCCTCGTATATGTCCAACGCAGGATCCACAGCCTCCTGCACGAAGCCATACTGCCCTAGCTGAAATTCCATGGCCCCATCCCATTGAAGAAGTTCCCGGGCCATAAGAACGTCAGATCGAGCTCCTTTGTTCAGGGGTTCCTCTGATGGTTCCGCCGGCGAGGTACAGCACGCGGTCACAGATCGCAGCAAGCGCCAGGTTGTGCGTCACAATCACGAACGTCTGCCCCTGGTCCCGGCACAGCATACCGATAATCTCGTGGAGCACCGAGGCGTTGCGGACATCCAGGTTGCCAGTCGGCTCATCGGCCAAGACCAGGCCAGGCTCATTCATCAAGGCTCGTGCAACCGCTACGCGCTGCTGCTCCCCGCCGCTGAGCGCATTGGGCCTGTGCGAAGCCCTGTCGGCCAGTCCTACCTGCTCTAAAAGGTGTAGCGCCCGGCCGCGGGCCGCGCTAAGACGCAACCCTCGAATCAGCGCTGGCATCGCCACATTCTCCAAAGCGGAAAACTCGGGCAACAGGTGATGGAACTGGAAAACAAAACCCAGGGAAGCATTCCGAAAGCGCGCCAGCGCACGATCTCCCTTCTTGAAAACGTCTTCGCCCGCGTAGAGGACACGCCCCGCATCCGGCCGGTCTAAGGCTCCTAGGATATGGAGCAGCGTGCTTTTGCCCGATCCGCTCTCGCCTACGATCCCGACAACCTCGCCGCGAGCTACCTCAACCGAAGCACTGGTCAGAACCTGAAGCTGTCCGCCGGTACCCGTCGGATAGGCCTTGCTGATCGCAAGCGCAGAGAGCAAGGCGGCCATACCTAGAATCGCGTGTTAACGATATTCGCGAAACGGGATCCGAAGGTATACGTGAAGGCGACAGATGCGGAGAATGAGTAGTCGGTCGCAAGCTCGCGTTGCTGAAGCAGAATCTCCGACAGCAAAGCATCGCCCTTCGGTAGCGACAGCTGATCCCGAATCATTTCATACTCGCCTTGAAACTGCACAGAAAACCCCTCAAACAGGCGGACAGAAATGTAGCCGCCAAACTCCGCCCGCAACAGAGAAGTGTCGTGCAGGTACTGAAGCAACTCGACGCCACCGAAGATATCCCCCCAGGGGCGGCGTAGTACAACAGAGAAGTCAACCGTGTGCTGCGGCAGCCACTCTTGGTCCACGTCGTAGATGGTGGTGTCATAATAGTCCGCGAACGAGACGCCCACCACATAGGACAACGTGATGGTACGCCGGGTCGCTTCGGAGTATGGCAAGAAGCTGTATTCCACCCCTGGCAGCAGCGAGCCGCGGTGCCTCAGGTTACGGTCATTTCTGGAGATATACGTCCCGAATATGGCTGCAGACCAGTGAGGACCCAAGCTGCGAATCACATACGTGTCCAGGCCATGACGGGATATGCTGCTGCGCACATCCTCCCTCCCTTCGCGCCGGACTATGAATAGGTCATAGTTGAAGTAGGGCCGGACACGCACTTTCCAGTCTTCACTGCGATGATCTGCAAAAAAGCCCCAGCGTGAGTCGAACACCTCGCGGTTCGATTCCAGATCCAGCTCAAAGTCGCCGCCATATAGTGTGAATGTCCAGTAACGCCACGGATCGCGCTCTACCAGGACGGCATCTTCGCGCCTGAGGCTCTCATCATATGACACCGATACGGCCTTCGGATCAAGCTGCGCGACAAATGGCGCCAGCCCCGTCTGCAAAGCCGCATTGACCAGCTCACGCGTTTCGTCCATGGTGGTCGCCTGGTCGACCGTACGTGCAAACGAAATCTGTGTGTCCTGGTAGGCATCAAGCCCGATAAAGGAGAACTCGAACTGCTCCCCGCTGAGCACCGTGCGGGCTGTAGTAACAAAGACATGCACCTGCGCCTGCTGAGGGTCGCGCACGTATTCCACAAACCTCAGCTCAGAGCGGATATGGTCATCATCACAATCGTTGCAATCCAGATAGACCTGTAGCAGCCGTGCCTGCGCCGGCTCCTCCACGTCCCCCTGGGCATGGACACAGCGTGCAGAAGCCAACAGAGCAGCACCCACCTGGAGTGCGACGAGTGCTGCGCAAAGTCGTCCGCTGCGTCGCAGCCAGTCAAGTTGCATGGTCTTAGTCGGTGCTATCACGCTCAATGCCCAGTCGCCGGATTCTGGAGTAAAGGTTAGACCGCTGGATGCCAACACGCTCCGCAGTGCGGCTGATATTCCAGTCGTTTTCGCGCAGCTTATGCACGAGAAACAGCTTCTCGGCTTGGCTGCGGAATTCTCCCAGGTTGTCGCACTCATGCGTCAGCCTGTGGAGCCTGTCGCCACGGATGGGGCCAGCATGCACATAGGTCTCCACATCCTGGGCGGTGATCTCCGCGGCGCTTCCCAGAATCAGTAGCCGTTCAGCCACGTTGTGGATCTCGCGCACGTTGCCGCGCCAAGGCAGCTTCGATAGGCGGCGCATAGCGCCTGGTGACACCTCCTTCGACGGCAGCCCGTTGCGGCGCGCGAGATGTGTCAAGAAGTGCTTCAGCAACACCGGCAGGTCTCCGCGACGCTCTCGTACCGGAGGCAGCTGCGCCAGAATCACGCTCAGCCTATGGTACAGGTCCTCCCGAAACGTGCCCTCTTCGATGCACTCGCGCAGCGCCTTGTTGGTAGCCGCCACTACGCGGACATCCACCTTGATCGGACGATCCCCGCCCACACGCATAATGACGCTCTCCTGGAGCGCACGCAGCACTTTGGCCTGGGCCGACAGGCTCATATCTCCAACCTCGTCGAGAAATAGCGTGCCGCCGTTGGCCTGCTCAAACTTGCCGATACGCTGCTTGATGGCACCGGTGAATGAGCCCTTCTCGTGGCCGAACAGCTCGCTTTCGATAAGCTCGGCCGGGATCGCCGCGCAGTTGACCGCAACCAGCGGGCCTTTGCGTCGGGGGCTGAGGTGGTGGATCCATTTCGCGACGAGCTCCTTGCCCGTACCGGCTTCTCCGGTGATCAGCACGCGCGCCTCGGTCGGCGCCACTCGCTCGATGATCTGCTTTATGCGACCGATAGCGGTGCTGCTCCCTAGGATGGGCGTCAGCTCATCCTCCCTGCGCTGGGTGATGGTCTGGCGCATGCGCCGGTTTTCTAGCACCAGGCGTCCCCGCACCAATGCAGACCGGATGGTGACGAGCAGCTGGTGAAGATCCGGCGGCTTCTCGATAAAATGAAAAGCGCCGGTGCGCGTCGCTTCCACGGCCGTCTTGACATCCGCGTGGCCGCTGATCATGATAACCGGTAGCTCAGGCCAGCGCTCGACCAGCTCTGCAAGTGTCTCAAGGCCGTCTTTGCGCGGCATCTTGATGTCAAGCAGTGCGACATCATACGAATGCGCGCGCACCTTGCGCAATGCCTCTACGCCATCACGGGCCTCATCCACTTTGAGACCTTCGTATTCCAAGATCTCTCGAAGCGTTCGCCGGATGCTGGCTTCGTCGTCGACAACCAGGATAGACTGCGCAGCCATCCGAATATTCAGGCTATTTCAGCTTCGCGCGCACGTAGCTGAGATAAAAGTCGATGTTTGTGGCTTCCTCAGCGTCTGGGTAATCCGTCAGCACCGCCAGAAGCACAGCCTCGGCTTTGTCAAATGCACCCTGCTTTCGGTAGGCGCGTGCGGCCTTCATTAGGTACTCAGGGCTGCGGAGCGCATTCTCGTGCGCGCGCGCAGCACGTTCGTAATACGCTCCAGCCTCACCATAATCCTCTCGCATCTCATAGACGGCTGCCTGTCCTGCGAGTGCGCTCGCGCCGAGCATATCGTCTTTGCCGCGAAAACCTTTGAACCACTCAAAGGCCTGATCATACTCTCCGAGCCGGAATGCCGCGTCCGCGGCATAGAATCTGGCCATGCTGCCAGGCCTCGTGCTTCCGTACTGATCCACAATGTCTGCCAGTCCCAAAAGGTCAATGGCACCATCTAACGCCGTGCGGTAGTCTCCCTGCTCATAGTACAGGAGGATGCCTCCAAGCTGCTCGTTGGCTTGCGCTGCACGCGTCCTTTGCACAAAGGCGTAGCTTACGATGACCACCGCGAGAGCAACGGCGCCGATGCCCGAATACGTGATGAGCCGCTTGTACTCATCAAAAAAGTCCTGAATGCGCACGAAGGCGGTCGTGGCCGCATCCTTGCGGAGCTCGGTCCGCCGGGAGATCGTTTTGGGTGCCTTGTAGGTTGCCATAACGGGAGTGCTTCAGCGCAATAGGCCGGCGCATTATGTAAGCCAGCAGCGCATGTTAAACAGATCAGGCGGGCTTCGTTTCCCTTTTGCACGGTGCGCTGCGCCCTCCTGCGGCTCTTCACAACTTGTTGACGGATCAGCACCTTTCGGGGTGCGTTCTAACGCGCCGCACACTGCAACATCGCCATGGCTATAAGACTTGCAATCAACGGATTCGGCCGCATCGGCCGCCTAGTTCTTCGCGCTGTCCTAGAGCGGGACGCCCGCGCATTTGACGTGGTCGCCGTCAATGACTTGGCCGATTCCTCTACGCTTGGGCATCTATTCAAATTCGACTCGGTGCACGGGCGGTTTCCAGGCACCGTGGAGGTACGCGACCAGAATCTGGTCCTCAACGATACGCACGCAATCCCGGTGCTTTCGCAGCGGGATCCTGCCCAGCTGCCATGGAAAGACCTAGGTGTGGACCTGGTGGTAGAGTCCACTGGTTTTTTCCGGACACGGAGTGGGGCTCAGAAGCATCTGGACGCAGGAGCTAAGAAGGTGATCATCTCTGCTCCTGCCAAAGACGGCGTGGATGCTACGGTGGTGCTGGGGGTCAACGACAGCATCCTTACTGGTCGCGAGGAGATGATCTCCAACGCGAGCTGCACCACGAACTGTCTCGCACCGATGATCAAAGTGCTTGACGACACCTTTGGCGTCATAAGCGGGCTGATGACTACGGTGCATGCCTACACCAGCGATCAGCGTATCCAGGATGCACCACACCGGGACCTGCGGCGGGCGCGTGCTGCAGCCTACTCCATCGTTCCCACCTCCACGGGTGCGGCCAAGGCGGTGGGCAAGGTGCTGCCGCATCTGGAAGGAAAGCTGGACGGTATGGCCTTGCGGGTACCTATCCCTGACGGCTCGCTGACCGACCTGACCGTCGAGGTGGCGCAGGCCACAGACCGTGACGAGGTCAACGCGGCATTCAAGGCTGCAGCGGACAACGCCCTGGATGGCATCCTGGAATACTCGGAGGATCCGCTGGTGTCGGTCGACATAGTGCGCAGATCTCACTCGGTCATCTTCGACAGCCTTTCCACCATGGTTAAGGGAACGACCGTCAAGGTGCTGGGCTGGTATGATAACGAGTGGGGTTATGCCAACCGCATCGTGGATCTGGCACAACGGGTGTTCGCGCTGGCCAGCCAGGACTAGGAGTTCGTCTGCCGGTTGGGCATGAAGAAGCTTACGCTGGACGACCTTGAGGTGCGCGGGCAGCAAGTCCTGGTGCGCGTGGATTTCAACGTGCCGCTGCAGCGCAACGCGGACGGACAGATGGTTGTGGCAGATCCGACTCGCATCAGGGCTGCCACACCGACCATCAATGCCATTGCGCGGGCTGGTGGCAAGGCGATCCTGATCAGCCACCTCGGCCGCCCCAGAGGCAAGGTCGACGCGGCGTTGAGCCTGGCTCCGGTAGCCCAGTGCACGAGCCAGGAGCTGCAGATGCCCGTGCACTTCTGTCCTGCTACGGTGGGCGAGGAGGCGAGAGCTGCCGTGCGTGCGCTACCGGACGGCGGTGTGGTGCTCTTGGAGAATACGCGGTTTGATCCTGGCGAGACGCGCAACGCTTCATCCTTCGCAGCCGCGCTGGCCGCGCTGGGCGACCTGTTTGTCAATGACGCGTTCGGAACGGCCCACCGCGCGCATGCATCCAACGTGGGTGTTGCTCTACGCATGCGGCAGGCCGCAGCAGGTTACCTGCTGCAGCAAGAGCTGGCCGAGTTGCGCCGCATCACTGTCGACCCTGCGCGCCCCGTAGTGGCGCTGGTAGGCGGCGCGAAAGTGTCCGATAAGATCGGAGTTCTGGGCGCTCTGGCATCGTCGTCGGATGCCTTGCTCGTGGGAGGTGCCATGAGCTATACGTTGCTTAAAGCCCAGGGGTATTCTATCGGCCACTCTCTAGTCGAAGACGACCGGCTTAGTGACGCCGCAGGAATTATCGCTGTAGCGGGTTCCAAGCTGCATCTGCCCTCGGATCATGTAACCAGCACTGCATTCGGCAATGTGGAAAATCGCGCAATTCATGTGGGTGACGTGCCGGATGACCGCCTTGGGCTGGATCTCGGACCAGCCACGGCAGCGGCATACCGCCGTGCGATTATGGAGGCGAGCACGGTGGTGTGGAATGGTCCCATGGGTGTCTTTGAGCAGCCCGCATTCGCTGCAGGTACGCTGGCGATGGCCAGGGCGATCGCAGATGTCACGCGACGTGGTGCGACCACGGTCGTGGGGGGTGGCGATTCCGTCCGGGCGCTACGGCAGTCGGGTCTGGACCGCGAGGTCACCCATGTTTCCACCGGCGGTGGCGCCATGTTGACCTTCCTGGAAGGCGGTGCATTGCCGGGTGTTGAGGCTCTGACCAGCCGGGTCTGATGCGTCTGCTATTTGGCCATAGTCCCGCCCCCGGTGGCGTGCACCATCTCGGGAGCATTCGGCATGCATGCTGTACGCGTTGATAAAGGCAGTGCGTCGAAGCAAGAGGCCACGCCAATAGGCTTGCGGCAAGGACTGCTGCTGGGTGATACAAGGTCTGGACCGTCAGTTCACCGTGCCTTGACTGTTGGCGCGTAAACTTGGTACTCTTAAGGCTTTGCTCAAGTTTGTCAATTGCGCCCCATGCGCAGCGAAATCGGGGTTTATTTTGTGGCAATATGGCCTCAAATTATGTGTTATACCTATGATCCATATGGCTTTGATACCTTTTTTTCTCAAAAATACCCAATGTAGTGGAATTATCCAGAACCATTTCGCTGCTAAGCCGTATATTGACGCATGGGCACCCGATACCCGCACGCTCACACGCATGTACATCCGCGCCAAGACACGCATCCTTAAATCAGGTGCCAAGGCCACTAGCTACGCGCTGGTCGAATGCCACCGTATCAAGGGCGCTCCTAAACAGCGGACCGTCCTCAACCTGGGCCAATCCTTCGCAATCCCCAAAGAACAATGGCGCGCATTGATCCTCCATATTGACGAGGGCTTACGAGGACAGAGCCGCCTAACGTTTGAGAGTGAAGGCCTCCGCCATGCCAGCGAGACCATCGTGGAGAAGCTGCTGGAAAAGGGCTACAACGTGGACGACCCACGCGACGACCGGGATGCCGTCATCATTGATGAAGTCCATCATACCGACACTCGTACCGTCGGAGGCGAACGTGTGGCTCTGAAAGCGTTGCAGCTGTTGGGATTCGCAAAGTCCTTGCGAATGCTGAAGTTGCGCGAAGATCAGATTCACTTGGCGACGGCGCTGGTGGTCGGGCGCATGCTCTTGCCCGGCAGTGAACGACATACGCATGAATGGATGCACGAACGATCCAGCATCCTGGAGTTACTGCACTGCGACCTCCCCAGTCTGAGCAGCCTTTACCGTATCGGAGATGCCCTCTACGAGCACCGTCAGTCGATCATGGATGCACTCTTCGGCACCACGAAGGAGCTCTTGGGATTCAGCGAAACCATGGCCTTCTTTGACCTGACCAATGTTTTCTACACGGGCCGCAAGAAAGGGGACTTGCTGCGGCATGGTCGCAGCAAGGAAAAACGGTCCGATTGCCCACTGGTGACGTTGGCCTTGATGATGGATGCATCGGGGTTCCCCCGCACGGCGGAAATCCTCCCGGGCAATGCCAGTGAGCCTGCCACGTTGCACCAGGCCATTGCACAGCTGAACGGAGCCAAGCCCACGGTGATTATGGACGCTGGCATCGCTACAGAGGCCAATCTGGCGTATTTGAACGAACAGGATCTGGACTGGATCTGCGTGCAGCGTACGAAGACCCCGCCGGTACCCAAAGACGCACCAGATCAAGTTTTCAAAACCGCCAGCGATGTCGACGTGCGTGCCTGGGCACTCCCAGACGAAGGAGGAGAACGGCGCGTGTATCTGCACAGTGAAGCCCGACAAGCAGTCAGCGACCAGATTGTTGGAGCACAGCGTGTGAAATTCGAGGAGGCCATCGCGCACCTGAACGCGGGACTTGCGCTGCCCAGACGTCTGAAGAACTTCGATAAAGTGCAGATCCGGGTGGGCCGACTCATAGAAAAGTACAAGCAGGTTGCCTACCAGTATGATGTTAAAGTGACCAGGAAGGCTGGCAGCACCCACGCCGAAAAGATTTGCCTCACACAGAGGCCTGCCTACGAGGCATGTACGGAGGCGCTCGGCGGGTATGTACTGCGCACCAGCCATGTGGAATGGTCGGTCAAGAAAATCGCACAGACCTATTGGCAGCTAGGAGAGATCGAACGCACGTTGGGCACCATGAAATCCGATCTTGGATTACGTCCGATCTACCACAGTCGGGACCTTCGCATAGAAGCCCACCTCTTCCTGTCCATTCTCGCCTTTCACGCAGCGCATCTGATACGCAGCCTATTGAGAACCGTCGACATCCACAGCAGCTGGGGCACACTCAAGGTCAAGCTCAACCAGATGCATCGTGTAACAACCGTGCTCCCACAAAACGCAACCCATTGCACCCTGCTCAAGAAAGACCAGGACCTCAAGCCGTTCCACCGTAAAGTCTTCCGCGCGGTGGGGCTCAAAACCGGCACGTACACCCGCAGAATGAAAGCAAGACGCCCCGCTAAAGGGCACGCGAACATGTAAAACACACGGGTCAAACCCGCCCTTCTGACCATCCCTGTATGTCAGGGATGTGTTACCTCACGTAAAAAATCCACTACATTGACAAACTTGGGTTTGGTTCTCCAGACAAGCCTTGAGCCTCTCGCCCTGTCGGCGCCACGACTGGGTATGCGGGCCGGTGTTCCGCGAGTCCCTGGCGCATTCCCATCACGCGCCGCGGACGCGTATCTTCCTTCATGTCTTGCTATCTAGTCTGAACTATGCGTGCCCTCCTGGTGATGTCGGCGCTTCTGGTGAGTGCCCCACATGCATTTGCCCAGTGGACTCCTCAGAATCCCGGGTCAGAAAACGTTTCGGTTGTAGGGCATGTGCCCCTAGGTGGCCGTATGACGGTGACCGATATGGAGCTCGAACAGGAGTTGCATCGTCCGTATGCCTACGTTGGTCGCGCCTCAATCTTGGAGGAAGGCCCAAAGGGCATGGACATCATTGACCTTAGCAACCCCAGTGCCCCCAACGTGCTACTGCGGTGGCGCCTGGAGGATCAGGACCTGCACATGAACCGTGGCGGGATGGACGTGAAGTACTTCAAGTGGGAGGACCGATACTATGTGGTTCAGTCGTTTGAGTTTGGCCAGGGTCCGAACACCGATCTGGGTGCAGTCGTCTTTGATGTTACCGGGCTTCCCGATCCAGAACAGGTGAAGGAAGTGACACGCATCCGCGTGCCGGAATACCCTGGAGGCTTCCACAACATCTTTATCTACAAGCACTCCAACGGGCGTCCGTTGCTCCTTACCACCGTGCGCACAGGCAAAGCGCATGTGTATGATCTAGTAGAAATCGTCAACGGCAATGTAGACGGTGCGCTGGCTGGCGAGATTCCGGTGCCTGAAGTGACTGGCCGCTCCGCGCGCGCCACCTCCTACCATGACCTGTATGCTGCCTACCATCCAGATACCGGCGAAGACCGGTTCTATGGGGGTGGTACGGGCGGGTACTATGTCTTTGACATCAGTGACCTCAAGGAGCCGGAGCTGAGAATCTCACTGGTAGGCGTCTCGGGAGTAGACTGGGGCCACACGTTCACCCCCAGCCCCGATGGTCGCTATGTCGTGGCTGAAGCCGAATACCAGTATGCTCCGCTGAGGATATTCGATCTGGAGCTGGCGCTCAAAGGCGACCGAACCGTGATTCGCGAACCGATTTCTGCATGGACGGCGGACTGGAAGAACCTCGTGCACAACCACGAGGTCCGGTGGCCATACGTATTTGTTTCCGGGTACCTGGACGGCCTGCAGGTCTTCACTTTGGAAGATCCTCTCAATCCCAGAACTGTTGGGTATTACGACACCTACATCGGACCGCCGACGCATGAATGGATATCGGTAATCAATGGCGCTTTTGGTGTGGATGTGCGCAACGAGGATGGCCTGATTGCGGTTTCAGACATGACTACTGGGTTCTGGACATTCCGCATGGATGGGTTTGACGGCTGGGACGGTGCCAGCTACGGAGTGCCGGACATCTCCAGCGTCCAGAAATGGGATGACGCGGCGCAGTAGATGCAGCGCCGAGCCTTCATACGCGCTGCAGCCGCGGGTCTGGCGGGAGCCCCGTTGTTGCGCCTGCCGTCGCGTCGCGCCCCTTTCCGCACGGTGCTGATCGGCACCGGCTGGTGGGGCATGAACATTTTGCGCACAGCGCTCGCATCCAGGTTGGTACGGGTCGCAGGCCTGTGCGATGTAGACCGCCGTCACCTGGATGCTGCACAAACCGAGATTGATGCCCTTACAGGGACGCGACCAGCTGTGTACGAAGACTACCGCGAGCTGCTCGAGTCAGAGCGGCCTGATATAGCGATCGTCGCCACACCGGACCACTGGCATGCGCTCTGTGCCATCGCTGCTATTCGGCGCGGTGCCCATGTGTACCTGGAAAAGCCCATTTGCCATACGCTTGACGAAGGCAAAGCCATCCTGGCGGCGGCGCGCGACCAGGATCGGGTGGTCCAGGTCGGAACGCATCGTCGGGTGTCGCCGCACAACATGTCGGCGATGCGATTCCTGCGCTCGGGCAGTGTCGGGGACATTGGGATGGTACGAGCATTCGTCCACTACGGGGGTGGCCCAGGCAGTGTAACGCCTGACTCACAGCCACCGGAGGGGTTGAACTGGGACCTGTGGTGCGGTCCCGCGCCTTATCGGCCATTCAATGCCCGCATTCATCCGCGCGGTTTTCGCCAGTACCTGGACTATGCCAACGGGCAGCTGGGCGACTGGGGTATTCACTGGCTGGACCAGGTTTTGTGGTGGACCGAAGAGCGCTTCCCGCATACTGTCTATTCCACTGGAGGGCGTCACGTCAAAGCAGACGGTACGGATGCTCCAGATACACAGGTGGCCACGTTTTCGTTTGCATCATTCACCGCCACTTGGGAGCATCGGCTGTATGCAGCCAATCGGGCGGAGCGTACCAACATCGGCTGCTACTTCTATGGCACCCGCGGCACGCTGCACTTGGGTTGGCGCGACGGATGGACCTTCTACCCTTCACGCCAAGCGGACCCTGAGGTACACGAAGCAGCGGAGCTGGACGCTCCCGATGATCAGAACATCCGGGCGTTGTGGGACGACTTTATACGCGCGATTAACACCGGATCGCGACCTGTGTGCGACATCGACCATGGGTATCGCGCCACAGCTATGTGCCTGTTAGCAATGATCTCGCTGCGGACTGGGCGAAGCCTGAGCTGGGATGGAGAGCAGGGTCGCATCCTAGGAGACGTGGAGGCCGCAACTATGATGCGGCGGCCGTACCGAGAGCCTTGGGTATATCCCGAGGTCTAATCGTCGCGGCCGCACCCCAGCTACCGACGCCGGGTGATTGTTACGTGCAGCCCGCATGCGGGTGAAGCCATATGTCCGCCAAGGATCACCACCATTGGCGCGCGATGCCCAGCACTTGGTGAGTCCGCTGACCTGCTCCGGTGCGCCTATCTAACTGGTCTGCCTGGGATGCGCGTCACACCCGGCTACATGGTGGTCGCTGCAGGATTGCGCACCACTGAGGCCGCCTGGGCTTCGGAATCTGGCGGCATCGTTGGAACTCAGCAGCGTGGGTTGGAAGACTCTTATGCCACACCTTTGGGCCCGAACACCGCGGTAGAGTTCCGAGCGGCCTCTCTAACCTGGTCCAAGCTTTACTGCCTGAGCAGCATGCTGTCGCTCGATTGTGGTGCTGTTCCAGCTATCACGTGGCCCGAGAGGCGCCCCTAATGACCTTCGGATCCCAGCGCAATAGACTCACCCCGCTGGCATGCATATTCCGACTTTCGTGCACCCAATCCGAGGCAAGCTAGACAGTGGTGCTGGAGGTTGTCCAGCTGAGTTATGGTGGTGACGTGGGCTGCCATGCTCCTGGCAAAATGCCTCCGCACGCTGCGTGCCACGGAAATAACGCGCGATCAACGGAAATATCACCGCTGATGTGCCCCGGCTCTCGTTGCCATGCCCCGACCTCACGGATTGGTCAATAGGACCTCTCACAAGGTCGGGCAATAATGCTATCTGTTCAAGATGCAGACCTTCGGACGGATACTGCGAGCCCATGGTCTACTCAACACTTCTTGGCGCAGCAACTGGTGTTCACGTATGGTAACGCGCCCCGACCCGAGGGGAGTCTCCCCAGAATATGATCAGGTGGCCGCGCAGCAGGCGTTGCACAAGGCACTCGGGCGCATCGGTGGCGGGGGTCGCCACGCAGTCGCTCTTTGCGCATCACCGGCTACCTCATGGGCAAACAGACCGGCCGCTCGCTACGTTTAGCATCCCGCGGTAATCGGCCCCCTGAGCTTGGAAGTATCCCGCCCAGAATGCGCAAAATTCCTCGCTCTGTTGCTTTTCCCCGTTGTGATCCAGCCTAGGGATACGAAAAACAGTCACAGCGACTCCCTCAAGGGCTGACTCCAAGACGTGATAGTTGGGTGAGCCCTTGAGTCGGTCAAAATCCATGCCATCGTCATAGAAACTCCAAAAGGGACTATTCTGGATCATGTCGGACACAATCAACAGACTCCGTTGGACCTCGGGGTATTTCTCGCAGCGATCAACGCTGACCTCCGCGATGGAAACAATTATTGGGGAAGTGGAGGTGGGGGGACCCTGGAGGGCGGACTCCAGTGCGTCGTTCATCGGCTTGATGAACTCTTTTCGGCGGTGCTGTTCATATTTCTCGTGGTTTACGTTACGAGAGCCTCTATAGTCGTCTGGAGGTCCCCAGCCGGAGGTTCCACAATAACAAGCATCCTCTGCGCAGTCCGAGGTGTCAGACAACGTAAACACTTTGACTTCGGTTGGCCTGTGTTGGTCAGGCCCGGTAGGAGTTCGATCCAGAGCATCCAACTCGGCCTCGATTACGGCCCCGAGTCGACGCAACGCGGCATTTCTAATTCGCCGATCGATTTCATCGGACACATCCACCAGAATTGTTATCTGACCCGCCAGTTTCCCGCACGCGAGAACGTCGGAGCAGTCGGCACTTTGTCGCGAAATGGCGTTGGCGTGATCTACTCCCGCTCCGAGAAGGAGAATCGTGCCGACAAGCAGTGCAAGGCCCTGGCATCGGGCGAAGCGTTTTCCGGCACCTCTTGGGGACCATATTGCGCTATTTACCATAGGTCAGATGTCAAGCTTTATGTTAGTTCGTGTGCGTTTACAATCAGCGCAGCTCTGGAGCCGCAACGCCATCTGGGAGGAATGCTGGCACAGGTACTTGGCAGGAGTGCTGATCACACCTCATTTATCGACGTCCTTCTTCAGTTCGTGCCGATCTACTTGTTCGCTGGTGCAAATGACGCATGGCTAGTTCGGAAGGAATGCATCAATCTCCGCCCGCAGATCTGATACTCGTCCGCTAAACTCCTGCATTTGCGCCTCGATAGCCTCCAGCTGCTGCTTATGCCGCTCCAGTGCCACCGCCCTTGTCCCAGGGTCAGCAAGCTCCGGCGGCTCTGGCTGTTTCCAGACTAACTGATCAGCGTCAGTCCAGACTTCACCGTTGATGCCCCTACTTCGCCTGTATAACCGGATTTTCTCCTTGAACTCATTCTGATGCCTATCGACCTGATCGAGGTAAGCCCTTTGGTGATCATCGATACGTGCAGCCACAATCGATGCAGCGTGGTGCTGAGCGATCGCATCACCAAAATGGGACTTGCAGTTCGAGGTAAAGGTATTGCGAAAGGCCACCTCTTTCTCCGCTGCTTTGCCACGCTCCTCCGTGATGCTCTCAACTAGCGCCTTAAGTGCATCGTCATGGCGTTTCTGCCACTTACGGACCTTAAGATATGGATCGAAAAACAACCAGAAGAACTTGTACGCAGCAAAGGCGCAGGCAATGAGGCCGATCGTCATCAGCAGGTAGGACTCAAACCCGTCCAGCCTGAACGGGCTGTGAAGGAATAGGCACACCGCTTCGCTCTGCGCAGTTATTTCGGTTTGGTCTGCCGTGTAACATGTGTTGCCAGGCGGATTGCCCTCACTTGGGTATTCATTCGACAACGCACCCCGATAGTGTCCAACCAGCAGGTTCCAGCATAAAGCAACCGCGGCAAAGGTTGCTAGACCGAACCAGCCTGTGAGTTTCTTAGCTGGGGCGGCACGCCTAGACATTCGATAAAATGCTGCAAGCAGAAAACCCAACGCAATCACGTTAACTACGCTAATCCAGAGTGCGAGGCGTTGCCCCGCGGTCTGCCCCCCTAGCAAATTTTTTGCAAAAAGTGGCGCATTAGCGTGCTCCGTTTCAACATAGAGAACTGCGCCAAGCAGCAGCACGGTCACCCAAGGCCATTGGTACCAAGGTAGACCGAGCAGATACTTTTTCCGAAACTCCGGCACCTCCTTGGCGTCCCGCTCTGCGATGCGCTCAGCGTCACGCAGCTCCTTCTCCTTCTTAACGGCCTTGGACTGCAAGTCTCCCAGCTTTGAAAGAGTCTGGTCGCGGGACGCGCTGAGGTCAGCGACGGATTCAGTTGCTAGTTTGCGCGCTTCCCCCTTGTAATAGTCGCCAACCTCTTCGACAGGTGTATCCGGCATATGCCGGTGGCGATAATCGACGATGCTTTCTCGTTCCGCTGCGACGTTACCCCTGTACTCGCTAGACGCAGCCTCCAGAGCTTCCACGAAGGCCGTTCTTATATGGGACTCAAGAGCGTCCGGCTGCGGTGAACCGTTATCCATTCTCTCGCTTTGCTATCTCTCGCCCTATGTACTCCAGCTCTAGCGCCAAATTCTGTCCGCTCTGACCGAACAGGCTTTGGCGATCCCCTCTCAAAGTCTTCGGAAACATCTTCGAGGGATCACTGGGCTCTTCCTCTTCCTCTTCCTCCTCTTCTTCGTCGGTTTCAATCTCGCCAGCTGCTTTCTCTTGGGCCTGTGCATCTAGATGCGTGACCCAAAGCATAGCAGCTAAGAGCAATGTGAATAACCCAGACAGCACCAGAATAAAAGAGAAGCCATTACCAGCGGGGATGAACCGTGTTAGCAATAGGCAGCGAGCCTCTTTGCCAGCCACACTCGGCGAAGTAGACTCACTGACAAAACAGCTTTGCGCGATCTCGACGCCATTGTCAGTCACTGGAGCACCGGGAGCCGTGACCTCCTGGACGCTAGGCGCAGGAAAATCTGAAGGCAGTGCATCGCTGTAATGCCCGAAGAACAGGTTACAGACTAATCCGATACACCCTATGCCCAAGGCAAGTGCAAAGGCCCACGTCCTGGTATTTGATTGGGGTGCCTGCTCGGTCGTGGGTAGCGTCAGCGGCTCATCGGCTCCAGGATCGTCCTGGGAATGTACCTGCAATTGCGTTTCTGGGACATCCTCCTCGATGACATCAGCGGGCTGACCGGAAGTTCCTAACGAGCTGTTCCGGTTTTGCGCGTACTGCCAGATGTGCCCCACAGTAACCCCGACAAGCACATTCACGACTCCGATCAATAGACCTTCCCTAAAGGCTATCTGATGGAATGGCCACGAGCTCGACAAGTACACGAGAAACGCCGCTCCCAGCGATTGAAGCAAGATCAGGGCCACCAGATACAGGAGGTACCTCCTCCTTTGCATCCACATCGCGAAACGCGAAGGCCTTACATCCTCTAAGTCTACCTTGGGCGGCGAATTCTGCTGCCATAGAAGGTAGATTGCAGGACCATGGCGTGACTCGAGCGCCGGACCATGGAGCGGTTCCTGGGGCCTTCGCGAGAAGGGAGACCACAACCGCTGCCAGACACGGCCTTGTGGCCGTACCGGCTCTTCGGGAGACCTCGGCTGGTTGTCAGCCACAAGTCAAGAAGCGAGTCTTAGTGTTTGGCGACATCACCAGCTGGAATCGTTTTCGGTGCGTAAGATACACTAAACGATGCCACGAGTTGATCCACCCAAGATCTGCACGAAGAATGCACAGAGGGATTGAGCATCCTTGCCTGGGGTGCAGTCGTGGCAATCATGATCCAGACATCAACGCGGTTCGTCGCAGAACGGCCTGGAGCGCAAACCCGCACGGAGTCCTTCTTGCGAGTACTCGCCTAGCAAAAAGCTTGACAGCTAACTCTTAAACACCACACGCATTGCCGACGGAACACGGCGCACGCTCACGACACCGCCAGCAGGCGGAGTTGGCAGCCCCCTAAGGCTCTCGGATCGGAAGACCCGTTCAGCAGAGTAGGATTGCCACGGAACGCTGCCTGAGTATCGGGCAAGCTCGGCTGATTTCGTTCCTCTGAACTTGCTTCACAATGACTACTGATGCCCACCCTGCGCATCGACACGCTAGTCGAGGCGAGAATTCCTGACTTCCGTAGCCAGCGCCCTGGGCGCGGCCGTGCTTGCTGGCGTCACCCGACTCCACTCTACTGCCTCCAACGTGCCTGTAGGCGTGAGAATGTACTGCTTCCGCTAACCTTCCAGAGCAGGATTGCAAAGGAACCCTGAAGCAGATTCACGCTCAAATTATGACGGCGTAGAGTCTGCTGGCTACTACACGACTACAACGGCGCGGAGACGCAGACCTCAGCTATGCTCCTGAGCGGGGTACGCCAAAGCGAGTTGGGTGGGCGTCAGCTGCTCTTAAGAGCCTTCAACCCGCCCAAACCAAACTGAACGCCAAAGGCGGCGCAGGAAAGATCCCACGTCAGCGCATCGAAGCTGCCAGCTAAGGTATGGTAGACCACAAAGGCCGTTGTCATCACAGTCAATGCGGCGGCCTGAGATTCCCTGTCGCTCTTACCTACACAGAGCAAGGCAAAGGCCACCACGCACATCACGAGCATTGCCCAAGAGAGCATGCCCCAATAGTCGCCTGGTATCCAGCTTTCTAGCGCATAGTACACCAAGGCCAGAAGACCAACAACAGCGTTGAGTGCTGCAATAAGCTTATTCATCGTCGTTACGATTTGAGTAATTCAGGTACCGGCGGAGTCGGGCTTTGATTCGCAAGGAACAGCGCACCACTACGGCGCTTACGCCCCAAGTGTCATAGCCCGAACTCCAAAGGATGGTCAGGGTCAGGATCTCAGTTTCCTTCCGATAGCAATGCCACACACCACATACAACACCGTGGTGATGGCCCATAGATCGCCGCTGCCCGCGCTGCCACCTAGCGTCTGGTGCACAACCAGAAGCGTCATCAGTAGCGTCCAGAAGCGGCTGCTGCCACCTCCGTCACTGTCACCGTCGAAGCCAAAACTAAAATACGTCGCCAACAGAGCAGTGACGAGCATTACCCAGCTCATCCACTCCCACTGAGAGCCATCGGTGCCTAGAATTGGATCCAGGCAAAAATAGAGCAGCACCAGAAATGCCACAAGAGTGTGAACGCCTCCTAAGACCTTGTTCATAGCGGTTTCCCGTTGTTTTGAAGGGGATTAGACTGGACAAATATTAACGAATCCTTCGCGGAATCGCAACGAAAGGAACCGCCACTTCACATAGTTTTCTGCCATGGGCATGAAACGTTACTAAGATTAGGCTATAGTATCTATCTGTTTAATGTAATGCATGAACTGGGATGGGTGTGTTTTGCTCAGGGTGGCGAAGGGACGCTCTTGCTGCAGAGCGGCCGCTGCGTGCAAGAAGGATGCCGAGCATGCGCGCGAGCGACGTGACAATGCGGTCCCGTCCTCTCGGCTCATCTTGCGCGGCCAAAGAGGCGCGAAGGGTCTGCATGGCGCGGATGCGCAGCTGCGCATCCGACTCAGGAGCGAAGCCGGGTCCGTCTGCCGGTGTGCTCTACTGGATGTTCGGGTTACAAGCGCATCACAGGCCACCAGGCAAGCACGTCGTCTCCAGCACCTATTAGCGTCAGAAATCTAACGGCGCTCTAGCAGCCAGCCTCCGTACAGGAGTCCAGCCCAATATCGGTGAATGAGCCGCAGCCCCGCGTCGTGGCAGATCTGCATTATGCGCTCCTCAGGTACCCATGCGATCCCAGCAGCCAACCGCCGCAAAAGCCGTGCCTTAGCAGCATCACCATACCCTCGAAGGCTCATATAGCGCTTCCAGGCCTCATAGAAAAAGGCATGGTGAGGTGCCGACCGGTCTCCATGCAGGTCAAAGAGCGCTACCGTACCGCCCTTTGGCATTCGCTCCGACACGCTGGCCATCAACTGCTCCTTAGCACCATCGTCGCGTAGGAAATGCATCACGTTGATGACTGTGGCCGCATCGTACCGCTCAGAAGCCGGAAGCTCGTGCACATATCCGTGGTAGAAGCTGGTGCGGCCTCCAGCACCCACCTTCTGTGCCACCCGCTGCGACAGCCGTATCATCTCCGCGCTGGGGTCGACAGCCGTAAAAGACCATCCCGGCGCACTGGGCGCAAATGACCTGAACTCCTGGCCAGTGCCACAGCCTACAATCAGCACACGGGCCGATGCGCCCGCCCTTTCTAACAGCAGCGCCAGCGTCGCCGGAAATAACGTGTCATATCCCGGAATTACGCGGTGCGCCAGATCCTCGTAAATCTCGCCGTAGTCGCCGTCAAAGTTGAACGCCTCCGCGTTTAGCATTCCCTTACCATTGCCCGCAGTCGCCTCAGCCACCTGAACGAACCGGTTTGCCCTTAGTAACAACAGCCATTACCCCGCTCCCACGTATACCTTTTCGTGTGATATGGCCAACATTATCCTCCGTCCCGGCTGGCAAATTAAGGAAAGTCGGGCCACATCACTTTCCGCTTACCTGAATCGTCGGGCCTTTGTCAAGGCGATGGGTCTGGGATCCATTGGGCTCTCTACCATGAGCCTGGGATGCTCGCAGCAGGCGCGTAGCGCTACTGACCCGGATGGCCCTCTGGATACCATCCCGGATGACGCGCCGCGCGAAGGCTATCCGGCACCCCGCAACCCCGCATACGAGGTTCCCGAACGCGTCATCACGGACCGGCTCGTGACCTCTTCCTACAACAACTTTTACGAGTTCATTAACCAGGGAGACCTGAAGCGGGTCTGGCCTCATACCGAGCAGTACAACCCCTTTCCAGGGACGCTGACCGTGGGAGGCCTAGCGGAAAAGCAGACGCTGGATATCGCCGACCTGATCCGATCTGTGGACCTGGAAGAAAGGCTCTATCGATTCCGCTGCGTGGAAGCCTGGTCGATCACCGTGCCTTGGACGGGCTTCCCGCTCGCCAAACTGATCGAGCGCTGCAAACCCAGAAACAACGCCAGATTCGTCAAATTTATTTGCGTCAACCGGCCCGAAGAACTGCCCGGGCAGAAACACGCCCACTGGTACCCGTGGCCCTACTTTGAAGGGCTCCGCATGGACGAAGCGCTTAATGAGCTGGCCTTCGTGGCTACAGGACTGTATGGCGAGCCGCTACCCAAACAGAATGGCTCTCCCCTGCGCCTAGTACTGCCATGGAAATACGGCTACAAAGGCCCCAAAGCAGTGGTACGCATCGAATTTGCGCGCCGGCAGCCAGCGACCTTCTGGAATGAGCTGCAGCCGCGGGAGTACGGGTTCTTGTCCAACGTGAATCCCAACATTCCGCATCCGCGATGGAGTCAGGCGAGCGAACGGTTCTTGTCGACCGAAGGCGTCGAAGAACGTATGCCCACCATGATGTTCAACGGGTACGATGAATGGGTCCAAGAGCTCTACCCTGACGCGCCTCGTAGCTATGCCGGCCCCATCATCCGATAGGCGCTGCAAGCACCGGTGCTCAGCGCTCCGGGTGCTTGCGCAGCCAACGATTCCAGGCGAATAGCGCGACCGCCAGCATCATAGCACCTGCCAGGCTTATGCCCGCCTGCGCTGCGGCAATCAGGCGGTGGGCTGGCATGAGCGATTCTACCACGACGTCCTGAGGCGCACCGGGCTGTACCCTGACGCCCAGTGAGTCCGCGTCCTCCAACTGCGGCAGCAGCGAATAGGGTAGCGACATCCGATCCTTCACCAGCGTGCCACCGCCTGCTAAGGGCACCCGCAGGCTGATGTAGCCATACGTGACATCAGCGCGGCGCGACTGCTCCCACGCCACTACCTTAGCAGTGGCGCTCACTCCGTGGCGCCACGTGGACTGCAGGTCACATGCCAACTTGGCCTGGTCGATGCACAGCGCTAAGAGCAGTACGGGAAACACCCACAACACGCGGGCAACGATGCGGACCATGTCCAGATCAGCTCAAGAAGAGGTATGGCTTCCACGTGTCATCCACCGTGCCCACAAAGTCTCGGATGAACATCACATGGCTGGGGCGAAACGGGCGCCGCAGTAGCGGCATGGCTGCCTCCTCGGGTGTACGAGAACCCTTCTTGTTGTTGCACGCCGAACACGCCGCGACGAGGTTGGTCCACACATGCCGCCCACTACGTGACCTGGGTATGACATGGTCTACCGTCAGCTTCTCGCCGCTATTGCAATACTGGCAGCGAAAACCGTCGCGCCGTAGCACATTCCTGCGCGAAAGCATAATCGCCCGATACGGAACCGTCACATAGCCGCGCAAGCGCACGATGCTCGGCCAAGGATACCTCGTGCTGGGGGACCGCATGTACCGGTCCGGTATCGTTGCCACCATGTCCGCCCGGTGCAGGTGAACCATCACAACAGCCCGCTTGACCGTACAAACAGTAAGGGCGCTGAAGTCCTGGTTGAGGACGAGTACGTGAGGCGTCATCGCAGCCGCAGGGCTCCAAGACCCGCGCTCTGCCGAATCCGCAAAGAAACCTCAATATGGGATGATGCTAGGGGGAAGGCACAGGGGTTTCATGACAGATGGCGACTCTGCAGCACGCATTGCCCGTTATACCTGTCACGGCTATGCCCATACCTAAAATATACGCTGAGCCGCGCTGCGCAATGCCGTCACCTCGACAGCATCACCGACCCTGACAGTGCCCAGACTAAGCGGAAGCAGGTTCTCGCCAAAATACACGTTCGTGCCACGCCGGCGAAAGGTAGCCAGCGTACGAAGCGGCTCTTTTCCTGTCTCCAAGGTGGCCTGATCCACGGTGGTGACGACGCATCGCGCACAGGGTTTGGCAACCCTGAAGGGTACGGCCCCGATACGGATGTTATGCCAGGTGTCTTCGGCAAATGGACGCGCGCCGCTCACTACCACGTTAGGTCTGAACCGGTTCATGGGCAACGAATGCGCCATGCGGGCATTGAGGCTGCGAAGGGATTGCCTGGAGGTCAATAGCAGTGGGTAGCCGTCTGCGAAGCTGACTAGCCCAGCGTCTTGTTGCGGCGCCGCAGGATCGCTTACCGCCCTTGCGGCGAGGTTGTCCATAAACACCAAGCGGCACTGATGGCCAGTAACTTGGCTGAACCACCGGTCCGCGGCGGGCCCGGCGCGGACCGCCTCAACCGTTGATCGCCAGATGGTGACCTTCAAGCGTGGCGCACCAGACTTGGGACGGTCTATCGTAAGGCAGTCGGCGCCGGGGGCATAAACCAGAAGCCCCTCGGTCGTGATGTCGACGCGCACTGCCGCTAATGCCCGGATGCGGCGCTGGGACAGAAACCGGCCCTGTGCATCCACCAGCATCCAGCGACGATCGTTGGCCAGCCCCTGCGGCTCCACCCGCGCTTCCGTAAGACGTAGCCGTGCGCACCCCTTCACCGGGTAGATCCAAATGCGCTCAAGGTGCATGGTCCGCATCGTATCTTGTTTTGAAGAGCGTCTATCTATTCCTCGTAAGTCTCAGCATGCAGCACCACGCACGCATTATACAAATCTGTTGGATTCTCGCTGGTGGCATGCTGGTGGTGGGCTGTGCCAATCCGTCCACTGACGAATGGCAGGACCGTCTGGAATCGTATGTGGAGCATGAGCTGCAGCAGCAGGAGATACCCTCGCTCGCCCTCACCATCGTGGAAGGAAATGCCTTCGAATGGAGCCGAGGATTCGGCCAGGCACCAGACACCGTGTCCGGTGTGACGGTATTTCGCGCAGCCTCCGTGTCGAAGCTTTTCACCGCCATGGCGGTGATGCAACTGGCCGAGCAGGGAGTGGTGTCGCTCGATGCTCCTGTGACCGACTATCTGGCCGAATTCAGGCCACACAACCTGTTTGAACAGCCGGTAACGCTGCGACAGCTGCTTTCGCATCAGTCTGGAATGGTACGGGAGCCCCCGGTAGGTCACTACTTTGATGACACGGATCCGGGTTTGAAGGCCACGGTCGAAAGTCTGCACGGCACCAGCCTGACCACGCCGCCGGCTTCGGGTACCAAATATTCTAATGCTGCGGTTAGCGTGGCGGGCTATGTGGTAGAGCAGATGTCAGGCCAGCCCTTTGAGGCCTACGTGCAAGAGCACATTATTGACATCCTCCAGCTTTCCAGCACCAGCTTTTCTGCACGCCCGGACCTAAGGGCACGCCTTGGTACGGGGTATATGTGGAGGTACGACACGGCAACGCTTACCCGCGCCCCTGTGTTTGAGCTGGGGATGGGCCCAGCTGCCAACCTATATACCACCACGGCGGATCTGGGGCGCTTTGCCAGAGCCCTGTTTGCCATCGAGCGCGATGAGCTACCCGACATTCTGTCCGCTGCGTCGCTGCGTACCATGTGGACGCCGCAATTCACCGCGCAATCGCCGGATCACGGCTTCGGTCTGGGGTTTCATGTCACCAGCCAAGACTCGTGGCGCATGGTGGGCCATGCCGGTGCCATGTACGGCTATGCAACCCGGATCTGGGTCATCCCAGAGCGGCAGCTAGCTGTGGCAGCTGTTGCGACCGTCGATGCAGCCAACGCGGTGGTCGACCGCATCGCGCACTATGCGTTGTCGCTGAAGCTCGCGGAGCAGGAGCAGGCCGCGCTGCCGGAAGCTGAACAGGCCGTGCCGGTAGACTCTGCTTTGGCGCGGCATCTGGACGGGACGTACCAGCATGGCGGTGCAACGCTGCGCCTGGTGGAACGCGATAGCCGCCTGTTTATGGATTTTGACGCATTGCGCTATGAGCTGCGGATGCAGGGAGACCATCTCGTCAACTACGGCCGCCTCGGTAGCGGCCACCTCGCCCTACACCCACTGGGTGACACACTAAGAGTCAACACGGAATCGTGGGTCCGACAGCCTGCTGCTGTGCCACCACGCGTACCATCGGCCCTGGTTGATTACATCGGAGAATACGGCTGGGACCATAACGTGCTGTATATCTACGAGGATAAGGGAGCGTTGCACGCCCTGATTGAATGGTTTTTCCGGTATCCACTCGAGCAGGCCGGGCCAGACACCTTCCGGTTCCCGGATCACGGTCTTTACCACCACGAAGGTCTTACCTTCGTGCGCGATGCTGATGGCCAAGTCACCGAAGCCAACCTCAGCGGCGTCGCATTCAAGAAGCGTGGGACAGGCCAGGCGCCGGGCAGCACTTTCCGCATAGTGCCCCAGATACCCGTTGATCAGCTGCGTGCAAAGGCCGCAGTGGCTTCACCTCCTGATGCGACGGGCGCCTTCAGGGCGCCAGACTTGGTGCCGGTCACGGCTATGGATTCCACCATCCGGCTCGATATCCGGTACGCCACCGATAACAACTTTATGGGCGCGCCTTTTTATCGGTCCGCCCAGGCCTTTTTGCAGCGTCCGGCTGCCGAAGCGCTAGCGGTAGCCAGCCGCAGACTCGCGGCCTATGGGTATGGCCTCGTAGTCTACGACGGGTACCGTCCCTGGCACGTAACGAAGATGTTCTGGGATGCGACTCCAGACTCCTTGCGCTTGTTTGTGGCGAATCCCCAAAACGGTTCGCGCCATAATCGCGGCTGCGCCATAGATGTGGGACTGTACCATCTGGCAAGTGGCGCGCTGGCGGAAATGCCCAGTGGCTACGACGAATTCACCGCCCGCGCATTTCCAGATTATCCGGGCGGCACCTCCCGAGGCCGTTACCACCGCGAACTGCTGCGCGATGCCATGGAAGAGTCGGGATTTACGGTCTACGCAGCCGAGTGGTGGCACTTCGACTACAAGGATTGGCGCGCCTATCCAATCCTTAACGATACGTTTGAGGCGCTCGACTGAGCCATGCCGCCATGGTTGCAGCGCTGCGGCCGCGGTGCCCGTTTTTTTCGAACGAGGTGAAGTGCTGCCTGCAGAGGAGCCCCTGGCTATGCCGGCAGTACCTGGCGTCCTGACCGATCGCGCGGGGCGGGCAATGGCAGACCGAACGGCATAAGCAGCGATGCTTCTGCCCCCGTAACAGCCGTAAGCTCTTCCAGCTCCTTCTTGGAGCCCACCACCAAGTCACGCAGCCGGCGCTGACCTGTGCCTGCTGGGATCTGGTGGCCAACAACCACATTCTCTTTCAAACCGTACAGCGGATCCTTACGCCCTTCAATCGCAGCTTCGGTCAACACCTTTGTAGTCTCCTGGAATGACGCTCCAGCCAGGAAAGACTCAGTTGCTAAGGAGGCGCGGGTAATACCCAAAAGTATCGGTTCCGCAACCGCAGGCTGTGCTTCACGCGTAATGACCGGCCGCTTGTCCTGGCGCTTCATCTCGGAGTTAACTTCGCGCAGACGGCGCCGATCAATAAGGCTCCGGATCGGTAGGTCGCTGTCGCCCGAGTTGATGACGACGAGCTTGTCGTACAGATTGTCGTTGATCTCCTCCATATAGAAGCGCGCGATGCGCTCCTCCTCCAAAAGCGTGGTATCTCCCGGGTCTGTGACCTTCACTTTTTGCATCATCTGGCGAACAATCACCTCAATGTGCTTGTCGTTGATGGTGACACCCTGCATGCGGTAAACCTCCTGGATGCCATTGACCAGGTACTCCTGCACCGCACGCGGCCCGCGAATGGCCAAGATGTCCTGCGGAGAGATCCGCCCGTCCGACAACGGCTCCCCAGCACGCACGAAGTCATTCTCGGCTACGAGAAGCTGCTTTTTCAGCGGCACTAGGTAGACTCGCTCTTCTGAGCCATCCCGGCTGGTTAGGATGACCTCCTGCTTGCCGGGCCGCTTGGTACCGAAGGTGACTACGCCGTCAATCTCGCTGACGATGGCTGGCTCGCTGGGCGTGCGAGCCTCAAAAAGCTCTGTCACCCTGGGAAGGCCTCCTGTGATGTCGCGCGTCCGTGCAGACTGCCGCGGGATCTTGACAAGCACCTGGCCCGCCTGAACCATCTGACCCTCCTCGACCTGGATGCGCGCCCGCACAGGAAGCGGATATTCGCGCTCGGTCATGTCGGCCAAAAAGATCCTGACGGCCGGGGTCAGACTGCGCTCCCGGCTCTCGGTGATCACCTTCTCCTTAAAGCCAGTATGGTCGTCCGACTCCTCGCGGAAGGTCTTACCTTCATGGATATCCTGGAAGGCAGCCCGCCCTTCCACCTCGGAAAGAATGACGCTGTTGTAGGGATCTACGATCGCCAGCACATCGCCTTTCTCTACGTCCTGCCTCTCCTTGACACGCAACTCAGCACCGTAAGGAATGATCGATCCGTAGAGCTGGCGTCCATCATGCTCCAGGTCAATAATCCTGATCTCACCCTGACGGGAAAGCACCACGGTGTGGGGCCCATCTTCTCCCTGGTATTCCACCGTGCGCATATTCTCAAACACAATGGCACCAGAGTGCTTGCACTGGATCGTGGTTTCAGCCTGGATGCGGCTGGCTGTACCACCCACATGGAAGGTCCGCAGCGTAAGCTGTGTCCCGGGCTCTCCGATAGACTGACCCGCTACCACCCCAACGGCTTCCCCCTGCTCGACCAAGAGGCCTGTGCCCAAGTTGCGCCCATAACAGTTGGCGCAGGCGCCGCGCCGCGCTTCGCACGTCAGCACCGAACGGATCTCAACCGAATCAATAGAGGTCTCCGCGATCTGCGTGGCGCGCGCCTCGTCAATCACCTCGTTGGCGAGCACTATGCGCTCGCCCGTGAGCGGATCGTAGACGTCATGCAGTGACACGCGTCCCAAGATGCGGTCGGCCAAAGGCTCGACCTCCGTTTCATGGTCCTTCAGCGCAGAAATCGCGATGCCGCGCAGCGTGCCGCAATCCTGCTGCGTGATGGTCATGTCCTGCGCCACATCCACCAGACGACGCGTCAGGTAGCCGGCATCCGCCGTCTTGAGCGCCGTATCAGCCAAGCCTTTGCGCGCACCATGCGTGGAAATGAAATACTCCAGGACGCTCAACCCTTCCTTGAAGTTGGATACGATCGGGTTCTCAATGATTTCACCTGCTTCTCCCTTCATGCTCTTCTGCGGCTTGGCCATCAAACCGCGCATCCCACCTAGCTGCCGGATCTGCTCTTTCGAGCCGCGAGCGCCTGAATCGGCCATCATGTAGATGGCATTGAATCCGTCACGATCCTTTTCCAATGCGTCAAACAGCACTTCGGAAACCTTGTTGTTCGTGCGCGTCCAGATGTCAATGACCTGATTGTAGCGCTCCACATCGAAGATGAAGCCAAGCTCATAGTTGGACAGCACAGCGCTGACCTCCTCGTGGGCCTGGGTGAGCAGCTCCTCCTTCTCGTCGGGCACGACAATGTCCGCGACAGAGAACGTCAGCCCGCCCATCGTGGCATACTCGAACCCTGCCTCCTTGATGTTGTCCAGGAATCGGGATGTCTCCGGGAAGCTCGTTGCGTTTAGCACGTTAGCAATGATGCGCCGCAGATTCTTCTTGGTGAGCACATCATTGATGAATCCAAGCTGGGGTGGAATAAACTCGTTGAACAATACGCGTCCGGTCGAGGTGTTCACCTTGGTGCCGTCATCTAACCGGACGACGATCTTGGCGTGCATGTCCACCTTCTTAAGGTCAAAAGCCTGGCGCACTTCCGCAGTAGACGAGAAGCGCATCCCCTCACCCTTAGCCCCATTGCGAGACTTCGTCAAATAGTACAGGCCTAGCACCATGTCCTGCGTAGGCACCGTGACGGGTCCACCGTGCGCGGGGCTGAGAATGTTGTGACTGGACAGCATCAGCACGATGGCTTCCAGACACGCTTCGTGTCCGAGCGGCACATGTACCGCCATCTGGTCCCCGTCAAAGTCCGCATTGAAAGCGGTGCAGACCAATGGATGCAGCTGAATGGCCTTGCCCTCTGTCAGGACGGGCTGAAAAGCCTGGAACCCGAGGCGGTGCAGCGTCGGGGCCCGGTTCAGCATCACAGGCCGCCCTTCGATCACCTTCTCCAGGATGTCCCACACCTCCGCCGTACGGCGCTCTACCACCTTCTTGGCACTCTTGACCGTCTTGACGATGCCGCGCTCAATGAGCTTGCGGATAACGAACGGCTTAAATAGCTCTACGGCCATCTCCTTGGGCAGCCCGCATTGATGCAACTCCAGCTCTGGACCCACCACGATCACCGACCGACCGGAATAGTCGACGCGCTTGCCCAACAGATTCTGTCGGAAGCGGCCCGACTTGCCCTTGAGCATGTCGGAAAGGCTCTTCACCGGGCGGTTGTTGTCGCTGCGCACCGCGTTGGCCTTCCGGGAATTGTCAAAAAGGCTGTCGACCGACTCCTGAAGCATGCGCTTCTCGTTGCGCAAGATGACCTCTGGCGCCTTAATGTCGATCAGCCGCTTGAGCCGGTTGTTTCGGATAATGACGCGACGATACAAGTCATTGAGATCGCTAGTCGCAAACCGACCTCCATCCAGCGGCACCAAAGGACGCAGCTCAGGCGGAATCACCGGGACCACGCGCAACACCATCCACTCTGGCCGATTCTCCATGCGGCGGTTAGCATCGCGGAATGCCTCTACTACCTTTAGACGCTTCAACGCCGAGGCTTTGCGCGCCTGGCTGGACTCCGTCTTGATCTGGAAACGCAGCTCGTACGAGAGCATGTCAAGGTTGAGCCGCTTGAGCATGGTCTCGATGGCCTCGCCTCCCATCATCGCGATGAATTTGTCTGGATCGTCATTGCTGAGCCGGTTGTTGTCATCGCGAATCTGGTACAGGAGGTCCAAATACTCATCCTCCTTTAGCAGGTCACCCTGCTTGACCTCGTGCACCTTGGCGCATCCTGCCTGGACCACTACGTAGCGCTCATAGTAGATCACTTTCTCGAGCGCCTTGGACTTCATGCCCAACAGATGGCTGATCTTGTTGGGCAGGGTCTTAAAAAACCATATGTGCACCACGGGCACCGACAACAAGATGTGCCCCATGCGCTCACGGCGCACGCTCTTCTGCGTGACCTCGACGCCGCAACGGTCACAAATGATGCCCTTATAACGGATGCGCTTGTACTTGCTACAGTAGCACTCCCAGTCTTTGACAGGACCGAAAATCCGCTCACAAAACAGCCCTTCCTTCTCCGGCTTAAAGCTGCGGTAGTTGATCGTTTCCGGCTTGAGCACTTCGCCGTGGCTCCGCTCCAGAATCGTGTTGGGCGAGGCCAGGCTTATCGTGATTCCACTGAAATCCTGCTTAAGTCTGGAAAGCTGGCCGTAGGGCATATTTCAGAGTTTCCGGGTGAAAAGATTGCTGTCTGCGGTGCGACCCACGGGGGACTGGCCCGTGCATGGCCTAGTCAAGGCGGATCTCAAGCCCCAAGCCTTGCATCTCGCGCACCAGCACGTTGAAGGCTTCGGGAATTCCGGCCTCGGGCATGTTGTCGCCTTTGACTACCGCTTCGTAGGCTCGGGAGCGGCCCTGGACGTCATCGCTCTTGTACGTAAGCATCTCTCGCAGCACGTTGGAGGCGCCATACGCATACATGGCCCAGACCTCCATCTCGCCCAGGCGCTGGCCACCGAATTGTGCTTTGCCGCCCAAAGGCTGCTGCGTAATCAGGCTGTACGGACCGATCGAGCGTGAGTGAATCTTGTCATCGACCAGGTGGCTCAGCTTCATCATGTAGATCTGACCGACGGTGGTCTTCTGATCGAAGGGCTCTCCGCTGCGCCCGTCATACAGCTGTGCACGGCCGTCAGCTGGCAGCCCCGCCTCGCGAACGTACGAGTACATTTCGGACGTGTTGGCGCTTTCGAAGCTGGGTGTCGCAAACCGCTTACCCAACACCTGGCCAGCCCATCCCAGGAGCGTCTCATAGATCTGCCCCAAGTTCATCCGCGACGGGACGCCCAAAGGATTCAGGATGATGTCGACCGGCGTACCGTCTTCCAAGAACGGCATGTCCTCCACGGGGACGATACGTGCCACAACGCCCTTGTTGCCGTGCCGGCCCGCCATCTTATCACCGACCTGGATCTTACGTTTCTTGGCGATATATACCTTGGCGAGCTGCACCACGCCATCGGGCAACATGTCGCCTATCTGTACACGATGCTCGTCCCGCTTTGCATTCGCTATGATTCTGCCGGTCTCCGCCCAATAGTTGGCAAAGAGCCTCTTGAGCAGCCGGGTGCGCCTCTTATCACCTTCGAGCACCACGCGCTGCGCGTCCATCGTGTGGATGGGTATGTCGTGGAAGGCCTCGGCCCGAATAGTCGACCCGGGCGGGACCACCTCTAGTCCCTGCTGCGTCCACATGCCGCCCGACGTCCGGCCTACCACCAGTGCAAGAAACTTTTTGCGCAGGTTTTCCTGCATTTGGTCCAGGTCCCGCTCCCGCCGCCGCTCGATTTCCGCCAGCGTCTGCTGTTCCCGCTTCTTTGCTGATAGGTCGGATTTACGACGGCTGAACAGATTCGTATCGAGAACGATACCATTCATGCCGGGAGGTGCCTTCAGCGAGGCATCCTTGACATCGCCCGCCTTGTCTCCAAAGATGGCTCTTAGCAGCTTCTCTTCCGGGGTCGGGTCCGATTCGCCTTTGGGCGTGATTTTGCCCACGATGATGTCCCCTGCCCTCACCTCGGCACCAACGCGAATAATCCCGCGCTCATCGAGGTCCTTGGTTGCCTCTTCTGATACGTTGGGAATCTCCCGCGTCAGCTCCTCATGACCCCGCTTCGTGTCGCGCACCTGTAGCTCATACTGTTCAATGTGCACCGACGTGAAAACGTCTTCAGACACCACGCGCTCAGACAGAACGATAGCATCCTCAAAGTTGAAGCCGCGCCACGGCATAAATGCCACCAGCACGTTCTTGCCCAATGCCAGCTCGCCCTGGTCGGTAGCGAATCCGTCGGTAAGCACGGTACCCTTCTGGACCTTCTGGCCCACCTTAACGATAGGCTTTTGGTTGATGCAGGTATCTTGATTGGTTCGGCGGAACTTGATCAGCGGGTATTCCCGCACCGGCTCGTTGAATGCGATCTGGCTCTGTCCGTCCTTGTACCGGTAACGGACGATGATGCGCCGTGAGTCTACATGTTGTACCGTGCCGCGCCCTTCGGCCACGATGACCGCACGCGAGTCACGTGCGACTCGGTGCTCAAGCCCGCTGCCCACGATCGGTGCTTCCGCACGAAGTAGAGGCACCGCCTGGCGCTGCATGTTCGAGCCCATCAGCGCGCGGTTGGCATCATCATGCTCCAAAAACGGGATGATGGATGCGGAAGGCGACACGATCTGGTTCGGTGCGATATCCATGTACTGGATATCGCCAGGACGCTCATTGGGGAAGTCTCCTCTATAGCGGCAGCGCACCCGCTCATCAAGGAAGTTGCCCATCTCGTCAATGCGCGCATTGGCCTGCGCGATGACCGAATCGTCCTCCTCCTCGGCGGCTAGGTAGGAAATCTCGTTGGTTACCCTGCCGTTCTTGACGCGTCGGTAGGGCGTTTCAATGAAGCCCAGCGGGTTGATCAGCGCATGGACACAGAGCGACGAAATCAGACCGATGTTCGGGCCTTCAGGCGTCTCAATCGGGCATAGCCGCCCGTAGTGGGTATAGTGCACATCGCGCACCTCAAAGCCTGCCCGGTCGCGCGTCAGTCCCCCCTTACCAAGAGCCGAAAGCCTGCGCTTATGCGTAAGCTCCGACAAAGGGTTCGTCTGGTCCATAAACTGACTCAGCTGACTCGTGCCAAAGAAGGTGTTGATCACACTCCGGACCGTCCGTTCATTGACCAGTGTCTGCGGCGTCAGCCGGTCGGCAGACCGTTGATTCATCCGCTCGCGGATGGTGCGCGCCATGCGCGCGAGCCCGATAGAGTACTGCTGTCCTAGCTGCTCCCCTACCGTCCGCACCCGCCGGTTGCTCAGGTGGTCGATGTCGTCGGGGCTGCCCACACCATTGCGCAGGGCTATCAGCCTGCGTGTGATGGCGACCACCATGTCAATGACATGGTGCGCCTCCAAAGAGCGGAGCCCAGCTTCCACATTGATGCTAAGCCGCTTGTTGATGCGGTGACGACCTACCTCTCCCAGATCAATTTTGGCAATCAGGCGGGCCAGCTCACGCCGCGCGGTTTCTTCGTCGGGTGCATCATGCTCCACCTCACGCAAGCGACGGTAGATGTAGTGCAGCGCCTGTGAACGGTCCGTCGTGGGGTCCTTCTGGAGCGTGGTCAGGAGCGTGCTGTTATCTGTCGCATCGTCCTGGTTGGCATCCTTCGACATCACGAAGATCTCCTTGACGCCATGCTCCTTGAGCTTTTCGTAGTCGTCCAGAGTGAGCTTGTGGCCAGCGGCAAACAGCACCTTTTCGGCGAACTCCTCCTCAAGGACCTCGCCGGTGTCCTGATCGACATGTTCGGCCACCTTTACGCTGACCTTGACGGGAATCGCCAGCTCACGGTCCAGACCCCGCCTGAAGTTCCGTTTGGTGTTGGACTGGATCCGGTCGGCCAGCTCAAAGATCGTTACGATCTCATGCGTAGAGCTGTGCCCCAGACCCCGAAGCAGCGTGGTGACCGGAAGCTTTTTCCTGCGATCCAGGTACACCCAGAGCACATTGCGCACATCGGTCGAAAACTCCAGCCACGAGCCTCGGATGGGGATCACGCGTGCGGAATACAGCTTGGTCCCGTTAGGGTGCGTGTTCTGCCCGAAAAAGACGCCAGGGCTGCGGTGCAGCTGCGACACGACAACGCGCTCGGCGCCGTTGATTATAAACGATCCGCGTGGAGTCATCTGAGGGATGATCCCCAGATACACTTCTTGCTCTACGGACTCCTCGGGATCGTCTTCGTCTTCATCCGCTTGCGATGAGAGGCGCAGTGTGGCCTTGAGCGGAACCGAATACGTGAGTCCCTGGGCGATACATTCCTCGATGGAATGCGTCGGCGCCTCCATCCCGTAGTGAAGAAACTCCAGCTTATACCGCTGCCGGGTGTCCTCTATCGGGAAGTGGCTGTTGAAGACCGCCTGGAGCCCCTGGTTGCGGCGATCGTCCGGTAGGACATTCGCCTGAACAAAGTCGCTGAACGACTTGAGCTGGACCGCGAGAAAGTCGGGGAAATCAAGGACCGAGCGTGTGCTCGCAAAGCTGATGCGTCCGTTGTACCCCTGGAGGCCATTTCTGGTGGGCATATGTGGCGATTCTGCGATTCCTTAACCGGTCAAGGGAGCGCGGGTCTGGTCCTACTGGATTTCCACTTCGGCACCTACGGCTTCCAGCCGCTGCCGTACATCCTCCGCCTCCTCCTTGGACACGCCCTCCTTTACTGCTTTCGGTGCGCTATCTACTAGTCCTTTGGCCTCTTTGAGACCTAAACCGGTGATCTGACGCACCTCTTTGATAACAGCGATTTTGGCCCTGCCGAATGCCTTCAGGATCACCTCAAATTCTGTCTGCTCCTGCACGGCGGCCTCTGCCTCACCCGCGCCGCTGGCTGGCGCCATCGCGACGGCCGCGGCCGCCGGCTTGATGCCATACTTCTCTTCGAGAAGCTGGGCCAGGTCGGCGGCTTCCTTGATCGTGAGCTGAACGAGCTGCTCAGCAAGATTCTTGATGTCTGCCATAACAACGATGGTTTCCTGCGGCGGTCTCTGCTGTAGCTGCGCCGCACATTAAGGGATGGTGGTAATCTTAGTCTTCTGCCTTGTCCTGCAACGTTTCCAGGATGCCTGCCAACGCTGCGCCCGGCGCCTGCAAGGCACCCACAACGTTGGACATCGGCGACAGCAGCAGTCCGACGACATCGCCCAGTAGGTCCTCTTTCGACTTCAGGGCGGCGAGCGTATCAATCTGGTCGTCGGCGAATACGGCGCCGTCAACCCAGGCTGCCTTCAGCGTGGGACGAAGCTGGTTCGTGTCCCGATGGAACCGCTTAATGACGCGCGCTGGTGTGGCAGGCGTTTCGCTAAGCGCCACTGCCGTAGGACCATTAAGGAAGTCTAATAGCCCGTCAAAGCCGCCCGCTTCCGTGAGTGCGTGGCGCAGCAACGTATTCTTAACCACGCGGTACTTCACCTCCGACTCGTGGAACTCCCCGCGAAGACGGTTCATCTCCTCTACAGTCAGCCCCTTGAAGTCGGTGAGGTATACCGCGGCAGCATGCTGCAAGAGCTGAGACACGGCTGCTACCTGCGCTTCCTTCTGTTTTCTTTGCAGTGGCATTGGGCTAGCGCGCGATGTTGATCGCTTCGGTACGAGCGACAGGGATGGCAGGCCCCATGGTGGAAGAAAGCGTGATGGACCTCACATACATGCCGCGAGCCGCAGCTGGCCTGAGGCGCAGCACCTCCTGAATAAAGGCGCGAGCGTTTTCTCGCAGCTGCTTCTCCGAAAACGATAGCCGTCCAATGCCGGTATGAAGGTTGCCCAGCTTATCTACGCGAAAGTTGATCTTACCAGCCTTAACCTGCTTAACGGCGGCGGCCACATTCATGGTCACCGTGCCGCTCTTGGGGTTTGGCATCAGGCCACGCGGCCCCAGGATACGCCCCAGCCGACCTACCATGCGCATCACGTCGGGGGTGGCCACGACGACCTCAAACTCGATCCATCCTCCCTGAATCCGCGTGATGTAGTCTTCTAGGCCCACAAGGTCAGCACCTGCCAATATGGCTTCTTCCTGCTTGGCCGGGTTGGCCAGCACCAGCACGCGGCGCTGTTTCCCGGTGCCATGCGGAAGAGTCACGCTGCCGCGAACCATCTGGTTGGCATGGCGCGGATCCACCCCAAGACGCAGATCGATGTCCACGGACTCGTTAAACCGATTGGCCGCGGTCCGCTTGAGTACGGAGGTGGCCTCAGCAATGGTGAATGGTCCGGCGCCAGCATCTTTTATGGCTTGCCGTACTTTAAGGTAACGCGTTCCTCGTTTCGGCATACTGTTTCTAATACGCGGACACGTGCGCAGCAGGTCTGTTGCGCGCTATCGCCGTACAGCCAATCCCATGGACCGGGCGGTGCCGGCGATCATGGATGCCGCTTTGTCCAGGTCGAAGGCGTTCAGGTCTTCCATCTTCTGCTGAGCGATGTTGCGGCAGTCTTCCCACGTCACCGCCCCAACAAGCTGCCGGATAGAATCGCCAGACCCCTTTTCTATGCCTGCCGCTTTCTTAAGCAAAACAGCCGCTGGCGGACTCTTGACAATGAAGCTGAACGTCTTGTCCCGGTATACCGAGATCACCACCGGAAGCACCAGCCCCATGCGGTCCTGGGTTGCCGCATTGAACTGTTTGCAAAACTCCATTATGTTGACGCCGTGCTGGCCCAGCGCTGGCCCAATTGGCGGTGCTGGATTGGCCTGACCTGCCTTGATCTGAAGCTTGATCAGGCTATCGACGGGTTTTGCCATAAAGCTGAACAGTGTTCTCGGGGCCCAGACCAGACATGCAGCCTTCTGCTACGACTCCACAACGGCTTGGTTCCACTCTTGCAGTCTTTGCAGAATCTTAACTTGCGCGTTCGACCTGGAGGTAATCAAGCTCCAGTGGGGTTTTGCGGCCGAAGATGGACACCATCACGCGCACCTTCATCTTGTCGGGAAACACTTCGTCTACCATTCCGCTGAAGTTGTTAAACGGGCCGTCAACCACCTTCACCGAATCGCCGGGCACGAACGGCATTTCCGGCTTTTCGCCACCCTCTTTGGCATCGGCCACGCGCCCGAGTATGCGATCCACCTCGTTGGGGCGCAGCGGAACCGGCTCATTGTTGGGACCCAGGAAGTTGACTCTTGACGGCCAGAGCCTATAGCGGTCACTAAAGAAGTGCCGCAGCTCGCTGTCCATCGCCATCCGGATCAGGATATAGCCTGGGAAGAAGGACCGTTCGCGGGTGCGCTTTTTTCCCTGGCGCATCTCGAAGACGGTTTCGGTAGGGATCAGGATATCCTCGATCCTGTCCTGCCACCCCTCTTCCTGCACCTCCTTTTCGAGGAAGGCCTTGATCTTCTTCTCGTGCCCGGAAAAGGTGCGGAGCACGTACCACCGCATGGACGGTTCGCTCTTGGGCTTCATGCCAAATCGGGTAGGACCTGTATCACGCGCCGGGGTAAATCAGGTCCAGAAGGGTGCTGATCACCTGGTCCGCCCCAAATATGAACAGAGCCAATGCGACGCTTGCCAACAGCGTAATCACGGTGTGGCTGGTTAGCTCTCTGCGCTTGGGCCAGGATGTCTTGCGCATCTCCGTCATCACGTCGGAGTAATAGGCGTCTATCTTGCCGATCAGCTTCTTCATACCCTTTGGACTCTGGGATCCACGCTATATGCACGGGCGGTAGGACTTGAACCCACAACCTGCGGTTTTGGAGACCGCCGCTCTACCACTTGAGCTACGCCCGTATGTTCTTGGTTCCTGATGGTCTGTTCTTTCTTCACCCCTGATTGATTCCTGTCCGCTGCCGGTGTTCAAGCGTCAGTCAATGATTTTCGTTACCTGCCCGGCGCCCACCGTGCGGCCTCCCTCGCGGATGGCAAAGCGCAGCCCATGCTCCATCGCGACAGGCTGAATCAGCTTCACCGTCAGCTCGGTGTCATCGCCCGGCACCACCATCTCCACCCCAAGGGGCAGCTCAATGTCGCCAGTCACGTCCGTAGTGCGGAAATAAAACTGCGGACGATAGCCCTTAAAGAAGGGCGTATGACGACCGCCTTCGTCTTTGCTGAGCACATACACCCGGCACCCAAACTCCCGGTGAGGCGTGATCGAACCCGGATGCACGATGACCTGACCGCGCTCCACACCGGTCTTCGGCACGCCGCGCAACAGCAACCCGACGTTATCACCCGCCTGACCCTCATCAAGAATCTTGCGGAACATCTCCACACCCGTCACCGTGGTGCGCGTCTCCTCTTCGCGGATGCCCACGATATCCACTTTCTCGCCGGTACGCACCACGCCACGCTCAATGCGACCGGTCGCCACCGTCCCGCGACCCGTAATGGAAAACACATCCTCCACCGGCATCAAAAATGGCTTGTCCTTCTCGCGCTTCGGCGTAGGCAAATACGAGTCCACCTCGCTCATCAACTCTAGAACCTTCGACTCCCACTCTGGCTCGCCATTGAGCGCGCCCAGCGCGGATCCCATCACCACCGGAACCTCGTCGCCAGGGAAGTCATAGGCCTCCAAAAGCTCGCGAATCTCCATCTCCACCAACTCCAAAAGCTCCTCGTCATCGACCAGGTCCACCTTGTTCATGAATACCACGATGTACGGCACACCCACCTGACGCGCCAATAGGATGTGCTCACGCGTCTGCGGCATCGGACCGTCCGAAGCATCCACCACCAGGATCGCACCATCCATCTGCGCCGCGCCCGTGACCATGTTCTTCACATAGTCCGCATGGCCCGGACAGTCCACATGGGCATAGTGGCGCGCCTCGGTCTCATACTCCACATGGGCCGTGGCAATGGTGATGCCGCGCTCGCGCTCCTCTGGCGCATTGTCAATAGAGTCAAATGAGCGCACCTCCGTATTCCCGAAACGCTCATTGAGCACACGGGTGATCGCCGCCGTCAGCGTCGTCTTCCCATGATCCACATGACCGATCGTCCCCACGTTCACGTGAGGCTTCGTACGCTTGAAATGCTCTTTTGCCATAACTCGTTACCGACACCCGCTGTTGCTACTGTGGGCTGTGCCCTGTTGCCGAGCCGCCTCTCGGGATCGAACCGAGGGCCCCTTCCTTACCATGGAAGTGCTCTACCCCTGAGCTAAGGCGGCATGGAGCGGGAGACGAGACTCGAACTCGCGACCCTCAGCTTGGAAGGCTGATGCTCTACCAACTGAGCTACTCCCGCAGCCGTGGGCAGGGAAGGATTCGAACCTCCGAAGGCTTAGCCAGCAGATTTACAGTCTGCCCCCGTTGACCGCTTGGGTACCTGCCCCCAATGCAGCCTTGTTATACACTGCCTATGCGATTCTTGTGCCCGATAGTCTGTGCAGATTCTGTGAAGAGCTGGCGAAGGGACTCGAACCCCCAACCTGCTGATTACAAATCAGCTGCTCTGCCTGTTGAGCTACGCCAGCGTGAGGTCCATATGATCGGTTAGACTCGTTTCTTTTTCCGGTAAATGCTGCGCCATATGGATGCGCCGATCAGCACCGCGGCAAGGGCTAGCACAACTTGGCTATATCGCGCAAGAAGCGCTTCAATCTGTTCCCAGTTTTCGCCAGCCACGAAGCCGGCGCCAGCCAGGAGCACCGTCCATATGAGCGCCGCGACGGCGCTCAGCAGGAGCGCTTTGGAGCTTCGCATGCTACCCATCCCGACACTTAACGGCACCACGCTTCGCACTGCGGCCAGAAACCGGTTGATGAGCACAACCCCTGCGCCCCAGCGCGCGGTCCAGGCGGAAACCTTGGCTACCGCATTCGCATTGATCCAGCGGATCCTTCCCGATGCCACCAGTCGTGGTCCGGCCGCGCGCCCCACATGGAACACTGTCATAAATCCCAGCACCCCAGTGGCGGTGGCGACAGCCACGACAAGCGGTAGGGTGAGCGACCCAGCGGCTGCCATGTATCCTGCAAAGACGATGCAGAGATCTCCCGGCACCGGCGGGAAGACATTCTCCACATAGGCGGCAAGCGCGAGTAGCCCGTAAGACCATGCCACCGGAACCTCTTCGAGCCACAAGACCAGGTCAGGCATAAAGCTGTCCATACCTTCCCCTTTCTGTTATTTCTATAAGACAGATCGCCCAGGCGGCGACGCCCTCCTGGCGGCCAGTAAAGCCTAGGCTATCGGTGGTGGTCGCCTTCACAGACACCAGCGCTACGTTGATGTCCAGCGAGGCCGCGATGGATTCGCGCATCGCCTCAATATGGGGCCGCAGGCGCGGCCGCTCAAGCGCCACGGTAGCATCTACATTGGTGACGCGGTAGCCTGCGCTGGAGACCATCTGGGCCACTGACTGTAGTAGCTGGCTGCTTTGAGCGTCTTTCCATCGTGCATCCGAGCTGGGAAAGTGCAGGCCGATATCCCCTAGCGCCGCAGCGCCCAAGAGGCTGTCGGCGATGGCATGCAATAGCACATCCGCATCGGAATGCCCCGACAGCCCATGAGAATGAGGGATGCATACTCCGCCGATCCATAGGGGACGCCCCTGCACCAACCGGTGTACATCATACCCGAATCCTACACGCATATGTCTTGCATAGCAGCGTACTGGTTGGCTAAGGCCCAGTCATCTTCGGTGGTGATTTTCATGTTTGTGCGGCTTCCTGGAACGATGGCCACCGGGTATCCCAGCTCCTGCACCAGTCGAGCTTCGTCGGTGGCCCCGGTGTCGGGCAGCGCCAAGGCTTCTGCCAGAATCGACCGCCGAAAGCCCTGCGGCGTCTGCACATGGTACAGGTCGTCACGGCAGATGGTGCGCCCGAAGCGGCCACTCTGACCGTAGCGCATCGTGTCGGAGACAGGTACCGCCAAAGCGGCAGCACCTACCTGGCGCGTTTTGGCTATGACGGCGCTCACGTGCGCTTCTAATACAAATGGGCGTACCGCATCGTGCACCAGCACTATATCCGCCGTCAAAGGAACCGCGCGCATCGCCTGGGCCACCGACTCCCTGCGTGTTGCGCCTCCGCCGGTGACTGCTGCGACGCGCAGCGCCGGATAGAAGCGGTGGGCTTTCGCGTCCTTAGTAACGGCCACCACGATGCCGTCGACCTCAGGGCAGCCTGAGAGCGCACGAAGCGTGTGAATGAGCACGGGCTCGCCGCCCAATAGACGAAACTGTTTCGGAGTACCGCCCAAGCGGGTGCCGCGACCTGCAGCTGGCACAATGACATAGACCTGCAAACAGGCTGAAACGCTCACGTAATTAGCATAGCGTCTCCAAAGGAGAATAGGCGGTATTCTGACGCTACGGCCTCCTTGTATGCCTCCATCAGGAACTCGTGACCCGCAAAGGCGGATGCTAACATCAGCAGGGTGCTTTTGGGCCGGTGAAAGTTGGTGATTAGCCGCTCAGTGATACAGAAGTCGTACGGCGGATAGATAAACTTGTCCGTCCACCCGCTCGCGCCCTTGAGCCTACATGCCACCGTCAGATTGGTTTCCACAGAGCGCACCACCGTGGTTCCGATGGCGGTCACCGTGTTAGTCTTCGAATCCAGTGCCTGGTTGACCACCTTAGCAGTGTCGGGCGCAATGAAGTAGTACTCCGAAAACATCCGGTGCTTCGTCAGGTCTTCCACCTCCACCCTTCGAAACGTGTCGAGCCCCACATGCAGCGTGACGGGCGCCGTCTTTACGCCTTTCTTGCGCAGCGCGGCAATCAGCTCCGGCGTGAAGTGCAGCCCCGCGGTCGGTGCGGCAACGGCTCCCCGCTTCTCGGCGAAGATCGTCTGGTATCGGGTGCGGTCATCTGTTTCTACCTCGCGCTTGATGTAAGGCGGCAGTGGTGTCTTCCCCACCGCATCAATGCGGTCGTACAGGTCCTGGTTGGTGCCGCTAAACACAAAGCGGATGGTGCGTCCGCGTGACGTGGTGTTATCAATAACCTCTGCGGCCAGGTCGTGCGGGAAGAGCAGCTTATTGCCGATGCGGATCTTGCGCGCCGGCTTGACAATCACGTCCCAAAGGCGACTCTCCGGGTTAAGCTCACGCAGCAAAAACACCTCGATGTCGGCGCCTGTCTTCTCTTTCTCACCAAGAAGGCGCGCGGGAAACACTTTCGTGTTGTTGTAGATCAGCACATCACCCTTGCCGAAATACTCCAAGATGTCGTAGAAGCGTCGATGCGTGACGGTCTTCCTTTTCCGGTCCAGCACCATCAGTCTGGAATGGTCGCGCGGCTCAGCTGGATAGCGCGCAATCAACTCCTTCGGGTATTCGTAGATGAAGGCGGAAAGCTTCATCCGGTTAAACGAACTACGCATGCATCATCACATCTGAATTGGGAACGGCAGCGTGCGCTTGAGCGCCTCAGGCAAAGCGGGAACCATCAGTTGGGCGTGGTGCACCGAACCGAAACGGCAAAATGGCAGACGCCTACAGACCGGGCGCGGGCAGCTACCCATCCTGCTGGCACTGCGGCAGCATATGACTATGAGCGCATATTGAGCCGACACCAAGCGAAACTCCAACCATTGACTTGGGTGTGGGTTCGGCTTCGTGCGCCTTGCGCATGGGCTTGACCTTGAATCCCCGGAGTCCGACTTCTTCTATGGGCCGCTGATCCTTCCAGGGAATCCAGAAAAGTCCGTCATTGTCACCGGCTTTGCGCTGACCGCTACGCAGCTCTCCCTGCGTTAAGCGCACGGCTTCCTCATTTCGGCTGCGGAACACGGCCTTGAACGCATACGTTACTGGATACTCGTTGGTGTTCTCCACCATCATCACCACACCGGCATTCTCGCTGTCGGCCTTCGGATAGTGAAGGTATCTAAAGATGACGCCTTCATGGTCGAGCAGTGTGGTCCAGTTCGCTTCGCCCGGAAACCGCTGTGCGTATGCCCTATCGCACATCACCAGCAGCACGGCTGTCATAGCAGCAGCTGCCACTAGGCGCCTTGGACCGCGCCGGGGGTGCGCCAAGAGTTGTGCAGACTCGTGTGGGGATTCCGTAGCGTGGGTTATCATGTGCGTAAGACTGCGTGTACGGCATTGACCACCCTATCGGGGGTGAACCCGAACTCCTGCATTAGGCGCGCCCCCGGTGCTGAGGCGCCAAAATGATTCAAGCCCAGCATTCTGCCCTCCGGTCCGACGAAGCGTTCCCACCCCAGCGTGATGCCAGCTTCTACCGCTACGCGGCGCGTGCACTGGGAAGGAAGCACGGCTTCTTTATACGCGGCGGACTGCTCAGCAAAGAGCTCCCACGATGGTATGCTGATGACACGCGCCTTAATACCATCTTGATCTAGCATTTCGTGTGCCCGAACCGCCAACGGCACTTCACTGCCGGTTCCTAGAATCAGGACATCAGGATCGGGGCCCGCCATACGTACCACATAGGCCCCCTTAGCCAGCCCTTTGGCAGCTTCGGTGCTGGTCACCGTTGGCACGGCTTGGCGCGTCAGGATCAGAGCGGTCGGGCCTGTTTGGTTGTTAAGTGCTACCAGCCAAGCCTCGGCTGTTTCGCATGCATCTGCAGGCCGTATGACCGTCAGGTTGGGGATGGCCCGCAAGGCCATCAGGTGCTCAATAGGCTGGTGCGTGGGACCGTCTTCTCCTACTCCGATGGAATCATGCGTGAACACGTAAATCACCGGCAGTTCCATCAGTGCACTCAGCCGGATGGCTGGACGCATATAGTCGCTGAAAACCAAAAACGTCCCGCAATACGGGCGCAACATGCCCTGCAGGCTTATGCCGTTGCAGATGGCGGCCATCGCATGTTCTCTGACGCCGAAGCGCAAGTAGGTACCTTGTGGCGTGGTTGGCGAAAAGTCGTACTGCGCTGGCGTGCGCGTCTTGTTGGATGGGGTCAGGTCCGCTGAACCACCAATAAGGTTGGGCTCCTCACCCATAAGCGCGGCAAGCGCCTTGCCGCTGGCGACGCGCGTGGCCAGCGTGCTTCCCCGCTCAAAGCGTGGCAGGACTGCGCTGCGTCGCGCCTCGGAAGCGGTCTGCCCCTCAAGCCAGCGGTCAAAGGTGTCCGCCAGCCCCGGATAGGCCTCGCGGAAGCGGGTAAGAAGCGACTGCCACTGTGCGGAGCGCTCCTTGCCGTGTGGCCGCGCATCCAGCGCATGGCGTACTGATGCATCCACATGAAAATGCAGGGCGTCAGGGTATCCCAGCTTCCGTTTGGTGCTAGCGACCTCGGCTTCGCCCAGTGGCGCGCCGTGAGCCGCAGCGGTACCGGCCTTAGTCGGACTCCCGTACCCGATCGTTGTGCGAACGCGAATCAGCGAAGGGCGTGTGCCATCGCCCAGCGCTTGGTGCAGCGCACCGTCCACCGCGCCGATGCTGTTGCCATCATCTACATGGAGCACCTGCCACCCATAGGCGGCAAATCGCTTGCCTGGATCCTCGGAAAAGCAGAGGTTCGTGCTCCCGTCAATGGTGATCCCGTTGTCATCCCACAGGCATATCAGTTTGCTAAGCTTGAGGTGTCCCGCCAGTGCGGCAGCCTCGTGGGAGACCCCTTCCATAAGGTCGCCATCGGACAGGATGACAAACGTGCGGTGGTCCACCACAGGATAACCGGTACGGTTAAATCGGGAAGCCAGGTGGCATTCGGCGATCGCCATGCCGACCGCATTGGCGAAGCCTTGCCCCAGAGGGCCCGTAGTGGTTTCCACGCCGGGCGTACGTCCGTATTCGGGGTGGCCGGGCGTTCGACTGTTCCATTGGCGGAAGGCTTGGAGCTCCTCCATCGGCAGGTCATAACCGCTCAGATGCAGCAGTGCATACAGCAGCATCGACCCATGGCCAGCGGAAAGGACGAAGCGATCCCTGTTTGGCCAACTGGTCCAAGCCGGGTCATGCCGCAGATGCCGTTGCCAGAGGACGTACGCCATCGGCGCTGCTCCCATAGGCATTCCGGGATGCCCGCTGCGAGCGCGTTGTACAGCATCTGCGGCCAGTAGCCGGATTGTGTCGATGCAGGCCTGGTCAATCATTCCGATGGCTTAAACACCTCTGGGAGCTCTTCTGCCACGAGGTGGCTGAGGCAGCCCAGCGATCGGTCTCGGGCATGTACTTTACGGCCGTTAATTAGGATGGCTGGTACACCACCTAGGGACATCGCATCAAATATGCGCCGTGTGCTGCGAGCCTTGGGCTCCAGGCGCCGGCTTAAGAGCTCCTGGCGAAACTCCCGGCGATTCATGCCTACGTCGCTAGCAAGGTCAGCCAGTTCATCTACAGAGAGCCCTTGCTGCGGCGATTGGGCTTCGAACATGGCATCTATCATCCGGTCATAGCGCCCCTGCTCGTTGGCCAGCCACAACGCCATTACTTCGTCTAGCGAAAACAAGAGGCTCCCGGTTATCAGCGCCACCGGCTTGGTCACGATGCGGACGAGCTGCGGATACTTGGCTGCTAGCGCTTTCATCACCGGATGCTGATTCTTGCAGGCCGGACAGTTGGGGTCAATAAATTCGATGATGGTGACCGGAGCAGACGGGTAGCCTGTCACTGGATCATCGTCGCTGATGAATTGATCAAGGTTTTCGAATCTGGAGTGTGAGGCATCGTATTCGCACAGCTCCGGGTTATATACCTGACCGGCCAATTGATCCGGCGATGGCGCAGGGGCCCGGGCCCTGTAAATCGTGTAGTCAGTTACCACCGCTGCCGCCAGAATCGCGGCTGTGATGCCGAAGAAAGCCATCTCGCTGGGTTGCCGGCCAGCAGTCGAACGTCGTGCCAGGGGCACGGGCTTGCGCACCATGATGACTAGGACCGCTGTCATCGCTGATACCAGAAGGAATGACCCCAGACACAGCACGCAGAAGTCCTCCAGCGCAAACAGCTGTAGGATGGTCAGAAACGTGGAATAAGCCATACCGGCGATCACGAGAATCAAGCGTAGAACTTTGAGCGTGCGCCGTAGATCGAACCAGTCCCGAGTGATCGCCAGCGTGAACATAGCCACCAGTCCATAGAATATCAGGCCAGCATGCGCACTTGATAACCCCAAGAACGTCGGATCATTGGCGATCACGGCCGCGCAGTCGCTGGCGCCTGTGCAGATCGGGTCAGCCACCTCTGTATCTCCGTACCAATAAGACAGATGTGCAGTAAGCAGGATGCCGAGAGACGCCAGGATCAGCAGCGTCCGTTCGAGGCCCCTGCGGTACGGGGAGCCGTGCTGTTTCATGTCTGGACGGTTCGAATAGGTAATCGGTCGCGCGGAAAATGCAAATCAGGGGAGCATGTTCCGCAACCGCGGGTGGGACCAGGCGACCCTGCGGCCACATCAGGGAAAGTTAGTGGCATATTTTGCCCGCCGCGAAGCGGCCTTATGCCTCACCACCCGCCGGTAGTGCACTATGCGAGGAGCGGGCTGAGGAGGGTAAGTTACACTGCAAACACCACAATGTGTCCGATGACAGCGCTACCCCTCTCATTCATGGCTGGCGCAAACGTGCCGGTCTTGTATGTATCTTGGCCCACGCCCTGTGTCTTTGAGACCATGACTTGGGGGCTGGCCCAAGGATCTTTGAATTCCAGCCCCTTCTGACCCCGTCGACTTCTGTGCCCTTACGCCTGCTATACCATCTGGAGTGGACGTTTCCGTTCCTGACGTGAATGAGCGCGGCTTCGCGCGGCAGGTAAGCCGCGATGTGCAGGGCTCGGGGCACTGCCCGACTTGGCTCCCAGCTCTTTGGGCCTTGCGCTGGGGTCGGCAGCCAAGGCCCACAGGTATGCCCGGTTCTTACTTCTCGCCTCGCCTGTCCTGTTTCCACGATGGCTTGCTACCTTACGAGGCGAATAACTTGACCGAACCCACGCCATGAAAGCATCTGAAGGAAAACTGCTGGACTTTCTCAGAAAGCCCGTTAGGCTCGAAATTCCGGTATTCCAGCGCCAGTATACCTGGTCGAAAAAGGAATGCGGCAGGCTATGGGACGACATCCTGCGAGTTGGCAGGCGCGAGGAAGCTAAAACGCATTTCATCGGCTCTGTTCTCTATGTCACCGGGAGCGCACTCTCAAGCACGGGGCTTCCGTCTGCGCAGGTCATCGATGGTCATCAGCGCCTGACCACGGTTACACTGCTACTAGAGGCCCTGGCGCGGCACGTCGAAGATTCCGAGCCGGTACCAGGTTTCTCAGCCAGGAACATTCGCGACTACTATCTTCTGGACCCATTAGAAAAGGGGATGGATCGGTATAAGCTCGTGCTATCCCGGTCTGATAAGGAATCATTGATAAGGCTGCTGCGCCAGGACGACTTGAGCAGCCCCTTACCGCCGGACAGGTCTTCACAAGTAGACGAAAATTTCGACTTTTTCACCAACCAGATCAGGCGGCTGGGTGGTGACTTGGCCGCGCTATGCAACGGGTTGAACAGGCTCATCATTGTCGATATCAGCTTGAATCGCGCTCAAGACAATCCCCAGCGCATTTTTGAGAGCCTGAATGCTACAGGGGTTGCCCTGGCCAGCGTGGACCTTGCCCGCAACTATACATTGATGGGGTTGGCCCCTGCCGTACAGCAGGATCTGTATGACAGGTTTTGGTGCAAAATGGAGCGAGGGTTCAGCATATTTAAAGAGGGCGCAAGCTCGGCCTTTGACGAATTCCTGCGGCACTACGTTAGGTTACGAACGGACAGGCCCACGACATTTCCGCAATTGTCCGACGAATTCAAGCGCTATGTGCAGCGCTTGATGGATAAGGGCAAGAGCATGGAGGACGTTCTTCGCGATGTTCACGCGATGGCCAATCATTACTTAGCTGTTCGCAACGCTGATGTACATGACGTTCAGCTGAAGGAGGCGCTTGAGGACCTCCGCGTGCTTGATTATTATGGCGTCACGGTCCAGCTTCTGCTACCCCTGCGTGAATACCGTGCCCAGGGCCTTATTCAAACACAAGAGTTGGTACGGGCAGTCCGCCTGCTCGAGTCGTACGTCTTCAGGCGGACAGTCTGCGGTTGGCCACCGAATTCGTTGATGTACACCTTTACACTAGCGCGCCGAAAATTAGACAAGGATCGATGCGTCCAAAGCCTGCAGGGATTCCTAGTAGCTCAGAATGGATTGAGGGTTTTTCCAGACGACGATGTGTTTACCAAGTGCCTTGTTGAGCGTGATCTATTCAAATTCGAGCACTGGCGGTACCTGTTCCGCCGAATGGAGAATCGAAACCGCAAGGAGCCCATCAACGTGGACGAGTACTCCGTCGAACATATCATGCCGCAACAGCTGCCGCAAGCGTGGAAACGAGACCTCGGGCCCGAATGGCGCCGGATTTATCGGGATTACCGGCATACCCTTGGGAACCTGACGCTAACAGGGTACAACTCTGAATACAGCAATCGGCCATTCAAGGAAAAGCGTGACATGGTTGGAGGCTTTCATGAAAGCCCGTTGAGGTTGAACCAAGGGCTGGGACAATTGGAAAAGTGGGACGAGCCAGCCATAGGTGAGCGCGCCGCGCGCTTGGCGGAATGGGCGCTGGATATCTGGCCTCGCCCATAGCGCCCGTTAGCGCGAAGTCCGTTGGTGCTGATTTGAGTCGAGTATGGCTGTCTGTGCCTGAGCGAAGACGCGACTACACACGATCGCCTGCGCTTTGCACATGCGTAACTGCTGGGCGAAGCACAACGCTACCCTGCGCCAAGGCGCTTTCCAGCCATCACGCAGCCGTATTACAATCGTATTCGGTTGCGCGATGAACATCAGACGAAGGTCGGCAACGTGGTGGACGAGGTCACCGTGGTGACTCATATGTCCCGCACGTCCAAACGGAGGCGTAGCCTGAACGGCACAATCGCGTCGGAGCATCCTCCTGGCGGAGTAGGCGTCTGCCTCGTGGACAAGGCACAAGTTCGGCCCCTTAGTGGTTGTACGGCTCGCGGCGCCACGGGCCGGGGTCGCAGCCAGGAATGACTGTCCGAACAACGGGCAAGGAAGGTCACGCCCGGCTGCTGTTACAGCGCCCTTGATCGTGATGTAATTCCGCCAATCAATGCCCTTCTGAAGAATGCTGCGCTTCAGCGTGCGACGTAACGTCCCGGGTATTAGCCAAAAGCGATGCCGACCTCAGCTACAGCCCAAGAACGGATGCTCAGGCCTTTTAGGCACATAAGTCCCACAACGTTTGAGGAGTTCCAAGCCATGGCTGCTCCTTACCACCAGGGTGGGCGTCACGTAGTACCGGTATCCAAAAGGCTGAGCGCAGACCTCTTGACGCCTGTGTCGGCGTTTCTGTTGCTCAGGCAGGAAGGTCGCTTTCCTTTCCTACTAGAAAGCGTCGAGGGTGGGGAGCAGCTGGCACGTTACTCGTTTCTGGGCCGCAGCCCGTACCGCATTGTGCGTGCCGTAGGGTCCAGCACCGTGGTGACGGACGGACTGGGCCAGCCGGAGCCAGATGCGCCCGAAGGCGATGTCTTCAGCGTGATGGAGCACCTTCTGGCCAGATACCAGGAGATCTCGCACGAGGGATTGCCCCGGTTTCGATGCGGCGCCGTGGGCTTTTTGGGCTATGACACCGTGCGGCTTTTGGAGCACTTGCCCAGCGCTCCCATGCCCGCGGGAATGCCCAGCGCGGCGGACGCGATGTGGTGCTTCTATAACACAATAGCGGCATTCGATCGCGTTAAACACCAGATAGTGCTGATGAGCAGCGTATTCCTGGAACCCGTCCGCTCGCTGGAAGAACAGTACCTGGAGGCGGTAGAGAGAATTCTGCAGCTCGAAGCGGCACTACATGGCACCATCGAGCACCCAGAGCGGGTACGGTTAAGCGACTCCCGAATGCGTTCCAACTTTGAAAGACCGGCGTTTGAGGGTGCCGTCGAGGAAGGTAAACGGCTGATCTACGAAGGCGACATCTTCCAGGTGGTGCTCTCGCAGCGATTCTCTCTCGGCTTTGCCGGCGACGCCTTCAACCTGTATCGGGCGCTGCGCCAGGTGAACCCTTCACCCTACCTGTTCTATCTCGATTTCCAAGAGGTGGTGCTCATTGGCTCTTCTCCAGAGGTTCTGGTACGCGTGGAGGACGGGCGCGCTCAGCTGCTGCCGATTGCAGGGACGCGCCCACGGGGCGCTACCGCCGAAGAAGACCACCAGCTGGCCGACGAATTGCTCAAGGATCCAAAAGAGCGCGCAGAGCACCTGATGCTCGTCGATCTGGGTCGCAATGATCTGGGGCGAGTCTGCAGCATGGGCTCTGTGAAGGTGGACCGCTACGCGTACATCGAACGCTATTCGCACGTTATGCATATCGTGAGCGCTATCAGCGGCGATGTGGCGTCTGGCATGGCGGCAATGGATGTGCTGCGTGCCTGCTTTCCTGCCGGGACGGTCAGTGGCGCGCCCAAAGTGCGGGCCATGCAGATCATTGACGCGCTCGAGCCGGATCGGCGAGGGGTGTACGCCGGAGCCGTTGGGTATATCGACTTTTCCGGCAACATGGATACCTGCATCGCAATACGGACGATGGTCATTGAAGGGAGTACCATCTCTGTTCAGGCAGGAGCCGGCGTGGTGGCGGACAGCGATCCTGCCCGTGAATATGAGGAGACGGAGAACAAGGCCCGAGCGCTCAAACATGCGCTGCATATGGCCGCAGACGGACTGCTGTAAGTCCTATATTTTGCCCGCGCTCATGTGGACCCATTCCATGCACTTACAAGAACTCAAGTCTCTGCTGCTCAACAAAGGCTGGGCTGGCAAGACCATGTCGCGCCACGATACCACGGTGCGACTTAATGGACTCCTATCGCGACATCTTGCGCTCATCGGTTACTATGACCGTGCGGATGCCCTGGCCTGGTCGCCGGAAACCCTCGAAGCAGTCCGCCGGCGCGTGCGGCTTGATGCCGGGAAGCTCGCAGAAACCATCTTCAGCTGTGGTGGAGTGGCGACATCGAAGGGAAACGCTGAGCGCACGCCCCCTAGCGGGCGTGCGCTACTGGCACGCCTGATGCAAAATGAGCAGCAATACAACGTAGCACTGCGCAAGGAGCGTACCGCTCCACACCACATGCGCACACAGGCGGTACTCCAGCACTGCCTTCAGAGCAGCCAGGAGCGGCTGAACTTTCTTGCGACCTGCCGGCAACGGGCCAGAACAGGAGGTTAAACACAGTGGATTCTCCCTTCGACCCTAGCGGCACAGTCATCGTCAGCGGCATTCAGCCGTCGGGCGCGCTCCATATTGGCAACTACTTCGGTGCCATCCGGCAGCACATCGCGCTCCAAGACAAGCATCCTTCCTTCTACTTCATCGTCAACTACCACGCGATGACTACGGTACAGGATGCCGACATGCTGCGCGAACACACCTTGAGCGCTGCGATAACCTACCTGGCACTTGGGTTCGACCCTGAGCGATCCAACCTGTTTGCGCAAAGCGATATCCCGCTGCTTAACGAGCTCACCTGGGTGTTTTGCTGCCTGACTCCTGTGTCCCATCTGGAGAAGGGCGTAGCCTATAAAGACAAAGTCGCTCAAGGACTCACCCCGAACTGCGGACTATTCAACTATCCGGTGCTGCAAGCGGCAGACATCCTGATCTATGGGGGCACGCTGGTGCCCGTGGGTGCGGATCAGCGCCAGCATATTGAGATGACACGTAACATCGCGCAGCGGTTCAACAACCGCTACGGCCCGCTCTTCCCTATTCCCGAAGCGTACATCGTGGACCATGTGGCCACCGTGCCGGGGATCGACGGACGCAAAATGTCCAAGAGCTACGGCAACGCGATCGGAATGTTCGAGGAAAAGAAAGAACTCAAGCGCCGCGTACGGCGCATCGTGACTGACTCCACCCCCTTGGAGGCACCCAAGGATCCAGATAAGGACAATGTCTTTGCTCTCTTGCGGCTGTTTGCAACGCCGGATAAGGAGGCAGAGCTGCGCCAAGCCTATCTGGCTGGAGGTTACGGGTACGGTCACGCGAAGCAGGAGCTCATCCGCTTGATGTTGGATTACTTTGGCCCAGCGCGGGAACGCCGTCGCGAGCTGCTCAAGGACCTCGACTATGTGCACGACGTGCTGCGACAAGGTGCCAAGAATGCGCGCACCGTTGCGGACGCTTGCATGGAACGTGTACGTGAGCTTACCGGACTAGTCACCATGCTCCGGTGATCCTGGTTATCGACAACTACGACTCGTTCACCTACAACCTAGTGCAACTGGTCGGAAGCAGCGGGGTGGCCTACAAGGTGGTTCGCAATGACGCGATATCCGTCGACGGAGTGGCTCGAATGGCACCGCAGGGCATCCTGATCTCGCCAGGTCCGGGCCGTCCGAGCGACGCGGGGATCTGTATGGAGGTGATTCGCCGGCTGGGTCCTGTGACGCCCATCCTGGGAATCTGCCTGGGACACCAAGCCATCGCCCGTGTGTACGGAGCCACCGTGATGTACGCACCAGCCCGGATGCATGGTAAGACCAGTCATATACGCCACAATGGCGTGGAGCTCTTTGAGGGGGTAGCGCAGGACTTTGTAGCTACACGGTACCATTCTTTGGTGGTGGCGCCAGAGACCGTGCCGCCCGTGCTAGAGGTCACAGCGGTTAGCGATGACGGCGTCATAATGGGCCTCAGACACCGGGAGTTTCCCGTGGCAGGAGTGCAGTTTCATCCCGAGAGCGTGCTTACAACCGAGGGTCCAGGGCTAATAAGCAACTGGATGAATCAGGTGGCTTCGCGATGAATGACATACTGCGAATCCTTGCCCGCGGCCAGCGCCTCACAGCGGCGGAGGCGGAACAGGCAATGCGCACGATTTTGGAGGGCCAAGCCAGCGATGTCGAGGTGGCCAGCTTCCTTATGGCCTTGGCCAGCCGTGGGGCTACCACCGAAGAGCTGACCGCGCTGACGCGCGTGATGCGCGAACTTCTGATGCCCGTAGCATGTGACGATCCCCATGCCATAGATATGTGCGGGACTGGGGGCGATGGGCTTGGCACATTCAACATCTCGACTACCGCCAGCTTCGTCTGTGCGGGGGCGGGCGTGACGGTAGCGAAGCACGGCAATACGGGCGTCTCATCGCGTTGTGGCTCAGCGGATGTGCTTCGCACTCTGGGCGTAAACCTGGAACTTAACGCTACCGGCGTGGCTACTTGCCTGCAAGACGTGGGGATCGGCTTCATTTTCGCCCGCCATTTTCATCCTGCCATGCGCTTTGTTATGCCAGCAAGGCGTGCGCTGGGGGTACCCACATGCTTCAACATCCTGGGTCCGCTTTGTAACCCGGCCGGAGTTCGCAGACAGGTTGTCGGTGCCTTTACCTTAGACGTTGCCGGGCAGATGGCGCAAATCCTGGCAGCGCTCCAAGCGGAGCATGTGATCACGGTCAGCGCAAAGGTAGGCATGGACGAATTCGCTCTCGATGGTTGTTCTCCCTACTTTGAATACAAGCGTGGCGCCCGCGCACCGGTGCGCCACGACTTTGATCCCAACATGTTGGGCCTACCGGAGGTGCCCGTGCATGCACTACGCGGAGGCGATCCCGAAGGAAATGCTAGAATCCTTGTAGAGGTCCTCCGTGGCACACATGGTGCGCCACGCGACGTGGTGCTCGTCAACAGTGCCTTCGGGCTGTATGTCAGCGGCCGTTTTGGTTGCAGCCTTATGACGTGTCTGGAAGCAGCTACAGAGAGCATTGATTCTGGTGCTGCCGCCCGCTGTCTGGACCGGCTTTGCGCGGTATCGCAACGGTTGTGATGAGCCTCCTTGACCGTATTACCGCATCCGTCCAGGCAGGACTGCCGGCTCGCAGACAGGAGAGGCCTGCAAGTGAGCTTCAAGTAATGATTAGGCATGCGCCGAAGGTCCGATCCATGACCTGGGCGCTGCAGCGCGGTGCACCTGCCATCATCGCGGAAATAAAGCGTGCCTCCCCTTCGAAAGGTCTGCTTCGTGCCAGCGCCGCCCCTGCCGTGCTTGCTAAGCTATACGAGGACAACGGCGCATCCGCTATCAGCGTGCTAACTGAGTCCGAGCACTTTATGGGGTCTCTAGAGGACATGGCGGACGTACGTGCGGCGTCGGCGCTGCCCATATTGCGCAAAGACTTCATCACGGACGAATACCAGTTGCTCGAAGCCCGTGCATTCGGCGCGGACGCGGTACTGCTTATTGCTACTGTCCTTGAAAGGGGGCGTCTGCATGCGCTGCAGCAGGTGGCAGCGGCCTTGACGTTGGAATCCTTGGTCGAGGTATACCACATGCAGGATCTTGACCGCGTGGACTGGGACCTAGCCACCATGGTAGGCGCCAACAATAGGGATCTGCGAACCTTTCGAGTCGATCCGATGCGCGCGGCACGCATCTTGCAGCATGTGCCGCAGCCGGTGGTACGCGTAGCCGAGAGTGGCCTACGCTTGGCTGGGCAGCTTTCCTGGCTTCATGAGGCTGGGGTAGACGCATTCCTTATTGGCGAGCACTTTATGCGAGCTGCGGATCCCGGCGCCGCGCTCAAAGGCATGCTCACGCATCTGGAGGCTTATGCTGCATAGCGTGAAGGTCTGCGGGATTGTGACGCTGGGGGATGCGCGCTACGCGGCAGCTGCTGGCGCCGACCTTTTGGGATTTGTCCAGGTGCTGGTCAGTCCGCGCTACATCGAGCCCAGCCGCGCTAAGGCCATCATCGACTGGATTCACGGTCCAAAGAGTGTTGGCGTGTTTGCAGATGCGCCGTTGTCCCACGTAAACGCCGTAGCTGCGCGCGTAGGCTTTGACTATGTGCAGCTGCACGGTAGTGAGTCCGCAGGGTTCTGCCGCCATGTGGCGCAGCCTGTGATAAAGGCCTTCAGCGTAAAGGCCGACACGACGGTTGACGCGTTGCGCGATCGTATGGAGCGCTACCGGGGCGCCGTCTCTATGTTCTTGCTCGACACCCACGATTCGATACTTCTCGGAGGTACCGGCCGGACCCTGCCATGGGAGGTGGCAGCCTCTGTTGCCCGGGAGTTTCCGGTGATGTTAGCGGGTGGTCTGGGGCCGCACAACGTGCGCCAAGCGATGGAGGCCGTCCGACCGTATGGAATTGACTGTTCCAGCCGGCTTGAGTCTGCGCCGGGCCGCAAAGATCCTGAGCTGGTGTCCCAGCTTATGGAAGCAGTAGAGATGCTGCGGCCATGAAGGGGCCCGACGATCGAGGCCGCTTCGGGCCATACGGCGGTGCGTTCGTTCCCGAGGTTCTGGTTCCTGAGCTGCGCTTCCTCCAGGAGGCGTTTAATAGCGCATGGGCCGATGAGGCATTCAGAGCGCGGTACCACCGTATCCTCAAGGATTTTGTTGGCCGCCCTACCCCTCTGACGTTCGCAAGCCGCCTGACATTAGCGCTTGGAGGTGCTAGGATATATCTGAAGCGCGAAGATCTGTGCCATACCGGTGCGCACAAGGTTAACAATGCCGTTGGCCAGATTTTGCTAGCGCGGCGGATGGGTAAAGCCAGGATTATTGCCGAGACCGGTGCCGGTCAGCATGGTGTAGCCACCGCAACGGTAGCCGCCCGATTCGGGTTGGAATGCACGGTCCATATGGGCGTGGAGGACATGCGACGCCAGCGGCTCAATGTGGATCGCATGCGCCTGTTGGGCGCCGAAGTCCGACCGGCAACCAGTGGCACCCGCACGCTGAAAGACGCCACCAATGAGGCAATTCGGGATTGGGTCTCGCACCCGCGCGAAAGCTATTACCTGATCGGCTCGGTGGTCGGCCCGCACCCGTATCCGGTTATGGTTCGCACGTTTCACCGCATCATTGGCGATGAAGCCAAGCGCCAGCTCATTGACGCAGAGGGGCGCAATTCTCCAGACATGGCCATCGCCTGCGTAGGGGGTGGCTCCAACGCGATCGGCCTGTTCTTCCCCTTCCTCGTTGACCGTTCTGTTCGGCTTGTCGGCGTGGAGGCCGCAGGAGAAGGATTGGACCGCCGCCATGCGGCTACGCTGTCCTGTGGAACGCCCGGTGTGCTTCACGGAGCATTGAGCTACCTGCTCCAGGATTCAGAAGGCCAAGTGCAGCCGGCGCATTCCATCTCTGCAGGACTGGACTACCCGGGTGTCGGCCCTGAGCATGCGTTCCTGAAGGATCTGGGACGCGTAGAGTATGTGACGGCCACCGATCGTGAGGCGCTAGACGCGGTAAAGCTGCTCTCGCGCACAGAAGGCATCATCCCGGCGCTAGAAACCGCACATGCCATCGCGGCTCTTATGCGCATGGCACCGGACATGGCAGTCGAGCAGGTGATCGTGCTGAACTGCTCTGGACGCGGCGACAAGGATATGAATATCATTTCCAAAGAGGATGTCGCGATTTAGGGCCGTGCTCGATGGTATTCGCCAGAGGCGAGCGAAGGCGATGGGGTTGTTTGTGACTAACGGGTTTCCTTCTCTGGATGCAACGGTACCGATCCTGCATGCGCTGGATCGTGGAGGAGCAGACTTTCTCGAGATCGGAATGCCATTCAGTGATCCCCTGGCCGAGGGGCTTCCTATCCAGCGCTCCAGCGCGCATGCCTTAGCCCATGGCGTGCGCATAGTGGACGCGTTTCATTCCGCGCGTGCCTTTCGTAAACACAGCGAAACCCCACTTGTCCTGATGGGGTACATAAATCCCATCCTGCAGTACGGCGTGAGCAACTTTTGCGAGGCTGCCCGTTCTAGTGGAGCGGACGCCTTGATCATTCCCGATCTGCCACTCGAGGAAGCAGAACTCGTTGAAGAGCCGGCTCGCGCTCACGCCCTTGACACGATATTTCTGATGGCACCCAACACGTCTGATGAGCGCGTGCGCGCCATTGATCAGCGCACGTCTGGATTCGTGTATGCGGTCAGTGTCACAGGCCTTACGGGTTCACGCTTACATCACCAGATGGATGTCGTTGGCGAATACCTTGCGCGGGCGCGCCGCCTTGTGTCGCGCAACCCGCTCCTGGTGGGTTTTGGCATCCACAATGCCGCTGCTGCGCGGCAGCTGTGCCGCCACACCGACGGATTTATCGCAGGTAGCGCACTGGTAGACATCATTGAAAGCGCATGGTGCGATCGCAGGTTGCGTCTCGGTGATCGACTGGCGCTTGTGGAGCAGTTTGCGCGACGGCTAGCGTCAGGGCGGGAATCATAACCATCCAGCAATATGAACACTTCTCAATCGCTACTGATTTCCGTATCGGTACTCTTTGGCCTAGCTGGATGTGGCGCCCTAGAGGGCGACTTTCGGCCAGAGGCGGGGGGGATAGAGGGCCAGATCACCGTCGTTATCGACTCCTTGTTGTGGCAGGGTGCGGTTGGCGACTCGTTGCGGGCTACGCTGGAGGCGCCCATCAGGACGTTGCCGTCGATGGAGCCGCACTTCAACCTTGTGCCCTGGCATCTGACTGACCAACGTGCGCTGGAGGCGGCGCAGGAGAAACGTAACATCTTGTTCACCGGTGTAATCGGGGATACGACAACGAACGAATCGCGCTGGCTCTATCATCGTTTCGCAGACGACGCGCGTGCCTCAATACTGGGAGGCACGCCTGTCGTCTTGGCGCGCTCTGACGAGTGGCGGCGGCGGCAGCAGGTATACTACGTCGTGGCGGCAACCTCGGAGGGCCTAGCCCAGACGCTGAGTGAGCATGGCCCCAACATGGTTTACGCGTTCAATGAAGCTACGCGCATCCGCATGCACCGGGAGCTATTTGACATCGGTCGCCAGCGGGACATCGAACGTCAGCTACTTGAGCGCCATGGCTTCACCGTGGGTGTGCAGCACGACTACGTCGTGGCCGTGGATACAGCAAATTTCGTGTGGCTTCGCCGGATATTGAGCGACACATGGCGAAGTCTTTTCGTCTATTACCAAGAACGGGTGGATCCCACCAGCCTCACGCCAGCGAATGTTCTATTGCTGCGGAACACATTGACGCAGGAGCATATGGAGGGTACGCAAGGCGGCGTCGTGGAGGTGGTATTGACGCAGCCCATCAGCGTGGACTCCATCGATTTCAAGGGGCGTTTCGGGTATGAGATCCGTGGCCTCTGGGAGATGGCAGGCTATGACGGAGGTCGCAGGTTCCAGTTTGGTCAGGGCGGCGGGTTTGTCTCGTATGCCTTTTATGACGAACCGACCCAGCGGCTGTATCTGATTGACGGCATGCTGTTTGCTCCCGGGTACCCCAAGCGAGAATTCTTGCGTCAGCTTGAGGTCATCGCCCACACGTTTCGATCGGCGCAAGACATTGCAGCGGCTGCAGCAGCATCTCGATGAGCTGGCGCACGGCTGCTGCTACGATCTTAGCGGTGGGCATTCTTGCGCACTGCGCTGCGCCCCAACAAGGCCCGGGACCTTTGGCTGCAGATAGCTTGGCCGTGAACCTGTTTTTGGACCTACATCTGGCTCGTGCCCGCCAGGAGCTGTCCATGACTGGTCCCAGCCGAGATGAAGTGCTCGCCCGATATAGTCTGGATTCAGCCGCTTTTGAGGTGCTGATGGCATTCTATCAGCGGCACCCGGATCGCTATGCAGCGATGACTGCCCAGGTGGCAGATCGTCTGGGTGCGCAGGAGATGCGTGATCTGCGTGCACCACGACTGCTTCCTTGATGGTTCGGGATCACCGGATCGTTCGTGCATACAGACACGCTGGAGTGTTATCTCAGAGCCACATTGGCGGAAGACTAGCCCGATTCTCTTGAGTCCGTATGCTCCCCAAGGAGTAGAGCCTACGCCCCCGGGAATCCTTCATTCTGGACAGATGCAGCTACGGGATCGTTGCTTTTTTGAGATTGCTTCGCGCGGTGCTTCCAGAAGCTGCGGACACCTAGCGGAAAAGCCAGCAGCAGCATCGCCCCAAGGGCCGGAATCCCCCAAGATGATGGTGGTAACACATCTACGGAGACGTAGACGAGGCCGCTAATGCCAACAATCGCAAACAGTGTTGCCGTCCTGGTGGACGGTACCGCTAGAATCGGTACGATCTCAGGGGTATCGAAACGCGATTTACTCTCTCTCATCGTCGCGAGCCATCATGTTCAATCCCGTTGCGGTCCCCTAATCAGTCTGATAAGCATCCATACAGTCTATCCGATTGTTCACAGCATTGTTGCACATGCCGTGGTACAGGCTGCTGCTACGAAGGGGCCAAACGGGCCAGCTGCAGCTGAAGCCCCGGCACATGCCACTATGGAGCCAACCCATATGCTAATAGCGATGATTAGATCATTTCTGAATCCACCTTCGCATCTATCCTCTCACTCTCCTGTAGCATGTCCAGCCATGGTTCGAATAACAAGCGTCGCAAAATCGTCCGCCACCAAGCTCCTGGAGCCGATTTGCTCCTGTCTTATGAGGTCGTCGGTGTCGTCGGTGTCGTCGGTCTCTATCGCACCGAACTGGTCGCATCCAGCAACAATCAGAAGGCCTACGGTCAGTAGGCCAGCGGCAGGGAAGAAGGTCTTCATGTTTCACGGGTGTCTGAACGAGTGACAATACCGCTTCCAGTAACGAATGATCGTAAAGAGTCTTCGAAATACTCGGCTGAGTGAGCCTTCTCTATTCGTTGCCCATAGGTTAGGGAACTTCCGCGTGCGATCGGCAGGTATCGTAGCTTCACGTCGTATTTCGTGGCCATACCCGTCCTCTGGCCGCGATGGCCCCTGCGCCTCTGGCATTCCAGGGGCCTGTTCTTCTGCGCCAGCTACCTTGAACACTTTCTGGCCGTCAATACTCGTGTTGCCTACTCTGACCAATAGCGCCACCGATTCCGGCATCAAACGTGCCACCTTGAGCCTTCCGCTAAGGGCACGAAACCGGCCTCTACACCCACATGCATATATCATTTATGATCGTAAGCTTAGGCTATTGGTCTGTCACTCGGGCACGCAAAGGTCGCAGTGGCCGCAGATGGGCGCATCGGATTCGCCGAGGTAGTTCAGGAGCAGCTGCCCGCGGCATCGCCCAGCCCAGATATATTCTCGAACACCGGTGAGCTGTTTGAAAGCGCGCCTGCGGCTTCGCCAGATGGCCTCATGATTGACGTCGGGCCGCTCCGTCCGCTCCCGCCGGAAACGCAAACGTAGATTGCCCGCCAGTGTGCGCCACGACAACACTTCGCGCTCCTCGAGAAAGGTCAGCTCCGAGAGAAGCTGCGCCTGCGTCAAAAAGAGCTTCTCTGCCAGCCTGCTCAAATCCACACGATGCCAGTCTCGAAAGGCGTCTGCCGGAATCGTCCTCAAGAGAGCCACCACAAAACGGTAACGGTCATCATTGGTCAGCCCCCGGCTGAATTGGCGAATCCGATCGGCCGGCAGCTGCATCCGGATAAGGCCGCTGCCCACATGACTCGACATAACCGTCCACAAACCTTGCGCTCCTATAAGACTGAGGATGCGCTCCACTGCGACAGGAGAGAGGTTGGCACGACGGGCTATGGCGTCCAGGCGGACAGGTATCGGGGTATCAGGCCTCGCGCCCAACGCCACCTTGCCCCCAGAACACACCTCGTTGTATACGACAGCAACCTCACGCGGCGTCGGGTATCTGGAATCCAATACGCGATCTTGGGCACGCATGTCGCTGCGCTTGGAGACCATAAGCGCCAAGGCAGGACGCCCGTCACGCCCTGCCCTGCCCGCCTCCTGGTAGTAGGCCTCCAGTGAATACGGAGGATCTATGTGAACTACAAAGCGCACATCGGGCCGATCAATCCCCATGCCGAACGCGTTAGTTGCTACCATCACGCGTGCCTTGCGCTTCGACCAGCGCCGAAAAGCCGCGTCGCGCGCCAGAGGTTTCATGCCCCCGTGATACGTGGCAGCGCTGTGTCCCGCACCTTGAATCACCGTCTGCCAGACCGGGACTGCGCGACGCGAACCCGTATAAACGATACCGCATCCCGGGTGCTCCTTCAGGACACGAAGCAGCAATGTCACCTTATCAACAGGAAGGCCAGCATCAGTGACTACAGACAGACGAATGTTTGGACGATCGAAGTGCCCTGCCACCACCGTCGGATCCTGCAGTTGCAGCTGCTCAATGATGTCCGCCCGAACAGCAGGGGTAGCCGTTCCCGTGGTCGCCAGAATCGGAGGCCGGCCCACCAAGTCATAGCATTCTGGAATCTGGGAATAACTGGTCCTGAAATCGTGGCCCCAGGCACTGACGCAGTGCGCTTCGTCGACCGCAATGAGAGAAATGGACATCCGCAGCGCCCGCGCGCGAAACATGCGGGACCGGAGCCGTTCCGGCGAAACATATAGGAGGCGATACATCCCGTCTGCAGCCTCATCTAGGCGGGAATCCACTGCGCGCTTAGACAACCCACTCGATATGAATGACGCCGGGATGCCGCGCCGGATTAAGGCGTGTACCTGATCCTCCATCAGCGCTATCAGAGGAGAAATGACCAGCGCCATCTTACCTGTCACCAGCGGAGGCACCTGAAAGCATACCGACTTGCCACTGCCAGTGGCCATCACCACCAATGCATCATGCCCATCGAGCACAGCGCCGATGGCCCGGGCCTGCTCTGGACGTAAATGAGGGTGACGCCAGTGCTCTCGAAAGACGGACTGCGCCTTACTAAGCCGGTGCGCGTTAGTCATAGGCAGAAACCATCAAGGGGGCGTAGCGTTTGCGCCGCGCCTTTCTAATACTCCTGTTCGCCAAAAGCTTCAGATGCCACGCGTCACCATCATCGTACTCTCTTGGAATGCGCTGGACCTCCTGAAGTCATGCTTTGCCTCTGTTGCGGCCATTAACTACCCGAACCTGGAGGTGATCTATGCGGACAACGCGTCTACCGACGGCTCGGCCCGCTGGATAGCCCAGCAGTTTCCCAATGTTCGTGTGCTGCAACATGAAGAGAACTTCCTGTTCTGCAGGGGCAACAATGAGGCTATCCGCCAGGGGTCCGGCAAGTACATAGTGCTGCTGAACAACGACATTGAGACCCCCTCGGACTGGCTCCATCCACTGGTGGAAGCTGCCGAAGCGGACGAGCGGATTGGTGCGCTGCAACCCAAAATACTGCAGTACCGCCGCCGGGAGTGGTTCGGGTATGGGGGAGCCGCTGGAGGCTTTCTGGACCGGATGGGCTATGCCTTTGCTCGGGGACACATCCTGCATACTAAAGAGCCGGATACCGGTCAATACGACGATGCCTGTGACCTGGATTATGCAGGCGGCTGCGCGCTATTCCTGCGCGCCAGCGCGCTGGAACGCTCCGGGTTGCTGGACGAGCGGTTCCAGATGCACATGGAGGAGATTGACCTGTGCTGGCGGCTCCGCGCACTAGGGTATCGCATCGGGTACGTGCCAGAAAGTCACGTCTTCCACGTGCGCGGCGACACGGAATTCAACTATGTCCCGTGGCGCCTTTACTACAACATCCGCAACAGCCTGTGGATGCTGTACAAGAATCTGGTTCCGCAGCGCTTTTGGATAGTGCTTTTGCAAAAGGTGGTCATTGAGGCCGCCTTAGCGCTGCGACTGCTCGCCCAGGGGCGGCCCGCAGGCGCTGTGGCCATCCTGCGCGGCTATCGGGATGCCCATCTTCAGCGACACCAGTTTCGCGATGACCGCGCCTCGCGCGCGGTCGAAGGCTCCTATCGCGGGAGTATCCTCTGGGACTACTATGTCCGGGGCCGCAAGACGTTTGGCGCCTTGCCAGCCAAGAGGATGCGCCGCTAAAGAGGTCTTTGCTGAAGATATCGTCCCGCACCGCTGGCCGCCCTGCCCAGCTCCTGCTGTCGCAATGCGCGTACCGTAGTCCTCTGACGCCCCCTGCGCCAATAGCTGTCCGCCCCGCGCGGGACCCTCCTACCTCCTACCCAAAGGCGCCAGCGATACACCGCCCGGCTACCGCAGGCGGTTCGCCGAGCGAACGATCTTGATGTCCCTGTTGATGCCCAAAAGTGCCAGCCGCGTAAACAGGTACGCTGCAACTGGCAACAGCAGGAAAGTGATGCGAGTCACATCCAGATCACCCCCGTCCTGGACGTGAAGATTGTTGCTGAAATACAGGCTGCCGTAGGTCATTGCGGAAAACACCAGCTGCACCGCTAAGGCAGCAGTGACGAAGGTTCGCTGGCGCTCACGCTGTTTGAACTTCATTAGCGCCACCAGCGCCAAGGCCAACGCTGCCAGCCCCGATCCGAAGATCAGATACGCTTGCCAGTCCGAGCCGCTCGCTGTGGGCAATGAAGACGTGAGAAACAAGGCAAGCGCGGCTACCACCAAGGCGAGATATAGGGTCTGGATGCGCTGAATCATGATCCGTCATTGCTGCGCACCAAGGTGCGCGATAATGTTGTGAGTGAATTCGTCCGTGGAAGCGGTGCCTCCTACGTCACGTGTCAGCACCGTCCGCTCTCTATAAACGGCCAAAATGGCGCGCTCTAAGCGCCCTGCAACGGTGGCCTCGTCCAAGTGGCGAAGCATCATCACAGCGCTCTGCAGCAAGGCGGTGGGATTTGCAAGATTCTTGCCCGCGATGTCCGGCGCGCTGCCGTGAACCGCCTCGAAAATCGCCGCCTTCTCACCAATGTTGGCGCCCGGCACTGTGCCCAGCCCTCCAACCAGCCCCGCGCACAGGTCACTCAAAATGTCGCCGAAGAGGTTGGTAGTGACGATACAGTCGTAGTCGTGCGGGCGAAGCACGAGCTGCATAGCGAAATTGTCGATAATCCGATCGTTGAACGGGATCGCCGGGTACGCTGCCGCCAGCCGCTGTCCCTCCGCCAGAAACATCCCCGCCGTCGCCTTGAGGATGTTGGCTTTGTGCACCAGCGTTAACAGGCGCCGCCGATGCAAAGTGGCATACTCGAAGGCATAGCGAATGATGCGCGATGAGCCCCGAAGCGTGACGCGGGCGATAGAGTCCGCGATCTGCAGCCGCTCGTCGTAAAACTCAATTCCGCGGTACAACCCCTCCGTATTCTCACGGATAATCACCAGGTCCACTCCCGGGAACGGTACCTTGATGCCAGGCAGCGCCTTGCACGGCCGCACGTTGGCGAAGAGGTCCAGCTGCTGCCTGAGCGCGACATTAACACTGCGGAAGCCTCCCTTGACAGGCGTCGTCACAGGTCCCTTAAGAGCGACCCCGTTGCGCCTGATGGAATCCACCACCTCTTCAGGCAAAGCCGTGCCGTAGCGCTCTATGCCCGCATACCCGACCGCATCGAAACGCTCCCATGCGATTTGCACCCCGGTAGCCTCAAGCACACGTACAGTGGCACCGGCTACCTCCGGGCCGATGCCATCACCGGGAATGAGCGTTACCTGATGCACCATGGTCGCCGCTGTTCACGAAAAAAGCCCTGCGGGTACAGGGCCTTTCGCACTTCAGACGTTAAAGGTGGACTGCAGCTAGCTAAAGCCCGGAAATGTCTCGCTTGGCCGAATAGTTGATGCGGAGGGTACCCCCTTTGCGGAGCTCCTGCTTCACATCGGTTACCACCCCCATCTCAGACGTCTCATCTACGCGCAGCGACACGATAAGCCGCGGCTCCTCGGTCAGCTTACGGTACATGATGTTCCGGATGTTCGTCATATCCTCGATAACAGCGTCGTCAATCTGGACGCGCGTCTCGCCAAAGCGGTTGCCGCGAAGCTTTTCTGGACCCGCCCAGATGTAGGACACATACCGCTTCTGCTCAATCTTTGTCAGAGCCTCGGCCTGCGGCAGAATGGTGCGCACCTGCACTTCCTGTTCGCGCAGAACCGTTGTTACCATGAAAAAGATGAGCAACATGAAAATGATGTCCGGCAGCGACGCCGTAGAGATCTCCGGCTTAGCTTTGCTCTTTTTCGTGAAGTGACCCATAAGTCAGTGCATCAGTGCATGATGTGGAAACAGATCGACAACCTATGCGCTACTCGCCCGTGTCGGGTTCGGCCAAGGAGATCTGGGCCGGCCACTTTTCCCGGATAACGTTCTCGTCACCAGACTCAAGGCTGGCTCGATACTCGTGGTAATTGAGAAAGCCCATGCCACGGGCTTCGTTGTCCCAGATCTCGAAATAAGCCATCCAGACCTCGTCCAGCGTTGCGATGTACATGTTGTACGGCGTTTGGCGGTCCGTCTTGATCGACACAAGCGCCTTCCTCGGAGACTCCGAGTAACGCGGATCCTGCCCCTGATTCTGCACATGCGTCTGCACCTCGGACCGGATCTGCGCCACGCTGGAAGGTAAGTCCTCCAATAGCACCTGCCCTGCCGAATTGATCAGGATCTTCAGGCTGTTGCGCTCCTTGACCGGTGGCGGTTCGACGTTTTCGTCCAGCTCCGGCGGCAGTGTCATGCCGATGCCAGTGTCCACGTCGATAGTGGTCGTGACAAGGAAAAATATCAGGAGCAGGAACGCGATATCTGCCATGGACGAGGTCGGGATCTCAGCCTCGCGTCGCTGCTTCTTCTTAGCAAGTAAACCCATCTTACGTACCTCTGATTTGGGGTCAGAAAAATAACCCCTTGGCCCCTGTATACAGGAGTGCCAAGAGAGCCAAGCACATCGTGACCAGTATCGTGGTGATGCCCGCTTCAGCCCAAGAGGGCATCACGAGGCCAAGAATCACAAGGATCACCACCGGGACCGCCATTATCGAGATCGTCATCGGGTCCACCTTGCCGTGCGTAAGGCTGCGGATCCCGAAGACGACCATAGCCAAAAGGCCAAGTCCCAACAGGGCAAAGACGATGTAGATTGCTATCTGAGCCATAATAAGCTGGCGTCTAGACGTGGAAGGATAGGGACGGCAGTCCGCTTAGGAAGCCGCTTCGTTCGAAGTGTCAGCCACCGGCTCTCCAGCCTGCATCAGCACCAGCGAATCGATAAGCTCGATGGAGGCCTCCTCCATATCCACGACGATGCGGTCAATCTTCGACACGGCATAGTTGTAGAAAAATTGCAGAATGATGGCCACAATCAGGCCGAACACGGTCGTAAGCAGCGCGATCTTGATGCCACGCGCCACCAGGCTGGGAGAGATGTCTCCCGCAGCCTCAATCGCGTCAAACGCCGCTACCATGCCGATAACCGTGCCAAGGAAGCCAAACATTGGCGCCAGCGCAATGAATAGCGACAGCCACACAAGGCCCCGCTCTAGGAAGCTCATCTCGATGGAGCCGTACGCTACTACCGCCTTTTCTACCGCGTTGATGCCCTCGTCTACGCGCAACAAGCCCGCCTGAAACACCGAGGCCACCGGACCGCGCGTGTCCGCGCAGATCTCCTCAGCAGCCGAGACGCCACCTTCCTCGAGCGCACCCTTCACCGAGACAATGAATTTGCGGGTGTTGACATCTGCCCGGTTGAGTGAGATGACCCGCTCGAATGCGATGGCTAAGCCGATGATCAGAATGATCAGGACGGGCCACATGAAGTCACCACCTTCATTAAAGTAGCGAACAAGAAGGTTGATGACGCTTGCGTCGCCGGTAGCGTCTTGAGGCAGTAACATAAGAAGCTTCATGGATTCACCCTCCGATGAATGTGTTGGAATGACAAAAGGTAACCGCTACAGGTTGCAATTCCCAATGCAAGATACGGTTTGTGCGGGGCACAATCACAGTCACAGGGAAAACTTACCGTATCGTGGCCGCAATGTCAAACTGTGCCCAGCCTAGCTCACATACCCGACTTACTGGGCAAGCTCTTTGGCATGCGGCCACAGCGTCAAGGCAGTCTGGACCGTGCGATCCTCAGGATGCATGATGGAATAGTAGGCCCGAAAGTCGAACAGCCGTACTGCGATGCGCGCCGCGATGCGCGCCTCCAGGAACGCCCGGTCTTTCTGGGCATCGGCTACGCTGAACTCCCCCTCCTCTGCCGAAGCGGCAACCTTGATAGTAAGACCCTGCTTCGCAGCAAACGCCAAGAAGTCATTCCACATCTCCAGGGTCGTGACAAACTCCCGCATGAAACGTCCCTGATCCTCACCATACCGGTCTCGCAGGTCAGCGCCATGGTGGTCATACCACCGCCGTGCAAACGTGTTAGTCAGGTTGCGCCGAAATACTTCCCTCAAGAACAAGGAAGCCGTGTCGGGTTCCACGATGAAGTCGGGGAGGATCCCGCCGCCGCCAATCACTGTCCGCCCGCTCGTAGTGGTGTACTTGAGTGAATCCGGGAAGCGCTCCAGCACCTCTTGGGCCGAAAGCAGCGAATACCGGTCATGCAGCTCCGCCTTCAGTCGCAGATAGTCTTCGCGGTTGCCGCCATTGTACGGTGTCTGAATGAGGCGCCCCGAGGGCGTGTAGAAGTGAGACACCGTCACGCGCAAGGCGCTGCCGTCTGGCAATTCATACTGCTGCTGCACCAGCCCTTTACCAAATGTCTGGCGCCCGACAATCAGCCCGCGGTCGTGATCCTGCAGCGCACCGGCGACGATCTCGCTTGCGGATGCGCTAACTTCGTCCACCAGCACGATGACGGCTTCGGTCTCCAGAAGACCTCCCGGGCTCGATCGATACTCCTGCTGCGAACCCTCCACGCGCCCGAGCTGCGATACAATAACCGCGTTATCACCGATAAACTCGTCGGCCATGCGCACAGCGATATCCATGTACCCTCCAGCATTCCCGCGCAGGTCCAGCAACAGACGACGCATACCAGCAGCCTGCAAGAACTGCACGGCCGCCCTGAACTCGTCGTATGTCGTGCGCGCAAATCGGCTCACCTTGATGAATCCGGTCTCTGGATCAATCATGTATGCCGAATCCACCGAAAACAGCGGGATCTTGCCGCGTGTAATCGTGAACGGGATCCTTCCCGGAATACCCGGCCTTATGACGTTGATGGATACGCGGCTGCCTTTGGGACCCTTCAGTGTCCGCTGCACATCTATGGACTCAAAGCCGAGCGTGTTCTGACCGTCCACCTCAATGATCCGGTCCCCGGCCATGAGCCCGACATCTTCGCTCGGTCCACCCGGAATCACGCTGAGTACCGTAAGAGAGTCCTGCCCGTTGATGCCTTCGATGAATTCAAAAGAGATGCCGATGCCTTCGAAGCTGCCCTGAAAGTCCTCTTCCACGCGCTGCATACTCTCCGCGTCGATGTAGGCCGAATGCGGGTCCAGCTCCTGAAGCATGCCCCGCAGCGCAGCTTCGGCCAGCTCCCCGGTGTTAACCTCGTCGACGTAACGATCGTTGATGAGCTGAAAGGCCTGGACCACCTTTTCAAGCGACGCGCGGGCATCATCATCCACCATGCGCTGCAGGTGCATGCCCAGTGCCACGCCAGCCACCGCCAGGAGCGCACCCAAGGTCACAGCCTTCCTGTTCCACATGCCGTCCGCCAAATTGATGAACCGTTTGTTCGGTAAAATAGTACAGAATCAGGCGTGGAAGGATCCGCGCGAGTGCCTCTGGGCCGGTTGATACCGCATGAGCATCCAGAATTCGCTGATTGCTGCCGGCATTGCTGCAATAGTCCTGGCAGTCGGGACACTCATCATGCTGGTTTTGGTCTGGCGTACGGCCTATGAGCCAGTGTCAGAACCGCCTAGTACGGCGTCGGTTGCCGACCTGTGGGGCGAGGCACGTATCGACTGGGGCGCCGAAGGCGATGTGCTCATTGACGCATCCAACCCGCACGCTGCCACTGCAGCACTAGGCTTTGTTCACGGATGGAGCCATCCGGCCACTATGGTGCTGCTGCGGCAGGCGGCCCTTGGCCAGATGGGAGAATGGTTCGGGGAGCAGGCACTGGCTGCCGACTCACTGGCCCGCGTGCTGGGTCTGGCTACGCTGGCAGAATCCAGCCTCCAGGGACTGACTATAGAGGATGTGGCCGCCCTGTCGGCCTATGCAGATGGGGTCGCGGCAGCCTGGGCGCATCGGTCCATCCCACTGCGCCAGGAGTTTCTGCTTCTAAGGCAGATACCTGAGCCCTGGCTTCCCTGGCACACGCTTGCGGTGGAGCGTCTGCTGTATTATCTCGCAGCAGATGTCGCCTGCGCTCCGGTACCCACGTTCTGCAAAGCGGACCGCGCGCTGCGTACGCTGTTGCATATTCATGGGTTTGGCGGCAGTCTTGCCTGGGTAGTTAGGGACGACACCACGACGGTGCTGTTTCAGCGTCACGTGTATGGCAGCATCGCGAAGCCGGTCTTCCAAGAAGTGACGGTCCAAACCGGCGGTGTGGAGGACTATAGCGGCGCTTCGATTGTGGGTACGCCGTTTATTGTCGGAGGGAGTAATGCACACCGTTCCTGGGCGGTGCTGTTAGGGCGCGATCTAGAGGTGGCCGAGGAGCTGCTAGCGCCCGTGCCGCGTGCGCACGAACGAATCCGCGATAGCCAGGGACGAGAACATCTGGTCGCCTATGCGCGGGGGGCAGGAAGGCTGCAGGTGGCCGAGGCCGGAGATTCCACGGCATGGACACTGAAGTGGGCGGGGTTCAATGCCGGCTCTGACATCGGAGCGTGGCGCGCGTTGGTAAGTGGCCGGGGGCCTATTTCTTTCGCGGTGCACGGCGGTGTGCTGCTATTGATGGAATCCGGCCACAGCGATTGGCGTGTGGTCGGCCAACCCGCCATCAGGCTCGAATCCGCCATGGGCATACTGCTCAGCCGGGATCCGTGGGCCGCACACCTTACGAGCCCAGACTCCACATGGGCCGAGGTGCTTCCATGGCTTAGCGACTTGTACAGCGTCTATGCGAGCCGCGTGCTGCCAGTGCTCCTCGCGGCAGTGGATGAACAGGCTGTAATGCGCAGCAGTCGTGCACAGAGCGCGCTGATATACCTCAGGAACTGGGACTATCGGTACGAACGGTCCAGCATCGGAGCCACATTGTTTGCAGAATGGACACAAGCCTACCACAGCATGACGGGCGACACGCTAGGAATCACTGGATTTGATGAAAGGGCCCTGATTCCGGCGCTCGAAACGGCGGTCCGGCACCTGGTCACGAACCACGGGCCGCGAGACGCCGAGTGGCGCTGGGGCAGCGTAAACCCGGATCGCCGCCACTTTGTGATGGCCCGCAGCAAAATAGGAGCCAGAATGAACAGCTATGCTCCACGCCAATGGCCGGGTCAAGGTCACGGCAGCACACCCAGGTGGGGTCCTACCCCGACCGGTGCCAGCGGCCTGGTACCTACGGCATCATTTGAAATGTGGCATGTGGCACCGGGCGGTACCACCTTCGGGGTGCGCCGCCGCCTGGGGGCGAAGCAGGGTTCTTCGGTATGGCAGCCAAGCGCGCGGCGTGACGTTGCTGTGGTGGATACCATCCCCTCTTTGGTGATCCATACCACGATACTGCGCCGGTAGGTGGACGCCTGCGGTCTTTATATCGGCATAGATGCTGGTGGTACCCAGACACGTCTCGTTGCCATGAGCGGGCAACAACAGGGTGAGCGGCGATTGTCGGCCGAGGCTGTTAACGTGATGCGGCTCGGCCAGGAAGCTGCAGCGCAACGGCTCGCTAAGCTCATCCTCGCGGCAGGTTGCGAAACGCCTGGCTGGCCTGTCCAGGCTATCGTGGCAGGTGTGGCAGGCGCGGGAACCCTTTCTGTCCAGACCGCGCTGGCGAGTCGCATCCGAGCCATTATGGGCGCTGCTGCTCCACCGGTGCTGGAGGTCGTTCATGATGGCGTCATCGCTCTCGAAGGCGCGTTTCCAGACTCCAGCGGCCTATTGATCATTGTCGGCACGGGCAGTGCGATTGTAGGACGCACTAGAGGCGGTCGCCTGGTGCGTGCTGGCGGGTGGGGCTACCTCATGGGTGATGAAGGCAGCGGCTATGCACTTGGGCGGCGGGCCTTGATGGCGGTCGCCAGAGCGGTCGACGGCGGACCCCCAACGTACCTTGAGGATCTTCTGCACCAGATCTGGGGCATACGTGGTCGTGCCGGACTGCTTGACGCGATCTACGTTCAGAGATGGCCGCTGCAGACGGCGGCACCCGCCGTGCTTGCAGCGGCACAAGAGGGAGATGAAGTGGCGCTGCACATCACAATGACCGAAGCTAAGGCCTTGGGTGCGCAGGTGATGCGCCTGCTCGAACGCACTCCTGGCCTTGAGCGTCGCGCCTGCCTGAGTGGAGGCCTTAGCGCTTCGGCCTGGTATTGTGCCGTCCTCAGGAGCGCGCTACAGACGCTGCGCTTCTGTCCTCCTGCTGAATCCTCGGCAGCGCTGGCAGCAGCGCGGGTGGCCAAAGAGCTTGCGCAAGGCGTACGGCACGCCGATGCGTTGCGCCTCAGTGATCCGCGCGACGGTTAATAAGCGCCTGTACCACAGACGGGTCCGCCAGCGTAGAGGTGTCACCTAGGTCAGCAAAGTCATTACCGGCGATCTTACGGAGGATGCGGCGCATAATCTTCCCCGAGCGTGTCTTCGGAAGCGCAGGTGCAAACTGGATGTGGTCCGGCTTGGCGATCGGACCGATAGCTGCCCGCACATGGGCCACCAACGCAGCGCTTAGGGTTGCAGACGGCTGCGCTGTGGCCTTCAACGTGACAAAGGCGTAGATGCCCTGGCCCTTGATAGGGTGCGGAAAGCCCACCACAGCAGCTTCGGCCACCCTTTCATGAAGCACCAGCGCACTTTCCACCTCTGCGGTTCCCATCCGGTGACCTGAGACGTTGATGACATCGTCTACTCGCCCTGTGATCCAGTAGTAGCCGTCTCTGTCACGTCGACAGCCGTCGCCGGTAAAGTAGCGGCCCTCGTAGGTGGAGAAGTAGGTCTCGACAAACCTTGGGTGGTCCTTGTATACGGTGCGCGCTTGCCCCGGCCACGAGTCTCGAATCACGAGTACGCCTTCGGCGGCTCCTGTTTGGAGTTCGCCCTCGGAGGAGAGGATTTCCGGCTGGATGCCGAAGAACGGGACGGTGGCGGATCCAGGTTTGGCCGCGATCGCGCCGGGCAGTGGTGCGATGAGGATGCCGCCGGTTTCCGTCTGCCACCATGTGTCCACGATCGGGCACCGGGCGTTGCCCACGCGTTGGTGGTACCAGCGCCAGGCTTCGGGATTGATCGGTTCTCCTACCGTGCCGAGCAGCTTGAGGGAGGCGCGGCTGGTGCGCTCCAGGAAGGCATCGCCCTGGCGCATCAGGGCCCGGATGGCCGTGGGCGCCGTATAGAACTGCGTGACTTGGTGGCGGTCGACCACCTCCCAGAAGCGGGCCGCATCTGGATACGTCGGGGTGCCCTCAAAGAACACCTGCGTGGCTCCATTAAGGAGCGGTCCGTATACGATGTAGGAGTGGCCGGTAATCCACCCCACGTCGGCCGTGCACCAGAAGATGTCGCCTGCGTGATAGTCGAAAACAAGTTCGTGTGTGAGCGAAGTGTATACCAGGTAGCCTCCGGTGGTGTGCAGCACGCCTTTGGGTTTGCCAGTCGAGCCGGAAGTGTAAAGGATGAAGAGCGGATCCTCCGCATCCATTGGTACAGGTTCGCAGGTGGGGCTTGCCGATGCCATCGCCTCATGGTACCATACGTCCCGCCCGTCCTGCCATCTGGTTTCTGCCCCTGTGCGCCGTACCACCAGGACCGTTGAGACATCTGGGCAGCGTTCCAGCGCTCGGTCCGTATTGGACTTAAGGGGCACGCGCCGCCCGCCCCGCATCCCCTCATCCGCGGTGATGACAAGAGTCGAGTCACAGTCAAGGATTCGATCTGCCAGTGCGTCGGGTGAAAATCCTGCAAATACCACCGAGTGGACGGCACCGATGCGGCTACAGGCCAGCATCGCGACCGCGGCTTCGGGAATCATCGGCATATACAGTGTGATGCGATCCCCTTTCTTCACGCCGAGGGCCTTGAGCACATTCGCGAGTCGGCAGACTTCGCTGTGTAGCGCACGATATGTTATGTGGCGGGCCGGCTGGGACGGGTCATCTGGTTCAAAAATCAGCGCGGTCTGGTTGCCGCGCTGTTCTAGCTGCCTGTCCAGACAGTTGTAGGAGGCATTGGTCTTGCCGCCTTCAAACCAGCGGATGAACACGTTGTCCGATGCATAGGAGACGTTCTTGACACGCCCGAAAGGCCGAAACCAGTGAATCCGCTCCGCGGCTTCGGCCCAAAACGCTTCTGGATCGTCAACAGAGCGCTGATAGATGGCCTCATATGCCGCTCTAGACCGGATATGTGCTCCAGCGCGCATGGCATCAGGCACTGGGTAGGCGGAAGACTCGCCGGAATATGCGCCGGTCAGGCGCGCAGGATCGTTCTCGGTGGTCATCGTTCGCATGATTGGGGAAAGATCAGCAGCTTAACAAGTAGGCCAAAGTTAGGCCAAAGGTAAGGGGCAGCAGACGAAAAGTGCTGCGCGCTCTGGGCGCTCCTGAAACAACGAGGGTGCCTGGCGGGTAACATATTCGCGTGGGTCAGGTAGCTCAGGAGGTAGAGCAACGGACTGAAAATCCGTGTGTCGGGGGTTCAAATCCCTCCCTGACCACCACCGGTGGGCCTCTCAGTTTGCGGGTGGCCCATTGACATTGTCCTTGCAATATGCTAACCTTGGCACCGTTCCGGTCCGGTAGTTCAGTTTGGTTAGAACGCTGGCCTGTCACGCCAGAGGTCGCGGGTTCGAGTCCCGTCCGGACCGCACTGGAACGCCTGAGCAACATCGTCGGCCCCTTGGTGTATCCTTTGGGCGACGTAGCGGCAGGCCTCCTGGGCCAGAGTCTCTTAGTGCGCGTGCCGGTTCCGGTCTCACCTCCTGCCCATAGCCGGGCGTTATCGCAGCCATTGGTCTGGCGAGTTTGTTCTGCTCAGTCGCGCCGCGGGCCTGTCGCCCATAGTCAGGCGACACCCAGTTCCTGGCGGACGATATGAGTCCCGGCGACCAGTGCCTTCAGCTTTGCTCTGGCGGCCCAGCGCGCTGTCTGACTCAAGCCGCAGTCGGGCGCTAGTACGAGCTGCTCTGGACCCACATGCTGCAGCACCGTCCGGATACGATCCGCCACCAGAGCAGCCGACTCGATGTAGTAGTTCTTCACATCTATGACGCCTGCGGCCACCGTCTTGCCAGAGCAAGCCACCTCAGCAGCCAAATGCACCTCGGCCATCTCCCTATTGGCCATCTCTAGATGGATCTCGTGCGCATGTGCGTCCAGGATGTGAGGAAAGAGCGGCGCGTAAGTGCGATGTGCTACCGGGCGACCGACGTAGTTGCCAAAGCACAGGTGCAGCCCGATGCGGGCATTGACTCCGCGCACGGTGCGGTTGAACAGCTCGACAAACGCTGCCGGTGAGTGCTTGTGCACGGCATATGACGGCTCGTCCAATTGAATGAAGGTTGCCCCGTTAGTGGCCACTGCCTTGAGCTCGCGGTTGATGATGCCAGCAAATTCGCGCGCCACTGCCATGCGGTCCGCATAGACGGGACCGGACATGATACGGCCCGCCAACGTGTACGGACCCGGGCACGGCACCTTGAGCTGGTGTGAGGTGCGTGTGTGGGCGTACATGAATTCGTCGAGCAGGCCCAGACCATCTGGGGCTTCAATCCTAGTCCGCGCGCTATAACGCTCTCGCTGATCGTGGCCGCCTGGCCCCAGTTGGCGCAGTGGCGGCAGTGCCTCCAGGCCCTGAAGACGCCCGTAGAAGTCGGCCGTAAAGAAGCCTAGCCGGCGCATCTCGCCGTCACTAATCACGTCCAGGCCCGCCTCCTCCTGATCTCGGATCGCTAGGTCAACCGCGTCATCTAGGGTCTCCTGCACATCCTTTGGCCCATACTCGCCAGCACGAATGGCCTCGACAGCCGTGATGAACCAGGAAGGCCAAGCGTAGCTTCCTATGACGGAGGTCTGCAACATGATGGATGGGCAAGACAAGTGGGTCCGATAAACCAGTGATACGCATGGTAGGCTGCCCTGATCAGACATATCGTTGTCGACGGTCCATCCAGCCGTACCAATGACGCTCGAACAAGCCTCCTTTGGATCCCGAACAGAATATGTCTTACCTTGTTATAGGAACTGACAAGTCATCATTGCCGAGCTATGCTGAGAAACGCTATTGCTGTCGCCTTGAGCTGCGTCTTTATGATCGCTGGTGCCAGCGCGCAAAAGGCCGAATTTACCTGGATCCCTGAGCAGGATGCCAATCTGTCCACGGACGTCTTGGATCTGCTGAAATTTCCACCGTACCGGCCAGGTGCACAGGGTGGCTCCAGAGGTGTGCACGGGCCGTGTGATATTGACGGTGACGGCCTGATGGATCTCGTAGTGACGGACTATTCCGGGGGAGGCCGTATCTACATAGTCGAATCCACTGGGGCCGACATGTGGGAAGTGGTCTACGCGTCACCGTCGCTCGATTCTACCAGCACCAACCAGAATGGTCGCTATGCCGTTTGTTCCGACTTGGACAACGACGGTATGGGTGAAGTGAGCATGCTTATCGGTCGCGGGTACAGCCCTACCAACGTGGCCTTTGCATTCGTCCCGCCAGCCCTTTACGTGGTGGAGGCTACCGGGAATAACACCCTTTCGCTGGCCGGTAGAATGTCCTTCACGTTTCCCGACAGCCTTCCCGATCGATGGAGGAGTGAGAAAATTATGGCCCACGACGTCGATGGCGACGGCGTCGAGGAACTCCTGTTCGCAAACAATGGGTCCAACAACTTCTTTGACAACTGGTATGTGCTGTCGGTAGATGATGTGGACCCGGCATTCGGATCGTTTTTTAAGGAAGGACACTGGAGCACGCGGGCCTCCGAGGCTTTTGATCCAGTCAACCGAGGCGGTGGCAGTGCCTATTCGATCATTCCGGCGGACCTGGATGGTGACGGGACCTATGAGCTTTCTCTGAGCAGCTGGAACAACCTGAACCTCACCAACATCGATGTGACTGGAGCCGACATGTACGAGGCACCGGCGGACGGCGACCCGAACGCCTGGTACCATGCTTCTGCATCGGATGAGGTAGCGCTGTTCGGCTGCGTAGCCGTGGATATGGACATGAATGGCGATGATGAGGTGTATTGCCCAGCCTACGGTTCCGGCAATGTAACGCTGCTCAACTATGAAAGCGGAGAAGATGCGACGCAGATCACCGATGACAATGTCGTCTACGGCATCCTGCCCGGCTTCTCCTCTCTGGGGCTCGCAGCAGGGGATATCGACGGGGATGGCCGTATGGAGCTTATAGGTAGCGGTCCGGCCTACTCACTAGGTGCCTTTGCAGCGGACGACCCACCCCAGTGGATCCGCATCGCAGACTTCTGGCCAGGCACCGACGTGGAAGACCCTGCAAACTATTCGGTCAGGGAAATCCCCTTCCCTGGAGAAGGAGGGGCTTTCAACACCATCTTTCCAGACAGCACTGGGGGCGTGTCGTTCTTGGAAAACACAACTCCCGGCCCGGAATTTGCCGCCAAGATTGCATACCTGGGAGACGCTGACGGTGACGGGCATGCGGAACTGGCATTCTCTATGCAGGGAGTCCCGGACAGCACGTACTACATTGTGGAAACTTTCCCCAACGATTCCACGGTAGTGCGCACCATCGTTCCTGATTCCACGAAGGCATATACCGGGCGCGCATTCCTGAGGATCTTCTCTGGTGAAGGCTTGCCGCTTAATTTCACCGAAGACCAGGTCATCGTACCGTCTGACTATGTGCTGGGGGCGAACTATCCGAACCCGTTCAACCCGACCACTACGTTCTCCTTTACGCTGCCGCTCGACAAGCAAATCAGCGTTCTGATCTATGATGTGACTGGAAGACTGGTCCGCACGCTGGTTCGCGAGGAGACGTATGCAAAGGGTATGCACTATGCCACTTGGAATGGTCTGGATGACTCAGGTTCGCCGGTTTCCAGCGGCCAGTATTTCTATGTGCTGCGCTACGGCAACTTCCAGCAGGCACGGTCCATGATCCTGGTCAAGTAAATGCTGCTTTTCCGGTGAGTTTGGCATCCCCACCTAGTGCCGGCTGTGGCTGGGCGGGGCCATTGGCTGGCATGCAGGCTGGCCCATGGGTCTCCATGTCGCGGCTCAAGCAATGCTACCATTTGCAGCCGTCGACTCACGGAGGATGGCCTGCTCTTCTGGGGTCCTGCCCCGAGCCAGCGCACGCATGGGTGGCGGCGGCGCCAGAAGGTGGCGGCGGCTGCGTAGCCTCGCTAAAGAGGCATGAGCCGCAGCATGAATAACGCTTCGTTTGTCGGCATCAGGCCCGAACCAGTGCTATGAAAGCCATGCGCGGCTGCCGGCTGATTGCCCTTATGTTGAGTTTAGCGTGGGCACCATCCGCCCTCGGGCAAGGCAAGGTCGCAGGCCACGTTCAGGACCGTTCCACCGGAGAAGGACTGATTGGAGTCACGGTCCTGATTGACGGCAGCACGCGTGGGACCATCACGGACGCCGACGGCAATTATGTGCTGCTCAACATGCGTCCAGGCAAGCACACGCTTGTGTTTAGCTATGTGGGCTATGCAACCCAGCGTATCACCGATATCGCCGTTGCTACAGGACAGACTACAAGGATCGATGTCCGTCTGGCGGAATCAGTGATCGAGCAGGAAGAGATTATCGTCCAGGCCGAGCGCCCGCTCGTACAGAAGGACCTGACGGCATCCAAGAAGACGGTGGTCGCCGAAGAGATTGACGCTCTGCCGGTAGAAAGCCTCTTCGGCGTGCTGGCCACGCAGGCCGGTGTCACCACTGGAGCCAGCGGCGAACTCCATGTCCGCGGCGGACGCAGCAATGAGATATCCTACCTGGTGGACGGCTTAGCGGTCAGCAACCCATTTAACACCAATGGCATCGCTACGCGGGTAGCCATCGACGCTATTGAGGAAATGACGGTTATATCCGGCGCCTTTAATGCGGAATACGGCAAAGCGATGTCGGCGGTGGTGAACCTTGTCACAAAGGAAGGCGGAGACCGGTATGACGGGTCCGTCAGCGTGTACGGCGGCGACTTTCTGACCGACAGCGAAGACCTGTTCTTTCTGCCGTCAGGCGTGGACCTCAACTCGCGGACGCTGGAAGGGTCACTAAGCGGGCCGTTGCCCTTGGGCTCTCGGATGCGCTTTCTGATGTCTGGGCGATATGATCGCGACCAGGGCCACCTGTACGGCATCCGCCAGCACCTACCGTCGGACTCGGCCAACTTCAATGGGCCCTTCTGGTATTACGAAATCCACGGTAGTCCTTGGTGGGCCTATGTGGATTCCGCCGTGACGTTGCCTGATGGCTCGGTGGTCGGTGGGGACGGTCTGCCGCTGCCCGATGAACGCGTGCCCATGAGTCCGAGCATGCGCATGAATGTGCTGGGCAAGCTGAGCCTGCGGCCGTCACGAGAGACGCAGCTAGAATACTCCTACCTGATTGACCACAGCCGGCGCAAATCGTTCTCGTTCGGCTACCGGTTCAACCCTGACGGGACCGCTACGCAACGGCGTAGCAACCAGAATCACAGCCTTCACTGGACGCATACCGTTAGCGAGCGCGCTTTCTATACCGTCAAGTTGTCGTGGGCGCTCAGCCGATACATGAACTATCTTTACGAGGATCCTTTGGACCCGCGCTACGTGAAGGATGTCGGCGGCTTGGGCGGCGGCAACGTGACCGGCTTTCCGGGCAACAATTTCCTGTTTGGCGGCAATCAGAAGGCGCACATCTACGAAGACTCGGGTTCGCTGCGCGCTAAGGCTGACTACACGCATCAGATCGGGATCACCCACGAGCTGAAGGCGGGCGTTGAGGTGCAGAGCCACAGCCTGAGCCGACAGAACTTTGTCGTGCTCTACGACGGCAATCAGTACCTCGCACCTACCGTGGCGCCGGTAGCTAACCCGTCGCATGACCGGTACGACGATCAGCGCGTTCTCGAGTTGAGCGTGTACGCGCAGGATAAGCTCGAATTTGACGACTTTATCATTAACGCGGGGTTGCGCTTTGAGCGTTTTGACCCGAACGGGCAGTATATCCCTAACCTGTTTGAGCCTACAGGAGAGCTTGGCCAGGCCCAGGTCAAGAACATGGTGCTTCCCCGCCTGGGTGTGTCGTTTCCTATCACAGAGCGCGGCATCATCCACTTCTCATACGGGCACTTTGCGCAGATGCCGTCGTTGCGCAACCTGTATGTCAACCCCGAATTCGAGTTTCCCAAGGGTAGAGCGCCTACGTTCGGTAACACCAACCTGCGTCCAGAGCGGACCATCCAGTACGAGATAGGCCTGCAGCAACAGATGGGCGAGCTGCTCGCCGTGCACATGACCGGGTACTTTAAGGATATCCGCGATTATATGGCACTGCAGCTTGTCCGTTATTCCACCATTGCTGGGGAAGACCTGTTCAACATCTATCTGAACAAGGCCTATGCGAATGTCACCGGACTGACCGTGGCTCTGACCCGCAGACGCAGTCGTACGGGCTTGGTATCGGCCACGGTTGACTACACGTTTCAGATCGCCGAAGGCAGCGATGATGACGCGAACCGGTTCTTTTTCAATCGCCTCTCAGGTCGCGAAAATGAATTAGAGGTGGTCCCCCTGCCCTTTGACCAGCGCCATGTGCTTTCCTCTACGGTCACGATCGCACGAGCGGGAGACTGGAGCGTAGCCTTTAACGGCCAGTTTGCTACGGGCTACCCGTATTCGCCTCTAATCCTGGATCAGAATGTGGACCTACCCACGCGCAGCGGCCGCAAGCCCTCCAAGCTCAGGGTCGACCTGCACGCATACAAAGAGTTTACGCCGGGTCCGCTGCGGTTGCGCGTCTTTGCCAAAGTGTTTAATGTGCTCGACCGACGCAACGAGAACTTCGTGTTTAATGACACCGGGCGGGCCACCTATTCACTTGCGGCGCAGCGCAACCTGCACGCCACATGGGAGCCGAACTATGACCTGCCGGGCATTCACACGCTGACGGAGTATAACACACGTCCGCACTGGTTCACCAGTCCGCGGCATGTGAAGGTAGGCGTCACCCTGTCGTTCTGACTGCGATGGCAAAGAGCTTCATTACTGCTACGCTTACGACGGCGGTGCTTTTGGGTGCCACTGGGTCTGCCAGTGCGCAGCTCTTACGCGAACGTGGTTGGGACCCCATGGACGTGCGCCAGTGGTTAGATGCTCTGGGGCGATTTCCGATGAGTGCGGCCTCTAGCGCAGATTGCGGCGTCGATATCACCAACCGGCGGGACGCGATCTTGAATGGCAATCGCATCACCACGCAGATTTTCAACTTCGGGTCCATCTCGGCGCCTGGCAACACCATCACGGACATCGTTTGGAACGGGCTTGGCTACGGCTACGAGTTTGGTCCCCTCGTAGCGGCGGAAATTGTCGACACGTACCGAGAAGACGGGCGGGCACGAGATCCGCAAAGCGTGCCGCTAGATGACGACCAGGGTCGGCCGGTACGCGATGACCAGGGGCGCCAGGTCTACGTGATGCGCATAGTGTCTGACGGTCTGGTGTCCAACGGTGGCGAGATTTCGCCGGACGGCTCCACGTACTGGGGCTGGCAGCCGGTGCCGTGTGCGGAGCCTGTCGGCAGCTTCGAGGGGCTGGAAGTGGTAGATCCAGATTCGGACAAGATCCCCACCAATGATGCGCCCGACGACAACCTGGACGGCAAGCCGGATTCGTGGCCTGCGGCGTGGTATAGCGAAACGCTTGAGCGGTATGTATGGCCTGGCGCTCTGCAGCAGGGAGCCTCCAACGCGGACAAGGAGACGCTGTACTTTATGAACGACTACACCAACAGCGAATTCAGCTATTGGCCAGTACCGTCAGACAGCTCCAAACGAGGGTTGGGTCTGGAGGTGGAAGTGCGGCTGTATCAGTGGGCGAACCCGCTGGCGGAGGACGTCATATTTCTCATTTACAAGATTTCCAACAAGAGCGAGAAGGATCTGGAAAAGGTCATCTTCGGGATGTGGGGTGACCCCCATGTCGGTGGCCCGCGCGACTGGGCGGACGACCTGGCCTACTATGATGAGGCGCTCAACATGGTGTTTGCCTGGGATGATGATGGCCGCTCAGATATAGCAGGCAGGGTTCCTGGGTATTTCGGGTACAAGTTTCTGGAGAGTCCGGGCGTGGATGATGACGGCATCGACAACGATGGCGACGGGCTGATCGATGAGTCGTGGACGGATGGGATAGATAATGATGGCGACTGGGATCCTAATCGCGACGATGTAGGCATCGACGGCATTCCCGGTACCGGTGACACAGGCGAGGGAGACGGCTTACCGACGGCCGGATCCCAGTTTGACATCACCAAGCCGGGCGAACCCAACTTTGAGTTCACCGACATTGACGAGAGCGACCAATTCGGGCTGACCTCGTTTGCTTCCCCTCCGTTTGCTGGCAATCGGGTGTCCAACGATGCCCGACTGTGGGATCTGGTCACGCCGGGGCGCTTTGACGAGGTGCCAGCGGAGCCAGGCGATTACGTCTTTCTGTACGGGTCAGGCTCATTTCGGCTGCGCGCGGGAGACACCAAGCGGTTTTCTATCGCGCTGATTTTGGGTGAGAACCGGGAGGACCTGCGCCTGAACGCCCAGATCGCACAGCAGATCTACGATGTGGGCTACGTGTTTGCCAAGCCTCCTGACAAGCCCACGCTGCGCGTGGCTCCAGGGGATCGCAAAATCACGCTGTACTGGGACGATGTGGCAGAGCGGTCTGTGGATCCGCTGACGCGCGAACAGGACTTTGAGGGTTATGTGCTTTTCCGGTCCACGGACCACGAGTTTTCTGACCAGCAGACCATCACCGACATCAATGGGAGTCGGTTCCTGTTTGCGCCCCACAAGACGGTGCAGGGGGTGGATGTCCGATATGACCTGGACAATGGCATCAAGGGTGTCTCACAGATTCCCTTCCCAGGCCGGGGCGTGGCATATGACCTTGGGGATGACACGGGTTTGTTTCACACGTTTGTGGACTCCAACAACGTCATCAACGGACAGACATACTATTACGCGCTTGCTGCCTATGATCGCGGCTTCGCGGGCGATGCCGGAAATGCGTTTACCAACGGGATTCCGCCAAGCGAAACCAGCAAGACCATCACATTTGATCCGACTACGGACACCTACATCTTTGACTTAAACACGACCCGAGCGATAGCTAGGCCTCGTGTGGCTGGCTACGTCGCGCCTGCTGCGCTGGGCGACTCTGGATTGGTGCACCAGGAGGGACATGCCACCGGCTTGCTTCGGATCGACGTGGTTGATGAGTTGGCGGTGCTAGATGGTCAACCCTACCGGGTGACGTTTGAACCCATCGGCTCGCAGTTGACCTATTCAGTGATCAACGAGGGACCGGTCACAGCCATCCTGACTGCGGCACCGGGCAAGAGCCAGACCACCACTTACCGCAATCTGCTGCCTAGTTCTGTAGAGGTGCGAACAGCGGACGGGCGCTTGCTCGCTTTGGGCATCGACTATGTCGTCAATGCGGCGCTGGGCACGATAAACCTCAATCCGTCAGCAGGGGTGCTCGCCGGGGCCATACTAACGGCGACGTTTGCCTATGCGCCCGTCTTCGAGAGCACTCTGTTTGCGGGTGAGGAAGGGAATCTGGTGTTCGAAGGGCTGCACGTATTCGTCACCGACGACGAGTTGGAGATCAATAGTGCGGATACCGGATGGAATTCGGACGATCTGGAAATCAGTTACGAAATCTTTGTGGCCACGGCGGGACCAGGTCGCGTTCCGCAGCCATCCGACTATGTGATCCGCTTCGCGGACAGCCCCATCGGGACCAGCTTTAGCAACAACGTGCCCATCCCTTTCGAGGTGATCAACCTTACGGCGGCCAACCTGCCAATTGAGGCCTTCAGCCCCGACTTTGACCGAGATGACGAGTGGGATGTGGATGAGCCGATCGTCTTTCTGGAGATGCTTGAGGGCGTGCTAACGTCAACTTGGGAGGTGAGGCTAGAGGATGTGGGACTCATGCCCGGCGAAGGCGACGACTTCTATCTGATGACCTTCAAGCCGTTTGCGAGCCGCGATGTGTTTCGGTTTCGAACACGTGCAGCGGGTACGGATGCCACGTTGGCGGAGCAGGAGCTGCAGGACATCTATGTGGTGCCCAACCCCTATGTGGCCACTTCTGCTTTTGAGCCTCGCAACCCCATATCGAGGACGGAGCGTGGCGAGCGGCGGCTGTATTTTGCTGGTGTACCCAGGCAGTGCACCATTCGGATATACACGCTGGCTGGAGAACTCGTAGAGACGTTGTACCATAACAGTTCGCTCGATGACGGCAAGGTGTTCTGGGATCTGCGCACCAAGGACAACATGAACCTTGCCTACGGTCTGTACCTGTTCCATGTGGATAGTCCAGAAGGCACCTTTGTCGGTAAGTTCGCGGTGATCAAATGACCTGCCGCCATAAATCCGCTTTTGGCGGTGGTCGCCTCGCTTTGGTGCCAGCGCTGACAGTTGCGATGATGGCTGCCGCCATCCTTGCGATGCCCGCTCATGGCCAGGACGACCCGGCCACGCCCGACGCTAGCACGATCACTCGCGTAGGCACTACGGCTGCGCAGTTTCTCAAGCTCGGCGTCGGCGCCCGCGCCATTGCGCTGGGAGGCGCATACGTGGCAGAAAGCAGCGACCTGTCGTCGCTGTACTGGAATCCCGCCGGACTGGCTAGGCTGAGCGGCCACAATGTGCAGCTCAATGCCACGCGCTATCTCGCTGACGTGGAATACAATATGGCTGCCTTCGGCACCATCGTACCGGGCATTGGGAGCGTTGGACTTTCGCTGCTCCTTCTAGACTCTGGCGACATGGCTGTGCGCACCGAATCCGACCCAGAGGGCACTGGCGAGCAGTTCAAGGTGCAGAGCTTTGCTATCCAGGCCACGTTTGCCCGAAACCTCACGGATCGTTTTTCTATCGGTGGATCGCTGAAATACATACAGGAGCGTATCTGGCACAGCACCGCTTCTGCCATCGCCATCGATGTCGGGACCCTATTCACGACGCCGTTTGACGGGCTGCGCCTAGGGGCCAGCATGTCAAATCTGGGACCGAAGATGCGCATGGACGGGCGCGACATTCTGTTCAGCGAGGATCCGAGTCCCAACACGCAGGGAACGGCGGAAATCATCAATGCGCAGTACCGCATGGATGCCCATCCGCTGCCGCTGTTGTTTCGCGTAGGGGTGGCGTGGGATGCGTACGATACCGGAACGCATCGGCTTCTGGTGTCCACGGATGCGGCGCATCCGAACGACAATGCGGAGTATATCAATGCAGGCTTCGAATACAGTTTCCGCGACCTTATTGCCTTCCGAGTCGGTTACCGCAACCTCTTTGAGCCAGACACAGAGCAAGGGCTCACCGCTGGTGCCAGCCTTCAGCTTCAGGTAGACCGGTCGCTGCGCACCAGCTTAGACTATGCGTACGCGGACTTTGGCCGTCTGACTGAGACGCACTGGTTTACCGTCAATCTATCGTTCTGACGCGTGCGGCGGCTACTCTTTGTGCTTGCAGCATTCGTATGGGCGCCGTCTGTGGCAGGTCAGCTTGTAGCGGACATGATTGATGCGCCGGTTGCTGTGACGGCGCCTGTGTTGCAAGTGGACGGTGCGGCCCGCGTCATCGCCATCGAGAGTTCAGGAGCGCTTTCGCCGTTCACAGGCATCGCGCTCCAGGGTACTGCCACTGGAGACTCATTGCATGGCCAGGTACGGTTTGAGTCGGCAGTGGGTGCTGGCTGGAGCGCATGGGCACCGCTGTATATCGTGCGATCGTACACGGATGCTGCATTCCTGGCTGCGTACCGCAGCGACGAGGTGCATACCGCTCTTCGCTTTGAGCTCCGTTTTGAGCTCTCTGCCAAAGGAACGGTGGAGATTATTCAGGCGGGGACGTTTCTCGATGAGGCGCCATCGCCGCCACCGGACGCGGCGCCAAGAGGTGGGCAGGCGAGCGATTACAAGATTATGGCCCCCGACCTGCATGATCGTGCGGAATGGGGCGCGGAGCCCTTCCGGGGCACCCCGCAGCCGCTTGCCCAGCCGGATTACTTGCGCATGACGCTGCACCATACCGCGGGGTTTGCTGCGGTGACGCTGACCGAGGGTCTGGAGCAGGTGAAGCGAATCCAGGATTTTCACCAGAACGGCCGCGGCTGGAGCGACATTGGCTACCACTACTTGATGGACCAAGAGGGTCGGCTGTACCAGGGGCGTCCATGGCTTAACCCGAGCGCGCCGTTTGATCAGGGGCCACCGTTGGCTTTGGGCGCACATGTGGGTGGCAACAATACGGGCAACATTGGCGTGTCGCTCATGGGATGTTACCATCCTCCAGAAGGGTCCGACTGCCAGGATGAGATGACCGTAGCTGCGGTGGATTCTCTCGTGGCCTCGTACGCATACCTCTCCGAGCGGTACGGCGTTAATCCAGATGCTCTGCGCGGCCATCGCGACTTCAGCAGTACCGCCTGCCCGGGTGACAACAATTACGGGATGCTGGATTCATTCCGTGAAGACATTGCGGACCTTCTCATCACCGGTAACGCGGCCTTGGGCACCGCTGCGCTGTCGGCCATTGCGGATACCTCGGGCGTAGTCGCGCTGCGGTGGCGTTTTCTGACTGACCTGGGCATCGATACCTTTACCATATGGCGTGACGGACTTGGTGGGCGTTCGCCCATCGTGGTTCGCCGTGGCGCCGTCGATGGAACCTGGGTGGACACAGCGGTGAAGCGTCCTGGTGCGTTGACGTACAGTCTGGTGGCACGAGGTTCGCACAGGCGGGAACAGATCCTCAGCACGGCGACGGTGGAGGTACGTGGGCACGCGGCTATTCATTTGGCACATAGCTTCCCCAATCCTGCTTCGGCAAGCACCACCATCCGGTACTTTCTTGCGCAGGCCGGCATCGTGACGCTGGAGGTGTTTGATGCGGCAGGCCGCCGAGTGGCCAGTTTGGTGGAGGCGTACAGAGATAAGGACTTGTGGTACTCTGTTGTGTTGAATACGCGTGGGTTGGCACCTGGCACATACTACTATCAGCTGCGCGTCGAGGGGTTTGCGGACACGATCTATCAGGCAGCCGCGCCGCTGGTCGTTGCGAGGTAGGCGGAGAATGCCCACGGCGGCGTGCAGATTCAGAAGCCGTGCCGTCCGAACCTACACGGCCCCTATTGCGCTCACGTTGATTCAATCGCCAACACAATTTCAAACCGTTAGAGCCTCTAAGTGGCACAATTGGCTGATCCAAACATCTATCTGAGGTGCGTGGCATGCTGGGGGCGAGCACGCCGTTTCCCTTCAGATTCTGATAGTACCGAGAGCATTGCATGCGACCTGTGCAAGAAAAGCATCGTAGGGGTTGCGGCGCGGCAGGAATTCGACAAGATCCTGCGGGAAGGTGAGCGCAATGACGTACGTATCGCCCAAGGGAAGCCATCAACGTATCGCGCTGATGCTCACTTTGTGGCAAAGGTAATCCTTGCCTATTCCGATCCACTGCGCCACCAATTCCGGCTTCAAGCGCGCCACCCTACGTCTTGTGTTCAGCGACAATTAGAATTGCGGTTGGCGACAACTAGAATTGAGGGGGAACGAATCGGTGCGACGCGTATGTATGGGCAGGATTGTTCACCTGTCAACATGCATTCAACATGGTTACCGATCAGCAAGTCAAGCTCCTGTTATGCCGCTCTTGCGGACCTTCGCCGCACGAAGACTCGGTTGAAGGTAGGCCGACACGATCTGGACGGCCGGTGTTAAACGTAAAGGATTGTGTTCCTCTACGATGAGAGCTGTCACAACCTGATCCAGCTTTGAATGGGCTGCTTGGTACTTGTTTGGGTTCAAGTCCTCGTAATCCCCTAATTCGCGCCCACGAGGAAGAAGCACCTGTCGATGGTACACTGAGGATTGCGGGCAAGCGCTGTGTCGATCCCTCGCACTGGTGATTTCGTCAGCGTGTTTGCAGAGTTCGAGATCGGATCGTCAACGCAGGGTTGAGGCTGAAGAAATTGTGCGGCCTTATGTGGATTGTCTTCCAGTCCGTCGACATAACCGGCCAGTCCTCGGCCCGGGTAATGTGGTGGAAGCCTGTGGTGAACCAGGTCACCACATCTGTGCCCTGCAGCGGTCTGTCGGCCTTGACCCACTCGGCCAGCGTATCCGAGCCGTCGCTCTGCATCGCGAAGTCGCCGCCGGCGTAGCGCCGGGTCGGGTCGTAGACGGTGTTCCATATTGTATACTCGATGTAAGCGTTGCGCTTCATTGGCGGGTCAACCGCGAAGTCGAATGGCCCGTAAGCCACGTTGCCGTGGTGGATCATGTATGCAGGGTGGTGGCCCAGCGGCGTAAGCTCGGCCTCGTTTGCCACCAGGAAGTACCTTGGCGCCACAGCGCTTAGTCTGTAGCGAGCCTTGAGCTCAGTGGCTGGGTGCGAGCGTCGAACGGTCCAGAAGGAGCGGCGCGGGTTGTCCGGCGGCGGTTCATCCGGTACGATCTCCAGGACAGCGGGGTGGTTGAAGCGACCGTCGATGTCAAAGTCAAGGCGGAAGTTGAAATAGTGGTCGTGGAACGGGGCCACAAGATTCGGCGCTACCAACGTTCCGTGTGCGGTATCGGTGGCGGAAGAGTCCTGCATGGTAGTGGAAGCAACACCCTTGACCGCGTCCAGACCGGTGGCACCAATTGCGATATGGATGTCACCGTTCTGCCGAAACCGATAGTCGATCAGATAGTCGTAGTTGCCGATCACCGAAGCAGTGCGCACAACCAGCTCGGTATCCGGCCTACCCTCGGCTGGGACAAACCTGTCATCGCTTTGGGCGAACACCTCGAAATGTCGCCACGCAGGGTCGCCAACGTAGCGCTCGAATATGCAGATGACATCTGGAATCGTAAGTGGCTGGCCCCGATCATCGCTGACGACCGTGGGCAGGAAGGTGGCATGGGCGGGACAATCGAGGCCAGCTTCGAGCGGGCTGAGGAACAGGCCAAAGCCGTATTCGCCGCTGTCCATAAAGGTGCGGAAATACCAGCTCTGCGCGGGGTCCATGTAGGGCACGAACACCTCGGAGAGGTGGGCTTGGTAGAGCACCGAGCGCCATCGCTCGCCGTCGCGCACATCTACGGTAGAAAGTACCACACCCTCGCGCTTACCAACGCGCAGGCGGAAGCGCCAGATGTCCCACATAACACGGGAGCCCTCTATTTCGAAGCCAGCGCCGCCCGGTTGCGCCAAAGTGACTGGGCTCGACCGGGGTCGCAACGGGACCCGGGCGGCTACCTCGTGCTGCGTGTACCCCCAGTTATCTTTCGGCACTGGTACAACAGCTTCATCGACTACGTCGATAGCGCGGTTCGACGATAGATCTACGACTGCCAGAAGGCCCTCTATCGGCTTGGCGTAGTAATTCGAACCAGACGGGTTGAGGTAGCAGGGGACTTTCATCAGGCGCGTGCCGTCGTACTCCGGCGCCGGGTAGTTGCCGGCGGTTAGCGGCAGACAAAACACGTCGTCTGGCGTCAAGCCCCTTCGTGTTAATCCGGCGACCATGCCCGGATGCTCGAGAGCGGCGTTCATGGCACTGGTGAACTCCTCGAATAGCACCATCGGCTGCCCCTCGGCCGGGCCGGCGGCCACAACTGCACCGCGATCGAGGTCGACGACGGCAGTGCGGAAATCGCTTCGGTCGTGAAGATGTACCAAGGCGCGACGGGGCCCAGGGTCTCCGTCCGTCCACGCTAGCACAGTGGCCTTCGGCGGCTCGAGCAATTCGATCAGCGGGTATCGTGTCTGGTCATCCGCCTCGCCAGAGTGATTTAAAATCTCGGTGACACGGCGGATTTCTGCGCTCGTCAAGCCGTCAAGCGGGTGGGGGGTCGCCAATGCTTGGCCACCAGACGGCCTGGCAGTTGTGGCCATCAGCACAATGGCGAACAGCAGCCCTATCGCCGCGGGGTGGCCAAAGGCGACCGCGAATCGGTTTTGGACTCCCTTGTGCTGCCACACGCTGGTGCAAGGTGTGCTGTTGAGCGCGGAATGTACAGGACTCATCGTCGGAATTCGTTTAGTGGAGGGACCTCTTGCAAGACCCGTTAAGCAGAGAGGATTTCTGGGTAGGTTACAAAACTAAGGACCGGATGCTCCGATTCCGGCATTTCCCGGGTAGCCAAAATGGATAATGAAAACGTAAGGCAACTAGAGGCGCCCATATTCCTTAGAGCAATGCTACGTGGTATCTGCATCAGTTGTCAACGACAGCTCCCTTTCTTGAGCAACGAAGCGTTGCAGGCCTGAGCATCCTGGATTTCCCACTCCCCCGGTGGCTGCGTCCTCGCTATCGAACTCAGCGACCGCCTACTGGAATGGACAAGCAAGCCGGGCCCGAGGAACCTTCAGCTCGCTTCTGGAAACCGTCCATGGTCGGCCACGAGGCTCCGCTACATGAGCCGCTTCCCGATCGTCTTTGCCACGACGTGCTGAGTCTGGACCATCGTATCCAATGCCCGGATGTTGTACCGCCCCGCGAAGGCGTGGACGTAGGCCTGGAGGTGCTGCGTGCTGAGTCGGTGGTAGACCCCCTTATGTGCCCGCGCAAGCTATCTGCCAGAACGAATTGACCCCGTTCATGTGGATCGTCGCGCTTACGAGATACCGGACGTATTCGGCCACCGAGTGCGTCACCGTCTCGTGTTCTCGCCCGGTTTCCTTGAAGGCTGCCGTGTCGTCGGTGAAGACTAGAGCGCCGGGGGCTGCATGTTCGACCGCGAAGCCCTGTAGCGTCTCCCGCTTCATGCGGTCAATCACCCTCGCGACTATGTGTCCGGTCACCCGGTCCTTGGTCTGGAGCACCGCAGTCTTCCCGGACCCCAGCCCACCTCTACCAGTTCGAGTTGCTCCAATTCGCCCGTTTACCGCCAACGTTGCACTCGTCCACCTCGACCAGCCCCTCGAAGCCGGTCCGCACCTCGTCGAATGCCTCCCGGATCCAATGTAGCATGAACCAGGCGTACGGGTACGAGATATCGGTGCAGCTTGATCGCTCCGACTTCCTTGTGGCTGGTCCGTTCGAGGTAGATTGCCCAATCCCACATCTGAAAGGGACGCTTCGAGGCTTCCATGCTGGTCCCGGTCTTTCCGATGTGGCTCTTAGTCATTGTAGTCGCCTCTTGGATTCGTTGAACGACGCCATTAGCAGCGCGCCAATGCGCTGTGCCATATGCGAAAAATATTGAACCTCATCAGGACGAAGTGCTCTGTTCAGGACTTTATGTTCCCGATAGGATAACCACTTCTTAAGCACCTGGTAACCGCTAAGCCGGTAGTTCCAGACGCTGGCCGGGACGTTGGACCAGAAGGCTTCCTCATTCAGGTACACATCGAAGGTCGTTTCACCGAGTACGGTTATGTGCTTTGACAGCGCGTCGCGCTCCTCCACTCGATAAGCGCGTTCGACAATGCGGCCGTTTCCGGGCATTACTGCGTCACCATTACCGCGGCGACCCCAGCCCGCGGTTACCTTGAAGTTCTTGTCCGCCATATAGAGCGCCTCAACCTTACTCGCAACACCAATCTTGGGATACAGCTGTATCCCGGTGCTGCTTGGCACGGGTTGCTCCGAATCGAGCAGCGCGGCCAGCAAGCGCCCGCGTCTTGCCGAGCGAGTTAGTGCTTGAGCCGCTCCTTTGCCCCCGCCATCCGGCCATCCGGGCAGAGGGATGCGCGGCCATTCCATGCGCAATGCTCCAGAGTTGGCTTCTCGATACGCTGGATCATGCAGTGTCGCAAGCACATGGTGAAACAAATCTTCGACACCAAGACCGAGGCGGGCGAGATACTGCTCCGCCCGTCCGGTAAGGTTTGCACGGCGTTTTTCACGACCATCGCACGTCAGCCCATTGTCGAGCAGCCAAGCCGGAAACCAGCTGGACAGTCCGTTCCCGAAGTTATCAGCGAGATTGCCCACCGAGGTTCCTCGCGTGAATTCTTCCCGAGCCTCGCGTTCACGGGCTTCAAGCCATATATTCCCGTTGAATACTTGTGGCGCGTAGTCGGCGCGCTTTCTGTCGAGCAGCTTCGTATCCTTCTCCCAGTAAAGCCACCGGGTGTCGAATGGCCGGTATGCAAAGCGAATGAACCCGCTTTCGTCTGGCCCTCCGCGCCTGAGGAGCGCGTCGCGCACTGGACGGGCATCGAACTGAGCAGTGGACTTCATAGCCCTCGGATAGCGTCGCGCGATCTCCTCATGGCTCAGTCTCGAGTCAAAATATTCGCCAATACGCGTCTTGAGGCAGTCAAGGTCTATGTCAACCAGAAAGCTGTCGCGACTTGTCTTAACGCCGGGAAAAGAGACAGGGAACAGGTCAGGCAACGCAGGCCATTCGAACCAGTCACTACTCATGGTTATTGGCTTGAATGGCAGACCCAGTGGAATGGAAGGTGTGAAATCGGAGTACAGTGTGTCTGAATCGGTCTCGGCAGAGACGATTAGCTCAGCAGCTTTTGACTGTCCCCACAAATGCCGGAAGGCGATGGCGCCGCTGGGTTTGTGGTTCCGTTTACGAATCAGCGTCGCAATGGCCGTACCCACCTGAATACCCACCGACTTGCTAGGGACCGTGAATATGCTCGGATCCGGTTCTCCAGAGGGCGTCTTGCCTCCCTTTCGCGTATCGCCGTTCAGGCAGTCGATCCGAATCGTGTCAAATGCCTTCAGGTAACGCTCCCTCATCCCGGTAAAGGACAAGCCGTCCAGCCAAGAGTAGTTGGAGATGAAGCAAACTACCCCTCGCCCGGTTTTTTCCACGATGCGTCGCTCAGCCATGCGGAAGAAGCGCACGTATAGGTCATTCAGGCCCTGTCCTTTGGGTCTGCGCACGCGTTGAGTCGTCCGGTACGCTTCTGAGAGCTCGCGTTCCTCATTCACCGCCACGCTTGCAAAACCGTTGTAGGGCGGGTTGCCTAGGATCACAAGAACCGGTTTCTTTTGCTTCACCTGCTCCGCCCGGTCGCGCTCCTCTTCGAATTCCGGGAAGAGCAGCGGCTTGGTCGTGCCCGGCTCCCAGCCCGTTAGCGCATTGGTAAGAAAAACCCCGGGACGCTCCGATCCGTCTCCCGCTAACGGTATGCCCAGATTCTGCATCGTGAGGCCAATCTGCAGATGGGCCACCACGAATGGCGCAGGCATGATTTCGAATCCGAAGACTCGCTCAGTCGCTGCCTTCTTTATGTACACGCCGCCGAGCGCCCCGAAGCCCTGCTCCTTGAGATTGCCAGCGATGCGGCGGAGCACTTCCGCTAGGTAGGCGCCCGTGCCACAGCACGGGTCGAGCACATATACGTTCTCGTCCGCGAGTCCTGCCGCGATGCTCAGATCGTCCTTCAGCGCCCTATCCACGCGCGCCACCATGTACTGAACAACTGTGGTCGGTGTGTACCAAACCCCCAACTGCTTTCTGAGAACGGGATCGAATGCTTCGAGGAACGGTTCGTAGAAATACTGAACCGCCTCTCCCTCACTAAACCGTGAAAAGAACTTTGTCCTCTCCACCCGGTCCAGCGCTGCTGATGTCCAATTCAGTATCTCGTCCAGGCCGAGCGGCTTCAATCGGCCCGGGTCGGACAGCTGCTGAAACAAGGCGCGCAGCACGGGTGTACGCAAAAACCAGACCGCTTCGCGCCAATTGAACCGCTTTGGAGTATAATGGCCGTCGTATAGTGGGCCGCTGCTCTTATCCTGAACATTGCGAGACCACAGCACCCACGCGGAAAAGACGCCGTAGAACAGCGTCTGAATCAAAGTCGAATGGAAGAAATGTTTCCCCCGCTCTCCCTCGAATCGAATCCCAAGCGCTTCCTCCATTGCCGAGCGGACGGCCAGAAGCGATTCACCATTCCCCGCCGCTGTAATGCGATCCAAGCCGTCGCGCGCGTAGGAAGCCAGCAGCCACGCCAAGTCTTTGGGCTCGGCCAGGGTGGCCTGCTGCGAAAGCGCCCGCGCCAGATACTCACCGAGGCTCATGCCCACCTTGTGGGCGAAATCGCGCGGTTCTTCCACCCTGCGCCAGAATTCGTCTACTGCCTCCGCCAGCGTGAAAGACTCGAGCTTGGCGTGGCTTCCCGTCCCATCCGGTCCCACTAGAACGAAGCTCCGAAGATTCGTAACCAGCACCAGCTGGTAATGGCCCAGGTATCGGCTCACCTGCTCGGAGCGCGCCGTCAAATGGGCGTCGTCATACACGCCCTTCACCTCGACGACGCCGCGCTCTGGAATCTGCCCCGGCATCGGACGGCCCCTCTGAATTTGCCCCGACGCGTACAAAGCAATGTCGGGATGGCCAACCCCCTGATCTGCCAATTCGGACACGCAGAATACCGTGGGCTTGAGCGTAGCGCCCACGGCGCCCAAAAGGCCTGCCAGCGCCGGATAATACGACCGTTCTCTTGTCGCGCCGCCGGAGGCACGCACATGCCGGATATCCGCAAAATATGCCTCCGCCGCAGCAACCAGCTCCTTGTTCGTTTTGGCCATGGTATTATTCCAGCAATTCAGGTGCGGCAAGCAGCAGCGGCATTAGCATTAAGGTAACGGTGAATGCGTGACTGAGGCAACATTCCCCTCCCTCACAGACGGACCCTGTAGCCGATCCAGCGCTCCCCCCCCAGGGGGGCGAATTCTTGGACCGCGTCCGAAGCCGTGCGATATCGCTTAGCTTCGCGGTTTCGTAGTTGGTGGCCTCCACGTCGAACGGCTTGCGCGGGTTATGGCAGGCTCCCTTTCTTGAGCAGCGAAACGTGCAGGCCTGAGCCTCCAGGTTTTTCCAGCTCCTGTATGTTACGCCGCCCTGCGAAGGCGTTGACGTAGGCCTGGTGGTTCGGGATGAGCCGGTGGCAGACCTCCTTGTGTACCTGCTTCAGCATCGAAATGACTCGACCCCGTTCGTGTGGATCGCCACGCCTTCGGGATACCGGGCGTATTCGGCCGCCGAGTGCGTCACCGTCTCGCGCTCTCGCCCGATGCCCTTGTAGGCTGGCGCTTCGTCGGTCTAGAGGAGAGTGCTGGGGTCGCATTTAGGTCCATAAAGCCCTGGAGTGTCACCCGGTCCTTGGCCTGGAGCACCGCGGGCTTCCCGGACCCCGGCCCACCTCTACCAGTTCGAGTTGCTCCAATTCGCCCGTTTACCGCCAACGTTGCACTCGTCCACCTCGACCAGCCCCTCGAAGCCGGTCCGCACCTCGTCGAATGCCTCCCGGATCCGATGTAGCATGAACCAGGCGTACGGGTACGAGATATCGGTGCAGCTTGATCGCTCCGACTTCCTTGTGGCTGGTCCGTTCGAGGTAGATTGCCCAATCCCACATCTGAAAGGGACGCTTCGAGGCTTCCATGCTGGTCCCGGTCTTTCCGATGTGGATCTCAGTCATTGTAGTCGCCTCTTGGATTCGTTGAACGACGCCATTAGCAGCGCGCCAATGCGCTGTGCCATATACGAAAAATATTGAACCTCATCAGGACGAAGTGCTCTGTTCAGGACTTTATGTTCCCGATAGGACAACCACTTCTTAAGCACCTGGTAACCGCTAAGCCGGTAGTTCCAGACGCGGGCGGGGACGTTGGACCAGAAGGCTTCCTCATTCAGGTACACATCGAAGGTCGTTTTACCGAGTACGGTTATGTGCTTTGACAGCGCGTTGCGCTCCTCCACTCGATAAGCGCGTTCGACAATGCGGCCGTTTCCAGGCATTACTGCGTCACCATTACCGCGGCGACCCCAGCCCGCGGTTACCTTGAAGTTCTTGTCCGCCATGTAGAGAGCTTCAACCTTACTCGCAACACCAATTTTGGGATACAGCTGTATCCCGGTGCTGCTTGGCACGGGTTGCTCCGAATCGAGCAGCGCGGCCAGCAAGCGCCCGCGTCTTGCCGAGCGAGTTAGTGCTTGAGCCGCTCCTTCGCCCCCGCCATCCGGCCATCCGGGCAGAGGGATGCGCGGCCATTCCATGCGCAATGCTCCAGAGTTGGCTTCTCGATACGCTGGATCATGCAGTGTCGCAAGCACATGGTGAAACAAATCTTCGACACCAAGACCGAGGCGGGCGAGATACTGCTCCGCCCGTCCGGTAAGGTTTGCACGGCGTTTTTCACGACCATCGCACGTCAGCCCATTGTCGAGCAGCCAAGCCGGAAACCAGCTGGACAGTCCGTTTCCGAAGTTATCAGCAAGACTGCCCACCGAGGTTCCTCGCGTGAATTCTTCCCGAGCTTCGCGTTCACGGGCTTCAAGCCATATATTCCCGTTGAATACATGTGGCGCGTAGTCGGCGCGTTTTTCGTCAAGCAGCTTCGTATCCTTCTCCCAGTAAAGCCACCGGATGTCAAATGGCCGGTATGCGTAGCGGATGAATCCGCTTTCGTCTGGCCCTCCGCGCCTAAGGAGCGCGTCGCGAACGGAGCGGGCATCGAAGCGAGCAGTGGACTTCATAGCCCTCGGATAGCGTCGCGCGATCTCCTCATGGCTCAGTCCCGGGTCAAAATATTCGCCAATACGCGTCTTGAGGCAGTCAAGGTCTATGTCAACCAGAAAGCTGTCGCGACTTGTCTTGACGCCGGGAAAAGAGACAGGGAACAGGTCAGGCAGCGCAGGCCATTCGAACCAGTCATTACTCATGGTTATTGGCTTGAATGGCAGACCCAGTGGAACGGAAGGTGTGAAATCGGAGTACAGTTTACCTGAATCGGTCTCGGCAGAGACGATTAGCTCAGCAGCTTTTGACTGTCCCCACAAATGCCGGAAGGCGATGGTACCGTTGGGTTTGTGGTTCCGTTTACGAATCAGCGTCGCAATGGCCGTACCCACCTGAATACCCACCGACTTGCTAGGGACCGTGAATATGCTCGGATCCGGTTCTCCAGAGGGCGTCTTGCCTCCCTTTCGCGTATCGCCGTTCAGGCAGTCGATCCGAATCGTGTCAAATGCCTTCAGGTAACGCTCCCTCATCCCGGTAAAGGACAAGCCGTCCAGCCAAGAGTAGTTGGAGATGAAGCAAACTACCCCTCGCCCGGTTTTTTCCACGATGCGTCGCTCAGCCATGCGGAAGAAGCGCACGTATAGGTCATTCAGGCCCTGTCCTTTGGGTCTGCGCACGCGCTGAGTCGTCCGGTACGCTTCCGAGAGCTCGCGTTCCTCATTCACCGCCACGCTTGCAAAACCGTTGTAGGGCGGGTTGCCTAGGATCACAAGAACCGGTTTCTTTTGCTTCACTTGCTCCGCCCGGTCGCGCTCCTCTTCGAATTCCGGGAAGAGCAGCGGCTTGGTCGTGCCCGGCTCCCAGCCCGTTAGCGCATTGGTAAGAAAAACCCCGGGACGCTCCGATCCGTCTCCCGCTAACGGTATGCCCAGATTCTGCATCGTGAGGCCAATCTGCAGATGGGCCACCACGAATGGCGCAGGCATGATTTCGAATCCGAAGACTCGCTCAGTCGCTGCCTTCTTTATATACACGCCGCCGAGCGCCCCGAAGCCCTGCTCCTTGAGATTGCCAGCGATGCGGCGGAGCACTTCCGCTAGGTAGGCGCCCGTGCCACAGCACGGGTCGAGCACATATACGTTCTCGTCCGCGAGTCCTGCCGCGATGCCCAGATCGTCCTTCAGCGCCCTATCCACGCGCGCCACCATGTACTGAACAACTGTGGTCGGTGTGTACCAAACCCCCAACTGCTTTCTGAGAACGGGATCGAATGCTTCGAGGAACGGTTCGTAGAAATACTGAACCGCCTCTCCCTCACTAAACCGTGAAAAGAACTTTGTCCTCTCCACCCGGTCCAGCGCTGCTGATGTCCAATTCAGTATCTCGTCCAGGCCGAGCGGCTTCAATCGGCCCGGGTCGGACAGCTGCTGAAACAAGGCGCGCAGCACGGGTGTACGCAAAAACCAGACCGCTTCGCGCCAATTGAACCGCTTTGGAGTATAATGGCCGTCGTATAGTGGGCCGCTGCTCTTATCCTGAACATTGCGAGACCACAGCACCCACGCGGAAAAGACGCCGTAGAACAGCGTCTGAATCAAAGTCGAATGGAAGAAATGTTTCCCCCGCTCTCCCTCGAATCGAATCCCAAGCGCTTCCTCCATTGCCGAGCGGACGGCCAGAAGCGATTCACCATTCCCCGCCGCTGTAATGCGATCCAAGCCGTCGCGCGCGTAGGAAGCCAGCAGCCACGCCAAGTCTTTGGGCTCGGCCAGGGTGGCCTGCTGCGAAAGCGCCCGCGCCAGATACTCACCGAGGCTCATGCCCACCTTGTGGGCGAAATCGCGCGGTTCTTCCACCCTGCGCCAGAATTCGTCTACTGCCTCCGCCAGCGTGAAAGACTCGAGCTTGGCGTGGCTTCCCGTCCCATCCGGTCCCACTAGAACGAAGCTCCGAAGATTCGTAACCAGCACCAGCTGGTAATGGCCCAGGTATCGGCTCACCTGCTCGGAGCGCGCCGTCAAATGGGCGTCGTCATACACGCCCTTCACCTCGACGACGCCGCGCTCTGGAATCTGCCCCGGCATCGGACGGCCCCTCTGAATTTGCCCCGACGCGTACAAAGCAATGTCGGGATGGCCAACCCCCTGATCTGCCAATTCGGACACGCAGAATACCGTGGGCTTGAGCGTAGCGCCCACGGCGCCCAAAAGGCCTGCCAGCGCCGGATAATACGACCGTTCTCTTGTCGCGCCGCCGGAGGCACGCACATGCCGGATATCCGCAAAATATGCCTCCGCCGCAGCAACCAGCTCCTTGTTCGTTTTGGCCATGGTATTATTCCAGCAATTCAGGTGCGGTAAGCAGCAGCGGCATTAGCATTAAGGTAATGTAGGGAGCTATAACAACATCTACTAGACACGTTGTAAAGGCCGGGTCCATTTAACAAGGAAGTGCAACACTTGATTTGGCAGAGCAATGGGTTGGCGAGCGCGTTGGCATCCCGATGGAGCCGTAAGGTCCAGAGGCTGTTGGTAGGTATTGTGGTGATTGGAGGGTATCAGATGGCAAAGGGCTACCGTCATCTTTCGTACGAGGAAAGGTGTCAGATTCATGCGTTGAAAAAGCGGGCGGATTCAATACGCGGCATAGCGCGGCAGTTGGGTCGTTCGCCATCGACGATCAGTCGAGAGGTGCGGCGCAACAGTGGAGGTGGAGGCTATCGGTATAAGCAGGCGGACTGATTCGCTCGTGCGCGGCGCCAGAAAGCGTCGTTGCATCCTCGTAAGCTGACCGCAGCGCTGTGGGCCATGGTGCGCGAGAAGCTTGCCTTGCACTGGAGTCTGGAGCCAATCGCGGGTCGGCTTCGTCATGATGGGGTCGTTGCGTTGAGCACCACATGGATCTACCGGTACATTTGGAGCAACAGGGTAGCTGGAGGATCGTTGTACAAGCTAATTCTCCGTAGCGGTAAGCGTTACAGCAGGCGTAGCCAGCGCGGTGCTGGGCGCGGCCTGATACCGAATCGTGTAGACATCAGCGAACGGGATCCCATAGTGGAGAGCAAGACGCGTATAGGCGACTGGGATGTGGATACGATCATTGGGGGCAAGCACCAGGGTGCGTTGGTATCGATGGTCGACCGTGCGTCGAAACTCGCGTTTCTTGCACTGGTATCTTCGAAGGCTGCGAGCGGTGTCCGCCGCGCGATCGTAGCGTGTCTGAAACCGGTGAAGGATCGGGTGCATACTATCACGGCGGACAACGGGAAGGAATTCGCTCATCACGAGCAAATCGCCCGGGCCCTTTTAGCGTCGTTTTACTATGCGCGGCCGTACCATTCCTTAGAGCGTGGCGTGAACGAGCACACCAATGGCCTGGTACGGCAATACTTTCCGAAGGCGACCAACTTCCGCGCTGTTGAGCCGGCAGCGGGAATGCGGGTACAGACGATTCTGAAGGATCGTCCACGTAAGTGCTTGGGTTACCGCACACCGGCGGAAGTCTTCATTAGCGCGCGGTAGGCTGCAGCGGCCGCTGTGGAGGGTGCACCAAGGTCTGAGCCAGACCCGACAGCAGAAGCCGGTGCGCCTGGATCAGCGATTCCCAGCAGTTCAGCTTGTGATGATGGATTGATTTGGTCGTATAACCAGAACGACCGGTAGAGCACGATACCGTTTACATGCGGCATCATGCATGGCTGCGCGCATGGGAAAGGGTGTTTGCCCCGCTGGCGCCGAAGCTCTTGCGCCCAAAGCGCTGTTTCAGTCTGCCCGACGCCGTTCCATCTCCGGTCGGGTTTCGCCCTCCCTTCGATGGAACGGCCCCTTCCTGCTCTCTTCGCTAATCCCTGCCTCTATTTGCGAGCACACTGACCTGATTGTATATGTTGCGCTTCGGAGTTAAATTGGGGCAGCAAAGATGCACGCATTGAAGGGCAACTGTTCGTAGCAGTGCTGGCCTACCACGTCTCCCATTTGATTCGCACAAAGCTCACGGCCAACCATATCCATGAAGGCTGGGATTCGCTCCGCTTCAGGCTCAACCAGATTCTTCGGATTACCACGGTGATGCCAAAGAGTAAGCACCGCTATATCGTCCTCAGATATTATAGTACGGACGCGGCCGAGACGATGAGGTATTTTGCCGCCTAACAGCTAACCACCAACGCAACGCTCATATGAAGAAACCTAGTAACGCAAACGCAGAGCAGAGAAAGATCTTCGTGGGTCTTGATGTCCACAGGGACACGATTGCTGTCTGCGCGTACGATCCACAAAAGCACGCGAACTGCTATGCTCTGGAAATTTCCAGCCATGACCCGAAACGGCTCCGCACTGTGATGGAGAACATCCGCGACAAATTCGGTGAGCCGCAATGCTGCTATGAGGCATCATCCTGCGGTTATACGCTCTATAGAACGTTGCACGACCTTGGGTTCGCCTGCGAGGTGATTGCACCGTCCTCGGTGCCACGGCGACCCGGTGACCGGGTAAAGACGGATCGCGGTGATGCAGCGAAGCTCGCCCAGTTCTATGCGGCCGGTCTATTGACGGTGATTCACGTACCAGACGACGCCCTGATCAGCGAGCGATCCGTCGTGCGCCGACGGGTTTCACTCGCTCAAGATCTGACCAAGGTCAAGCAGCGTCTAGTGCTCTTATTGCAAAGCCGCGGTCATGTATACCGGGCAGGCAAGAACTGGACGCAAAAATTCTGGCACTGGTTGAACGACCTATCTCTTAACGATAACGATGCATTTACGCTGGGCACCCTGATGGCTCAGATTGATACGCTCAATGCCCAGATCCGCCAGGTAGAAGACCGAATCGCAGAGATTTCAAAAACCTCCCGATACCAGCGAACGGTACAGGAACTGCAAGGCTTCCGCGGCATCGATCTCTTTACAGCCATGCAGTTGGCCTGTGAACTGGGAGACATCCGCCGTTTCGCACATCCCAGGTCGCTGATGGCGTACGTTGGGCTAGTACCTTCGGAGCACTTTTCCGGAAGCCACACACGACCCGGTCCTATCACTAAGACACGGAACGCTTTTGCTCGTAGGGCGCTGATCTCTGCGGCGTGGAAATACACGCACCCTCCGCGGCGCAGCGTGGCCTTGATCCGTCGCCAGGAGCACTGCACGCCAGCCGTGATTGCCATTAGTTGGCGGGCCCAGCAACGACTCCACAAACGGTACCAGCGGCTGGTACATCGTAAGGCGCCGTCCAAAGCTATCGTGGCCATTGCACGTGAACTTACCGGCTTTCTCTGGGAAGCTATGCAGACGGTGCCGCCAGTGGCGGCATCGTCTCAGGAACCACGTATCACCCCTTCAACCTGAGCCCCTCTCGGGAAGGGGGATCCTGAACACGGATGGAGAATCCATGTATCCACTGTGGGGTAGCCCTTGCGGCGAGCCCGCGAAATCAGATTATGGTAGCTCCCGTCGAAATCGATATCAGGCGTTACGGTTGGCTCTGCCGACTTAAGCACGCGAACACCAGTTTGATCAGCCGTCGACTCAGGCAGGTCCCCTTTCCCGTGAGCGGTTCCGTGAAAGTCATGTGAACTCCACGCACATATCGTCCGTTCGGTTGCAAGTGTCCGTACTACACCAATGGATCAACAGTTAACACCATTGCTGCAGCGGATCGTCCAGAGTCTGGGCATGAGCTACGATCCCGCGGCGATAAGAAGCAAGGAGGAGTACTTTGGTGAGCCGAGCGATCTCGAAAAACCTCCTGACCCATGAATCCTGTTACGCTCCCCATGCCTCACGCCAGTACCCACTCCAGAAGGAGCAGCGTGAGCTGTGCCCAATTCGGACCGATCAGGCCCGATGACGGAGCCCCTATACGATGGAGGACACGCAAAACAGGGGCGACCACCACTTTAAATCAGCAACGACCGCCTCAGTAAACAGCAAACAGCAAGGTCCCTTAGCCCCCGATATAACGCCCCCCAAGACCGAGGACAGGGGAGGTCCGGCCTTGCATTTCACTACCAGTGACGAAGTTGGGTCAAGCTAATATGAATCCCGACTCGCGTCAAGCTATCGTTATAAGCCCCTCCTGGAAACGTTGTGGACCACCTGACGCAGGAGACTGCGCACCAAGCGCACCAGTAATTGTCTACATGCCGCAAGGGCAGGCGCCATGGCGTGATCTCTGGCCTGCCTGGTGCGGCATGACAAACCCAAGTGCAGCGCAAATCCGGGCGTCTATCAGAATACAAGGATCGGACGCGCATGGGTGTGCATCTGACGTCCGCCTTTGGCGGTCATCCGTACTATGTACATGCCTGGAGAAACGCGCCCTCCCAGCTCATTGCGACCATCCCACGTCACAGCATGAATGCCAGCCGGACGCTGATCGTCCAGCACTGTGCGTATTCGGCGTCCCAACAAGTCGTAGACCGTCAAGGAAACACTGCTCATTGCAGCCGTCTCGATACGCAGCGTCACAGGAGTCACCGCAGGGTGTGGGAACGGTGCATGCACCTGCCAGGCGCTCGCCGGGGCCACCTCATTATCGGCGGCGGTGCTGACGTGATCCCAAAAGGTAACCGCATGGTCTGCATTCGTTAGAAACTCGCTCTCACTGCTACCGGAGATTAGCGCAAATGCGACCTCTACTGAGTTGCCCGGCTGAATCGAAAATGGCCCCGCGGCGATAAGCTGTGAAACATCCTTGGCCACCTGAGAGCCCTCGACTTGGCCATTGTTCTGCACGCCTCCAGTAAGCAGATTCCACTTTTCGCTTCCCGTAAAGCCGTTGTTCCCTTGGCCGCGATAGATGGTGGCCGCATTATCAATGGCGGCATAATGGAGCGTGTGCGGGGTCAATAGACGTACGCCTGTTACCGCGGTAGGATTGGAAGCATGGTCCATCACCCACCCGGTGCCGCGCTGCGCATCCCAGCCCACCACATCGCTTGCTCCAGGCGCGACATCCCAGTCAAAAAACAAGCCCACATGCATGTTGTCAATCTCGTTCGCATTCTGGTTGGTGATGGTGTACTGAAGGATCAGCAAATCCTGATAGTTCGGATTGTCGTCCACATAGCTTTCCTGCAGCACCTCCACGCCAATCGGGTTCAGCGCATAAGAGTCATCCAAAGTCACCCTGCCCTGCTCTGAGGACCGCAGGCCAGGCTGCATAACCTCCATAGCTGTTCCGCTCTTGATCACAAAGTCGCGCTGCTGATCGTTGGGGTCGGCTTCTTGCTGTCGAACACAGTCCGACACCCTGGACGCTGAGGTTGCGATCAAGAGTCCGCCTTCGAACAGCACATCCTGAGGCGTACCGGATGCATTGGTGAGGTTGAAGCCTACGCCACGCGAGTTAGGGGCACCCTGATATGAGGTATAGCCGATATTTCCTTCGTCTGTGATGCTTACGGACAAGCCCGGTGTCGAATGAGCCGCAACGCCCGTCTCATTGACCGACATGCGGAAAAGGTCAGATTCATCCGAGAACCCTGCCGAATCCGTGATCCTGGGATACAGCCGCAACGTACGGTTGTTGGGCGCGTTGGCGTTGATCTGGAATTTGAATGTCACCTCAACACTGTCTCCGGTGGCCAGAGTCCCTATGCTGGCGGTCTGTGTAGTCCACGTGATGTAGTTGTCCAAAGACTGGAGCGATACTTCCAGGCCGGTGCCCTCTCCATGATAGTTTGTAAAGGAGGCCACGACATCCACATTGTCTCCAGATTTGATCTGCTGGTTGCCACTCTGATTCTGATAGGACCAGCCCGTGACTCGCAGTGCCGGTTGTGGCGCCGCCGTCACCGCGGCATGTGCATCCACTCTGCCTCTGCCGTACTTTCCTCTAAGAGACTGCGGGTTGGATCCGTCGATGCTGACAGCCGTGAGCCGAAGCTGCTCGCGGACCCGCTCAGGCCCCCAGGTTGGAAATTCGGTCTTTACCAGAGCGGCCACACCGGCAACCAGAGGCGCCGAAAAGGATGTGCCAGACCATTGGTCGGTAGCATTCCCAGGAAGTGTGACGTCGATCGCAACCCCAGGCGCGAAGACGTTGACGGTTCGCCCGTAATTGAAAACATTCTGGTCGTTGTTCTTGAAAGTGCCGCCTACGCTCAGCGTCGTGCTATAGGAGGAAGGGTAATGGGGCTCCACGTCCACATCGACGCCGCCGTTGCCGGAAGCTGCTACCACGAGCATGCCAGCATCAAGTGCTGCCTGGTAGACCATCTGGCCAGTGACGGAACTGCTGGACGAGCCATAGCTAGCCGTCGCGATGTGCGCCCCGTTCATGGCGGCATACGCGATGCCCTCTAATGTATAACAGAGCAGATTCCAGTCGGAGCAACTGGCACTGAGCGGCATAAACAGCGCATTCCAGCTTGAACCAGCAATGTCGGTGCTGTTGTCCGTTACGGCCGCCGCGACGCCGGCAACAGCCGTCCCGTGCTCACCTCCCCCTAAAAGTCCAGTGGGGTCTGGTGAGTTGGTGGTGAAGTTCCAGCCGTGGATGTCATCGACATATCCATTGCCGTCATTGTCCACGCCGTCGCCGTCGATCTCGTTCGGATTGAACCAGACATTATCTTCAAGGTCCTGGTGGCGCCAGTCCGTGCCCCCGTCCACGATGGCGATCACGACGGACCCTTCCTCCCCCTTTACGACATCCCAGGCAGCTGGCAACTCCAAGCGTGGAAGATGTGTCTGCTGCGCGTAAAGGGGGTCATCTGGCGTATCAAGAAATCCAAGTGCATCGCCCACCCTCCCAATAGGTACCTTGCGGTATACGGGTTCAGCATAGCCCACTTCAGCGACGGCACTCAAGTCTTGCGCAACGATTGAAGGTCGGTGCGGGCTGGCGTACCGTACGCGATAGACGTACCGCAAGGCTTCAGCAGAAGGCGAAAGCGTACGACGTGAGGCAACTGCATCTACGATCGGAAAGGCCTTCTCGATAGCGGTTACACCGTACTGAGCGGTCCGTGCATCCAGTGCGTCAATGCCGGTCTGACCGCTGGTAAACACTAGGTCTCTGTTGTTGACCTGCATATACACCTGGCCCGGAATGGCCAGATCCGAACCGGCTGGCTGCTGCTGCGCCATGCCGCGAGCGAGCCCGGGCCCGCAGAACATCACCATGGTTACAAAACTGAACAGAAAAGCTCTAGTCATGGGTCTTGATGCTTGATTCAATCGGAATTCCATTCGCTGCAGCGCACCAGCCCATTGGTATGACGGTGCTAACACAGCCAACGTAAAGATACAATTCGTTTCGCAGTCGAGTCGTGAAATGCTCAGCACGGTTCACGCGCAACCGGGCATACTAGACGGCGAAAAACGATGCCCTCTCGGGAAGTGCGTTGTTCCCAGTGCTGAGAATCCCAGCTCCTGCAAACCAACTGCTAGGTGGCGTAGCTACATTTGAGTAGCGTCATACTGATGGAACAAGATGTGCCTTGCAGATGGCCATATCCTGCGGACTGGGACCACAACACGTCGCGTTCCGCCCCCTCCCGTGGAATCAGCAGCGAGAATGTCTTGCAAAACGCTGTTACACTGCGGACTGCAGAATCATTAGCTAGTACCAGCTGCGTCATCCGAGATACTGTGCTCGGTGGGTCCAGCGTGGGCCTAGCGGCATCAGACGCATGCTACGAGCATTCGTCCAAGCGCCTAAGCTGTTGATGCGCTGTCCAGAGTGGCCTTGCGGACCTGGTGTGGACCCGAAAAGCCGTACGCGTGCCACTACCCGTAGACACGCCGCATCCGGGCCCGATAGTCGTCAAAGCACTCGTCAAAGCGTGCCATCGATGCCTCACTTCCGATATGGTAGCTGCTGGTTAGCACCAGCGGCGGCTGGCCCAACGCGGTGAGCTTGTGGGCTACCAGGCACTTGAGGCTGTTCACCAGAAGCGCAACACCGACAGTAGAGCCAGGCCCTACAAGGTCGGGGTGGCCCTCGATAGTGACCAAGGCATCGCCCGCCGGTGTGCAGTTGTCGAGTACCACATCGGCTATATCAATCAGGCGCTTGCCGGAGGAATGGCGGGGACGGGAGGCCCGGCAATGGTCGTCCGACACCACTACAATGACCGGCAGCGAGCGGCGCTTAGCTTCCAGAGCCACCTCCACGACTACCTCATTGACACCGCTGTTGGAAAACACCATGAACGCGTCCGGCGGCTCAAGAATGAAGTTGCGCAGGATCGTTCGCCCCAGTCCCTCCACGCGCTCAAGAAAAATCGCCTGGCGCTGGCCATTGGGCCCTACCACCATGTTGTGATACGTCAACGACAGCTCCACGATAGGATGCCAGCCTGGAAAGCTCCCGTAGCGCGGAAACATCTCCTCTACGCCCATGCGGGAATGCCCCGAACCAAAAAGGTGTACCAGGCCGCCCTGCGCGATAGTGGTAGCGCAGAGTTGCGCCGCCTCTTCCAGCGGACCCAGTTGTGTATCTTCTATGCGCTGCAGAATCCACCGCGCCTGTGCCAGGTATGCCTTGGCCGAGTTCATGATCCGAATCGTGAAGTGCGCCGTAGGTTAACCATTCCGGGTCGCTTTTCCAACCGCCAGAAATTCATTGGCTATCACCATGCGGCAGCCACATAACGTCACGATGCTGGGCACCGGCCTGATTGGCCTGTTCTACACTACAACACTCCACCGGCAGCGTGGCACCGATCGCGTACTTGCCGTGTACTCCCGCTCCCTCGAGCGCGCCCAGGAGTTTGCCAAGAAGCGGGACATCCCCTTCGCTACCTGCGACATGTCGGAAGCGATCCGCCATCGCGACACGGACACCGTGGTGATCGGGCTGCCAAACCACCTACACGAAGAAGCTGTACGCCTGTGCGCGGAGGCTGGCAAAGCGGTCCTGTGCACCAAGCCCCTGGCCCGGACCGGTGCGGAAGCCAGACGTATCCTGCAACTGGCCGAGGAGAGTGGGATCTTCGCGGGCTACCTAGAAGATCTGGTCTACACGCCTAAGACGCTCAAGGCGCTCGCCTCCGTAAAGCGTGGCGCGCTCGGACGCATACTGTGGGTCCGGTCCCGTGAGACGCATAGCGGTCCGCACAGCGACTGGTTCTGGGACCTAAAACAGGCTGGCGGGGGTGCCGTGGTCGACCTCGGATGCCACTGCATTGAAATCATCCGCAACTTTGTGGGCAAAGATGTGCGCCCGGTCGAAGTCATGTGCTGGGCTGACACGTTGGTGCACCCCATTGAGGCGGAAGACAATGCCATCGGACTGATCCGGTTTGCCAACGGCGCTGTCGGTCAGTTCGAGGTGAGCTGGACGTTCCGAGGCGGCATGGATCTGCGTGACGAGGTGGCAGGTACGGAAGGTACCATCTGGCTGAATCACTTCTTGCGTACCGGCTTTGAGATGTTCACCAGCGGCGCGGGGGGCTATGTGGCCGAGAAGGCAGAGCAGGATACGGGATGGCTGTTTCCGGTAGGCGATGAGGTGGCCGAGCTCGGATACGTGGACATGTTCACCGACATGTTTGATGCGATGGACGAAGGGCGTGCGCCGCAGGAGACGTTTTATGACGGCTACCTCGTAAATGCGATTATTGATGCCTGCTATGAAAGCGCTAATACCCGTCAATGGGAACCCGTCAGGCTATCTGACTGGCGCGGGCTGCCCGATGACAAGGTGCAATCCGTGACGGATCGCCGCGAAATTATTGACGGCATGGAGGTGGTCAAACGCGAGCACATGCCCGATGGACGGCTCAAGCTGATTCTGCGCGACCCGGGTTCGGGAACGATGAGTCAGCGGGTGGTCGACGAATGATCCAGACACCGTTTCTGCAGGATGAGGATTTCCTTGCAGACATCGTCGCGCACCAGGATGCATGCAGGCTCTGGTGGCTTGGGCAAAGCGGATTTCTGTTGCAGTATGGAAGTCAGCGCCTCCTGTTGGATCCGTACCTGTCCGATTCACTGACGCGCAAGTATGCGACCACGGACAAGCCTCATGACCGGATGACAGGCCGGGTCGTGGCCCCGGAGTCACTAGATGGCGTGCATGTTGCGGTGTCTACACATAATCATTCCGACCACCTTGACCGGGAGACGCTGCTGCCTCTTCGGCGTGCCAACCCCGATCTGAGCCTGATCATCCCTGAAGCAAATCGGGACTTTGTTGCTCGACGCCTGGAATGTGAGGCGGACTGGCCGCTGGGGCTGGTGGACGGAGGCAACATCACCATCGGTGCTTTTACCTTTACCGGCATAGCGTCTGCGCACGAGCTGCTGCTTACCAACAGCCTCGGGCAGCACCACTACCTGGGGTACATCGTCCAGTTCGGGCGATGGACCCTCTACCATCCCGGTGATACGATGCTGTACGAAGGGCTGGTGGAACGCTTGGCACCCTTTGATATCGACATGGCGCTACTTCCCATCAATGGCCGTGACCCCAGGCGCCGGGTAGCGGGCAACATGGATGGTGCAGAAGCCGCGCAACTGGCCAAGGATATCGGAGCCGGCGTCGTCGTGCCATGCCATTACGACATGTTCGAATTCAATACGGCCACGCCAGAGCTGTTTCGGCGTACTGCGGAACTGCTCGGGCAGCCCTTTCGCATCCTTCGCAACGGCGAAGGTATGACGCTGAACTGAGCGCCAGCATTAGAATTTGTCTACCGCGCGATACGCTTCGATCAGTCGCTCTTCTCCCTCCTGCCCCGGAAACATGTTGCCGTGCTCCATCCCCACAATGCCGGTGAAGCCCTTGCTGTGGATGTGCCGGAACACATTCAGGTAGTTGATTTCCCCGGTGGTAGGCTCTTTGCGGCCTGGATTGTCCCCAACCTGGAAATACCCGATTTCGTCCCAGGCGCGCTCAATGTTGGGAATGAGGTTGCCCTCGGTGATCTGCTGATGGTACAGATCATTGAGAATCTTGCACGCCGGGCTGTCTACGGCCCGGCAGATCTCATATGCCTGCGCGATTTTGGTGAGAAACAGGCCTGGATGATTCCAAGGGTTCAGGGCCTCCAGCACCATGACCAGCCCGTGCGGTTCCAGGACGGCGCTGGCCCGTTTCAGTGACTCAATCACGTAGGCGGTCTGGTAGCCCATATCCAGACGCGGGGCCACATGTCCCGGCACCACTGTCATCCACGTAGCATTGACGCGTTTGGCAACCTCTACAGACTCTTCAATTTCCGCGAGGAACTGCGCCCGCTTATCGGGGTCGCCGTTGGCAAGGTTGGGCTCGCCCCAGGAGATGCTGTGCGCCACAAAGACCCCCATGCGCATGTTGCGGTCCGACATCGCTTTGGCAATGGCACGCTGGGTATCGACGCTGCGCTGTTTCATGCCGTTGTCTTCCCACGCGGTGAATCCCTGGTCTGCAGCGAACAAAATCTGATCGACCAGGTCGTTGCCTGCATGATGCTTGAACATGCCGAAATGCGGCGCATAGTGGAGATTAAATGCACCCCGCGCGGCGATATTCGGCATGCAGCCCAAAGCGGCTGCACCGGCAGCCAGCGTAGTAACGAAGCTTCTGCGTCTCATTCGGTTGTCTCCCTTATACGTCACAGATATGGATCGCCTGCTGAAGCGATACGAGTGGCGTGCGGCTTGGAATAAACTCCTGACCCACATGCCCTGCATATCCAGTCGCCGCAATTGCGCGCATGATGGCGGGATAGTTCAGCTCCTGCGTGTCGTCAATCTCGTTGCGGCCCGGGTTGCCACCGGTATGGTAGTGGCCAATATACTGGTGGTTGTCGCGGATGGTGCGAATGACATCCCCTTCCATAATTTGCATGTGGTAGATGTCATAGAGCAGCTTGAAATGCTCCGAGTTGAGCGCCTTGACCAGAGTTACGCCCCAAGCGGTCTTGTCGCACATGTAATCCGCATGGTCCACCTTGCTGTTAAGCAGCTCCATACACAAGGTTACATCTGCCTCGCGTGCCGCGAAAAGAAGCTCTCTAAGCCCCTTGACGCACCAGCGAAGCCCTTCCTCATCGCTCATGCCATGCCGATTGCCCGAGAAGCAGATCACTCGGTCAAACCCCGCGTCAGCGACCTCCTGGATACGCTCGCGGTACATCGGGAGCAGCCACTCATGGTCTGCAGGGTGATTGAATCCGTTTGCCAAACGGTCCTTGCCCTCGGCTACCGGCCCAAAGGGCATGGCACAGGTTAAGCCATACTTCTTAACTATCGGCCATTCTTCGGGCTCTAACAGCTCGACGGAGCTGATACCCATGCGGGCCGCTGCCTGGGCCAGCTCCTCTACGGTGAGGTCCCGATAGCACCAGCGGCACACGGAGTGGTTGATATTGCCTTTAAGTGCGGGAATAGCTCCCGGAAGCAGGCTCGCGGCCGCAGCGCCAACGAGACCGGTTCTGACAAATTCACGTCGTTCCATTTGGTGGCAGGCTTTCTACGGCGAGAGCGGCAAATCAGGTAGGCAGGATGCGGTCCATGCGCCTAGCTATTTCTTGCAGTCGGATGCGGTCTCCTCCAGCAATTTCGGCTGTAGCCCAACCCTCAAAACCAATATCCGCCAGTGCCTCGGTCACGGCTGGCCAGTCACAGTCGCCCTGTCCCAGCGGCACGCGGAATCCGGCATAAGGACCTTCGAGGTCGCGTTTCTGGCGACTGTATTCCTTGATGTCGAGTTTGATGATCCGATGGCCCAGCGTGCGGATCCAGTGCTCCGGCCAGCCATAGTTGACCACATTGCCGACGTCGAAGTACCAGCCCACCATGTCGCTTTTAAATTCGTCGACGTAACGTGCGCACTCCAGCGGGCTGAGCAAGAACATGTTCCACACATTCTCGAACGCGATCCTGACGCCGAGCTCCGCGGCAAGGGGGAGTGCTTTGCGCACCTCCGCCTGCGACCGCTCATAGGCCTGCGCGTACGAAGTAGTCTTGTTCACCACGGCAGGGATCAAAAGAACCGTGGATGCACCGTATGCGTGAGCATCTTCGAGCGCGGTCATAAGGCCAGCCAGACCCTCGGCGCGTATAGCCGGGTCAGCATCGGACAGTGGTTTCTGCCAGTGGACGGAATCCACAACACCGTGGATAACAAGACCCGTCTCATCTCTTGCGCTGACTACCTCGTCACGATCTAGGTCGCTGGGACTGTCCATCTCCACGCCGTCAAAGCCAAGCGATTGCAAGAGCTCAAATTTCTCCAGGATGGACAACGGCTCCTGCACCATGCCGAACTTGACCGCTTTCTTGATGGTGCCCTGGCGAATTCCCCAAGGGCGAAAGCCTGCTGCCAGTGCGGCGGCGCCCACTACGCCCGTCTGCATGAATGCGCGTCGCTTCATGGTGACGTCTCCGCCCAGGGCGCCCGAGACAGCTGCGTGCGGCCGGGTACGGCCACCGCTGGAAATGGCATGGGCCCAAACGCTAGCGAGGGTGGAACTAGGCTCTGGCCCGAACTCATGAGTGCTTCCCAGGTTAGTTCTTCGCCGGTGTAGGCGCTTTCGCGCCCCAGCACGGCCGTCAAGGTGCTGTCGGCTATCTGCTGTGCCTCATTAATATACGTATCGCTCCGGATGGCGGCGATCAGGTCCGTATGCTCCTGCACATATGCGTTAAGGCCCGGCTCGGTCATCTCAAACAGCGTTTCGCCCTGGTATGATACAAGGCGTGAATGCCTGGGATGGAGCTCTGCGGTCCCCAGAGTGCCGACGATCCTGTTGGTGACACGCCGCGTGCCCTCAACAAACTGGCGGCACTTGGCTTCTACGCGCGCACCGCCCGGATATACATATTCGATGCTGAAGTGGTCATAGATGTGACCGTAGGACGGATCCACGCGCTCAATGCGTCCTCCCATGCCGATACAGGACTCGGGGTGGGACTGAAACACCCAGTTGATCACATCCAGGTTGTGCACGAACTGCTCGACGATGTGGTCTCCAGAGAGCCACGTGAAATAGTACCAGTTGCGGCACTGCCATTCCATGTCGGACATGCCCGGCTTGCGTGCATGCAGCCAGATGGGTCCCGTCAGATAATACTCCTGGGCCGCCACGACCTGGCCGATCATGCCGTCGTGGATGCGTCGCACCGCTTCCACAAAGCTCGGCTGGCGGCGGTACAGCGTGCCTGCCACCACAGAAAGCCCTTTTTCTGACGCCACCTTACCAGCCGCCATGATCTGTTGCGCACCGGCCACATCCACGGAGACCGGTTTCTCCATGAAGACATGCTTGCCAGCTTCTATGGCTGCGTCAAAGTGGGTGGGCCTGAACCCGGGCGGTGTGGCCAGGATCACCATATCCACATCGCTTACCATCACCCCTTGGTAAGCGTCGAAACCGACGAAGCGATGTGCCGGATCCACTTGGAGGGCCTCCCCTATCGCTTCCTGTAGCCCTGCGTAGGAACGATCCAGCCGGTCTTCGAAGAGGTCGGCCATGGCCGTGATACGGACGTTGTCTGCTCCTACGACGGCGTCGCGCGCAGCGCCGGTGCCACGGCCACCGCAGCCGACGAGGCCCACCTTCAGGACATCTGATCCAGCGGCGTACGCAAAGTTGCCGGAAGCCATCAGGGAGGCCGTCGTTGCCGCAGAGACTTTCAAAAAGCTCCGGCGCGACATCGGATTCTGGGTAGACATAGGCTGCAGAGTTGGGAATCTTGGAATATACTAACCACAGGTATAGCAGGTACAAGCTGCGCCTTTGTTCGCATCTCTCCAGGTACATCTGCCGAAGAGGCCGACAACAGGGTCGTCCTGCTGACTTGGCCTTCCTCGCCACTACAAGTCGGGTCGCGACAGCAACCTCTGATGCCCATCCCTCAGTGGAACAATCCTGTGGACTCAAGCCTGAAAGCTCCGCGTTTCCACTAATAATGGCTCACCCCCTGACCATCCGCAGATGTTCGCAGAAGGATCGCATGACATGGAGTAAGCTGGAGACTATGATTACATGGTGCTGGCCAGCGCTCATGATCAAACGCCCCTGGCCTGATCAACGATATGTCGCCACGCATGCCGTTGCGCCCCAAGGGAGGAGCCAGATGCGTTAACGCGCCTGTCTGGAGCTGTGCGGGGGGCCCGGGGAAACCCGGGTCCCTATCGCGAGGTCATCCGCTGAACCTTGCGATGAGCGCCACGGCAAATGTAACCTAGTGCGCAGACTTACGTATACTGGGTTGTTACCGGATCGGTCTTAACTCAACTCCGTGCTTATGTCAAGAGGGCAGCTGGAGCTAATTGCACGTACGCGGCACAACGACTTTTGGGGGGACGCGGCAGCGGACCATCATGATATAAAACCGATTTCTCGAATCTTAGAGGAGCGTAGCTTGATCCGCGATTCTGAACATGTTGGGGGTGTGCGCTGCATGGTGGGAGAGGTAGATGACGAGGTTCCTCCCGCAAGCGTGACAGTATATTTGGTCAGCGGATCCGCGGGCAGCGCAGAGGAGGTTCGTGAAGTACGCTTAGAAATGGAGGTAGTAGAATTCTTCCGATTATTCAAGCAGTTCGCAATTGTACTGGAGCCATTTGCGGCGTAGCGCCAAGGGGCTTCCTGAGTGGGTACGGGTGTGATGCAAACTTAGCTGTCGCTGCTCTGCGCTGTTCGCCTGTGTTGGTGCAAGCCGTAGACGGAGTGTACGCGGCCTCTGACCCGCTCCCAGTGGTGGTCGGCGTTCTCAAAACATGAGGCGTGCTTATCGATCTCCTCGGGCATGATGGCCAGCGCCTGAATCCGTTTCCGAAGTTTATCCAGCTCGTTCTGGGCATTCAATACGACCTGCCCGACCTGCCGTCCGTTGATGCCCTCGGGGGTGCCCAGCACGCCGCAACGCTTTTGTCCTAACGCGAGTGCTCATGTACGCCCGGTGGCGGCATTGCTGCATGCCACGTAATCTCTGTCGGCCGTCGCCCTCCGAAGTACTGCTTCCAGCTCAGAGGACCTGTGCTTGATCACGCCCCATACGCGAACTCAACACCATTAGCCTACGTTATCGCCTATACATACCTGCCCCCCAAGCGTTCCGCCATCTTGTGGTCCTGTCCCCAGTCCACCAAGCCAGTATAGCTTTGTGCGTGTCGCTATGCATGGTGGGTCCAGAGTTACGCTGCTCTTCGCGACTGCCAACAGGCCTTCCGTTCGCGTGATTTTACGTGTCTGTTACCATACCTAGTGACATGGATAGGTGGCTGCGTATTCCGCTTCAAATCGACCAGTGGTTCCACGGGAAATCGACCACCGATTCCACGGCAAATCGACCAGTGGCTCCACGGCAAATCGACCACCTGAGCTGGCGCGCGCCGACCGGTGGCGGCGGGGTGTAGGAGGTCGGTTAACGGGCCTGCCAAATTGGCAGTCTGGCGGAGTTAGAAACGGGTTATTGTTGCCTGTCGCGGGTGATGGCGGCAGGGCAAGCGCAGGTGGTATCGTACCCTCTTTACTTACCAAAAGAGGGGTACTTATGCCAAACAAGAGGGTTGTTATGCGTGTTTTGTGGGACGTTCTGCGGTTGTCTGCGGAGTCTGATTTGAGCGTACGTGGTATTGGTCGTGCGCTGGGAATATCGCACAGCACGGTACTTGGTTACTTGCGTCGTGCTAAGGCAGCGGGTGTGCATTGGCCTTTGCCCGAGGGTATGCCGGAGGCCAAGTTGAAGGCATTGCTTTATGGTCCGCCGGAGGTTGCCAAGGAGACGCGTCCGTTGCCGGACTGGTCCGAGGTGGAGCGTAAGATGCAGGTCAAGGGGTTCACGCGGCGCCTGATGTGGGAGCGGTACAGGCGGGACCACAGCGATGGTTACGGCTACAGCAAGTTCTGCGCTCTTTACTCTGCCTGGAAGAAGGAATTTGGCCAGGTGACGGTTCCGATGGATCATCCTGCGGGTCATTCGGCCTTCGTGGACTATGCAGGCATGCGCCTGGAGGCGATAGACCAGCTTACGCGTAAGCGGCGTCGGGTGGAGACCTTTGTTGGTGTGCTGGGATTCTCCAATTATCTCTACGTTGAGGCGACGTGGACGCAGCGTCTTGGGGACTGGCTGGGCTCGCATCGTCGCATGTTCGAGTATTTCGGGGCGGTGCCTTCCTATGTGGTCTGTGACAATTTGAAGAGTGGCGTGCGCAAGGCCCACCGATACGATCCGGAGATCAATCCGTCGTATCAGGACCTTGCGATGCACTACAAGACCGTGGTTGTGCCTACGCGTCCCGGGAAGCCCAGGGACAAGGCCAAGGTCGAGCAAGCCGTGTTGCATGCAGAGAGGCGCATTCTGGCTCCGTTAAGCGATAAGCGTTTCATCGGTCTAGCGCATGTGAACCGGCACATTCGTGTCCATCTGAAGGAGCTTAACGAGCGGCCTTTTCAGAAGCTGGAAGGCAGTCGTAAGAGCTGGTTTGACACGTGGGAGCGATCAGCGATGAAGCCCTTGCCGGCGGAGCCGTACGAGCACGCGGAGTGGCGCAAAGCCAAGGTGCACAGAGATGCGCACATCGAGGTGCGCTGGCACCGTTATAGCGTTCCTTATCGATATGTAGGGCGTTCGGTACAGGTTCGCCTTACAGATACCACCCTGGAGGTATTTTTTGACGACAAACGGGTGGCGACGCACCCGCGTAGCCACCAGAAAGGGGTCACCACCAAGGATGAACACATGCCGGACTCCCAGCGCCAACTGAAGGATACGAGCCGCTTCGTAACCGAGGCAGAACGTATCGGGCCGGACACACACAAGGTCGTGCAGCAGATCATCGATGCTGAACGGCACCCGCTGATTCGTTACCGCACGCTCATGGGCCTGCTCCGCTTGGCTCGCATCTACGGTAAGAGCCGCATGGAAAACGCGTGTACGCGGGCAATCGCTATCGGCACCCGCTCGTACAGGAGCATCGCGTCCATCCTGAAGAATGGACTCGACAAGCATCCGCTGGACTCGGTGTCTCCGCCTCCCATAGACCATGACAACATCCGGGGCCCAAGCTATTACGACACCAAATCGGATTCTCCTCACCAAACCTCGAAGGACTGATGCTCCTACACCCTACCCTTGACAAGCTCGAGCAGATGCGTCTGCATGGCATGGCGCGCGCGCTGCGTGATCAGCTTACCCAACCGGAAATGGAACAGCTCCCGTTCATGGACCGCCTGGGCCTATTGGTTGACCACGAGGAGATCGTGCGATACAACAATCGCCTGCGGTCGCGCCTACGCCGCGCCCGGTTACGCCAGGAGGCCTCCATGGCCGATCTGGACTATCGTCGCGGTCGCAATCTGGATCGGCGCCTGATGGCCTCGCTTTCCACCTGCGACTGGGTGGGCAAACATCACAATGTGATCATTACCGGACCCACCGGTGTCGGCAAGAGCTTCGTGGCGTGCGCGCTGGCGCATAAAGCCTGCATAGAGGGGTTCACCGTACGCTACCACCGACTGCATCGTCTTCTGGAAGATCTGCAACTCGCGCACGGGGACGGACGCTTCCTGAAACTGCTGAAGCAGTTGACGCGCTTCCACCTACTGGTTCTCGATGACTGGGGGTTGTCACGAATCAGTGCGCTGCACCAGCGGGATCTGCTTGAGCTAATCGATGATCGGTATCAGAAGGGATCCATCGTCGTTACCAGTCAGATGCCTGTGAGTGTGTGGCACGAAGGCATGGAAGACCCAACACTCGCTGATGCTATCCTGGATCGCCTCATTCACAATGCACACCACATCGCGCTGAAGGGAGAGTCCATGAGACAGCGTCTGCCACAATGGCAGAACCTTCCAGAGAAGACAAGCGTAACTGACGCCAGACAGCCGTGAAAATGGTACCCAGAACAGTCACGATGCAGCGCTATCCAGCGCGGACTCAGCACGCCGAATCAGGTGGTCGATTAACCGTGGAATCGGTGGTCGCCATACCGTGGAACGAGTGGTTTTTTTTCGTGGAATATGCAGTGGCACCAAGGGTCGGAAAAAGGTCGACCGAACACCCCGGTTATGCGGCGTAGGATGCATACTCTAATCGAAGCCACGAGTTGTACCACCGAAGATATGTACAGGGACATCCTGTGTACCTGCGCGCATTGGCATGTGACGGCTTCGTTTGGCCACGGGCGCGGATCATCATGGAGCATGAAGCGCTTTTCTACTCTGCCGAAACCTCCTTCCCCTGCCCTCCTCTCAATCTCCCCTCTCCACCTACAAGGATATTGATCTGCGCTGCATTTGGTACACGTCGCCCTAAATTGGCGGCCCGCTCTCTGCCGCACCGGTCCAACAATCAAGCCTGCGTGGGGCGTTCGGACCCGGCTACCACACGATGATGCCGATGCCTCCTTGTCCGCAGATATCTGTGCAGTGCGACAACTCTGGCAAATCGATGCCTGCTTGTGCCTGGAATTCACACACGCGCGCGTCAAACGCATCCTGGAAGCGCAACAGCTCGCCGGGAGCTGCCACGCTGGCCGCAGAAGCCAGTGCATCGGCCTCCATAGCGCTCTGCGCAACTACTGTGACGCTTCGCCCGTGCGTCACCCCCAGACCGGTGCGCGGATCAACGATATGAGAATACCTGACACCATCGGATTCCATATACCGATAGGATGCACCGGACGTGGCAACCCCGCACCGAGCAAACGACACATCCCCGAAGGGGGCCAAGGTCACATCCCATCCGGGGGCACCAGGCGGAGCAGCTCCCAGAGCTATGTCGCCGCCTGCATCTACGACCGCGGCAGCAATGCCGTGCGACTGCAAGATGGCCAAAGCCTCATCGGCAGCGAAGCCTTTGGCAATACCCCCCAGGTCTAGCCGCATCCCTGGTAGCAAAAGCCTGACAGACCGGGTGGCAGAATCCAACTCTAGAAACTGATACCCTACCGCTGCTGTGGCTTCCTGCAACCTGTCAAGCGGTGGCAAACTGTGGCGCCTGAAGGCCCAGCGCCACAGCCGTGTCAGCGGTCCGACTGTCGGATCAAAAAGCCCGCCGGTTTTTCGGGCCACCTCCTGCGCTTTCGACAACACCACCCACAAGTCTTGGCTCACCGGGACAGCTTTTAGGGCACCTCCGCTGTCAGAAAGGCGCGAGAGCTCGCTGTCGACACGGTAGTCGCTCAGCGTCAGGTTGAGCTGGTCGAAACGCGCGAATGCCTGTGCAGCGCCCTGCTTCGCCTGTAAGCTGTCGGCCGCATACAGGACGATGGTAACCTTTGTCCCCATGTGCGGCGCGGCGAACGCGAACCGCTCAAGGGGTTGTGCAGCCAAAGGGGCGGCAACTGCGAAGGCAGCGATCAGGACGACGGCGCCCCGCAGGCATCGTTGCCAACGGGCGCGGATCAAATGCCGGGCTTAGGCACCGGGTAGTAGCCGTCGGCATCCGGCATGACCGGCGGATCATCATCCCAGGCAAAGTCTGTGGGTATCAGCGCCTCGTCGGAATTCAGTGCGTCCTCCCACAAAATCTCCTGACCAGAATAGGTGGCCATCCGGCCCATGATGGCACTCATCGTGGCGATGGCACCATTCTCGGTGTCCGCAAACTTGTATTCGCCCGCATTGATAGCCGCAAAGAGCTCGTCGTGCTCGACCTGGTATGGGTTGGGATCATCCTTGTCCTCGTGCTTGTACAGCACGCTGCCGTCATGCGCCAGAATCTCGCCCCTGACCGGTGCCATGCCCGCGGTGCCGTGGAAGGCTTCCGACACATTATTCGGGCAATTCTCAAAGTGACGGCACTGGCTAAGGACGCGACGCCCTCCAGAGTACTCGAATTCCACGAAGTGGTGATCGTAGATTTCACCATGATCCTTGCCTGTTCGCACTAGGCGACCCCCCTGCCCTTGGGCCTTAACCGGATGCCCCTGCATCACCCAGTTGCCCACGTCGATGTTGTGGATATGCTGCTCAACGATGTGGTCGCCGCACAGCCAGTTGAAGTAATACCAGTTGCGCATCTGGTACTCCATCTCGGTGAGCGGACGCCCAGCCTCCTCTTCCAGCTTCGCTCTCGAGCGAACCCAGACACCACCGCTATTCCAGTAGACACGGCCGACGCGGATATCACCAATCATCCCTTCGTGCAGGCGCCGCACCCATTCCCGGTACACGGTCTGATAGTGGCGCTGCAGACCAACAACCACATTCAGCTCCTTGGCTTCGGCCTTCTTGCCGGTAGCCATGATCTGGCGCACACCAGGGGCATCGGTCGCCAGAGGCTTCTCCATAAACACCTGTTTGCCAGCCTCAATCGCCGCATCAAAGTGGATCGGCCTGAAGCCAGGCGGCGTGGTGAGGATCACCAAGTCGGAGTTCTCGATGACACGCTGGTAGCCGTTGAAGCCAACAAAGCGCATGTCCTCGGGCACCTCAATCTGGGCCGTCACGTCTGGCGCGTCCTCCTGCGACTGATGCAGGACATTGTAGGTGTCCACAAGTTGGTCTGCAAAGGCATCGGCCATCGCGACCAGTTTAGCGTTGGGCGCCGCACGCAATGCCTGCATGGCGGCACCCGCGCCGCGGCCGCCGCAACCGATCAGGCCCACCCGAATCGTGTCATCCACGCCATAGTACGCGCTGGCCTTAAGCGGAAACTGGCTCGCCACGACGGAGCCCACTACGGCGGCGGTCCCGCCCTTGACAAAGTCGCGCCGCGACATGCCGTGCATCCTCGTGGAGTCACCCATAATGTACCTGGATTGGTTCTGGCTTAACCCAAAAGGTACGAAACGCGGACGGATTATCCGCCAAGCACCAGCGCCCAGAACGCGGCCTGTTCTTCCAACGTGGGCGGCTTAATTGGTCGCGCCAACCTGAACCCGACAAAGGGCGCGTCCGTGTTCCACCACATGCTCTTGGGAATCTGCGGGTCCCTGCGCTTCCACTCTCCTTTGGAACGCAGCCGCGACGCACAACGCAGTGCATCGGCTTCGTCGTCATAGGCACCACCGCGTACGGTGCGAGGATAAAGGCGCGTGGGCTCTGCCCAAGGATTCTCCGAAGGTATGCGCTCGTAATACGCTGCATCGTACTCGTCCAGGGTCCACTCGGCGACGTTACCATGCATGTCGTGTAGGCCCCACGGGTTGGGCTTCCTTGTTCCGGCCGGGTGATACCGCTCGCTGCTGTTAGCAGCATACCAGGCGTATGCATCAATGGAATCGGATGGAAAGCTGTGCGCACCGCTTGTGCCGGCGCGGCATGCATACTCCCACTCGGCCTCGGTAGGAAGCCGATAGAATTGTCCGGTCTTTTCCGTGAGCCAGCGGGCAAACTGGAGGGCAGCCCACTGGGTCATGCCCACAGCGGGGTGGCCGTGCGTGCCCATGCCATGCGCAGGATCCTCGTAAGGCGGGCTCGGGCGGGCGATGATCGCCGGATCGAATGTCGTGACACCGGGTGCCGCCTCGGTGTTGTCGCGCTCCAGCGTGCGGTACACGGCCCATGCATCATACAGCACTTCGTGCGCAGTGATGTAGAAAGGCTGCACGGTGACGCGCCGCTGCGGCCCTTCATCTGGACTTCGTTCCGGCTCCGAGTCAGGGCTGCCCATCAGAAAGGAGCCCCCAGAAAGCTCAACCAGTACGAAACTGACCTCCGTCCCCGGGATGGTTTCCGTGATGGTGGGTGGCGCCTGGGCCATGGGCTCCAGCGCTGGTGCCGTGTCTGGCGACCTTGGTTTAGGCGCTAAGTCTCGGGTGACTTGCGGTGCAGTGCAGCCAGCCAAGAGCAGCCAAGCCGCTATGCCGAGCCAAGCGTTACTGAGCAAATGCGGCATCAAACGCAGCGACCGAAGGCTTGAAGTCGACGCGCTTGATGAATGCGCACGCCTCTTTGGCACCATGCTCCCGATCCATGCCACTGTCTTCCCACTCAATAGAGAGCGGTCCCTGGTATCTGGCACGATTAAGAGCGCGAATGATCTTTTCAAAATCGATCCTGCCGCGCCCTATCGACCGAAAATCCCAGTACCGGTCGGAATCGCCAAACTCGGTGTGTCCTCCAAACACGCCAGCCGCAGTGGGCCGATCCGACCACCATACATCCTTCATGTGGGCATGGTAGATGCGGTCGGCAAAGGCATCAATGAAGGCGACATAGTCCACGCCCTGATACCCGAAGTGGCTCGGATCATAGTTGAAGCCGAATGCTTCGCGCCGTCCGATAGCTTCCAGCGCCCGACGCGCGCTCGATATGTCAAATGCGATCTCTGTCGGATGCACCTCCAAAGCGAAGCGCACGCCCACTTCATCAAAGACATCGAGAATGGGGTTCCAGCGCTCGGCGAAGTCATCGAAGCCGGCTTGAATTATCTCGGGCGTGTTCGGCGGAAACGAATATAGGAGCGGCCAGATGCTGCTGCCGGTGAACCCGTTTACGACGGTTACGCCTAGACGCGCGGCCGCGCGTGCCGTGCATTTCATCTCTTCTGCCGCACGTTGGCGAACGCCTTCTGGATTGCCATCACCCCAGATGTGCGGCGGAAGGATGCTCTTATGGCGCTGATCAATAGCATCGCACACGGCCTGGCCGACCAGGTGATTGCTTATTGCAAACAGGGAAAGGTTATGGCGCGCCAGCAATTCGCGCCTGCCCTGGCAGTAGTCCTGCTCCTCAAGGGCGCGTCCGACGTCAAAATGGTCTCCCCAGCAAGCCAACTCCAAGCCGTCGAAGCCCCATGCTGCCGCCTTCGCAGCCAGCGTCTCCAGGGGCAGGTCAGCCCACTGCCCGGTAAACAAGGTGACAGGTCGTGCCATGCTCTAGTGACTAATCCTCAGGCGGGTGGCGTGTACGCGGCATCCACCCATCCCTGGCGGCGGCCGCTTTCGAGTGCGGTCAGGATAAAGTGGACGCCACGCGCCCCATCCTGAACCGTAGGAAAGTCTGTGTCGAACGGGCCCGGCTCTTGACCCATAATAAGGGCTGAAATCGTTACCGACGCGTTGCGGTAAATGTTGGCGAATGCTTCCAGGAAGGCCTCCGGGTGCCCGCTGGGCAGGCGGGAAGCGTGCTGCGTGGCAGGTGATAGGTAATCGTTACCACGCTTGAGCACTTGCTCTGGGCCGTTGCCGGTGCGCAGATAAAGCCAGTTGGGATGCTCTTGGAACCACTGCAGCGACCCCTCGGAGCCGTGGACGCGGATGTTGAGATTGTTTTCTTCGCCGATGGATACCTGTGAGGCGTGCAAGACGCCGCGCGCACCGCCCTTGTAACGTAACAGCATGCTGACGTCGTCATCAATCGGGCGCCCGGGCACGAAGGTGGTCACGTCTGCACATAGTGCCTCCAGCTCCAGACCGGTGATGTAGCGTGCTAGGTTGTCCGCATGGGAGCCGATGTCTCCTAATGCGCCGGCTCCTGCCCGCTTCGGGTCGGTGCGCCACCCCGCCTGTTTGTGCCCTTTGCGCTCTATCGGCTTCGCCAGCCATCCCTGCGGATATTCCACAATGACTTTGCGCACCTCACCTATACGGCCGCTGGCTACCAGGTGGCGCGCCTCCTTGACCATCGGATATCCGGTATAGTTGTGCGTAAGCGCAAATACGACTCCCGTATTGGACACCATGCGGCAGAGTGTCTCGGCATCCTCGAGCGTATTCGTCATCGGTTTGTCACAGATGACATGGTAGCCCGCCTCCAAAAACTCCTTCGCTACCGGGAAATGCATATGGTTGGGCGTCACGATAGACACGACATCCATGCCGTCGTCGCGTTCCTTCTCCCACATTGCCATCTCCTTAAACGACCCGTATGCACGATCCGGGTCCAGGCCTAGCGCCTCACCTTGCAGGCGCGACTTGGCTGGATTGGATGAAAACGCGCCAGCGACCAGGTCCATCGTGCTATCCAGTGCAGCGGCCATGCGGTGGACCGCGCCAATAAAGGCGCCCGGTCCACCGCCCACCATGCCGTAACGAAGCCTCTCTCCTAATGCCATGACGGAGTGCCCTTCCTTAAAACGTCAATGCTGCCAAATGCTCGAACCCGCGAGTGATGGTTCCAAACGGGTCCTCAGGACGATCGTGCTCAACAAAGTAATGCTGCAGTCCAGCGGTAGCACGCTCTTTGAATATTGAGGCGAAGTCGATCGTGCCCTCCCCTACGGTGGTGATACTTTCATCGGGAGCCATATCCTTAACATGCCACAGAGGGAAGCGCCCCGGACGTTGAGCGAAGTACTGCAACGCATCCTGCCCGCCTTTGGCGATCCAGTACAGGTCCATCTCAAAGGCGACCAGCTCATCATCGGTATTGTCGAGGAGGATGTTGAACGGCATGTGACCGTCGATCTCGAAAAACTCAAAGTCATGATTGTGGTACGCGAACTGCATGCCCTGCTCCTTGCATGCGGCACCCACCTCGGTGAAGAAGTGCGCATTCTCAAGGTACTTCGTGGACGTGCGCTCTTCCTCGGATATCCACGGGCAGACGATATAACGGTGCCCGATCGTTTCCGCTGCCTCAAGCACGCCGGCTAGGTCTGACCTGAGCGCTTCGATAGGGACATGCGTCGCAGGTGCGGTAAGCTGCAGCTCATCGAGCAGTGCCCGTATTGCATCGGGATCGCGCCCGAAGTACCCCGCGAACTCCAGCTCCTTATACCCCACCTCAGCAACCCTTCGCAGCGTGCCTTCAAAATCCTCTTCCATGGGGCTGACCAGCGTAAAGAGCTGAAGTCCAATCGAGGACAAAGAATTCGAACCATCGTTTGGCGGTGTTGTGGGCTCAGAGCTCTGGTCAGGACCGTCCGTGCATCCGACGCCAGCCAGCAAGGCACCGCCCAGCCCAGCAGTAGCGTGCAAGAATGTCCTTCTATTCATAGTGGATGTGTGTTCAGGCCCATGTGCGGCCTATATCTTCGAAGGGGATGTCTCCATGATACGCGCCATATGGCGCTAGGTGCAGCTCTCTTGTGGCTCCAACCTCTGACGTATAGTACCCGGTCACGGTCAGAAACCGCAGATCTTTGTAAAACGGGTGGGACTCAGCTTCTAAGGCGCGCAAGAGCGCTACTTGCTCTGCTGCCGAGCAAGCCAACAGTTCCTTTCCGTAACGGGTGCGTACCTTTGCGGAAACCTCATCTAGACCGTCAGTGAAGCCCTGCGTCTCACTTTCCTGGAAGAAGTCGGTCAGCATGTTGTCGATAAAGGTATGCACTCCGGCCTCGCGGGCACCAGGCGTGTCCGTGGTCGGGATGATATGTTCAGCCAGCACCGCCACGCTTTCGAGCTGATCGCTAGTCAGCGTTCGGGGCGCAAAGCGCTGGTCATTCGGGTTCGCCCTACAGCCGCTGAGCACCCCTGCAATGGTGGACGAGGATATTGCGCCCCCCATCAGCCAAGAGATCCACTCCAGCGCGGTGCGCCTATTCATCAGATTGCCCGGTGCCTGCAAACTCTGCGGTGGCACAAGGTAAGGCTACCGGCGCAATTGTCGTGTCACCAGGGCACGGGCTGCTCGCGTAGCGAAGCATAGCGCAGCCTTATATTGGCGGGTTGAAGGCAGGGAGCAAGCGCAACCGTACCTTGCCCCAGAAATGTGCAGAATACTTTTGCCTTCCTCTTTCCATTGTTTAACGTTTTACGATACGGCAACAATGGTCCAGCCCGTCTGGTGCGAAATATGAGAGGTATGGTGCAGATCGTTGCTACCGCAACCGTAGTCACAGCAGGCTGTGACTTGCAGGTAGCGCACAGGCCACCGCTGAGTCCAGAAGCGGCGTTGAGCACCTTTACTCTCGAGCCGGGATTTCGCATTGACCTAGTTGCCGCTGAGCCTCTCGTCATGGATCCGGTGGCGATGGATATCGACGAGCATGGACGCATCTTCGTCGTAGAGATGCCCGGCTATCCGCTCGATAGCGGGGGCTCTGGCCGTGTCAAGCTGCTCCAGGACACCGACGGCGATGGCATGCCCGATGCTGCTACCGTGTATGCGGACGGGCTGCGCTTGCCGACTGGCATTATGCGGTGGCGCGATGGCGTCATCGTGACGGATCCGCCAGAGGTGCTGTTTTTGGCAGACACGACAGGGGACGGTGTGGCGGATGTGCGCCGCGTGATGCTGACCGGATTTGCGCTCTCTAATGCGCAGCACAACGCCAACACGCCCGTCTACGGTCTGGACAACTGGATCTATATCGCCAACAACGGTCCTATTTCGTGGACAGAAAAGTTCGCGGATCCATTTGGCGACCTCGGCAGCGCCATACGCTTTCCAGACAGTCTGGGAGGGCCCCGGCTGCCTCGCAATGGCGCGGACCGCAACGTGCGGTTTCGTCCATACACGTTTGAGCTGGAGAATCTAAGCAGCAGGTCCCAGTTTGGTCAGACCTTCGATGCCTGGGGGCGCCATTTTCTTGTCAACAACAGCCGGCACCATATGCATGAGGTGATACCGGCCCGTTTCTTCGGCCAGAACGGTGCCACAGCTGTGGTATCGGCACGGCATTCCACTTCCGACCACGGCAATGCGGCGCAGGTGTTTCCGCTCACGGTGGATCCAGAGCACCAGCTGCTGACGGACCGGGGCGTCTTCACGTCTGCCTGCGGCATCACCTTCTATAAGGGAGGGCTCTTTCCTGCGGTTTACGATTCGGTGACCTTCGTAGCCGAGCCGGTGCACAACCTGGTTCACGCGGATCTCGTGCAGCCTGATGGGCCGACCTTCGTGGCTCGCCGGATGGCTGAAGGGCGGGAGTTCCTGGCTTCCACTGATTCGTGGTTTCGCCCGGTCAGCTTCAGCCAGGGCCCTGATGGCGCGCTATATGTGGTGGACTACTACCGCCAGATTGTCGAACATCCAGAATGGATGGATGACAGCCTTGCCGCACACGGCAACCTGACGCGGGGCACCTCTATGGGGCGCATCTGGCGCATTGTGCCCGACGATGCAGACTCTTTGGACTGGTACGGTGCACTACCGGCACTCAATACCTCGACGCTCGTCTCCCGCTTATCTTCCCCCAATGCCTGGTGGCGCATGACCGCCCAGCGACTGCTCATAGATCGCAAGGATTCAGCGGCCACGGTGCGGCTGCGCGCGGTGGCGGACTCCAGCCGTTACGCCTTGGCTCGGCTGCACGCCTTGTGGACGTTGAGCGGTACAGGCGCCGTGACACAGGCGGATCTGAAGGCTGCATTGGGCGATGCGGCTCCCGGCGTGCGCGAAAGTGCAGTCCGTTTGGCGGAGCTATACCCGGCACTGGAGGCGGACCTAGTAGCGTTGGCCGACGATCTGGATCCGCGTGTACGGTTCGAGGTGCTAGGAGCGCTACGCCGTTTTAACAGCATGCGGGCCCGCCAGGCCCAGTTTGCGATTCTCTGGCGTGATGTGGGCAGCATATGGGTACAGAGCCTGGCGCTCCTGGTGACACGGACTCCGCCCCAGGACATGTTGTGGCGCATCATGCGGCAATCTGCCTTGCCAGAGAGTGGGCGTGGTCAGCTTATGGAGCGAGCGTCGGCGCTGATTGCTGCTGAAGCGTCCGCAGAAGGACTATGGACCATTCTTGGCGCCTACCTCGATGAGGCTCCCATCCTGCGCGGAATAGCTCAGGGGCTGCAGCACCGCGCTGGGCCGCTTGGGGCCCCGGCATCTGAGCGCCGTGCGCTGGTATCGCGCGTGCTTGGAGATCACCCAGAGGCCATTGCCGATGCGTCGTTGAGTGTGCTTGCACACCTGGGTTTGGCGGCGGATTCTGCATCCGTGGAGCGAGCCCATTCGCTCCTGATGAATCGGCAGGCATCCGTGCTGGTGCGCGCACGTGCCGCCCGTCTGTTGGGGTTGGCAAAGGTACATGGCGTTGCTCTGGCAGAGGTGGCCGCATCCAAAGACTCGACGGAGGTGCGCATGCAAGCGCTGCAAGCGCTCAGCAGCGCGCCGGGCCTTGCGCCTGCGCACGTTATCCTCGCGGCGTGGCCTGCGCTAACGCCGCACCTTCGCCAGAGCGCACTGGCTATCTTCACTACCCAGGAACGCGCAGCGGTGCTGGTGGACGCGATGGAAGCCGGGCGCGTCGTGCCTGCCGAGATCCCATGGCAGTACCGGGTCCGCCTGATGCGGGATACGGAAGAACCTGTCAGGTCGCGCGCGCGCGCCCTGTTGCAGCTGCCTCTGTCGTCCGTGCGTGGACGTCGTGTCCCGACTATGCCCGGGCGCCCTGATCGCGGACGTGAGCTTTTCCTTACCCGATGCGCTGCATGCCACCGAGCGGGGCCTGTAGGTGACGGACAGGCCGGGCCTGACCTTACCACCGTGCGTCACTGGTCACAGAAGGCGCTGATTGATAAGATGGCCGACCCCAGCCGGCAGGTGGCCAGCGGGTATGAGCAGTGGATCATCGAGCAGGCGGACGGTGCCATCCTGCAGGGCGTGGTGATCGCAGAAACTCCAGTCTCAGTGACGCTCGCTACCCCGGATGCATCTTACACGCTGCCCCAAGAAGCGATTGCCACGATGCGCGTTGCCAGCGAGAGCCTGATGCCGGGTGGCTTGATGGACGGCTTGAGCGAAGCGGAGCTTGCCGACCTGTTAGCATTCGTTTTGGGCCGTTAAGGTAAATTTCTGCCGCAACCAGCCGCGTACCGGTAACGAAATGAAACAGATGACCTTCTGCATGGGCATCAGCCTTGCCCTGCTGTCTTGTGTGCCTGAAGCTCCGGCTCAAGTGCCCGACCTGAGCGAATGGTCGGTGCATGACCCTGACCGGCCGCAGCCCCCGGTTGTTACGCCGGGCGCTGATGGGGCTTCGCCTTCGGATGCTATCGTGCTCTTTGACGGATCCGACCTATCCGCGTGGCAGCACACAGACGGCAACGATGCCACTTGGACGCTGCGTGACGGCTATATGGAGGTCACCAGAGGCTCGATAATGACGAGACAAGGCTTCGGAGACATGCAGCTACATATTGAGTGGGCCACGCCCAACAGCGGTGACGGACAGAACAGCGGCAACAGCGGTGTGTACTTGATGAACACGTATGAGGTGCAGGTTCTGAACTCGTATGAGAATGCCACCTATCCAGACGGGCAGGCCGGCTCCGTCTACGGCCAGTATCCGCCGCTCGTCAATGCCAGCAGGCCGCCTGGGCAGTGGCAGAGCTACGACATAGTGTTTCGGCGTCCGCACTTTAGCGAAGACGGCAGCCTGGAGTCTCCTGCGCGCGTAACGGTGTTCCACAATGGTGTGTTGATACAGGACAACGTCGTACTGACCGGTCCTACGGGTCACCGGTCGAGACCGCCGTACGAGGCTCATGAAGACCGTCTTCCTCTGTTGCTCCAGGATCACAGCGAGCCCACACGCTTTCGCAACATCTGGGTGCGCGAGCTCTGACTTTGCAGCTGCGCCTCATTGCTGGCGCTGATGTGGGCAGCACGTAGACGCGTGTCGCCGTGGCCTCTGCGGACGCCCTTGCCAGCGTCCTTGCCCGTACGAGCGCGCCGACCCCTCAGGGTGGTCCCGCTGCTGCTGTTCGCCTGATTGCGCAGGCTGGGCCTGTAGCTACATCCAATAAAGAGGCAGGGCTAGTCGCTCCCTACGGGGATCGGGGCGCCTCGTCGAACCCAAGCGGCAATGAGGCTAAAGCTTGCTTGGCGAACTAGCTCTACCCGGTAATCACTCCAGCAGCTTAACAACGAGCCCTCAAGATGCATAGGGCGGGCAGATCTTGGCCCTTAGCCACGCGGTTACCCGACAAGAATAGCGTAGCCCTCGTAGCGGGAGGCCGGAGCTTCACGCTGGAGGTGAATGTTACGCTGTTCTAAGTGGTAGATGCGGAGGGTCAAGGCCATTCGCGTAGCGAGCGTGAGTTAAGGGTGTATGCGCCGACCGCGACGGGCGCGTATATCCCCCTCGCTTTGCAGGCATGCACCTTGCGGAGCGTGCGGTGAGCGAAACCATTGAGATTGCCGAGCCTTACGCCATGCGCTATGGTGGCTGGCGCTCCACAAGGTCGTAAATCGCTCCGAGTTCTTCGTAGGCTATGGCGCGCATCTGCAGACTTGCGTACCCACGCCACATGATTTCGTGACCAGGCGGCGGGTCGTGCTTTCGGTTCATGTAGCCGCCCATCATCGCCATCAACAAAATTCCCGAGGTGAGGTCCTTGAGTTCGGGAAGGTCGTAATTGCGGGCATAGACCCGCAACATATACATCTCCGCGTCCGTGAAAATCACTTCCGCGTCCATGCTGGCAGTTACACGCCCCAACAGCGTCATGAGCATGAGCCGCCAGGACGTGACGATATACAGCGTTATTACCCGGTGCAGGTTCTCTGCCTGCTGCATGCGCAGCTTTTCGACGCGGCAACCCGTCTTGAGTACCCGAAAGGTGTCCTCCACGCGCCAGCGCAGGGTGTAGTATTCCAGTATCTGCTCTGCCTCTTGTAGTGAGGTAACCTCCACGGTGGTTAGCAGAAACCACTCAATCCGATCTGCACCTTTGGGCGGTGCTATCTCACGAACGTGGACCGCGGAGACCTTCACGGGATCTTCGGCAAACCCGCCTGTTGCTGGCAACCTCACTTGGCGAAAACGCACCTCCATGCGTGCATTACGCTTCGGACGGCCCTTGTGCGTGATCCGACCAGACTTCGCCCGAAGACTCAGACGCTCTACCAAGAGCTCCAGCACACCGGCAGCAGGTCCACGGCGCATGGCTTTAAACAGGCGATCATGGTTCTTACCCAGATTCCGATCGTGTTTGGCCCGAATCAGCACATCGGTCCGCTTCAAAGTGCGCTGCGCCGCAAAGATCTCGAATGCATCCGCTTCCCGGTCCATCACGCTAAGCACGCGCGTCTTGCGCGGCAGCGTCTGTGCAGCCTCATCTATGTCGCGAAGCCCATCAATCCATTGATGCGTTTTAGTTTGCCCTTCCTTTTTTCTGTACGAACACCGTAATACTCCCAAGGGCAATCCCTCGTCGTTCAACGCCAGGGTCGCGTGCAGATGTACGCCGCGCGCCTGTGCCTTGGTCTGGTTGCTACCGATTACTTCCAATCCGTCGCACTGCGGACGTGTGCTGTAACTAATGTCTGTACCATCCTGCACGAACAGCACCGTTTTCTGGGTGCGCATCCGCTCAATGGTCCGCTGCCGGTGCGGCGCCAGTATCTTCGCAGGTGTGATGCCGAACCTATCGGCCTTCTCGATGAATCGCCAATATCCCCTTACAGCAGCTAAGTCTCGGTTGGGAACCGTGGTTACGGGCTTTCCCATCGTTTTTGCTACTAGTGCCGCGCTCTTTACCAGACGGGCGGTGCGCCGAATATGGCCCAACGCTGCACCGCCGAATTCCTGTTCCGCACAAGAGTCGCTCGCCAGCCCAGCGCCCACCTCCAGCCGGGGTCGCAATTCCACATGCGGTACGCCCAGACGATCGCGCCACGCAGGATCCAGTTCATAGGCGAATACCTTCTTCCGTGAACGCTTTCCCACGCCGCTCGGTGCATGCCGACCGCGCCCCAGGGTGAGACCTAAGTATTGGAAGCCTGCTGCCTTGAAACACGTACCCTCGTAACGTGGACACACGAAGGTCTCTACCACGTAAGGTACATACTTATACCGGGCCATGAAGTCGGAGGACAATCGCCGAAACACGCGACCCAGCACGAAGCTCGCCAGATTCTTGCACCGAACACTTGGACGAATCAGAAAACGACTCAGGTTCACTACGCGCTTAAGATGGCCGCTGCGCTGCTCATGACTCCAGGCCATCCACCGGTCCCGCGCCTTGAGATAAAGCGCAGCGGCAGAGAATCCGACCGCCCCCAGATAACCGTGGGCGCTCTTAATTAGGTAGCGCATTTGTGCTCCCGCAAAGGTGGTCACCCCCCGGGGATGCTCTTCGTCCATGAGCGTATTCCAGATGGCGCGATCTTGTGCGCTGTCTACTCGGACGATCTCGAAATCCTCGATCTCGCGCACATCAGCCGGAACGTCCACCGCCTCTGGTACCGGTTTACCCAATAGCCGTGGCTTGGCGATTCGAAGCTTCACCTGTGGAGGGGGTAAAGCAATCTGCTCTTCAGAATGCAGCACCCTAAGGGCCTTCATGCAGCCCGCCAGCCGCTTCTCGCCACGTGCATCGACCAAGCGGAATTGATCGCACACCATACCCGCGAGCGCACGCCGACTCTTGTCACGATGCGCCGCTACCGTAGCTGACACCTCCAGCACGGCACTGCGAAGCGTTTCCAAGATCCCGAGTGGCCCCTGCATGCCCGTAAGGTAACGGACACAAACGTGGTTGTCAAGTCGACCATTAGCCCAAGGGGCAGACCTAGGATCCGCCCTTACGTACGCGGGCATACCTGCGTGACTACGCCGCATACATGCCAAAAACGCACGTCAACCCCAGTCCGCATGGCCGCTCGATCATTGACCAGGTGCGCCCTCAATAGAAGATCACCCGCACCCGCAACCAGATTCCCGAAGAACATCGGCGAATAGCGATACCTGTCAGAGCTAAGAGTCATGGCTGCTCTGCTGAGTTGAGTATTCCTCAACCTGCCCGAAGCCGAGGTTACCGCATAGCCATAGAGGACCGCACCCAAACATAAGCAGGGCAAATCTCCCGGCTTAAATGCCCTTTGCGAGACAATTACGTTGGTCCGCTGCCAGAGTCAAGTAGCAACGGCACCGCCGAAGCAAACACCGAGAAGCACGGCAAGCAGATGAAGCCTGATCCCGTACACGCGCCGCTCATGCATGTGCGCAGATTCAGGGAGAATGTGCTCAAGGTAGGGGGACGCCTGACCAGACATGCACGGCAGCTGCACTTCTATCTCGCCGAGTCCGCAAAGAAGCTGTGGGAGACCTTCTGGGAAAACACATGGAAGCTGCGCTGGCAGACCCTGTGCTGGCCGAGTCTGCCTAAACGGTGCTAAGAGGCCACCGACCGGCTTCCTGACCACGTTAACGCACCTCCCCAAGGGCGACCAACAAGAGCCCAGCGCCAAGCTACGCCCGCGCGACATTAATTCGCCCCGCTGAGCGGCAAACAGACACCCTGAGCGCGCCGCAAACCCGCAAAATCGCTCTCTCGCTCCACGACTAGGTCCCATCAACGGGTCATACCCCTGCCTCCAAGGCATTTCCCCTCAACGGCCGCCCACGAATTCCAAGTAGTGAATAGGGTGGGTTTATTCATTGAAATGGACCGTATAGGCCCCCTCTTAGTTGAAAAGTGACGCACTCAGCGTTACATGCATTGTAACAAAGTATCCATGCAATACTTTGCTGCTGTTTTATGCAAATTTCAGACGTGAATTATGCGGCTTGAATCTGGCACTAGGCGGTCCAGCAGGTTGCGGATCTGCCCGTCAGAGGGAATGCCTTGCATGCCAAACAGCGTCTGGCAGTTGGAACGGCCCTAGTCGTCCTGCATCCTCCGCTGAAAAGCAGGAAAGGAGGGCGATGGCAGAAAGAAGCAGGCACATGCGCTCAACACGGCATCGGCCAGCGTGTAGCGCAGATTGGGTCCCTGGCGGTTATCCTCAAATGCACCGGCGGCCGATCGGATGCGTCTCAGCACATCGCGCAGCAGCTTGCTTGGTGTCATGGGTGTACCTCAGAGTGAAAGACAAAAGCACGCTATAGCAGGGCATCGCTGGACCGGTATTGCCAGTCCATACACCCATCATACACAAATCGTCTGCTGAACAGGCATTCCCGTAAACCCTACATGCATCCACATTTAGAATCGCTGTGGGCTCCCGGGTCGACTTGCCCTTTTCACCCTAGTGTCCTTACCTTTGGTGCGCAAACTGGAGTACTGCGTTATGGTAAGCTCTAAAGCAATGCTATATCCGACCCAGGGCGCAGCCCGGCGTCTGGAAAATTCGGGGGGGGGGGGGTATTCCTCACGATCCTTTCTGCGCTGCTTCGCGGAGCCCTGCCCAGACGCGCTGGCTGCTCGCTGCGCGTGGGTATGGCAGCGATTGCCTGTCTAACGGCGGCGCACGTTGGTACGGCACAGGACATCGAAACCGTTATATTCCCAGTCCTGAGGGCCCTCTACAACGCAACTGACGGCGACAACTGGACGAATACCACGGATAACAACCGACCGTGGGATGTGACCAGCGTACCGACTGCAGCAGAGTTGGAGAATTGGCATGGGATTGCTTACATCTTTGGCGAACTCGTTGGCGTGGCTCTTGAAAACAACGGGCTTTCTGGTACGATCCCGGTTGAATTGGGCAACCCGGGACTGACATCATTAGTGACATTGGGCCTAGCCGAAAACTCTCTCACTGGTACGGTCCCGGGCGAGTTGGGCGAATTGTCGGCCCTAATAGCGTTAGACATTCAATACAATAGGCTTACGGGGGTATTGCCCTTCGAGCTGACCAATCTGACCAGCCTCCAAGGCTTCTGGTTTAATGATAACGATGGTCTTTGTGCGCCCGTCGACGATGACTTTCAGGATTGGCTTGATCCGTTTGCAGTCCCCGTACCCCCCGGTCCCAATTGTACTGCGCCTGTGTTACCAGAAATCGAAGATAAGAAGTATACAGAAGGTGTATTGGTTCCAGGGGACATGCTTCCGGCTGCGATGGGCGGTATTCCGCCATACGGTGAATATAGTCTCTCGCCGGATCCGCCTTCGGGCCTGGAGTTTAATCGCGACACGCGTGTCATAAGCGGCACGCCATTGGAGGTTTTTCCTCGGGCGCCGTTCACGTATACAGTTACGGATGGGGCAATGGGGACCGCGTCACAGACATTCACCATCGAGGTTGTTACGGCGGCGTTGTTTTTAGAGGACGTGCCAGAGCAGGTGTATTCCTTCGGGCAAGAGGTCTCCTTCTTCCTTCCTGAGGCACGCGGCGGCGTTCCGCCGCACCGCTACGCGCTGACGCCGGATCCGCCGGAGGGACTGGTGTTTGACGAGAACACGCGTGAGCTCAGTGGTACGCCGACCGAAGTCGTTGCGCGACAGGAGTACACGTACACGGTAACAGATGCAGCGCAGGTGACCGTACCGGTAGAGTTTGGCATCGAGGTGACGTTGGCTTGGGCGGAGGTGCCAGATCGGACCTATACCTTTGAAGTGCCTATCGTGCCCTTGGAGCTTCCCGAGCCTCTTGGCGGCACGGCTCCTTACGAGTATACCGTTTCTCCAGTGCTGCCGCCGGGTTTGGCGTTTGATGAACAAGTAGGGTCACTCACGGGCACGCCATCGGTGGGTGTGCCTCGAACGAAGTACACCTGGGGGGCGAGGGACGCTGCCGGATTCGTGGTGGCGCGGTCCTCGTTTATGGAGGTGCGGTTGGCGTTATTCGCGATCCAGGATTATTCGTTTCCGTTAGGAGTGGAGATCGTTCCGCTGGTGTTCCCTTCTGCGCAGGGTGGCACCGGTGTGGTCGAGTACACGCTGACGCCGGCGCTTCCTGAGGGTTTGGACTTTGATGAGTTTGCGCGCGTGCTCTTCGGCACGCCGACCGAAGCTATGGGAGAGACCGAGTACACGTACCGGGCCGAGGATGCGGAGGGCGCTTTTGGTGAGCAGACCTTTTCTATGGAGGTGCTATCACTGGTTTTACCTATCGTTGCGGACACGGTCTTTGTGGTGGGCGAGGCGGTCGACTGGGTGTTGCCCGAGGCTGTGGTCGGTACGCCTCCCTTAGTCTATTCGTTGGATGGGGCGCTTCCAGAGGGGTTGACGTTTGTTCCTGGAATGCGCACGCTCCATGGCATGCCGACGGCGGTGGCAGACGCGCAGGACTATGTGTATGAGGTTGAGGACGGGGAGGGTTTGACGGCGCAGGCGCCCTTCACCATAGCGGTGGTGCCGGCGGAGCTGCGGCTGCCTCTGGTAGCGGCGCAGCACTATGTGGCAGAGAGGGAGATGTCCCGGGTGCTGCCGGAGGCTACGGGCGGTACGCCTCCCTTAGTCTATACGTTGGATGGGGTGCTTCCTGAGGGGCTGGCATTTGATTCTGGTACGCGCACGCTCAGTGGTACGCCGACGTTGGCGGTGCCACGCGCGGAGTATCGGTACGGGGTGGAGGATGCCGAAGGCGATACGACATCGCAGGCGTTCGTTATGGAGATCCATGGCGCGTTCACCTTGCCGTCTGTGCCTGACCAGGACTTTACGGTAGGGGAGGACCGCTCGGTGGAGTTGCCGTTGGCGTCGGGCGGCTTGGGTTCGCCCACGTATATGCTGACGCCGGCGTTGCCGTCGGGGCTCACCTTTGATGCGTCCTCGCGTGTGCTGAGCGGCACGCCGACCGCCGTCGCGGCTCCTATGACGTACACGTATGCGGCGACGGATACGACCGGCACCCCTGTCGAGCGGGAGTTTATGCTGGCGGTCTACGATGTGCTGACGTTGCCCGAGGTAGCGGATCAGCGTTATGTGTACGGGGAGCAGATTTCGTTGGCTTTGCCACCGGCCGTGGGAGGTAACCCGGGGTACACGTATAGCTTAATGCCGGATCCGCCGGAGGGACTGGTGTTTGATTCCACGGCCACGGCGCGCGTGCTGAGCGGCACGCCTACCCAGGCCACCGCGCCTGAGGAGTACACGTACATGGCGACGGATGCGAACGGTGCGACGGCGTCGGGCACCTTCTATATTGAGGTGGCCTTAGCGTTGGCATCCATTGATGATCAGAAGTATCGGGTGGGAGAGGCTGCGAGCGTGGTGCTTCCCGCAGCGCTGGGTGGCGCGGATCCGATGTATATGCTGACGCCGGCGTTGCCGTCGGGGCTGACCTTTGATGCGGCCACGCGTACGTTGGGTGGCACGCCTATGGAAGCCACCGCGCCTGTGGAGTACGCGTACGTGGCGACGGATGCGGCCGGTCTGGCGGCTTCGGACACGTTCCTTATCGAGGTCGCGTTGGCGTTGGCCTCGGTGGAGGATCAGGCGTATGAGGTCGACGTCTTAGTGCCAGACGTGATGCTTCCCGCAGCGCGGGGTGGCACGGATCCGTACACGTACGTGCTGACGCCCTCGCTGCCTTTGGGGCTCACGTTTGATGCGTCTATACGTGTGCTGGGTGGCACGCCGACCGTAGCCACCGCGCCTGTGGAGTACACGTACCTGGCGACGGATGCGGCCGGTCTGGTGGCTTCGGACACGTTCCTTATCACGGTGCGGCTGGCGTTGGCTTCCATTGCGGATCAGGCGTATGCGGTGGGAGAGGATACGAGCCTGGTGCTTCCTGCAGCGCGTGGTGGCACGGATCCGTACAGGTATGCGTTGACCCCGGATCTGCCTGTGGGCCTGGCGTTTGACCGTACCACGCGTGTGCTCAGCGGCACGCCTACCGAGGCTACGGCGCCTGTGGAGTACAGGTACGCGGCGACGGATGCGGCCGGCTTGGCGGCTTCGGACACGTTCCTTATCGAGGTGTATGTGGCGCTGATGCTGCCGGGGGTGGAGGATCAGGTGTTCGGGGTAGGCCAGCAGGTCACTTGGGTGTTACCTGCGGCCGCGGGGGGTGAGCATCCCCACGCGTATCGGCTGGATCCGGCTCCCCCGGTCGGGCTGGCCTTTGAGGCATCTACGCGCACGTTGAGCGGGGTGCCGACGGCGGCGGTGGCTGCCACCGGCTATACGTATACGGTAGAGGACGCCAGCGGGCGGCAGGCTTCCCAACCGTTTAGCATAGAGGTGTTGGGCTCGCTCCTGTTGCCTGCGGTGCCGGATACGGTCTTTACGGTGGACGAAGATATCGTGCCGTGGATGCTTCCCCCAGCTACCGGTGGCAGGAGTCCGTACGAGTATGTGTTGCATCCCGACCCGCCTGCGGGGTTGGTGTATGACGAGGCGTCGCGCACCCTCAGCGGCCGCCCCTTGACGATACTGTTGCCACAGCCTTACACGTATACGGTGACGGATGCGTTGGGCATGGAGACCGCGCGGACGTTTGATATCACGGTGGGGGCGCCGGCTGCTTTGCTTACCGACCGTGCGGCGCTGATCGCGTTGCATGAGGACGCCGGTGGCGAGCGCTGGACGGACCGCAGCGGCTGGCTGGATCCGCCTGCCGACGTGGTAGCGTTCACCGCGGAGGCGCTGGAGGCATGGTTTGGGGTTTCGGTGGACTCCGGCCGCGTGGTGGCGTTAACGCTGCCGCACAACAATGTGGAAGGCACGTTGCCAGAGGCGTTGGGGGATCTGACGGCGCTGGAGCAGCTGCACCTCTACGGCAATAGGTTGCAGGGCCGCATCCCTGCGGCGCTGGGGCGGCTGGACAGCCTGCGCGGGCTGCTCCTGCACGACAACGAGCTGACGGGCTCTATCCCAGACTCTTTGGGTCGGCTGGTCCATCTGCGGGAGCTGTGGCTGTATGGCAATGCGCTGGGGGGTTCGCTGCCCACCACGTTGGGGCAGCTGGACAGCTTGCGCGGGCTGCTGCTGCATGGCAACGCGCTGGTGGGCACGATCCCGCCTGCGCTGGGGGCTCTGGTGCGGCTGGAGGATCTGTGGTTACAGGACAACCGTCTGGAGGGCTCGATACCGCCCACGTTGGGGCAGCTGGACCGTCTGCGTACGTTGCTCTTGCATGGCAACGCGCTCACGGGTACGATACCGCCTACGTTGGGAGATCTCACGCGGCTGGAGGATCTGTGGTTACAGCACAACGGTCTGGAGGGCTCGATCCCGAGCGCGTTGGGGCAGCTGGACCGCTTGCGTGGGTTGCTGCTGCATGGCAACGCGCTGGTGGGCACGATACCGCCGGTGTTGGGGGATCTGTCCGCGCTGCGTTGGCTGCAGTTGCAGCATAACGCGCTAGAGGGAGGGGTACCGTCCGCGCTGGGGCAGCTGGCACATCTGGAGCGGTTGCAGCTCGAGGGCAACAGGCTGACGGGCGCGTTGCCCGACTCTTTGGGTGAGCTGGCGGCGCTGACGCATCTGTATGTGCACGACAACATGTTGACAGGCATGTTGCCGCAGGCTTTGCGGCAGCTTACCGCATTGCAGGAGTTGTTCTTTGGTGGTGCGGACCAGGCGCTCTGTGCGCCGGTGGATGCGCCCTATCGGGCGTGGTTGGCGTCTTTGGAGGCGGTGCGGGGCCCGCACTGCGGGGAGCACGGGCTGGTGTTTGCGGCCTCGGTGCCGGATCTCCAGTTCACCGCGGATCAGCGCGTAGCGGATGTGGCGTTGCCGCCTGCCGAGGGGGGCACCGCGCCTTATCGCTACGTGCTGGATCCGGCGTTGCCCACCGGGCTGGCGTATGAGGCTGACGCACGCGTGCTGCGCGGGGTGCCGGTGGCATCCACAGCGCCGGTGACCTATACGTATACGGCGATGGATGCGACAGGGCGTACCGGGCAGCTGTCGTTCACGCTGGCGGTAGCGCCACCGATGGCCGACGGGCTATTGCTCCATGGCAACTATCCCAACCCGTTTAGGGACTACACGCATGTGGAGATCAGCCTGGCGCACGATGCCGACGTGCGCCTAGCGGTCTTTGACCTTTTGGGTCGCCGCGTGGTGGATCAGGCGCTGGGGCGCCTGCCAGCGGGCGCGCATCGGCGTCTGGCGATACAGGTGCATAGCGTGCCAGGCATCTACCTGTACCGCGTCGTGGCCACGATGCCAGACGAGACGATCGTGCGCACAGGCCATTTGACCGTGGTACGCTAATACTAGAGGTATGATGAAGAGAGCAAGCCTGTTGATGGCGGGGTTGATGGCTCCCCTTGTGGTGTTGGCGCAGCCGCAGGACGCGGATGTGAGCCAGTGGGTGCTGCCCGCTGCCGAGGTACACGACCTGGCGTTTGTGCGTCAGTTTCTAGAGGACCAGATCATCGTTCCTGCGCATGCGGCGTACACGTCGGCGGTCTTTTTGGATGTGACGCAGGACGGGTTCGGCACCAATGACTTGTTGGTGTTGCAGCCCAGCCGGGAGCAGTTTCTGTTGAGCGCATACTTGCCAGAATCGATGCTCAGCGCGCTGACGGCACTCAACTTGGCGCAGGACTATCGTCTCACCACGGTGCGTGCGCAGAGCGAGGTCATCACCGAGGAGGCCGAGCAGGAGGCGCATCCGCGCAAGGCGTTAGCGGGCGCGCTGTTGCGCTCGGTGCTGCCCTACTATCCGGAAGGATCGCTAGACATCTATCTGCGTCAGCGTGGTGACGACATCAACATCACGCTGTGGGGGTATGAGCAGGCCTTGTTTCGGTTTGTGCCGCAGGCCACCCAATGCGTGCCGCCGCCGTCGGAGCCGTTGATGGTGGAGCTGTATTCGGAGCCGACGATCCGCACGCACCTCGACTTCGAGGGGTGCGTAGTGGTGGAGACGTGGACCGCAGACGGTAACGTAGTGTCTCGCGCGTGCAACGAATAGATGGAAGCGCATCGCACCGACCTACAGCTGTTCGTTGATCTGGGCTTTATCCTGCTGGCGGCCTTCTTTCTGTTGACCGAGCAGGTGCCGCGCTTGCAGGTGCCTCTGCCAGGAGAGGAACAGGAGGCCGAGGCGCCCGAAGAAACCACCGAGGTCTATACGGTCCACTTTGATGAGCGCATGCAAGTGGTGGTGGTACATGAGCCGGAGCAGACACCGTTTTGTACGGCCGCTACCGTGGCAGCGCTGCAGACCTGTCTGGTCCGGGTGCACATGCAGACGCCCGAGAGTGTGCTGTTGCTTTCCCCGCAGGGTGATGCCACGTTGCAGCAGCTGGTCACCTTGCTGGACCTGTGTCTGGCCCAACGGTGGGCGTGTACGATAGCGCAGCAGCCAGAATGAATACGAGGCGACGTCTGTGGGAGTGGGGCACGTTCGGGGCGTTGCTCTGCATGATCGGTGTGGTGCTGACGCTGCTTCCGGTGCCTCGGGGCGGCCGCTCGCAGGTGGTGCCGGACCGCCTCTTCTTTTTGCCTATCGTGCCCCCGTCACTGGCGCTGGAGCCTATAGAGCCGGAGGCGTCCGAGTCGTTAGAGGAGGAGGCTGAGGCGGCACTCACGGACGACGCGCTGGCCCAGATGCTCTCCGAAGCGTTCGGGACGCCGGAGGCGGCCACCGTAGCGTCGGTGGATCTGGCGTCGCAGTCCACCGAGGCGCTGGCGGTCGACGGGCTGGACCTGAGCAGCTGGGGCACGGGCCAAGACCCGCGGGGGCTGGGCACCGTGCAACAGCAAGACCTGGCGCTGCCAGGACGCACCCGATCGACTCCCAGGCTGGCGCCCACGCTGGTACAGCCGGAGGTGTCTGGAAGCGGCGGCAGCGACCTGCGCTGGACGCTGGAGGCGCGCAGCGACACCACGGCGCCAGCGCTCACGACGCAGGCGGTGGCGCGACGGGCCCCCGTGACGCTAGAAGACTTTAGCGAGGTCGTAGTCAACGATGCGCTGGCGCAGTGGATTGTCGCTGCGCCGTCGCCCCTGGATCCGGGCATACAGTCGCTCTTTGGCGCCGGGCCCGAGGTGCACACGGCCCGCCATGTCGTCACCGTGGCGGGCACCCCCTTCGAGCTGCAGCTGATGCTCGCGCCCATCAATGGCGAGATACGGGTCGTGCTGATCCAGCAAGAGAAGCTGTATTACTTCGTCAGCCCCCGGGGGCAACAGCAGGCCAGCTACTTTCAGGTGGGCACGATTCGGCGGGATGCCCAAGGGCGTATCGTCACCGTAGAGAGCGAAGACCTCTCTCCGCAAGGGGCCGAAGCGCAAGCCTTCTATCGCCTCTTTGTCGACTGGTGGCACGCCCAAGACCCATAAGCTATGGACGAATCGCTGGTGGATATCATCCTTATCCTGTTGGCTGGCCTGGTGGCGGTCAGCACCATGCCCCAGTTTGCTGTGGAGCCTCCGGTGAGTGTGGAGGTCAACGAGGGGGCGCAGGTGCTGATGCCCCTCCAGGTGGCCCTCACGCCCGAGGGGGCGCTGCGCAGCGGGACCCCGGTCCGTACGATAAGCGCACAGGAGCTGTACGACCTGGTGCGCGCGGCCGCGCCAGACCAAGCCGTGGAGCTCACCGCAGACCACAGCGTGCCAGCGCGGCTGGTGATCCAAGCCAACATTATTGTACAACAAGCCGGACGAGAAGCGGTCATCATCGTCCAGGCAGACTAATCGTTCAGGCAGACTCAATGACTATGCTTCGGAGCGTTGCACTGATCCTCGTTGTTATCCTGGGTGCGGGGTGTTCCACGTCGCGCGAAGCGGTGGTGCCCCCACCCCCAGCCCCTATGGAGGCGCCTATCGTGTCGCCCCCCTTGGCGGGGGTCGACTCGCTGGTAGTCCACGAGGTGGCGACCTCGTTTGATAGCACGTTTGTGGCCGCACCAAGAGAGCAGGCGGGCGAGGCACGCTTTCTGGAAGGCCGCCAAGTGCAGCAGCGTCTCGACAGCCTGCTCCAACAGCGGCACGGCGCCGCCCCGCTGCACCGCAGCACCACCGAGCCCGACACGGCCGCGTACGAAGCGGCACAGCGCACGGTGCTAGACGCCGTACAGGCCCAGGCGCAGCAGGATAGCGCGCGCGCATTGACGCTGCTTGGGGACGCGCAGCGCCTCTATGAAGCAGCGCTGCAGCACAACCCCACCCACGAAGAGGCCCGCTACCAGTTGGCGCGCCTGTACCGTATCCAGGCGGAACAGTACCGAGACCAGCAGCGCTGGGAGACGGTGCTGCAGATGCTGCGCGGGCTGCTCACCCTCCATGCCGATCAGCATGTGCTGTGGGCCGAGCTCGCTGCTGTGCTCGATACGCTACGGCAACACGAAAGCAGCGGGATGGCATGGATGCAGGCCGCCGCCGTGGCGCTCGACGACGCCCAACTGGCCTTTGTCGATAGCACGCTAGCCCCCGATAGCCTGACGCTGTTTCGGTACTACCAGCGTGCATACCAGGTCTTAGTCCAAGCCCGCCATGGCGCGGGCGTGCGCGAAGCGCTGGCGCACGCCATCCACTATGCGGCCGATAGCGCGCAGCACGCGTACGCCATAGGAGAGCTGACGTGGGCTACCTGGGACGGAGACCGCTTCGTGCACCGCCTGATGTTTGATAGCCTGCTGACGCGCGCCACCGACCACCCACAAGACGCGCGCCGTGGCCTGACAACGCTCTTGGCGCAGCTAGAACAACACGCGGCCACCCTGGAAGTCAACTATAATGTGGCGATCCTCTCCTGGCAGCTCCAGGAGCACGACCGGGCCCTCGACACGCTGCAGGGGCTATGGCACCAGGCAAAGGACGCGGTGCCCCTGCCCTACGAAGCCTTCCGGGAAGACGTGCGCGAGACCTATGCCAGTCTGCTGTTTCAGCGAGGACTGCAGCACCGACAAGACGGCGCTTCGGCCAAAGCGTTTACCTACCTGCTTATGGTTACCGAGCTGGATAGCCGCCATACCGGTCCCGCCTACCTGGAAGCGCTCAGGCTCACGCGCAGCAACCCGGACCAGGCGCGGCAGCTGGAGCCACGCATCGAAGCGGTGTTCGATCGCCTCACGCCCCAACAGCAACGCGCCTACCTCTCCCTGATGGGCAACCTCTACCGAAGGATCGGGGACCGCACCCAAGCTAAGGCCTTCCTGGAACGCTTCCAGGCAATACCGAACTGATGCGCCCGATGCGATACGCCCTGTGGTGCACGCTGGCTTTCGCGCCCGCCGTATGGGCGCAGGGGCCGCCGGTGACCTGCCAGCCGCTAACGCTGCACGCAGGCGAGACCGCACCGGTGCCATGCACCACGCGCGACGCACATACAGAGGCGTACACCTACCGGTGGGAAAGCCCCCAACACTTGCGCCTGCTGAGCAATCCCCATGTGCTGCGTCCCCTGTTTGGGGCGCCCTCGCCCCTGAGAACCACGTACACGCTCGTGGTGGAGACGACCCAAGGCGCCGTGGTGCAGCGCGTGCCGCTGCATGTGCACGTCAAGCGGACCGAAGACACGGCGCTGCACGCCCTGCCGCCTGCCGTGCAGTGTGCGCCGGTGCTCCACCTCTATGAAAGGGAGCAGGGCACCCTGGCGTGCCAGGTGACCGATAGCAGCCCTGCAGCGTGGCGCTACCGGTGGGAGGGACCGCTCATCACCACGCCCCCAGATGCGCCGCGTACCACGGTGGTGGCACCACCCCTGGTGGCAGGGCTTAAGACACAGTCGTATCCGATGACGCTGGCGGTGACCGCGCCGCACGCTACGCGGAGGGCACACGTCACCGTCGTCGTCCATAAGCGGGCGCCGCCCTTGCACTGCCCCACCCACCTGGAGGTGGCCCCCGGCAATGCCGTCGTGCTGGCATGCCACACCACCGACACGCATGCCACCGTACGATGGACAGGACTGTGGGGGACCGCTACCGACCCGCTGAGCAGCACCGAGGTGCTAGCGCCCACCTTTTTTGCCCCCGAAGATGCCCATGAGACGGCGTACCACTACGTCGTGCACCTGCCGTCGCATGGCACACGCCACCGGGTCACCGTGCACGTCACGCGAGCCTCGACGACGAGCAGCGCCCCGTGGTGCGCCCCCCTGACGCTCTTCGAAGGAGCACGCCAGTTGTTGCCCTGCCACGCGCCAGACGGCTATGCCCTGCGCTGGCACGGGCCCCAAGGGCCCCAGGCGCCCCGCATCGCCCAAGGCATGCTCACCGCGCCACCCATACCTGCCGACACCGTCTTTGCGTATACCGTCGAAGCCTGCCCTACCCAGGGCGGCCCGTGCCTGCCCGGAGCGCTATGGCACGTCACCGTACAGCGCCAGAAGCCACCAGCCGTCACCTGCCCGGCGAGCTACGACACCTATGCCGGCGAAGCCGACCTGCTGTTGCAGTGCGCCGTCTCCGGTGGTAACGACTATATGTTTGCGTGGACAGGACCCGACACGGATCGCCTGAGCGCTACCGATGTGCTCTCGCCCACCTTTGATGTGCCACCCCAGGTCGAAGAGGATCGACAATACGGGGTGATGCTGACCGTCACCGATGCGGTTATCGGCAGCAGCAGCACCGAGGTGCGCATACGCGTGCGCCGGCGCGGACAGGTCGTGCTGGACTGCCAGCGCCATGAGTACTTCGTCTATGCCGGTAGCGCCGACTTCCCGCTGCAACCACAATGTGCCCTCTCAGGAGCGCCTCAGGACGGCTACTACCACCGCTGGGTGGCACCGCACGTGCCACAGGATGCCGCGCGCCTGACCGATACGCGCGTGCGCCACCCCACCTTCCGTGTGCCCGACACGCTGACGGCCGCCTATGTCTATACGTATACGTATGCCGTCGGCGCCCCGTACGCCGACGCGGCCGCCGTCGAGGTCCGCATCACCGTGGATCCGTTTCCTGCTGCGTTCGATATGACCGTCACGACCGCGCCGATGCACTTTGGTGAACAGACCGCCGGGCAGCAGGTGACGCTGGATCCCCTGAGCGGACAGGTGTCGTCCAAAGTGCGCGGCACACATGCCCTCGGTGCCCTGATTCTGGCCTCGGACCAGGCTGCCGAAGCCACCGTGGAGCTGGCAGGCGGGCGCCTCTACCCGCAAGACGGACCACACCTGCTGGCGCTACAACCCCAGTGGGCCGTGTCCACCACATGCCTGGCTTCGGCCTCCGAAGCCCTGGCCAGCCGCTATGCGGCCGTCACTGTGCAGGACGAAGAGGGCGGCTGCCGTATCGTGCATGTGGGCGGCATGCTGGACCTGCGCCGTGCCACACCAGGAAGCTATGCCGGCACGCTGGACCTGACCCTGCGCACACCACAGGTGCAGGAGACCTTCCTGATGCCGGTCTTCGTCACTGTGGTGGCGCCACGCCCTACCGCGGTGGCCACCCCGCACGGCGTATACGTCGAACCCGAAGGACACATCCCGGTCACCGACAGACAACAGGTGCGGATCCATCCCATACGGGCCCTGCTGACGACAGCCACACCCTACGGCACCTTTACGCTGACGAACCCGTCCGTAGTGACCCAAGAGATCTCCGTGCAATCCGTCTTTGGATATACCGCCGCACGCGGAGACCAGGAGACGATAGTGCCACAGCCCACCGAAGCCGTAAGCGACCTGGGCGCCGCCCTCGTAATCTATCCCAAAGTGCTCACGCTGAGTCCGGGAGAGACCCGCTATGTGCACTATGCCCTGCGCGAAGACCAGCCGCTGCCAAATAAGGCGCACGCCACCTTCTTGGAGTTTAGCAGCCGCCCCCGCCGCTTTGTGCCCATGGATCGCCTGCCCACCCCCGACGACGCTACACGGGTCGCCCATGTGACGCTGCGCATACAAAGCGCCTATATCCCCGCACCAGGCGGACACGTGACCGTCACGCCGCTGGACGGGGACCGCCTGCGCCTCGAAGCCACCGGCGGACCCTTTGCAGGGGTCGTGGTGGCCACCGACGCCCAAGGCCACGAGCTGGCACGCCGAGAACTGCTGCTGCTCACTACCCGCCTCCTGGCATGGCCCCTTCCAACAGACCGCGAGGTTACGCTGCACTTTATCACTTCGCACGCCACAGCGCCGCCACCGGTCACCCTGCGCCGATGACGACAAAGACCATGCGCTACGCCGCCGCCGGCATCCTGATGCTGCTCGCCGCTGCCGCCGCACACGCACAAGAGAAGCAGGTCCGCTACGTGCAAGAGACGCCATGGACCCTTAGTGACCTGCGTATCACACCAGAGGTGCTGCCGTTGTTGGCCTACTGGGAGCCCAACCAGCAACGCTACTTCCTACAGCTGGCCCCCTATCTGGTGCTCCTAGGGTTCGACGTCACCTCGGATAGCCTCCTCATAGAAGCCACGCGGCAACACAGGCGCCTAGCCATAGAAGGGGCCACCGGCGCGGCAGAGACCGGGACCGACGCCTTTCGGCTCGATTCTACCGAATTCTTCGTGAGCCAAGGCGCGCTATACCTCTCCTTTGGAGGCCTGCAGCGACTCTTTGCGCCAGAACGTATACACTTTGACCAGGATCGACTCCATATCACCCATGCCGCAGCCATGAGGCGCCCACAAGCCCCGGCTCCGGTGCGCTACGGACGACACCGCCCGGTGTGGGGCGATACCCATGTGGACTATCGGTTCACCAGAACACAATGGCAACAGCACGACGCCACCTATCACGGCTTGGTCCGCACACAAACCAATGCACTGCGCGGACAACTTAAGGCCGAAGCCGACTTCTCACAAAGAGACAGCACACAACACATAGAGGTCCGGTCGTTAAGCTACCTGGCCGACTTTCGTCGCTCACGGTGGCTTACCCAGGTGCAAGCGGGGCGCCTACAACACTTCGGATGGCCCCAGACCACCATCTATGATGGCGTGCGCGTAAGCAACCATCCGGTGGCCGATCCCTACATCCAGCGGCAAACCCCGCTAACCGGCGTGGCCGAACCCGGTGCCATCGTGACCGCTAGCATCGGCGGCGTACAGGTCGACCAGGTCTTGGCCGATGTACAAGGACGCTATACGGTGCGTATCCCGGCATACTATGGCGCTTCCCGCGTGCAGGTGGAGATCGCACCGCTGGACGGACGACCACCGCGCCAAAGGACGCATCACCTCTTCGTCAGCGAAGACCTGCCGCCGCCCAAGACGCTCTACTGGGATGTGCGGGCAGGACAACATCGCTATGAATCCGCCCCCGTACTGCTGGCCGAAGCCCGCTATGGGATCCTGCCCGGAATGGCCGCGCGAGCCGCCTACCACCATGCCGGCATACCCCTGGTGGGCATCACACAGCACTGGCAAGGACTATCCGCCGATGCCGAAGTGGCACTGCCCACGACCGCAGCACGCCTTAGACTGTGGGGACAAAGCGCACGCCTACGGATCCAAACAGAAGCCGCCTTCTCCCAAGAAAAGGCATGGACCTACTATCGCCGAAGCCTGAGCGGACACCTCGGATGGCTACATGCGCGCGGCACCCTGTCGCTGAGAGCCGAGCATTATGCCACCTTCGACGACAGTCGTACCACCCACATGACCAGCACCGGTACCGCCCGCCTCTCTGGCACCATGTACGCGCTGGTGACCGCAGGGCTCTCGCGCCAGCAATGGGCAGGACACGAAGCCCCCTGGCGCATGCGATGGCAGGCCTCCGTCACGCACGCCGTGGCGCACGCATGGCGCATAGGGCTGCAAGGCGAAGGAGGCCGCGTGCACGACACGGACTTCGTCGGCGCCACGCTCCACGGACAGTGGCGAAGCGCATCGCTAGGACTGCGCCTAGGATACGACCAAGGCATGGCCGCCGCCATCACGCTGCGCTTCGATACCCCCTACGTGAGCCTCACCAACCGATCCGCGCTCAGTACCGACACGCCGCAGTCCCATAGCCAAAGCCTGTATGGGTCCGTGGCCCTGGGACCAAACCCCCTTATGCGGCAATCCCCCGCCCACAGCAGCGCCCTGCTAAGAGCCTTCCTCGATGACAACCGCGACGGACGCAAAGATGCGGACGAAGCCTACCTCCACGACATAGAGATCCATGTGGATCATACACACGCACGACACATCAGCCCCGGCACCGTGCACGCCGAGATGCTGGTCCCATACCAACAGTACCTGGTGACCATCGATACCCGATCGCTCAACAACCCGCGGTACGAACTTACGCCAGGCACACGATTTCGCTTCGTGGCCGATCCCGGACAAACGAAACGTATCGATATCGCCGTCCAGAAACAAACCATCATCGATGGCGCCCTGGATAAGGCACCACCCTTTGCCGCCTCCCGAATCCTCGTCCTCTTCCTGCAAAACAATGCCGAGAGGGCCCGAGCCGACGTGTCCCAAGAAGGACGCTTCAGCGCACGACTGGCTCCAGGACACTACACCATAGCGCTGAAAGACCGCTTCGATGCCGTGGACCTGCGCTACTACCAACAGCCACTAGAAGTGCTGGAACAACCTGAACAAGCGCTGCACCTTGATCCCTTCCCATCCAATGAACCGTGATGCACATGATTGCTACTGGCTTGTGGACCCTGCAAGAAGCAACAAGTAACGCAGGAGCCTCCTTGACCCTATCCTCCTTCTGGGATATGGTCGGATACGCCCGGGGATTTGAGTATCCTATCGGACTAGTCTTCGTGGTAGGACTGTTCTTTATCTGTACCGCCTATGTGCGGGCGCTCTTCCAGTGGAAAAGCCATAAAATCCTGTCACAACTCAACCCCAACGACATACACCAAGACACGCTCGAAGAAGCGCTCCAACGTACTCCCGAAGCCAACCCCTACCGGAAAGCCTGTGAAAAAATGCTGGCCGGACACCAACACAAAAATACCCTGGAATACGTCCTACAATATATCGACCTGGACCATGAACGATACCGAGAAGTCGACCGATACATCAATGCCGCCGTATACGTCGTCCTCAGCCTAGGACTGCTCGGTACACTGCTCGGCATCTTCGTGCTCTTTACCAGCAGCGGACGACATGAATCGTCCGACCTCGTAGGACTCGGCATCGCCGTAGTCTCTACTCTGCTCGCACTCATCGTACGACTCATCCTCTGGCCCGCCAACCTCTTTGTGCAAGCCTGGGTGCGACGACGATACCACCACCTCAAAGAATGGTGCACCATGCTGGCACTGAAACTGGCTAGAGAAACCCACAACAACCCGTAAAGACCCACCACCGAGCATACCCCAGCCCGGAGCTGAGACCTACCATATAACCACGACACAGCGCCGCATCACAACATAGGATGAGCACATGGTCTGCAATGAATGCACGCTACGAGACGGTTACGGAGGACCTTGGACGTCACTGGTTTCTGCTTCGGAGTCAGATTCGTCCTCGGATTTCTAGTGCTGCGCCTTCGTGTGCGGGCGTCGCCTATTCGTCGGAGGTCGCAGTCTGCTCCTCTTTTTCGGCTCTGGAGGCCGCCGTCGACTCATCGGCAGCGGATGCCAATGTAGTAGGATCAGGATTGCCTCGCTCGCTGGCCTGCGCCTGGCCCTCTGGGGCGCTGTCCTTCTGCGACGTCAGCTCTTGCCCGGAATCGGCATCATCTTCGTCTTCGGGCTCAGGCTCGGGTTCGTCAATACCCATCAGGCGCCTGAGTGCGCCATCATAGGTGTCGTCCCTGGCCTGGTTCACCGCCTCCAACATGGCCACTTCATTCAAGCCGATACACCGGGCATAGGATGCGGCCACCGCCCGCCGGTATACGTGATTGTATTGGGGCGTTCTCAGATGCGCGGTGCGCTCGAACGTGGCCCACGACTCGACATGGATCTTCGTCTCGCGCTCCAACTTGCGCAAGGAGACTCCAGACGCCTGCCGCCAAAGTCGGATGTCGGCCAGGAAAGCCTGCTGCCTCGCGCTAAGATCCTGCTTGGTATTCTTGGGCATCACTCTCTGCTGCCATGCTCCCTAGGTAGCGGGCACCAGCCGGTATGACCCTCTCTTGCATTGCCAAGCCTAGTGCTCCTACTTCCCAGCCACCGCATGATGTCCCCGGCCTGACCCCTTCTCCAACGCCGCCAACAAGCTCGCCGAGCGTGATGGCACCGACTCACGGTCGGGACGGCGAGATTTGAACTCGCGACCCCTTCAACCCCATTGAAGTGCGCTACCTGGCTGCGCTACGTCCCGCTCCCCCTTTGTACGGCAAGCTGCTTGGAAATGTTCTCCAGGAATGCCCGAAGACGGCGCAACTCCCGCTCTTCCCTGCTCTTGGCACGCCTGTCCAGACGCCCACGACTCAGTACCTGCCGCGCTCCCTCCAACGTGTATTTCTCCACCTTCACGAGGTGCCAGATGGTTTCTACCATCTCCACATCGGCTTTGCTGTAGATGCGCCGGCCTGCCCGGTTTCTCCGCGGACTCAGCTGCTCAAACTGGTCCTCCCAGAATCGAAGAACATGCGTCTCTTCCTCCACGATCGCCGCCACTTCTCCGATCGAGTAGTACAACTTTTCTATGCCCGCAAACTTAGCCATGTGCTCAAATCTGAACTGCGGGTCTGCCTGCAACCCGAATTGCTGCTGCCACCCGCCATGCAAGAGTGTTTCAAGTGGACCGTACAACGCCTCGAATATACCGAATTCTGACCACTCCAAAAGGCGTCGCTCAGCCCGCCAACTCGCAGGCATATGCCATCACACGTCTCAGCAGGCCGCCGTCGCCCTTGGCCAGCCGCTACGTACCCATCACCCTGAATGAGCTGCCCAAGTACGGGTCTTTGCGGACCTCGATGCGCACCGGAAACTCATTCTTGACTTCAGGTAGGTGCGTGATCACCAGTATCTTGTCAAACTCTTTCTGAACGCTTGAAATCGCGTCCACCAAGTTGCGGATCCCGGCGGGATCCTGCGTACCGAAGCCCTCATCAATCACCAGCATCCGCATCCGCACACCATGCCGTGAAGCCAACAGCTGGGCCAGCGCTACCCGCAGCGCAAAGTTGATGCGAAACGCTTCACCACCGGAAAACGTCTCGTACGCGCGAAACTTACCCTGCTCTCCGCGCACCTTAAGCTCCAAGGTGTCTATAGCCTTGCCCTGTGTGCCATCGCGCGTCGTATCAATACGGAGCTCCATCTGTCCATTCGACAACTCGCGGAGCAGGTTGCTCGTGCGGCGCATAATTTCAGGCAGCGTCTCTTCGATAATCAATGACGGAATGCCCTTCTTACCAAACGCGCGCACCAAGAGCTCGTAATGGCGCATATCACGCTTATGTCGGCGCTGCGCACGTCTGCGCTCTTTCATGCGGGTTCGCCGCTCAGCAGCCGTCGCCAACTTCTCTGTCAACTCACCAAGCCGGAGCTGCAGTGTTTTCTGCTTCTCTTCAAGCGCTTGGGCAATCCGCTGGCATTCGCGCAACTCGTTTTCTCGGTCACCAATGTCCGACAGTCTTGCCTGGATCTTTCGAACCTCATCCCTTCTGGCACCCTGGTCACTGACTGCTTGCAGCCTGTCTTGGCGCAGTACCTCTAGTCGAGCGGACAGCACATCGCGATCGCCGTATGCGCTTGTTAAGAGGGTCAGCTCCTCCGAAGCCTTACCTAGCCGCTTGAGCTCCTGCTTTACTTTGTGCAGGCGAGCACCGTCGTAACCGACATCGTCCATCTGCGTGGAAAGATCGCGGATTCTCGCCTGAAGCTCACGGAACGGGCTGCCGCCGTCCAGCTGCCTGCGCAAGGCTCTGATCCCCTCGTCGCACTCCGCCACCTTACCTTCATGGCGTTCTCTGGTGGCAATCCGGTTCTTCGTGGCCGTCACAGCATCTTTGAGTACCGTTCTTTCTGCAGCCATCTTCTGGCAGCGCTCAAAAGCTCCTTCATTGAACGGGATGCCAGCAACTTCATCCTTAAGCTGCGTAAGGAGCGCGCGCTCGCCTTGCGCAAACTCTCCCTGATCGAGCCGCTGTACAAGTGCGATGCGCTTAGCTTCTGTGGACTGCAGGCTGGCCCGGTCCCGCTCAACCTGCAAGGAACGCTCAGTAACCTGTGCCAGCTTTACCTGTGCTGTCTTTATAGCTTTAAGCTGCTGATTCTCTCTGGACCACCGATTGCGCAGCTCCTTGCGCTGTTTCTGCAGTCTCCCCTGCTCTTGGCGGTCATTGCGGGCCTTGGCATCCAGTGTGGCCAGCTCCTCCTGCAGCTCCCGCTGCACCTGCATGCGGTGATCAGGCGTCAGGTCCGTGCCGCAGGTGGGACATGCGCCCGTTGCGTCGCTGCTGAGGAACGCAATCTGGCGTTGCAGCTTCTGACGTTGCCCCGCATATCCTTCGATCTGGCCCTTCAGTGCACTGATCGCGTCAGCGACACGGCTGCCTTCCGCCGTGATTTCCTCCACCAGCCCAGCGCATGCCTCGAAGCCGGCAGCCTTGGTTTCCAGTGCTCTCTTATCGTCAAGTACCCCTACGGTGACCCTGAGCTGGTGCCGTAGGCGCCGCGCGCGCCGCTGCTGCTCTCCGATGCTGGCTTCCAGTACCTTGCGTTGCGTCTCTATGTGGTGCTTTACATCCCGTACCCGCCTCTTAAGTTTCTCTAGGCGCGAAGCGGTGGCGCGCAGGGTCTTTTCCTCGCGAGCTGCCCTGATGGCCACCTGCAGACGCCGCTGAAGGCCTGGTAAATCCCTTTGGGCCTCTTCCACCAATTTCAGGTCACTGATGGCAGCATTGCGCTTGTTTTCAAGAGTTTTCAGCCGCAGCTCAACTTTGTGGCGCTCGTCATTTAACCTCTTCTGAAGCCCGATGCGCTGCCGTTCCAACCCCAGACGCACCTCCCTTTGATCATCCAGGTCCTGCCGCTCCTTCTGCAACGCGACCATGCGCGCATGATTGCGCTTGATTTCGTCCGCGCGCACAAGAAGTCTTTGAGCACTCTGGATGTCCGCTTGGGTCGCGACAATGTCTGCGCTTAGCCTTCGGAGCTGCCGCTCAGCTTTCTTCACTTCACCATCGAGCCGGACCTTTCTGTTGCGAAGGCTCTTCAGGTGCAGGATCCGCTCGCGGACCTCGGCGGTGCGGTCCCGTGCGGCGGTCAGCTTGTTTTCGGTCTCCTCAATGTGCGACTGAAGCTTGCTCTGCTCCGCCTCCCACTTGCCTGCGTCGGCCACAAGTGCCATCAGCTGCTGCACCTCCGCTTCGGCCTGCTTCGCATTCTGGTCTTCGTCCTTCCTCTTCTCGCTGGCGGCTTTGCGCAGGTCCTCATAACGCCCGAGATTGAGAATCTTGGCCAGCACCTGTTTGCGCTCACTCGGCGTGCCCCGGGTAAACTCCTCTCCCTTGCCCTGCAACAGCAAGGCTGAAGAGGTGAATGTGTCATAATCCAGCCCTATGACACGGTCTATCTCGCGTTGGGTATTCCGAATAGACGTGGAAGAGTATGGACGATACCTCTCGTCTGATTGTTTTCGGCCGTGTAGCTCAAGGTGGGACTTGGCTTTGGTACCATAGTAAGTCCGTAAAACCCGGTACCTGTCCTGATCAAGGTTGAATTCGAACTCGACCTTCATCTCATCAGCGCCTATCCTGAGAAGAGTCTTGGCTGGGTTTTGGTTGGAAACTCTGCGTGCCTTACCCCAAAGTGCCCATGTGATGGCATCCAACAGAGCGGACTTGCCCTGTCCGTTGTTGCCCGACAAGCAGGCCGTATGGATAGGTCGGAAATCGAGCTTCGGCGCTTCCGTGCCGTAACTCATGAAGTTTTTTAGGCTGAGCGAAATAGGAATCACTATTCTTGGACCTCTTCTGAAGTATTGTCGCCTTGTTCGCGGCTCTCGTCGTCTGCGGTGTTGCTCTCTTCGTCTGAAGGTTTGAATGGAGTCTGCAGCTGCCGGCTAACGTGCCCCAGCACCATGTGCGTGGACTGCACCAGCGGCTGGTAGAGGCTGGAGCGCCCACGTACATCTTCAGGCGGAAGGTCAAAGTTTGCCAGAAGCAGGGCCAGCACGCCCAGCAAAAGCACCATCTTCGCTGCACCGAATGCTCCTCCAAGAATCCGGTTGATAGCGGAAAGCTTTAGCACTTTGACCAAGGACATGATGATCTGACCAACGATCGCCGCGGCAATGTAGACCGCTACAAAGATGGCAAGGAAGCCAACCCACACCACATATGGGTCTGAAACACCGAAGATCGGTGCCAGGGCATTCCCTACCGCAAGCGCCAGCATCCTGCCCGCAACGATGGCGACGATAAGCGCGGCAAGGCCCAAGACTTGGCGTATCAGGCCCGAACGCAGCCCAGACAACAGGCCCAAGCCGGCCAGAACAAGGATCACCAGGTCGATCATATTGCTTAGTGCGTAAGATTCAATGTAATGTATACCTATCGGCGCAAATAGAATCGTACGCCAAGCGTGAGCAACCCCATGTGCATGCCTGCCAGCGCGATCGCGGCCCTGTCATCCAAACGCGCAATACGCGGACGCAGATCCGGGTTGCCCGTTGCCTGGTAGTGGTCGTCCAGGCGGTCCGCTTTGAATTTGTGATGGACAGCAAGGACACCACCAGCCACTACCAGTGCAGCAGCTGCCACCTCTATCCAATAAGAACCTCCCCCGGCCTGATTTGCGTGCCGAAGCTGCGGTGTCTCACTCTGATCCGCGTGCTCAAGCCGAAGAACATAACGGTTCCACAGGTCTGTCCGAGGGGTAAGCCTCTCTGCACGGTACCCGGGAAGCTCAAGCACGAAGCTGCCTGTTCGCTCTTTGGCGCTATGGGTGAGCGGTGTTGTGCCCAACATGTCGCGGTGCGCACCTGCATCAAAAAATACCACCGCATTGGGCGGGATGGTTTCAATACGATGATAAAAGGGGAAGTCCAGAGCCACCACGGTGGTGTCTCCCCTGGTCGCGGTGATGCGCTGCGCTAATGGTGCGATAGACCATGCCGTTTCTGAGGGTGCCACCAGCCGCAGCGTGCGCCGCCCCGGCCGCACGACGAAGGTGTGCCAGTACGCCGGTCCCATACGTACGGAGTCAACAAACACGACGGCGTCTGGAACGTTGGTGTGTACCGCGACTACGGCGCGGTCCTGCGCGACAGCCGTCACTGCGCAAAGTAAGGCGAGCAGCATGCTGCAGTAAACGAAGCCTCTCATTCTGCCTCGCTCTTTAGCAGGTACACGTACCGTGGCTCGGACAGCACAACGAGAAAGTCATCATATCCGGCCACTGCCGACTTGATGCGGCCACGGAGCTTGGTTTCCCAGCTCAGTGTACCCGTGTGGCGGTCTAGTGCGCTGACCATTGACCCCATAGAGCCAACGTACACGGCGTGCTCGTTGAGGTATGGTGCGCCAGCGATAGCGCCGTCGCCCTGCCATTGCCACAGAGCCCTTCCGCTATCTGCCTCAAGCGCGGTCACCGTGCCATCTGTCGCACCGAACACCACGGTAGAGGCGTCAGTAGCCGCAGTGGCCAAACGTGCCGACTTGTCCTGGTGGGTATATGTCCAGAGCATCGTGCCATTGGCTGCAGACAACGCAAACAGCGTGCCGCGCGTAGTGGAGACGAAGATGCGCCCTGCGGCGCTGGCCATCCCGGTGAACACGGGAAAGCGTAAAGGCTGCTGCCAAACAACGGCGCCGTCCCCCGGGTCCAAAGCCTGAATCAGCCCCGCTTCATCGGCAATGATGATGTGCCCGCTGGCTAGTAACGGGCGCGCATGGATCTGGTGCTGTTCATCCAGCAGCCGCTCCCATACAACGCTCGACCCATCATGCCGGCGCACCACCGGCACCTGATCTACGGACACAAACCCCGACTCGAGCGCCAACAGCCCCACGGATACAGCATCCCCGGAACGGCGCCATGCGATGGTGCTTCGCTCAAGGTCGAAGGCTACCAGTGAGCGCCGTCCCATATCCACAGGTACGTACAGCATCCGTCCGCTGGTTATCGGCGCACCTTCTAAGGATTCTCCAAAGCTCTTGATGCCCAGCCTTTTGCCCGAAGTAACGCTGATTGCATGCAGGTCCCCGTTGCGGGTTGCTACTAGCACATGATCCCCAAGCACTATGGGTGCCTCCTCACCAAAGCCGGCGCCCGCGTTGTAGGTCCAGGCGAGCCGGAGCGGAGGGGCGACGATGGACGGGTCACGGTGCGCGGAATTGAGCTCTGCATCAGGAATCCTGAGCACCGCGCACCCGCTGGTCAGCAAGACTAGCCAGAAAACCACCTTGTGCGCGATGGTGGCCACTAAAAGTCGTATCCGAAAAAGAACTGCCGGAACAGGTGATCGTCCCGCTGAGTGAAGCCCTCCCGGAAACGGTACCCGAGGTCGTATCGCAGCACAAAGCCGCCGAAAAGGTTGAGCCGAAAGCCCAAGCCGGCGCTGCCTAGCGTCTCACCGGCAAAGATCTGCGGGATGCGCTCGCGGTATCCGTCATTCCAGGCATGCGCTGCATCAAAAAATAACGCGCCCCGCAGGTTGCTTATGCCGAATGCGGCCAGAAGCGGCATGTACAAGAACGGGCGATCTAGGATCGAAAAGCGCAGCTCGTTCGATGTGAACCACATCTTGTTGCCGCGCACGTCAAAGAGCGGATACCCGCGCAGATCCCAGCTGCCACCCATGAACCAGAGGCGGGCTTCGCGCCCATGATTGCCGCGCACCATTGCACGCACTGCGTACGTCACGTTGCGATGAATCCGAAAATACTTCCGTATGTCAGCGGCCACCGTCACATAGTTCACCCGGGAATATCGCACATCGGTGGTGTAGGCCACACTGAGCTTGGCGCGCCATCCATCAACAGGCCCATTCATGCCAAATAGCGCATTATCGTGCACCAAGGCCACCGAGCTGGATACCAGGTAGGCTTCGCGGTCGATGCGATTCTCTGGAATCTGCTTCCTGTCATAGCTTGCCGCTGTGCTCAGCTCAATACGCTTGAACTTGGATATCGGAAAACTCACCGCCCCAAAGGCGCCGTACACCTCCTCCCAGTACCATGGAAACGTAAGCGAAGCGTCAGGATCGGTGAAGTCATAACGCCGGCCCCCATAGCGAAAGACACCGTAACCCACGTTGGTACGCCGATGCAGCTCCAGACGCGATAGCTCAATGTTCATGCTTTTGAGCAGGCTGCCACCAAACTGACCGGTGCTGTACAGCATCAGGAACAGCCGGTCATCCCCCAACAGGTCCGAAAAGGACAAGACGGCTCCACCACTCGTTCCCCAGATGGCATTGTTAGAGATCTGGCCCTGTGCCACATCCAGACCGTAGCGGCGCCGATAGCGGATCTTCTCCACCTGGGTTTCGGCCTTGATGGACGGAAATTGCCAGGGTGTGCCGTTGGCCGCTGCCAGGTTTACGGCTTGCTGCTGCTTCGCATTGGCGAGCAGCGAATCTACCGCGCCGAGGGAGCGGATCGTGAAGTTGAAGTTCTCGAAGCTGGTAAAGATGAGGTACTGATCCTCAGTCCATACCGGATCGAAAGCCGCCGTGGTCAGATGGGTCAAGCGACGCACTGAGGGTGCTGCCGATGGCAGCCAAGTCCCTGGTGCCGCGGTCATGCTGTCGATGGCGACCAGCGGAGGCAGGGTTGCTGCCGCATGCACCACATAGATGTCCTGTCCGCCATACCGGCCGGAGGAATCTTTGCGAGCGCTAGTGAATACGATATGTTTTCCGTCTGGACTCCACCGCGGCGAAAAGTCGTGATGATTCCCAAACGTGATGTAGTCAATGATGCCGCTCTGCAAGTCGTACCTGAAGAGGTTGTAGGCGTGCTGGTGACCGAGCGAGGTCCGGTCTGAAGAGAAAGCGAGGTAACGGCCATCCGGGCTCCATGCCGGGTCACGATCGTCGTATAGGTCGCGCGTGAGGCGCTGTAGGGCGCCCTGGGCAAGGTCGAACAGATACAGATCTATATGGCCGCTCTGATCGATTGACGAGAAGGCAAGCTTCTTGCCATCCGGGCTCCACGTGGGAGAATACACGGCGATCAGGCCATCAAACCCATACGAGTCGCCATAACGGCGGGCGTGAAGGTCGTAGGTGTGAATGACATCGTTCTCGCCGCTCTTGGTCACAAACGCCAGCATCCCGTTTGGAGAGATGCTCAGTCGGCTTTCAAGCATGTGAAATGACTCAAAGCGTCCCCCGCGCTCTCCGCGTATGAGGGGTTGCGGCTTGGCTATTGGTCGGTACTCGTCATCGACGTCGACCTGGTACAGGTTGGAATAGCCGCTGTGGTTGCCGACAAAAAAGACCTGCCGCTGCCCGTCCAGGTGGCGATACACCACCGGCTTTGAGTTGAATCCGCGCGCCGACACCGCAGCGGTCAACAACGTGGGCACCTCAGCACCACTCAGGCGCGGATAGTACTCCTCTTTGAGCCAGTCCTCCCACCGGTCTCCTATCACCTGGAAGTCTTCCCGCAGCACATACTCCATCACCCGGCGGAAGTCTCGATCCCGCCATGCGTTGTCCATCATCTCCAGCAGCTTCTCTTCGCCGAATGTCTCGGCGATGAAATGGCACAACGCCTCCCCCTCTTTGTACATGAAGTACGTGCCGTTAATGCGGTATATGTTCTGCAGCCCCGTGAAGAAGTTGGAGAACAGCGCGTCGCGCATCACCATCTCGTGCTGAAAGTCTGGCTCGCCGGACCAGTATTCCGCCAGACCCTCGGTAAACCACAGCGGAAGAAAGCGATCCGGCGGGATCCGGTGATCCCGGTAAGCGCGCGCCACCTTGTTTAGCGTGAAGACATGCACGATTTCGTGCCGTATCACACGCCGGAAGCGGTGTAGGTTGCCGTTGGCGGGAATCACCACACGGCCTTTGAGGAACTCAAAAAACCCGCCTACACCGTCAGGGATAAACCCGTCGGTGACGTTGGTCTGCTTGAAATGCAGGTTCGACGAGTAGAAGACGATAGGCGTGCGGTGGCCCAGCGAAAAGTTGAACTTGTTCTGCAGCTCCGTATAGGCCTCTTCTGCAAATGCCGCTCCATGCTCGGCCAGCTCCTGCATCTCTGGATAAAAGTAGATATCGAAGTGGTCCGTCTTCAGGACATGCCAATCAAAATCCTCATACTGGATCTTGTTGCGCCCGAAGTGAAACCAGTACTGCGCCTCTGCGGGCCAGACGAGTCCGAGCCCCAGAAGCAGTAGTGCAGCCAGCAAGAATCTGGACTGGCGCATCACACAGGGATCCCGGGCACCGGTTGGATGCCGCCTGACATTCAATTGTTGGGGCCCCACGGCTGGCATATCCTTCAGGGTGTCTGCTGGTGTTCGGCCGGTGGTTCGACGGACGGGCCGCTAGGACTCTACCAGGCGCGCCTTCAGCGTGCTGATAAGTTCGACCGGAGAAGGATCGATCCGATGCCGGATGGCAAGATAGAAGCTGACCCAATCACTCATATACATCAGGGACAAGATTCGTGCCATTCGGCTTGTACCGGTGCTGGTCACCTCTTCCCAGTGACCGGCTGCATGCCGGATCAGCGCACGCGTGATGTCCAGGCGCTGGCGGGTGCGCGGATGCTCTTCGACGTCGCGCAGCACCACGACTCCCAAGCGGCTAAGCTCGTTGCCGAAGCGGGCCCATCCCATCACTTCATTGTGATTCATTTCCGGCAGCAGGTTGCCTACCGCGAACGACTTGCTGTTTTCGTGTATCTGGTTGCGCCAGCGCACATTAGCTACCTCCAGGTGGATACTGCTGTAAATCACCGGCAGCAGAGGCTGCAAGGTAGCTGCCAGATTGGCCGCCCAGTTGTCTTTATCGTCTGGATCCTGCCACTGCGTGCGCTGCGACCCGGTGATGGCTACCGCCTCTTGCCAGTCCGCATCCCGAACTGCGTGGAGGCCGAGCCACTGGCCGCACGTGATGAGCGCAGCAGCGGAGTAGCTGAGTGCGGCCCGCGGCTGCAGCCCGGGCACCAGATCCACCACTGGCACGTCTGAGGCCACGGCCTGTTCTTTAAGGAAGCCGCCGGTGGTAATCGCCATCCGGTGTGCACCACGTTGCTCGGCTTCGGCAAACGCCGACAGCGTCTCTTCCGTATTCCCGGAGTAGCTGGAGGCGATGACGAGCGTATGCTCGTTCACCCAGGTGGGGAGCCGGTAGCTGCGACTGACAGCCACCGGGATACGGGCATGATCCTCTGCTAGCGCGCGCAAGAGGTCCCCTGCGATGGCGCTGCCTCCCATGCCAGCCACCAGCACGCTCTGGAGCGGACGCTCCAGCAGCCCCCCTACGCTGGCCTTCTGCGCTATAGCGCGCATCCGGCCATCGGCCAACTGCTCTGGAAATGCTCTGATCGCTTCGTACATCCCCTCCGTATCCCAGCGGCGGACTTCGCCAATCGTCATCATGTGCGACGCTGTTTGGTTGCGGATTGCGCAGACCCTTAGTGGACTCTGTCTGCCATCGACTGCATGACCGTATTGAGCGCATCTGTCTGCGTGTGCAGCTGCTCCAAGCAGCCGATAGCGCGACGCGTGTAGTGCGCCACATTTTTTCTGGCGAACGCCAGAACCCCCAGGCGATGCATGCGGCTGCGCGCTTCGGCTACGTCGCTTGCAGCACATCCTGCCTGTAGGCGGATGCGCTCGAAAAAGGCTTGATCTTCGCCTGTTGCGCGGGCAAGCGCTTCAAGAAGCAGGAAAGTCTTCTTACCGTCGATAAGGTCCTGGCCCACACTTTTGCCCCATCTTCCGTCATCGGCTACGAGGTCTAGAAGGTCATCTTGAATCTGAAACGCACGCCCGAGCGCCATGCCTGCCCGGCGCAGCGCGGCGCGCTCGTTAGGCGGAGCCTCGCCCAGGATCGCTCCCATCTCAAGTGCAGCGGCCAAGAGCGCACCAGTCTTCAGGTCGATCATGTCCAGGTACTCGGGTGTACTCACCAGGGGTGTGGTCTCATACCGCATATCGAGCGCCTGGCCCTCGCAAAGCGCTGTCACCATTGCGGTGAAGGTCTCCAGCAGTTGAGGTAGCCGGGAAGCAGGGGCATGCGTGAGCTGCCCGTAGGCAATGCCCATCAGAACATCACCACACAAGAGAGCGGTATTGATATCCCACCTGCGGTACACCGACGGGCGGCCGCGCCGCGTTGCCGCCTGATCCATGATGTCATCGTGCACCAGGGCCCAGTTATGAGAAACCTCTACAGCCAAGGCTGCCGGAAGAGCCTGTTCTGAGCGGACGCGGTACATCTGTGCGGTGAGCAGCAGCAGCACCGGTCGCAGCCTTTTGCCTTGCCCACGAAGGACGTACCGGACTGAATTGTACAAGGCGTCAGGCGTACGGAAGGCGGCGATGCGCACCAAACTCTCTGACACCATCGTGCCCAGCGCGGCCACCTGCTCCATGATTTGTGCTGGCGTACCAGCGCAGCTTCTCCTCTCCTTATGGCTCATACAACACACGAATGATGCGGTCGTGGACGGCATCAAAGGTGCCCGCAGCAGGAACGCGCCTTAGGTCACCGCGCTCCCTAAAGTAGTCTGCGACAGCCTGCGTGGACCGGCGGTACACATGCAAACGTTCTACCACGGATTCGGGACGGTCATCGGCGCGCTGGATGATAAGTGCCGGATCTACGCCCACGGGCGGCCTCGCATCCAAATGAAAACTCTCTCCAGTGACTTTGTGCACGCGCCTACGGGACAGGCGTGCAATAATCATCTCATCTGCGAGATCAAGAAATATCACCACATGCAGCGCCCTACCCTCTTTGGCAAGGAATGCGCTCAGCCATCGGGCCTGCGCCAGAGTCCTTGGGAAGCCGTCCAGCACGAAGCGGTCGAAGCCACAGTCGTTGAGTGCACGCTCCACTAGGTCGTACATCAGATCGTCTGGCACCAGGTGCCCAGATGCCGTATAGGCTTGTGCCATACGGCCGAGCGGAGAATCTTCCCGCTCGGCCATCCGCAGCATGCGGCCGGTGGAGATATGAGTAAATCCGAGTCGTTCGGACAGAAAATAGGCTTGGGTGCCCTTGCCCGCTCCAGGAGGACCGAAGAGCGCCAGACGTGTCTTCACGCGGCTGCGGTTTACGATTTGCTTGCGTTGGAGTCATTCCCGCTCTCCGTGAAGGTTTGTACGGCCCATCCGGCCAGGATCGGCACGAGGAGCCGCACCAGCTCATGGCTGACTGACGACGCGGCTGGAGCAGGAGGAGGCAGCTGTCCGCGCAGCGCTGCACGCACCGCGTCGTCTGCGGACTCCCCCGTGTCCATGCGCGCTTTAATGGTCGCTGCCACCGGTGCTAAGTAGGCGTCCAGCGCTCCCTGGCTATACGGGACGCCGCGCTGGCGTGCTAAGGCTATGCCAACCAGAATACCCGCTGCCATAGCACCGCCCACAGCTACCAGGGGGTGCTTGTTGATGGTACTGCGTACCGACGGCGTGAAGTTCGTGACCTCGTCTTTAAGGGCCTGCAGGTGTTTCTCGATTTGCCGCGTCTTCTCCTTGAGCAGCTTCTGTACCTCCGCTGCGCTGTTCCGAGAGTTCTTCTGTTCCATGATCTTGTCGAAGATGCCTGTGATGATGAAGCAGCTGCGTCAGGCCCGCCAAGGTACCAACCGCCGCGCCGGTGCCCGCGAAGCCCCATGCGGGGTGCCCAAGCAGTTCACCTGCCCACAGTGCCAGTGCAATTAGCAGGAACACTCCGGCCACCCCATAAAGGAACCATGGCCCACTTCTCAGAAACAGCTCTTGCCGGACCCGTTTGATGAGCTGGATCTCCAAGAGCGTCACTTTCAGCTCGACCCAATCCTGCACGTCCGACGTCAGTGACCCCCAGCGTCGGGCCAAACGCTCACTACGCTTTTCCTGCTTGCGATGGACCGGCGTATCGGTCACGGGCAAGGTGGATTCTGCTGCCATGGTAGGAGCATATTCTATTGGTCAGGACACCGAATGATCCTAGAGGGCACGGAGGAATGCCAGGGTATCGGTGTGATCGGCCTTCCAGTCCAGGGCGGGCCGTTGGGCTTGTCCTAGTGGCTCCGCTGGCAGTGTGGGTGGCACCTGGTCGATGAGCCCCCGGCGGACAAACGTGCGCTGCAGCCGGTCCTGCATGGTGGACAGCATCCGCATGGCGTGTTGCCAGTCGTCATAACTCACCCAGCGGATATGTGCAGGGCCTTGGGCCGTGGCCTCTCCGCAGCTGACGAGGAACCCACACTTGGCACTTCCAGAATGTGGCACGGCCAGCGCCTCTAGAAGCGCGTGCGGCGCACCCAGTGCCCGCGATGTGACCGGATGGGCCGGGAATGCGCTGCGCAGACGCTTCATGCTTGCCACATACGGCCCTTGGTTCACCCCTATGGGAGCGAGGATCAGCGCGACACTGCGGCATCCCATCCCTTCATGGAGCAATGCATCCATGGCCAAACAGTGGCGCTCATGGGCGTCTTCCTGGCCGTCAACCACCGCAGCACTAAACCGATGTCCGCGTAGAAGGCAACGGCCCAGAGCAATGCCATGCTGCCTGGCCATCGCCGCCGCCCAGGTCCGCGTCCGATCACTGCCGGTAGTGATGACGGCATCGGCGCACTCAAAGAGCATGTGCGCATCCACAAACGTGACATCCAGGCCTGCGTCGGTCGCAAAGGCGCGCAGCAGAGCGGGGCTCTTGCGCGAAACAGACCCCAGAAAGCGGTGACCTGAGAGCGTGACCGCCAGGAGATCCTGAAGGCCTACCATCGGCACGTTACCTGCGCTGAGAACCCCCACGGTGCACCGCGCGGCGCGCACAGGTGCACCGATCCAAGACCGCAGGGCCGGTGCGCTAAGCCCTTCCATCTGCTGCTCAATGGCAAAGGTAAGCGCTTCTCGTGTAAACCTGTTAGGGGCCTTCAGCGTCGTTTCGACCGCCGCCCGGCGACTGGGAAGATCCTCAGAGCGCCAGCGTGCGGCAGCCTCAGCTACGGCCTCAAACATCCTCTACCAGGAAGTTGCAGCCGCGCAGCTCACTAGCGGACAAACGCCCCAGCACCTCAAAGCCGCCGCCCCGACAGACCCCTAGGTCCTCTGTCATGATGGCGCTCACCGTATGAATATTGGCGAGATCTATCACGCCAAGGACGCCAGCCACCCCTTCTGGCAGCGAGTGCTCCACCTCCGCCGGGTCAAAAGCGTCGACGCGCATCCACTTGGGTGCGTAGAAGAGGCTCCCGCCCCGTGTATAGGACTGGCTTAAGAGCTCGCACATCCCGTACTCGCTGCGCACCTGTTGGCGATCCACCCCAAACCCTTGCGCCAGTCTGCGATGCAGCTCATCGCGTGTGACGTGTTGGCGGTACGTCTTCATGCCCCCAGTTTCAATGACGATGGCGCTTGGCGGCAGCCGCCACTGCTCGGTAGCTGCCAGCTGCAAGAGCCCAAAGGCGGCCCCAAACAGTATCAGTGGCGTGGTCAGGGCGCGACTGTGCGCGATGGCGCGCTCTAGGAGTGACGGATCCTCCAGAAAAAAGCCGCTGGCCTCGTCGCCGTAGGCAGCAATAAGCTGCCAGACCATATGCACCAGCGACGACTGGGGGGCGTAGCCGGGAAGATGCGCTACGAGCGTGAACGGCCCGCGCCCGAACACCGACGCAAAGTGGGTCTGCGCAGACCGGTCATATAGAGAAAGGTCGCGTACATAGTGTCGGCTGCGCCCTGTGGTTCCGGTCCCGCTGCTCTCAAATACCGCAACCGCCTCCTCTGGAGGGAAGGAGGTCACGGGCGCGTGCTTGAACGCGGCTATGGGGAGGTACTCATACGCATAGCGCCGGTATACCGTGCAGCGCTCCTTCTGGTATGCACGGGTGGCGCGCGCTAAGGCGTCAAACTCCTCCGCACAGGTCAGGCGGTCAAACCGCCGGATAACGTCGCGGTAGCTTAGTCGTATGGAAGCCGGATCCGGCATCCGAACGCTTTGGTCGGCGTCTGCGGCTGGCCGCCGATAAAGTCGGCCACGTAGGAACGAGTCACCGCTTTGGTGTCGCCTGGCGCGTCGTCAATGGCGCCGCTGTAAGCCAGCTTCCCTTCTGCGTCAAAGGCGAAGACTTCGGGCGTGCGGTAGGCTCCCAGCGCCTTTGCCAACGCGGCACCCTGGTCATGGCCGTAACGCAGCCCAGGCATCGCCGCCCGGCTGGCTTCAGCGGACTCCTCAGGAAAGGCCTCTGGATCGTTGCTGTTGACCAGAACGACAGCCATCCCCTTCCCTCCCGCAGCGGAATGCAGCGCCCTCACCCGCTCCTGGTACCCTTCGGTCCAGCGGCATGCATTGCTCCAGAAAATGAACACCGTGCCCTGGGGTCCCATGAGGTCGGACACCGGCTGACTCGAGTCATCGGTCATCTGAAGCATATGGCTACCCGCAGGCAGCGCGCTGCCTATGGCCAAAGAGGCCGGCTGTCCCAGTGCCACGCTTGCCGACAACGACAGCATGGTGAGCGTCAATAGCAAGGTCTTCATGGGTGCCTCGTAGGCTGGTTTTGAAGACTTAGACGTACAAACATCTTGCCAAGTGTCAGGTGCCCAGAGCCATACGACGGTTCATCCACCGATTCAGCAGCAAAAAGACGCCGAGCACCGCGCTCCACTGCACTAGGCACGTCATGACGCTGAACTTGTCGGTCGGGTCGAACCACGTGTCAGGCGCGTACTGCGTGGCCGACAGCCACAGCCACCAGACGAGCAGCAGCCCGGCCATCAGCGGAATCGCGTACGTGATGATGTAATCCCACGGTCGCCGCGCCCGGAAGTCACCCGCAAGGTTATCAATATTGTTTTCCCGGAATTTGCGCGCCCCTTGCCGGATTACCGAGAATGCGATAAACGCGCCGCAGAGCATCAGTGCTACGCCCCAGACAAAATCCTGATTTTCAAAGAAGCCGAGGTTCAGGGCAGATGGCATGCCCAGCGCAAACGCTGCGGCACAAACGCCGACGATGGCGTGGCTGCGGCGCACATTGAAATCCACCACGATGCGCGATGTCATCTCAATCATCGATATCAGCGAACTGAACGCCGCGCACGAGAGACCCAAAAAGAATAGCATCGCGAATACGTTGCCCGCGGGCATCTTGGCAAAGAGCTGGGGCATCCAGACAAACGTGAGCCCCGTGGCCGCAGGCCCGCTGGTCTGCATCACCTCAAGCACCTCCGGCTTGGACATCTCCTGCCCGAGGATGGCAAATGCGGTCCCGAAGATGATGACGGCGGCCATGAGTGACACCGTATTGTTTCCAACAGCCGTGATAAGAGAATTCTTCACCACGCCGTGCCGGCTTCGCATGTAAGCCGCATAGGTCAGGATGAGCCCCCATCCGGCTCCGGTATCCCAGGCATTCTGCGTCAGAGCCTCCAGCCATGTGTTGGGCTTGGCCAAGGTGGCCCAGTCCGGCGTGAACAGGAAACTGATCCCGCTGCCCGCTCCATCAAGCGTGATCGTGCGATACAGAGCAACCACAACGATGGCCAACAGCGTTGGAATGAGCACCTTGTTAACCTTCTCTATGGAACGGATGCCCTTCCATACCGCCAAGGCGCCAAGCCCCATAGCTAAGGCGTGAAACAGGACCGGAAAGCCGCTGGCCTGGAAAGAGTCCCAGACGCCCTGGCCCGCTGCCACATCAAGCGGCAAGGCGCTGGTGGTCATCTTGACGAAATAGTACATGCACCAGCCCGCCACCACGGAGTAATAGAACATGATGGCAGCCGCCACAAACCCCAGAAAGGCGCCCATCCACGAATAGCGCCCACCAGCCATCTTGGCCAGGGTGCCGACCACCCCCATCCGCCCTTTGCGCCCCAGCGCATACTCGGCAATGATGAGTGGCACGCTCCACAGAAATAGAAAGAGGAGCCAAGCCAGAAGGAATGCGCCGGCGCCAGCATCGCCGCTGTTCGTGGCTGCGATGCGAGGGAAGCGCCAGATGTTGCCGGTACCTACGGCAATGCCCAGGACACTGAGCAGGAGCCCCCAGCGCGACGAAAATCGCTGCTCTGAATATTTGGTCATCGTTCCGATGTAGCTTGGGGAAGCAGGGTCAGGACGGATGCGTCGGGCACAAGGCCGGCGGTCTTGGGCTTGGCAAGCTCATAATACCCGAAATCCACATAAGTATCCATATGGAGGTCGTATAGGCTGCTGAACGGGTTGCCACTCTGGCCGCCAGGATACACGCCATACCCTCTAGGTGGCGAGTCAGAAAAGTCCACAATCATGCGCCAACTGGCACTGTGCGTCACGGTGAGTCCCCCGCCGGGCGCAACCGTTTCGTCAAACCCGGGGTACTCATACGCATCACTCCACAGGGCGCTAAGCGCCGGTGTTTGCGTCAGGTGTCGGATGAAAAGTTTGTGATGAGTGCCCCAGCGCCATGCACCTTCGCGATCACCGTAGCGCGCGACGAGCGTATCTGCGGTGGCCTCAAGAGCCAGCGCCAGGAGTGCAGGCGCATCTTCAATAGTGGGCGTGCTCACCACATCGAGCCAACGTGACCCTTGGCTTAACAGCATCATAAGCGTGCTGCTTCGCGGCTGCGGAAGGTTGTTAAAGGCAGGCTCATCCCATGCCAGCGTTTCTAGGACCTCAAGCAGCGTATAGAGCACGAGTGGTTCTGACCGGTCTGTTGTCGCCTTACCGTCCCACGTCAGAAGCGTATCGCGCAACGTCTGCGCCTTCGCCGAAAGCGATCTCAGCGCCTCCAGATGCGGGGTAAGAAGGTCGTGCTGCACCACATGGACATCTCTCTGGTACAGCATCATGTCTCGCAGGTCGTGTGACGTTTTCTGGCTCAGAAGCGCGTGCAGGCGCATCGACCGGTAGGACGATGGCCAGTTGTGCCCCAGATAGTAGGGATAGTCTGCGCCAGTGGGACGCTGGTTTGAGGAGGACAGAAAGCCCTGCGCGGGGTCTTTCGCGTACGGCATGTCCAGGTGAGGCAGGCGTCCGACCCATGCCGTCTGGCTGGAGGTGCCGTCCTGGATGCCTACCCGGCTTCCGCCATCTGCGAGGACGGGCACATGTCCGCTGGAGCGCAGCGCTATCGAACCTGTATGATCTGCCAGGAGCACATTCAGGGCCGGCGCTCCCCAGTGCCTTAAGGCGGAGTCGGCCTGGTCCACATGACCGGCCTTAGAAAGCCCCCACATCGCCGTCAACGTAGCATTATCTTCAAAGGCTGCCCAGCGCATGGCGACAGGCATGTTGCCTTCGGTCCGCAGCAGCGGACCCATATGCGTATACCAGAGTGTGTCCACAACCGGCGCGGCGCCCTCGACATAGATCGTGTCCGCCACCGGGGTGAGCGCGCTCCAGGAACCGTCAAAGCGATAGCGGCGACGCTCCTCATCGAGATCCAGCGCGTAGTAGTCCATAGCGTCCGCGCTCATATTTGTGAAGACCCATCCAAGCGAATCGCTGAAGGCTTCGACCAGAAGCGCCGTGCCGGGTGCCAACACGCCATACAGATTCATATCTGGTGTCACGATATGGGCTTCGTACCAAATCGAAGGCAGGGAGAGGCTCAGGTGCATGTCCCCAGCTAGAAGTGGACGCCCGGTGGCCGAGCGGGCCCGGTGAACTGCCCAGTTGTTGGAGCCCTTACCAGGGCGGAAGCCCTCGGTGAGCGGATCCGAAGACGCGAGCTCTGCCACTACGGGTGGATGCGGGTACGGCAGGTGGTCCGCCTCCAGCGAAACCGGGCTTGGAGCGGGAGACTCTGCCGGCACTATCGGCACATACAGCGGGGAGTGCGCAGGATAGAGCTCCTCGAACGCTTCTTGGCCCAGCCGCTTAAGCAGGGTTCCATACGCTAGGTCTTCGGAGGAATACGACAGATCAAAGTTAAAGTATTGGATCAGGCGCGCTGCACTTAGCGCGCTGTACGACCCGGGACGGTGGCCAAACAGCCTGAACTCGAACGGCAGCTCGCTCTCATCCAGACTACCGATATAGGCGTTAGCGCCGAGGGCAAAGGCGTCTATAACATCGAGCTCAAGACCCGCGTCGCTGTGAATTTTATGTGCAATTCGCTGTGCGGCCCATTCCATGCCTGTCTGGCGTAGGTAGCGGTCGCCCGATACGGATGCGGGTCCGAACACCTCGGCCAAGCGGCCCGAAGCTACGCGCTCCAGAAAGTCCATCTGGAATAGCCGGTCCTGCGCTACGACATAGCCGAGCGCGATCAGCGCATCTTGGTCATTGGCCGCAAAGATGTGCGGCACGCCGCGCGCGTCCCTCTCTACGGTGACGGGGCCAGTCAAGCCCTCCAGACGCACCTCGCTGTGCTGCGGGTGGTGCGCTTGCCGGGCGGTCAGATATATCCCATTCCATGGATCTAACAGAGGTCCCGCCTTCAGGACACCGCCTAACGGGGCATGCAGCCCCAAAAAGAGGAGCGCTCCTGCCGCTAACCATGCCAGGACCTGTATCCCGTCCTTTACGGTCACGGGTCGGCAGGACTCAGGCCGAGGATACCGAGGATTTCATGGGCCGCATTAGCGTAATCCCGTGCCCCTCGGGCACGCGGATCATCATGGAACACAGATCTGCCGCCCTTATAGGATTTGGCAAGAGCCGAATTGGTCCGTATCACATTTTTCAGCACCTGCGCACCATACTTGTCGCGGAGATACTTCGCGTAGCTCCTGTGTTCGGTTTTGCGTCCATCCGCCTGCGTGATAAGGAAAAAGGGGCTCTTAAGACCGGGGTTAAGGGTTTTTCGGACGATGGCTACCGAATTAAAGGCGCTACTGGCGCCGTATACCGGCTGGATTTCCGGGGTGACGGGTATGACTACGTGTGTCGTGGCCACCAGAGCGCCCATGCAGTACACTGTAACCGCGGCCGCGGTATCCAGTATTATGAGGTCATAACCATCGTAGTGTCGGAGCGATTCTCTGATCCACAGATGGTCCGTAGGCTTGGTGAACCGTTTCATCCATTTGGTCATGTGCCGCGAGGCCGGGATGAGGTCAAAGGTGCTGACTTCGATAGGCTCTAGCTCACCCTTTTTCAGCCTTGGGTTGTACAAGGAGAGAGCAGATTTCGCCGGGTGCGGCTCTGGCACATCTACCATGCGCGTCAGAAAGCCCTGAGGGTCCAGGTCGATGAGCAGTGTCTTAATATTCAGCATTCCGATGGCTGCGCCCAGATTGAGCGCAGTCGTGGTTTTGCCGGTGCCCCCTTTATGGTTGCACAGCGCCAGCACTACGGTAGGTCGATTCACGATCAGGCCTTTACATTAAGAATGATCATCATTAACATGGATGTGCGCCACCCGCCAGACCGCGCTTGGTACGCGACCTGACGGCTTTGGCATACGCCGCAGCCAGTATTGCATTGTTGCGTCTTTCGTCCGCTCTCATCTTGGCATCCAAGTCACCTCGACGCAGGCAACTGCTTCGACAGTTGGGTCTGTCGTTCATCGTGATACCCAGCCATGTTAGTGAACTGGTGCCCGACAGTGTGACACCGGAACGGCACGTGCAGCGACTGGCTCTGCGCAAAGCCGATGCGATAAGCCGACGCCGGCGTTCCTCCTTGGTGCTGGGGGCGGACACCATTGTAGTTCACCGCAACAGAACCATAGGCAAGCCCGGCTCCGTTCGGGATGCGGCCCGCATCCTGAGGCGACTCAGCGGCGAAACGCATGCCGTCCATACAGGCATTGCGCTTACGCACCGGGCGAGCGGACGCCGCGTTGCAGCGGCCGAAGTCACACAGGTAACGTTCGGTAGTCTCACTGATCGCGAAATTGCGGCCTATGTTGAGTCAGGTTCACCTATGGACAAAGCTGGAGCGTACGGCATTCAAGACGAACAAGGTGCACTGTTCGTTCAACGCATCAACGGCGACTTTTATACCGTGGTGGGATTGCCTTTGCGGCGGCTGTATTTGACGCTGAAGCAGCACTATCCAGACTTTCTGGTTGCGTAGCCCGGTATACTGCTTCCACCGCGCTGGTCGTTCCCCCGATGGGTGGATTCGGTTTGCGCACGGTGACTTCCACTTTGCGCACGACTGCAAAGGATGTCAGCACCTTTTGTCCGATAAGGTAGGCCAAGCGCTCCAGAAGGCGGAAGCGGTTGCTTACCACCAGGTCTTGCACTAGGCGGTACACACGTTCGTAGTCTACGGTCTGCTCCAGGTCGTCATTGAGCGCTGCGTAATCAACGCGCAGGTCCATCGCCACGTCCACCTCAAAGCGCCCTCCGGTGTGCTGTTCAGCCTGGTGGACCCCATGGTGGGCGAAGAAGACGGCGTTGTGCAGCCGAATGGTGCTCAGCGGCTCTTCACGCATCACAGCCCCAGGTCTTCGAGCAGTCTGCGGTTGGCCGTTGACAGCGTGTCTCGACCAGCGCGCAGCTTCGAGACATGGATGGTGGCGTAGAGCCCCAGCACCGTATCGCTGCGCTTGGCATGCTCGGCGAAGTAGCGCGCCACCTCCGCATCTCTTGCCGCTGGTCCTATGTCGTACGCGCGCACGCCGTCCGGTCCCGGCGGCGCCGAAAGCGGAAAGCTTCGTTCCGGCTCAAACTGTTTGGCACCGAAGTGGCACCCTACGCACTGCAGCGGTGTCTTCAGTGCATGTGGCAGCGCCTGCGTAGCGCTGGTCAGCTCCCCATTGGGCCCATAGGTGGCAAAATCCCAGAACCCGTCCTTGCGTCGCACCATGGCCGTGTGTTCCACCAGGCGTTCCTCAAGATAGTGGTCCGCCACGATGGCCGTGCCGGCTCGGTAGCGCAGGTGCCGCCCTATAGCCGTGTATTCCCGCAGCGCGGCCTCTAGTGCCACGGTGCTTACATGTATACGACGGCGGGCCCGCGTCATGGGACCATGGACTTCGTATGCCTGCCATTGGTGGTACGGCCATCGTGCTTTGAGGGAGTCAATCGTTGGGGGCAGCCCGCGTGCTTGGTAGTAGGTACGTGCCAGGAAGGCGCCCAGGCTGTCCCAGGTGACCACGCCACCTTGTGCGCTGCGCATCAACTCGGTACCCAGGCCAGGGCGCGTGGCCTCGAGCATGGACGGATGCACATAGTAGCGCTGCCCGCGCTTTGAGAGGATGCCAATGGCAAATGGGTCAGCACCACCTTCCGTGTAGCTTCCGAAATAAAAGCGCAGCAGCCGGTCTGGCTCGGCTTTGTCCAGTACCACCTCTATCTGGTGTGGCGACGCGCATGCAGCTATGGCCAGCGCCGCGATGCTCGGCAGGAGTCTTAGCACCCGTCCGCACAGAATGGCTTGGGCCATGTAACCATGCTGCGAAGCATTGTCGTGCGCGCTACGATGTCTGTAGCTGAAAGTTCAATCAGACCGCCTACTCCGAGCTGTTCCACCGCGAAGGAGGCAATTACGGTTCCGGTGATGACGGCGCGCTGGAGTGCGGAGACATCCAGCGTCGTTTCGTTGGCCAACTGACCGCAGAATCCACCGAGAAAAGCGTCACCTGCCCCTGTGGGATCCGTGACTCTCGCGGTAGGAAAGGCCGGAGTGACAAAGATTGCTGCGTCTGTAAAGAGCATGGCACCGTGGGCTCCCTTCTTGATCACCAGCACGGCGGGTCCCATGGCGCGTATGTCGGCGGCTGCCCTCACCATGTTGTGCTGCGAAGTGATCTGTTGCGCCTCTTCATCATTAACTATCAGGCAGTCTACGCGACTGAGCACCTCTTGCAGCCCGTCTGGATCGCTATCGATCCAGTAGTTCATGGTATCGCATACCGTGTATACGTTGCCTGGCATCTGGTCCATCACACGCATCTGCAGGCGCGGATCCAGGTTACCGAGGCAGAGGATACGGCTATCGCGGTACTGGGGCGGCACCACCGGATCGAAGTCGGCCAGCACATTGAGCGCTGTGAACAGCGTGGTACGCTGGTTTGGATCCTTGCCATACCGTCCGCCCCATGCAAAGGTCTTGCCGTGCATATCCACCTGTAGGCCGCTGGTATCGACGCCGTTGCGACGCAGGAGCGCGACATGTTCTTCGGGAAAGTCGTTGCCGACCACCGACACTAGGCGCACCGCGCCGCCGGCTAGGCGCACGGCAAGGGAGATGTAGGTGGCTGTGCCTCCGAGCACCTGGCGGGCCGAATGGGCAGGTGTTTCAATGACGTCAAATGCGACCGTGCCGACTGCTAGAACGCTCATGGGTGATCCCTTCTTATTGTCGATTGTGCCGGTACATAGCAAGCTGGCGCCAATATACGCGCGGATGCCACAGGCCGCCTCCGTCGAAGGTTGACCATATCGGTGCTTCTGGCAAATTGCCGTCCAGGGCGTATATTCTTGTCTTTCCGTTGCGGTATAACGCTCGCCTGATGCCATGGAGGATGCACTGGTAAGCACCAAAGTCATGGAGGCGCTGGTTCAGGCAGTCCAGAGGAGGCTGCAGAACAACTTGGACGCGGTGGTGCCCGGGTTGGGGACGTTCAGCGTGCAGCATGATCGAAGCAAGGTCGTGCATGAGCCTTCAGGCGGCATCGTGATTGTGCCTCCTGCACGTAGCATTTCATTTGCCCTGTCGACAGAGGGTGGTGCGGTCGATGACTGATTCCGTTGTTCAGTCGGTGGCGCGAGCGTTGTCCATTGATCCTGGCGAGGCGGAGCAGTGGTTACGCGGCTTCGCAGCTGCTTGGCGCGACCGCATTCTTCTCGAGGGCCGCATCACGTTGGAAGGCTTGGGCAGTTTTGTTGCGACGGGTTCGGGGGTCATATTTGAGCCAGACGCCAAGCTACTAGCCGCAGCGTGGGCTGGACTTGACAACTTGCCCCCATTGGAGGTGGTAAGCTCAGAGGAGGCCGCGGCAGAGCTAATCAAGCTTGGGCAAGAAGCCTCTCAGGAGCAGGAGGTGGACGACGACACCGATTCATATGAGGATGACGTAGATGCTGTAGCGGCTGCCGATGCCATCTTTGCTGAGTTGGATTCCTCTGCCGCGACTACGACGGGAGACACTGATGTGGGCGAGGAGACGGCCGACCCCATAGGCATCCTGGACGAGGATGAGCCCGAACTTGCCCAGGATACCACCGGCCCCAAAGCTGAGGCAGACGTGTCTGGACAAGCCAAACCCAAGGTAGTGGAGGCTATCCCGCCTTTGAGCAGCGACAGTCCTGACCAAAGACCGGATGCTACCAGCGAAGCGTCAGCCTTAGAGCATAGCCCCGGCGATACAAAGGAGGTCTTGGGCCAGCCTGCCGTGCGACGCCGGGGCCGCGGTCGCCGCTGGGCGACCGCGATCGGGTTAACGGCGGTGGGCATTATAGCCCTTGTGCTGCTGTTCCCGGATACATCCAGGATCCCGGGTACCTTAGAGTCAGAAACGCCACCAGCCGCGGATGCCGGTGTGACGGCCGCCCCGACAGAGACCGACATCGGTATCAATGCTGACGAATCGTCAGAACCTGAGCAGGGACCCATCGAAGAGGCGTTGCCAGAGACCGAGCCAGAAGCTGGTAGCGGCGAGACTCTCCAGGCTGCGGCGGTGGCCACGCTCGACTACGCCCTTGGGGGTTATACGCTGATTGTCGCGTCGTTTCCAGAGCTTGCTACAGCGGAGTCCGAGGTAGAGCGTTTTCGCTCGATGGTCGGCAGGCCGGACATCCCATTGGAAGTTATGGTTTCTGTTGACGGGACTTTTCATCGCGTAGCTATCGGGCAGCGGCCCACGCTGGCCGAGGTTCAGTCCCTTAAAGAGGAGCTTACCATGCTGCCGCCGGACGCATGGGTGCTGCGTATCCCCGCAAACCAGTGACGGTGGGCTCGTGCCCGCCTGCGGGTTTCTTGATGCATAGGAGCGGGAGCGGATCCGGTGCGTCGGAGGATTGTACAGTTCCTGCATCTGCGTCGCAGTGCGTCGGCTTCTGTGGGTTCTGCAATCTGTGTCAGTCACGGCGCGTGCCGCTGATTGATTGGGACGGCAGCGAATGATGGGCAGCGCTGCGCTTGTAGCGGACATGTCTCCATGCCAGGTGGGAGCATCCATGGCTGGCAGCGTGAGATGGCGCGGAGGCCTTGCGGTCAGCTACGATGCTGACACGGCAGTCACGCGCAATGCCTTGCGGGTCGCAGCAGCGCTGATAAGCCTATGAAATAGAGTGTCGTTCGGTTATTTGCCTTCGGACTGCAGGTTGCTGTGGCCGCACTCGTACCTCAAGCAGCAGAGTTAGAATACGTCCAGTTAAAGTGATGCCGGAACCGTACGTCATCGGATTTGATGTCGGTGGCACACGCCTGAAGAGTGGCGTCGTCACCCGATCAGGTAAGCTCACAAAGAGCGGTAGCACGCCCTCCGGCTATACCATGCAGCCGGAGGAATTCATGGCTGCCGTGTTTCAGGTCGTCAAGCGTATCCGGCATGCACATGGGCACTCCCCAGCCTGTATTGGCATGGGGCTTCCTGGAGCGGTGGATCCCGACCGCGGAATCGTGCTCTTGCCTGGCAAGCTCAAGCTGGAGCACTACCCGGTAGTGCCGCGCCTACGGCACGCGCTCGGCATTCCGGTCACGGCAGACAACGATGCGCGACTTGCCATCCTGGCGGAGACGCTCTTTGGGAAAGCCAGAAACCGTCGCTGGGCTGTATCGGTCACTATCGGCACGGGTGTAGGCTCTGGCGTGCTTCTAGACGGCAGGATACTGCGCGACGCACGCCTTCAGTTTGGCACACAGGCCAGCCACATTATGCAGCAGTCAGCCAGCGACCGGCTTTGCATCACAGGAGGGCGCGGGACCCCCAACATTTTGTGTTCTGCTACCGCGCTGGCTATCACGGTCCGGGATGGGCTGATGCGCGGGCTGCCGTCGGTGCTCCAGCCACGATTCCAGAAGGATCCGCACACCATTGATTTTAGGGCGGTGATCTGGGGCGTGGAGCAGGATGATCGTTTGTGCAGGGATGCACTTGCGCGCTGGATCCGACATCTGAGCGGGTTCCTGGTGAATGTTGTGTATATGTACGCCCCGGAAATCATTATCCTGGGCGGCGGTGCGATGGCTGCAGCTGACTACTTTCTTCCCCAGGTGCAGGCGCACGTCACGAAGAATGCATACCGGTATCCGCCTGATGATCCAATTCCCGTCGTTCTCTCTGATATGGCAGATTATGCGGGCATCTACGGTGCGGCAGCCCTTGCTTGGGACTACCTGGATCGGCAACATCTCCTAGAACAGTCCTGATCCCTGCCAGCGGGGTGCAGGTGGCCTTCCTTCACCGCCCCCTGTATCTCACGAGTAGCGCTTATGGTGTGCATCCTGAAGGTAATCGCTGACGCGGAGATCTTAGCAACCGAGGATGCGCAATGATGTCCTGGGCTTAGCGAGCCTAGCCTTTCCTCTGTTTGGCGTAGATGTCCCCTGTTTGGTCCGTCAAGAGGGCACGATACCACCTGCGTACGACCTGCCGCCGGCACCCGCGACAGACAACAATAAGCCGATACTAACTACGCCAGACTGCCAATTTGGCACACCCGTATACCTCCGCTGCAGCACGCAGCCACTGGTCGACTTGCGCCAGAATACGTGCCTCACTGCGCGTTGGACGACATGATCCAACAGTGGTCCACAATATCTGAATCCTTGACCGACTCGAAGCGTGCCCGAGAAGGCCCGATTGACGCTTACTTCACGAGCTGCCAAGAAGGTTATCTCTTATGGGTGAGAATCCCCCGAACAACTAGGCCAAAGCCTGCGTACCACGAACAGCATTGAGGATCTCACCAGTACCCTCGCCAGCTTGATCCGCAATGTGCGCTGTTGGAAAAACTCGGCGCAGGTCCACCGCTGCGTGGTAATGGCCCTCATGTTTGCAGAACCCAAACTGAATCTAAACCCCAACCACGACACCTGCCCAAGCTCCGCAAGGCAATACAGGCGACCAGCGTCCAAATAACAGGCTTCAACATCCTCTTCTAAGGTCTGCCACAAACCCACTAACAGTGACCCACCGCCAAGCCATGTCAGTACGCACTGCGTTCCTCGCACTCTCCCTGTCCATAGCAGTTGCTGCCGAAGCCCAGATCAATAGCGGTTTTGGCAGTTCCGTAGCGATGGAGGGCGACGCCATCTTCGTCGGAAAAGCCTTCACCAACTCTAGTCCTGGGGTCGTTTACGTATACGGGCGCGATCCAGAAACACAGGCATGGGTTGAGCACCAGCGCCTTCAGGCTTCAGATGCCGGGGATCAGTCCGATCACTTCGGACGAACTATGGTAACCGGTGAAAACACCCTCTATGTGGGTGCGATAGGAAGTGACGATGGTCGTGGGGCTGTTTACGAGTTCATACTGCAAGACGGCATGTGGATCGAAACCACCCGACTTGCCACCAGCGATGGGGAGGAAGATCACCGCTTCGGAAACGACCTGGCAGTCCGCGGTAACTGGTTGCTGGCAAGTGCCGTCGGCTCCTCCAGCAGCGATGGTGCGGTGTACGTATTTGAGCGGGATGAGATGTCAGGTGCCTGGAGCGAGCACACCATTCTGCGAGGTAGTGATGTGGCACCCTATGAGGAGGAATGGAGGAGAGATTGGCGTATGAGCCCAATCCCTATTGCAGGCTTCGGCCCTGCGCTGGCGCTGGGCGACCATACGGCAGCCGTCGCCGCCCCAGGCTTTGGCGGCGCCGTAGTATTGTATACGCACGATACTGAAACGGATGCCTGGGCGTTGGCCGATACGCTGAAGGTGGAAGGACAAAAGGATAGCGATCTGTTTGGCTATGCGTTGGCGATGCAAGGGGACGAGCTCTTTGTGGGTGCCCCGAGATATAGTAGCAACCAGGGCGTGGTGTTTGTTTTTGAGCGTGATAGCGAAACGTTACGGTGGGCGCAGCGCGGACACTTGGCAGGCATTTTTCTAGGTCGAGGGTTTCGGTTGCTGGGCTTTGACCTGGGTGCCGATGGGCACCACCTGTGGACGGTAGCACCCTTTGAAGGCCAACAGTCAGGAGCGTTGTACCGGTACAGCAGGGATTTGGAAACGGGGCAGTGGGATGACCTTACTCTGTTTCGTCCAGAAGACCTGCTGCAGGATGTTTCCTCCGTGCGTGGGATGTGCCAGGCGCTAGTGGTGGAGAGCGAAATCTTGGTTTGTGGTACGCCCAGTTCGGACTATGGTGAGGGGAAGGCTGTAGTGCTGGAGTCTGGGGAAGAAGGATGGGCGGAAACCGCGCAGCTCTTTACTGCAGCAGAAGGGATTCCCTCTATTGTAGGAGCGGAGGTGGCTTGCGAAGATGGCGGTGCGGAACGCTTCGACTGCAGCAATGTGGATATGCTTTCCTTCCTATCCGTCGCCGATCTGGGCGGTAGCCGCGGCGTGAAAGTGAATGACTTGTGGGGCTGGACCGATCCCGAAACCAACAAGGAGTGGGCGCTAATAGGCCGCATGGACGGTACCGCGATGGTGGATGTCACCGATCCGTACAACCCGATCTTTGCAGGAAACCTTCCCAAGACGGAGGAGGCAAGGGCCAGTACCTGGCGGGACATCAAGGTGTACAGCGATCACGCCTTTATCGTAGCCGACGGCGCTGGCAACCATGGTATGCAGGTCTTTGACCTCCGGCAGCTTCGGGAAGTGCAGAATCCTCCGGTAACGTTCGAGGCCAATGCGCTGTACTCCGGCATTGCCAGTGCGCACAACATCGTTATCAATGAGGAGACAGGATTTGCGTACGCCGTAGGAGGCGGTATGGGAGGCGAAACCTGTGGGGGTGGCCTGCACATGATCGATATCAGGAATCCCATCGAACCGACCTTTGTCGGATGCTATTCCGACACCGATACGGGCAGGTTAGGGACTGGATACTCGCATGATGCGCAGTGCGTCACGTATCATGGGCCGGACATCGAGCACGGTGGCAAAGAGATCTGTTTCGGCGCCAACGAGAACGCGCTCAGCATTGCTGATGTCAGCGAAAAGGATAACCCCGTGAAACTGGCCAGCGCATCGTACCCCAACTACGGCTATTCGCATCAGGGCTGGCTCACCGAAGACCACGGCTTTTTCTACATGAATGATGAGCTTGATGAACTGGCCGGGTCCGTGGATGGTACCCGGACGCTGGTCTGGGATGTGACCGACCTGGATGATCCTCAGCTGGTTTTAGAGCACGTATCCGAAAACAAAGCCAGCGACCACAACCTGTACATTGTTGACGACTACATGTACCAGTCCAACTATCAGAGTGGTCTGCGAATATTGGACATCACAGATCGTACGGGGCCAGTGGACGTGGGCTTTTTCGACACGGTGCCCTACGGAGAGAATGTACCTAGCTTCGGCGGATCGTGGAGCAACTATCCGTTTTTCAAGAGCGGGATCATCGTAGTGACCAGTGGCAGTGAGGGGATGTTTATCCTCAAAAAGCGCATCGTGGATATCTGATCTGGCGCCTTAGTCCAGCCGTTCCGATCGGTATATTCTGACGCTTGCTCGCGCCTGAGAGATTGTTGCCAGCGTATGTGACAGCAACACGCGGATACGAGCCGAACTTTCCGTGGGCGCAGTCCCTGGGTATGTTGGAGAAGGGGATGTATAGGGCGCGTGCATCCGCCGGGTGTGCAAAACGCAGGATACTGTTGGTGCGCATACCATTGAAGGTCTGGCGCGCCCTGGAGACGGCTCGTTACGCGCGGGGCTGTCTCACGCGGCGGTTCGGACCAGATGTGTCAGCGCGCCGGCTGTCTTTTCGCCTGTTGTGCTGCAGGGCGGGCTATCTAAGTGTTGCTGGCTCATTCAGCCACTACTCATTGTACCATTCTGCGACGTAGCAGCCCTATTGTCGTGGATAACTGCTCTGCACGACCTGTCCATGGTTACTATCAGGTGTCCAACGACAACTAGAATTGAGACCAGCGACAATTAGAATTGAGTTTCGGGAGGAGGAGACTCCCCGGCGGAGCAGCGTAGTGAGGCTGGGAAATCGGGTCTGCAGTCCCGGGATGCATTCCATACCATGGGATGCTGGACACATGGCTGGCTGTACCTATTTCTATCGGATGGAGTCTAAAGGCAGGCATATCAGCACCCGGAAGATGGTGTTGGTGAAGTAGCTTCGTGGCCAGTGGCTGCTTAAGTCCGCCGCCGGTTCCTGCGCAATTGCTCGGAAATGCCGGGGCCCTGCCCTATAGCCGTGAACTTCTGCTGCGATGAGAGCAGATGCGGCAGATTCGCGACGGATGTTCACGTTGGCTGCTGCGGAGTTGCTTTGCGCGGGTAGTGGTGAATCATCGCGTGAGGCTCTGACCTCCGCGGGATTTAATTTCATGTGCCTCTAGCGCAGCCGGCTAAAAAGGGGTTTAGGGCTGCGAAGGTGGCCCCAGGTTCATGTACGTGAGTCCAGGGATTCAAATCCATCAGCATTGCTGAGAAAAGTAACTATCTTAGCGGATCTGGGGCCGCCTTAAGTGCTGGCTCTGGGCTATCGCAAGGCACTGGCAACGACCTCGTAGTGAATATGAGAAGTATTGATCCTAATGCGAAGGCACTCCTGCTTTTGACGTCCCGACTGGATTTGGACACAAGGCAGGCACAAATGGATGGAATAAGACCATTGACATCAGTGGTTTGGAGGAACCTACTGTTATGGCTGGAGCATCATGAGCTGCAACCTGCTGCTCTGCTCGATAGGGCCGGAGATGTACTCGAGGCACACAATGCCCAACGGGTGCGCCTCCCGGTAAAAAGCATTGTACGTCTGCTCAGTCGGGACATTCAGTTTGCTGTGCACAGTGAAGCATGGGATCGCGCTGGCCTTTGGGTTATGACATACTGGGACGACCACTATCCTGAGAAGCTACGGAGAAGGCCGGTGTTCTTTGGTCCGCCGATCTTTTTCGGGTGTGGAGACCGCTCCCTGGTCGGCACAGGAGAGCTCGCTGTACTTGGTTCGCGCAAAGCACACCGCATCAATCTCGCTTATGCGGAGTCCCTGGGTCAGGCTGCCGCACGCAGTGAGGCCACTATCGTGTCGGGAGGCGTTGAGGGAGTCGATGCCTCAGCCGTGCGCGGTGCACTCACAGCTGGAGGTCGTGTTATACAAGTACTTTCTCACAATTTGCTGCACGTTTCTAGGGATGCGTCGGTTCGTCCTGCCTTGAAGGACGGAAGGCTCGTGTTAATCTCCACGACCGCTCCAACAGTTAGACTGGCCCGCGTTGATGTCGGGAGAGCCACACGGAAACGGGATGATTATATCTACGTCCTATCTGACGCGGCCGTGGTGGCGCATTATGATCGTAAGAAGACGAAAGGCGGCGTGGTGAGCGGCGCGAAAAGGAATCTCCAGGCTCGGTGGGTGCCGCTCTGGGTACGCAGGTCGGTGTTAGAGCATCCAGACTCTGACCCGCTGATTTACCTGGGAGCAAAGGAGCTTCTTGCAGAGGAGAATCCCCAGGATCATGTCCAGCAGATACTGACTCATGCGCGGGCCCCAAAGGGATTTTTTACCTTCATTGTCCCGTTGGAAGGGCCTAGAATTGGGTACATGGGCAGTGCAGGTGCCGCGCCACCAATGGAGGACTTTGAACCGTCGCAGTCCGACCATCCTCGGATGGTTCTAGCAAGGCCCAGCAGTGGCGAGTCCAATGACGTAGTCGATCCGGCGGAAGAGGCCATCTTGCTGCTCACAACTGAAATTGAAGAGGATGGAGCCGCGCAGCCGCTTAGTCCCCAGGAGTGGGTCGCATTTGAGCATTGGCTGCGAGCCCAGCGGATTGAGCCTGAGAAATTCCTTAGCGATGCAGTGATTCACCTGCTACAGGAAGCCGACGTGACCAGCATGCCCGTGGATATGACAAGGATTCGAGCACTGATGGGCTCTGACCGAAGGCGTCTTCTAAGCGATTATATGACCTGGTGGAAGAACTTGAATGTATGGATCGTGCATTGCCGCGAAAGGGACTATCCTCAGCTCCTGAAAGACAAGTTCAAGCAGGACTATCCGGCTGTCCTTTTTGGTTTTGGCTGTCGGGACATCTTGGCCAGGCAATGGACGGGCGTGGCCGTAGCCTGTTCGGGCAAGTCTGATTTGGAATATGCCAATGCCTTGGGTAGGGAGCTGGCCAAGAACGAATTCACAGTCGTAACCAGAGGCGATTCTGATCCCGAAATACAGTCCATCAAAGGCGCCGTTGACCAAGGTGGGCTGGCCATTAAGATTCAATCTGGTGGGCTGGGAGGCGCGGCGGGGAGCAGACGTATCCTGAACGCGTTGGCGACGGATCGATTCGTGATTCTGTCGGAGCTGGTTCCTGGGTCGCGACATGCCAAGAAAGCATCGAAGGAGTACCGGCGCCACAGTGAGCTAGTCTACGGCTGCTCAGCGGCAGGCATCGTCATTCGTTGCGGTAAGAATGATGCCGTCAAGAAAGGTGCAGTGCATTGTCTGAATAAGGAGCTCACGCGCCTGTGGGCATGCAAGACCTCCGGTAGCAACAGTACGAGCATTCAGGCGATTGCTAAGAAGGGAGAGGGGTGGCTTCCTGACGGCCAAGATGCCGTCAGCCATGTGTACCATATACGTCGCACTCTTGCGCCAAACGAAATTTCGCAGCGGGGATTATTCTAGGGGGATGCGCACGCACCGTTGCGTTCTTGGCCTGATCGCCGCAGCGTACGATCGCGCCGCGAGTCTTTTGGAACATGTAGGGTGGCAAGGTGAAAGCGACTTCCTGAGTGCTTGATGTCTTTCCTTAGCTCGGTAAGGTTGACGTTGCTTCGAAAGGCAGCTGAATATCCCTTGCGCGGAGGGAATCCACTTTCGCGACTAGGCTATTGTGCACTCCAGGGCAGTGGGCGCAGATCCCGGCCGAGGATGGCGCGCCGTCAAGATGTGTTCCAGCTTCACGCGCCAATGAGGCCAGAATGCTGCGGTATCGTTACCTTTCCAACACATCATACTCGCGCGGCCACGGACGTCAGCGGTGCATGGAAGCTTGGCAATACCTGCTGCTAGGATGAAGACCACTGCCCGGGGGCATCCATGTCCACCCACAGTAGCTTGGCATTGGTTATCCCACCCGAGCTCCTCATCAACTCGAGCAGCGAAGACTACGTTCTTAATCTGAAGACTTCCTACCGGTAAATCGCCATGTCAGAAAAAACGAGGATGAGTTTGCGGACCTACACACGCGGCATGTGGCACGCGTCTGGGCGCCAATTCGCATCAAAATTACTTGTGGAGGCCGTCGGCAATCCAGCCGCCCGGTTCAGAGAGGGCCAGTGGGAGGCGATTGATGCAGTTGTTAACCGGCGCAGGCGCATCATCGTGGTAGAGCGTACAGGCTGGGGCAAGAGCATGGTGTATTTCCTGGCCACCTGCCTTCTTCGGCAACAGGGCAGTGGTCCGACCCTAGTGATCTCCCCGCTTTTGGCCTTGATGCGCAATCAGGTGGAGGCCGCCAAGCAGGTCGGACTGATAGCTGAAACCATCAACTCCTCCAATTATCCGGAATGGCCATCCATTACCGAGCGCTTGGTTAGCAGCAGTATCGATTTGCTCTTGATATCGCCAGAGCGGCTGGCCAACAAGCATTTCCTTGAGACCGTTCTCGAGAGAGTCGCGAGCCACATCGGAATGGTCGTGATCGATGAGGTGCACTGCATCTCCGACTGGGGTCACGACTTTCGACCTGACTACCGCCGGATCGTAAACATATTGCGGTTCATGCCTTCCAACACACCGGTGCTTGGTACTACGGCTACCGCAAACAATCGCGTATTGGAGGACATACAGGCACAACTTGGCGATTTCACTGTGCAGCGTGGTCCGCTAACGCGCGACAGCCTCGTACTGCAGACGCTGCAAATGCCGGATCAGGCCACCCGTCTGGCGTGGTTAGCCGAGTATATCCCGAAGCTGAACGGCACTGGTATCGTGTACACGCTAACCAAGAGGGATGCCATGACCGTATCAGCGTGGCTCCTCAAGCACGGCATTAAGGCAGCATGCTACCACAGCGGCGTTAAGAGCGAGGAGCGGCCCAACTCAACCGACGAGCGGCTCTACCTGGAGGAAAGCCTGTTAAAAAACAGGATCGAGGTCTTAGTGGCCACATCAGCGCTAGGGATGGGCTACGACAAACCTGACCTCGCATTTGCGATCCATTACCAGGCTCCAGGCTCTGTCATCGCCTACTACCAACAAGTTGGCCGTGCTGGCCGCGCGCTTGAGCGAGCCGCAGGCATCCTTCTCGCTGGCAAAGAGGATGTTGATATCATAGAGTACTTTCGCAACAATGCCTTCCCGCCCGAGGAGGACGTTAATCAGTTATTGGCACTTCTTGATGCGAACGATGGCATGAGCGTACCAGACATTGAGAAGAACTTGAACATGCGCCACGGACGGATTGCGCATCTGCTGAAGTTCCTTTCTGTGGAAACGCCAAGCCCAGTCATCAAGATGCAGCATAAATGGCACCGCACTGCGGTGAGGTACCAGATGGATAAAGAGCGCATTGATCGGCTTACTAAGCAGCGCGAAGTTGAGTGGCAAGAAATACAGCGGTATCTCAAGACCGGAGGCTGCCGCATGGCCTATTTGCAGCACGCACTCAATGATCCACGCGCTGGGCGCTGTGGACGTTGTGATAACTGTAAGCGGAGGCACAGCATCAGCCCTAAGGTTGGGCGTAGACAGGTGTTGCAAGCGTTGTATTTTCTGCGCAATATGGAATTGCCCATCAAACCTCGCATACGGATCCCCTCTGGTGTCTGCCCGCAATTCAGTTACAATGGCTATCTTCTAGTTAGGCTGCGTGCTTCTGAGGGCAGAGTGCTCTCACGCTGGGGTGACGCGGGCTGGGGTCGGTATGTTCGACAGGGGAAGTCTGCAGGTCATTTCAGCGACGAATTGGTGGCAGCTGCCGCTAAGATGGTGAGTCGGTGGCAACCCACTCCAGCTCCCCAATGGGTCACCTGTATTCCATCGAGCACGAAACCGCGCCTTGTCAGCTCGTTTGCAAACCGGTTAAGTCAGCGGCTGGGCTTACCATTTATGGAGACTCTTGTAGCGCGCGGGTCGCGCCCGCCGCAAAAGGAACAGCAAAACAGTTTTCACCAGTGCAGGAATGTAGAGGGAGCCTTCAGTGTCCGCCCTCAGGTGCCCCATACTCCTGTCCTGCTGATTGATGATGCGGTGGATTCGAGATGGACATTCACGATGGCAGCCGCCAAATTGCGGGAGGCTGGCTGTGGGAAGGTGTTTCCTATGGCTCTGGCCTCCACGGCATCAGATTGATTGACGTTTCTTGTTCATCGGTGACAGCGATGCCAAGCATGTCAGCGTTGCATGTTGGGCCCAGAATCATGTGCGGGAGTCCGGTGACTCGCACAGACCAGCGCCGCTGGGCAATCCGATTGGTTCACCGCATCATAGGCTAGGGAAGTCTGAATTGCCGCCTCCCAGCTACCGCATCGCGGTGGCGATGACCACAAGGAAATAATGAGCAGCATAGAACCAAATGCGCAGGCTCTTCTTCTTCTGACGGCCCGTCTGGATCTGGACGCTTGGCAGGCGAATGGACATGGAACAAAGCCGCTGACTATCACGAAGTGGAGGAAAGTCCAGCGCTGGCTTGAGCAACACCGGCTACAACCTGCAGATCTGTTGGTTACCAACGGAGATGTGCTCAGAACACATGATGCGCGCAGCGCAAGCCTCCCTGTAGAAGACATTAAGCGGCTGATCAGTCGGGGCGTTCAGGTAGCTATGCGCAGCGAAAAGTGGTATAGGGTGGGACTTTGGGTCATGACCTACCTGGATCACGACTACCCTGAGGTACTTCGAGAAAGGTTGCCAAGAAACTATCCACCGATCTTTTTTGGGTGCGGCGATAGATCCCTCGTCAGTGGTGGAGGACTTACCGTCGTTGGCTCACGTAACGCGCCCGATAGAAACCTGAAGTTTGCCTATAACTTGGGTCGGGCTGCCGCGCGGGAGGAAACTACGGTCGTATCGGGAGGTGCTCGGGGCGTCGATGCCCAGGCCATGCGGGGGGCACTCGAAGCTGAAGGCAACGTTATAGGAGTACTTTCACACAATCTTGAGCGTCGCTCGACAGATCCGTCGGCCCGTCGTGCCCTGATGGATGGAAGGCTCGTAATTCTCTCCGTAACCTCCCCGGATGTCAAGTTGGACCGCTGGGAGTTTATACGAGTGGCGATGCAGAGGAATGACTACATCTACTGCCTTTCTGATGCGGCCGTGGTCGCGCATTACGATCATATACGCATGAAGGGCGGAACGTGGAGCGGCGCGATAAAGAACCTCAAGTATGGGTGGGTACCGCTCTGGGTACGACGCTCAACGCCCAGGCATCCAGGCTCTGATCCACTGATATCTGCGGGAGCAAGAGACCTTCCTGCAGAGGAAATGGCTCAGGAACAACTGAACCGGATACTGCCACATATCCGCCAGACGAGACTCGGACGAATCCCCGCTTCCTCACGGCACGCGTCCACTGCCGTGCCTGCTGCTAAATCACTTTCTGAGGCGCCTCCGAAGGTGCTAGAGCCGTCGCATACTGCCCAGAATCGGACCTATTCTAAAGAGCCCCCCATAGAAAGCGAAGCCCCCTTAGCAAGAGTATCTGGGGCGCCGTCCGATCTGACGGAAGAGGTCATCTTGCTCCTTACTACTGACTTGGAAAGTGGTGATATCACGGATGACACCACGCAGCCGCTCAGCCCTCAAGAGTGGGCCGAATGTGATCAGTGGCTGCAAAACCAGCAGCTCGAGCCCGAGAGACTTCTTTCCGATTCATTGGATCACATCCTTCCAGAAACGGGTGCTATCGGCGGTCTCATTGCCAGGGAAAGGATACGAGCTCTATTGAACCCTGACCGCAGGCGGCGTCTATGCAGGCGAGTGGCCAAGTGGCATAAGTCCGGTTTATGGTTCGTACATTGCCGCGAGCGGGATTATCCTAAGTCCCTGAAAGAGAGCTTCAAGCAGAGTTATCCGACTGTCCTCTTTGGTGTCGGTAACCGGGAACTCCTAGGCCAGCTCACACAGGTCGTGACCGTGGCTGGCTATGACAAGAACTACTGTAAGTCTGATTTGGAGTACGCCAAGAACCTTGGCCGGGAGTTGGCCAAGAAGGATATCACAGTCATGACCCAAGGCGAGTCAGATCTGGGAAGTGAGGCCGTCAATGGTGCCCTTAAGAATGATGGGCGGGCCATTGTAATCAAGGCCTGCGGACTGCTCAGCGCGGCGCGCTGCCGAAACTTCCAGAAAGCTCCGCCCACGGAGCGATTGGTGATCCTGTCGGAGATTGCTCCTGAAATGGAGCCTGCAAAGAAGAGCTCGGAGGAGTATCGGCGCCACAATGCGCTCGTGTATGGATGTTCGGTGGCAGGCGTCATTGTTAACTCTGGTCTAGGAAATAACTACGTCAAAAAAGGCGCTCTACAGTGCCTGAAAGAGGAACTATCGTGCTTGTGGGTGTACAGAACCCGAGAACATAGGACAGGCAATCGGAAGGTTGTAGAAAAGGGAGGAACGTGGCTTCCTGACGGCGAGGATGCCGCCAGCCACGTGCAACGCATACTTAGTGGGACATCGCAGAAGAAACAGCAAGGCGAATTATTCTAGGAAAACGCTCACCCCTTAATTGCAAGTGTAGCAGGATCGCAGCCAATCTGGGCTGTGTCGCTTGCTTTTAGTCCCCTGCAGGGTGGCAGGGGGAAGGCTTCCAACATGCTGATGGTCACCATTTGCCCCGAAACGATGGATTAACTTGGGAGTGCCAGATAGTGTCTGCGCCCAAGAGGGCGTCTCCATTCTGGATGCAGTCATTGCGCCCTCTACGATCGCGAGAACAGATTCAGTATGACGCTTGCGCCCTGCTTCGACTTCGGCGAATGGAATCCGCTAGCCAGGCAATACAGTACTGCTGGTCTCCTGCCGATCTGACAAGGTGGTGCACCGACCTTGGTGGCTTCACGGAATATGCAGGAGGGGCGAACTGCCTGCTCTTCCCTTGCACAGCACGATTTATGGTAGCCACTAAATGACCGTGATCTTATCACTTACGACCCTCCTCGATTTGATAAATCCCAACAGTCGCGCCATCTTGGCTCCGAGGTGCAACGTCTGCTATCAGCTCAGATCGGAATGACTCCTGGTGGATTGAATCACGCGCTGAGGGCATCAAAGTAGCAGAAGTAGGGCACCGCGTCCGATAGGTACGCTCGCACCAGATCCAATACCACCAGAATAATTGCCGCAATTGCGGCCAGCCTACTCCTATTGGTGCCCGCAAGTGCCCAACGACGCGCCAGATAGCCGCATCGCCCAATACATCGCAATGATAACCCGGCAGCTTGGCGTCTCCGAAGAGTAGGCGGAAAAGACTGCTGGACTCCTCGCAGAGTTTGCACAATCCGAAGAAGGCGATGCTACCGCTCTGCATGAAGCGAACAGCTAGATGCTGACTCCCCCCAAGCAGCGCGCAAGGGTCCAGGACGATCCGATCGCCATGGCGAACCGATTCCCGACAAGGCTTGCACCAAGGGATGCGTCTGCGCGTGCCTCCCGTGCACGCTGGGCACGACTTGCGCCGCAGGCGCAGCAACACTTAGGCCCCACACTATTACTGCACTCACTCGTGCCCATGGGCCTCTCTGAAGAGCAGCAGGAACCGCTCAAAGAGGCGCAGACCGGCGTTCAGCAGGCGGACGAAGAGCAGATGGCCACCGTCGTGTGGGGAAGCGTTGAGTGTGCCAATGCCTCAGCCGTGCGCGGTGCACTCAGATTCAGAGGTCGTGTCATCGAGGTGCTGGCTCATAGTCTGCTGCACCGTTCCCGGGATCGATTGATTTGTCCTGCCTTAAGAGACGAAAGGCTCACGTCAATCTCACCGACCGCCACTGCAGCCACAATGGCCCGCAATAATGTCGGGCGAGCTACACGGGAGCAGGATGATTGCATCTGCGTCCTGTCCGACGCGGCGCATTACGATCGCTAGAAGACAAGCGGCGCCACGGCGAGCGGCGCGACAAGGTCCTGCAGGTTCGGTGGGTGCCGCTCTGGATTCATGGTGACCGGTTCCTGGTCCATCCAGACTGAGATGCAAATCTGGCAACGGACCATAGTGCCTGCCGCCCTCGTCTCATCCATCCGGCCTGTCTATCGACAGCGGACCGCCATCCGACGCGGGTGGAAATCCATTGTGCTGGACGAGATGCGCAAGAGGATTACCGATAAGCTACGCACCTACTGGGACGCAGGCATTTGCAGCCCAGACTTCATGTGGTCGGCTACCGGTCCAGCGCATGAGGCGTTCAGCCGGTTCCCTGGGGGCAAACGTACGTTGGTAAAGGGCATAGGCAGGTCGACGAGTGCCTTGCAAATGTCCAGGCGCATGGTAGTCTGCTTAGTCATGGGCCGGCTCCTTTCGCAAAGCAAAGACATGGCTGGGGACCTCGCCGAACTCCCGACCTACTACCTTTTGCACAGGAACGAATTCGGCATGGACGGGGCACCGGCGGGCGCAGCTATCCTCTACGCATTGTCTTGCAACTTCAGGGACGCTGATATGCTCGATCGCCATGATCTGCTCCCAAGAAAGGAAAGGCGAAGCTGAGCGGTTAAGGCGATCCGTCTGGAGGCTCGGGCAGCGAGCACCGCTTGAAGGCAAGGTGTTGGCGCAAGGTCGAATCATATGAATCACGTTGAAGAGGCACTCCGTCTATGGACAGTCGTATGAGGCTATGTGGTTTTAGAAGAAGGGGGATCTGGCCAGGGCTAACGAATTGCTGAATCGGCGAGGACTCCGCAAGAGCGAAGGATTTGCGAGCGTCATGCAGGCCGTGCTTAAGATGGGCGCGCCGGGGCCCGAAGAGCGGTCGATGCCGTAGAAGGTTCCAGAATCATCTGGGCAGAGACAGTCCCTCTGGATTGTTACGCGAGGCCACACGGTGGGATTAGCCGACTTGCAACCTCCGCGCGCATCCGGTAGTTTATCCACGGGATCAGCCGGAATCGACCGTCCACAGTTTCGATGGCATAACCAGGAGTTACATATGACACCGGTTCAGGCCGTTAGAAAAGCTAAGGAGCACATTCTTGAGCTCTTCAACGATGAATCGATTGCTCAGGTTGGATTGGAGGAGCTGGCTTTCAAGGACGTTGAAGACGTGTGGGAAGTGACAATCGGCTTTCAGCGCCTATGGAAACCCGTTTCACCTCCGCTGCTGAACATAGGCTCCCATTCTTCTAGGAGGACCTACAAGACCGTCTGCATGCGTAACAATGGGGAGGTCATTTCCGTGAGACACCGTGCTATCTCCGTCCCAGCCTGAAGGAGATCAGCCACGCGGCGTCTTCGTGGATGCCAGCCTATTGGTGCTTCTCGTCGCCGGGAAGCAAGATCCATGCATCATTGCTAAGCACAAGCGGTTGCGAACATTCCACCCCGAAGATTTCAAAGGGTTTTGGCGATGGTAGAACCGTTCAAGCGTATTCTGGTCACGCCCAACACGCTCACGGAGGCATCGAATCTTCTAGGGCAGCACCGGGATCCAGAGAAATCCCAACTGCTGGAGACGCTGCGCATCTTTATCGACGAGAGCTGCGAGATCGTCGTGGCTAGCGCCGAAGCAGCCAAGCACCGGGCCATTGCCCGGCTCGGCCTGACTGATACTGCATTGCTGTGCCGCGTGACACGAAAGACTCCGCTCTTTACTGTAGACTTAGAACTCTACCTTGCCGCATCAATGGTGGATCCGTATTCAGCCATCAACTACCGTCATTTTCAAGATCGGTAATCTCGCGCTTGGCCCACCCGTGCCAATAGTGTCCCCAATCGCGTATGTCACCTAGTTTCACTTCTTAGCACCCAGTTGTAGCAATCACGCCCGAGCTGCGATCAGGCGAGCTACCACCTTCACGAGTTACCGCCGCCTCTCTTACTGACCCCGCGGGCGAAGTAGTAAGGCCGCTTCCCTTAGAACGGAAGGTATGCCGGTGCCAAACCCGGCGGAATCTCTGCCTGAATATCCGGAAACAAGCGGACCACAAGTGACCGCAAGTAACAGACGATATCCATGATCGACACGGGTTGCCGACTCTTGCGTTAAAGAGTAGATCAGTCGGCGATCAGGACCCGGTGCATGCCCCGCTTGCCGACCAGTTGGGCGACGACATGCCGGATCTGTACCAGCGAATCTAGCTCTCTAATGTTCTGCCGGGAGCGAACGGTTTGACCTAGGTTTCAGGTGCTTCGACGAGAACTGGTGGTAGACACCCTGTGCGGCCTGCTTCAGCATCGACCAGAAGGACTCGACACCGTTAGTGAGGGTCACCGCACCTCCGAAGCTGGGCTGTGCTACACCGATTGGTGATCCCTCTGGCTGCCCTTGTAGCGGTAGCGTCATCGGTAGAGAATGCGGTATTCGCGTCCCTAAGGAGGTCCACGAAGCTCGGTCTGGTCTCTTTGTCCGTCCAGTTGATTACCCGCGCGACCACCTGTCTGGTTTGTCAGTCCTTCATTCCAACAACCGCGGTCTTCCCTACCGGACCTCGGTCCATGCCCTAGAACCCGTTTCGCATCGCGCCGCTCATGTTCTTCCGCTTATCACTTGTAAGGGTCGTCTGCCTATTGGGGAGATATGCGCTACCGATTTCGGCGTACTGGTATTGCCTGCCACGCCAATACCATATTGAATGTCCTCCGATGAGGCATCGTGAGAGTTCTGACTGAGAACCGCACTGGCGTGCCCTGGAGGCAGCCACAATCTCCATCACAAGATGACTGCGAAGCACGCGCTAACCGGCAGCGTATGCGTCGCGTAATGAATCAAGGATAACTTCGTAGCGCTGCATGGCGACACAGGCATGACGCCCAGAAAGGACTGATTACGGGTGGAATGAATCGAGCGCTATGGGCATCAAAGAAGCGGAAGTCGGGCAGAGCGCCTGACAGGAATTAAGACTCCAGATCCATGAGAACCAGAATACTTGCCGCCATGGCGGTGAGCCTACTCCTATTGATGCCCGCCAGCGCCCAGCATCGTGCATCGGAAAACGGTATTGCCCGGCACATCGAAATGATGACCCAGCAGCTTGAACTCTCCCAAGAGCAGGCAGACAAGATTGCAGAACTCCTAAGAGAGTTCGCGAATTCCGAAGAAGGCGATGCTGCCGCCCTGCATGAAGCGGTCAGCCAAGTGCTGACACCCAAGCAGCGTGAAAGGATACAGGATCATCCGATCACCATGGCGAACCGTTTCCGGTCGAGTCCTACCCCTCGGGACGCATCTGCGCGAGCCTCTCGTGCACGCCGGGCGCGAGCTGCGTCGCGGGCGCCGCAAGCCCCAACGCTGGCGTTAGTCGCACTGACTCGTGCTTTGGACCTCACCGAGGAGCAACAAGAGCAGCTCAAAGAGGCGCAGACCGGCATCCAGCAGGCTGCTGAAGAGCAGATGGCTGCCGTGGAGCAAGTGCTCAGAGACGTGCTGACACTGGAGCAATACCAGCGGATGATGGAATTACGCGAACGAAGGACATCTCGCAGCCAGAACGTTCGCAGCGAGCACAGCAACAGGTTCCGTCGTTCGCGGGGCCGGATGGCGCCGGCGCGCCATCGCATGACGCGCAGGGGGCAGGCAACGCAGCGCTGGCATCGCAACAATAGGCAGGTCGGAAGGCGACAAGCCACCATGCCGATGGGACGGATGAGTGCTGCGCAGCGCGAGGCCTTGGAGGTGGTTCGTCGCGCAATGGAAGCCAAGCGCCGTGCCTTTGCGCAGGACAACCCCGAGGCTTCGGCCGAAGATAAGCGCGCCTTTGCTGCTAATCAGCGAGAGACCTTCGCAGCCGCGATGGACTCCGTACTTACCGTGGAGCAGCGGTTGCGCATGGTGATGCAGCATGTGGATCGTCACGCAGAATCCAGGTCCCGGCTGGGGCTCATTGAAGCGCAGAAAGCCCAACTCGAGGCGGTGCTGGCCGAGCATGGGGAGTCGGCTCGGGCATGGCGTCAGGCCAACCCCGATGCCACGCCGGCGGCCCGCATGCAACACGCGCAGACCCAGATCGAATCGCTACACAACGCGCTTAAAGAGGTGCTTTCCGAAGAGCAGTATCGGCGATTGAGCCGTGATTCCGCTCCTCGCCCGCGGCGCAGCCGTCGCATCCGGTAGATGCAACCGTCTGATCACCTCTAAACAGCCTCTCCCATGAAAGCTGTGCTCTCCGCTCTGGCCTGCCTGATGGTTTTCCAAGCCTTTGGACAAGAGAGGGAATCCGTGACGATTGCAGGTACCGTCATATCCGCTGCAGACAGCGCCGCCCTGCAAGGCGTCAATGTGGTGCTGCTGCAAGGAGGCGTGGCTGCTCCGCTCTATGGTGAAGCCACCAGCCTGACCGGTACCTTCCAGATAGAGGCGGCAGCGCGCAGCACCTACGTCATGAGGCTCTCCTTTGTCGGTTACACTACCGTCGAGCGGAGACTCCGCATTGGTACCCAAGACCTTGACCTCGGGCGTATCGTGATGGTGGAATCCCCGGTGGAGTCCGACGAAGTCGTCGTCATTGGCGAGCAGGAGCCCGTCATGATGCGCGGGGACACCACGGTATTCAATGCTGACGCTTACAAAGTCAACCCCGATGCGGATGCAGAAGACCTGGTGCGGAAACTTCCCGGTGTTACCGTGGAAGAAGGCGAGGTGCAGGCGCAGGGTGAAGCGGTGCGCCGCGTACTCCTGGACGGACGTGAGTTCTTCGGGCAGGACCCTACCTTAGCACTGCGCAATATGCCTGCGGAAGTCGTCAAAGAGATAGAGGTGTATGACCGCCTCAGCGATCAGGCCCAGTTTACCGGGTTCAATGATGGTAACACTGAAAAGACGGTCAATATCGTTACGCGGCCCGGCATGCGCGTAGGCCAGTTCGGCAGGCTGCACGGGGGCTATGGCACAGAGTCACGGTACATCGGCGGAGGCAGTGTTAACATCTTTGACGATGAGCGGAGGATTTCGCTTATCGGATTTAGCAACAACGTTAATCAGCAGAATTTCGCTTCTGAGGATCTGCTTGGCGTCCTTAACACCGCTAGCCGACGGCGCGGTGGGGGCGGTGGCCGTTTGGGCGACGGACGCGGGCGTGGCCGTGACCAACGCGGAGGCGGAGGCGCGGGGGGAGGCCGCGGAGGCGGATTCAACCGGATGAGCTCCAATCCGTCTAACTTCCTGGTCGGGCAGCAGCCCGGCGTGAGCACCACCAGCGCCTTGGGCATGAACTACTCTGACCAGTGGGGAGATAAAGTCCAGGTGTCGTCCAGCTACTTTTTTAATGCCAGCGGCAACACAGCCGATGTATTTCTGGATCGTGAATACGTGCTCGCCGACGCACGGTCGCAGCTCTACAATGAGTCGAACCTGTCCGAAAGTGATAACCGGAACCACCGGTTCAATATGCGCATGACGTATACCATCGATGAGCGCAACTCCATCATATTCACGCCGCGCGTGAGCTTCCAAGACAATACCTCCTCTAGCATATTAAGCGGCGTTAACAGTATGCCATCGGGGATGCTGCTCAGCAGGACATCGAACGACTACCGCAGCTCTAACCTGGGCTACACGTCGAGCGCAAACCTTCTGTTCCGGCACCGACTGGCCAAACCGGGCAGAACGCTCTCTGCCAATCTGGGTCTTGGATTCAATGATCGGTGGGGTGACACCAAGCAGCAGTCCGCGAGCGACTTCTTTGACGGGCGCAGCCTTGTTCCCGATTCCACGCTAGCATATGATCAGCGCATTGATTCCGATACCGGGGGGCGGTCTCTGTCGATGGTGCTGTCCTATACCGAGCCCTTGGGATCCATCGGGTTGCTGGAATTTAGCTACAGACCGTCGCTATCTACTAACCAGTCCGACCGGCTTGCCAATGCACTGGATTCGGCTGGCACCTATTCGGTGCTCGACACCGCCTTTTCCAACGTGTTCAGCAACGATGTGATGCGTCAAAGCGGCGGCATGAGTCTTCGGGGGCGCGGGGCAAAGCTGTCTGGCGCCATTGGGTTCCAGGTACAGTCGGAGCGTCTGCAGGGCAACGCCACGTTTCCATATGCACTGGCCGTAGACCGGACTTTTACCAATATCCTTCCGTACGCAATGGCCAACTACCGCTTTGCACGCACCAGCAGTCTGCGACTATTCTATCGCACCAGCACCGGGACTCCCTCCATCAACCAGCTCCAGGAGGTGGTAGACAACACGAACCCGCTGCAGCTTACAAGCGGCAACCCGCACCTGAAACCCAGCTACCGATACACCCTAGTTGCGCGATACAACCATGCAAGGGGTGGGCGCACCGTGATGGGCATGGCAAGTGTGTCCCGGACCGATGACTATATCGGCAATGCCACCTTTTTCGCTCAGGCGGACACCATGCTGCGGCCTAACGTGCTCCTGTTGCAGGGAGCACAGTTTTCGCAGCCGGAAAATTTAGGCAGCCAGTGGAACGTGCGATCCTTCGTGACGCTTGGTGTTCCCGTCTGGAAGACCAGCCTAAACCTCAATGGTCGATTCAACTACACCCGAACCCCTGGCATCATCGACGGAGAAAGCAACACGGCCATCGTGCAAGGCCTCAGCGGCGGTGCCGTACTGAGCAGCAACATAAGCCCTAGGGTGGACTTTACCCTTTCGTACAGCGGTACCTGGTCGCAGATACACAACAGCCTTTACCCAGAGTTGGACAACAATTACGTAACGCACAACGCAGGTGCACGGCTGTACCTGATGCCGCTGCCACGGATAGTGATTGATGCTAACCTCGCGATGCTGATGTACCAGGGGCTGGGTGACAGCTTCGATCAGAAGAGCACGCTGCTTAACGTCGGAGTGGGCTACAAGCTGCTCAAAGACCGGTCGGTAGAGGTCAAGCTCATGGTAGCCGATGTGCTGAACCAGAATAGCGCGGTCAGCCGCTCGGTGATGGACGTCTACACAGAAGACAGTCAGACAGATACGTTGGGCCGGTATATTATGCTCAACCTTTCGTACAGGCTGCGCAACTTCCGCATCTAGTTCAGTCCAACCCTTGCCCTGCTAACACCATGCGCCTTTTTGTCCTCTTGACTGTCCTTACAGTCGCCGGATGCTCGTCGACGCAAGCCTTGGTAAGCCGGGCGCCACAGACCGACGTTACCATTGACGCGCAGGTTGCCGACTGGGCCGGTGCGCTAAGCCCCGTGGAGGGTAAGGACTTTTCGCTCGGTGTCCTAAACGACGCAGACCATCTGTATGTGGCGCTTGTGACGCAGAGTCCTCAGGTGATCCGCCAGATCGTAATGCGGGGTCTCACGTTCTGGATTGACCCAGCGGGCGGCAAAGATAAGGCGGTAGGATTGCGCTTTCCGACCGGAATGGCCGCACCGGGTGCGGCGCTTGGCGAGATATCCGGCGCCGAAGCGGGTCGAAGACAAGACCGGATCCAACGGGCACTGGAGCGCGCCACAAGTCACTTTGAAATCGTGCGCGGTGAAGACGAAACGTGGCGGCATCCGGCTGGCAGCGTCCCTGCTATCGGCACTAGCGCGGGTCTGAAATACGGTGCGCTCACGCTGGAGGTGCGCATCCCGATTGGTGACGACACCCACTTTGACCTTGGCGCGCCCATCGGCAGCAGCATCGGGCTGGGCCTAGAAACCCCGCCCTTCGGATTTTATGATCTGCAGCAGGGCCTGGGTGATGCCGGGGGCGCCGTAGGCCGCGGGCGCCGCGGCGGCGGTGTGGGCGGTGGAGGATTCGACGGAGGCGGTCGTGGCGGATTGGGAGGTGGCCCGCCAGCCGGTGTTGGTCAGCGTGCACGCGAAGGTGTGGGCGGTCCGCAGCCCGAGCCACTCAAGCTGTGGACCAAGGTGACGTTGGCGCAATAGGCGCTACAGCTGTTCCAGCGCCCATGCGGCCGCAGCGCCAATCACGTTCCGCGGTGATGAGATGTTACGGGCTGCCTCCAGGAAGCGCCGCAGATGAGGAGCACCTGTCCTGGCAAGACTGCGCAGCGCCTCAGCGCGAGCTACGTAGCTGTCATCACGCGCAAAGCGCTCCTTGAAAAACTCGGCCAGCGCAACGTCCTGGCTGGCGCCGAGGCTGCGGAGCGCCGCTGCGCGAACGCGAGAATGCACATCCAGGCAGCGCTCCTTGAGAAAAGCGACCGAAGCCTCTGAACCAAGCGCGGTGATGCTCGTTGCCCGGACATACCAGAACGGATCGTCACGCGCGCTTTCCATGAGCGAGGTCCGCGCAGAAGGCTGCGCGGCGTGCGCGGCCAGCATCCCTGCTGCACGCGCCCTGCCCATCGCGTTGTCGTGTGTGAGCTGGTACTGCAGCTCAGAGCGCGACTTCGTGTGCACCCATTCGGCCAAAAGCACATCGTTTTCGTCGAATCGAACCATCAGGGGGGCTCCTGGCAGGGCGAATGAGAATGAGTCGGTGCGCGCGGTGAGCCAGACCTCTTCGCGCTGAACGCTGTTGCCAGCTGTCTCTATCCGCAGCGTGACCGGCATTCGATACGCTGCCAGCGTGCCACCAGTCGTGTCCTGTACTTGAGCAACATGGACGGTCACATCGCGGTAGCCCCAGGGTTTCCCCTGGGGCCCCGCACAGATCCGTGCGTGCGCGTTAACGCACACGGCTCTTCCCGCAGGTCGCGCTCCCGCGCATGACGTTAGGAAGTGGGGATACCCACCTCCAGCCGTAAGCGGTACACCTGCGCCCCGACTGTGGCACTGAGTCCACAGCTCTTGGACAGATTCACGTAATCCGGCCCAGAGTCCGGCATGAATCCAGCTTTCCGCTTTCCCCTTGGGTGCGACCCTTGGCTCCACCGGCTCCGCCCCGTGGTCATCAACGCGTTGTTCGCTGGCTTCATAGCTACTATGGTCGCATCTGACTTCTCTCCACCGTACATCCTCCGATCGGCATTTAGCCTACGCTTTGGCGACCCTCCCCGAAGGGATGGGTAGTGGAGAGACCTCCCAGGTCCCGATGCAGTACGTACGTGCGTGCCTGGGTTCTTGGACACCGCGGGACCCTCCTCCGCCTCACCATTAACGGCAAAGAAGGTGTTGCCTTCGACCACGAAGAAACCCTCGGCGTCCCGGACGATGACATTTTCGGTGCTCATTAGCCCTGCCCACCCGCACCTCTACCGACGCTTCGCCTGCACCCTCGCGGGTACCAACGCACGGCTCGAGGACATGCGTGGATGGTTAGTCCTTCACATCGGGAGACTTTCACTCCCTGTACTGGCACCAGTTAGCCTGGCGCACCTCCATCTGCGCCTCATCCCAGATACTGGATACATCAAGCACAGGGTGGCCAGACCGGTATATCCACTGCTCGAAGAACCAGTCCAGGTCCTGTCCGGTAGCCTCCTGTACGGCCGTCATCAGGTCTGACGTGGCTACAGGCTCAAAGGCATGCTTCGATAGAAAGTGCTGCATGGTGCGCTCCCAGTGCGCATCCCCCAACAGATCGGTGAGCATGGCCAAAATTGCGGCCCCTTTCTGGTAGGTGTGCCGGTCAAAGTTCTGACTGGGAAACTCCCATCGGCGAAATACTACCGGACGTCGGTACCGGCTGGCAGCTTCCGCAAAGTAGGCCTCCTTCTTGCGCAACAGGTTGAGCGCTCCCTCGTCGGGGCCATGCGCGTGCGCAGCCCACCGGTACTCGCTGTAGGTCGCGAAGCTCTCGCTCAGCCAAGTGTCTGACCAGTGGCGATAGGAAACCAGATTCCCCCACCACTGGTGTGCGGCTTCATGCGCTACCAGCCAGTCGCTCGGGAAGTCCTGATGGGCAGCTTCATCATGGATGGTGGAGTGGCCGAGCACAGTGGCGGTAGTGCTTTCTGCGCCGCCGCCGATGCCAGGGATGGTGATCTGGTCGTACTTGACCCAAGGGTACGGCGTACTATACAGGTCAGTCAGGTACTGAAGGATTTCCGGTGTGCGCTCAAAAGATCGCATGGCATCGTCCACGTCCTGCGGATACACCCAGTAGTTGACAGGAAGGCTTCCTAGTGAGTCCTTGAGCACGACGTACGGCCCGGCGACCATGACGTAGAGGTAGGTGGGGTGTGGCAATTGCTGGATCCAGTGAAAGGTGTGTTCCCCATTGCCATGGTCGGTCACGGACGCGAGGCGTCCGTTGGATAGCACCTGGTAGTCTTTTCGGACAGTCACCAATGTCTCGTTGGTGGCCCTGTCCTGCGGGTGGTCGTTGCAGGGCATCCAGTGCCGGGCGCCTTCAGGAAAGGACAGTGTGTTGATCAGCTGTGGGTTCTCGTCTGTGGGCTGCTTAAAGCCAAGGCCCAGGTCGTAGGACGCAGGCATTCCGTAGGCTGTTGCATCTACATCCACATCCTCAGCGTAGTAAGTCACCGCAAAGTGGATGGTATCGCCGCGCGCCGCAGGTTCTTTTAGCGTGATCCGCAGCTGGCGCGGATCCTGGGTGAAGGTAAGTGCATGGTTGTGTGCGTCTATAGCGGCGGTGGCGACGAAGGTCTCGGCATCGAGCACTATTGTGGTCAGGTTATCTTCAAGCGACCGCAGCGAGATCACGTTGGACCCGTAGAACGAGCGTGCGGGTTCGTCAAAACGCAGGGTGACGCGGTAATGCAATGCGTCGTACGGACGGACAGGTTCTGCCTGGAGCGGGCGGCTATAGATGTCGGAGCGCTGCGCTTGGACGGTAGCTGGGGCAGCTCCGATCCACAGCGCAGCAAATAGGATTGTAATAGATTGTTTCATGACCGCAAAGCCGTGAATTAGTTGATAGCGCCTAAGGTAGGAACCGGGCTAATACCGGGGCGCGTGACAATGTCGCGGGGTTGCCAGCTATACCCTGCCCCATTCGTGGCAGAACATCTACCATAGGTGCGTCAGGCTCAGTCCGAGCATTACGACGTTAAAAGCATAACACAAGAAACATCCGCCCACAAGAGGGGCAGTCTGGATGGCATTGGTTACTCGTGACGCCAAATTGAGTGTCTCGCGTGACGGCACATGGTCCCTGCGGTATGCACATGCTGTGTCCCCTTCCGTGACATGGCCCCCAAGACTTTGGTGCGCGTTGAAGCGCACACGCTGCACTCTGAGCACCGCTGGCTCCATCTGAGCCCCTTGGATGCGCGGATCCGCAACGGTTTGCCCCCTTCTGTATGGACAGGCAGGGCTATAATGTACATGCTCACCTTCTTGACTCAGCCCCTATGAGCCTGAATTTTGATCAGGTCCGCCAGTGGCGGCCGCCGACCTCGACCATCATCGCCATAGACGCGCACACCGAAGGAGAGCCACTCCGGGTCATTATTGGTGGATTTCCCAAGCCAGCCGGCGCTACGATCCTGGAACAGCGTCAGACTTTGCGCGAGCATCACGATGCTCTTCGTACCGCGCTCATGTGGGAGCCACGTGGCCATGCAGACATGTATGGCTGCCTTATCACACCGCCCGAAAGTGAGGAAGCTGATTTCGGCGTGTTGTTTATGCACAATGAGGGGTACAGCACCATGTGCGGCCACGGCATTATTGCCGTCACGAAGGTGGCCCTCGAGGCGGGCCTGCTTCCCAAGCGAGCCCCGCTCACCACGGTACGCATCGACACACCTGCCGGTCTGGTGACAGCGCATGCACGCATCGAAGGAGGTCAGGTCGGTGCCGTACGTTTCCTGAATGTGCCGTCCTTCGTCTACGCATTGGACCAGATCGTTTATGTCCCCGGCATTGGGAAACTCAGGTACGATGTAGCGTATGGCGGCGCCTTCTATGCCTACATCCACGCAGCAGAGGCTGGTGTGGAATGTGTGCCCGCGCGCTTCGCAGACCTCGTGCGGACCGGAATGGCCATCAAGCGTGCTATCATGGCCGATACCACCATTGCCCATCCCTTTCAGCCAGACCTTGGGTTCTTATATGGGACGATCTTTATCGACAAAGCGCGTCACACGGGCAGTCACAGTCGCAATGTGTGCATCTTTGCTGAGGGCGAGGTGGATCGCAGCCCTACCGGGACGGGAGTGAGCGGTCGTGTCGCATTGTCTCATGCACGTGGCGAGATTGACCTAGGCGAGTCCATCACGATCGAGAGCATCATCGGCACCCGGTTCCGCGTGTCTGCGACACGGACCACGAACTTTGGCCCCTACCCTGCCATCATTCCCGAGGTCGAAGGGCGTGCCTACATTACCGGGCGCCACGCCTTCTGGATGGACCCCGACGACCCGCTGCGCACCGGGTTTATATTGCGCTGACATACAACTCATTTAGCAATCATGCCAACGCTGCGAATTCTCTCAGCCGATGACATCCGCCAGGCCGTCACGATGCCAGACGCCATCAGGCTGATGCGCGAAGCTTTCATTGCGCTCTCGACCGGGCGGATGTATGTGCCGGTTCGCATGAATATGACGCTGTCCGAGCATGGTGAAGGACGGGTGCTCTTCATGCCGGTGTATTCGCCCAGCCACCATCAGGTGGCTCAAAAGGTTGTGGCCGTGCATCCCGAGAATGCTCATCGGAATCTACCGTTCATCCACGCGCTTGTGCTCCTCATCGACGCGGCAACCGGCCGGTTTTTGGCCGTCATGGACGGAGAATTCATCACCGCCCTGCGCACGGGTGCCGGGGCAGGCTTAGCTACCGATCTTCTTGCTGCTCCCGATGCTTCCACGTTGGCCATTTTCGGTGCTGGCGTGCAAGCACGCACACAACTTGCCGCCGTCCTGGCTGTGCGCTCCCTCCAGAAGGTTATTGTCTTTGGCCGAACGCCTGAGCGCGCTGCCGAATTCGCGCAGGAAGCCTCAGCGGCTTACGGCCTGGAGGTGTCCGTGGCTCGCTTTCCAGAGGAGCTTGCTGAAGCGGAAGTGATTTGCACGGCAACGACCTCTCTGATGCCGGTGTTTGACGATGCGCATGTGCGGTCGGGTGCCCATATCAATGGCATTGGTTCCTACAGGCCTGACATGACCGAGATTCCCAGCGACACTGTTTGTCGGGCTCGGGTCTTTGTCGACCAGCGCAAGGCGGCGCTGCAGGAGGCAGGAGACCTTGCGGTGCCCATCCGCCGGGGGCTCATTGATGCTAGGCACATTCGCGCGGAGCTGGGCGAGGTAGCACTGGGCACTGCGGTAGGGAGGCGTTCACCGGAAGACGTAACATTTTTCAAGTCCGTAGGGAATGCAGCACAAGACCTGGTCGTTGCGAGTCGCGCGTTTGATCTAGCCTGCAAACGTGGGTTGGGTACCGTGGCCACCGTATAGCCCAATCGACAGGTTAACTTCTGGAATGCTCCAGCGAATGCCTAGCGGTCCCTGCTTTTTGGGTGATGGGTGCTTCTGTCAGGTTGAAGTGGCAGGAAAGGAAAAATCAGCTGCTAATGGCCAGATCAGTGCCTAATTCCGTCTCTAACTCGGCAAGGAATTCGGACTTTTTGCCGTAGCCCGTCACCAGCAGCGATTTCTTGGCACGTGTCGCCACGACATACAAGAGTGAGCGCTCTTGCTTCCTTACGTGGCTCCTTGCAACTTTATCCAGGCTGGATTCTGACTGTCTGAGCGGCATCTGTCCGCTCCGTACCCCTGCCGCGATAACATGGTGATACTCTAGCCCTTTAACGCGGTGCATGGTGCCGATACGCACTCCCGGCTGAGTGATGTTGTCCGCCCCTTTTCCCAAGACATAAGTCGGTATCCCTGCCTTCTCGAGGCCCTCCTTGTACCGCCTTCGCAAACTATAGAGGCGGGCCACCAGGCAGACCGTGTGGAGATTGGCCCCGCATCCCAGTGACTTTATATGGTCAATGATGGCCGCTAATTCATCATCACGTGTTTCCAAATGGAGTACCTTCGGCTGCGTACCCCTGATTACTGATCGCTCTCCTGTCTGACTGTTGTCCCCGCCATCCAGATCATCATATGCTTCGCCGCGCAGGACTGCAGTTGCCCATTTGCGTACCTCTTCTGGCGTACGATAGTTTAGACGGAGCCTGCGTCCCCGGCCCATGATATTTATGCCAGCGTGGCTGAGCACCACTGGACGCCCGTATATGCGCTGATGCGGGTCTCCCACGACGAACAGATCGTTGGGTCCTTCTGGAACGATAGCGCGAATGAGCTGCAAGGCGGCCCGGCCCATGTCTTGCACTTCATCTACCAGAACTGAGCGATACTGGCCGACGCTTTTTCCATCCTTAATGTATGCTGTTAGCTTACGATAAATGTCCTGCGACTCCAGAAGGGTTTTTGCCTTCAATGCTTCCTGAAAGTAGCCAAAGCAGTGCCACAATAGCCTGCGCTGAACCTGACCTAGCCGTGAGCCGCGCCCGGCTCGGCTGACTTTAAGGTACTCCTGCTCGGTGGTGATGCCGTTGTGCACGATCACAGCATAGTATTCGTCCTTGAGCCAAGCAGATTTCCAAGGAGCGTGCGCAGGAAGCTCAGCCCGAGCTTGATCCCACGCTTTTCTCGCAAAGCCTCTGTCTCGATAGATGGGCGTAAAAGACTCACCCATCTTGTAAAGGTGCCTGATGGCCCAGCCGTCAATGGTCTTTACATCAATGCGGGTGAGCTCTTCGGGTGTACAGATCTTGCAGAGTTGTTTCTGAATGTCTGCCGCAAGATTCGTGTTGTACGTCAGCAACAGTATCCGATCTCTGGGGCCTGCAAATATCTTTCGCGCAAGCCACCTAGCGCGATGCATGGCTACCACCGTCTTGCCGGTGCCCGCGCCACCGAGAACCCGTACCGGTCCGCTTACATTCATTTCAACTAGCCGTCGCTGCTCTGGGTGCAAGAACACACGCCATGTCTCAAGGGTACCCTCTAATGCCTCTGCGACAATCTCGTCGTTGATGCGGACAAACAGACGTTTGGTCGAAGGAAGTGCAAGTGCGGATTCCACATCTTCTGTGTCAACCTTCTTCTTGGGTACCTCTATATTTCGCTCGACTTGGGCGTAGGAGATATCCGGGTCCGCCAATAGAACAAGGTGTTCATAACAGTCGGCTGGTAAATCCTCTTTGTGCGCGTCAAGGTCGTCCACGTCCGCCAGCGATTTAACGAGTGGCAGCAGCTTCTCGGGCACCCCGATGCGTCGGAGCTGCCGGTTGCGGTAGCTATGGAAGAGGAGCTTGCGGTCCTCCTTAGGAGGATGTTCCTCTGGTTGCACACTCCGCACCACCGGATTCTTAACGACCTGAAGGGTGCCGGTGTCTGGGTGTATGTGGGCGCTGTGGCGTCTTGCCCAGTCATAGGCCTCATCGTGATTGTCAACCCACAATGCAAGAATCGTGTTACCCTTTGCAGGCATCTGCAGGATAGCGCGATACTTGTCCGAGATCCTCACTGAGCGCAGCCGATTGTGCGAGGCGTTGGCAATTTTCTCGAAGTTGTAGCCGCTCTTCTTGGGATTTGCGGGGTACGTCTTCAAGAACTTTTCGACTCGCCTCCCAACCGAATTGTCTAGGTTCCTGAAGCACCTAAGGAAGTCAAAGCTGAGACTGATGGCAACCTGCATCGTCAATCGTGTGTCTTGTCGGGTCTTGTTTGCTGATCAAACTGATGCCCATATCCAGCGGCGCACGCGCATGGCGGTGCGGGGTCCAGACGTTGCGCATTGCCTTGCACATGCCGTGATCTTTGGTGCCGGTCAGGCACAATAGCTCACTGCGAAAACGTAGTGAGCACGCTGTTCCGTTACATCGGCTGCGAAAGATAACCAAGGCGCGCGTAATCGGTAGCACAGCGGCGCTTGCGCTGGTCCCCGGACGAGCCCGCGGGGCCTGACAGCTTCTTTGCGCTGGCTGTGTCTGTACTGTCGCACTTCCGCGGACAAAAGAGCGAATTCCTGAACAGGACGGGGAACGTATGTAGCTAGCTCGACTTTGTCACTTGTAGTGAAGTGAGAGGTCGGACCTCCTCTGTCCCGTTTTGGGGGCGTTTTTCCGGGTGCTATGGAGCCTCGCTGATTACCGGAGCGGTCGGTGGTGGCTTAGGGGGTGTTCGCCCGTGTCTTGCGTGTCCATCCTCGCGGTGGCGCCCTTACATCGGGCTTCATCTGTCCGAATCGGACACAGCTCACGCTACTCCTTCTGGAGTGGGTACGGGTGGCAAGCATGGGGAGCGTCACAGGATTCATGGGTCAGGAGGTTTTTCCAGATCGCTCGGCTCACCGGAGTATTCCTCCTTGCTTCTGGTCGCAGCGGGATCGTAGCTCGTGCTTGTCAGAGAATAGGGCATTTTGGGCCTCTGCCTGGCTGAAGTAAGGTTGGGGACACGCTGGGGGCCCGAAAGGGACGCTGTGAGCGATGGGAAGGGTACCAGAAGCGCTGCGCGGCCATTTCTGACCCTCAACCGGGCTTCGTTAGCTCCTGGCGGCGCAGTGTGGATACAGCTTACCCGTCGCGGGTTTGTCGGAGACAGAAAAAGAAGGGCTCAGCCGAAGATGGAGCGGGCGAGCCTTAAGTGGCCTTCGCGCGAGCGGCGTGCCAGGCTCGTCGTTTCGCTTCTTTTTTCCTGACCACTTTGCCTAGCCTGAATTTCCACGGCGGTGCGATTTTGTGAATGTCAGCGGCAAGCCACGATGTGGCGCATCGCAGCTGCAGTTCTTCGGTTATGGGGCGTGAAGGCTTGTGCTAGTACGAATTCTGTGTCGGCGGCTGCTTCGTAGTGAGTTCAAGCGAGGAAGCGCTCCGAGACCTGGGGAAGTTGATGACCGTTGAAGCTACCGCTGGTATATATAGATTGCTGTGCTCTACTCATTGTTGCGCGAACGCAGTCTTAGCTTAGTGTCCAACGACAACTAGAATTGAGACCAGCGCTACGACTCCACGAATACCGTGAGAACATCTATGCCCTGGTACTTCCGATGGTGCACACGCGTCGCGTAGTGACGCAAGAGGCGTAGCGATATGGTATCGCCGGTGCCGGTTTCGGAAAGCTGGTCCAAGATGGACAGAATATCTTCAAGGTTATCACCATCCAACTGGACCACAAACTCGAGCTCCACTCCCTGGCGCATCGGAGTGGCATAGAGGATCAGGCGCGACACCTTCTCTCCTCGTTCGCGATGCAAACCCATGATGCACCAGAGTGCTTCCTCTCCCGCAGCGTCGAGCCTAGTCGCTGCTGCCTCCTCCCACTTCAGCTCCTTAGCCAAGTCCGCCAGCAACGTTCGAACCGAGCGAAACGCCATCAGGTTGAGTACGGCCACCAGATGCTTTGGCCTCCGTGATACCACTCTCGAGATCGTCGCTAGGATCAGGAAGACTACCGTGCCACTGGACAGGCTATTGCTCAGAATCAGATTCCATGGGTAACCAGCGGCCACAGAGAGAGCTGGCCATGCCTGCATCACTGCTCCGGTAACAATAGCGACGACGACAGTGAACAGCAGCGATCCGGTCCATTTCGCACGCCTGAATAGGCTGAGGCCGTCCAAGACCAATCGGACTGATGCCAGAATTAGGCAGGTCCCCATCACTGGAAGCGGTAAAGTAAGCAGTAGACCAGTGATCTTGGGAAAGAATGCGACGCACACGAACAGCGCGCTAAGAATAGGACTTGGCCTGAATCCGGTCTTTTGGTTAAGCCTGCCAGCGGAACGGCTAAGACCACTGTATGTCGTAGTTGGTACCGTCAATAACAGTGCAGAGAGCAGCACTCCGATGCCGCTGGCGTATAAAGAGCCCTGAATCCGGTTGAAATCAAGCGACCGCTCCTCTCTCAGCTTGGCCTCCTGAATCAACGCAGCTCTTCCAGTCAACGCTGCAGCATGAACAAAAGCGACCATCACTGTTATGGGTAGCAGCGTCCAGAAGATGGACGGAGACCCGAAGGTCAGCTGTGTATAAGCAGCAGGAGGTAGGCCGAACCATGGAAGGTTGACCAACAAAGCTAGGTCAAATTGCCGGAACAGCCCGGCCGCAACACATCCTGCACTGATGGCAATAAACAGCGCGCATGACCGCCATAGACTAGGGAGCCCCACAAATGAGACTAAGAGCGAGACGGCCATTATCATCGCCACAACAAATCCGCTGCCCTCTTCCGCCTGCGCTGGAACTTGTGGCAAGAGTTCCACCCCAAACGGAATGACCGAGACTGCGACCAGTATCAACGTCGTCCCCTTTGCCGCTGGCGTGATGATGTGGCGCAGCTTGGGGAGCCAGTGGGCTACCCCGAAGTATGTGACAGATGCGATGGCCAGCATAAGAGTCCATGTCCCAAGACCACACGTTCTGATAACCAGAATGGAAATAGAAAGGTAGATTGCAGTCGACCCTACGAATGTGAATTGGCCGCTGCCGAGAAAGCCGAATGTGATCCCGGATATGTATGTGGTGATCCCGATAACGATCAAGCTGGCCGCTACCGCCCATACCAGAAACTCATTGCTCAGACCGGCTTCTCTCACGGCAATCGCCAAGAATACCACGGCCATAGCTATGACCACGAAGGAGCCCTGAACGAGCATCGCCATGGCTGGCAGCGCGGACTGGTTGGTTCCTAGTCGGAACCTCCTTCTCGCAGTATTCATGCGGAAACAGGAAAGATCTGCGGCAATCTCAGCCGCGAATGTGCAGTTCCCAGAAAGGCGTGGCCTTCACTGGCGCCACGCAATCCCAGAGGCAACCCAATTTAGTGTTTACCAGCAACAGGGTGATCACGGCCTCCTTCCGCGTCAGGCTCCGAGCGTGCGTGGCCCGGGCCGCATGGCCGTCCAGTTCGACCCAGAACAGCGGCATTCTGGGGCCCTGATGGTTCCTTGGTGCAGCCACCTATACGTTTGGCGGTGAGGTAAGAGCGTAGATGTCCCGCCAGTTGTAGGGCTACTACGGGGAGAAGAATGCGCCTGCACTATTTCAGACGAAGAGGGATCATGAGGTGCTACGCGGCTTGGCATGTCGTGCGCACCGTATCCGTCCGAAAGTCTGCATCTTGACTGGGTGCTTTTGTTGCCCGACCTTGTCGGAGTTTCTTTCCACCAATCTGGGAGGTCGTTTTATGGCAACGAGAGTCAGGGGCACCTCGGAGGTGATGTTTCCGTTGGTTGCCTGCTATTTGCGTGGTAGTAAGGGTCTGGACGCATTTTGCCAGGAGCATGGCCTATCGCGTAATCAGCTGACCTATTGGCGCCGGAAGTATGCGGCATCTTCGTCTGGGTCGGAGGTCGGCGCGTTTGTGGAGGTACCGTCGCCGCAGGCGCGTGAGCGGGTTTTGATGGAGGTCGAGTTTCCAGGCGGCACACGTCTACGCCTGTTCACGCCGGTATCGGCGGATTTTCTCGGGTCTGTGCTGCAACGTGTGCGGAGCCCATCATGTTAGCGCTGGGGCCGTCGCACCGGTTTCATTATTACCGGGAGCCTACGGACATGCGCAAGGGTTTTGACGGGTTGTGCGGTCTGGTGCGCTCGGGCATGAAGCGTGATCCTCTCTCGGGCGATGTGTTCGTTTTCATCAACCGCCGTCGGACACATGCAAAATTCTTGGTGTGGGATCGGAGCGGTTGGGTCGTGTACTACAAGCGTCTCGAGTCGGGTACGTTCGAGCTTCCTTGCAGTGGCACTCCAGATTGGGCGCAGATCGTTTGCCTTCTGGAGGGTGTGGCGCTGAATTCTGTTCGTTATCGTCGGCGTTACTCACGGCTGGCAGTGTCGCAGGGATGAAATTTATTGTCGTGTGGTATCTTATTTTGGGGAGTTGTGTGCTTAGAGGGCGGTATGAACTCTATGGCCGCACACAAGCCTCCTATCGTGCTTTCTTCGGCCCCGGCTGGGGACTCGGCGTCGATCATCGCTTCCCTGGAGGCGAGGGAGATGGAGGAGCGCTGCGGGAGGTTGAAGGCAGAGGCGAGGGAGATGGAGGAGCGCCGCGGGAGGTTGAAGGCAGAGGCGGAGGTTGGACGGTTGCGTCACGAAAACAGCAGCGTTTGCAAGGAGAGAGACGGCTACCGTGACCGTCTGAAGTTCGTCAAGGCTGAACGCGATGCCCTTCTGAACTTGGTCCACGGTGCGAAGAATGAGCGCTTTGTGCCCAACGATGGGGCGGGCCCCGAGGAGAACTCCTTGTTTTCCTCTGACGACGAGCCGTCGTCAAAGGTCGAGCCGTCGTCAAAGGTCGAGCCGTCGTCAGATACGGACAAGGCGCGCCCTGAGGCCTCGAAGCGCAAAGCGGTTTCGCAGAAACCGAAGCGGACACGCCGCCGCCTTCAAGCCGGTTTTCCGCCCCACCTTGAGCGCGACATGGCCGTCCTCGAGCCCGAGGAAGATGTCTCGGGCATGAAGCGCATAGGCTTTGTAGATAAAGAGACGCTACATGTAGTGCATCTTAAGGTGATCGTCAAAGTGCTCAGGCGGTACAAGTACGCTCGTAGTGAGACGACGGATGGTAATGGCGAGCGTTCGGACGAGGATGGCGGTCCGAGCCCCATCGTCATCGCGCCGTCACCGCCCCGCCTGAGCGAGAAATGTATGGCTGAGCCAAGCCTGCTCGCTCATGTAACCGCCGCTAAGTACCTGGATTACCTTCCTCTCTACCGCCAGCGAAAACAGTTCTTACGGCAACAACTCCCGATTTCCAGCTCGACCCTGGGTGACTGGATCGGCCTGGTAGCATTCCACTTGGGGGCCCTCTATGATGCGCTCAAGAAAGAGGCCCTTCAGAGCGGCTACCTATGCGTGGACGAGACCACCATTGCGGTGCAAGATCGTAGCAAGGTCGGGGCACATCACCGTGGGTATTTCTGGGTGCACCGTGCACCGGAGCTCGGACTCGTGTGGATGGAGTATCGTAAGGGCCGTGACCAGCAAGGGCTGATCCACTCTTTGCAGACCTTCGGGGGTCACATTCAGTGCGATGGCCTCGCAGCCTACAACGCTCTTGGCCGCAATCCGAACATCGTTTTACACGGATGCTGGGCCCATGCCCGACGCTATTTCGTCCGGGCGCAGCAGAGCTATTCGGAGCGGGCCGAGCATGTGCTGACGAGGATTCAGCAGTTGTACATGATTGAGCGCAGGCTGCGCGAGGCGGGCTGCACGCCAGAGGAACGCTACCAGGCGCGCCAAAAAGAGGCGGTCCCCATCCTGAAAGACCTGAAGGCATGGCTTCAAGCGCACTTCGGCACGCCACGCAGCGTTTGGGGCAAAGCCGTGGGCTATACCCTGAATCAGTGGGACAAGCTGTTTCGATACACCCGCTTCGGGCGCGTTGAGATAGACAACAACCTCGTGGAAAACTCCATCCGGCCGTTGGCTCTGGGCCGCAAAAACTACATGCACGCCGGATCACACGATGCAGCCCAACGCGCAGCCGTCATCTACTCGTTGCTGGCAACCTGCAACCTGCAAGGCATAGCCGACCCCCAAGATTGGCTCGAGGATGTGCTAACGCGCATGCCTACGCACACCGCAGATATTCGTGAGCTGCTACCCCAACAGTGGACCGAGCGTCCAAGCTCCGCGACCTCACAGGCATTGCTCCCAGCGATGCGGGCCTGCGCATAAGCCCTCTGCGCCACTGCTGAGCGCCACTTCTGCACTGCCGCGCGCAGGCATCCAAGCGCTTGCGCCTGCCGACCGCTAGCATTCCCGCAGCCCCCGCAGCCCCCGTCGGCCCCGCTCCAGCAGCGGCTTGAGCCCAGTAACCCCAGCAAGGGGCGCCGCCAACCAGATGCGCCCAGCATGTGCCGACGACGAGTCGACTACGGTACGGGATCGAACGCAGGCTACGCGAGGCGGGCTGCACGCCGACCGACCGCTACAAGGCGCGTCAAAGAGAAGCGGTCCCCATCCCTGGAAGACCTGAAGGCATCGCTTCAAGAACACACCAACGCGCAACTGGCATCTACGCGCTGCTAGAAACCTCCAACACTTAGATGCCCAAGACGGGCTCGAAGATGTGGTAGCGCGCGTGCCCACACCTACCACAGCACTACGCGAGCCGCTCCCCCAGCGGCAGACCTACCTTGAAACTTCCGCGACCCCACAGACACCGCTCCCACCAGGGCGTGCCTGCGCATAAGACCCGCTGTGCCACTCCCAAGCGCGAGACATGCACCGCACTGCGCAGGCGCCCAAGCACCCTGCGCATGCCTACCGCTACCATCCCCGCAGCGCCCATCGGTCCGCTCCAGCAGCGGCCCTAGCACAGTAACCCCAGCAAGATGTGCCGCTCAAAAGCACGCGCCACCGTGCATTCCATGGCCTGAAGGCAAACACGACGGCGAAAAATAGTCCTCGGCACGCTACCAGTCAGCTGAAATATCCCCGAAAAACCGGATTTTCGGACGGATACTGCGCACCAGCGCCGTCGGTTCGCAGTTTGGCATCTGAGCACTCGGCACAGGTGGTCAGAAGTGACGATTCACTATTTTGCATTGCATTCTGTACCAGAGCTCGCGCACACGTTCCACCCGGAATCTACATTACCGCTGAACAAGGACAGTCCTATGTTCATGTGCAGAGTGCGTCCTAGTTTGGAGCCCACAGCCCGAGAGTCGCCATGCAACCTTTAGATCATGTCTTGGCCTTCTAAGAGCTGAATCGCGGTGACCTCGCAAGTCTCGACTCCTGGTACACTTCCGGCGATCGGTCTCGAGGCCTATCCGGACGTGTATACAAGGTGATTCCGAGTAACCGGAACTAGAGATCACCGCCCGTTGCACCGCGGCCGAGGCCGAGGCCGGTGCATTCTGGCGGCCTTGGATCCAGTTCGCGATTCAAGTGCCGCATTCTCCCGTGTTCCACGCGCTTCTCAAAGTAAGGCCTATTCATCCACCAAACATGTTACGCAGATGTCAGCGCAGACTAGAATTGCCATCGTGGGCTACAGCTACCGGCTGCCTAGCGGCATCCGCACGGATAAGGAATTCTGGCAGCTGCTTAGTAATCGGCAGTTTATCCGGGAACCGATTGTCAAGCGCTTTGGCCGCGGCCATCGGCCGATTGGCCCATACAGCGGGCCCGCCCGCATGGCCAGTCCATACGAAGGCCTGATCCGTGACAAAGACGAACTGCTGTTCGATAGAGCCTTCTTCGGCATGTCGTACAGCGAAATGCTACATGCCATACCGGAAGTGCGGATGCTCCTGAACACCGCTTGGGAATCCATCGAGCGTGCAGGTTGGAGCCTTCAGGGGCTGCATAATAGCTCAACCGGTGTATTCATCGGTGCCCAATTGCCTGCCACGGCCAATTGGCGCCCGATGCGCGGAGTCACCATCCACACCGTCTCTAGCATCAGCCTGTCGATGCTGGCGAACAGGATTTCGTTTCATTTCAACCTGATGGGGCCTTCGGTGACGTACTGCACGGCCTGCTCGGCTGGACTCAGCGCGCTACATGCCGCCGTAGGCGCGCTATCTAGTAGCGATTGTGATCGAGCACTCGTTGGTGCAGTCACCTACCTGGGGAGTTCCAGAATGAGCAGCGGCTTCAACATGATGGGTATCATCAGCCCGGATGGAATCTGCCGTTCATTCGATGCTGAAGCTAATGGTTATTTGCGCTCAGAAGGAGCTTTCATGTACGCTATGAAGCCGCTGGAGGCAGCTGAGCGCGACGGCGACCATATTGAAGCGGTCATAGAAGCTACGGCAATCAATGCTGCCGGTGCCGCCGACGGTGCCACCGGACTTACACCGGGCCGCTATATCAGTGCACCTACCCGGCACGCGCAGGCTTCCCTGCTCCACCGCGCGCTGGACAAGGCTGATCTCACACCGGCGGCAATAGACTATGTCGAAGCCCATGCCACCGGAACGGCAGTTGGTGACCCTATCGAGGGAAATGCCATCGCCGAGGCGCTAGGCGGAGTACGTCGTGACATCCCGCTGCGCCTGGCCAGTGTCAAGAGCAACCTGGGACATATGGAAGCGGCGGCGTTTACGTGTGCGCTGACCAAGGTGGTGCTGATGATGCAGCGGCGCACCTTTGCGCCTATGTCGCGGAGCTTTCGGGTACCAAACCCTGCCATTGATTTCGAATCGTGCCCCATGCGGGTGCAGACAGGCTGCGAGCCCTTTCCTGATCACAGCGTTACCGTAGGGATCAACTCCTTCGGATTCGGAGGTGCCAATGGGCATTGTATCGTTCGCGAGTACCGGCCTGCGCGCCCGCGCACGTGGTCGATTCCGCTGGCTCCCAAAGCGGGATACATGGTCCCGCTTTCGACCCGTACCCCTGCCGCGCTGCCAGAAAGAGCCCACAGACTGCGGCAGTTCCTAGATAGGCACTCGCCGGATCTTTATTCGCTAGCAGGAAATCTCAGTCGACGGTGCACCCATTTTCCAGCCCGTGCAGCATTGGTCGTGCGCACCATGGATGATTTGCGCGAAAAGCTGGAGGAACTGGCGCGGTCTGAGGAATCGTTCCCTCTGGTCGCGGACCGTGGGCCGCGCGTCGCGATGGTGTTTTCTGGGCAGGGAACGCAGTGGGCTGGCTGCGGCCGCAAGCTCTATGAAGCGCATCCTGTATTTCGGCGGGTCATCGACACCATCGAAGACTACTGGCTGAGATATTCCCCGCATTCCCTGCGTATGGCATGCTTTGGTGCGCCACAGAGTGAATTGGACGAAACTGAGCTGGCCCAGCCTGTGGTGTTTGCGCTTCAGTGCGCCCTTTACGAACTCCTGAAGACATGGGGCGTGTACCCAGACTGCGTTGTCGCGCACAGCAGTGGCGAAATTGCAGCTGCCTACGCGGCGGGCCTGCATTCGCTTGCCGATGCGACCCGACTAGTTTACCACCGCGCCACGCTCCAGCAGCGCATCGCGGGTTCGGGCCGCATGCTGGCCATCAGTCTGGATTCGTCTACTGTCGCCGAATTACTGGCCAGCACAAAGACCCCAGGACATGTGGAAATCGCGTGCATCAATAGTCCCGCGAACACCGTGGTCTGCGCGCCCGCAACGGTGCTTAAGCCCGTGATGGAAAAACTCGAACGGCAGGGGGTGCAACATACGCTGATCGCGGGCAACATCGCATTTCATTCGCCAGCGATGGACCCCATACGGGAAGATGCCCTGGAAGCTTTCTCATTTCTGGACCTTGAGGCACCTGACCCCGTGGTGCCCTACGTCTCGTCGGTAACTGGCCAAGAAGTGCTGCGGCTAGATAGTCGCTACTGGTGGTCCAACATGCGGGAGCCGGTCCGTTTCGCGGCCGCCATGCAGACGGTCGTTGAAAACTACAATCCCGATATCGTGCTCGAGGTGGCACCCCACTCTGCTCTTCAGCCAATCATTGCCCAATGCGTGGACGACCGTCAAGCACCGCCCACCATCGTTGGGAGCTTTACGCGCCACAAGGATACACGCACGAGTTTTCAGGAAATGCTGGCCGCCCTTTACCAGGCCGGACTGTCCCTCGACTTCGCCGCTCAGTATCCGAGGCCAGCTCCGATTACGCATCTCCTTCCAGGCCATCCGCGCAGCGAATCCAGGCTCGTCGAGCCGACGCTCGATGATGAGCACATGCAGAACATGAGCCAGTATGCCCATGGTCCGCTGGTCGGGCATCGGATTCCGTGCGACCACCTGCTCTTTGAGGCGCGATTGTCTAGTGCCGCCTTTCCCTGGATGGAAGAGCATCGTGTGCATCATGCTCCTATCATGCCCACTGCTGGATACATAGAGCTCGTGTTTGAGGCGCTGGAAGGTGTCCCATTGGAAATCGAGCGGCTTGAGCTTATGCACCAAGTTCCTATAGCGGATCCGGTCCGACTCCAGACTGCGCTACGCCCGCTTCGAGCCTTTCCTGATACGTTCGAGATTACAATTTCTTCGCATCCCTATGAGGAGGCCGACGCGACTGCTGGCGAGATACATTGCCGTGGTCGAGTGCGGCGGACAGATACGAGGTTCCCGCTGGGCGTGCCGAGGCACCTGTCAGAGATTGATGCCTCGCTTCATACCCAAGTGGCCTTCGATTCAGACGAAGAATTGTACGATCAATTCTCTGCAGTGCTGGGCGACACCTTTCAGTATGGCCCAAACTTCAGAAATATCCGAAACCTTCGGCGCGACCCGGTTGTGGGCAACTTGCTGTTTGAGTTGGAAATGGACGAGGCGCTGTGGAGGGGCGGCCAAAGCGAAGGCTTCGTATACAATCCGGCACTGCTTGATGGAGGACTCCAGGCATTTCTCTATGATCTGACGGTAGGGATGGGAGGTGACACCTTTTCCATTCCGCTCCGAGTGGAAAACGTAGTGCTGGTGCGTGCCCCAAGTTCCAATAGAATGGTGTGCCGGGTCACATACCCCAACAACAAACGCTACGAAGTGGATGATAATGGTCAGTATTCGATCCCGAACGGTGAGTGGGTTTCAGGGAGTCTAAGCTGCTATGATGCGGTCACCGGGGACCTGATTCTGAACGTTGGGAAGTACATTTCCTTTAACTCGGACTCAAAGCGGATCGCATTTCCAAACAGTAGGCATTTTATACGCTGGCAGCGGAAAGCAATTACGGACAGCCACCGCATAGTCTCCCGAATCCCGAATGGAGACATAGCACCTTCAATGCTGCTGAGCCTATTGGAAACGTCTGGTTTGCACGAGGCTCGGGTCTGCCGCATCGCAGAATTTGCTGGAGAAAGAGAGCCGGGGCAGACGGTGCTTGCGTGTTGCATAGACCACCTTGTCGCCAGTGAGGCGCAGAGCGAGTACTGGTTGGTATGCTCGAGCGAAGCCGGTGCGCGCGCCTGTTATGACGAGTTTCATGGTCATCGTGCGACGCTGCGCTTCATCTCTAGGGAAGCACAGCCTGACCACGACTCTGCACTGCAGGATTCATTATTTCGACGTAATGCCGCCGATCTTCTGATACTGCACGGCGACACGGACTTTGAGCCAGCCGATTGGACCTTCTGGAGACGCCTACTGATCAGCGGCGGGCTGGCGTTGGTCGTTCACGAGGCAGATGCCTTCAAACAGCCAGATGCGGGTTGGACGACCTTACGTGCTGGGTCCAGGTCCACACTACTTGGCGCGCCCGTGACCACGACAGCCCTCACGCGCGAGTCGAGGATGCCCGTGCCTGGGCCACGTTGGGTTATTGGAGAGCCATCAAGCCTGGCAGAAGCGTGGGCCTCGCGCTTCAATGGAGCTGATGTTACCAGTATCCCTGAAGCGTTTCAGCCATCTGAGTTTTTTTCTGCGGAAGAGCAGCCGGATGCGGCTGTGGTGCAGGCGATTGATGTCTTTTTTGGCAACGACCCGCAGGATCCCACTGGAGAAAATGCGCTCATTCAGTTTTTGCCCATCATTCAGTCCCTCATCTACTACCGCGCCGAGAACGCGGAGTGCGACTGTCGCTTGACCGTAATAACCCATCGTGCAGCTTCTGACGTGCATAATCCGCGCGGCGCCGCCTTGTGGGGTGCACTGCGATGCATGGTATTGGAGATTGGGCCTGAGATCAGGCTGGATCTCCGCTTGGTAGATGTTGGTTCGGAAGACGACCTAGCGGTAGTGGCGCACCTGGCGCGGCATGACGTACGTGAGCGTGAGCTTGTCGTGCGCGATGGCGAGATCTGGGTGCCCCGCATTCATAGCGACAGGCGTCTGCATCACCCTATTGCCACCCAGGAGGATCCTCCGTACCGGCTCTTCGTGGACGATGTAGGTCAGGTAGGCGGCCTACGTATGAAGACCTACGATCCGAAGCCTCTCTCAGCAGATGCCGTGGAGGTAGACATCGATACCGCGGCGCTGAATTTCCGCGATGTCATGGTAACGCTCGGACTGCTGCCTGCTCTTGCCTTTGAGCGATCCGGCGTTGGAAGGGAAATTGGCATGGAAGCCAGCGGTATCGTTCGCCGCATCGGCTCTGACGTGGACGAGTTGCAGGTGGGCGACAAGGTAGTGATAGTAGGTGCGGGCTGCATCGCTAATCGCGTGACGGCTAAAACATACCAGGTGTTCCCAGTGCCAGAGGGCTTATCTATGGATCAGGCCGGCGCATCCTTGACGGTGCTGGCCACAGCCTACTATGCGCTTGTGCATCTGGCGCAGCTTCGACACGGGCAGCGTGTACTCATTCACTCGGCCATGGGCGGCGTAGGCCAGGCAGCCATCGCACTGGCCAGACATGTGGGCGCTGAGATCTACGCTACAGCGGGAAGTGATAGCAAGCGCAATCAGCTTCTCTCCATGGGAGTGGCGGCCGCATTTGACTCGCATTCCACATCGTGGTACTCTGAGCTGATGCAGGCCACTGGCGACGGTGTGGATGTCGTTCTAAATTCATTGGCTGGTCCGCATGTGCCGCTGTGCCTTCGTGCATTACGCCCGGGCGGATGGCACTGTGAAATTGGTAAGGTCGACATCTACTCCGACGGTCAGGTCGACCTACGTCTGCTGCGCAAGAACCTCAGCTTTGCCGCCATCGATATGGATCGGCTCATGCTGGATGATCCGCACCTGTCGCGGCAGATTTCTGAAACGTGCACGGACCTATTAGACCGCGGCATTGTGCCACCGTTGCCAGTCACCGTCTTTCCGTTTGGAGCGTTTACCAAAGCCTTCCGGCTGATGGCGTCGGGCCAGCATCAAGGTAAGATCGTGCTGAAGGCGCCCGCCTCGCTGGCTGATCGCGACTTTCACGTTGATGATCGCCGACCATTCTTCGATCCCGATGCAACCTACCTGGTAACCGGCGGACTAGGAGGATTCGGATTGCGCTTGGTGCCCTACCTCGTGGCTGCGGGAGCGCGACACCTGACGCTTCTGGATCGCGACCCGAATCAACGTAGGAGAGCCAAGTGGCTATACACCCGTACTTCCCTCCCTGGTATGTCAACGTCAGCCGAGTTTGACTTTATCCAGGGAGATGCTTCCATCGAAGCGGACATTCAGCAGTGCGTGGCCAGCCTGAAGAAACCGCTCAAAGGCGTGTTCCACCTGGCTGGCATCCTCGATGACAGGTTGCTTGTCGATGTGACCCCAGAGTCTGTCCATCGCATATTTGCTCCCAAGGCATGTGGGGCGCTCTACCTGCATCGTGCAACACAAGGGCATGCCCTGGACTATTTCGTTATGTTTTCGTCTGTAGCCGGGACATTTGGTAACGTTGGGCAGACCGCCTACGGCGCAGCCAACGCCTTTGTGGACGCATTGGCTGCTATGCGCCGGCGGCAGGATTTGCCAGCATTGTCATACATCTTGGCAGCTATTGGCGATGTGGGCATGGCCGCGCGCAACCTCTCTGTTTTACAACTGGCGCGGACCTCGGGGATGCCTCCTGTCAGCAGCAGTCTTGCGGCTGCAAACTTGGACTATGCCCTGAGGCGAGCCCCTGGCGATCATGTGATCACGGCCTTGTTCAAGCGCGTATTCTGGGAGCTTGACTCTTCGGACTACCTGCGCGTGGGCACGCTGATTGGCAATCAGTTTGCATTCGATACGGGATCGAACGATCAGCTGACGACGGACATCATCACGACACGTATCGCAAGCAAAGTCGCGGACCTGTGCGGCCACGATGACTTCAACACGGATGAGCCGCTTTCCAGTCTGGGACTCAACTCTATCTCAGTAGCTGAGTTGGCGGCCTTCATTCGCAGCGATTTCAATTTTCGTGCCAGTGCACTTGAGCTGATGACTACCGCTTCGTGCCAGTCACTGGCCGATGCCATCGTAACGGGCTCGGATTCTGCAAAGGAATCCGAGAGTACGGCGCCAGACACAGAGCAAGTAGCATCCACTTCCAGGGGACGGGTGCGACGGGCAGGACGAAAGCCTTCAGTGTTTGCCAGCGACACTGAAGATCACTTCAGGTCCTGACAATTGGAACGCGCAAAGGCAGCAGCACGCTGCTAGGTAACCTCCTCATTTGGATTACATATACGCCCGAGCATGTTGGAGAACAAACCCCCTAAGGATACAAGCGTGTCCCCACTCAACGGCCGGATGCCGCGTAAGTGCGAGAGTGACCTAATCAACTTGCGCCGCTTCATCAGCTCAATAACGGCAGAGGAGCAGCCCGCTGAAGCGGTTTCGCCTGCCGCATTTCAAGAGGTCTTTCTGACCGGCGCCACCGGCTTCATAGGCCGATTTCTTGTTCGCGAACTCTTGCAACAGAGCGAGCGGCTGAGCATCCACTGCTTGGTTCGCGCAGGCAACATCGAGGAGGGCTTAGCGCGGGTGCGCGATGCCATGACGGTGGCGGAAATTTGGGACGATGCCTATCAGGATCGATTGCGCATCCTTCCCGGCGATCTTACTCTGGAGCGATTCGGGCTGGAGGAAGAAGTATTTAACGTTCTTGCTGACAGGGTTGATGCGGTATATCATGTGGCTGGACGCGTCTCATTGGCAATGTCATACAGCTCGGCCCGAGTATATAACGTGGTGGGTATGCGACCCGTGCTCCAGTTATGCCTGCGCGCGCGTCGTAAGCATCTGTACTATATCTCTACACTGGGAATTTTTCCCGAATACTTCGCAAGGTTCACGGGCCGCTACGAAAGTTGCCGTATCGAGCACCATGGCCAACCTGATGTGCGGGAGATGATGTGGCTGTTTCCACTTGGCATCGCGGGATATGTATGGAGTAAGCTGGTTGCCGAGCAGTGTTCCCTGGCGGCGCAGGCCGTTGGACTGCCCGTCGCCGTGTTTCGTCTCCCGAACATGACGCTAGCCAGCACAGGATACACTGATCCCAACAATGTCGAAGTGCGGATGGTTGCGGCTTCGAATCAGACCGGCAAAATTCCGCAGGGCTTCTCACAGCGTATTTCGGGCGAACCTGCCGCCGCTGTGGCCGAAAGTATTGTGGCTGTTTCGCTGAACCCAGACCGGCGTTATACCATCTATCATTGCTGTGATCCTGACCCTTCTTCGGAGGTGTTGGAGACTGCTGACCTTGGGATCTACTGGAAAAAGGTTTCTTATTCCACGTTCAAGCTCGCATGTCTGGCGCATGGGGACAGCTCACCGCTCAATGGTTTGTGGCCAGCTCTTGACCACTTCAGACAATTATGGTATGAGCGTGGCAGTTACCCTGGTAGGCAGCCGATCAGCGATCGATCTTTAAGGGAAGACTGCCCGCGACCCATACACTGGCCAGCTCGTCTGGTCTGTAATTTGCGCTCTTACCTCTGGATCTGGCGTAACCGCGAAGCATGGCCGTATCCGAAGGCAGAGATTTGCCTTGACCACAATCGGCTCCTGGAGCGGGCTCAGCACTATGCGGACACCGCCGGTGTTTCTTTTGAGGATGCATATCCCTCAGAAAGTCTGGAAGGCTTGAAGCAGTTGGTAGAAGCGCTGCAGCGGCCCGAAGCCCGCATGCTACCGAGTGGGATTCGCGAAGCGGTCTACATTCTTGGGCATGGCCTCCGCGTCGGTGCGGCGTTGGAACGAGAACGACTTGCGCATCCCGAGATTGTGAACCATGAGGTGGTGCGGCCGATCTTCATCATCGGGATTAACCGTACTGGAACGACACTGCTGCATCGGCTCATGGCGCGTGACCAGAGGCATTGGGCGCTGCGCTATTACGAGCTTGCTGAGCCCGTTCTTGCATCTGGACGTTACGATAAGTTCGCATCTTCGAAACAGGATCCCCGCTACACCTATCGGAAGGAGCTGCTCGAGTCCAAAGATGCCAGTGACCGATTCGCCGGCATTCACGCGACGGAGGTTGACGACCCGGAAGAGGACTTGTGGCTGTTTATGTACCGGTTTCTGAGTTGGGCCTACTCGACCCTCTACCATATTCCGCAATATTATGAATGGCTTTTGGGCACGGATTCACGGCCCGCATACAGGATGCACCGGCGGTTCATACAGCATTTTACGTGGCAGAGGCGTCAGCAGGACAAGGGCGGCCAGCGATGCTGGCTACTTAAGATGCCCTGGCATCTGATGCGGTTTGACACTCTTGTCGAAACATACCCGGACGCCACCTTTATACAGACACACAGAGATCCTGCAGAGGTGATGGGCTCATGGAACAGCCTGGTTACGCAACTAAGGAGCCGTACAATGGAGCCGCGCCCAGCGGATGAAACCGGTGCTGAGCAGCTAGCCCGCATGAGTCACATGCTTAATGGTGCCACAGCGTTTCGCGCGGCGCATCCCGAGCTGGAATCACGCTGGATTGATGTCAGATTCACGGACTTGGTTGCTGGGCCTATAGCCACAGTCCGCGACATTTACCAGGAGGCCGGATGGCCGCTCACGGAGGAAGCAGTGCATGCCATGCGCGCGTGGCTGCTGGATCAGCAAGAAAAGCGTCGCAAGGAATCCCGCCATCAGTACAGCCTTAGCGACTACGGATTGAGCGCGGAAACCGTGCGTGATGCATTTTCTCCGTATCTCGACTTCGTTGCTGCGCGCGGCCTCATGTAGCCGACTTCGATGCATCGGCCCAGGAAACCTCGGTGGCGAAGGCCGTGGTCAATTAGGGCGCAGCCCCTCACAGGCCCATTGTACAGCCGCCTGCATGCGCCTTTGTGTCAATGCGGTCTTATTCCACGTTCGTCTCTTCTATCCCAAGAGGTCAGAAATTATATGAGTCACTTGTGGTAATTACATTCCGCTCCGAACACTGATCACTGTTTTTCTTCCATATCCGCGGGGAGTATGGTGGTCTTCTTGGGCTTGAGATAGCGCAGTCGGTGCGAGCTGTAGGGAGCGCCGCAGATCTCGGCCATGCGCCAGACATCTTTGCCTGGGCGCGTGTCCTGAAAGTTAACATGTTGCTGCTACAACCCCGGCCTCTGATGTTTCAAGGCAGGCATGCTTAGCCATGCGCCGCCGTATTGGCATGGTAGGTCATCAAAGGGTGGTTAAGCTGACGACTTCAACGATGCGCCCCCACATCCTGATTGACATCACGCCCGTGCGCTCGCGAACGGTGAATCGGACACGTAAGCCATCCTGCTGAAAGCTCTCGCCGAGCGTGCCAGCGTCAAAACGCTGTCCGTCATCGGCTACGATCCCGTAAAAGCCTCCTTCCAGATCGATAAATCTTATCGTGCCCGTACCCATGATGTCTTGCATCGGCTTAACTGTCTGGTCTATCTGGTCTGTCTCTTCTCCTTTAGCTGGTGACGGTGTCGAAGGGTGCGTGCTTTCCTTTGGCTCCAAGGAGCTGCAACACATTATCAGTAACAGGGCCGTGCCGACAGAAATCCGCTTCATGGTGCCGCTATACTCTGATGACGGTCCACAGCAGTCGCGCGTTGCGGGGCGTCCTCTTCCCGCCATGCCGCTGCGATCCACCCTCCACCCAACACATCGTCTCCCTCGTACAGCACTACGGATTGTCCGGGTGTGATGGCTGCGCGGCGCACCGCAAAGCCGACCTGCAGCTCGTCATCACCGCTCTGTCGCACAAGACAGGGCGCTCCCGGATCGCGGTAACGTATCTTACCAGTGGCTGGCCGTTCCTCACGCAACTGGGGAAACTTGATTAGGTTGATCTGCCGTGCCACCAGATATTCCTTCAGCAGCTCCTCGCGCGGACCCACCGTGACCGTGTTGGTGATCGGATCTATGTTGGTCACATAGACCGGATACCCTAATGCCAGCCCCAACCCGTGACGCTGACCCACGGTAAAGAACGGGTACCCGGCATGGCGCCCGACTTCGCTCCCGTCTGAAAGGACAAACGGACCGCCGTGCACGCGCTCCTCTAACCCAGCGACCTGATCCTTCAAGAAACGACGGTAATCGTTGTCGGGAATGAAACAGATCTCGTACGAATCCGGCTTATCTGCCACATGGCTCAATCCGAAATCGCTGGCCATCTGCCGGATGACCGGCTTGGTATAGTTACCCAACGGCAGTAACGTCCGGGCAAGATGCGCCTGGGGCAGTCCCCATAGTGCGTAGCTCTGATCCTTGTTGGTATCCAACCCGCGCGACACTATGTAGCGCCCTGCCTCCTGCCGCACGCGCGCATAGTGGCCGGTAGCGATGTGGGAGCAGTCCAGGTCGTCTGCACGCTGGAGCAGCGCATTCCATTTGATATGTGTGTTGCACAGTACGCATGGGTTGGGCGTGCGCCCAGCCAGGTATTCTCCCGTAAAGCGCTCTACCACCCAATCTCCGAATTCGCGGCGGATGTCCACAATGAAATGTGTGAAGTCATATTCGATAGCCACGCGCCGCGCATCATTCATGGATTCCAGCGTGCAGCAGCCGACCACCTTGCCGTTGTGGGGCATACTCTGCGCAAAGTCCCACGTCTTCATCGTAAGGCCGATCACCTCCCATCCCGCCTTGTGCAGGAGCACGGCTGCCACCGACGAGTCCACGCCGCCGCTCATGGCCACCAGCACACGCTTTTTCATCGTTTGCTACCGTTAAAAGACGTGCTTTGAGTAGCCCCCATCCACGGGCAGTGCGATGCCGGTGATAAACGCAGCGGGCTTGCCAGCCAGAAAGGCCACCGCCGCCGCAAATTCCTCCGGGTCCGCCATGCGGCGCAACGCAGCTCCCGCGGCCCATCCGGCCTCAACCTCCTCTTTTGTCTTTCCCGTACGCGCAATTATGTCATCTACCAGGTGCTGCAGGCGCTTTGTTCGCGTAAAGCCAGGAAGCACCGTGTTGACGGTGATTCCGAGAGGGCCCACCTCTTCTGAGAGCGTCTTCGCGAACCCCTGCACGCCGGCCCGGGCTGTGTTGGACAGATAGAGGGTCTGAACTGGTTGCTTCGCAGCGATCGAAGTGACCATCACGATGCGAGCATGGCCATCGCTGGCAGCCGCCTTACGCAAATAAGGCAATGCGTGGCGGCACAGGTTGATGGTGCTTAGAAGATTCAATTCCAAGCCTTGGCGCCAGCCGTCTGCATCGAAGTCGTCTACAAGTCCGGTAGGCGGACCGCCGGCATTTGTGAGAAGGATGTGGAGGCCACCCTGCCTTCCTGCGGCCTGTTTCATCGCTAGAGCGATCTGTGACTCCTGTGTTACGTCGCAGACCAGTGCCATCACGCGATCCGGCGTAGCGCCAGATGTGTGTATCACCACTTTACGCGCCGCGGCCAGACGTTCCTCGCTGCGGGAGCATATCGCCACACGGCATCCTTCACGCGCCAGGGCAATGGCAGCAGCCAGTCCCAGGCCGCTACTGGCTCCGGCGACAAACGCGTTCCGATCCGTTAATCCCAAGTCCATAGCACAGTGTTGCTGGTCCGAAGACCTAGTGGCTACCAGGCATCGGTTGTGTGGCTTCGCGGGGTTTGGCGCAGTGCTCTAACCATCGTGGGACGAAGCGTGTCCTGACATCCTTGCAGCACCGTGGCCTACTGCCCGACGCAATACCGGCATCCGCGTATTTCCACGCTCAGGACGCTCAGCCCAGCACAGCTAAGTCGTCAAATCCGCCTGCCCATTGCTTCAGAGCCAATTGGTCAAACAAGAATCTGTTTCACCGCAAGCAACGGCGCACGGTTCCCGGAATCTTCGTTTGAAAAGCGTGGCTTGGATTTCGATATTTCTGGTGGTGCAGCCCCTCATCCTTCGACGTTGCCGATGTCTCGCAATCTCCCCATTTCCCCTCGTACAGCGGTGAGATCCAGACTCGCACCGGCGGCTATCGGTCCTTACAGCCAAGCCATCAAGGTGGGCAACACCTTGTACTGCTCCGCTCAGATCGGCATCCACTCTGCCACCCAGAGCCTCGTTGAAGGTGGCATCGAAGCACAGACCGAGCGAGTCCTCAAGAATATCGGTGCACTGCTGAGTGCCGCTTCGCTGGGCTACCGCCATGTCGTACACTGCCGGATATACCTGACGGACATCAGCGACTACGCACAGGTGAACGAGGTATACCTGAAGTACTTCGACGACAAACCTCCGTGCCGCGAAACGGTGCAGGTGGTCGCACTACCCCGGGACGCGGCCATAGCCATTTCCTGTATCGCGGTCAGCTGACATCACTCCGCCAGCAGCGCATAGCTCGGCACGGCATCAGGCAGCTTCTGGCGCCCGAGCATCACCTGCGGTTCAATCGGGAACGAACACCTTGCGGTTACCACCCCGTCCTCGTGCATCAGCCTGTCTGTTGCGCTGGAAGCGAGCCTACCGCGAAACCTCATATACGACCACTGCACTGTCGTTTTCGTCCACGGCATACACCCTTCCATCTCTGACTGCCTCCAGGCTAATCCCCGGGAGTACGGTCAGTGTACCATAAATCCTGCTTTCGGTATCTATTACAAGCCACTCCGTAGCATCCGGTATCTCTGACGAGCTGTTGTTGACCCAGACCCGGCCCAAGTCGTCCACCAGGAAGTCTTCGTAGGCGGGCTTGGTGGAATGTATGTCGGAATTCAGGATAGCATTCCTTACAAAGGACGCCCTACCTTCGAGCCACTCTTCGATGTCAGTCGCCGTTACCGGTATATATTCACGCCCAAGACTGATGGACACGCTGGCCAATCCTGTGGCTTCGGTGACAGCAATATCCAGCGACTCGTTCCATCCCGAGTAGACGCTCTGGCTTGGGCCCATGCGAATCACGGGAATGCGGCCGAATGGCACACCTAACGAGGCGATCCCGCCTCTCGGGGACTCGGTAATGAGCTCTTCTACGGCTGGCAATGTAATCAGTGGTTCGCCTATAATTCGCCCCTGCCGGTCTACCACCATAACGCGCGTTTCAATGTCCAAATCCTTGTCTGATCTCCCCCAAAACGGCAGTACGTACTTGAACAGCAAACCAGACACAGCCGCGCCCACGAATTGGCTCGGGCTGTACAGCTCATCCCTGGGCACCCTGACGATATACGCCAAGTCAAACGACTCGGGCTCGAATACGGATACGCGATCCTGCCCACGATCATAAGCGTACAGCGAGTCACCGGGTCCAACGTGAATCAGGCCTAACTGCTGAAACTCGCCGGGACCCTCTCCAGGTTGCCCAACTACTGATAGCAACTTACCAGCGGCAGAAAAGACGTAGATCTTGGGATGCTGTGCTTCTCCCACGAAGATGCGGCCTGCACCGTCCACCGTGACAAGTCCACCGATCCAGCCGAAGAGCACGGAATCCCCCGCTGACTCGTCCCCCAAGCGCATCGTTTCCACAAGCCCTAGCTGAAACACTTCGCCCGGAGCTTTATTACTCGTACAGCCAGACAGCAAGGCACCTACGATGAGCAGCGGCGCAAAAAAGACTGCGGCTTGCTGCGCCATTCGGAGCACTGCCCAAAGCCTTCCTTGAGAAAGTGGTCGCAGCTGTAGCGGATTTTCAAGGATGCGACCAACTCTGCAAGCAACTTGATAGTAATTCTTACGAACAATCATTGGTCGCTGTTGGGTTATGACCTAGTTACCAGGAGCGCGACATAGAACCGTCAGCCGATAGTCTGAAACGCTGTGCGATGCTTATCCCGAACAGGAATCCACGGGACTCCAGACCTACCACCTGGAAGATCCCTGCTCCCTTGTACGGGCTCCGTCAGAAGGTCTGTAGCCAGTCACAGGAGTGCCGCATCACCCAGGATCGGCCCTATGTCAAAAACTGTATCCCCGGCTTCGGAGAGTCAGAGATTTCGAATCGCACTCTTGAGTGCTTGGCTCATCATGGCAGCGGCGAAGGCATCATTGTGGGATGCCCTTATAGCCGCTACCAGACCGTTTGTTACCAGTCGAAGATGGAGTGGCGACCGAGCAGCTCATCCATCCGGCGCTCCAGGATCGTTGCGCGATTCACTTCGCGCTGCCTCTTCTCCTCTTTGGCTTTGGCAAGCTCCTCCTCCATGGACACAATTGCGGTGGCGCGAATCTCCTGCTTCAGGTCAAAGATATCGTTGAGCAGCGCCGTCAGCTCTTCCTCAAACGTCGCTTTCTCCTCTTCATCTGCCCTGCGGATCCGTGTGCTAAGAGCGCGTGCCTCACTCTCCTTTTTCCTGAGCTCTTCACGCTGCTGTGGCGTGCCCGAATGCCTGTGCAGCACGCTTCGAGAGAGAGACCATCCCTGGCTGCTACGCAATAGCGTAGGTAAATCGGTATGGCCATTAAATTCCTCATCATCGTCTACTAAGGAACGGAAAGCTACACTGCCATCCCTGGACATCCAGCCAGACCTAGGAGAGTACTTCATCACAATCCGATCTTCGCTATCGTCATAGCCGTAGACTACGACCCAGTCGTCTCCTAGGTCCAGCCTTTTGGTCAATCGAGGCTTCGCATCAAGGGAGTCGTCCGCCGTGAGCACGATGACGTAATCTTTGTTAAATCCAAGTTTGTTAAATTCAAGGGTGACAGCCTTGGGTTTCTTGGCGGCCGGAGGAGCCTCCTCTGATTTCTGCGCCACAGCAGGCAGGGTCAAGGGTAGCAGCAGCGCTGCTGCCAGAAGGCGGAAGCCGAGAGTCTTGAGTACGTCCATGGGTTTGGGTGTCCTGATTGGGGTTGGATACGATCCGTGCGGCATGCTGCTTTCGTCATTGGCGCACCTGGCCCAGCATCTCTTCCAGGCGCCGCTCCACCATGGAGCTGCGCAACGCTTCGCGTCTTTCCAGACGATCCTGAAGGGCTTCGAGTCTGGCTTCTAGCTGCCCAATTTCCAGGCGGCGATTGTCCAGCTTGCGCTCAAATATCGCGTCCAGTCGTCTGTGCAGCGATTCGACCTTCGCGTCGCGCTCCGGCCCAGAAGGCATGAGAGTGATTTCAACAGCCAGCTGCTGCACCTCCCGCTCCATGACCCATTCTTGCCGGAGTCGCGAATACAGGCCCGTATCTGCCTGCGCTACATGTCCATAATAGCGCACGATGTGCAGATCGGGCAACAGCTGCAGCGTCGTTGCCGCTTCTGCAATTTGTGCCTGTGCCGCCTGCAGGGCGAGCCCGGCCTCTTCATGAAGGTCGGAGTCTTCCAAGGTGACCCGCAGGCCACGGGTGGTCTGCTTAAGGTCAAGTGCGAGCTCGCGGGCACGCTGCCCGACAACCCATAACCCATTGTCATAACTCAGAGCGGCCGCGGTGTCTGCAAGGATCTTCAGGCTGTATGCATCATCAGCACGCGAGTGTTCATGACCAGCCGCCACAAAACGTACTCCGTCAACTTCGATGGTTCGAAGCGCATGCCCTTGGTCGATACCAAGGTCGACGGTGAGGGCGAATTCTTTCAAGGGAAGCGACCGTGCAAGCTCATCTCGACTCATGCGGCTGCCGTTGATGTACACCTCGCCGTCTCGTATTACAATGCTGACCTGTTGGGCTACGACGGGCTGCGCTGTTGCAAAGGTCAGCGCAACGGTCATCCAACAGGCAGGCCTGAGCCACATCGTTTTCATGGTATCACTCCGTTAGCGTTGGCGGAAAGCACTGGCGGGCGTGAAGCCACTGGATGCCCCGGCTGGTGGCAACGAGTCAATCCTGAGCACCTCCGGCTCGTCCCATGCGTCATCAGTGCTGCGGGCGCTAAGCACCTCAATGTGGGTGTAGACATCGACCAGCTGCGAACCGTCGTCCCATGGCGGCAACACCTCTGTGGACTCAGACGCGGCCTCGCTTGGGGCTGAATCTGGAGCAACAGCATCGTCGGGGTCCAGGGGCCAAACCAAGAGCGCAGCTACTGCGGCCGCTGCCGCGAATGCAGACCAGGCTGACACACGGCGAATCAGCCGCATCCGCGGGCGGCGTCGTGTGGTGTCTGCTGCTCCGTGTAGCCCATTTGGTGCAGCAGCGCGCAGCACATGCGCTACTCTTGCCGGATCCGGGTGCACTCGTCGCTGGTCGAGAAGGCTCTTGACCTGACCCAGCTGCCGATACTCTTCGCTTAGCGCCCCGTCCTTGAGGAGCTCGTCCAGATCGTCAGCATTGTGTTCCTCGCCATAGAGGTGTAAGAGCAGCCATAGGTTTTTGTCCATATGAATCCGTTTCATCAGGCGGTCACCGGCGTATCCACCGGCACTTGGTGTGCGCTATTCATCATCTTGCGCAAGTTGATGAGCCCGTAGCGCATGCGTCCGAGCGCCGTGTTGATGGACACCCCGGTAAGCTGGGCGATCTCTCTGAAGGTCAGCCCTTCCTGTCGCATGAGCACGACCTCCCGCTGGGCACTGGGCAGCCGCCCAATGCTCTCTTCCAGCAACTGCAGGTCTTCACTTATGGTAAGCACGGCATCTGGCAAAGGATTCCGATCTGGCAAACGATCCCAGTACGTCTCGTCGGCACCATTGTCTGTCCATCGGCTGCGCCGCCGAAAATGGTCCAGCGCCGCGTTGCGGGCGATACGGATCACCCAGTTGATGAAGCGACCCGTGTGCTCATAGGAGCCGCGCTTCTTGCGAAGAGCACTGATGACACTGAGCCAGGTATCCTGAAAAAGGTCGTTGGCCAAATTTCTATCCTGCACCATGCCCAACAGGAATCCGAAGACGCGCTCTTTGTGCAGCCTCACCAGAACTTCGAAAGCCTCCTGGTCGCCCTCCAGGTAGCGTCCAATAAGCTCTCCCTCAGGCAGGTCTTTGTACGCGCTGGCTTTCATCAGGCATAGAACGCACAATGGATACGTCTTATTGCGTCCTCGCCCCACGAGTCCAGTCGGATCCCGCTACAGAAAAAGGCGCAACACCTCACTCACCGTAGTCACGCCCGTTACCACCATCTCTGGGGGAATGCGCGCACCCTGCAGGCTAGACTTGGGGACCACCGCGTGCGTAAACCCGAGCTTGGAGGATTCACCCAGGCGCAGGTCGACTTTGCTTACGCCGCGTACCTCGCCTCCTAGGCCTACCTCGCCCGCCAACATGCCGCAGCCATTGGCTGGCATATCGTAAAGCGACGATGCGACCGCCATCGCGACCCCCAGATCTGCGGCGGGCTCGTCCAGGCGCACGCCGCCAGCCACGTTGACAAACACGTCGTGGTCCGACAAGCTCATCCCGTGGCGCTTTTCCAGCACCGCCAAAAGCAGCTGCAGCCGCCGATGGTCAAAGCCATTAGCGGTGCGCTGCGGCGTGCCATACGAGGCGGGTGTAGTCAACGCCTGCACCTCCACTAGGAGTGGGCGCGTACCCTCGATGCTGCACACTACTGTAGAGCCACTCTGCCCTTCGCGCCGCTCGGCCAGAAATATCCTGCTCGGATTGGTGACCTCACGCAGGCCATCGGTATGCATCTCAAAGATGCCGATCTCGTTGGTTGAGCCGAAGCGGTTCTTCACCGCACGCAGCACTCGGTAGCCATGGTGCCGCTCACCCTCGAAATAGAGCACCGTATCCATCATATGCTCCAGAACGCGAGGGCCCGCCACGATGCCAGCCTTGGTCACATGCCCTACTAGGAAGGTAGAAGCGTTCATGTCCTTGGTCAGGTGCATCAGCGCCGCTGCGCATTCGCGAATCTGACTGACGCTGCCAGGCGCGCTCTGCACCTCCTCGCTGTAGACAGTCTGGATCGAGTCCACAATCAGGATGTCTGCGGCGGTATCGGCGGCCGCTTCGAGGATGATTTCCAGGCTGGTGGCGGCAAGCAGCAGCACGTTATCTGTGGTGGCTCCGAGCCGCTCGGCGCGGATCTTCACCTGGCGTGCGGACTCTTCCCCGGTTACGTAAAGGATGGTAGAGTCTGGCAGGTGACGCCCAAGCTCGGTCATGAGCGTGCTTTTGCCAATGCCCGGGTCGCCAGCCACAAGCGTGACTGAGCCGCGCATGATGCCGCCTCCCATGACCCGGTCGAGCTCCTGCACCTGCGTACAGATGCGCGGCTCTTCGCTTATGGTGACCGCGCTCATGGGACGCGGCCGCACCGCCTTTGGCCTGCCCCGTCCCTGCTTTTTTGAGGCCCCTTCCCGCTCTTCCACAAAGGTGTCCCAGAACCCGCATGAAGGGCACTTGCCAATCCAGCGGGCGGCACTGTAGCCACACTCCTGGCAGCGGTGACGGATACGGGGTTTGGCCATAGAATGCTGCTGAGGAAGGCTGCTAATAAGGTGCGAAGGCAAGGTAGAAACAAACGCCTTCACATTTCATTTATGTGCGCTAATATCCTGCCTTGCGATGCCCGTCTTGCAGCGGCGGCTTATGCAGCCGCTTTTCAGCCTTGGGCGGTACGCGCTGCTGCTGACCAAGGGATTTGTTTGGCTGGGGCAGTTCAGCGCTTACCGGAAGGACCTTGTCGCCCAGTGCGTACGCATTGGCATTGAATCCATCCCGATCGTTGCTCTGGCCGCAGCCTTCTCTGGTGCGGTCACCACCGTTCAGACAGCCTATCAGCTCGTTTCGCCATTTATCCCTAGTGCGGTTATTGGCGCTGTGGTGGTTCAGTCTTTGATTCTGGAGCTTGGTGCCGTAGTCACGGGATTCATTCTGGCGGGACGTGTAGGCGCCCGGATCGCGGCGGAGCTGGGAACGATGCGTGTGACGGATCAGATTGACGCGTTAGAGGCTATGGGGCTCAACTCCGTGGGCTACCTTATTGTGCCGCGCATCCTGGCCGGGGTCATCATGTTTCCGGTCCTGTACGTGTCGGCGGTGTCGGTCGGGGTTGCAGGTGGCCTGTTGGCAGCAGCAGCCACGGATGTGGTTACCATGGCCGAGTTCGTTCAGGGGGCCCGCGAGAGTTATCTCCTGTTCGGCCCCACGTTCGGTCTCATCAAGTCCGTGGTGTTCGGCTTTGTTATCACCTCCATCTCGTGCTATATGGGGTACTTTACCGAGGGCGGTGCCGAGGGCGTCGGACGCAGCACCACCCAGGCGGCTGTCATCAGTTGCGTGTTTATTTTGATTTCGGACTTCATGCTGGCGGTGCTGTTGCTTTAAGGCCCGAATCCATACGCTGCGCAATGATAAGGATGGAGAACATCTGCAAGTCTTTTGGCGGGCGCGTCGTGCTTGATGACGTGTCGCTAGACATGCCGGAAGGCGAGACGCTGGCGATTATCGGTCGCAGCGGATCGGGCAAGAGCGTGCTGATGAAGCATGTCATAGGCCTTCTGCGCCCTAACAGCGGGCGCGTGCTGGTCGATGACACCGATATCGGCCAGGTATCGTACAAGACGTTGCGCGGCATACGACGCCAGTTTGGGGTGCTGTTTCAGGGGGGAGCGCTATTTGATTCGATGAACGCGTTTGACAACGTGGCCTTTCCGCTGCGTACTTTTCGAAGCGATCCTGAGCACAAGGTCCGCGCCCGCGTGCTGCAGTGTCTGGACCTGGTAAACTTGTCGGGTGTGGAGACTGAGAAGCCGTCGGAGCTTTCTGGTGGCATGGCCAAGCGTGTGGCGTTAGCCCGCGCTATTGCACTGGAGCCCCGCTACATCTTGTATGATGAGCCGACGAGTGGGCTGGATCCGCATACGTCCACCCGGATCAACAAGCTAATCAACGGTCTGGCCGAAAAGCTTGCCGTGACCAGCATCGTGGTTACGCACGACATGCGCTCGGTGCTCAGCGTTGCGGACCGCGTGGCGTTTCTACATAAGACGCGTATGCATTGGGTTGGCACGATCGGGGCGCTGCACCGGAGCACGAACAAGATTCTGCGCGACTTTGTCAAGGCAAACGAATACTCGATCGGGGTGGATGTACGCGTGTCGAGTGAGACTGTAAGACCGTGACTATAGGTAAAGAGATACAGGTTGGTGGCGCTCTGTTGCTTGCCGTACTTGTGTTGTACCTGGGGCAGCGCTTTCTTAGGGACCTCCCGGTCTTTGCCGGTACGCACACATATGTCACGGTCGCGGACAATGCGTCCGGTCTTGTCCCTGGCAACGCCGTGTGGATCAACGGTGTCCTTGTCGGATCTGTCTCCGACGTGAAGCTTGGGCACAGCAGCGTCGAGGTACAGTTTACCGTCACCGATGAGGTAGCACTCCCCCACGGCACGATGGCCGCGATGGGCGGGTTCGCGTTTGTGGGCGACATGCGGTTGGACCTTGTATTGGGTTCGCCCGACACCTCCTATCATCAGCCAGGTGATGTGATTCCTGAACAGAAGGCCGAGGGTGGACTAGGAAGCTTGAGTGCAGCGGTACCAGCGCTAATGGAACAGCTGGATACGATATTCGCGGGGGCTGGCCAGACCATTTCTGCAGCTCAGGTTCTCTTGGAGCACCCCGGCAGCGGACTCAACTCGTCGCTGAATTCTATAGGCGGCGCAGCGGAGTCTCTCAATGCACTCCTTGAAGCTGAATCTGGCATATTGAGTGCCACGCTCACGGACATCCGCTTGCTGGCGGTTGCGGTCACTGACCTTGCCGAAGATTCGCTGGCCACAACGATTGGCAACCTTAACGGCGTTACCACCCGGTTGGAACGTAACCTCCACCTTTTGGAGCAGGCCACGGTTGCGCTGAGCACCTTGCTTGAGCGGATAAACGCTGGCGAGGGCACCTTGGGAAAGCTGGCCACGGACCCTGAGCTGTACGATGAAACGACGGCCGCGGTGACCGCCTTGCGGCGCATCCTGGAGGAGCTGGAAGAGAATCCGCGCAAGTACCTGCGTGAGGTCCGACTCGTCGACATCTTCTGAGCAAATATGCATCCCGACCGGGGTGGTTGATTAGGCAGTAGCAGGTCACATTTGCGGTTAGATATCTTAGGCTGGTGAAATATTAACTTAGGGATCATCCATAAATAACTTGCCCATCTGGACAGGTTGTCTCAGATAAGCGGGATGTGGTCCAGTCCTTCGCTGGCGCATTACAGAGCATTCCGGGTCCTGTTAGCCTAGTGTTATGGAACACTGTTGATCAAGCCAAGACTGACTGAGTACTTTTTCGGCCCGCTCATCAGCTGTTTTCCGCGCTCAGTGGGTAGCTGGATCCGTTTGCCCTTAATCCTTGTTCATCATGGATGCCCGCTCCACGAGCCAGATGCAGTTCGCTGCATCCATGAGCTATTGTCTGCATTATGACTATATTACGATATGTCCTAATACGATACATGTCATAAGGAGGCCATGAGACCCGTTACCTATTCCGCCGACAAGCTGGCGGAGGCCCTGCGACGCATGACCGTTGCTACCTTACCCGAACTGGCTGCTGCGCTCGGCAATTGCTCCGCCATCACGGTCCACCGCAAACTTAAGCAGCTCGGCTACCTCTCTAGCTACTCGCACCGTGGCAAGTACTACGCGCTCCAAGCGGGTGCGAACTTTGATGCGCACGGTTTGTGGTTTCACAACGATATTCGATTCTCCACTTACGGTACGCTTCGCAATACGGCCAAGATGCTGGTTGAGGCATCCCCACTGGGCTACCGTTCTACCGAACTGGATGATGTGCTGCAAGTCCGCACCATTGATACGTTAGCGGCCCTGGTCCGTGACGGCGATCTTGCCCGTGTCCGCTTTCAGGAGCGGAGTGTGTATTGTTCTGCGGATATTACTCGTCAGCGGCGCCAAGTTGCTGCTCGCCGGATTCAAGCAGCCGGAATTGAGGCCATGCCCAATCCCACCCAAGCCAACAGCACACACTCAGCTGCGATCGCCTTGTTTTACAGTGTGCTGAATGAGAAGCAGCGGCGCCTGTTTGGGGGTCTTACCTCTCTGTTATGCGGCTATGGTGGGGACCGACGGGCCGCGAGTCTGTTCGGTCTGCACCGAAAGACCGTCCGAAAGGGTCGCCTTGAACTGGCCAGCGGCAAAGTGGAGGCGCATCGCATTCGCAAACCGGGTGGGGGGCGTACCGCCTTGAAAAAAAAGCCCTTGGATGATCGCGGAGCTGATCCGACTGGTCCAACCGGAGACCGCTGGTGATCCCATGGGTGGTCTGTTATGGACACGGCGTTCGCTGTCCAAGCTCGCCGCTGCTCTTGCGTGCTCAGGTATCAAGGTCAGCCCGACCACGGTAGGTAAATGGCTCCGAATGCTCGGATACTCCATGCGCGTGAATCGCAAGAGTCTCAGTCGTACCGCACCGTCCGGGCGCGACAAGCAATTCAGGCACATCGCTGCTCTGCGTCAGCAGTGCTATGACGATGGCATTCCCGTTATCAGTGTGGACACCAAAAAGAAAGAGTTGATCGGGCTGTTTGCTAACTCCGGGGCTGTCTGGTGCCGCGCTCCACACCAGGTCAATGATCACGACTTCCGGTCTCAGGCCAAGGGCTTGGCGGTACCTTACGGCATCTACGATGTGCAGGCGAATAGCGGTACCGTCTTTGTCGGTGACTCCCGGGATACTCCGGCCTTCGCCGTGGATTGCATTGCCCACTGGTTCAATACCGTGGGCCGTAGTCGGTATCCCGATGCCGACCGGCTCGTTATCTTGGCTGACTGTGGCGGAGCGAACGGCTACCGTTCACACGCTTGGAAGTACTTCCTGCAAACAGGTGTGTGCGATATCCATCAACTGAGAGTTTCGGTTGCGCATTATCCCAGCGGTGCAAGCAAGTGGAACCCCATCGAGCACCGCCTCTTTAGTGCTATAAGCCGGAACTGGGCGGGCCGACCACTGGATAGCTGGGAAACACTGCTCAAGTACATCCGCACGACAACTACCAAGTCTGGGTTGCGCGTCAACTCTGTCAGAGTAACGAAGCAATATCAAACCGGCATCAAAATCAGCAAGCAACAGATGGTAAAGGTGAACATTAACCGTAGCGAGACGCTACCTCAGTGGAACTACGACATCTACCCCAGCGAAACGCTGGCCTCTGCTCGGATGCCAACAGATGCCTGACTACCCAAACATCATCTGCCAGATCGCGATTTACCTCCCCTAGTCTGCCAAAGTGGACTCCTGGAGAGGTTGACTTCATTCAGGATGGGAAAGTTATTTATGGACGAACCCTTAGCCTGACCGGAACCATGGGCTCCGTAACTGTGCAGATGCTATGCACGCCAATAACCGCTCCCGCCTGAATGTCGGAAATAGTCGTTGTTTACGTTTCACGTAGATCCCTTGACGCTGCTTTCGGTCTGGCCCTGCGCGAAGGGGTGCCGTACACGGACGTCTTGCGCCGAGCCGTTGTCGATGAGGCCATTACGTACTCGAAGCGGATACGGGCTGCCCAGACGGCATGCCTGAAAGCCGGCCCACGAGAGCGCTTGTAGCCTTGCTCCTGAGCCAGACATACCGCTGCTATACAAAGAAGGCGGGCTATGCCCGTCTGCGGCGGAAGTTCGTAAACGGTAAGTGGGTGCGCCAGGCTAACTGGTGCCAGTTCAGGGAGTGAAAGTCTCCCGATGTGAAGGACTAACCATCCACGCATCTCCTCGAGCCGTGCGTTGGTACCCGCGAGGGTGCCAGCCGAGCGTCGGTCGAGGTGCGGGTAGGCAGGGCTAATGAGCACCGAAAATGTTATCGTCCGGGATGCCGAGGCTTTCTGCTTGGTCGAAGGCAACACCTTCTTTGCCGTTAATGGTGAGGTGGAGGAGGGTCCCGCGGTGTCCAAGAACCCAGGCACGCACATACGTACTGCATCGGGACCTGGGAGGTCTCTCCATTACCCATCCCTTTGGGGAGGGTCGCCAAAGCGTAGGCTAAATGCTGATCGGAGGATGTACGGTGGCGTGAAGTCAGATGTGACCATAGTAGCTACGAAGCCAGCGAACAACGCGTGGATGACCACGGGGCGGAGCCGGTGGAGCTAAGGGTCGCACCCAAGGGAAAAGCGGAAAGCCGGATTCATGCCGGACTCTGGGCCGGTTTTCGTGAATCTGTCCAATGGCTGTGGACTCTGAGCCACAGTCGGGGCGCAGGTGTACCGCTTACGGCTGGGGGTGGGTATCCCCACTTCCTAACGTCATGCGCGACAGCGCGACCTGCGGGAGGAGCCGTGTGCGTCAACGCGCACGCACGGATGTGTGCGGGGCCCCAGCGGAAACCCTGGGGCTACCGCGATGTCCGCAATTGGGCGGTCGAACAATGCCGCAACGCACACAAGGTAGCAGAGAAGCATCCGAGCTTTTTCACGTTGACGAAGCTCTGGACGGCCGCCCGCAACGCCGATGAGCGCAATCTCGAGTTCGGCGTGACTGAGCAGCGTTCTCTGATCAGGGGCGTGACGGAGGGTTACAAGCGCTTTTTCAATAAGCACAATGCGCGCCCGCCGCGTTTCAGCGGCGACTTGGTGAAGAGCTTCAGGCTGCTACGAAAGCCCGAACGCGTCAGGCGCCAAGACTATCGCGTTCGCATCAAGGGCGTCGGGTACGTCCGTTTCACCGATTGGCGCGGGTTGATCAAGCGCTACGGCTGCAAGTTCGTGCGCATCGTGCGGTCGTCGCTGGGTACCGAATACTCGATACAAGTCGTGTACGAGCGCCCCGAGGCGCCAGAGAACAGCTGCGCAGACACGCCGATGGCCGTGGACCTTGGCTGCAAGGCCATCGCGACGCTGGCGGATGGGAAGAGCTACGCGCCCATCAAAAAGAGTGAGCCCCGCAGGGACGCTGTGCGGCGTCGGGCTGCTAAGACGAAGAAAGGCACGCGTTTGCGCCGCAAGCGGTTCGGTGCTTGGCGCAAGGAGGCCGAGCGAGTAGTAAGACGCAACCGCGGGTACCGCCACGAGGTGGCGGCCGACGTCGTTAAGCGATCCGCGAATCTGTTTCTGGAAGACCTGAAAGTAGAACGCATGACACGCGCCGGTGGCAGCCGCAAGACGGGGCTGAACCGATCGATGCGCGCGCAAGGGCTGTACGAATTGGTGCAGCTGTTGAAGTACAAATCCGCTTTGCTTGGCGGTAAGTGGAGCTGGTTCCGCCGAACGACACAACGCAGAGATGCAGCGCTTGCCCTCACAAGCCAGAGGAAAGGCTACGCCTGGCTGACAGGAAGCATCGTTGTGCCACGTGCGGAAAGACCCAGTGCCGCGACGTTAACGCGGCGTTGAACGTGTTGTATCGGGGCCTTTGCCCTGATGGATGGGCGGCGAGCCTATCGTACGCGCAACACATGTCTGCTCACCCGGACGCTGAGCGGCATCCGCTGTTGGATGCTGTGGCAGGTCTGGGGAGTGTACAGAATCGTGCTCGTGAGCTGCATCCGCAGGGGTGTTGCGCACCCACGAGTTCATGCGAAATTGACCACCGACCAACCAGGCAGATATGTTAAGTTTTCGCCAGCCCTTAGCGTGCGTTGACGTGAACAAGCCCCAGATAAGTTGCTGGACCGGCCCAAGCGCCGCCGCCGCCCTCACGCGAGGTCGGGAAAGTAATGGCGGTACCTGGGGTAGCTGTTTGGCCAGGTGGCGGAGTCTTGTTACGACTGTTCCGAGCGGGGCCAGAATCTTCAGTGTCCAGCCGTATCGTACCCCTCGCTGACTGTGATGTGTAAGGGTCAGAAGGTGAGGTCGGTGCTTCCCATGGAGCTTCGCGTAGCATGCACGAGCAGGGCTCGCACACCTGCTGGCACTTCGTTAAGAAGCTTGGCGACTTGCTCGGGAACAGCGTGGGCGATGGTAGGTCTGGGCTGCGTGCTATGTCATACTTGGCGCGTACGAGACGGTAAGTGGGAAATGCTTTAGGATGCATTCCATTCGGCAACGCCACCGAGCAGTGGTGGCTCGCAAGTACCGGGCTGCAGCTCAAGCACCGCGCAGGAAGACACGTTTCTGGAAAAAGATCATGTTCCCGGTCGTGGTGGCAGAAGTCGTGCTCATTACGTGCAGACTGTGATCGATGATGCGCGTAGGCTCGCGCAGCTGCAGCCTGAGCTGGGCGATGCCACAGACTAGAAAACCTTCGACTATGCTGAGTCCTGCATGCTGCTGATGAGCAGTGCTGAACCCAGCTACAGCACAGAATCGTATGCTCAAGCCCGAACACAAGTTTGCAGGTGCCGATTCGGCAGGTTATGATCGCGCGCTTGCGTTATTTCATCAATGGACGCATTCGTTGAGTCTGCGCCGCCATGCGCATGCGGTCGAGGCCGCCATGGAGCGGTATGCCACGCTTTGGAAGCAGGATGTGATCCTATGGCGCATCACTGGGCTGCTGCACGACATGGATTATGAGAAGCATCCCACGCCGGAAGAACACCCTTTCGTGGGGGTAGCACACCTACAGTCGCTCGGCTATCCAGAGAGCGTTACTACCGCTATCATGGGCCATACCATGCACGGCCATACGCCACGCGAGTCGCTCATGGCCAAGACGCTGTTTGCCTGTGATGAGCTGGCTGGGTTTATCACAGCGGTCGCATTGGTTCGGCCCACTCGGATGGCTGGCATGAAGGTCAAGTCCGTGCGCAAGAAGCTGAAGGACAAGGCCTTTGCGGCAGCGGTTAGCCGCCTGGAGATCGCGCAGGGTGCCAGAGAGCTTGGCATTGCGCTACCGGAGCATATCGCAAACGTTATTGCGGCGATGCAGCACCGCGAGGCACGGCTTCAGCTGCCCCGGGCTCGATGAATCAAGAGCCACAGGAAGCACTTCTGGATTCATCGGCTACGCAGCCTGACAACCGGACGCTGTTTACTGGCTTAAGAGACATCGTCGCCCGTCACCTGCTGCATTGGCCTGCCAAGCCGGCAGCCAAGCGACACAGGGACATCGCGCCGCCCACTATGTCTGCTGCAACGCGTCTCCTTGCGCGCCTCATACCCTGGGGCCTTGGACTGACCTTCCTAGTGTCGTTTTTTTGGGACTTTGACGGGCTCGCTTTGGATTGGACCGGGCTGTCATTGCGACTGCTGCAGGATGATCAGGCCGTGCTGACCTGGAATCTTGCCTGGCTTCCTCTGCCTGTCCGAACCGCGGTTCTCCCGTTAGAGGGGCTGCTGCTGGTCCTTAGCTCCAGCGGTCTCATCGGCTTTTTTACCAACTGGCTTGCCATCGCGCTCCTGTTCCGTCCGCGCGGGCCCAGGCCGGTATTTGGGCAGGGCGTGATTCCCGCACAGCGGGAGAGCATCATCGTACGGCTGGCCACGGCTATTGACGCGGAGCTGATTGGCCCTGAGGTTATCAAGCGAGGCATTCGCGACAGCAACCTGGTGCCAAGCTTTCTGGTGCAGGCACAGGTTGCGCTCCGCGGGCTGTTGGATGATGACGATTTTCGGACGGAAATACGCAGGGTGATCCGCGACTATGTCGAGGAGACGCTTAGCAGCGACGAGTTACGCCGGGAGATTGCTGACTTCACCCTTGCTAGGCTTGAGCAGCACTTTGACAGGGGCGTTGGAGCGATCGCTATGAAGACATTGCTCCAGCTGACCCGGAGTCAGCTGCGCGCAGCGGTGGACCGTGCCATTCGCGAGATGCCTCAGGGCCTAGATATAGTGCTCGATAAGCTTGACAGGATGCTCGATTCCCTGCCGAATCGTCTTACCGAGCATACAGATGCCATTGAGGAATGGACTACCGGTGCGGTGCAGCGATTTGCGGGCAACCTTGACATCTATGGGATGCTTGTGAAGCAGATGCGCGACTTTGATGAGCAGCGCCTCGAGGATCTTATCAAAAACTCCAGCAACGATCAGCTAGACTACATCAAGTACCTTGGGGGTGTGCTGGGCACCGTGGGAGGCCTTGTGATTTTCAACAGGTGGCTGGCGCTGCCCGCGCTTGCGCTCCTGTTTCTGCTTCTGGTGGGCGTTGACGCGCTGCTTCTTAGGGCGCGAAAAATGCGGGAGCGAAGCTCTAACGGTGGCACCACGTGACGGTCGCTGAACAGCCTGCTCCGGTCTGAACTCTTCGAGAACAGCCTGCACTTGCGCCTGCGTGGCGGCCTTCATGAGGCGGGCCCGAAGCACGCTTGCTGAGCGAAAGCCCTTGAAATAGCCACCATACATGCGCCGCATTTCATTGACTCCCCGTCGTTCCCCCAGCCAAGCGCATTTGAGGTCCAGGTGCTCGGCCACTACGCCGATACGTTCTTCCCAGGTCGGCTGCGGTGGCACCGTACCTTTCGCCATGAATGATTTTGCATCGGAAAATACCCAAGGGTTACCGATGGCAGCCCGGCCGATCATGACCCCGTCCACGCCAGTTTCCTCGAACATGCGTGTCACCGCCTCTGGAGACAAAGCGTCACCGTTGCCGATGAGCGGGATATCGCGGAGTCCCTGCTTCTTGATGTCCCGCAGGTAGGCCCAACGCGCTTGGCCCCGGTACATCTGTTTGCGCGTACGTGCGTGCACCGCCAGCGCCTTAATGCCACAATCTTCCAGCATCCGCGCTACGCGCACTATATCAATGGAGTTATCGTCCCATCCCAGCCGCGTCTTAACGGTTACCGGACGTGTGGCAATCTCTACTACCGCACGGGTGATGGCCTCCATCTTAGGCAGGTTGCGCAAGATCCCCGCCCCGCCATCGCGGCATACCACCTTGCGCACCGGGCACCCGAAGTTGATATCGAGGATGTCCGGCTCTGCCGCGTCCGCGATAGCTGCTGCCTGACGCACCTGGCCCAGGTCGCCCCCGAAAATCTGAATCCCTACCGGCCGTTCATTCTCCCGGATATCGAGCTTCATTACCGAGTCATGCGCCTGGTACACTAGGCCACCCGAAGAGATGAATTCCGTGTATACCACATCCGCGCCGTACCGCTTGCATATAGCCCGAAACGGCGGGTCCGACACATCCTCCATGGGTGCCAGCATCAGGGGACGCGGGCCCAGCTCAATGTTGCCAATTCGCATGCGGCATACTACAGGGCGGGTTGGGGCCGGTTTCCATGCTGGGTCGCGTTCTATCGCCTTGCCCTGCCCCGCCAGCAGGTTCGGCACCAATAGCGGAGCCATAGCTATGCCGCCTGCAGGTCTGGGCGCAGGGCTCATATGGCCCGATGCCATGCGATTGGACGATTACACGGGGAAAGTGAAACATTCGGTCTACTTTTGCGCAGAACACTAACAGTCGTATCAGATTTCTTGCGCTATGACAGACCGGCTCTTACGCGGGCTTCTTTATTCCTTGGTCATGGTCTTGGCCCTTGCCATGGCTGGTTGTATCGGGATCGACTCACTTTGGGGTGCTGGCAGCGGCATATGCGGCCTGATCGTTCTGGTTCTTGACATCATTGCCATTGTAGAGATCGCTGGCAGTGGCAGGACCGTAGGCGGCAAGTTGCTATGGGTCCTTTTCATCATCTTTGCGCCCATCGTCGGGCTGATCGTGTACTACTTAGTCGGCCGGTAGCAGGCCTCACCTGGGTGGCTTCGTGGTCGGTTGTGGGGTCAGTTTGGGCTGCGAATGCCCTAAGTCGCTAGAGTGACCAGCTCTTTGACTGCTGTGCTACCAGAAAGGCTGATCCAATGCAGGCGGGCGCCAACATTGTGACGTGTACGGGCATCACCCTCTGACTGTGCTCGGCTTGCGCATGGCGTATGCTTCGCCATGTGGGGCATGCGCGATGTTAGCGTTCCATGCTGATTCGCAGGTTGGAGCGATCGGCTTGACTTTTGCATTGAGCCCAGACCCGGGCGCGTAATGCCGCGCCCTTTTTCGGCGATTCGAAGAGTTTGTCTGTTGCAATCGGGTCGCGCTTGATACAGGTGCTCATCGGAGGTGGAACGCACATGCTGTTCACCAGCAGCGCGATTGCTAAGTTAGGACTACGGGCTATCTTCTCTTGGATCGCGTTTCCGTTTCCGCGCACTTGTGGCAACCCAAGGTGGAAAATGTTGTTGGGTCGTGAATGGGTCGACATTTCGAGTTGGCATTGGGCTTCGCCTTTCAGCGTGGTAGGTAGGACGACCTTGCCGCCTACTGTTGCGCTGCTGTCTTGCGGACGGCGCTGGACCCAGACCGGAACTGTGCGGTCCGATCTTCTCATAGCCATTGAACCCGATTTCCATTGATGTTTGCCAGCGTCAGGGCCGTCAGCAAACCACCAGTCGCCATTCGTCGGTTAGCAGGGATCGCTGTAGTGGTTGCCGCCCTGGCGGCAGCCGCATCGATTCGACCAGAGGATCCGTCCAGATTACCGCCGACGGTGATCCTGGTGTCGCTGGACGGATTCCGCGCGGACTACCTTGAGCGATACCAGCCGCCGACGTTGCTCCAGATGGCAGAAGAAGGGGTGCGTGCCGAATACCTGCAGCCGGTGTTTCCTACCAAGACTTTTCCCAATCACTACACGCTTGTTACGGGCAGGTACGTCGAGAACCACGGCATCGTTGCTAACACGATGCACGATGCGGAGCTTGGTCGTTTCAGCCTGGGCCGCCGCGCGGCCGTCACTAACGGAGCGTGGTGGGATGACGCAGAGCCTATATGGGTAACGTTGCACAAGGCTGGTGTCTGGAGTGCTATGTATTTCTGGCCCGGCTCAGAGGCGGAGATTAGCGGTGTCAGGCCTGCCTTGTTTCGGCCGTTTAGTGGTTCTACGCCCGCTGAGACTCGCATCGCATGGGTGATGGCCGCCTTAAGGATGCCGCCGGAGGACCGTCCTCAGCTGATCTCGCTGTACTTCGAGGACGTAGACACGGCAGGCCATGCCCACGGGCCCCAGAGCGATGAGGTGCATGCAGCCGTTCATTCGGTGGATCGGTATCTCACACACCTAGACAGTCTACTGCACGGAGCCGACCTGTATGAAGACGTCAATGTGATTGTTACGAGCGACCATGGCATGGCACCGACAAGCTCCGATTCTGTCGTACTGCTGGATAACTACGTCAGCCTTGACAGCCTATCTGTGGTCGACTGGGATCCCGTGGTAGCGCTCAATCCGAAGCATGGCAATGCTGATGAGCTCCTGGTCGCGCTTGAGCGGATGCCCCACGTCTCCTTTTTCAGGAAGGAATCCGTTCCTGCTCGGCTGCACTATAGCCGACACCATCGAATACCATCGATCATTGGTATTGCGGACGTGGGGTGGCGCATTTCCAGCCGAGCCTATTTTGAGGCCAACCGGCAGCGATTCGATGGCGGGACCCATGGCTACGACCCTGCATCCCCATCAATGCATGGCATCTTCCTGGCTCGGGGGCCCGCGTTCGAGGCAGGTACTTTGTCCGCCGGCATTGAAAGCATCCATATCTACGAGCTGCTTTGTGCCATCTTCGGGGTAGATCCTGCGCCCAACGATGGCCGCCTGAACGCTGTTAGGCACCTGCTACGTTAGCGGCTCTAAGCCCTGCGCATACAAATTACGATGTAATCCGCACGAAAGCCTGGTGCGGGGAACCCGCACGCCGTGGTTTGACGTGGCGGAGTCTGGAAACGTGATTCTAGGAGACGGCGGTTACCGACCGAGTCCCGTGGGTTGGCGCGCCAGATCCCGGCTTTGATTGCGCGAGCCCGTGGGCGAGGATTCCCCGGGCAATTCAACGATGCATTCGAAGTCTTTGAGGCGCAGCGCACACGGAAGCGTACGGAATTGCTGGCACGGGCCAAGTTCGGTCGGAATCTGGGTAAGAACCACGGTCGCCTGTGGAATGCGATGCGCAGTGGACCTCCCGCGGGTGTGATGGAGCTGCTGTTAGAATATCTGAGTCTTCGTGTCAAGTCTGGTCGGGTCACGCACAAAGGCTGTCCGAAGGTATCCGTCCGAAAGTCTGCCTCTTGAACAGGTACAATTACTGCCCGACCTTGTGGGAGGTACTATTGGCCAATCCATGAGGTCGGGGCATGGCCACGAGAGTCAGGGGCACATCAAAGGTGACGATTCCGTTGATCGCGCTTCATTTGCGCGATTCGCAGCGTGCGGAGGCACTTTGCCCGGAGCATGGCAATGGGCGTAGTCAGCTGATGTCCAGGCGCCGCAAGAACGCGGCATCTTCGTCTGAGGTGGTGGCGACGCGTTTGTGGAGGTGCTTCCCCTTGTTCGGCCAGACCGAGGAGCGTCGATGGGGTTGCAGTTTCCAGGCGGCGCCTGTTTGCGTGTATTTTCGCCAGCATCGTCGTCTGTCGGCGCTGAATCATGCTGAGGGTGGCAACTCATGTTAGCGCTGGGACCTGCTGACCGCTCTTACGTGTATTGCGTACCATCGGACCTGCGGAAGGGATTTGACGGCCTATGCGGTCTGGTTCGTTCAGGGATGAATCGGGATCCATTGTCGGGTGATATCCGTGTCCTGGTCAATCGTCGTCAGACGTACATCCAGCTCTTGGTGCGGGATTGCAGCCGGTTTGCGCTTTGCTACAGGCGTCTGGAGTCGGGAACGTTTGCGCTTCCTGTCACGGGCACGCCGGATTGGACGCAGGTTGTTTGTCTTTTAGAGGGTGCATCGCTGAAGTCTGTTCGTTATCGTTGGCGTAACACGCTCCCGGTGGCTGCGCGCGGTTGAACTTTTTCGTGCGATATCTCATCTTACCGAAAGAATCCCGGTTGGTGATGGAGTCCCAGATATTAGCCACCTGACAGATCCGGGCCGACGCCGCTACTGCTCCGCTGCTACCAGCCAGCATCGCATAGCAATTAAGGCCTCTACACAGCTCCGCCACCGGTGCCAGTAGCCCTCCGTAAGTGTCCAGTTTACCTCGGATTGCTCGTCCACTTTGGATCGGATGATGCAACCTTATTGTCCACGGAGGCCTTGAATAAATGGGCCTAGTAAGAAGTCCCCCCTTCCCCTTCCTCCGCTTCCGCCGCACGATACCACTAATGCCGTTCACCATAGCCGCCTCGCCGTGGCATACGCTAGGAGGTCACCATCGCCAATCCGGTCCACCCTGGCTAGGCCAGGGACGCAGCGCCCAGGTCGCGGTGTGTCCAGGCGCAGTAGAGCCCTGCCCGTATCGATTGTTTGTGCCCCGGGCATGTGGTGGTGGTGTGGTCCGCACCGCGCGCCTTCCTAAAGCGGAGGCCATGCGCAGAGTAGTTCCAAAGGACGACATGAAGCACTTGCCCAAACGTTACCTGCGCGCGTAACGTATAAACCTCTTCGCTGTCCCCTTTCCCGCCAATCGCCATGCGTGCCGCCCTGCCGTTCTTGTTTTCGCTGTGTATTAGTCTTCTGGCATCTGTGCCCGCCATGTGGGCCCAGGAAACCCCGGAAGCTGATCCAGCAGATGTAGCGTCCGTTGATGCCATCATCGCCGCGCTATATGATGTGATTTCCGGCCCCGCTGGTTCACGTGACTGGGATCGCTTTCGGTCGCTTACCACCCCGTCATGCCGCCTGACGCCCACATACATGGATTCCACGGGCGCATCCGTCTACAGAACATGGACGACTGACGAGTACGCAGAATTTGCAGGCAGGTATTTTGAGCAGAACGGTTTCTTTGAAGTCGAGATTGCCCGCACCACGGAGCGGTATGGCAACGTCATGCATGCCTTCAGCACGTACGTATCCTATCACAATGCCGACGACGAAGAACCCTTCCAGCGGGGGATCAATAGCATCCAGATACTGTGGAGCCAAGGTCGCTGGTGGATTCACTCCATACTGTGGCAGCCGGAGCATGACAATCTGCCGATTCCAGACGATTACCTTCCCGGTAGCGATGGTCCCTGAGCGTGTCTCTGGGCATAGCGTGCCATCTATCGGGACCTGCTACCCTGATTCTCACGCTGCAACCCTGCACGGAACGCCAGGCAAGGCCCGCCGCGCAGCACCATCTCGAGGCTTGGATCACCCGGCTAATCACGGCCGACTGGGGCGTAGCTACCAGCCGCGCAGCACCCACCAGTGCGGCATCACCCTCCCCCGCACCCTGCAGGTGTTGGCTGCAATCACAACCCAGAAGCGTATGTGTTTGGTAAAACGCAGCGGTCTGCCAGGGGGTAGGCGTCAGCCAAGCACGCGGAGCCTAGCATAAGCAAGCACAAGATTCTTGTGACCACGATTGTCAAACAACACGGTCGCTTCCCTCGGATCCCCTCGAAGTCCCTTGATTGAAACCACACGACCGTCGCCAAACGTGGGGTGCCTGACACGCACTCCCGGGCGTATTTCGGCTGTGTACCTACGGCCTGATCCCACCGGAGCAGGCAGCCGTGGCGCCTTGGCTGGCATACCAAAAGCTTGACGGCGCTTCGGCGAAGAGAAGCTTCGTGCCAAACCTCCACCCAAGTGCTGCCCGCGCAACGTAGAAGTTGGATTCGCAGACGAACTCTCCCTGATTAAGTCATCATCCAGCTCCCGCACGAATGTGCTGAGCTGGAAGCGCCTCGTTGACCCAAACATCAATCGCGACTTAGCTCGCCCAAGGTACAGATGACGCTCCGCACGCGTGATGCCCACATAAAACAGGCGCCGCTCTTCTTCTAGCTTCTTCGGGTCCGCATCCCTGAGCGCATGCGAAGACGGAAACAATTCATCCTCAAGCCCACCGATAAACACCACCTTGAATTCCAGACCCTTCGAAGCATGCAGCGTCATCAAGGTGACCTTGTTCGCCGTGTCTTTGCCCTCGTCTGCGTCCGTAAGGAGCGCGACGGACTGCAAATACGCATCCAGCGTGCCCGTCTGCATGTCTTGGGTATACTGGGCAATAGCACTAATCACCTCCTGCACATTGTCCACTTTCTTCCGTGCCAGATCCGTGCCAGTCTTGGCGATCTCAGCCAACAGACCAGACATCTTAAGCAAGTCCTTGGCGACTTCGTGCGGCGGTTCGCTGGTAAGACGAGCCTGGTGCTGGGCAATAAGACTGTGAAAGTCACCGAGCACTCTCTTCTCTCGCGCCCCGACAGGTAACTTCGGAATCCGGTTCAACGCCTCCCAAAGACTTAGCTCGTGCAAGCGGGCGTAGTCGGCCAGCTTCTCCTGGGTCCTCAAGCCAATGCAACGCCTTGGATAGTTGATGACGCGCAGGGTGCTTGAACGATCGTCGGGATTCACTAACAGGCGCAGGTAGGCCAAAGCATCCTTAACCTCCTTGCGCTGGTAAAACGAGACGCCTCCGACCACACGGTAAGGAATGCCCTCAGCACGGAGACATTCCTCAAAGTTGCGGCTCTGCGCATTGGTACGGTACAAAATCGCGCAGTCACGATAGTCATACTGCGGCAGACTGCGGAAAGCTGCCCCGACCCTACTGCAGTGGCCCAGAATCTTTTTGGCTGCAGCCTCCGCCTCCTCCTGACCAGTCTCCAACTCGATCAGCTCCACCGGAGCTCCTTCATCGTTGTCAGTATGGAGCGTCTTTTTGACCTGTTGCACATTGTGCTTGATAACGCGGTCCGCCAGTCGAACTATGGTGGCAGTGGAGCGGTAGTTCTGCTCCAGCATCACGACCTTTGCCTCTGGATAGCTGTCCTTGAAATTCAGAATGTTTCTCAGATCGGCGCCACGAAACGCGTAAATGCTTTGCGCATCGTCGCCCACCACGCAGATGTTGCGGTGCTCCTGCGCAATCAGGTGCGAGAGGCGAAATTGTACCAGGTTTGTGTCCTGGTACTCATCAATATGCACATGGCGCCAGCGCCGCCGGTACTTATCTAGAATCTTGGGATGGCGTCGAAACAGCTCGAGCGGCTTAAGCAGCAGATCATCAAAATCCAGCGCATTGGCTCCATGCAGCGCCTTCTCATACACATGATAGACCTGCGCAATCAGCTTGTTGTCTGGAGTTCTTGCATGCTGCTCGAACGCCGCCGGTGATATCATCATGTTTTTCTGCCGCGATATCACCGCACGGATTCGCCGCGGCTCCACCCGTTTCTTGTCGATGTGCAGATCCTTGATGATCTGGCGAATCATCCGCTCCGAGTCGCCCGTGTCGTATATGGAGAATTTTGCCGTATACCCCGGAAGCCATCCGTCCCTCAGCTCCATGCGCAGCAAGCGCGCCATCACGGAATGAAATGTCCCCATTGTAATGCCACGGGTGCCGCCAGACGGCAGGAGCGCGTTGATACGGCTCTGCATCTCCCGGGCGGCCTTATTGGTGAAGGTCAGAGCAAGAATCTGTGAAGGATGCGCAGCAGCGACAGCAATCAGGTAAGCAATACGGGACGTCAGGACACGCGTCTTGCCCGATCCGGGACCAGCAAGGATCAGAAGCGGTCCAGCCACCGTCTGGACGGCCTCTCGCTGCCTCTGATCAAGCGACTTGAGTATTTTCTCAGATTCTGGAGTGGAGCCTCCCATGTTCACTGTTGGCTTCAATGGCGGTGCGCTTCCTTCTGGCCGGTGCGCTTCGGCCGCGCAGAAACGTCAAGATATGCCTTCACTGCGTATAATATAATGAGCCGTCCAGCGTCGTCGATATAGTATTGATGGACATCCTCCTTGACATTGCTCGAGCCGTGTTCGGTCTGTGCGTCATCCTTGGCGTTGCCTACCTTGTGTCCGAGCATCGTCGGTCGGTATCGCTTGGAATGATTTGCTGGGGCGTAGGGTTGCAGCTGCTACTGGCTGTGTTGATCCTCAAAGGAGGGGACATGGGAGCTGTGTGGGCTCCCCTGGGATGGCCCAAGGCAGCATTTGCCTGGGTCAGCTCTGGCTTTGTTCACATTCTCGGCTTTACTGCTGCCGGCGCTGAATTCATCTTTGGCGACCTCGCACGCTCACCCACCGAAGGCATGCCGCCGGGGACGCCCTTGGTTACCGGCCAGAGCTGGGGAAACGCGTTTGCCTTTCAAGTGTTACCGACGATCATCTTTTTCGGATCCCTGATGGCCGTGCTGTATCACCTGGGTGTCATGCAGCGCGTAGTAGGAGCTATGGCCTACCTGGTTCGGAAGATGCTGGGTACTAGTGGCGCCGAGTCGCTCTCGGCGGTGGCCAACATCTTTGTCGGTCAGACCGAGGCGCCCCTGGTTATTCGGCCCTATCTCAAAGGTATGACGCGCTCGGAGGTGATGGCGGTAATGACCGGCGGTATGGCCACGATTGCCGGCGGCGTGATGGCTGCGTATATCCTGTTTCTTGGGGCCTCGTTTGCCGCTGCCGAAGGCATCACACTGGCTGCCGGGCAGCTCCGCTTTGCCGAGCACCTGTTGGGCGCAAGCCTGATGGCAGCGCCCGCCGCTCTTGTAATCGCTAAGGTGATGGTGCCCGAGACAGGCATCCCCGCCACTTTGGACAGAAGTGCTAAGGCTCCCGTCTCCGAAGCTAAGAACGTGCTGGATGCTGCTGCCTCGGGCGCCGGCGACGGACTCAAGCTCGCTCTCAACATCGCTGCCATGCTGATCGCCTTCGTGGCACTTATCGCGATGCTTGATTTCTTTCTCGGGTGGATTAGCGGACTTTTCGGCCAGGAGCTGACGCTCGGCCAAGTGCTCGGATGGGTGTTCGCCCCTGTAGCCTGGGGCATGGGTGTCCCCTGGGAAGATGTCACCAAATTCGGTTCGCTGGTCGGGATATCTATTGTAGCCAACGAGTTTGTCGCGTACCTGCAGTTAGCAGGCGAGATCACCGCAGGTGACCTTAACCCGAAAACGGTAGTGATGGCCACGTTTGCACTCTGCGGATTTGCCAACTTCTCCTCGATTGCCATCATGATCGGAGGGATTGGCCCCCTGGCGCCTGAGCACAAGCCGCTCCTGGCTGCGCTTGGACCCAAAGCCGTACTTGCAGGTACGCTCGCAAACCTCATGACGGCAACGATCGCCGGAGTGCTCGCCGTCTAGTCTCAGAGGTCGTGGCCGCATGTCATTTTGATGCATAGATTGGACTGTTTCCGCACGCTGTCTGGAATTCGGGAGCGCAGGGGCTCCTCGCTTAATGAATCACTTTAACTACACCGCTATGTCTGCACGTTTCAGTGTAATTCCTATAGACAGGACGGCCCATTGAAGCGATCAGATCGGCATCCACTGAGTGATGGCGCGGACGGTCAGCTGACGGAGCGCATCAAGGCCTCCGATCAACGTGCCTTCGGAGAACTGGTTGACAGCATGGAAATCCAACTCATCCGACTTGCGGTTCGCTACACCGGCCAGGGCAAGCTGGAGGATGCCAAGGATATCGTGCAGGAGGCGTGGGCGAATCTGTGGGAGAAGCGGCACACGTTGGATTCCAAGCGTACCGTCAGGGGGTTGATTTACACGATGGTGCAGAACCTGTCTATCAACTTTTACAAACGTAAGCAGAGGCGTGCTGGAGAGCCCCTGCCCGCGCACGGGGTCCCTGACCTCGATGTGTTGGCCGACAAGCTGCTAGATGACAAGATTGTTCGCAAGCATATGGCGCGTTGGGTGGAGGATCTGACCCCTTTGCGCAGGACGGCTTTCGTTCTCAGCCGAGTCGATGGGCTGACCCATAAGCAGATCGCCAAGAAAATGGGGATTAAGCCCGCTACCGTGAATAGTCACATCACGGCTGCGCTAAAGGAGCTGCGCCTCCGCTTCAATGAACTGTAATTTCATGGTGTCATGACGTACAGAAACGGCCATAACCTGCCGCCGTCTAAGGCTAGGTCGGAAATCCCTCCAGACCGGCTGGCGTTGATTTCCAGCGAGGTGATAGCCGGAATACCGCTTGCCGGTGCGGCCGAAGCGCGGCTGCCGGAACTGGCACGGAAAATTCGCGTGCATCTGCAGAGCATCGGGGCCTTGCCACAGGAGCGCCGGACCATGCGGCGCCTACGCCTAGCCCGCCCGCGCATGCCTCGTATTGTGCCCCTGCGTCCGTCATTGGGCTATGGCGCTATCGCGGCATGCGTCCTCGTGCTCGTGGCCATTGGGATCACCCTGGATAACAACACCATCAACGCTCCTTACGGAAATCAGCTGACGCAGACTTTGTCCGATGGTACGACGCTAACGCTAAATGCTGGCACGAAGGTACGGGTAGCGCGCGACTACAACGGGGACTCACGCACCGTGAAGCTGATGCGTGGCGAGGTAATGTTTGACGTTACCGAAAGCGCGGTGCCGTTCGTGGTCAGCACAGACCATGGCATAGTAGAGGTGCTGGGAACCACGTTTGGTGTCAGAAGCTGGCCCACAGATGCTGAGAATTATACGGCGGTGGCCGTGACATCCGGCCATGTGCGGGTGACCGCCAGAGCCGGCGAAGCGCATGTCCTGGAAGCGGGCGACGCGGCGCGCCTGTCTGGCAGAGGCTTCACCAGCGTGGATCGCATGACGTCAGAGGTGGAGCATCAGGTCTCATGGGTGGACAAAGACTTTAAATTCTCCGACCACCTTACCGGTGACATCCTCGAAGAGCTGGAGCGACGGTACGACATTGACATCACCGTTGAGGTCGAGAACTTGGAAAAGACCCGCAGTGGCATACTTTTGGAGAGTCCTTCGGGACCAGAACGGATCCTTGAGGACCTTTGCGAATTACACGACTGCAGATTTATTGCCAATCCCGACGGCAGATTTTTCCGGATCGTGCCGCGGTAAGGCAAACTTGTCGCGGGTGCGAGGGCCTGGTCCGGGGGCAGCACTCCCCGCACTAGGCTTTCTTGTTTGTGCTGCTCCAGTCTGCCATCCTGAGGTGGGGTATCCTCGGCATCGCCGCTGCCATGTGCATCCACAGTGCACATGCGCAGTCGCGAACCAGCTACTATACTTCACTCCATGATGCGCTGGTAGACTTTCAAGTCCACTGGAGTGTCAACCTAGCGTACGATGCCAGCCTTGTAGAGAACCGTTGGACCATCTGGGCCAGCCCGGAAAGTGCTGACCCTGAAGAAGATCTGGCTGCGCTCCTCGTCGGCACCGGTGTGGTGGCCCGCCGCCTGGAGAGCGGCACCTTCAGCCTGATGTTGGCGCCGACGCTGCGTAGCACGGTGGTCGGTACAGTTATTGACGCGTACACGCGCCTGCCGTTGCGCCAGGCCAACGTGGTAATCCTAGGCACACCCTTGGGCGTCGCGACCGACGCAGAAGGCAGGTTCGAGATTCCCAGGGTACTGGCTGGCCACCTACTACTGCGGGTCAGCTATGTAGGCTATGCGGCCCATACAGATACGCTGATACTCGCTCCAGGCACGCGCAAGACCGTGACCGTGGCGCTCGTTCCCAACGCGATCGAGTTCGCAGCAGTGGAAATCTGGGATACCCCGATCGCTATGACGCCTCGCCTCCGCAAGCTTAATGCGGTAGAAGGAGCTATGCTGACCACCGTGGCCGGGCTGGGGACCGTGGATGCTGTCCGCAGCATTGGGCGTGTACCCGGCGTGGCGCTTGACGACAAGACGGCCAACTTTCACATTCAGGGAGGCGGACAGGGCGATCACCAGTTTGTGCTTGACGGAAGCAAAGTATTCGAACCCGTGCAGCAGTTCGGCCTTATCGGCAGCTTCAATGCCTTTGCGCTGGACAACATTGAGGTGCACAAGGCGGGGTTCGGTGCTCCCGAGGGCAGCTACCTGTCCGGCGTGATCCATGCTGATCATGCGCTGACCGACACCAGCGGGATGCCTGTGGATGCGTACTTGGATCCTCTCAGCTTCAACGCGCGTGTCAACTACTCCTTCACGGGGCGCGACGACCTTAGTGCGACCGTTATGGCGGCGTTTCGAACAAGTGTGTGGGATGGCTGGTGGTCCAGCATCCGGAGCGGGAGCATCAATCAGCTTCTTCTGGACTGGAATGAGCCGGACATCTTCCTTCTCAGGGCCAGTATGTACCCGCTGAAGAAGCTGCGCCCCGACCTTTACAAGCCCGTGGTCGATCGCCTCACTCATGTGCCTCCGCCAGCGCTGCCCGACATCGTTTTCAACGATATCCATGTGGCGGGAGAGTTGCGGTTTCGGGACGGCAGCCTAAACGGTTCCTACTATCGGGGCGGCAACCGGCTGCAGGGGCGTCACCTTATCGCGTCGATCCTGGTCGATGACGAGTCAATACCGCGGCCCGACACATACGACTGGATCAATCAGGCTGGCCAGCTTACTTGGTTTACCGAACCGTCACCAGGACTGTCGCTGACTGCCAGGATCCGGGGCAGTAGCTACAGGCTCAACCACAAGTATGCTGGTCTGGATCGCCAGAATGCACGGGTCATTCCATTCGGTAACCGCCTCTTTATCGACCTAGCACCGGCAGAAGACGGCAACAGAATCCAGGAGCTTGGCATAGAAACGGTAGTAGAGGCCTCCCATGGCGGCGGCACGCTGGCTGCCTCTTTGGACTACATGCTGAGCGATCACCGCTTTATCGTTCGCAGCATCTTCCCGCAGGGTATCCTGCACCAGCGCCGAACCTCGAGTCTGGCTTTGTATCTGGAGGAGACCGCAGCGGTGTCGTCTGCACTGACGCTGACGGCCGGTGCGCGCCTGACGTACCTCCAGGCGCGCAACGAGGTGTATACCGAGCCGCGGATGAGCTTGAGAGTCGTGGTGCCGACCGGACGGTGGGGAACGCTGTCTGCACGGCTGGCAGGCGGCATCTATCACCAGTTCCTCAACCAGTTTGACGTATCTACGTTTAGCCCCAGCACACTGACGTCGTCAACCCGTATCTGGCTCCCCGTCGATGAGTCACTGGCGCCGCCGCGCAGCTACCATCTCACGGCCGATCTGGGCATAGACTTCCTGGACCACTGGTCGCTTCGTACTGAAGGCTATTACAAGCCGCAGCCGCGCGTATTCCGGATCGACTACCCGCACCTGTGGCAGCAGGACAACGAAGAGAACGTGGACCAGACTGCTATGGACCTTCGCTCGCAAGCCGAGTTTGTCGCACCGGCGAAGGGCATTGCTTATGGAGTGGCGGTAGTGATGGAAAGACAGTCAGAATGGCTGCATGTGCGTGCGCGCTACGAGTACAACATCGCCGAGCGTGAGTACGCTTTTCGTGGCAACGATGTGCGTATGCTGGCGGTGCCGTGGAGCGAGCCGGGCAGGCTCCACCTCTCTGCAGAGGCTAACTTCGTGAGGGGCGTTTCCGCTTCTGCCCGATGGCGCAGCGTATGGGGTCGTGTGTGGGGATTCCGCCAAGCCTACTATGACCTTCTTGCTACGGACACCAAGCAGGGGCTCACCTTTGATGGCGTGGACTTTCGGGAGCCCACCTCATCGCAGCATCAGCTACGTCCCCTTGAGCAGCTCGATGTGGGGCTCGCATTCGAGACCCGTGTGAGCGGGTCGGTGATTCAGCTGCGCCTTGACCTCCTGAGTGCTCTGGACCACCGCAATGCGGCTGAGTTGTACCTGACCGAAGCCAGTGCGGAACCAGCGACTTCACAGGAGGACCAGGACGCGCCCGACCTCCTGGTTGAAGAGAAGCGTCTGTTAGGGCGCACGCTCTCGGTGGGACTCCGTTTCCGCTGGTAGCCTTTGTCCGGCCAGTATCCACCCCTTAGCTCGGCGCGGCATCACGTGACGGAATAGCGTACACAACCGCTGGAATCGTTTCTTAGGGTCCGCTGACTGCTCCTTAGCACAACAGGGCACCCCGCGTTGGGGTGGTCGCTTCCCCGCCAGATAGGCGCTGGCGTTGACACTATTGCCCTTCCTTAGTCCACATCCGAAGCGAGCCGCACCACATGCCTGCTCATGGACAGGGCCACTATAGTGACCTCGCTGCCTTTGGCGATAAACTCGTGCTCAGTTCGAACCTCCAAGCGCTCATCGTCAAACTCGGCCAGACCCTCGGGCCTTAACGGCGTGATGGCGCGCCCTGTTCTCCCCAGAAGTCTCTTCGCCTGCTCGTGTTCGCGAACGACGGTGCTCTTGTCGGTACCCAGGTTGGCAGAAAGCACAAAACGGTGCCACGCTTTCGACTTCCAAAGCACCCAGAAAGTGACGACTCCTAACGTCGCTGAGGCGACCAGAGCCAGCGTTCCTCCGACCAAGCCCTGATCTACGTAGACGTAGCCAACCGCGAACACGATTAGCAGAAATCCCAGAATCCCGACCACGTTGAATCCAGGGATGACGTAAACCTCCACCAGGATCAGCGCGAATCCTGCCAGAATCAACAGTATGAGAATGAGCAGATCCACGGATCAGGCTACGGGACGAACCTCTACCCGGCTGCCACGTACGGAAATTACCTGGACATCCGTGTCGCGGTCAACGAATTCGCCGTCCGTGATGGCATCCACGCGGCGGCTACCGAGGCGGACAGCACCCGAGGGGCGAAGCGGCGTAAGCGTGCGGCCCACCATGCCCAGAAACTCGGAATGCGTTGCGGCAGAGGTATAACCTGCATCACTGGTCAGCTCCGATGTCAGCACCAAGCTGCTTACCCGATGTATCTGGGGAAGCATGCGCCCAGCGAATGCGCCCAGCACGACCAGCATAACCAGCGCTGCCGCCAACGTAATGATGGCTGGCGTTACACGTACAAAGGGCGGAAACGCGAGACCCACGTTACCGACCAAAGACGCGACCAGCGCCAGCATCGTCAGCACGATACCGGAAATGCCCGCCACCCCGAACCCGGGCAACACGAACACCTCAACCAGGATAAGCGAAATCCCAATAATGAACACTACGATTTCCCACGCCTGGACCAGCCCCAACAGGTAGAGCGGCGCAAAAAACAGCAGCGCACCAACAAGTGCGATAAGCCCAGCAAAGCCTACACCGGGCGTCTGAAGCTCAAAATAAAGCCCCCCCAGCATCATGAGCATAAGCACGGACTGCAGCACAGGCGAGCCCAGGAAGCGCAACACGCGTTCGGCTCCCGATTCGCGATGGGACACTACTTCGGCACTGCCCTTACCGAAGGTGCGCAAGACTTCTTCAGGGCTCTCAAGGATGCCGTCCGCAACGCCCAGCTCCAGCGCTTCCTTCGCCGAAAGTGTGAGCACCTTCCCCACCTCAGATACTCCTGCCACCTCCAGCTCAGGATCCACCATGGATTCCGCAATGGTGGGATCACGTCCGTTAGCTTCTGCCGTAGAACGCATCAGTCCCCGCATATAGCTCTGATACTTGTCCGGCGCGGCTTCACCGCCCACCCCCTCTACCACCGTGGCAGCGCCAATCGAGGCCCCAGGCACCATAACGATCCGGTCTGCTGCGTAAGAGATCAAGGCCCCGGCGGAGGCAGCGTTCTTGTCAATAAAGGCGACGGTCGGCATGCCTGCATCAAGCAGGCTCTTGCGAATCCGGTCTGCAGCGTCTACCAAGCCGCCAAAGGTGTCAATATGAAACACCACGAGTGACGCATCCGCCCCCTCAGCATCGCTTAGCGCACGGTCCACGTATTTGGCGAGCGCATTGTCAATAAGCCCCTCTATCGGGACCACAAATACGGGGCCTCCTTCAAGGCCTCCCTCAAAAGACAGCGGCTTCGGACTTCTGGACTGTGCATCGGCTCCTGCGGCTCCTAGCAGCGCCATGCCAAAGGCAGCCGTCAACACCGGCAACACATTCCGCAATATGACGTGGCAGACCATGCCCAAAGTTAAAGTTCTTGTACAACCTTACGCAAACCTGACGTCATTTGATTCAATGGAAGCCTGCTAGAGCAGGTTAAGTATTTTGGCTGCTAGCATCACCAGGGCCGCCATCAGCACAACGCGCACAGCGGCCTCCCCTTTGCGCACGGTAATTCGTGCTGCTATCCAGGCTCCGCTGGCATTACCAGCCGCCAGCACTGCACCGACCGCCCAGTTGACATGGCCGCTGAGCGCAAAGATACCAAGCGCAGGTACGGTGTATACCAGCACGATCATGACTTTGTGCACGTTGGTCTGGACCAAGTCCAGCCGGAGGATGTGGTAGCACGCGGCCATAATCAGAAAGCCGACGCCAACCTGAAGCAACCCGCCGTAGAATCCGATACCCAACAGTGCTGGACCGATCCAGCGCGACCTGCGAATGTTGGGCAGCGTAAATCGGCCAAGCCGTGGCACAGCCATGGTAATCACCACCCCAATAAGCACTACGCCCAACAGGCGCTCAAACCACAGATCGGTAATCGTGACAGCAACAAACGCTCCTGTCACGGCTCCTGGCACAGTCCAAAGCGCATACTTCAGACTCTCATGCGCTCGGAGCACCCCATCGCGCCAGAAGGACGCGTTGGCGGTGAGGTTTTGCACTAGGATCGCCACGCGGTTGGTGCCATTGGCTGTACCTGCATCCAGCCCCAGAAGCATCAAGGTCGGCAGCGTGAGTGCCGAGCCCCCTCCAGCCATGATGTTGACCGCGCCGGCTACACACCCTACGCCAAAGGCGACAGCCATCTGAACAAGTTCGGGCATGCGACAACCCTGAGGCTGGCAGTGCCGATGTGCGTCACTGTCTCGACAGCATGTAGGTCATATCTTGCTGATCTTCCAGGATGGACCGCTCTTCGTCAAACCGGAAACCCTGTGCATCCTTGTCACCCCAGGATACGACAGCCGGGATGCCTATCGAGTTCTGCTGCACCAGATGGTGAAGCAGCTTACCTTGGAGTCGAATCACATCTTCCGGCTCCTGGCCTGCGCGGTCTACAAACCGGATGCGCGCCTTCGAATGGTAGGTCTGATGATCTTCCCATGCACGGTGGTGCGTGTCAGGCAGCACGTCCCACACAAACTTGCCCTTAATGGCGTCATTGATCAGCGGAGTGATGAGCGGCCGCCAGTAGTCTGCCACCGATCCAAAGCCCGGCACATGCGCATCAATAGGCAGCCCATATGGCGGGATCAGGTCGTCGGGACGCAGCACTCCGAACAATCCAGAAATGATGACGCCATTCTCCAGAAAGCGCCGCTGTGCTCCGGTCGGCAGCGCCTGAAAATCCACAGCCCCATAAAACTCACCGGCCGCGTAGCGTCTCCTCGCTGCAATGAGCTCCGCTAAGTAGACATTCTTCATTGCCTGCAAGGCCTCGTTGCCGCCTAGCACCTCAGCCATCACCTCCTCACCATCGACCTCAATAGCGCGATGCACCGCGTCAATCAGGGTGCGGCGTTCGCCGATTAGCAGATGAAAGAAGTTAAATGTTGTGCTTTCGCGGTAGTCAAAGACATCGGGTGCAAATCTGAGGCCGTCCCGGGTCTGCAGAGTGGAGGGTGGAAGCAGCAAGGAGAATTTTGCCATGGGTGTGCCTCAATTCTGACCACGGCCCTTCACATCCCCAAGCACCGCATCAATCTTGTCACTTATCTCTTGCGCACGCTCGTGCACCTCGGACACCAGCGCTTGGCCACTGCGGCGCGCTTGGTTGTCCATCTCCAGCGGGATCGGAGCGCTGAGCAACTCGAGCAGCTGCTTACGTACCCCTTCTAGATGAAAGCTGACCCTGCGTCGGAGACCGCTTCCTTCTTCGGGTGCCAAGAGCAGCCCCAGCAAAAACCCTGCGCCCGTCCCGACGAGTGCACCCAAGCTAAGGGCGCGCAAAAAGGCACCCAGGTTTTCCTGCTTCATGCGTCAGATACTAATGGTAGACACGGAGAATGGATTGCGACGAACCGGGAGTCCTGCCCCACGCCGCATCAGAGCAGTTCCCTAGCGGTTCCGCTTCTTGTGGCGATTCTTGCGAAGGCGCTTTTTGCGCTTATGGGTCGCAATCTTGTGTCGCTTGCGTTTCTTGCCGCAGGGCATATGGGTGGCTTTGGTGAGCAGAACTCCCTGAAGGTAGCGATTTCTCGCGTGCCAGTGCAACAAGATACGCGCTCAGGGGTTCCCCAAGGCTACAATCTATCGCAAGGGTACTGTACGGAGTCTGCGCCCGGTGGATGCAGCCCCAAGGGCGCGTCCAGACATGGCACGGAGGCCCTTCATTTCGAATTCTTTTGATCCCGTTTTGTAGTTTGTTCGGTGGGTGACACGCCCTCTAACGAGTTGAGTGTTGAGGTACAGGTACGATAATGAACCCGATACACGAAGCGCACGGGTTTCGCTTCATTGAGGCAGGATCAGGTCAGGGCAAATACCCGGTTATCTGCCTGCATGGCATCCTGGGCTCGGCCGAAGAATGGGCCAAGGCAGCTGCGACTCTACGGGATATGGGGTGTCATGTGTACGTGCCGACATTTCCATTTGACGGCTTTGAGTTTTCCGAGTGCGATGTACATGGAGTGGTAGACTATTTACGCCGCTTCACGCTGGAGTTTGCGCTGGATCCGGCCGTATTCGTAGGGAATTCACTCGGGGGTCAGGTTGCGATTGCGTACACGCTGAACTTTCCGGCATCGGTAGCCGGCTTGGTGCTGGCTGGCTCGGCTGGCATAGAAGAAGTGCTCCTCGGCACCAGCACCATTCGGCGAATGGATCGTGAATATTTGCGCAGCAGTGCCGCCCAAGTGTTTCACGACCCTGTGCATGCCAACGACACGCTGGTGGACCGCATATATGGGGTCACCAATGACCGTGGCCACGCATTGCGTATTCTACGTTTGGCCCGCAACTCCCAGAACCTGATGCTGCAGGACCGGCTAAGTGAAATCACAGCGCCCACTGCAATTATCTGGGGGCGCGAAGACCGCATCACGCCGCCCCATGTGGCGGAGCAGTTTGCTCAAGGCATCGCGGATTCTACGCTTCACTTCCTAAACGAATGCGGTCATGCTCCTATGATTGAGCAGCCGATAGCCTTCGGCGAGCAGGTAGCACGATTCTTGCGTCAGCTTGGCGGCGACGCAACCACGGAATCTGATTGAGTGTGCGCTTATCATTGCTGCGAAGTGAATCTGACACCCTGCCGGTTGCCGGTGCGACGGTTCTTGCCGTCGCCCTCCTAGTCTCGGCCTGCTCCCCCTCTTTGTACCCTTTGTACAGGGATTACGCCGTAAAGCAGCATGCAGCGAGCGATTCGCTCGAGATGCGTCTGGAGAATGCGCTCGCGCAAGCGGGCTGGGTGATTGTGCCTGGTGTGACTTCCAACGTGGTTGCTACGAGCGAGCGCGAAATTCGCGACTGGGTGCTGTACAAGGTGGTAGTGTCGATTGAGGCTATCCCTGTCGGGGGCGGCTACGTGCGTCTCCTGGTGCATCCATACCGTAAGTACCTGTGGGGTACCCGCAGCAAGGTAGTTTTCATGACTAGCTCCGTGCGGAGTGCTGTACTAAAGGACCTGGATGCCGCGATGGCCGACGAACGTCTGATGGCTGCAGGCACCGGCGTGTCGAGGGACCGGGCAAGCACGCATTGACCTTACTGAGTCACCGAAGCGGCTTTTGGTGCATCCGATAGGGCGCGTTTGCGTATACTTTGCCGCGCACCTGTAGTAGAGGTGAGTTCTTTACATATTGGGGATGACACGGCTTCGACGGATGGATTCGTGCAGCAGATTGCGTGTCGAGTTCGCCTGGCATTTCTCGTAAATCAGGCCAGGAACGGAATAACTGCGAACGACTACACGTACGCGATGGCGGCGTAGACGCCCCATCTGTCTTGCGCGGTGCCTGCTCATCGGCACGCGTTAAGGCATCGTCTCTGATGAGCGCCCTGGACCTCCTTCCGGCTGGAGGAAGACTGGGGGCTACCAAACAGCCTTGCCCTGCATGCGGCCTGGGCCATTGGCATGCGTCATGCAGGAAAGCTGAATAGATGGCCTACACACGTAGAGATCTGACGTGTACGTCCATGCGGACCCGGGTTCGATTCCCGGCATCTCCACAGTGATGGCCGCGCGTGCTAAAACGCGCGGCCACTCCTTTTTGTGAAGGCCGTGCCTCTATGCCGCACATGACCACCCTATCTTTGGGCTACATCCCATCCGGCAGCCACTTATGCGCCCCATAGCTCACCTGGTCGGCAGGTTTCCGCCCCCGTTTGACGGACAGTCACTGGCGACGCTACGCCTGCTCGGGCTGGCGAAGGGTGAATTTGATGTCCGGCCTTTCGACACCGCGCTAAAGAATCAGGCCTTGACCCCTTCGGGCCTGAGGGTCCGGCACCGGACTGTTTGCCATTACCTGCGCCTGCGTCCGGGTCTGCGCCGTTCACTGGCGACCGCCCCGCACGCGCCTGTGCTGTGGGGGTCGATATCCCCCACCCCATCGGGGCATTTTCGAGACATGGTAGCTACCCTGCCGTGTTTTTCGTCGTCGCAAAAGGTGGTAGCTATCGCCCACCGCGGTGGCTTTGATCGGCTGTTTCGTCACCCCGCCACGGCGTTCACAGCCCGGCGCATGGCCCGACGCGTGGATCGCTTCGTCTTTTTGAGTCATGCATTGGCCTGGCAGGTGGCCCCGTGGGTGCCTGCCTCGAAGTGTGACATCATCCCCTATACAGTGGAGCCTTGTATTTCGGCCACTGAGGCGGCCGACAAGAGCATGCGCGGGCTGGGCAGTTCTGTCAATTCCGGTGTGCTCCGGCTCTTGTACCTGAGTAACATGATCCAGACGAAGGGCTATCTGGATGTGCTCGAAGGCATAGGAATCCTGCATGCACGCGGACAAAAGGTGACCGCAGAATTTGTCGGTCGCTGGAATACCGAAGCGGATCAGGCCCATTTCAAGAAGCGTGTGGATGCGCTGGGGTTGGATGGGGTCGTTACTCACCTCGGCGCCCTACGCGATCGGCATGCCATCAATGAGCGGCATCACTTAGCAGACGTGTTTCTTTTGCCTACGTACTATAGCGAGGAAGCGCAGCCCATCTCCATCATTGAGGCTCTAAGCGCCGCCACCCCGGTGGTCGTTACGCGCCACAGCGGTATTAAAGACATGGTCAGTCACGGGCGCGCAGCCCGATTCGTGCCGCCCCGCTCCCCTGCAGCCATCGCGGATGCCGTGATTGACCTATCAGATAGTACTACCTGGAAGGCAGCTTCGCGCCAAGCACGAGCGCGTTATGATGAGCATTTCAGCAAGTCTGTCGTGCGCACCAAGTGGTTGCAACTGATTTCAAGTATTACATGAAGTATGAATGCATTTTGCCCCTTATTGAAGCATATTGTGGCAGACAATTATATTCTGAACGACAACACCGCTCCTGTATGCTGGAGCCTGCTGCATTGTGGCATAGAGTACGCGTGAGTGCATGGCCAGCGTTTGCGATACGCGCTCTCCTCATGGTTCTTGTTGTTGCTACTGCGCAACTGTCGGTCACTTTTGGCATGTCCGCGGCTCAGGTCTGGGAGCTTGTCTGGGCGGACGAATTTGATTACCAGGGCCTGCCGGATACTTCGCTCTGGGACTACGATGTCGGGGGACATGGCTGGGGCAACGGTGAGGCGCAGTACTACACGCATGCAAGACAGAAGAATGCCCGCGTGGATGGCACTGTGCTTACCATCGAAGCACATAAAGAGTCGTTTGGCGGCCAGGAATACACCTCGGCACGGCTTATCACGCGCGGCAAGGCCGACTGGACTCATGGCCGTATCGAGGTGCGCGCGATGCTGCCCTCTGGGCGCGGCACATGGCCAGCAATCTGGATGCTGCCCTCCACAGGCCGCTATGGCAACGGCAGTTGGCCAGACAACGGGGAGATCGACATCATGGAACATGTCGGCTACGACCCCGGGCACATTCACGGATCCGCGCACACAAATAAGTACAACCACCTATTGGGAAACGCGCAGGGAGGCAACATCTTTGTCTCCGACGCCGAAACCGCCTTCCACGACTACTCCGTGAGCTGGACTCCGACGCGCATCGTGTTCGCTATCGATGGCGCACCGTACTACACCTATTTCAATGAGGGGAAGGGCTGGGTGTCGTGGCCCTTTGATCAGCCGTTTTACTTGCTGCTCAACATCGCGGTCGGGGGTAGCTGGGGCGGCGCGCAGGGCATTGATGACACGATCTTTCCCCAAGAGCTCCAAGTGGACTACGTGCGCGCATACCGGTATCTGGCGCCGCCTGATGTGAACATCACGGCACCCATGGCGCTTAGTGCTGGCGATACGCTGCGCATCATGGCCACCGCGTCCGACACCGATGGGACGGTAGCGGAGGTGGAGGTGTTTCAGCATGACGTCAGCCTGCAGCGTTTCACCGGGCCGCCTTTTGTCGTGGATGTAGCCAATGTGCACGACGGATGTTACCGGCTGTACGCTACTGCAACCGACGACTTAGGATGGGTGACCGGGTCGGACACCGTAGCCCTTACCGTTGGCGGCGCCTGCGGCAAGGCTCCCTACCTTGTCGCGCCCCACCCTATCCCCGGGCGCATAGAGGCGGAGCACTTCGATCTGGGCGGCCAGAATGTGGGCTACCTGGATCTGACCCAGACCAACGATGGCGATGGCATCCGCCAGGCGGAGGGCGTCGAGGTGTTTCACAACCCTTCGGCACCCGGCTACCACGCGTTAGCTGTGCGCCATGAATGGCTAGCGTATACGACCCGCGTGAAGCGAAGCGGCTATCATAACTTGTTTGTGCACCTTTTGGTGCCTGGATCGGTGGCGGCGTTTTCGTTGTCCGTGGACGGACAGGAGGTGGCGACCTATGATGCACCTGTCATGCCGGGTGCCTGGACCGTGGCGCTCGTAGAAGATGTGGAGATTTTGGAAGGTGTCCGCGATGTGGTCTTCAAGGCCGAGGCCAGCATGATGCAGGTGAACTGGATCCGTTTCACCTATGACAGCCCGCTCAGCACCGCTCTTCTGGACCTGGGCCACCGTGACGTGCTGCATCCGCCCTACCCCAACCCTGCGGTTTCCGCCTCTGTGACGCTACTGCATTACGAGCTGGGCTGGCCAGGTCGTGCCAGCCTTGAGGTATTCAACGTGCTGGGCGAGCGCGTGGTCACCTTGGCGGACCGCTACCATAGTGCTGGCTGGCACGAGGCAGCATTCAACGGTACCGGCTTGGCTCCAGGCATCTACCTCTGCCGCCTGGTCACAGCGCACCATACCTCTGATCAAGTTCTAATGCTAAGCCGGTAAGTGCGCTTTCAGAACCTGCCTGAGCGTTGTAGCGCGCAAAGCCCAAGCGTAGGCGTTGGGAAATGCAAACGAACGACAGTTCCGGGCGTGGCTCTTCCCCAGGCGTGCGACTTCGTGTTGGATCTTGATTGCCATGCCGCCGGTTTGTAAATAGGGTCTGCGGATGCGCAGCATGCGCCCTGTGGGTGGCAGCGAGCGACACAATGCCTGGGCGGTATCGTGCGCCCGCCCATCGGGAATTGGCTGAGGAGTTGCGCTCACACCAATGGGATCGGCTTATGGCTAACAAGATGTACGTCGCCCGGACCGCGCTTATCGTGGCGCTCGGCGGCTTTCTGATGGGCTTCGATGCTTCGGTAATCTCTGGAGTGGTGAAGTTCATCGAAATTGAGTTCTCCCTCTCGTCCCTTGAGCTGGGCTGGGCAGTGAGCTCCCTGACGCTCACCGCGACACTGGCCATGATGCTGTCTGGTCCGCTCAGTGACAAAGTCGGTCGGCGCACGGTGCTCTACGGAGCCGCTGTGCTGTATGCCATCTCCGCCATCGGCAGCGCGCTGGCACCCTCTTACACGTTCCTGGTCGTCGCACGCATGATCGGCGGCATCGGCGTGGGCGCGTCGCTCATCATCGCGCCCATGTACATCGCCGAAATCGCGCCCCCTGCCATGCGCGGGCAGATGGTGTCATTCAACCAGCTCAACATCGTCATCGGCATCTCGGTGGCATTCTTTACCAACTACCTCATCCTGCGCCTAGGACAGTCCGATGCGGCGTGGGCCCAGTCCCTGATGTTCGAGACCTACAACTGGCGCTGGATGCTTGGCCTGGAGACCATGCCCGCCGTGCTGTACTTCTTCTGCTTGTTTGCTGTGCCAGAAAGTCCGCGCTGGCTGGTAATGAAAGGCAGAAGCAGCGCTGGTCTGGTCGTCATGGAGAAAGCCAGCGGCAAAGAGGCTGCCCAGCGTGACTTGAAAGCGGTATTGGCCAGCCTGCGGGCGGATGCAAAGAAGTCCGACAATGCCAACTTCAAAGCGCTTTTTGCACCGGCACTGCGACTGGTGCTGATTATTGGCATCGTGATCGCGATAGTGCAGCAGATCACCGGCATCAATGCCGTCTTTTTCTATGCGCCGATGATCTTCGAACAGTCGGGGATCGGCACCGATGCCTCCTTCATGCAGGCAATCCTGGTGGGAATGGTCAACCTGGCTTTTACCGTCGTCGCCATCCTGCTAATCGATCGCCTCGGACGCAAGCCGCTACTAGTGACCGGGCTGGCGGGAGTGGCGATCTCGATGGCGGTGCTGGCGTTCGGGTTCTGGTCGGCCACCTATATGCTCGATCCCGGTGCACTCAGCGCGTTGCCCGAAGAAGTGGCCACTGCTTTGATGCCGCTGGCTGGAGAGATGTTCACCTCCGACCTGGCATTCAAGGAAGCGATCACAGGGGCCGCCGGCGTGGAGTTGGTGAAGCAGTTCCAGTCGGAGATTATTTCGGCCGCCATTGAAATGAATTCCCTCTTGATCCTGTTCAGCATCCTGGCGTTTGTTGCGTCGTTTGCCGTCTCGGTGGGGCCAGTCATGTGGGTGCTGTTCTCGGAGCTCTTCCCGAACCGAGTGCGCGGCCTGGCGATCTCTTTCGTCGGACTTATCAACTCCGCGGTGAGCTGGGCGGTGCAGCAGTTCTTTCCCTGGGAGCTGGCCAACCTGGGCAGCGCACCCACCTTCCTGCTGTACGGCATGTTTGCGCTGCTCGGACTTCTGTTCGTTATCCGGTGGGTGCCGGAAACAAAGGGACAGTCCCTCGAAGCGCTCGAGACAATGCTGATGCGCCGCAAGCCTGAGTCATCCAATCAACGGCAACCATGACACGACTTCTGCCCGGGCTCGTATGCACCTCCTTTCTGGTTATCGCCTGCCAAACTGATCCCGGACCCGCCATGGTCGAGGTCCGCCAGGACGAAGGCCAATGGCAGCTCTATGTGGATGACGAGCCATTCTACATTCACGGCGCGGGTTTGGAATTTGGCGACATCGCAAAACTTGCTGAGCACGGCGCTAACTCATTCCGCACATGGCGGACTGACAACGGCCAAATGACCGGGATGCAGGTCTTGGATGCAGCCCATGCTCACGGGTTGTATGTCACAATGGGCCTGGACATTGCCCGGGAGCGCGAGGGCCAAGGGCGAGGAGTCTTCGGCTTCGACTATGACAACGCGGAAGCGGTAGCTGCGCAGCTTGAAGCGGTGCGTCAGGAGGTCCTGCTGTACAAAGACCACCCTGCCCTATTGATGTGGGGCATCGGCAATGAGCTAAACCTGGGCTCCACCAACCCCGCTGTATGGAATGCCGTGAACGGTATCGCGGAGATGATACATGCGGTGGATCCGAACCATCCCACCACGACGATGCTCGCTGGCATCTCCCTGGAGCTTGTGCGCGACATCAAGGAACGGGCGCCGGATCTGGACCTGCTCAGCGTTCAAAGTTACGCAGCGATCGTCAACCTGCCTGCCGACCTTGAAGCCGCCGGCTGGGACGGACCCTATATGGTGACAGAGTGGGGAGCCACCGGGCACTGGGAGGTGGCCACCACGTCATGGGGGGCGCCCATCGAGAATAACAGCTCAGCTAAGGCGGACTTTTACCGCGAACGGTACGAGATCGCTATCGCTTCCGATACGGTTCAATGCCTGGGATCTTACGTATTTCTGTGGGGACAGAAACAGGAACGGACCCCCACATGGTACGGGCTGTTTCTGGAGACGGGAGAAAAGACCGAGCCTGTTGACGTGATGCACCATATCTGGAACGACGCCTTTCCTAGTAATCAGGCTCCGAGGCTCCAGGCAATGGTTCTGGACAGCCTAGATGCGATGAGCAGCATACATCTGGCCGCTGGGCAAGCATACTTTGCGGAGGTGGCCGTCACGGATCCTGAGGGCGACTCTCTGGCCTACAACTGGGAGGTCCGTCCAGAAAGCACCAGCCAGGGGCACGGCGGAGATGACGAAGAGGTGCCTGAGCTATTGACTACGCTGATAGCCGAGCCCATGAGCCATCGGATAAGTCTCACCGCGCCAGACGAGTCAGGCGCCTACCGTCTGTTCGTGTATATACGCGACGGCCAGGGCAGCGCAGCGCATGGCAATATCCCCTTCCTGGTCTCGGATTCGGAATAGCTCGTGCCTCTGTTGGGCAAGGCCCCGCGTTCCCTAGGAGCCGTCGGCTGGGACATCGTAGAGCAAGACGACGGCTATTGGTGCGTCATCGAGGGCTATGACGCGCTCAGGCCGTTCTTGATGTCCATCGTCAGCGACGTTGATCTGTGGATGTTCTTGTCTAGCACCGGCGGACTGACCGCTGGACGCCGCAGCGCCGAGAATGCGCTGTTTCCGTATGTGACCGATGACCGCATCTACGATGCGTTTCGCCACACCGGTCCGCTCACGATTCTGCAAGTGCCGGAGCTGTGGGAGCCGTTCTCGGACCGTTTCGAGGGATTGTATCGCTTGCGCCGCACTTTGAGCAAGCACATGTTGGGCCACAAGGTGCGCTTCGAAGAGGTCAATGTCGACTTGGGGCTCCAATTCAGTTACACGTGGCAGCCGAGCGATGAGTTCGGCTGGGTGCGGACCGCGGAGCTAACCAATGTTGGGGGACAGTCGAAGTCCGTGCGCGTCCTGGATGGCTTGCGCAACATTTTGCCTTTTGGCGCTTCCCTTCTGCTCCAAAATGAGCGCAGCACGCTCCTGGATGCCTACAAGCGCAATGAATTCTTCGCAGGCGTCGGGCTGTACTCGGTGAGCTCCCGCGTGGTGGACCGGCCTGAGCCGGCTGAATCACTGCAGTGCACCACCGTCTGGCATACAGAATCACAGACACGGATCTACAGCGAAAATTATGGCCAAGGCGCCGTGCTCTTGTCTGAGCGCCAGGTGGGTAGCTTCAGGCGGGGTAAGGAAGTAGTCTCTGAGCATGATGTGCGGGCCGAGCGCGGCGCATTCCTTGTGATTCGCACCCTGGACTTAGCACCGGGCGAGGCAGTCACATGGATCATGGCCGCGAACCTGGAGCAAGACTATGCTGCCGTGGTGCGTCTGGCGGCCTTGAAGACATATGCCCCGCAGGAGTGCTTCGACCAGGTTCGCCGCTCTTTGAAGAAGGGCACCAAGAACCTTGGCCGCATCATCGGGCTGGCGGACGGCTTTCAACGCTCACAGCATTTTGCGGGCGATCTGCGACATACGGCCAACACGCTGTTCAACGTGATGCGCGGCGGCACCTGCGCCGACCAATACCATGTCCAGCGCTCGGATGTCGCGGCATTCGTGCAGGCTCGAAATACTCACGTCGCCACGGCACTCGAGAATGCCCTTCCGGCGCGGATGACACTTCAGCAACTCCTTGAAGTGTCTCAGACTCTGTCCCCTCAGTGCAAGCGTATTTGCAGGCAGTACTTGCCGCTCAAGTTTAGCCGGCGACACGGGGATCCCAGCCGTCCATGGAATCGGTTCAGCATTAAGGTGCGAAACGCGGACGGTTCCGAGCGCCTGGATTATGAAGGCAACTGGCGCGATATATTTCAGAACTGGGAAGCGCTTGCGCACTCGTATCCAGCGCTGTTGCCCGGGATGATCGCCACGTTTGTAGATGCCTCCACCGCTGACGGATACAATCCGTACCGAATCTCCCGCGAGGGTATCGACTGGGAGGTCCCTGACCCTAAGGATCCGTGGGCCCACATCGGCTACTGGGGCGATCACCAGACCGTCTACCTCCTGCGACTCTTGCTCCTGGGGAAAGAACACTTCCCGGAATTGCTGCCCTCCCTCCTTGGCGACCGCTCCTTTGCTTACGCCAACGTCCCGTACCGCATCAAGCCGTACGAGGCGATTGTGGCGGATCCATATGACACCATCATCTTTGACGAAGCGCTTGCTGACAGGATCGCTGAGCGTGTGCGTGCGATAGGTAGTGACGGAAAGCTGCTCTGGGACGGTTCGGGGCAGGTACTCCTGGTGACATTCCTGGAAAAACTTCTGGTGTCGCTGTTGGCGCGGCTGTCCAACTTTGTGCCTGGCGCTGGCATCTGGATGAATACGCAGCGGCCGGAATGGAATGACGCCAACAATGCGCTGGTAGGACGTGGAATTTCGGTGGTGACGTTGTGCTACCTGCGTTCATTTCTTGCATTCTGCCGCGACCTTTTTGGCTCCGTCGACCAGGGCGTGCCCACTGCAGTGTCCGAAGAGGTTATCACATGGATGCTGCGCCTTAGAGAGGCGATTGCGTACGACCTTAGCGGGCGCACGCTTATGGATGCCGTGGGCGCAGCGGCCAGTGACTACCGGCAGGGGCTTTATGAGCACGGCCTGTCTGGCACAACACGTCCAATCCACCTTTCCGACGTAGCAGCCTTTGTCAGGTTGGTGCTGCCGCATGTCGATGCCGCCATCAGAGCTAACAGGCGCCAGGACGGTCTGTACCATACCTACAACCTGTTGCCGAAGCACGCTGGAGATGTGCTCAATCCAGAGCGTCTTCCGTTGACGCTTGAGGGCCAGGTTGCGGCCCTAAGCTCAGGCCGCGTAGGCGTCGAAGAGGCGGTACAGATGCTTAGGACACTGCGCAAGAGTGTCCTCTGGCGGGAGGACCAGGAAAGCTATCTGCTGTACCCGGATCGGGACCTGCCCCCCTTCACGGAAAAATGTGCGGTGGCCGCCGCACAGGTCGAGCGCTCTGCGCTATTGAAGCGCCTTGTCGATGCCGGAGATTTCAGCATTGTGGGTCGGGCCATTGACGGTAGGTACTATTTCCATGGTGGGCTGGTAAACCGGAACTCTGTGGCTGAGGCGCTGGACCGCATTGCGCAGCGGGTAGAGTATCGAGATGCCGCATCACAGGACCGCAACGTGATTCAGGACATCTTTGAGCAGTCGTTTCACCACAGAGCCTTTACCGGGCGTTCCGGGACCTTTTTCAAGTATGAGGGGCTGGGAAGCATTTACTGGCACATCGTGTCCAAGCTGCTGTTGGCTGTACAGGAGGTGTATTTCCGGGGCGTGGATGAGGTCGGCGAATCTGCGATGCTGGAGGAGTTGGCCAGGCTCTACTATGGCTTGCGCGCGGGCCTTGGGGATCACAAGAGCCCGGAGGAGTACGGTGCTTTCCCTACCGACCCATATTCTCATACGCCTGCCCATATGGGTGCGCAGCAGCCCGGGATGACGGGCCAAGTCAAAGAAGACATAATAGGGCGTTGGAATGAGCTTGGCGTACGAGTCCGCAGCGGACGCCTCTCGTTTACTGGCGCATTGCTCAGGAGGCGCGAATTTCTGCGGGAGCCCGCACGATTCACGTATTACAACACTGATAGCAAGCGCTGCGAAATTCGTTTGCCTGCCGGTGCGATTGGCTTCACGTATGCCCAGGTGCCTGTCATCTATCGTCTGGATGAAAGGCCGCGCCTTCGCGTCTGTTACCGTTCTGGTTCGAAGCGGGACTGCAGCGAGCTCAGTCTGTCGGCCAAAGACAGCCGTGCGGTTTTCCACCGCACGGGTGAGGTGGCGCAGATTCATGTCCACCTCGAGCCTCGCTACCGGTGAGCTGGGCCGCGTTCGCACTGCTGCTATTGCTGGTGGGCACGTATGGCGCGTGCACCAATTCACCCGAGCCGTCGGCGTGGGAGCTGGTTTGGTCGGACGAGTTTGATTATACCGGCCTTCCCGACAGCGCTACCTGGGGCTATGCCACAGGAGGCCATGGATGGGGCAATCAGGAGCTGCAGCATTATACAGCGGCCAGAGCAGAGAACGCCTTCGCGCGCGATGGCCACCTGCTGATTACCGCACGGCAGGAATCATTTGGTGAGCGCGCATTCACGTCTGCCCGTATAATTACGCGTGGGCGCAAAGACATCCATTACGGCAGGATAGAGGTCCGGGCGAGGGTACCCAGCGCGCGTGGCACATGGCCTGCCATCTGGCTTATGCCTGCCGACTGGACCTTTGCCCAGGGAGGATGGCCGGATGTCGGTGAGATTGACATTATGGAGCATGTCGGCCATGACCCGGGCATGATTCACTCATCGGCCCATTCCAAGCGTTACCAGTGGCAGGCAGGCACCCAGAAGACGGCTGCGGTGCAGGTGCCTGATGCAGCCGAGGAGTTTCATACGTACATCCTTGAGTGGTCACCTGATGTCATTAGGACGTTTGTGGACGACACGCCGATCCTGACGTACGAGAACGAAGGCACGGGTCCCGCTGCGTGGCCATATGACAAGCCGTTCTATCTGATTCTCAACGTAGCAGTAGGTGGTGCTTGGGGCGGCGTCGTGGATACCACCGCCTTCCCGCAGGTTATGGTAGTCGATTTTGTACGAGTGTACCGGCGATCAGACTAGAACGTCGAGTAGCTCGGAAAAGCGCATCCAAAGCCATGTCCGCAATCGATGCGGACCAGTCGCGACCGGTAGGGTGCAGGCGTAGACGGAAATTCTCACCTGCGAACGATTCAGTGTGGCGTCTGTCAGTCTTACCATGTGGGCGACATCGAGCAGTGGTAAACCTACCGAATAGGTAACTTGCGACTTGGGCCTGCCCTGTTGTCTATTACTGTCCAACTGCCAGAGCTGCACCATGAAGCGTCTATCATCACTGTGCATCCTGCTCCTTGTTATGCCTACCGGGCTTGTATGGGCTCAGGCTGGCCCGCCCCTCGGCAGTGACTTCATCCTCTTTCGCAATGGAGCCAACCAGAGTATCCCTGTGGTAGGCGGGACCGAAGAGGCCGACCCTGCAGATCCTAGCGAGGTATCGCTGCGCTACGATTATGGAGAGTTTGCCTATCTCGCCTTCTCCTGGCAACCGGACGTGGGTGTCGATATGTCTGGCAACTTAGCAGGCAGCGACATTCTTCACCTCCGGCTCAAGGTGGACCCTGCCAATGCGGGCCAGGACAGCACTTTTCTGATGCTTGAGGACAAGTCTTCCGGTCAGCCCGACGACCTGCCTATGCGTCTGGTATGGCAAATCCCGGACAGCTTGAAAGACGGCGCCTGGCACGCACTGGATATCCCGTTGCCTCCAGAGACGTGTGCGAATCTGGCCAGTGCCCGGGGCACGCTGGGGCTAGCCGATCACTGGTGGTATAGCGGTAGCTGGTCGGACTCCACACAGCGCGTTGGCGACTACGACGACCTGTGCGGTGCGACGACGAACAATCCAATGTATTGGAAGGAGTTTGAGTGGTCAAATGTCCGGTCCCTGGGCGTCTTCTGGGACCATGCCTCTGGAGGCGGCAGCATCTGGGTGGATGATGTATACATTGGTCAACAAGGGCTCAACCTGTTTCCGGCGGATGAGGTGCCTCCCTCCATGACCGGGGTCACGGCAACAGCGCTCCCCCATGGCAATGAGATAGCATGGTCCCATATCGAGGACGTAGGCGCATACAAGGTATACGGCAGTAGCAACTACTTCACAGATATCACCGCAGATGGCGTGTTCGATATGGGCAGGATTGTCGCAACAGGGATCGACACCAGCCTGACGCACTACTTGCAGCATGTGCACCCCATGTATGCTCCCAGCGGCTCCCACGCATTCATGCACAACCCGTACTACGCGGTAACGTCGCTCAGCCAATACGGAATTGAGAACAAGGATATCGGCGCCAGCCTAGTGGACCCGCTCAACCTAAGCCTAGCCACCGGTCCTGTTGTGCTGCAGCTCACGGACGCGGAAGCCGACATGCTCCGGTCAGACTTCAGTGCTGGCAACGTGTCTGGGGCCGCATTTGACGACGGATGGCTGCCGTTCAAGATTAACCAGGACCGCTACAACGTGGTCGATACCCCAGAGCATCCCGAGAGCGATGACGACCTTTCTGGCACCTTCTGGGTGGGGTACACTCAAGAGAACGAGCTGTGGCTTTACGCGGAGATAAGGGACGAAGAGGTGGTTCTGCCCACCACGGGGGAGCCTGAGCGCTGGACCTATGATATCATAGAAATTGGCTGGACCAACTATGATGTACGCGATGACGGAGGCGATGTCATCTTCGGCACCCCGCACCAGGAGTTCAGGCGGGGCGAGTATGCGGACTACCAATTTCATTTAGGTGGTCAGGACGGCGGCGCATCTGCATTCGTCTCCGTGGATACGCCCTGGCGGGGTGAGGTGGCAGGGGGCGCCCTATACAGCGAATGGAAGGATGCATCGGACGTTCAGATAGGCTACAAGATTCTCGCCTACATTCCTCTCGATGCTATCCAATCCGTGAGCGATGGAGATGTGGTGGTGGACCCTCCGGCCGCGGGCAGCGATCCGCGCATCGTCGCGATGATTATTGTGGTCAACGACCGTGACAACGGCGTCCGCCAGTCACAGGTGCTGACATCGCTCAAGTACAACGCCGACGGCAACTGGTGGAACACACCGGCCCAGTGGGAAACCGTCAGCATGGCGCCGCGCACGTCCTACCCCATTGCCACCGAGGCGGAAGTACCGGCGAGAGTTACCCTGGCACCCAACTATCCCAACCCCTTCAACCCGCAGACGACCATCGCTTTTGAACTTGCATCGACGGAGCAGGTCACGTTGACCGTGCACGACGTGACCGGCCGAAACGTCTCCACCTTGCTCCGCAACCAGATCATGTACGCGGGCCACCACACAGCCCGTTTTGATGCCCAAGGGTTCGCATCTGGCATCTACATTTACTACCTTTCGACTGGGGCCGGTTTCAGGCAGGCTCGTCGAATGGTGCTTATCAGGTAGCACCTACCGCAGATCGCATGGCTGAGGCTGCTGGGCTGGCTCTTCGGTGCGGGGTAGAATCGCTTGTTCGTGCGCTGGAACTTCCCGTGGCGGCTGTGCGTTTCTAATCGCGCATGTGGTGAGTCTTTTTAACCAGCCCGTCTAACACTTGGACCGCGATACCATGGTACGCTTCACCTTTTCGTTCATTGTACTCTTAGCGGCGCCAGCCAGTATTGCACTGGGTCAGGCAGGCCCTGCGCTGGGGGATGATTTCATCTTCTTCCGCAACGGCGCCAACGCGTCGCTGCCGCATGTCGCTGGCAACCTGGAGGCAGACCCCCAGAATCCCGGCCAGTTTTCTATGCGCTATGACTATGGCGACTGGTCGTACCAGTTCTTTGGTTGGGACGCCGCCGTAGGCGTAGATATGACGGCCAACCTGAGTGACACTGATTCGCTGTTCCTGATGCTGAAGGTCGACCAGGCCAACACCAACGATAACACGTTCCTCTTGCTCGAGGACAAGACCAATGGTCAGCCCGATGATTTGCCGATGCGGCTAGTCTGGCGCATTCCGAACATGTATAAAGACGGCAACTGGCATGCGTTGGAGATACCCCTGCCGCCCGCGTTATGTGCAGATCTGGCCAGCGCTCGCGGAACCCTAGGGCTAGGAGACCACTGGTGGTATGGTGGCAGCTGGTCGAACGCGACGCAGCGCGTAGGCGACTACGACGACGAGTGCGGAGGCACGACGAACAATCCGCAATACTGGAAAGAATATGAATGGACCAATGTTCATTCGGTCGGAGTCTTCTGGGACCACAATGCAGGTGGCGGCAGCATATGGGTGGACGATGTCTATATAGGACGCCAGGGCCTGGATCTCACCGTAGCTGACAACCCGGCGGCGGCGCTTTCTTCGGCGACGATTACGGCCATGTCGAGTGGTAACATGATATCATGGACGCACGATGCGGCCAGCGGCATCGGTGCATACAAGGTATATGGCACGGCTGTGGTTGACACCTCCGACCTGACAGGGCTGGACGCGACCATGTTCAATCAATTAGTGGAATTTGGAGCTCTCTCCTTTATGGGGCAAATTGGTGCATCAGCCAGCGACCACAGCATAATGCACCACTTCGCATATCTGACGCCTGGCGCTGCGCAATTTAGCTCTTCGATCCCTTTCACATACGTGATAACCACGGTAAGTGAATTCGGCCTTGAGAACTATGATGGTTATATCGAGTACACTGAGAACGACATGATTGAGGAGGGGCCGTTCATAGGCCAGCTGACCGATGCTCAGACCTCTCTCCTGTTTACGAGTCTGACGTCTGGTAACGTCTCTGGCGACGGGTTTGGCGACGATTGGCCGGTATTCGAAATCAACATGAATCGTTTCAGCATTGCAGATGTGCCGACGCCGCCAGACAACGACGCCGACTTATCGGGCAAATTCTGGTTGGGATATTCCGAGGACAACGAGCTGTACTTGTATGCAGAGGTGATGGATGACATCGTGGAGCTTCCGACCTCAGAGGATCCCGGAACTGCTCCATGGGAGTATGATGTGATCGAAATGGGGTGGGCCAACTATCAGCCGACAGATCTTTTCTTCGGGACCCACCACCAGAATATGGTACGCGGCGCAACGGCAGATTACCAGTTCCGTATCGGAGGTAAGGGCGATGGATCCCAGGCCTTTATCTGGGTGGATCCGGGTGTTGGCGGTATTCCTACCGAAAGCGCTGCGGAGTTCTCGGTCCTCACCGATGGGAGCGGTACTGCTATCGGCTATGCCATTCTAGCGCTGATTCCGCTGGATGGTATTCAGGATCCTGCGACGGGTGACGCGGTGGTGCTACCGCCGTTAGGACAGGAAATCGAGGGTCGCTCCATCGACATCGTGCTGAATGACCGCGACAACGGTGCTCGCCAGTCCCAGATTCAATGGACTCTGAAATATATTGCGGATGGCCAGTGGTGGAATACACCGGCCCAGTGGGAGCCGATTTGGATGCTGGGCAATGACCAGTTTGTACTCAGTGCCGACCTCGAGCTTCCAGACGCATTCGAGTTGCAGCAAAACTATCCGAACCCGTTCAATCCGCAGACGAACATCAGCTTCACGTTGCCGTCTGCGGAGCGCGTCACGCTGACGGTGCATGACTTGTTGGGAAGAACGGTGGCGACGGTGCTTAGCAGCCAGACTCTTGGCTCGGGTCGCCACACCTTCCAGTTTGACGCGCGAGGTCTGTCCTCAGGTATGTACGTGTACCGCCTCCAGGCTGGTGCAAACTTCACTCAGGCGAAGAGCATGGTGCTCATAAAGTAGAAGGATCAGGAGCGCGATAAAGCACGGGATACGCTGTACCTAAGAGCCCTGTTCATCCGTGGATGGGGCTCTTTGGCGTTTTGGAGCTATGCTGTCATTTAGTGTCCATCCGCAGTCAGGATGTTCTCCGTTCGTTCTCCTGGAACGGTACTGCTTGAAGTCGGTGAGATGCTCATCGTGCCCACCATGCCTGATGAATACTGTAGGCAACCGTTTCCGTGCCTCGCCCCCTACCCTATTCGGCGAACACATCCAAGGTTGCCGCGTCTCAAGACCAAATGGGAGCCCTGGAATTACTGGCGCCAGCCGCAAGAAGTGCGGAGAAGGGATGATATTCGCGGGTGTATCTGATCACAGTTGAAGCAGCAGCAATATTTGTGCGCATGACAATTCCATCAGTATTCGACGTTTGTCAGCCGCGCGAGGATGTGGTTAAAGCTAGGCTGCGTGAGGCGGACTTTGCCGCTGATCTGGCTCAGGTACTTCGAGGCAATGGCGGAGGCACGTACAGTGATGCGGGGCGCTTTTTTACGAACACGTATCCTACGGGCGGGTTGCGCAATGTTCTGACCAATGTCTGTAGCCGCCTAGGCGGCGCGGGGCACCATGTCGCAGCGGTGTTTCGCTTGGACACGACCTATGGCGGCGGGAAGACTCACGCACTCATTGCTCTTGTACATGCCGCGAAAGGCATGCAGGGAGTACAGAATGTGCGCGATTTTATTGCGGACCCAGCACTCGTGCCGCGCGCACGAGTCCGCGTAGCTGCTTTCGACGGCGAAAACGCTGATCCAGCCAATGGCCGCGATATGGGTCAGGGAGTCCGTGCGCATACTCCTTGGGGGGAGTTAGCCATTCAGTTGGATGGGCTGCGTGGTTACAGACGAGTCGAACGCAGCGACAAGGGAGGCCATGCCCCGGGTGCCGCGACGATGCGGGAGCTATTCGGTTCTGATCCCACCCTGATTCTCCTAGACGAGCTTGCTGTTTATGTACGCAAGGTGCAGCGCTTAGGCCAAGCTGCCGATCAGGTTACCGCGTTTCTTACGGCGTTGATCAAGGCGGTCGAAGGCGCGCCCAAGGCCGCTCTGGTATATACTTTAGCGGTAGGTAAAGACGGAAAAGCGCAGGATGCTTATAAGGAGGAAAACGAGCTTTTGGCGCTGCGCATGGCCGAGCTTGGCAAGGTGTCGGCACGAGCCGCCACGCTCTTGAATCCTACCAGAGAGGACGAGACGGTGCACGTTCTCAAGCGCCGCCTTTTCAGGTCTGTGGACGAAGAGTGCGTGGAGAAGGTCGTGGCGGCGTATTACAAAAGGTGGGATGCCAATTTACGGCAGCTGCCGCATAGCCTTTCGCTGGGGAAGGCGAAAGAAACAATGCGGGAGACCTATCCTTTTCATCCCGAGTTGCTGAGTACCCTGACCGGAAAATTATCTACTCTAAGCAACTTTCAGCGGGTGCGTGGCATGCTGCGCCTTTTGGCTGGTACGATCGCACATTTGTGGCAGCAGCGTCCAGCCGATGCCACAGCGATTCATGTGCACCACATTGATGTAGGCTACCACCACATCCGCCAGGAGCTTACAACAAGGCTGGAGCAGAGTCGCTTTGATCCGGCGATAGATCACGACATCGGAATCAGCGGCACGGATGACGCATTAGCATCGTCGCTCGATCGCAGGTATCATGCACGTCAGCCGCCTGTGGCATCATATGTGGCGCGCACGATATTTATGCATACGCTGGCGTACCCGGACCGTTTGAGCGGCATTGCCGCGGACCATCTGATGTACAGCATTATTAGTCCAGGGCTGGATGTGGGTTACGCGGACCAAGCACGCACTCGCTTTACGCAGGAATCCGCATACCTCGATGATCGGCCGGGAGTACCGCTGCGCTTTCAGGCCGAGGCCAACCTGAGCCAGATTATTCGGCGCGAAGCTGAACGTGTGGATGATGCGGAGGCCACTGCTCATCTGCGCGATCTGATCCGGGATACCTACAAGGCGGGGCCATTCAGAGGTGTATGCTTTCCAGGTGGTCCATACGACGTCCCCGACGACGCTTCCAAGAAGCCAGTGCTAGTGATTCTGCATTATGATGTCGGGGCGGTCGGTAGATCGGTGGAGACGGTTCCTTCCTTTGTTCAGCAGCTATACCAGCAAAAGGGGTCTGGTGGACAGTTCACCCGTGAGCTTCGCAACAACTTGGTGTTCGTGGTGGCAGATAAGGCGCAAAAGCCTCCGATGCATTGGCAGGTACGCCGCCATTTAGCTTTGCGCGCTCTCAGGAGTAAGGGGCGAATCAATGACTTTGAGCCGTACCAGCAGGAGAAGATTCGCGAGCTTGAAGGCAAGTCGGGCTTGGAGGCGGCTACGGCTATTCAGCATTGCTATCGGCATGTGTTTTACCCGTCAGCTACGCCTTTGGAGCGGGCATCGGTGACGCTGGCGCACACGTCGATCGATCTCCCGTCTTCATCTGATCGTCCAGGAACCGGGCAGAAGATTGTTGCTCGGACTCTGAAGAATTTGAATAAGTTGCAAGAGGCTGGTGATCCGCCGCAGTCGCCGACATTCGTTCGCGACAGGACACAGCTCAAGCTGGATGGCCGGATGACCACGGGAGCGCTGCGCGATGAGTTTCGCCGCAATCCTGTCCTCCCGATGCTGTTAAGCGAAGGGGTTTTTGAGGACTGCATACGACTGGGCATTAAGGAGGGCATTTTTGTTTATCGTGCGGGCGACCTTGTTGTAGGTCAAGGGGATCCTCCTATTGTCACTATTGACATAGATGCCCAGGCGGAGGTATTCACCGCTGAAAGCGCCAGGAGGCGGGGATTCTGGCCGCGAGAGGATGTGCCGCCAGAGCCGCCAGAGCCGCGGCCACCAGGGCCAGGGCCACCTCCAGGACCACCCGTCCGCAAGGCAATGGTTGTGAAGGAAGGCCTCCTGGAGGTTGCCCTCAGGGCTGCTTTCGAGGATGCACGGCACGAAAAGTTCGAGTCCATATGTAAGCTTACGCTGAACATCTATGACGCTCGAGATGGCTTCGCGTTGATGATGCAGGCGAAGCGCGTTACCGAGGCAACGCCGTCCATTGCTATCAAGGGTGAGTACGGGACCGACGACGGAAGCGTACTCAAAGTAGAATATGACGGCACTATGAGGGAGGCGGAACTCATTCGCGAGTTCTTGATGCGCCAGATTCGCTCCGCCAGGGAACACGATTTGCAGGTCACTATTTCGCTCCAATTCGCCAAGGATGTATCAGCAGCCAAGGATACCGCGGCCCACATTATCAAGAAGCTTACCCCGATCGGCGGGAGCATGGCGGAGGTCAGCGTGGAGCTACACCAGAGAGTGTCGTGATCGAGTCAACCCCCGCAGAGGAGACCAGAGCGGCGCCGAAATATGAGTTGCGCGTGCACACTGCGGGCACGCGTACATTTGAGGTATGGCAGGTTTCATCACCTGCCACCCCGCTTATTACGAAGCCCGTGCGTATTGGGCGGCTCAAGGGGCGTAACCTTGATCTGGTAGAGCACCGCATCTTGCGAGCGCTGCAGGACGAAGGGATCCGGTTTCAAGTTCAGAAAAAGAGTCGTACCTCGAGGGTTGAGCTATCGGAGCCACTGGCTGTGATGCTGGGGCTCTTGTTCAGGACTCTGGCACCAATGCGCAGTCGAGCTAACATAATTGCTGTTACCAAGGGAATCGATACGATGGAGATGGTGGAAGCGGCATACTGGCTTGGGATGGCCATGCACCGCAGTCACCCGAGGCGTGTCCTGATGGCGCTACGATGCATACTGACCCCACCAAAGAAGAAGAGAAATGGATGAATGAATTTGTCTTGTCCGATACGCGCCTGATTGAGCGCTGGCTGCCTATTGCAGCCTTGGGTGAGGAATCGGCACGGGAGCGCCGCTCCATGACGGCCCTCCCTCCAACGTACTACCTGCATGTCTGGTGGGCTCGAAGGCCGCTTGTGGCTTCGCGAGCTGCGCTGTTGGCCTCTGTCCTGCCAGCAGATGCGGATCGCGATCGCTTTATGCACATGCTTGGCATCCACGGTGATCCGGTCGGGGCGCGCATAAGGATCAACAAGGCTAGGCAGTTGGGCAAGCGATTCAAAGGGCAAGCATATCCGTATCGGCGCGCATTCACGTATGTGCCGACTGACTCAGATGCCAACTGGGTGTTTGAGAATCTGGGAGTGGAGTTGAGCGACATCTCGGCGCTTGATCCGACGGCAGGCGGTGGGAGCATCCCATTCGAGGCTAGGAGGTTGGGGATGTCAACGCTTGCTAACGATTTAAACCCGGTATCTGCCCTGATCATGGATGCGACCATCAACTGGCCGCTCAAATACGGCGATGCCGTGGTGCAGGAGTACAGTAATCTGGCAAATCGGTTCGTGCAGGCTCGAGAAGTACATTTGGCTCCACTGTTCCCGAGTGAGGCACTGGAAGACACGATTGCTACCAACTACCTCTGGGCACACACGGTTATCTGTCCCTACTGCTCAGGTCTGGTGCCGCTGTCGCCGAATTGGCGGCTGAATTCCAGCGGAATAGGGATTAGGCTAAGGCCGCACTTAGGATCAGGCCCAGGCAGTATGGACCGTGTATGCGCATTTGAGGTAGTGAACAACGAGACCGATCAATCCGCGGGCACGGTCAAGCGCGGTGTGGGCACCTGCCCTTTTCCAGACTGCGAGCGCGTAATCAGCGGTAATATAATCAAGAGCCAGGCACAGGCTGGTAGGATGGGCGAACAGCTTTATGCCGTGATCACCAAGACGCGCATTAGAGTTACGTTGAAGTCGGGACGCCGGGGTAAGGACAAGTGGAAGCGTGGTTTTCGTGCGCCATGTCCAGAGGATGACAATAGCGCGGCGGTATCAGCTATGCTGGACCAGAAGCTGCCCGAATGGGAGGTGCGCGATATTGTGCCCAGCGAGCGATTTCCGTCTGATGGTAACGATCTTCGACCGATCACTTACGGCATGCCACTGTGGCGTGATCTCTTTTCCCCCCGTCAGTTGCTTTGCCATGGCACCAGCGTGGAGGTGTACCGGGAGATGCTCTCAGCCGATCGCGCCCGGGGCACCCTCAGCGAGCTGCAGGAGGCCGCCTACGGGTACCTAGCCCTTGCCTTGGACAAGCTCTGTTACTTCAACTCCCGTATGTGCGTGTGGAATTCGTACAGGAGTGTAATCGGCAACACGTTTGCACGGCACGACATACTCATTCAAGTGGTCCTATGTGGAGATGGCCCCGTTGGTCGCCGGGATAGGCTACGACTGGGCTGTTCGTCAGACCGCCAAATGCATCAGGGAGCTGGTGGCCCTCATCCGCCCGAGTAGCAATGGGTCTCCGACCAGCGGAATGTTCGAGTCCGAGGCAGACGAGTCAAGTCGACTGACACCGGTCATCGTATCGTGTAAGAGTGGCGATAACCTGGACCATGTGGCAGACGGCAGCATCGACGTAATCGTGATGGACCCGCCCTACTACGACAACGTCATGTATGCGGAGCTTTCGGACTTCTTCTACGTCTGGCTCAAACGCACCGCGGGATACGTATATCCCCTGCTCTTTCGCAGGCATCTGACGGACAAGGACAGCGAGGCGGTCGCCAACCCGGCCAGATTCGCTGGCCAGAAAGGCGCCCGCAAGCTCGCCAGCCAAGACTACCGAGAGCGGATGGCATCCATCTTCGCCGAATGTCACCGTACGCTCAAGGCAGACGGCATCATGACCGTCATGTTTACACACAAGGCGAGTGGTGCATGGGATGCGTTGACTCAGGCATTGATGGAGGCGGGCTTCACCATCACCGCTTCTTGGCCGATCAACACAGAGGCAGCCTCGAGCCTGCACATACGGGACAAGGCGGCGGCTCGCAGCACGATTTTTCTTGTTTGCCGTCTGCGCAAGGCGCAGCAGGATGCCAGGGGGTACTACTGGGAAGATGTGGAGCCGCGCGTGAGCCAAGCGGTGCGCGACCGAATCAGTGATTTTCGTGAGGCGGGCATCGCAGGAGTGGACCTGTATTTGGCCTCGTTCGGGCCAGCGCTGGGAGAATTTTCTCGCCACTGGCCACTCAGAAGAGGAACACCCAAGAGTCCGCCACACGGAGATAAGAGCGCTGATGCAGATCCGTACGCAACCACGCCGGATGATGCACTTCAAGCCGCCAGGCGCGAGGTAAAGCAGTGGCGCATGGACCAACTGCTGACATTGAAGGGCAAGGAGGAACTGGATTCGCCTACGGCTTTCTATGTCCTGGCGTGGGATACCTTCCGGGCACCCAAATTCTCGTACGACGAAGCGCTCTTGCTAGCGCATGCCGTGGGTGCGAATCTGGACCGCGACGTGAAGGGGCGCACCGCCATTAAGCAAGGTAGCTACCTGGTCCTCCTTGACAGCAGTCAGCGTGCGCGCCGCGGCACGCTCGGGCCGCCTGACGGCAAGCGCGGCATGATAGACGCAATCCATCACGCCGCCAACGTCGCACGCACCACATCACTGTCCGACGCGAAAGAGCTGCTGCAGAAAGACGTCAACCTGCTCGAGGAACGCGGCTTTCAGGTCGCGCTGCAGGCAGTGCTGGAGGTGCTGCCGCCGTCAGCCAAATTCACGGGTATAGACCTTAAGGGCGCCCTGAAATCGGCTGGCACCGACTTTGAAACGCTGCTTGATCTTGCCCGCCTTTACCTGCCAGAGGTGATACGCCGGCCCAAGCAGCTTAGGATGTTTGATGAAGTGACATGAGCAGGCTCAGAGACACGGAATGGGGGTATCAGTATACACCAGACAGCTGTGACATTATTCAAGAATTCTACGTCCCCGTGCTCAGGCGGGCACAGCTGTACCAGAGAACTGCTGGGTATTTCAGCGCCAAAGCACTGGCGCTGGCGGCAAGAGGCATCGAAGGACTAATAAAGAAAGACGGGCGCATGCAGCTCATTGTCGGCTGTACACTGGAAAAGCGGGAGGTTGAGGCCATCCAGCGCGGCGAAGAGCTGCGCGCCTGCCTAGAGCGACGGGCAATACGGCTGCCACTTAATCCCGGTGACAATTCCATGCACGGCGCGCTCGAACTGCTGTCGTGGATGGTGGCAAACCGATACCTCGAAGTCAAGGTCGCCGTGCCCTGTGACAGCCGACGCCAGCCCGTGCCCGGCGACTTGTACCACGAAAAGACCGGCATCATCGCCGACAGTTACGGCGACATAATTGGCTGGACCGGGAGCCTCAATGAGACGGCAGCCGGCTGGGGGCACAACTGGGAGCGCATTAGTGTTTCAATCAGTTGGGAAGGCTGCAGAGAGCGCAAGCGGGTTCGAGAATTCCAGGCTGACTTTGAAAGGCAGTGGGCTGACCGGACATCTCACCTTCTGGTTATGGACATGCCGGAAGTCATGCGACGGGACCTGATGCGCTTTGAGCCCAAAAGTCACCTGCCTGACCGCATCGATCCCAAGAAGACGTTGCGACTAGACCCGCAGGTAATCGCCAACTGGCGCGCAAAGGTTTGGGCATTCATCGGGCGGGCGCCCCGGATGCCCGCTGGCGGAAAGCACATGGGCGAAGAGACGTGTCCCATCACGCCATGGCCACACCAGAGCCTTGCATTCGGTCGCATGTACGATCACTGGCCCCCAAGACTGCTAATCGCCGACGAAGTGGGGCTCGGAAAAACCATCCAGGCTGGACTGCTGCTGCGCCAAGCATGGCTGTCCCGACGCGCCCGCCGAATACTCATCCTTGCCCCAAAGGCCCTTCTTCGGCAGTGGCAGATTGAGTTGCGGGAAAAGTTCAACCTTAGCTGGCCCATCTACGACGGTTCACACCTGGTCTGGTACGATCCACGCGGCGAACAGGCTGGCACAAGAAAGGCCGTCAGTCGCAACTCCTGGCACCAGGAACCCGCCGTGTTGGCATCCAGCCAACTTGTTCGGCGCAAGGACCGGGCTGAAGAGGTTTGCAACAACGCCACACCTTGGGACCTGATCGTACTTGACGAAGCACATCACGCGCGTCGACGTAGCGCCGGGTCCAAGCAAGAAGGCCCACCCAACCTGTTACTGGCGCTCATGCAAAAGCTGAAAGAGCGCTGCGAAGGTTTGGTACTACTTACGGCTACACCCATGCAGATAGCGCCTATTGAGGTCTGGGACCTGCTCAACCTTCTGGGAATGCCACTTGAATGGAGTGAGGAGAGCTTTCTGAAGTTCTTCCGCAGCGCTAACTCAGATGATCCATCACCCGAGTTGCTGATTGGCCTAGCCCCCCTCTTTAGAGCCGTAGAGCGGGAGTTTGGCAAGATGCAGGACGCTAATGCTCATGGTAACCATAAGGTGTCTCGTATCAGGGTTAGCAGAGTGCAGCGGGCACTGAGAGATACGGCCACCATCCCTACGAAGCGACTGAATGCTAAAGAAAGACAGGTTGCCTTGCAGGTGATGTGTGCGAATACGCCGGTGCGCCGACTGATTTCGCGGCACACCAGGAAACTGCTTCGCTCCTATCACAAAGAGGGACGCATAGACTCGCCCATTGCCGATCGTCAGGTCGAGGATAACTTTCTGGAGTTATCCAAAGGTGAGTCGCAACTGTATTCCATGGTAGAGCAATACATTCGCAGAGTCTACAAGCGAGCTACCGGGAAACACCGATCTGTAGTCGGACTGGTGATGGTCATCTACCGGCGCCGCCTCGCAAGCAGCCTTCGAGCGCTGCGCGAGACACTTGCCAAGCGGCAAGCATCACTGGAAGCAGGCAAGTACCACGTTGTAGGAGATGATTTGTCTCATGTGGAGAGCGTTACGGAAGATGATCCAGATGGCCCAGACGAACTGGTAGCCATGGAACACGATCCACTCCGATTTGAGGAAGTCAGCACCATCCGCGACTTACTGCATCATGTGGACTCCCTGCCTCCAGACACCAAAGCACGCGCGCTATGCGCCACAATTACAGCGCTGCGCCAGGAGGATTACGAGCAGGTGATGGTGTTCACGCAGTACACCGATACCATGGACTTTCTGCGAGATGAATTGACCACCTCGCTCACCCTGCGCATCATGTGCTTCTCGGGACGAGGAGGCGAAGTCCCTGACTTTGGTGGGTCCTGGCATACCATCAAGCGCGACGAGGCAAAGGAGAAATTCAGACGCTATGAAGCTGATGTGTTGCTTTGCACCGAGGCGGCCGCTGAGGGACTCAACTTTCAGTTCTGCGGTGCGCTCATCAATTACGACATGCCGTGGAATCCGATGAAGGTGGAACAGCGTATCGGGCGGATCGATCGTGTCGGACAAAAGCATCAAACAGTCAGAATCGTTAACCTTCTCTACAAGGGCACCATTGAGTCCGATGTGTACATTGCACTCCGCTCCCGCATCAAGCTCTTCGAGGACATCGTAGGGCACCTGCAGCCGATCCTGTCAAGGGTTGCCCGCACAATCGACAAGAGGGTGCTTGAAGGCGGGAAACCGGACGGTTTTGATGCTGAGGTATTTGCAGAGGAAGCAGAAGACCTACTCGATCTGGAGTCCATGACCGCTGCTCCTTTGAGCGTGCCCGAGCGTTTACCGTCGCCAGTCACGATGGATGACCTCGACCATATTCTTCGCATGCCCGAGCTGCTGCCAATGGGCTATGAGGTAAGGCGGCTTGGACCCCGCGAATACGATTTGAAGTATCCTGACGCGGAGCAACGGGTGCGGATTACTACGAATCCCCAGCACTATGAGCAGCATTCGGATAATGTGCAATTGTGGTCTCCCGGTAATCTGGCCTTTGACAATGCTGTTCGCGCAACCGAGAGGCCGAATGCTGACCCCACGTTCACCAGTCTGAGTGACTTGCTCGAAGCCTACCGGAGCGAAGTATTCAGCACGCCGGCTGCTGGTGTCACGCCAATCGCGAACGGTCTGATTGCATCGACACTTTAGATAATGATGCACGCGGGGACTTGCCTGAAGCCGCATGCTCCGCTGCCATTGCCATCCCGGCTTGGCTTTACACAAATCTAACTGAGCTATACCCATGATTTCGTTATTAGCCATTGCCGACGCTCATATCGGGCGTTATCCTTCTAGGGTACCGCGCGATCAGAAGGAATACTCCATCTCGGAAGTCTGGATGGAATCCATCGATTATGCCATTGAGCATGGCGTCCATGCCGTTGTGCTTGCAGGCGACATCATCGACACCGCGAACAGGTACTTTGAAGCCTTCGGTCCCCTGCGCAGAGGGGTAACCAAGCTCACTAACGCAGGCATCCCCGTATTCGCAGTCGCGGGTAACCATGACTACAATGTGCTGCCCCGCCTAGCCGACGACATGGGCCGAGAACGCTTCTGCCTCCTCGGGCGCGGTGGTAAATGGGAAACTGTCCCACTACAAGTCGATAGCCAGGTGGTAGCACAGATCGTGGGATGGTCCTTTCCCAGTGAAGAATGCCGAACGTCACCGCTGGACACGTTTCCTGGAGTCTCTTCGGAGGAGCCCTTGATCGGCCTAATTCATGGTGACCTGGATGCCAGAGATTCCCATTATGCACCGCTCGCGCTGCCCGATCTGCAGCGGCAATCTGTAGCTGTGTGGATTCTCGGCCATATACATACATCCAGATACGTTGCCACCGGTGGCGTGCCCGTCCTGTACCCAGGTTCGCTGCAAGCGCTTGACCCAGGTGAACCTAGTGACCACGGACCATGGTTGGTGGAAATTGATGCGGGTGGGCACGTGGAAGCAAAGCAATTACCTATAGCCACGGTCCGGTACGTCACGTTAATCATAGATCTGACCGATGTCTCAAGTGAGTCCGAAGCTCAGTCGCTGATCACTGAGAAAGTTACACTCGATTCGGATCGCCTCAGCCAGAACTATCCGTCACTGCGCCATGCCTCCTATCGCCTTACCCTGGTGGGTGCAACGCCCGCACACAGGGCGCTGTCGCTCACGGATTGGGCCAACATTGGATATCTGGATATCGAGCACGGCGACCTCCAAACCTCCGTGGATCGCGTGTTCGTGGAAACTGTGCCAGCCCGCAACCTGAAGGACATCGCTCGGTTGAGCGATCCGCCTGCAATGGTCGCCGGATGGGTCCTCGAGTTGGATAACATGCAAGAAGATCTGGATCTCTCCCCCGATTGCCAAGACCTGCTTCAGCAGGCCACCGAAGAAGCCAACAAGGTCATTTCTCAGTCGAGATACCGGCAGTTGCAGGGGACCTCGATACATAGCAGCGACGTTGCCCGCCTGCTCGTCTCTAAGGGCAGACTCCTGGTTGACACCCTAATGGCTCAGAAAGACGATTCTCATGAGTAAACGAATTGTATTCAAGAACATCTCAGTAGACCAGATGTACGGCCGGAGCTTTGGTAGCCTCGAGCTCAAAGCGCTAACAGAACATATCAACGTTGTACATGGAGTCAATGCATCGGGCAAGTCAACGCTAGCGCAGGCGCTGCAATGCGTGATGCTGCTGCAAAATGCAAAGGCCATAAAGCCAAACGTAGACGCTACCCTCGAAACAGGCGACGGCCAATTGGATGTGGAAGTCAGGAAATCAAGACGCTTTTGCCGCCTGAATGGCGAAGATATCCAGTGGAACCCGGAACTGATAAGGCCCAAGAGCTACCACATTTCGCTGCACGCCCTGTTGGGCGCCGAAGCGGGTGATAGCTCGTTCGCGGAGGAAATTATGAAGGAAGCCTCTGGAGGATTTGACGTCCGCAAAGCTGCAATGGAGCTCGCCTTTGAACAGCTCACCAGCAATTTGACCGCCGGGCACAATAGTGCCAAAAGAGTCAAGAACGCCTCCAACCGATTAAAGGAGGTCGACCGGAGACAAAAGAAGCTGGCAAGCGACCGGAAACGGCTGGATCGGCTGCATGAAGAGCAACATACTGCTGCGTCAGCTGCGAACCACGTCAGCCTGTTCACTAAAGCCCTGGCATTTCACGAAGCACGACGCACGCATAAGGATGCTCGCCAAAGTGTCGAGGCCCTCCCCAAAGTGCTGCAAAAGGTTGACGTGGATCAGCTGCCTGACAAGCTGCAGAAGATTCGCGACGACATAACGCGCTTAGAGGCCGAGATAGCGCAGCGCGAGCGCGCGGCCACAGAGGCCATGCGACACATCAGCGCCAGTTCACTGCCCGAATCTGGACTGCCCGAGGGCTTCACGGAGAAAGTCAGCAAGGAGATACAGCGACTTGCGGACGTCGACGGCCGGATAGAGACCATAACGGAATCTCTGGCGGAATTCAGGAGGAAAGCCGAAAAAGCCTGGCAGGGGCTTTCTGGCGGCGCAGATTCTCAGCAGAATGCTCCACAGTTCAACCGTAAATCTGTGGAACGTCTCGGGTCCGTTATTCGCCGAGCATTTGACGCGGCAGCGGAGAAGGCAGCGCTTAGAGCGAAAGAAAAAGCGTTTCAGGTCGAAGGGGGTGAGGCGCTTGAGCAGACTGAGAAAACACTTCGTAGAGCACTAGAGTCTCTTGTTGATTGGCTTCGCGCACCGACACATACTCTAGGTAGGGGGCGCATGGTCCGTGTTGTTTTGGGCATCGCGGCAACATTGTCTCTGGTAAGCGCGTGGCTTGCAGGCGTGGATACCGTGCGCGGGTGGCCAGGGATTGCAGCGGCCCTGCTTATCGCATTGGCCTACTACCGGCTCAGCATGGGCGAAAGAACGTATATGCGCCAGAAAGCGGAGGTAGAAAGCAAAATTGAGCGTCCAAGTCTGGACCTGGAACTTCCAGCCACGTGGACAAACGACACCGTGGGAAAGCTGCTTGACGACGTGCTGGCTCGCCTTGCATCCATCAATGTTGACAAAAAGAAGCTCGACAGATTGACGTTCCTTACCGAGGATCGCGAATCTAAAGAGCCTGAGTGGCAGCGGGTACAGGAGGAAGTTCGTCGCATCGAGGAAGCAACCGGCCTTCAGGGACTCTCGGAAGAAACGCTATTTTACGTGATAGAGCGCATTCTCGACTTCCAGCGCGCCAAGGATGAGGTAAGCGGACTAGAAGCAAGACTTGCGAAAGCGCAGGGAATGCAGACGCGCCATTTGGCCTACATCAATGCTTCCTTAGCACCGTACGGTCTTGCCGAAGTCGATTCACCTGCGGAGGCCGCAGCGGCATTGGAAGACCTCCGCACCGCCAGTCAGAAACTGCAGGGCCACCTCAAGGATCTCGCCGGCATTGAGCGTGAGAAAGAAGCCCTAACATCGCAGCGCGCGCGGCTAATCGCTAAGCGTCAGCAACTCTTTGCAGAGCTCGACCTGGATGACCAGGATCGCGAGTCCCTGAATGTGCTGGTTCGGCAGAACAAAAAACTACGCATACGACGCGAAAAGCTGGGCGAGGCGAAGACACTGTTGGATGACAAGGAGCGCGTGCTTCGCCGATCCCCAGGGTATTCTGAGGACCTAAAGCGCGCGAACACCGCCGAGCTTGAGGCTGAACTGGAAACGTTTACGACTCTGGCCGCCAAGAAAGACGAAATTCAGCGCGAAATCACCGTGATCACCACCCAGGTGAAATCCTTGGAGGAAGGCAGTGCACTGGAGAAAGCTAAGGCTGAGTTGGATGAGGCACGGGCGAGATTAAGAATGGATCGTGACGCCAAAGTAGCCAATGCAGTTGGTGGTGTCCTGATCGAACAGCTCCTGACGTACATCCACGGGCAAGGCATGCCGAGGGTCTTCAGGAAGGCCAAGAATAATTTCCTGCTCGTCACCAATGGGCGCTATGAGCTGCGCCTTAAAGGAAACGTGTTTCACGCATATGATACCGAACAGCGACGTACTCAGAATATCCAGGAGCTATCTAGTGCAACCCGCGTGCAGCTGCTGCTTTGTGTGAGGATCGCATTTGTGGAATCCCAGGAAACAGAATACCGGTTTCCGCTAACGCTGGATGAGGCCTTGGCGAATAGCGACGATCAACGTGCTAGCACGGTGATAGAAACTATTGCGCGGCTCGCGATGCAGCGACAGGTGATCTACTTCACCGCGCAGGAAGACGAAGTTCAGAAATGGAAGAATCATGCAGGTGATGTGCCGGTCAAGTTGATTCGGCTGAACGCCTCAACTCCGGGTAGCGGCATATTCGCGGGCGCACAGACGTAGGTCTGGCGATCTGACGTGGTATGTCCCGTATCGCAACGACGGGAATGTGTGGCGCAGGGCAAGAACCTGATAACTGCGTGGGGGATGGGGTAGACTTCCTACCATTTAAGCAAGGCCATTTCAGGGAAAAGTGGGGCTCAGAGGGCAATCGATTCATCCGTGACCGGTGGAAGCGGTCAAGGCGAAATGGAGTCGGGTAAATCGGGAGGCGTGGCGAGTAACCGGGTCGGTATATTGACGCGCAATGTCTGCAGTTGGAAAACTCGGCACCGGTCCACCGCTGAATGACGCTGGTACTCACGCATGTAGGACTCAAACTGAAGACCATCCCCAACCACCAACACCTGCCCAAGCTCCAAAAGGCGTTTATGGATGCCAGGACCCAAATCCCAGAATCCCCCTCTAGCCCTCTTTCCACTAATTTTGGCCCACCCCCCGCCATCTTTGACCAACTGGTTCACAATGCGCACCACATTTCACTCAAGGGAGAATCCATGCACAAAACACACGCCCTGCGGAGCATCAAACCCTACGACCTGGCATGACACATACACATGTGTGCATAAGCCGATTTCGTGCCCCTGGCGCAAGACTTAGGGTGGCGCGCTTGAAGCCAGAATTGGTGGCGCAGTGGAGCGGAATAGGCAGCGAGTACCTGCCAGTGAAGTTTGAGGTGGCCAACAGCAGAATTCCTTCAAAGCTGGCCCGAATCTGGGACAACGCCGAGACGAACACATACCGGATTATCGAGATGGACACACTGCCCTTAATCGCAGCCATGCAACTCGAAGGAGTCGGACCCAAGAAGTTGCTCAACGTTGTAGATGACTTGAGTGACGGGAAAAGTCAGTTCGCTAAAGTGGCCAATAGGCATTGGAGATGTTCCGTATATGCGGCTGACAGAGCTTGGGAACAGGCGCAGCGACTCTTGGAGATGTGCGAAAAACGAGATATCCTGCCGATAGCCTTTTCGAACCAAGACCAGTACCCTGAGCGGTTGCATGTGCTTCGGGTAGCGAATGGCAAAAATGGTGCCCGCGACGATAGACCGCCCGTCGTGTACGTCAAAGGGAACATTGATGCTGTGCACCGACCGAAACCCGTTGTGGCTATCGTGGGCACTAGGAAACCCACAGACCGGGGACATCGAAGTGCCTTTAAGCTTGGAAGAATCGCAGCCACTTATGGCGTGCCCGTCGTAAGCGGACTAGCGTACGGGTGTGATCAGCGCGCGCACGAAGGCTGTATAGAAAACAAAGGCACTGCCATAGCCGTGCTTGCACATGGGCTGGACACAATTTATCCGTCTAAAAACAAAGGGCTTGCTAAGGCAATTCTAGACATGGGGGGCTGCTGGATCAGCGAATTCCCCCCAGGAACGCCTGTGCAGAAGTGGAGCTTCGTGCAACGCGACCGGCTTCAGAGTGCGCTTTCTGACGTTGTAGTTATCGCTCAGACCGGCGTTAAGGGTGGAACGCAACACACGATTCGCTTTGCCAGAGAGCAGGGAAGGCAGCTCGCCTGTGTTGTGCCCGAAGCAGAGGCTAACCATAGAGTCGAAGAAGGCAATCGTAAACTGCTGCAGGACAAGAACGTCGAGCGGCTGGCTGTGCCCCGAGACTTGAAACGAATGCTGGACAGGCTTTAGGCACGCGTGGGCGCAGCAAGTGTTGTGCCCCGAATGCTACTGCTTGATCGCGTGACCCATCCATCCCGAGGCAGATGTTGCTTTTTGATTTTGATCAGGTTCTGGTGGACACCGAACCAATCTCGTACTTGCGAAGGGCCAGAGACTGGTCGACTTACAGGCGAGAGGTTACCAAGCTGCATCCTTGCGATGGCATCAATGCGCTCATTCTCACAGCGGCAGAGTTGGGGCACATGATGGCAATCGTGACCCAGAGTCCTAGTTTCGTGCCGAAGATATTCGTTCGGAAAGAACGCTGGCCGATCGACATCGTCGTGGGTTGGCACGACTTCAGGCGCCGCAAGCCGCACCCATTGTGCCTGCAACAAGCTATGAAACGCGCCCAAGCCCAGCCAAAGGCATGTTATCACATTGGTGATCTACCAGCCGATACGGCGGCCTCGAAGAATGCGGGCGTGTATTCCATTGGCGCAGGTTGGGCCGCGATCGATCCCGCAGCGCTTCGCAGGTCACAGCCTGACTACTATTTTGAGACGGTAGAGCAACTGCACCGCTTTATCTCCGTCTTATAAGGCCTCTTGAAACACTAACCAGCCAACGTAAATCATCGGGTTGAAAAAGCTCGCGCGGTAGGGATAGGATATGTGTGCCTATTCCAATCAACAGCGCCACCAATTCCAGCTTCAAGCGCGTCACCCTACGTCTTGCATCAGGTGCACGACATCGGCTTCTGCACATATATGTATGTGTCATTCCTGATCGTAAGGCTTGATGCTCCGCGGGGCGTGTGTTGTGCGCATGGATGCACCCTTGAGCGAGATGCGGTACGCACGGTGAACCAGTCGGGCAAGGATGGCATCGACCAAGGTAGGATCTTCATTGATGTCGTGCCACTGTTCCACGGGGATATACGGACTTGGCTGGCCAAGATGGTGGATCGATTCCGGTATCGGTCGTCGAACAGCTCCAGGAGGTAGCACTGTTACGTGACGCTCAATTCGCTGGTGCCCCAGTCGTTGGTGATCAGGACATCGATCCTTAACACCTTGCGCAGGAGATTCCGATAGGTGTCATCGGCGCGCACGAGGTGCATATCCTGCAGGAGTCGCGAAAGGTGGTGATATTGTGCTGAACACCCCATACATTCACCCACCTATGTGTCATCGAAGAGCAACCCTTAACTTGGTGCGGCCATGCGCTGGTCAGTGCATCGTTATCACGGGGATTGCATAAGCGTAAGAGGCCGTAGGTGTACTCTGTAATTACATCATGGGAGGGCATCGGTCCTCGTTATTCAGCTCTTTACCAATGACTACACGCTCAGAATTGGCATTTGCCGCCCTTGTAGGGACCTTCTCCGCTCTTGCTTTTGCTGGATGCGCGCTGGAGCTGGATCCGGTTGTTACGGCCAGCCTCCCCACTGATGCGGATCGCGTCTGGGTAGGGCCGGAATTCTATGCCAACCGGCTGATGGACTGGCAACTTAGCGAAGGTCGTATCGAGTACCTAGAAGGCAGAGCCGCGAAACCCATGCGTACCCTTCACCTGCTAACGCGGGCTCTGAGCGACGCACCAGGTGCCATGAACCTTGCTGTCCGCACCGGACCACTCGAGGCCGAAGGGCCGTCGCATCAGTACACGTGGACCGGATTCCTTGTGGGTGCAGGAGGCACGCATGTGGATTTCAGGATCAGCAGCTTGGTGCATCACTGGCCCGCAGAGGATGGCGGACTGATCTTCGCCATCGACGGCACCGGCCGCCTGGTCGCACGGGATAATGCCCACAATACATCGGCGAAGGGTCCGCGCGCGGATTTCACGGAAGGCGACTGGCCGCTACTAGAAGCTACCGAATCAGAAGGCTCGCTGCCCCCTTATAGCGATGTTACGTTAACACTGACAGCCGAGCCGCAGGGTGACGACGGCTACCACGTGACGTTGACCGCCATAGCCGACGGTATCCCAGCGGCCTGGGCCCGGTACGAACGTCTGAAGTCGGAGCACTTCAGCGGGAATGTCGCGTTGGTCTCTCACAACAGCGCCCGTCAGGAAGGCGGCGGCTACTGGTTTCGGGACTGGAGCATAGAAGGCACCAAGGTGGAGCACCATCCCGATCGCGCTTTCGGGCCGATCATGAGCACCATGTACACCGTTAGCGACCACGTGCTGAAGATGACGGCACAACTCGGACCCATTGGAGATCAGGATTCGAGGGAGGCTCGCTTGGAGATGGCGACTGGTGCAGCACCTCGCCAATGGGAGCAAGTGGCCTCTGGCATCATCGATCCGGCCAGCTTTACCGCCACCTTGAGAGTCGATGACTTTGTGTTGGAGGAAGACCGCCTATACAGGGTGGCCTATGACTTGCGCGGGGCCCAAGGAAGGTCCGTAACCCACTACTATGAGGGCACCATCCGATACCCAAAGGTAGAAGACGATGAGTTTGTTTTGGCCTCACTGAACTGTCAGAACATTTCCCAAGGTCGCGACCTGGTCTGGAATCACAGCACCATCTGGTATCCCCACAGTGAACTGACAAGTGCAGTGGCAACCCATGATCCCGACATGCTGTTCTTTGCTGGCGATCAAATCTATGAGAGTGGGCTGGCTGGCATCGTTCGTGAGCCACTGAAAAAAGCGCTACTCGATTACCAGTACCACTGGTACCGCTTTATCTGGGCCTTCGGAGACCTGATGCGCGACCGTCCGACGGTCACGATTCCAGATGACCATGACGTGTATCACGGCAACATCTGGGGTGACGGGGGCAAGAAGGCAGAAGGCAGCGCCCGCCCGTTGTCGGACAATGGCGGCTATATCATGGATGCCAGATTTGTCAATGCGGTACATCGCACCCAGCTCGCTCATTTGCCTGACCCTTATGATCCCACCCCTATCGATCAGGATATCTCGGTTTATTATACAAACCTTGATCTTGGTGGGATGAGCTTTGCTATCGTGGCGGACCGCATGTGGAAGTCAACGCCGCGCGAGGCCGTTCCCGAAGCCGAGGTGCGCAACGGTTGGCCAAAAAACCGCGACTACGACGCGACCACGGTCACCGATGCAACGCTGTTGGGTGCACGTCAGTTGGCCTTTCTCGACGAATGGGCGCAGGACTTCGAAGATGACACCTGGATGAAGGTGATGCTTTCGCAGACCTTGTTCAGCAACTTAGCGACGTTGCCGGAAGGCTCCTTTGATGACAGTGTCGTGCCACAGATGCGTTACGCCGAGCCCGGCGAATACATCAGCACCGATCACATGGGTACGGACATGGATTCTAACGGATGGCCCCAAGCGGGTCGTAACCGGGCACTGCGCACCATCCGCAAAGGGTTCGCTTTCCATGTCGCAGGAGACCAGCACCTGGGCAGCTTTGTACAGTACGGCATTGATGACTTCAACGATGGCGCTAACGCCTTCATTTCCCCAGCCATCGCGAATATCTGGCCTCGGCGATGGTTTCCGCCAGAGCCTGGCGCCAACCGCGCCCCAGGTGCGCCCGCGTATACAGGAGAGTACCTTGATGGCTTCGGCAACCGGATGACCGTACACGCAGTGGCAAACCCCGTCAGGTCGCACATGGAGCCCGAAGCGTTGTACGATCGTGTTCCCGGATACGGCATCATCCGCTTCCGGCGCGCCGATCGCACCATCACGTCGGAAGCCTGGCCCCGATGGGTGGATCCAATGGCCGAAGATGCGGCGCCGTATGACGGATGGCCCGTGGTAGTGACACAGGAAGACAACTACGCCCGCCAGGCAGCAGGTTACCTTCCGCGCTTGGAAATATCGGGCGCATTGGATCCGGTGGTACAGGTCCGCCATGCGGCCACGCAGGAGGTAGTATACACGCTGCGCATCAACGGTACTATCTATCGACCCAAGGTGTTCGACCCGGCGGCAGAGTACGATGTCATGATCACCGGTCGTGAGGGCGCTACGGCGCTGGTAGAGGGCATGCAGGTGACAGAGGATCAGGAGGCGGTGGTCAACGTGACATTCGCGTCGGAGCAGTGATTCGCTCACGTCCTGGTTTCTGAAGCTCATGGCTTGTGGCTGGGGATCGCCGGCGGTATTTGCATGGTCGCTCTAAGATGTGATGAGAAAAGGCGCATTCGTTTGGAATCCTACAGCTTGCTCAGGCGATAGTGGTGCCCAGACCCCCAAGGCTGCATACCACCCACGCTAATGGTCGTCGCCTGATCTCACGACTCTAGTCATCAGCAACCGCACAGCACAGCACATACGTCTGGCATTGGCGATGCCAAACCCACCTGCACTCGGGGGTAACACTGCCCAAACCCCTCGTCAATGAGGTGCACTGTGCGAAACTCCGATCCATGCCAAAGTTGCTGCGCATTTCCTTCTCGCATATCACAAGACGACAATCAAAGAAGAGGAGCTCCGCTGCTATGCACACCGTTGGGGGCGCTAGTCAGTGCTGCTGCCAGATGCCACTACTCGGCGTACGGATGCTTACGGCTGAGCCCATCGTCGGTACACGGCGGATGCGCTCGGCGCGCCACAATGGCTTTCGATCAGGTGTAGTCACGCCTGCTGACCGGCTGCCATGGCATAAGTATCTTCACTGACGGCAAATGCTTTGGTTACAATCAGGCGATCATCGTTGTCGGGCTGACACCGAGGGCCGGAAGGTCGTCCTTCGCTGCCTCAAAGTGTGATCCGAGAAGCCTTGAACAACAAGAACGAGCGATTGGCAGACCTGCTGAAGCGGAGGCGTTCGCATCCATCAGGGCCTGCTACGCGTCTGGACTGCCCCACAGCGGAGTCGGCGTGACGACACCTGAGGGATTTGTCCTTTACCAATGACTCTTTCCATGCGGTATCTCTGCCTGCTCGGAACGCTTCTAGTCTCCTGCTCTGCCCTCGAGCGGAGGCCTCCGTTGAACGTGGTGGTCATTCTGGTGGACGACCTGGGATGGAGTGATACCGGTATCTATGGAAGCACCTTCTACCAAACCCCAGACATTGACATTCTGGCTGGCAAAGGGATGCGGTGGACTGAATTCTATGCGACCAGCGGCGTCTGCTCGCCAACGCGCGCAAGCATCATGACGGGACGACATCCGGCTCGCCTGCAGATCACCAACTGGATAGGAGGAGAACAGCAAGGCCAGCTCAACCAGGCTCCCTACCAGCGCCAGCTGCCAACAGAAGAGGTGACCATCGGTGAGGTCTTCCAAGATGCCGGATACGTCACCGCCTACATTGGTAAGTGGCACCTGGGAACGGAAGGCTTCATGCCAAAAGACCAGGGCTTTCACCACACTCATGCCGTTAACTTCGCTGGGCAGCCAGGGTCCTTTTTTGCGCCCTATAAGAATGCGCGCTTTCCGGCATCCAATGTGCCAGACCTGGCCGACGATCCAGATAGCACATACCTGACGGATCGGCTGACCGATGCAGCGCTGTCTTTCCTGTTCACCGCACAAGACGATCCGTTTCTGCTGGTCCTGTCCCACTATGCAGTCCATACACCGCTGCAGGCCAAACCCCACTATGCCGCCTGGTTTGAAGGAACAGCGGACGACCAGGCCGCGGCCACTCTTGCGAGCACACCTGAGAGTCCCCTGCCCCGCTGGCTCAACAGCCCAGGGCCAATCCGGGATACGATGAGCACCGGACCCGCCTTTCGTCCTGACGGCACCGCCTATGGCATGACCCGGCAGCGGCACGACCATGCGGTCTATGCCGCTATGATTGCTTCTGTAGACGAGAGCGTCGGCCGCATCAATGCCGCGCTGGAACACCTGGGCCTTGTCGACCACACCATCGTCGTTTTCACTTCCGACAATGGAGGTCTGAGCACGTTGTCAGACGGCCGCCGCTGGGCACCCACGTCAAACCGGCCGCTGCGCGCGGGCAAAGGCTTTCTGTACGAAGGAGGTATTCGCATTCCGCTTATGATCCGTGATCCGCGTGGGCCGCGTGGCAAACTCATCACAGGATCAGCCTCCACCAATGACCTCTTACCGACCCTCGCGGGCCTGGCTGGCCTGGAACCGCCCACAGGCCTCGACGGGATGGATCTGTCGCGCGTCATCAGGCACAACGTCTGTCGAATCCCGCCTGATAAACTGCCCGGGCTCAGAGAATCTGATGTCCCGTCAGAATGCGTGAATAAGGAGATCGCGCTGCCGAAGCAGACGCTCTACTGGCACTTTCCGCACTACCATGGCTCTGGCAACCGGCCAAGCGGCGCGATTCGCGACGGCCATTATAAGCTCATAGAATGGCTGGAAGATGGGAGCGTGGAGCTGTATGACCTCAGGCGTGACTTGAGCGAAAGCACTAATCTCGCTTCCGAACTGCCAGAGGTAGCTGCCAGACTGCAAGCAGACCTGCACCAGTGGCGGGCGGACACCCAGGTGCAAATGCCCACGCCCAATCCAGACTACTGACCCTGGAGAGAAGCCACCGGATTTACAAGTCGACTCCGACCATCCGATAGCTTACAAAAGCGAGCTGCTGGCCATCCGGCGACCATGACGGCACATTGATGGTTCCCTGACCACCGAACAGCGTGGCAATAGCCTGAGGCTCGCCGCCTTCGGCCGCCATCATGCGCAACGTAACCTGCTTGTTGGGCGGATGCCCCTCTACCGTTCCATCATACGATAGGAATACCAGCCAGTGGCCATCAGGAGAAGGATGCGGAAACCAGTCCGCAAAGCTGTCATCAAACGTTAACTGCTCCAGGTTGGACCCATCCGGTGCCATGCGCCAGAGCTTCATGGATCCCGTACGCTCAGAATTGAAGTAGATATAAGCGCCGTCAGGAGCGTAGTCTGGCCCATCATCCAACCCCGGAACGTCGGTCAGCCGGACCTCCTCGCCACCCGTGTACGGTATAACGTAAATATCAAAGTCACCGTCCCGCCGCGCCGTGTAGGCAAGCAACTCCCCGTCTGGAGACCAACCATGCCAATAGGAAGGTGCTTGCGTCGTGACCTGAACCGGGTCACCGCCACCAGCCGGGATCGTGTAGATCTGTGACCCCTCGTCACTGGGTGAATGACTGATTGCCATCATCGTGCCGTCTGGAGAAAAGCCGTGATCGTTATTGATCCGATCCGCTGAACCCGTCTCAATGAGTCGCACGATCTTGGAATCTATCTCAATAGAATATAACCTCCCATTCTGATTGTAAACCAGTGACTCACCGTCAGGTGACCAGTTGGGCGCTTCCATATGGGACCGTGAGCGGCGAATGATGCGCCGCTCTCCCGTGCCCGGATTGAGAACCTCCAGTGAGCTCTCCAACTCACGCTCTTCAGACATGCCAGGCACTATCAACTCCACATTCGTGAATACGGCGGCTTCCTGCACGGCTGCGTCATGCGCGCAAACCGCCAGACCCACATAGACCTCGTCTGGGAGCGGCACCACCACGTTGCCCACTACACGCATATCCTCCCTGCCACGAAGCAGGTAGAGCGTGTAAAGGCTATCCGTCCGCTCCAAGCGCAGTGTGGCTGGCGCGCGCACGCCCGACAGCACCTCGTACGTAGGCCCGCCTTTGAGCATGCGGTACTGAAGGGCAATCAACCCATCGCCGTGCACCAACGCATCCACATAGGGACTGTCATCACGCAAGGTGGCGCGCACCATCCAACCCGCCTTTTTGAACATGTGCCCTCCGTCGTTCTCAAAATCGACATCCACCTGGGCCACGAAATCTCCTGCGGCGCGCCGCCAAACGTAGTAAAACTCATCCCGCTCCCCATCGATATCCGCGCCGCTGCCCGTGATGGTATACATCTCAGCAGCCGCTTCGTACGCCAGGCTGCCGCCCAGCCTGCTGCCACCCACATTGGTTTCTCCTTCGAACATCCCCCGATCCACCTTGGCGCACCCCATTAACTGGGTCGCAACGACGGCACATGCCAGCACAATTCCCAACAGAATTCTTTCAGACATCGCTAAGCTCAGATGTAACGAAACGGATCTCCAGATGCCACATGGCTCACCCTAACTTCGGGAACGCGAGGGGTCAGCCACCGGGCCAGATATGCCATGCCAGGATCTTCGCTGAGCGCATGGCCAACCGCGATCAGGCCGCGAATCTGACCCGCCACCTTGCCATCACGCACATACTCGGTCGTTTCCCATTCGCGAACCTCGCCGACCACCAAGGCATCTACCTGGCGAAGAAGCTCAATCTGGCGCTGACCACCGACCGCGCCCACGAGCAGACCCACATCCCGGCACACAAGCTCTGGAGGCCCCATGACGCGCACACGCTGCGAACCGAATAGGCGTTTCATCAACAGTGACAGGCGCGCCAGCGTAGTTTCTGGGATATGACATACATACGGCCGTTCTGGATCCGAGTACCCTGCCCATCCGAGTTGCTCGAGGACACCTATCAAGATGCCATCAGAGCTATGGGCATGCCAGTAGTCATGAAAACGCCAAACAACGATCCCATATTCCTCCAGCAACTGGCGCTTTGCACGATAGACCGGATCGCCCTGCAGCCATTCCGTCTCATCCAGATGGTTATAGAAGGTAGGTTCGTGCGTTATTATCAGGTTCGCTCCGCGCTGGACGGCGTTGGCAATCACATCCACCGTCGCCAGGAATGTCGTGACAATGCCGCGCACCTCCTGCATTGGGTCGCCTACCTTGACAGTGTCAACAGAAGAATCCCACGGCGCATCAGGAGCCGCCTCGATGCAGAGGTCGATCACATCCTGGATGGACCGTGCTCTGGGTACCACGATATTTGGCGCTACTACGAGGCCGGCCGCAGCAACCAGAAACTCACGACGGGAAGACATCAGCCGCATCCCAACAGTGGACGAAACAGAACCCATTGAACCTATTGCTGGCCGTTTTGGTCTAACTTTCGCGAATTACCTTTCCCAAGGATCATGCCTCAATCCCTGCTACTATCGTGCCTCGGTCTGATTCTGGCCCCGCCTTGCATCTTGGCCGCCCAGGACGGCGCCTGGGTCAGCCTGGTCCTGGACTCCTCGCTTGATGGCTGGACCCGCCTGAACGGAGAGGCGGACTTCAGCCTTGAGGGGGAAACCATCACCGGCACTACCATGCATGGCACCCCCAACACGTTTCTGGCCACGGACCGCACGTATGGGGACTTTTCTTTACGCATGGAGGTCTGGGTCAATTCAGGCATCAATTCAGGCATCCAGATACGAAGCGAAAGCCATCCCGACTACATGAACGGTCGTGTCCACGGATACCAGGTGGAGGTTGATCCCAGCGCCCGTGCATGGAGCGGCGGCATCTATGATGAGGCACGCCGCGGATGGCTCTACCCCATGATACTCAATCCGGCTTGTAGAGACGCCTTCAGGGTCGAAGAGTGGAACGAATACTACGTTGAGGCTATAGGTCCGCTCTTACGCACGTGGGTCAATGACATCCCGTGTGCGGCTCTGTATGACGACATGACCCTGGATGGGTTCATCGCGCTGCAGGTCCATTCGGTCGGCAGCCCTAATGATGCGGGTAAGATAATCCAGTGGCGTGACATTCAGATCAGTGAAGGGACCATCGTGGCGCGGCCGTTCGATGACACCTATGTCGTTAACCTAGTACCCAACACGCTTTCGGCGCAGGAAGAAGCGCAGGGATGGACGCTGCTCTTTGATGGTGAGACCACTGATGGATGGCGCGGCGCGGGCCGGGAGTCCTTTCCCGAGCGGGGCTGGAAGGTGGAGAATGGCGTGCTTATTGTGGAAGCTTCCGGGGGCGCCGAAGCGGCCTATGGCGGCGACATCGTGACCGAGGAGGAGTACACTCTGTTCGACTTCAGTATGGACTTCATGCTTTCTGAAGGGGCCAACAGCGGCATCAAGTACTTCATCACCGAGAGTTACGGCAGCGACGCTTCTGCAATCGGGCTGGAATTTCAGCTGCTAGACGACGAGCGTCATCTGGATGCCGCCCGGGGGACGGCAGGCAACCGAACCTTGGGAGCGCTTTATGATCTTATTCCGCCAGCAGACGGCAAGACCGTGCGAGGTCCGGGCAACTGGAACCGCGCACGTATCACGGTGTCAGGGGTGCATGTGCACGAACATGTTATGGGCAGTCGCATGCAACAGCACACCTTTGCCGGATCGCATGTGACCCACTGGCTCAATGACCGCATCGCCGTCGAGTATGAGCGAGGCAATCAAGCGTTTGATGCGCTGGTTGCACGCAGCAAGTACGCGGTGTGGGAAGGCTTCGGGCACTGGCAGAGCGGACATATCCTATTGCAGGACCATGGCGACGAGGTCCACTTCCGAAGCATCAAGGTGCGTCGCCTCGACGCTCCTTAGTTGTCGGCGCGCCACTGCCCTGGGTGAAACGTCTGCAGCGATGCGCTGTGGGCTGCTGTGCGGCGTAACGCGGCGGCGCTGGACAGGTCCCCCATCGCCCAGGCCTGCACCAGCAAGTTACCAAGTGAGGTCGCTTCGGCCGGCCCAGCCACCACACGGCAACCGCATGCATCCGCAGTCCACTGATTAAGGAGCGCGTTGCGCGAGCCACCGCCAATGATGTGGAGTACCTCGATCGGGCAGCCGGTGAGCTGTTCCAGTGCGCTCAGCTCCTTGCCCACCGCGTGCGCTAGGCTCTTGAGGATCAGCCGCACCAGTGCTCCACGCCCCCTGGGGGGAGGCATGTCGTGCTCCAGGCAGTAACGATGTACGGTTTGCGGCATGTGGCTTCGCGCTGCAAACCGGGGATCGAACAGATCCAGTAGCGCCTTACTGTCACCGGCGGCGACTGCTTCATTCATTAGCGTCGCGTAGTTGAAGCGCTGCCCAGCCGCGCGCCAGGTACGTTCACACTCCTGCAGCACCCATAGTCCGGTCAGATTCCTGAGCAGGCGGATCGACCGGTTAAACCCAACCTCGTGCGTGAACCCGAGCGCGCGCGTTTGCGCACTGATCATCGGCCGATCCAACTCCACGCCCAGGATACCCCATGTCCCACTGCTCAGAAATGCCCATGTACCGCCGTCACTGCGGACCGGCGTGGCAGCCACCGCACATGCCGTGTCGTGTGAACATCCAGCCACGACCTCTATCGGGGAAGTCTCGATGGTTTGCTGGGCAGGACCCAGCCGCGTGCCGGAAGGCACCACCTGGGGCCAGGTCTCAGAGCGCAATCCCAAATCATCCATAAGGGAACGCGCCCAAGTCATGGAATGCGGCGCAAAGAGCTGCGTCGTGCTCGCCGCTGAAACCTCGGCTATGGCTATCCCACTGAATCGGTAATTAAAATAGTCGGCGATAAGTAGGCGTGTTGCAGTCTTGTCGAAGTCTTCGGGCGTCAGCACTTGATCCGCCATCACCTGCCACAGCGTGTTGATCGCTTGCGGCTGCACGCCGGTTGCCGCAAATAGGGCCTCAGGATCGATGCGATAGGCGATCTCTTTGTCCATACCTTCCGTACGGGGGTCTCGGTAGCAGTGGGCCTGGCGGACAGGCCTGAAAGACTTATCCAGCGGCACGTAGTCCACACCCCACGAATCCACGCTAACGCTGCGAAGCTCTTGGTGAGCGCAGACTCGCTGCAAGGTGCTCCGAAGTTCCTGCCAGATCGCTTCCAGGTCCCAGTACAGGCGCGCTCCGCGCACCAATAGCGGCGTTGGAAAGCGATGCACCTCCTCTAGGGCCATGCGCTGCCCGGTGAGCGTCCCCACTACCGCACGGCAGCTGGATGCTCCAAGGTCAAAGGCCAAGTAGCTCGGCGAAGTGCTCATCGGGTACGTCGTAAAAGGAGTGTGGATTGGTCGGTAGCTAGCAGTTCCCTACTCTTATCAGACCGGCGAAGGCACAAGAATTGCATTTGCGGCCACCAAGCAATGCTTCAGGAATTCCTGCCGGTTCACATAAACCACTGCCTATCCTAGACGTTGCCTGTATCTGCCCCGGTAGTGGTCCATCCTTAGTGGACACGTGGAAGTCCTTAGTACGCCTTTGTCAGGGACCAACCTCAGGTGCTCCAGCAATCCTGAATTGTCGTGCAGCTAGGCAATGTGTGGCCCATTCACTGGAGCGGTGAAGCACCCGTGTGACCCCGACGGCGAGCACGATGCGCGCGTCGCGCTCGCCAACCCCGTCCAGCTTGCGTCGGATTGGGCGCACAATTTCGTCGGAATAGGAAACTCTTGGGTAGACCCACCTAAGAGAATCGGATTGTCGTCGGATTTGCCTACGTGTGGCAGACTTCATGTCGATGCGATCTCCGCGGAGCTCACCTGATGGGGACACGGTTGGACGGTGCGTTATTGAGATTCACCAGCCTTCGTGGTTCTCTTGACCCTGATGCCTGCCTCTATGAAGCGAACCCGCACCATGCCGATCTTAGAGAATTTATACCCCGCGGGGCATTGCTGCGAAATGCTAACGTTTAGGAAGCAGAGCTGGAATATTCCGTATTGACGCAAGACTCGGGGCAGCGCGCTTGAAGCGGATCCGTTCGACCGTCGTCTATGCCTGTTCCTACCACCATATAGCAGCCGGGGACAATGCCAGACTCCAGCACAAAGGTAGCCACGCCAACGCAGTCAGAGCCATTAGCCGCTGTGCCCTACTGCCCGATCTTGCGCGGCAGCCTCGCGCTCGCGCACTCAGTGGGCTTGCAGCCACATGCCTGCCCCAGCGGAACAGGCTGGACCTGTGCTTGGCTCCCTTAGCGCACGAGCGCAAGTGAGGTGCACATGCTCAGCACGTCATCTAGGGCCTTGCGCTCTGCGCTATCGATCGAGAGGCGATACTTTACGCGCACAGCCACCACGCGCGCCGCGAACCAACACTTGTTGCGTTCTGGGATCCACTTAGCAGCGTCGTAGTGCCGCTTCTTATAACGGTTCAGATGAGGCTCCGCCAGCGTGAGGTTCAGTATATCTCCAGCAAAAGTCTTGCGCTCCTGCCTCGAACGGGCGCACAGCCCGCTGTCGTGCGCCTCTGATATAGCCACAATATGCTCAATGTCAGTGTAATACTTGGTTTCAAATCGCTCCCCCGTGTACGGGCTGAATATTGCGCCCAGTGAGGCAATGATGCTGTCCTCCACGCTCTGGCTGTACTCGTAATCCCCACGATCATAGGGAGCACACCGCTGCTCGGCTGCTAATGTCAGGCTCTTGAGCGCTTCCCGCACGCATGCCACCTCTTGGAGCGAATCACAGATCTGGCCTTGGCTGGGCATACTCCAGAGCCCCAGCGAGTAGATGGCTGCAAGAACTACCATGCGGAGCGAAAGAACCCGCGAGCTCCCGATGCGGTAGGGTACTGGGTGGTCCATGACTCGAATGTATCGTTGCCTCACATATCTAGTATACAGCGGCAGACTGACACCCCTATGTCACTTCAGGACAGCTTTTTTCTCTCCAGGCTAGTGGACCAGATTGCCTCAATAGAGGTTTAGCGTTTTCTCGGTACATGTGTTGGGGTCTGCATCTTAAGAGGGCGATCTCGTTGCGCGACATTGTCGGAGGCGCTATGCACCAATTCGGGAGGCCGGGTCATGGCACTGAAAATCCGGGGCACATCAGAAGCGATGTTGCTCTTGGTCGCACGATATGTGCATGAGGGTCCTTGCCAACTGCGTTTCTGGCGCCGCCAGCGTCCGTAATCGGCGCTGGAATGTCAGGTGCATGAAGGGGACCGAAGACATAATGTAACCGTTCCACAGTGTGTGTTGAACGCAGGCCATGTACCGATCTTATGTCCTGACGGGCATCGCTCTGGGGCGCAACAATACTTGCATGCCGGATCACTCGAAGCAGCTCAACGCGCAGCCGTTGTCTACCTGCTGTTGGTAACCTGCAAGGCATAGACGTCGCCCATAACTGACTCTGAGATGTGCTAGAGTGCATACCTACGCACACCGCAGGAATTCGCGCGCTGCGGCCCCATCGGTGAACCAAGCGTGAGTGCTCCGCGACCTACCAGGCGCTGCTCCCACCCGTAGAGACCTGCCGTACAAGCCCTTTGATACCACTGCTGAGCGCGAGACCTGTACCGAAGTGCCCAGGCACTTAAGTGATCTGTGTTCGTCTACCACTAGTGTGCCTTGAGCACCCCATCGGGCCGCTACGCCAGCTGCCTTCGCCCAATAACCCCAGCAAGGTGCGCCGCCAACCGGATGCGCCTATCGTCCGTAAAACCCGGCATTCCTCGGCCAAGCGTCAGTACAGACACTCAAGAACATCCTGTGCGTCCCACCGGTCCGCGAAAATGCATTCCCATTTCTGAACCTCTAAACTGGTACCGTCCACGCTTTGCTCAGCAGTTCGCAAGGGAACCATGCCGCGACGGATCGGCAGGGGTATCTTGTTGCCGGTGTTGTCTCCGACTCTGCGGGTCAACCGCTAACCAATACATCTGATGCTCCGCCTTCGCTGGGGAATTCTGTCGACCGCCCGCATCGCCCGGCAGAAGGTCATCACCGCCATCCAGACAAGCGCTTCAGGCACCGTGACAGCCATTGCGTCCAGAAGCCGAGAGCGCGCCAGAGTAGTAGCCAAAAACGTTGGCATCGCAGCAACTACATGCACCTATAGCGAGCTCCTGGACCTTGAGCAAGTAGATGCTGTCTATATCCCACTTCCCAATCACCTACATGTGCCCTGGGCTATCGAAGCCCTCAAGGCGGGTAAGCACGTCCTTGTGGAAAAGCCGCTGGGCCTGTCCGCCAAGGATGCCTCCCGACTCGCCGAATGCGCTGCGGCTCATCTGGACCTTCTGGTGACAGAGGGCTTCATGTACCGGCACCATCCGCAGTGGATACGCATCGGTGAACTTGTCGCCGAAGGCATGATTGGCGATGTCCGCACCGTGCACGTCATCTTCTCGTATTGTAACACGGATCCACGCAACATCCGCAACAGTGTGGCCATGGGAGGAGGTGCGCTGATGGACATCGGATGCTACGGGGTCTCGGTGGCACGCTTCCTGTTCCAGGCCGAACCCGTACGGGTGATCGCCACCATGCAATGCGATATGCACTTCAAAACCGATGTGCTCACTACGGGAATTCTGGAGTTCTGCAAAGGCCATGCCATCTTCACGTGTGCAACGCAGGCACAACGAAATGAACGTGTAGAAGTGGTAGGAACGTCTGGCCGTATCACGGTGCCGACTCCATTTAACGTGTTGCCTGATGCCCCCGCATTCATAGAAATTGTGGGCCAACGTGGAAGAGAGGTGCAACGGATCGAGCCAGCCAATCAATTCGCGCTGCAGGTTGACGCCTTCGCGCGCGCAGCAGCCAGCCGGGTCAATACCCAAGAGCCATTGCAAGAAGCGCTCAGGGGCATGCGCTGCCTCGATGCGCTTGCTAAGAGTGCACGTACCGGAGCATGGGTATCCCATTAGGAATACCAAAAGGGGTTGCAAGATCTGTCCTGCTCAGCAATCCGTACCTTATGTTCATCTGATCAGCCAACACTCCCACAGATTGCGCGCATACAAATGAATCGTCGCCAGTGGCTGCTTGCGAGTGCAGCCGCGCCTCTCGCGCTCCGTCCGATCCTGGCGCGCGCCGCTAAGAAAGGGGTTCGCGCGGCGCCGGTCCGTCTGCACAGCAATGAGAATCCATACGGACCCTCTCCAGCTGCGCAGGAAGCGATGACCGCTGCCTTCGGTGAATCCAACCTGTATCCAAGCTCCAAGTACCGGGAGCTGGCATCGCTCATTGCCCAGCGAGAAGGCCTTACGCCTGACCATATCGTACTCGGTGCCGGTTCACACGAAGTGCTTCGCATGGCAGCCATGGCTTATGGTCTGGCTGGCGGAGAGCTGGTTACGGCACATCCCACCTTTGAAGGGCTTGGGCGCTATGCTTCGCGTATTGGCACACACGTACACCAAGTTCCAGTCACCGGCGACTTGATCATGGACCTACCCAGGATGCAGCGGCGCATGACGCAGGCCGTGCAACTGGTGTTTGTGTGCAACCCCAACAATCCCACGGGGACCATCACGCCCCACCAGGAACTTCTTCCATTTGTTGCAGAAGCCGCGAAGCGAGCTGTCGTCTTGGTCGATGAAGCCTACTTTGAGCTGGTTGCTGACCCGGCATTCGCCACCATGGTGCCACTCGTCAAAGAGGGGCGCAACGTAATCGTCTCGCGGACCTTTTCGAAAGTCTACGGGCTGGCAGGCCTCAGGGTCGGCTACGCGCTGGCACGCCCAGATATCGCCTCCCGACTGAGGGGATTTCGCACCGACAACAGCATTAGCATCATCGGGTTGCGCGCAGCGATTGCCGCCTACCAGGATCCAGCATTTGTCACATGGAGCCGCGACACGATAGCAGCTGAACGAGAGGCCATTGTTCGCAAACTCACTAACTGGGGGCACCGTAGCGTCCCATCACAGACAAACTTCATCTTTTTCCACCTTGGACGGCCCATAGGTGCGTTTCAGGAGGCCATGGCGGCAAAGGGAATTCTCGTAGGTCGGCCGTTTCCCCCGTATATGGATTGGTGCCGCCTCAGTATCGGCACTCCAGAGAATATGCAGGCCTTCTCGGATGCATTTGAAGAGGTGATGAGCACGCCCTCTTCTGACTGATCCGTCGCACCTTGGCTGCACCGCCGCGCTTCCATAAGCCGTTGCAATTGCGCACTGCTGGCACCTTTGTCCTGGTTGCAGTGGCACTAATGCTGGCTGCGCCTATACCCGACACCGGGTTCCGATTTGTGCGTGTCCGCTACGAAAGCCATCCCGGGTTGCGCCCCAATGCTTGGGCTACGGACTATCCTACCGCCGAGCTCAACCTCCACGAAGCAATAGACCGTACCACCTTGCTGACGCTCGAGGGGGCACCCATCGTGCTGGATCTGACCGATCAACGCATCTTCGACTATCCTGTGCTGTACCTCACCGAGCCTGGCTACTGGCAGACCAGCGAAGAAGAGGTTGCAGCATTGCGCAAGTACCTCGACCGAGGTGGCTTTCTGATTATCGACGACTTTCACGACTATGGACGAGGCCGGTTCGGGCCACAATGGAACAACATGTACAACAACATCAAGCGTGTGTACCCCGAACGGGAACCCGTGGAGATGGATGCTGCGCACCCGATCTGGTCGATCTACTACGATATTGATCCCGATGCCGCCATTTCAACCAAGAACGGTTTTGGCCGCTGGGGCCGGGGCATGCGATTTGGGCCAATGGACGATGTGTACTATGGCATCACCGACAGTAAGGATCGCCTCACCATCGTGATCTGTTACAATCAGGACATCGGTGATGGCTGGGAATGGCCCGGCGGACGCAACCTGGGCACGGCATCCACGGTCAGCTTCCAGATGGCTATCAACTTCATTTTCTGGGCACTTACGCACTAAGGAGCGCAACCAACCCCGAGGGGTTATTCCACGACGATAAGAGTCACTGCCGACAGAATGGCAGGTCGTACGAGATCTGCCGGTAGTCTGCGAAGAGCGCTGGCAGCCTGTGCGTGCCCGGTGTCTGGCTCAGAAAGGCTTCGGCATGCCCGCCTCCGAAGTGCACATGTTTGGAATCCGTAAGAATCAAAAAATGGGGATCCGGCAAAGAAGCGGTGTCGACAAGGAGGTGATGTTACCCGGCAGCCTCCATTCTCACGCCCGCGGGCGCCACCCTCATACCCTCAAGCCCGAAAACTACCTTTACATCGCCGCCGCTGAGCGGGTCTCCGTCTTCGGGCGGAATAGAGTACACGCGTGCGGCTTCAAGGGCAGCGGTACGCCCCTGAGTGTCCTCCGCCTCGCTAGGCTCAGGTGTGTCAGCCTCTGGACGGCAGGCGGCCGCCAACAGGAGCAGGGCTATAAGGAGGGTGAGCAAATGGCTGAGACTCGCTTGCAGGTTGGCTGCCGCACGGGTACATCTTTTGGGCATTCGCCTTGGGGTTCATTGCCGCGTGCGGTACAATCAGCGGCTATCCGCGTATATCCCGCGCACCTTTATGACCTGATGCGGCCCAATCTTGCCATTGACGTTTACCACGACCAGTCCCAACGACACACTGGCGCTAGGCGCCAGGATCGGCCGACTGCTTCCACCATGCGCAGTTATAGGCCTAGACGGCCCACTGGCGGCTGGTAAGACGTGGATGGCCAAGGGCATCGTGCAGGGTCTGGGGCCAATAGACACTACGATGATCAAGAGCCCAGCGTACAACCTTATCCATGAGTACCGGCTTGAGGCCAGTAGGGGTCGGGTCTATCATCTTGACTTTTACCGTCTGGAACACCTGTCCGACGCCGATAAGCACCTGTTCAGCGAGGTTTTGGAGGATCGACCGGCCATAAGCATTGTGGAGTGGGCGTCCAAATTCTTAGATCAGCTGGTGCCCGGTTACCTTTCGATTGTGCTTGCGAGATCCGGCACGCCTTCATGCAGGACTATTCAGATTAAGGCGGTCGGCGCGAGCTCCAACTATGAGGAGCTGCTCCAGCGGCTGGCTCGCTGATGGCTACGCTATTCTTGGACACTTCGGGCCCCTGCTCTACGGTCGCTGTGATGCGTTCGGGGATGCTCAAGGGTGCCTCGGCGCTATTGGGCCGACCAGCGGCCCAGGTTCACAATCAGATAAGGTCCGTTCTGGCGTGCACCGGCATCGTGCTGTCAGCGGTGCGGGAGATCGTTGTCGTAACGGGTCCCGGGTCTTGGACAGGCTTGAATATCGGTGTTACGGCCGCCAAGACGCTAGCACAGATCCAAGGGGTGCCGGTTATTCCCGTGTCGTCGCTTGATACGCTTGTGGCTGGGCGAAAATGGCGTGAAGGCTCCGTCTGTGCGCTCTTGGGTGCTGGTCGCGGCCGCGCCTATCGGGCATGGTATCGTACAGACGCGACGGGCGACATCCGGCTGCGCCCGTGCGATGCGGACGCTGTGCCTGTCCCTATCCTGGAAAAGGAGGTGCTCCAAGCCAAGGGACTACCGCTCCTAGTAGAATATGGTAATGGTACCACGGCGCGTGCGATGCAAGAGGCACATTGCGTGCACGCACATGCTTTCAGGCTTATGCCCGAGGCGATGGCGCTGGCCGCCGCCCATGTTTCGCCTGTACAGGGCCAGGAGTTGCTCGAGCTCGCGCCTGCATATATGCAGCGTTCTATGGCCGAGCGGGACGCTACTCCGTAAGCAATCATGTCCATGCTGGTCCTTGGAATAGATACCACCTGTGACGACACCAGCGCAGCAGTGGTTCGAAGCGGGCAGACCATCCTGTCCAACGTCATCGCATCGCAGTATGCTGCGCACGAAGCCTTTGGAGGCGTTGTGCCGATGATAGCCGCCAGGGAGCATGCGCGGCAAATCAGTTTTGTCATCCAAGCCGCACTAGATAAAGCCGAAGTCAGATTCAGCGACCTGGATGCGGTGGCCGTCTCCTGCGATCAAGGATTGCTTCTGGCGCTCGTGGTCGGCGTCTCCGCAGCGAAATCTGTTGCCTTAGCCTGCAACATTCCCTTGATTGGCATTCACCACCTAGAAGGCCACATCTGTTCTGTGTTGATGGGAGAGGGTCCCGGCCCGGCGTTTCCCTTCCTTTGTCTGACGGTAGCGGGCGGTCACACGCTCCTTGTGCGCGTAGAGGACCATGGGCAATATGAAGTGGTGGGAAGCACGCGGGACGATGCTGCTGGAGAAGCGCTTGACAAGATTGCCCGTAGGCTCGGGCTCGGCTACCCAGGTGGCGCGGCTATTGAGCGTGTGGCCGCCAATGGTGATGCCACGGCCTTCGCGCTGCCCCGCCCCATGATTCGCCAGAAGACGCTGGACTTCAGTTTCAGTGGCTTGAAGACGGCGGTTGTGCGAGTGATGGATGAGCACCCAGACTTGTGCGTAGCAGACCTCTGCGCCAGCTTTCAGCAGGCCGTGGTCGATACGCTGGTGATCAAAACCATGCGCGCGGCGCGCCAGACTAGCCTGACACGCATCGCGCTGGCTGGCGGTGTGGCCCTTAACAGTCTGCTGCGCAAGACATTCAAGAAAGCCGCAGACCGCGCCGGATTACAAGCCTTTCTCGCCCCTCGGGCGTTATGCGCCGACAATGGAGCCATGGTGGCTGGCGCTGGATATTTCCTGTATCGAGAGCGCGGCGCGGATCCGCTCACTATTGAAACCCGTGCTAACGCCCCCCTTGGTCGCCTCTCGGTATAACTGGGACTACGGGTCGCATTCCTCAGGGATGCGTTGCGGCGAAGTACGGCTTCAGATGCTGGTAAAGCGACGCAAATCGGCTGTGCAGTGCCTGGTATCTGATCTGATTGGCGCCAGGACGGGTCGGTTCCCCTGTACGCACGATACTCTGGCAGGCTGCAGAAACATCAGGCCACCAGCGCAGGCCTACGCTGGCGGCGATGGCCGCTCCGAGTGCAGCCCCTTCTGTGACGTTCGCAGGAATCAGGTCTACCCCCAGCACATCGGCCAGAATCTGGCGCCATACCTCGCTTTTGGCGCCGCCTCCCGAAAGGCGCAGCTCTACTGGTGGTGGCAGACCGGCCTCTTGTAAAAACGTCAGGTTATCTTTGAGACCGAATGCTACGCCTTCAAGGACGGCGCGCGTCAAATGGGCATACGTATGACGGCGAGTCAGCCCAACGAAAGAGCCGGTAGCATGGGGATCCGCATGCGGGGTGCGCTCACCGGTTAGGTAGGGCAAGAACACCAGACCCTCGCTCCCGGGCGCGACACCATTCGCCAATGAAAAGATGCTATTATAGTTTTGGCCATCTGCCACCGTGTCGCGGTACCATGCAAGGCTTCCGGCGGCGGATAGCATCACGCCCATTATGTGCCATAATCGTGGCACCGCGTGTGGAAATGCGTGGGCTCGCCCCTGATGGGCTGTTCGCGGCTGAGCGCATGGCGCAAAGACCACGCCGGAGGTCCCGAGCGTCAGCGCCCACGTTTGTGGTGTAACTGCACCCACTCCCACTGCCTGTGCAGCCTGGTCGCCTGCACCAGCGAAAATCGGCGTGCCCGCCACTAGCCCTGTCGCTTCTGCAGCAGGTCGGGTGACCGTCCCGGTCACTGCGGTGCCTTCATAGGTAGGAGGAAGCCATCTTAAAGGAATCTCAAGTCTCTCAATTATTTCCTTCGACCAATCACGCTCCGCTAGGTCAAGCAGAAGCGTTCCACCAGCGCCGGCTTTGTCCGTGGCATAGGTCCCGCTCAGGCAGTAGCGTATGTAGTCTTTAGGGAGAAGAATCTGGTGCACTTGGCGATACACATCGGGCTCATGGTCACGTACCCACAAGACTTTCGGCGCAGTAAACCCAGCAAATGCATCATTGCCAGTAATCTTTACTAGGCGTTCTAGGCCAATCAGTGCTCGTATTCGGTCGCATTGTGCCGTAGACCGTCCGTCATTCCAGAGCATAGCCGGGCGCAGCACTATTCCTCCTTTACCCAGCATCACTAGGCCATGCATCTGGCCCGTCAGGCTCACGCCAACGACCCATGCGGGGTGCGTACCGGAAGCCGCGAGTACGTCCTGAATACATGTCTGCGTCGCGTGCCACCAATCCTGGGGGTCTTGCTCACTCCAAAGGGGGTGCGGCATCGAATGATCGTGCGGTGCTGATGCGGTGCCAGCCACCTTACCGTCATGGCGCAAAAGAAGTGCCTTCGAGGCGGTGGTGGAGACGTCAAGTCCTAGGATGTATGGCATAAGAGGGAGCACGACCATTTGAAGAGTCGTCAAATTTACGTCACGTACCGCTTCGCCCGGCAGCCGTTGCCGTTTACCAAGCGGCCGATTCCGTACCTTGCTGCTACCAGTTATTCGCAGTGTTTGCAGCTCTTCGTGTCGTCGAGTAATCCGTATTCGGCCCCTGGATATTCCGTACGCCAAAAGGCTGGGCTAATTCTAGGGCCGTTGTGGCTGGTCGCCTCGCAGGTGATCCCTGCGCCAGACGGGCTTAGCCTGGACGGGTGGACGACTGCTGGTATCGCCCTGTTCATGGTGACCTGGTGGATTTCGGAGGCCATTCCGATTCCTGCCACCTCGCTATTACCGCTGGTGCTCTTCCCGCTCATGGGTGCTGGACCCATAGGAGAAATCGCCGCTCCGTACGCGCACCAGCTCATTTTCCTGTTTGTTGGCGGGTTGCTGATCGCTACCGCCATGGTGCGCTGGAATCTGCACCGCCGTTTGGCCTTGCACATCATCCAGAAGGTGGGGACGAGTCCGCGGGCGCTGATTCTCGGATCTATGGTCGCCACCGCATTCTTGAGCATGTGGGTAAGCAACACGGCGACCGCGGTCATGATGCTTCCCGTCGCGCTTTCGGTGATTGCATTGGCGGAGGCATCGACCGACAAGTCCAAGCACCAGCGCTTCGCCCTCGTCCTGCTATTGTGCGTGGCCTATGGCGCCAACATTGGCGGCATGGGGACACTTATCGGCACTCCGCCCAACGCCTTTATGGCTGCCTTTTTTGAGAGCGAGTTTGGTGTTGAGATCTCTTTTGCTCGCTGGCTGGTGGTGGGTGTACCGTTGGTGGCCATCGGAATCCCACTCACCTACCTAGCGCTGACCAGGGTGGTGTATCCGATTGATATGACCACCATCGTGGGTACCGGAATTCTGATCGATGAGGAGATTGCTAAGGCTGGTCCCATCACTCGCGGCGAGCGGGTTACGGCTCTCGTTTTCTTGTGTACCGCGCTGCTGTGGATTACGCGGCCTCTTCTGGCGCCTCTGGTGCCTGGTCTGTCCGATTCCGGCATCGCGATGCTGGGTGGGTTGGCCCTGTTTGTTATCCCTGTTGACCTTCGCAAAGGCCAGTTCGCTCATTCTTGGGAGGCCGCCAACAAGATGCCTTGGGGCACTATTCTTCTTTTTGGTGGTGGGCTCAGTCTAGCGGCGTCGATGTCCAGGACTGGGCTTGCCGACTGGATAGGCAACTCTCTGACATTCGTGGACCTACTCCCCACCTTGCTCGTGATTCTCGTTATTGCGGGTATCATAGTGTTTCTGACGGAGCTTACCAGTAACTCCGCTACCACGGCCACTTTCCTACCAATCCTTGCTGCATTGGCAATTGGCATGGGAGAGGATCCGCGGCTTTTGGCTATTCCTGCGGTTCTGGCTGCTAGCTGTGCCTTTATGCTCCCGGTAGCCACCCCGCCCAATGCCATTGTCCATGGGAGCGAACGTGTTCCGATTGCTTCGATGGCCCGCGCTGGACTTGTGCTCAATGTAGTGTTTCTTATGCTTGTCACTGTCGTCGGCTACGTGCTGGCGGCATGGGTGTTTGGCATCCAGGTGGGTGTCATGCCGGGGTGGGCGGGTATGCCTTGAGGGTTGTGCCATCGCGGCGCACGGAATGTGCCAACTGTATTGAGTAGCATCGAGAAATCAATCAGTGTACCGAAGGAGCACGGCTGGCTGGCTATGCAGTCGGCGGACTCCGTGCGCTATGCGGTCATTGGAGGCTCCCTGTTGAGCTGCCGCAGCGTAGGAGGATCCGCTGGAAGGACAATCTCGATGGTGGTGTGGACGTGTGTCGATTCCAAATCGGCCTCTCATCCAGAAAGGACTGTATTAGCCGTCAGCCTGGCAAGTGCTGCGGGCTAGGTCGTGGCGCGCAGTTTCGGCTGAATCGGCAGATATTGTCTTGCCCTCCGGCGTCACCCTGCCAAGGATCTGGCGAGATGATTGCATGTGATTGGGGCCAGCCGTGTATTCTTTATAGGTACTTCACCATCTCTTGGATTCCGCGATTTGCGTATGTCTAAGCTGCCTGCTCTTTCTGCTTCCAGCCGATGGTAGTTCTCACTGGCCGCAGCCATGATTCTCGGCGCTGCCGCCTGCGCCAGCATCCACATCAGCACAGATCCGCTTCCTCCCGGTGCGTCGAAGGTGGCCCAGGTTGAGGCTTAGTACGAAGAGGCTCTTGTCCAGACCCAGGAGCGGGCTCTTGGCAAGTTTAGTAATGCCGAGGTCCTAGAGGCCATGGTGGCGAAGTACCCACCCGACTGGTCGCAGGCCGTCACGTTGGGTTTGGGCGATGGCATTACGCGTGTTACCACGGTACTTGGCCCAGGTCAGCCTGCCACCACCCATTCTCACAGCGAGCTCGGAGCTGTGCGGACGATTTCGGTGGACATCAATCCGCAGGATGAGGTGGTCGGTTCTCGGCTGCTGGAGTTCGTCAGTCCTGATTCCCTGGATCCCGATCGTTTCACGGACTACGTGCGTCAATGGTAGGATCGGGACTTTGGCGATCTACGAATGCTGATCAGCGAGTACAATATCGCCTATGAGGCCAAAATCTGTGAACGTTACACGCCCGGGGAGGGGTTTGAGCCGGTCGAACTGACTCTGAATGAAGTTTCGGGGGCAGGCAAGACGCACGGTACGATTTACTGCTGGGTGACCGACGTTGTTGAAGGTTGGATATGCGTAGACCCTCCGTACACGGGGGATGATCCGGGCGATGGCGAAGGGGAGTGCACCTTAGCTTCGGTGGATATCTATATCACCTGTGTTGAATTCGATGACCCGGGCGGGGGCGATGGTGGGGGTGATGGTGGAGGGAGCGGCGGCGGGGGGGCGACGACGGCGAAGATGAGGAGGAAGACTGTTCTTGCAGCGAAGCAGTCCCCTGCGCGATGGAGGCGGAATATGACTCGTTGAGCGTTGAGTTCACCATCGCCTGCGACTGGTTCACCCGGAATGGGGGATCGGATAATTTTTCTTGGCCGGAGCTGAACGGGTACTGGGCGGGTGGCAACGAAGGAACGCACAACCCGTGGGGGTATATCACCTCAGGTATTCCGGGGATGCTGGAGACTCTACGTGCCACCGCTCTGGCCGATACCTTCCTGAATATCAACTTGCTGCCGCTTTCTAGCGGCTATCGATGTCCCGTGGGGAATACTAATGTGGGAAGCAGTGCACCGACCAGAAGTCGGCATATGGCGGGCCGGGCCATCGATATATCTACCCGGCAGCTTTGGGAGAGTTTGTCCGAGTCTGAGTGGCGGGCGCGATACAACGCCCTTCGTGACCTTGCGTCCCTAGTCGGCTTCGATTATGAGGGCCTTACCTTTGACACGTATGGTGACCACCACCTCCACATTTCCATCGAGTAATCCTGGGACGCCATGAGCGGCTTCCTTTTCTGCTTAATGCTGGGTATGGTATGGCCGCTTTCGGAGGTGGCTGCCCAACGGCCTCGAGTGCCATCTAGCGAGGAGGACATCGTAGCCGCCCTTCGGAGCACGGACATCAAGACCATAGACTTGGGGATAAGCGGCGCCATGCGTATTGGGCCTAAGGGCTGGCGAAAATTTAACCTATCTGCCTAGTTGGCCGGTGGTCAATTTCGCCTGCACTCGTGGGTGCGCAACACCCCTGCGGATGCCGCTCACGAGCACGATTCTGTACACTCCCCAGACCTGCCACAGCATCCAACAGCGGATGCCGCTCAGCGTCCGGGTGAGCAGACACATGTTGCGCGTACGATAGGCTCGCCGCCCATCCATTAGGGCAAAGGCCCCGATACAACACGTTCAACGCCGCGTTAACGTCGCGGCACTGGGTCTTTCCGCACGTGGCACAACGATGCTTCCTGTCAGCCAGGCGTAGCCTTTCCTCTGGCTTGTGATGGCAAGCGCTGCATCTCTGCGTTGTGTCGTTCGGCGGAACCAGCTCCACCTTGCCGCCAAGCAAAGCGGATTTGTACTTCAACAGCTGTACCAATTCGTACAGCCCTTGCGCGCGCATCGATCGGTTCAGCCCCGTCTTGCGGCTGCCACCGGCGCGTGTCATGCGTCCTACTTTCAGGTCTTCCAGAAACAGATTCGCGGATCGCTTGACGACGTCGGCCGCCACCTCGTGGCGGTACCCGCGGTTGCGTCTTACTACTCGCTCGGCCTCCTTGCGCCAAGCACCAAACCGCTTTCGGCGCAGACGCGTGCCTTTCTTCGTCTTAGCAGCCCGACGCTGCAAAGCGTCCCTGCGGGGCTCACTCTTTTTGATGGGCGCGTAGCTCTTTCCATCCGCCAGCGTCGCGATGGCCTTGCAGCCAAGGTCCACGGCCATCGGTGTGTCTGCGCAGCTGTTCTCTGGCGCCTCGGGGCGCTCGTACACGACTTGAATCGTGTATTCGGTACCCAGCGACGACCGCACGATGCGTACGAACTTGCAGCCGTAGCGCTTGATCAGCCCGCGCCTATCGGTGAAACGGACGTACCCGACGCCCTTGATGCGAACGCGATAGTCTTGGCGCCTGACGCGTTCGGGCTTTCGTGGCAGCCTGAAGCTCTTCACCAAGTCGCCGCTGAAACGCGGCGGGCGCGCATGGTGCTTATTGAAAAAGTGCTTGTAACCCTCCGCCACGCCCCTGATCACAGAACGCTGCTCAGTCACGCCGAACTCGAGATTGCGCTCATCGGCGTTGCGGGCGGCCGTCCAGAGCTTCGTCAATGTGAAATAGCTCGGATGCTTCTCTGCTGCCTTGTGTGCGTTGCGGCATTGTTGGACCGCCCAGTTGCGGACCCACTTACCGTTAACGAACATCCGCCGCAGGCGGGCATAGCCCGCCTTCTTTGTATAGCAGCGGTATGTCTGGCTCAGTAGCAAGGCTACGGGCGCTCTCGTGGGTCGGCTTTCAGGCGTGCAGTCTGGGCAGCCCGAATCCGCTTCGAGTACGCAATCAGGGCTTCATCGACAACGGCTCGGCGCACGACGTCCGTGTACGGCGCCCCTTCGCGCAGGGCAAGACCGAAAGCAGCGTAAAGGGAGCTACGTGAATCGCAAAGAAGGACTATTTCCGACATTCAGGCAGGCGAGAGCGGTTATCGACGTGCATAGCATCTACGCAGTTACGGAGCCGATGGTTCCGGTCAGGATAAGTTAATATTTCGCCAGCCCTAAGCAGTGGACGCCCACGATACGCCGCGCGATACTCTACGCACTAGAGAGTGAGATGCGACGGGACGAAGAGGCCATTCGCGCGGGGGTGCAGCGCTTCACCGACGACAACTTGCAGGGACCCCTTTCACGCTTGGCGGCTGTTATGCAGGATCCTGCAGCGATTCCCTTGCTGGCGTTAACAGCGGACGCCACGCAGCGTGCCGCTCTGATTGCTTTCGGACGACAGGCTCTGCCCGACTTGATGCGCGTGGCTCGCGAGGAAGACTGTTTTTGATTCAATAAAGGCTCTGATCATGTTACGTCAGATGGTGCAGGCGCGCGGTTTGGAATATTTCACTCCGCAGGAGCGGGCTCAGCTGAAGGCTGTTGGTGGCCTGTATCTGTCACCCAGCTCACCTACGAATCCGAAAATGTATTACGCCGCCGGGCTTCTACTGGTACTAGAGGATGCGGAGGCCCGTAGTTGGGTTGTGGGCCGGGGAAATGAGAGAGTACAGGACCTGCTGGACGGCGCGCCCCCGTTGCCATTACTGGGCAAGCCCCTGTCCGAGATTCTGGCTGGGTATCGCGAAATGTACGGCCACCACTGGGACCAATAGCTCTAGCCCTGCCCAATACCCATAAGGGACATCTTAACTCTTGAAGTCGCGCTGCTTACTATGGTGCCTGTCAGAGAATAACGCGTTTCGGGCGTCTGAGTACCTGGAGTAAGGTCGGAGGCTTGCTGGGGGCCCGATGGGGACGCTGGTCTCAGCGATGGGAGGGGTGACAGGTGAGCTGTGCGGCCATTTCTGACCCTCAACTAGGCTTCGTTCGCTCCTGGCGGCGTAGAGAGGAGGATACCGGAAGGTTGCAAAAATGCTCGACAGAAAGCTGTTGGTGGCAGTCCGCAATCGGTGCGTGCATTTCATCGATCTGACCTGCATTATGCTACACCCAATGCGAGCACAGCGAGTGCTATGGGCTATTTCGCGTGGATATTCTTGACTTGTACGTTTCTGTTGGCTCAACCTTCGCCAGCGCAGCAGACGCCTGACCAGGCGGCCATCGCCGAGAAGCTGCGGAGCTCGGAGATAGACATTATCCAGGAGGGTATCAGCGCTGTCAATCGTATCCCCCATTGGGAATGGACACCGGAGCTACGTGACGCGATACTCTATGCACTAGAGGCGGAGCACCGACGGGATCGCGAAGCTATGCAGGCTAAGGAGTATCGATTTGCTGACGAAAACTTGGCCATATCTTTGACAGATTTTGCGATGGTTATGCAAGCTCCTGCGGCCATTCCAATGCTGGTAACTCGATGCAGGCGGGATCATGACGCCTGGGCCGCGCTAGTGGCCTTCGGGCGCCAAGCCTTAAGCGAGGTAATACGGGTTGCACGAGATGAAGATGGCACGGGTTTTGATTTGGACATCAAGGACTGCATTATCGCGTTGCGCCAGATGGTGCAGGTAAAAGGTGTGGCGTATTTCACGGCCGAGGAGCTTCGTGAGATAAAGGCGGTTGCTGCCTTGTACCTTGCGCCAGACACAAGTCCGTTGCGTCACGATTGGAGTGCGACCACACGGGAAATAACCACTAACCATGCAGCCGGGCTGCCACTGGTCCTTGAAGATGCAGAGGCTCGCTCATGGGTCGTACGCCTGGCATCAGATAGAGCAGCAAGTGAGGCCTGGATCGGGTTTGAAGACTCGTTCGGAGGTGGAGTCTCGGCGACCTGGTCTCGGCGTGAACTAAGGAAGCTGTTGGATGGAGAAGAATTGCTGCCGCGTCCGGTGCCATTCTCAGAGTTCCTCAAGCACTGGAATGAGCGTTACAGGTAAGGCACGAGCAGTCAATGGATTCTTGCCCGGTCGAGACCCCTGCCGTTCATCCTATTGCATTCGTGCGCTATTTCTTGATAGCGGGTCCACACGTACTTTGGTATCCCACATCCTTGGTGACTGGCGGCCTGCAGGCTGTCGCTGGATCACCCATGCGAAAGAGTTCGTAGAAAACTACTGGTATAGCGTGCACATCTATGGCGATCCCGCACTACGCTTGAGAGTGGTTATAGGCCAAGGGAGTGTGCACATGAGGCATGCCTGCGCTACCATCCTGGGTGGTCATGGTTGGACTTCGCATAAGATCCTGGAGCAAAAAGCCCTTTGGTAATGAGTGAGACATTGCTTCGCCACTTTGCGCCCAGCGTTGCCCAGCTTCGCGCTGCTAAAGGCAGGCCTTTGATAGTCGCGGACCTCGAGGAAATTGACTTCTTCAAAGATGCAGGCACCGATTACCCGTTTCGCAATAAAAACTTCGTGAGTCAAGAGGTTGATCGCGCCTGCAACTGCAGCATGTCGCTGCGTCCGCCCTACTCTGCTGAGTGGATGCAGAGTCTCTTTCGAATGGAAGCCGCCTTAAAGCACCCTGGCAAGAATATGCGGTTCGCCTGCCCGGTCCATGTGCGCACGGTAGCTGCGGACCTTCTGGGATGCGATTGACCGTAGCTGCACTGGCTGATCGGATCGCGTCAGGAAGAAGGATGGCTGGCACCACGCGCCTGCCTTGTGCGCAGCAGGGATACAGCCCAGCCCTTCAGGACTCCTCGCCCGCCGAAGCTTCAATCAGTGCATTCCTTGGGGCGGAGGTAAACCGCAGTGCGGACATGTGCCAACCGCTCTCCAGCATGCCGCGGCACCTCGCTACTGTGAGGATCAGACACGGCATCTCAATCGACCCGAGGCCGAAGACAAGTGCTCCCCGGGCGTCCCTTGTGACCACATCCTGGCGGGCATGGCTAAGCCTGTTGCTGGCGGTATTGACCCAAGAATTCCGGTGGCAGTTTCAACGGCCCAGCACCACAGTAAAACCGCACCGCAGAATTGATCGGTTCAGGAGTCAAAGCCGAACGGGAAAACGATATGGCCTCCCAACGCTCCAAATACAATCTCTGCGACATTCATGTCTTACGCGAACATAGCGGTCACTAAGCCGATCAATTCTTTGCGACGCCACGCATCAGCGAAGTTGCCTGTACGCGATCTATAGGCAAGCACAAGCCTACCACGTTTGCAATGGTGCGGCACTCTGGGGCGGTCCAACGCTCGTCCCTTTGCCCGACGCAAATGCCAGATAGGGTATTACCGCGATGCCCAACTGATATTGGTTAGACTGTCAGCACGCTGAGCCGCGCGCCCCTGCATTCAACGAGCGGAGACTGGGCAGCTCCGATCTGATTAGCCAAGGCCTTAATTGACAGTGCTCACTCAGCTGAGGCACGAATAGCCTGAATCCCGCCGATGCCATGACGTAAGGGTAAACAATCACATCAGTCCGCAAGCCCCCTGTAGAGACCTCTGGACTCCGACGGACTTCTAATTTGCTCTTGTAAAGCGGCCGAGTCCAAGCTATATCGATCCGTTAAATGGCGTACTCCAACTGCACACTGGTCCAAACCTCTATCATCAGTAATGGAGCCGGCCCGTGCCCGTCAACATGGCGGCATGCCCAGCAATCATACTCCGTACCATCCGAATGCGAACCGATTCCAGATGGCCATAAGACCGTCGATCTCAATTCCGCTGACGCGTGTACCGTAGCTGATTCAATACCCGTCCAACAATAACTGGCAGCACGCCAGTCGTCGCATTACCATGAATGCACAGCACCTGTAGCGCTCGCGAATTCAACCCGCATGCCAGACACCAAGCTCCCCCACCCCACAGTGACTGAAAACATCAGCGGAGCCGCACTCTGGGATGGCTGCGCGGTAACCTATGCGAAGAAAACAGACTCGCCAGCCGGTGCGTGCCCGGGAGGATTCGAACCCCCGGCCTTCTGATCCGTAGTCAGACGCTCTATCCAGCTGAGCTACGGGCACATACCCCCGTATACAGGTCGCCTATTTGCCGGTTCCATTATTTGCATGCGCGAATGCTTCCACACCATAATTGTGGGATCTGGCTTGGCTGGTGCATTCAGCGCTTTGACGCTCAGCAGATCCCGGCATGTGCTCCTGCTTGAGGCTCAAGAAAGACCCTCTGGCGCATCCCAGGTAGCTGCCGGCATCGTAAATCCGTTCGCTGGCCTGCGGAGCCGCCCGATGTGGCGGGGCCTTGAAGCCCTGGAGAGCCTGAATGCGCTGGTAAAAGAAGCTGGCGCGGAACATACCTACAACCGTTGTGGCGTGCTGCGCCCGTGCGCAGACGAAGATCAGGCCGAGGCAATGCGCGACATAGCACACAGGTACCCCCGCTTTGCGCGGTGGATTGCCGATGTTGCAGCGGAGGAAGCCTTCGCCGGTGTCACCGCGCCCGATGGTGCACTGCAACTCAACAGCGGCGGAATAGTCGACACCCCAGCCTTCATCAATGCCGTGCTCGCAGCCGCCGAGGATCGTGGGGCCACCTTAAAGACCGGTGCGGTAGTCACCTCGTGGAAGGCGACCACAAGTCAAGTGACTGTCTGGACCCGCAGCGGAGAGAGTTTTGCGGCGCAGCATGTGCTCCTATGCACCGGAAGCCGGTACCCGGCATTTGAGGCGCTACGAACACTGCATCTGCACTGCACCAAAGGCCAAGTAGTCCGTACGGTGCGCCCGCCCGGATGCACACTAGCAATGCCCGTCACAGGCCGTGGGTACATAGTGCCCGTGAAGAATGGACTCCTCGTAGGTACAACCTATGAGCGGGGATACGCATCAGAGGCTCCGACAGCGACAGCCTCCCGCTACATCCTGCGCCAAGCGTCTGCCATGATGCCCGGACTGCAGCAAGCACAGGTAGTAGCGGCGGCCGCGGGCGTGCGGGTAGGCGTTCCCGGTACGCGCCTGCCGATGGTAGGACCCATATCAGAACGGGCGTGGATCTTTACAGGACTCGGATCCAAAGGGCTCCTCCTAGGCGCGGTTATCGCCCAACTGCTACCCTCATGGCTTTCGTCACCAGACACCATTCCGCCTGAACTTCGCGTCAGGTGGAGCAACTGAATTCAAAGTAAATTGGCCGTGCAAGCCACTAACGTTCGAGCGCTTCACGTTACTTTTCGCTGCACAGCCTTGCCGATAGGTAAGACGGCCATTTCCTGTCACACGTTACGCTCTGCCCAGTATGATCCAGGTACTCACTTCCGACACCGCCGCTATCCTCGGCGAAGCCGCAGATGGATTGCTGTCGCACAAGTGCGCCACCATCCCCCAGGAAAATCTGCACCTGCCCGGTCCCGGATTTGTAGACGACGTCTGGGGCGGCTCCGACCGCAACCCCAGGGTGCTGCGTGCCCTGCAGTCCCTATTTGACAACGGACGCCTGCGAGGTACCGGTTACGTATCCATCCTACCAGTGGACCAGGGCATCGAGCATGCCGGCGGGGCATCGTTTGCGAAGAATCCGATCTATTTCGACCCAGCCAACATCGTGCGCCTCGCCATCGAAGGGGGCTGCAATGCGGTCGCTTCGACCTACGGCGTGCTAGGAGCGGTAGCGCGCCAATATGCGCACAAGATTCCGTTCATCCTAAAACTCAACCACAACGAGCTGCTCTCCTATCCGAATACCTACGACCAGATCCCGTTCGCCAGCGTGCAGAACGCCTGGGACATGGGCTGCATAGGAGTCGGCGCCACCGTGTACTTCGGGTCGGAGGCTTCCAATAGGCAGATTCAAGAAGTTTCGGAAGCGTTCGCTGAGGCACACGAGCTTGGTATGCTGACGATCCTGTGGTGCTACGTCCGCAACAGCGCATTCAAGATTGACGGGGTTAACCACGAAGCCTCCGCAGACCTTACCGGGCAGGCCAACCACCTGGGCGTCACCATCGAGGCCGACATCATTAAGCAGAAGCTGCCCACATCCAACGGAGGCTACGCTGCTCTGAACTACGGCGGATCCAGCTATGGCAAATTCGATGACCGGATCTATACGCGACTAAGCAGCGATCACCCCATTGACCGAACGCGCTACCAGGTGGCGAACTGCTACATGGGACGCTGCGGCCTTATTAATTCTGGAGGTGCCTCCGGTGCCAATGACATGCAACAGGCTGTAACGACCGCAGTGGTCAACAAGCGGGCCGGTGGTATGGGGCTGATCTCGGGGCGCAAAGCGTTCCAGAAGCCGATGGCAGAGGGTATAGGCATCCTCAACGCCATCCAGAACGTGTACCTGGACAAGTCGGTAACCATCGCGTAATAGGCGCTCGCCAGCGGTGGCAGAACCCGCGTCATAATGCAGAGCGCCAATACGAACCCATGATAGGCGAAGAGATTCCTACTGAGCTGGACGCAGGCACCGAACCGCCGGATCAGCCCACAACTGACGGTACAGTAGCATCAAACGAGGGGCGCCTCTTTGAGCGAGCAACGGCACATGCCCCCGGCTGGGCTACGGAAATCGCCCGCAAATACCTGGGCGGCACCGTCAACCAGTTCATCTTGTACGGGAACGTCAGGGATCTTGTTTGTACCACCGGACCTGACGGACAACAGGACTACAAAGAACTCGTAAGCTTCCTTACCGCCGAGCTATTTCAGACTCGCGACATCGTCGTGCTGTATGATCGGGCCGCGGGCATTCGGTTCGGAGACAATAACTCCCGTAACGTCTTCCGCACGTTTCTGCGCGCCTACGACGCGCGCAAAGGCACCACTTTTGCCAAGAGAGGCCCGGCAGACCCCTTCCGTGCACTGTCGCTGCTCGACAGCTTCGTCCGCATGGTGCTCGCTGACGGCAAAGGAGTAGCCTGCATCCTGGACTTTGCAGAAACCGTCATCCCCATGGCGGAAGCCGCCATGTACTCAGCCGAGGATCGCAACAGCATCGTGCTGCTGCAGCGTTGGGCGCACGACCAGTTCTTTTTGCGCAAAGATTTCACGGTGTGCCTGATTGCGGAGAATCTCAGTGAACTCAATCAGCAGCATGTGCAGAGCCCATGGACCGCTGAGATCCTTATACCCATGCCTAACGCCGATGCCCGCCTGGCAATGGCCGAGTGGTACTGTACACCGTATCCTGGAGTGTTCGAAGTGAATTCGGAACTGCCCTTAGCGTCGCTGGCGCGCAACACGGCCGGCCTGAGCTTTATCCAGCTGCGCTCCATCCTGGCGGACACGATCCGTAACAAGATTCGGCTCACTTTCGATCAGCTCTTCGCAATGAAGAAAGAGCTGATCGAAGAAGCAGCCTTCGGCATGCTCGAGTTCGTGGAAACGGACTGGAACCTTGACATGGTGGCTGGCCACCGCGAAGCTAAGGTGCACCTGCGCCACGCAGCCATCGCTCTGCGCAAGGACCGCCAAGATGTCATGCCCATGGGCTACCTGGTGAGCGGCCCCGTCGGGACCGGCAAGACGTTTATGGTCACGTGCTTTGCTGGCGAGATCGGTATCCCGATGGTGAAGCTGAAGAATTTCCGGTCACAGTGGCAGGGGCAGACGGAAGGCAACCTGGAAAAGATTCTCAATCTGCTAGAGGCCATGCCTCCGGTAGCGGTGATGATTGATGAGGCCGATGCCGCACTCGGCAACCGCAGCGCTCAAGGCGATTCGGGCGTGTCACAGCGGGTGTTCGGGCAAATTGCCGCATTTATGAGCAACCCCAGCCATCGCGGTCGGATCATCTTTTTTCTCATCACCGCCCGTCCAGACCTGATGCCGATTGACCTTAAACGACAAGGCCGAGCGGAAGAACATATCGCGCTGTTCTATCCGTCCACCCGTGAGCTGCGCCTGGAATTGCTCCAAGTCATGATGAAGCGCACTGGCGTCGACATACCCATTGAGCAGGTGCCAGAAGCGCTCCTGAGTGGCGAGCGCACCTTCAGCGGTGCCGACATGGAAGCACTACTCACGCGTGCGAAGTTTCGGGCAGCAGCCTTAGGTACCGATGATTCCGGGGTGACACCAGAAATCCTGACCCACGTCGTGGACGACTTTATTCCTCCCTCGTACCCGCTCCAGGTCAGGCTGCAGACGATGGCTGCTGTCCTAGAAAGCACCAGCCGCGACCTCCTACCCGAGCCGTACCGTAGTATGACGCGGCGTGAAGTAGTGGAGAAGGTGCGCGAACTCAAGCTTCTGGTCGACTAGGCCTGCAGCATACTGCACTACACAATGACCGAATCGATAGCAGCCGCGCTGCAACCTTCGGCAATGCGCACCCATTGTGCGCTGGTGATGTGCAAGACCTGCGAACAACATAATTTCCCGCTTGGATCTACACGTTTGCGGGCTCTTGGTGCACGCTAAGAGCGGCGTCGTAGACGAATCGTCTACTGCGCATAAGGGCCTGATGCTCAAGTGGAGCTGGGAAGGCCCGATTTGCCTGCTGATGCCAGCGGGCGCTGCATATAACCGGTACGTTGATATTGTGCCTCCGTGCTCAGGACGCTTTGCCAGCCGCCTGTCAAAAGGATAACCCCTATGCCGATGTTTCACCGATACGGCCGCATCCTGCCACTATTCTTCGTACTCCTGGCGGCCTTACCGCTTCTCGCGCGTGGTCAGGTGGACAGCGGCAACGAGATTCCCGAGGTCACCCGCACGTATGCGCTTATTAACGCCCGCGTGGTGCAGGCGCCCGGGCGCGTGCTCGAACGGACCACCGTCATCGTGCGTGACGGACTTATCACGGCCGTCGGTACCGATGTCACCGTCCCCTTTGATGCCGAACGTATCGAAGCGGATTCGCTGACCATCTACGCCGGATTCATTGATGCCCTGTCTCATGCGGGCATTCCTGCCCCGAAGGAGCAGCCGCGCCCAGAGCGGCCAGACAACCCAGGATTTCCACCCGATGCAGAAGCCGGGATTCTGCCTGGCAGGGACGTGCGTTCGCTCTTAGAAGCGGACCACAAAAGCATTAAAGACCTTCGCCAGACCGGGTTTACGGCCGCACATGTGGTGCCCAGAGGGCGAATGCTGCCGGGCATGGGTGCGATCATCCTTCTGAGTGACGGCTCGGTCAACGAGATGGTGTATACCGGAGAAACCTCGCTTTTTGCGCAGCTGGCGTCTGCCCGTAGGATGTATCCGGGCACAGATATGGCCGTGATTGCAAAGATGCGTCAGCTGTTCAGAGAGTCAGAACGCCGTAGCAGGCTCGAAAAGCTGTACGCGGACAACCCCGCCGGCATGCTACGACCCCAGTACGATCCGACCCATTATGCGCTCTTCCCGGTGCTTGAAGCAGACCGGCCCGTCTTCTTTCACACCGAAGATGCGCTGGATATCCACCGGGTGCTCTCGCTGCACCAAGAGCTGGGATTCAGCCTGGTACTTACCGGTGCTAATCAGAGCTTTGCTGTGACGGAAAAGCTGGCGGCAGCTGGCATTCCGGTGATGCTGACGCTGGACCTGCCCGAAGATAAGCGCGATAAGAAGAAGGACAAAGAAGGCGAGGACGACGAAGCGGAAGCGGATACCACCGCCGCCGCGCCTGCGACGGATACCGCCGGTGAGCTCCCTGAGGTCACAGAAAAGCCAGCGCATGATCCGAACCTGCGCGTGAAGGACTCCACCGATCTGGAAGCAGAAAAGAAGAATCTGGAGGCGCGACGTGACGCGCAGCGCCAGCGGTATCTGACCAACGCCGGGATGCTGGCGAAGAATGGACTGACACTCGGATTCACGACATTGGACACCAAAGCGGCCGATGCGCTTCCCAACATCCGTACAATGGTGGAAAACGGGCTTTCGCAAGACGATGCGCTGGCTGCGCTTACCACCAATCCGGCCCAAGTGCTGGGCGTATCTGCAGCGATGGGCACCGTTGAGGCCGGAAAATTGGGTAACATGGTCGTAGCCGACGGCAACATCTTCGATAAGGAATCCAAGATTCGCTACGTATTCGTCGATGGCCGCAAGTACGAGGTGGAAGTGAAGAAGGAAGGCGCAAGCGATTCCACCGCGGCCGCAGCTGTAGCCGGGACGTGGACCTATACGGTCAAGACGCCAGAAGGCGAGATTAGCGGCACACTTACGATCGACGAGGATCTGTCAGGTACGATCTCCATGGATGTTATGCCAGAAGCGCTGGACATTGAGAACGCCTCCTTTGAAGATGGAGTCCTGACCTTCTCGTTTGATGTGGGGGGCACCGAAATCGTGACCGTCACTGTTACAGTTGAGGGCGATGAGTTCGAGGGCGAGGCGACTACGTCTGATGGCCCCGTGCCCCTCTCCGGCAGCCGTGAACCCGAAACCAATCTCTGACAGGATTTCTGATGAAACACGCTTTAGTCATTATCGTCGTTGCGCTTGCGGCTGTTTGCCCGCCCGCTCAAGCACAGAACACGACTCCGCGCGGCGATGTGCTGGTACGCGGCGGGACCTTGCTGACGGTGACAGGAGGAACGCTGGAAGACACCGATGTGCTTATCCGCGACGGCCGCATCCAAGAGATCGGACCCGGCATTGAGGCTCCAGATGGCATCAAGGTTATCGATGCTAAGGGGCAGTACGTGATGCCGGGCATCCTTGACGCACATTCGCATATCGCTATCAGCAACGTCAATGAGTCTTCGGCACCGGTGACCGCCCAGGTATCCGTAGGCGATGTGCTCAACCCTTACAGCATTTCACTTTATCGGGCTTTGGCAGGTGGTGTGACCACCTCTCATGTGATGCACGGGTCGGCCAACGTGATAGGCGGGCAGAACGAGACCATCAAGCATCGCTGGGGGATCACCGATCCAGAAGGCCTTCGGATGGCAGGTGCCCCGCGGACCATCAAATTTGCACTTGGCGAAAACCCCACCCGGGTTCACGGACGGGGCACCAATATGCGGCCTGCATCGCGCATGGGGGTCGAATATGTGCTACGCGAAACGTTTAGCAAAGCGGTGCGCTACCAGGAATCCTGGGCCCGCTATGAAGAGGAAGCACGTCGCAACAGCCGCGCCGTACCTCCACCCTACAATGGGCAGCTGGAAGTGATGGCGGACATTCTAAGTGGAGACATCATCGTCAACTGCCACTCCTACCGGGCCGATGAGATACTAATGCTCATGCGGGTCCTAGAGGATTTCGGTGTGGATCGTGTCACCTTTCAGCATGTCAACGAAGGCTTCAAGATTGCGCCTGAGCTGGCTGCGTTCGGATCGTCCGGGGCGGCGGCCTCCATCTTTGCAGACTGGTGGGCCTACAAGTTTGAGGTATACTACTCTACGGCCTACAATGCCGCCATCTTGACACGCAACGGAGTGCTTACGTCTATCAACTCGGACTCTGGGGAGCTTAACAGACACCTGTACCATGAAGCTGCTAAGTCCCAGAAATATGGTAGCCTGACTGATGACGAGGCCTTGGCGCTTGTCACGATAAACCCCGCGCGGCAACTCGGCATCGAAGATCGGGTCGGCTCCATCGAGGTCGGCAAAGACGGCGACCTTGCGATTTTTGACAAGCATCCGCTCTCGATCTACGCGGTTCCGCAGAAGACGATTGTTGACGGCATTACCTATTTCGATATCGACCGCGATGCCGACGATATGCGTCTTGCAGTGGATCCCGAGGCAAGCATAGATACCGTGATACTGCACGATCACTCTGATCACCACCGGTGCCTGCATGTGGGAAGCCTCGATCTGTACGGCTTGCTCGACAGCGAATAGCGTTACCGCCCTCTGCCTTAAGCTATGAAGATCATTCTCTCTCTTGTCCTCTGGGCAGCTGCTGTGGGGCCGACGGCCGTGCCGGATGAGCCGATAGCACTCACCAATGCCCGTATCATCACCGTAACAGGCGACACGCTTACCGACGCCACGCTGCTGATGCAGGCGGTCCGCATTGTGGCGCTAGGATCCAACGTCGACATCCCCGATGACACCCGCATCATCGACTGCAGTGGCCTTACCATCTATCCCGGCCTTATCGATACCGGTACGCAGCTGGGTCTCGTCGAGGTCAGCTCTCTCCCAGAAACCAGAGACGCGAGTGAGCTGGGTGACCTGTCGCCGCAGATGAAGGCACTGACCGCGGTCAACCCCAATGGCGTAGCTATCCCCGTTACTCGCGTCAGCGGCGTAACCACGGTGCTGACTGAACCTTCGGGCGGCATGCTGCCCGGACAGTCAGCGCTGATCAACCTGCATGGCTATACGCCGACACAGATGTATGCCGGGTTTTCGGCGATGACGCTGGCTTTTCCTTCGACAGGACGCAGGGGTCGGTTCGATCAGCGGTCTGACGAGGACATCAAGAAAGCCACAGATCGGGCTCTGAAGAAGCTCAATGACACGTTTGATAGCGCCGAGCTTTACCATCGCATAGATTCCACGTACAGGGCGGACCCAGAGGAGGGGCGCAGGCCGGAGTATGTGCCGTCTATTGATGCCCTGCTTCCTGTCGTGCGATCTGAGCAGACGCTAATCATTCGCGTCAATGCGGCCAAAGACATCCTAGCAGCAGTTGACTGGGTCAAGGATCGGAAGCTGGAAAAAGTCATTTTCTCCGGCGTGGCCGAAGGATGGCGCGTGGCAGACAAAATTGCCGAATCTGGAATACCATGCCTGGTGGGTCCGGTGCTTTCGATACCCACGCGTGACAGTGACCGCTACGACAAGGCGTACCGCAACGCGGCGTTGCTGCACGAAGCAGGCGTGAAGATAGCGCTGCGATCCGGCGAAACGGAAAATGCCCGTAACCTGCCGTACAACGCGGGTTTCGCGGCGGCCTATGGGCTGGGGGCGGGGGAAGCGCTGCGCGCCATCACGATTGTGCCGGCGCAACTCTTCGGTGTGGCGGATGAACGCGGCTCCCTCGAGGTTGGTAAAGAGGCAACCCTCTTTGTCACCGATGGCGATCCGTTTGAAACGAAGACACAGGTGCACCATGTCTTCATCGGGGGATACGAAGTGCCCATGGAAAGCCGGCATACCCTCCTCTATGAGGAGTTTCTAATCCGCGAGCCTGGCCTTAAGAAGCACCGTCAGAACGACGACCAATAGAGCCACGGGTGGTCGCACAGAGCCAGAGAGCGGAAGCACCCGTGCCACTGACTTGGGCGACCTTCGTGCATGCGCTGATGGTGAGTGCTCAGGAAGCTCTTTCCTCTTGTTTCGCTGCGTCCCAGTGGAGGTCCATCTCCGCCAAGCTCACATCGCGCAGCCTGCGCCCCTTCAGTCGATCCTCCATAAATGCGAAGCGCCGCTTGAATTTGGCATTGGCCGCGCGTAACGCATTCTCGGCATTTATGTCCGTGCGCCGCGCATAATTCACCAGAGCAAACAGTAGATCGCCAAACTCGTTTTCCCGATCATCTTGCGGCCCGCCCGACACCTCCCGAAATTCCTGGACCTCTTCCTCCACCTTGGCCCAGGTGTCGGCTTCGGAGTCAAAGTCAAACCCGACGCCAGCCGCTTTCTCCTGCATACGATGGGCACTCAAGAGCGCAGGTAGGTGCGCTGGCACGCCGCCCAGCACGCGGCGCCCCTGGCGTTCTTTCTGCTTAATTTCTTCCCAGTTCGCCAGCACCTGATCGACGCCGTCAACCGATTGCTCCCCATAGACATGTGGATGCCGGCGGACAAGCTTTTCGCAGGTTGCGTTCAGCAACTGCGACAGTGAAAACCTGCCCTCTTCTTCTGCCATGATGCTGTGAAACACAATCTGGAGTGCTAGATCCCCCAGCTCCTGCATCAGATCGTCATACCTGCCGCGCTCGATGGCGTCCACGGCTTCGTATGCCTCCTCAATGATCAGATGCCTGACCGTCTCGTGTGTCTGGGCGCGATCCCACGGGCACTCTTTTCTCAGGCGTTGGACCACCTCGACGAGCGCTTCGAAGGCGTGGAGCGAAGGCTGGGTGGCGCGTTCTGCCGGATCAGGCGGCAATGTCATGGCAGTGGCCAAAGTCTCAGGATTCCTAAACTAAGAGTTGATTGGCTGACAATACGCTGTCAGCGTTAAGCTGTAGTATAGGTACCGCCGCGCTCGTAAGCGTAGCCTTGTGCCGAAGGCACATCACAACGCCCTTAATACTCACATACCTGGAGGTACATCATGTCACGAAGCGTAAACAAGGTTATCCTGCTTGGGAACCTCACACACGATCCCGAGGTTCGTACGATACCAAGCGGAGCGTTGCTGTGCAAGCTCCGGGTCGCTACCAACGAACGGTACAAGGACACTGCTGGCCAGTGGATTGAGCGTCCCACCTACCATTCGGTCATATTGTGGGAGAGACGGGCTGAGGTGGCTGAGCGTTATCTCAAGAGAGGCGACCGAATCTACATCGAAGGCTCGCTTCAGACTCGCAAGTACCAGGATCGAGACGGCAATGACCGCTGGAAGACGGAAGTGAAGGGCCGCGAGATGATCATGCTCGGCACCCGGGGCGGGCGTCGGGACTCCCAGCGGGATGGCGACAGCTTCGGTGGGCGCGGGTCGAGCGGCGACTCCCGCACCGGTAGCAGCTGGGGCAGCGGGAGCCGCAGTTACGACGCTTCTGGAAGTCAGCGTTACCAGTCCGGTGACGCTGGGCAAGCGACAGAAGGTCCCGACCCAGCGGCCTCAGGCAAAGAGTCCGAGTACAGGGACAGTGGCACAGGAGGCCAAGCCCATTGGGACGATTCGACAACGGGCCCCGATGCCAACGCCAGCACCGACCAAGCTTCGCCAGACGATGCAAACGCCGATACGGATCTTCCCTTCTAGAGGTAGCCAATCGTGCGAGCCAAAGCTGGCATTAGGCTCGCTGCGACGACTGGCAGGCTTGGCGCCACTAACGCCAGACCACCCATGCAGTGGCTCTGAACCTCACCGCATCACGGCTGAACGGGCCGCATGCACTGGCCGCGCGGTGATTCAGCGCCAGAGGGTGCCTGACCTACGTGCGGTCGCGGTACCGCGAGTAGCGAGAGCCGCCGCTGTTGCCGTTGCGCCCCTGCCAGCCACCATACGAACTCTGGCGCTGGGACCGGCGCTGCTCGGCCTCATTGACACGGATCGTCCGACCCTGATGCTCCGACCCGTCAAGCTCGCGCTTGGCCGTGGCCGCATCCTCCGCGCTCTCAAAAGTGACAAACCCGAACCCCCTGGAACGGCCGGTCTCGCGATCCCTGATGACCTTCGAGTCCTGAACTACGCCGTACTGCTCAAAATGACGACGGAGCTCGTCATCATCCACGCCCCACGAAATTCCGCCTACGAAAAGCTTCTTGTTCATAGCTACTGCCTGTGATGCTGCTTAGCGTTGCCTGCAATGACGGCCCCGCAGCAGGATGCGCGTCGACCCAGAAGCGCTCCCCGATGCACGGGCGCACAGTACAACAAGACTGATTGGAATCGGTTCCACTTTCTTTGTGCTTGCAACGATTTCTTATTGCGTGGCCCCAGAATGGGCTGGTGCGAAGACGATCGGCAGCTGAAACTGACTTTACCTGGAGGACACACACTTGAATAAAAGCCCCGCTCGGGTGTACCTTTCGACACACGAAAATCCTTGAATGATGGCTTCAACCCCGCCACGCGGTCAGTGGAGCGGCCAGCTGGGATTCATCCTGGCCGCCGCAGGATCAGCAATCGGTCTCGGCAACATCTGGCGGTTTCCGTACTCCGCCGGTGAAGGTGGTGGCGGACTGTTCGTGCTGATTTACCTTTTATTCGTGCTCCTGATCGGTGTGCCGGTCATGTTTGCGGAGCTGTCGGTGGGGCGTACAACCCATCGCAACCCTGTGGGTGCATTCAAGGCGCTGGTGCCGGGGTCCTGGTGGCCTCTGTTGGGCGGCGTGGGTGTTCTTACCGGATTCTGCATCCTTGCCTTTTATTCCGTCGTTGCCGGCTGGACGCTGGGATACCTCTTCAGCTCATTCACCGGCATGCTGGGAAACATAAGCACCAACGAAGCGAGCAGCGCCCTGTTCACTTCGCTTATCGGGAACCCAGGACAGGCCATCCTTCTCACAGCCATCTTTATGGTCGTGACGGTGGTCGTGGTACGCGGTGGGGTATCGAGCGGGATCGAGCGCATGACCACGATCCTGATGCCGATCCTGTTCGTTCTACTCCTGGTACTAGCTGGTCGGGCATTAACGCTGGACGGCGGCATTGACGGCTTGGTATACCTGTTCAAGCCCGACTTTTCTGAGCTCAGCATGGCCGTGGTGATGTCTGCACTCGGGCAAGCCCTGTTCAGCCTTAGCCTAGGCATGGGCGCCATGATCACGTACGGATCCTACTTGTCAGATGAGGCTAACCTGTGGAAGGCCGGTGGTTCTGTCGCCGGATTTGATACCCTTATTGCTATCCTATCGGGACTCATCATTTTCCCCGCGCTATTTTCTGTCGGCGCGGAGCCCACGGCGGGCCCAGGGCTGGTCTTTGTTGTGCTGCCAACCATCTTCAGCAGTATGCCGCTGGGCAACATCGTGGCCATCCTGTTCTTCATGCTCCTGACCATTGCCGCGCTCACGTCAACGGTCAGCCTCCTGGAAGTTGTCGTTTCCTATTTCGTAGACGAGAAAGGCTGGAACCGGACCCGATCTGCGGTGACCATCGGAGCCGGGTGCCTGGCGCTGGCCATCCCGTCAGCGCTGTCGCAAGGTGCCTTGCCAAGTCTAAGTAGTGGCGGCATATTCGGCTGGGATTTCCTGACACTGAACAACAACATCTGGGGTAACTATTCCCTGAGCATCGGCGCAATGCTCTTCTGCATATTTGTTGGCTGGAAATGGGGGATCCCCAAATTCCTGGAGGCAGTGGAATCCGCTGGCGACCGTCGCATTCCCCTGCCCGCTTCGCGCTTTGTGGGCATACTGCTCCGGTTTGTGTGCCCGATAGCGGTGCTGGCCACCCTCGTATACATCGTTGTCACTGGATCCTACTTCTGACGGATCGGCAAGGATGCAGAGCCACTCTAAGGCAGCATTCACAGCGCGGCGTTGGATACCGAGCCTCCTTTAGAATCAAGTTTCGAATTGCTGCTGATGCCACTAGGCGCGCTGCAGATCGGCGGTGCGGCAGCATTCATTCTCCTACTGATCGTCAGTGCGGTCGTTTCGGGATCCGAGGTAGCGCTATTCTCCCTGGATGCCGCGGCCAAAGAGAAGCTGGGCGCCCGCAAAGACCGTGCAAGCCGCCGGGTCCTAGCCCTCTTAGCTCGTCCGCAGCACCTCTTGATCACCATCCTGGTGCTCAACACGATGGTGAATGTGTCGGCCGCGATCCTAGCTGCGCTTGGCACAGAGCAGCTGGTAGAGAGCTTTGCGCTTAGCCGCGAAGTCGTGTTTGCACTTGAGATCTGCGCCCTGACCATTGTGTTGCTCGTCGTCAGCGAAATCACGCCAAAGCTGATTGCCACGCGCCACGCGACCACGTACAGTCGCGTTGTCGCCAGACCGCTGCATACCGCCAGCGTAGTGCTGTACCCCATTGTGGCGCTATTGGCGGCTTGGATGAGGCGTACGCAGAAGGGATTATACCGATGGGTGCTGCCGGAAGAGCCCGACAGGCTATCCTCGGAAGATCTTAAGGTGATGGCTGCCATCGGCATGGCGCATGGCAGTCTGGAGCAGGATGAGCATGTCTGGATCAATTCGATCCTAAAGCTCGGTGACACACCGGTGCGCACCATCATGATAAACCGGCTAGACATCACGGCGCTCAGCGCTGGCGCCACAATCAGTGAGGCACTTGCGCTCATTCAGTCTTCGGGTCACTCCAGGCTTCCGTTGTATGTGGGCCACCTTGACAACATCCTGGGCATCATCTATGCCAAAGACCTGCTACCGTATCTGGGCCCTTCAAAGCGGCAGACGCAGCTGGACTGGACGCAGCTGATGCGACCTCCGATATTCGTTCCGCAAACCAAGAAGCTTGACGCTCTACTGCAGGACTTCCAGACGAAGAAGAAACACCTTGCGATCGTGGTCGACGAGTACGGCGGCACCGCTGGACTGGTCACCCTTGAGGATGTCATTGAAGAGGTGGTGGGCGACATTCAGGACGAGCACGACAGCATCAGGGAGTCGTATGTCAAGCAACTGCGCGAGAATCACTACCTCATTGACGCGCGCCTGGATCTGGATGACCTGAACGAGCTTCTGGGCCTTTCGCTCGACACTGAGAGCTTCGATTTCGAGACGCTGGGGGGTCTGGTATTTCATCTGGCGGGTGACATCCCGACAGTCGGTTTTGAGGCGACCTTTGACCGGCTTCATCTGGTCGTCGACTCTGTCGACAACAACCGTATCGGGTGGGTTCGCGTCCGCTGCATACCCTTTGAGCGCGTGTCGTCTCTGTAGAATGGAGGCTGTGCCACCAACTCGGTGGCAGCCTGGGTGGGCACAACTGTGGAAGCATTTGCGTAACTTTGAGGTCCACTTCTGCAACGGCTGATCAATTGCGCGGCCTTGCACGGCCAACTGCCGGTTCATGAAGGGAGTTCGTGACAGCTGCGGCATCTTCGGCATCTTCAACATGCCCGATGCGGCGCGCTTAACCTACTACGGGCTGCACGCGCTGCAGCATCGCGGCCAGGAATCTTGCGGCATTGTCACTTCTACTTACGACCGAGAGAAGCAGCGGCGCGTCATGCCTGTGTACCGCGACTTCGGTTTGGTGCTGGATGTCTTTGATGATTCCTCCATCTTTGACAAGCTGCTGCTGGGCGACGCGGCCATTGGCCACACGCGCTATTCTACCAGCGGGTCCGCCCTGAATCGCAGCAACATTCAGCCGTTCAATGTGCATTACCGCGGTGGCAATCTGGCGGTCGCACACAACGGCAACCTTTCCAATGCACGCGAATTGCGTCGCGCATTTAGTGAACGCGGCACCCTGTTCCAGTCGACGTCCGACACGGAGCAGATTCTGCATCTGATTGCCACCAGCCGGCGCCAGAAGCAGATAGATCAGATCATCGATGCCCTAGGTCAACTCGAAGGAGGCTTTGCGCTGGTCCTGTTGACCGATGACTTGCTGATTGCGGTGCGGGACCCCAACGGGTTTCGGCCGCTGGCTCTGGGGCGATTAGAGTCGCATGGAGCGACGGGGTACTGTGTTGCCAGTGAGACGTGCGCATTTGACATGATTGGCGCCACGTACGTCCGGGATGTCAAGCCGGGGGAGATCCTGATTATTGACCGCGAGTCGTGCAGCACCGGCGATTTTCAGAGTATTCGGCTGTCCGCGCGCTACGGCATCAGCCAGTGCATCTTCGAGTACATCTATTTTGCGAGGCCTGACTCCCGCATCTATGGCGAGATGGTGGACAAGATCAGGCGCAAGGTAGGAAAGCAACTGGCCCATGATGCTCCGGTGCCGCGCGTCAACGCAGAGGAGAAGCCCCCGATTGTCATCTCTGTTCCAGACTCATCCAACACGGCCACGCTCGGATTCGTCAATGAGTGCCATAAACTTGGCTTCCGCTGCCGTTACGAGATTGGGCTGATCCGCAACCACTACGTGGGGCGGACCTTCATCGCACCTGGGCAGGATAAGCGAGAGATACGGGTTCGGTGCAAATTCAACACGGTAGATGGTGTCTTGAAGGACCGGGATGTCGTAGTGGTGGACGACTCAATTGTGCGGGGCACCACGGCGAAACTTCTGGTAAAGATGATTCGGCGGGCTGGCGCTAAGTCAGTGCATTTTCGAGTGGCCTCGCCCAGGGTTATCAGCCCCTGCTTTTACGGGATGGATTTCCCGACTCGCGAGGAACTGATCGCGAATCAATTTGACAGCGTGGAGTCACTTGCTAAGTGGCTAAACGTAGATTCTCTGGCCTATCTGTCTATTGAGGGCCTCATGAATTCTATGCGTCGGGGTGACCAGGACCCGAACAAGTTCTGTAATGCGTGTTTTACGGCCCGTTACCCGGTACCCGTTGAGATGGACATGGTTAAGGAAGAGTTCGACTAGGAATCAGGCAAACGTCCTTGAACGGCCGTGTCGCCCGATGCTGCAGGTTTCATTACGGATCTTGGCGGCTATTCTTGTCCAAATCAAGAGTCGGGCAGCCCAAGCTCGGGAGTGCGCTGCGCGCTTGGCCCTCTCCGTATGCAGCACTCAAAGGTCTAATCGGTAGCCTTCCGCAGGCGTGTGTCCCTGCAACCGGTGGGCTCGCTCCAGAGTGCGAGCGCTAACAGGCTATCACGGGGCGTTGTTGGCGTGCAGTCTTACTTGCCTGCCCTGTCTCGCCACCAGATGGCGACGGGTACGCCCGTCGGAACACACCTACGACGGGCGTCAATTGATTGCTTGGGACTCTTGTACACAAGTCCTGATTACCGTACCAGGCTAAATGGAGCGGACCGAAGTGTCACAACGGTGGCACAACGATCGGGGCAGCGCCAAACGCTACTGCCTCCTCCATGGCCCCAAAATGCGCCGTACTACTCGCCTTGCAGCTCAGGCGGCAAATCACACTCACGCCCACGATTCGTGTCAGCCAGGTGGACGATCTTCCATCCGTCCTCCTGTTCGTAAAGTATCATCGCATTAACACCGCAGTGGCTGAGCGACTCTCCAAGAAAAAAAGCGAACTCCATCCAGGCCGTCGCAAGGCGCCCGTCAATCTTGATATCCACGTCCCAGATCTGTTCGTCCCAGACCTGCTCATGCGGAGTACCGACCGCTTGAATAAAGCTGGCAATGCTACCAGATCGGAATCCTGCTGGCACGGCGCGACCCAACGTGGCATTGCTGGCAAATACGGAGGCTACCACAGTGCTGTCGCCAGCGCGCATGCCATCGAACAGCAAGTCGATGGTCGCACGAACCTCTTCCTCAGGAGTCTGGGCTACAAGGGAGACGGGAGCAGCCAGCAACAGCAAGGCAGGAAAGAAGAAGCGCATAGCGGTGCCTGTCATTTCATTGTTGATGTGTTAGCATCGAAAGGTACGGCATTGAAGCCTTCGGCCAGGCGCAGCGCATGCCGGGGCCGCCCAAAGCTATTCGTCAGGCAGCTTTGGTGGCTCCTCGCAATCAGGTCCGCGACTGGAATGAGCCGACGCAGAATCTTCCATCCGTCCTCCTAATGAGTAAGGTGGAAGGCATGGCTACCACCGTGATTGAGCGTGTCTCCACGGAAGAACCCGATGGCATCGGTGCTGTCGCAAGGCTGCCATCGATACTGATATCCGCGTCCCGAATCTGCCCGTTCCAGGTCTGCCTGTTCGGGACGCCTACCATGCGGGCAAAGCCGGAGGCACCCAGGGTGGTGTCACCCGTACACATCCCATCGAATAGCTGGTTGCCAGCTGCGCGGACCTCCTCCTCGAACATCTGGCCAAGAAGGGATGCAGGCGCAGCCATGATTAGTAAGGCGGGAATGGCATAGCGCACTTCGATGCGGACAAACTCATCCTTAATGCGTTAGCATGGACAGGTTCGTCATTGAAGCCCTCGGCTGGTGGCGTAGGCGTGCCCATTGCAGACCACGAATAATGAATCACGAGAACTCTGCCTAGGTATGGCAGGCGCAACGTCACTCACTTACCAGGAGCTTCGCCGATATTCGCGGCAGCTCGCTTTGAATGAGGTTGGACTCGGTGGTCAGCAGAAGCTGAAGCAAGCATCCGTCCTGATCGTGGGTGCTGGCGGCTTGGGTTCTCCGCTCGCATTGTATCTGGCTGCGGCTGGTGTCGGGCAGCTAGGGATCATGGATGACGACAGGGTTGAGCTTAGCAACCTTCATCGCCAGGTGCTGCATTCCACATCCAGCCTGGGACAGCGCAAGGTGGTGTCCGCTCATGCCCGGGTTCGCAACCTCAATCCGGAGATCGCAGTTGAAGCTCTGCCCTATCGCCTGAGCGCTGCTAATGCGCTGGAAATCGTGGATCGTTTCGACATTGTGGCGGACGGTACAGACACATTCAATGCGCGTTACCTGATCAATGACGCGTGCAAGCTCACCGGAACGCCCAACGTGTACGGATCCATCTACCAGTTTGAAGGGCAGGTGTCGGTTTTCTGCCTAGAGGAGGGACCGTGCTACCGATGCTTGTACCCGACGCCACCACCGGATCATCTTGTTCCTTCCTGTGCCGAAGGAGGGGTGCTGGGCGTCCTTCCTGGGATCATTGGGTGCCTGCAGGCAGCGGAGGTCCTGAAGGTCCTTCTAGGTGTCGGCTCACCGCTCGTTGGGCGGATGCTGGTTATGGACGTGCTGGGCACGACTTTTCAGGAGCTTACGATCCGCCGGGATCCCGACTGCGCTTTGTGCGGCCGTGCCCCTTCCATCGTTGAGCTGCACGCTTCCGAGGCATCTTGTGCCATCGGAGGCGTTGCGTTGCTGGAGATTTCTGCACAATCATTCCGGCGTATGCGTGAGGGACCTACACCGCCGCTGGTGCTGGATGTCCGCAACGCCTACGAGGCCGAGATCGTATCGCTTGGGGCCGACATGCTGATTCCTCTGGCAGAGCTACGCGTACGGGTTCATGAGCTTATGCCGTACCGGGAGCGGAAGATTGTCGCTTACTGCCGCTCAGGAGTACGCTCAGGCAAAGCCGTTCGCATGCTGCTTGACGCTGGGTTTGCACATGCGGTCAATCTGGCTGGGGGCATTCTTGCTTGGCACCGCGAGGTAGATCCAGACCTTCCGGCATATTAGTCGAGTAGCCCGGGGGAATCTCACCCCCAGGCCCTCACAGATCCAGACGTGCGCGTCTCCACGCATCCGGCTCTTCCCGGTCCGTCAGACGGTTGTTGCCAACCATCCAGAGCTGTCTCCCAAAGGATCCTCCCGTTTCCGGTTGTCCTAAGATCAACAACAGACCTGGGTACTCCGTTCGCTCCGCCTCCATTACAGAGGATTCATCGCTACTACGAAGTACTCCGCCCCTGTGCCCCGCTTCGGTACTCAGTCGCTTGAGGTATTTCCTCTTGCGAGTCTCACCCCCAGACAATCTCTCCCCCTACTTAGCAGCTCACTATCCACTAAGAATGACTCACGTCCTGCCACCAGTGCTCCATCCGTGCCTAAATGAGATTAGGCATCGCTTCCTCGTAGGAATCTGTGCAGATCATCTTGACCGTGGACTGTACCCGCGCACTGAGCATCGGTCCGAAGAAAAAGCAAGCGGCAACTGCCAAACCCCAAAACTTCTCGCGAGACAATGACGGGAACCACGCACTCAGCACAATGGCAACCCAAGAGGCACGGATTACCTCGGTCATCTGGCCGACAATGCTGATAGAGCGAACCCCAAGCGATGGATAGTTCACCCAGAAAGAATTCGACGAAGCGATGACGCTGCCTGCCCAGATCCCGGTCTGACGTCGGGCGAGGCCGCGAATTCAGTCAGGGATGCGCCTAACCAGCACCGAATTCTGCCAGACTTGCGCGCAACCGGCCAATCTCTGCCTGCATGTCACGCTCCTTATTACGCTCTCTTTCGACCACATGCGCTGGTGCGCGGGCAAGAAACTGGGTGTTCGATAGCTTGCGCTGCACACGCACGAGAAATGCCTCTTTCTGGGCAATTGCAGACCCCAGACGGGTACGCTCCTTCGCTACATCGACTAGACCAGCCAGCGGCAGATACACCTCCATATCCTTAACGACTTCGCCAGCGCATGCAGGTGGCCGGGTCGCACCCATCACCACCCTCAACTTGCCTACACGCGCCAAGCGTTTGAAGTACGATGCACACCCCAGGAAAGTCTCCCTCAGCGCCGAGGATCCCTCAGGCAGGCTGATGATAGCTTCTATTGACTTGCCAGGAGGCACGCGGTACTGGCTGCGCACATGGCGAACGCCTCGGATAATGTCCTGGACACGCCCGAATGTCTCCAAAGCCGTTTCGTCGCGCTCGGCGGTGCACTCCGGCCATGGGGCCACCATGCAGGCCGCATGCGCCGCGCGCGGCCGCAGCCTATGCCACAGCTCCTCGGTTATAAACGGCATAAAGGGGTGCAGCAACGCCAGCAGCTTTTCATAGATCTCCGCCGCCAATGCGATGGCAGCTTCTGGCATTGCTTCCCCTCGCCCAGGCTTGATAAGCTCCAGGAACCAGTCGCAATAGTCCCCCCTGAACAGCGTATAGAGCTTCGCTAGCGCCTCGTTGAGCCGGTACCGCCTAATGTCAGCCTCCATGGCCCTGATGCCGTCATCCAGTCTGGTAAGCATCCATCTGGCAGCCAGATCCAGCGAAGCTATGGATGCGGTGCGCCGATAGTCGCGGCCCGGCTCAATGAACCGGCCAAATACGTTGAATGCGTTCCAAACCTTATTCGCAAAGTTGCGCCCTTTCTCAAAGACAGTCGGATCCAACTTGATGTCCTGCCCCTGGGCACAAAGTAGGGTAAGCGAGAAACGTACCGCGTCCACCCCGTACTTATCGATCATTACTAATGGATCGATACCGTTGCCCAAGCTCTTCGACATCCATCGACCCTGCTTGTCCTTGATCATCCCCGTGATGAAGATGTCGCGATATGGCACCTCCCCCATCACATACAGGGATGCCATGATCATGCGGGCAATCCAGAAATAGAGGATATCATAGCCGGAAACCAGCACATGCGTCGGATGAAAATAGGCCAAGTCCGCGCGCGTGTCTGCGTCTTCTGACGGCCATCCCAGCGTTGCGAAAGGAAACAGCCAAGACGAAAACCAAGTATCCAGCACGTCTCGGTCCTGGACCATTCCGGGCTCTGGCTGCACGACGCTCACCTTGTAACTGCGTGCCTCGTCCACCGCGCCCGAAGCATCTACGTAATACCAGACAGGAATGCGGTGACCCCACCACAGCTGTCGGCTGATGCACCAGTCGCGGACCTCCTCCAGCCACCGGAAATACTCGTTTTCCCAACGTCTGGGGAAAAAGCGTATTCGTCCCTGGCGTACCGCATCGATTGCTGGCGCTGCCAGCGGCTTCATGCGCACAAACCACTGGCGTGACAGCAGGGGCTCAATCACAGCTTTTGACCGCTGCGACACCGGCACCGTTGCACGGTACGGTTCCGCCTTTACGAGGAGTCCCTGTGTCTTGAGATCTTCCACAATCTTGGCCCGAGCGACAAACCGGTCCAGGCCCTCATACGAGCCCCCAACCTCATTGATGGTGCCGTCGGGCACCATCACATTGATCGGATCCAAGTTGTGACGCTTACCTACCTCGTAGTCGTTCTTGTCGTGACCGGGCGTGACTTTCAGGGCGCCGGTGCCGAATTCGGGCTGCACATAACGGTCCGCAATGATGGGAATCCTCCGTCCGGTCAGCGGCAGATGCACACGGCGCCCAACTAAGGCGGTATACCGGCGGTCCTCCGGGTGGACAGCCACCGCCACGTCTCCGAGCATGGTTTCCGGGCGCGTGGTGGCCACGGTCAGGTGACCCGAGCCGTCGGTCAGCGGGTACCTGATATGCCACAGAAAACCGTCCCTTTCCACGTTGTCGACCTCTTCATCAGACAACGCCGTCTGGTCCACCGGACACCAGTTGACCAGGTAGTAGCCCCGATAGATGAAACCGTCTTCGTACAGCTTCACAAATATTCGCTGGACGCTCTCGACATAACGCGAGTCCATCGTGAATCGCTCGCGCTCCCAGTCGCACGAATCACCTAGCCGGCGCTTCTGCTGCAGGATGCGTCCGCCATACTCGTCCACCCACTCCCAAACACGCGCGACAAAGGCCTCCCGCCCCAGGTCATGGCGCGTCAGGCCTTCCTCTGCCTTGAGCACCCGCTCGACCACATTCTGGGTGGCAATCCCGGCGTGATCTTTTCCAGGCATCCATAAGGCTTCGCGCCCTTGCATGCGTCGAATGCGCGTCAGTGCATCTTGAATTGTGTCCTGAAGAGCGTGCCCCATATGGAGTGCACCAGTCACGTTGGGAGGCGGCATCATGATGACGTGCGGCACCTTGCCCGACTGACGAGTGGCTTTGAAAAAGCCTTGCTCTTCCCAATACCTGTACCACCTTTTTTCGATGGCTGCTGGACTGTAAGCAGCAGAACTGTTCCTTTCCTGCTTCTTCAACGATTCCTGTACGTAGCTGTTAAGATGCATGCAGCGTCGGTGGAGAACCCGTCGATGGGCGGGCCGTCATCCGGTATCCCGCATACGGGCCTGTGAAGCCTCATACTGAGCCTTGAGCTCTTCTAGGCTATCTCCCCCAAACTTGTGGAGAAAGGCACTGGCGATCGCAAAAGCTACCGTCGCCTCCGCCACGGTCGCCGCCGCGGGAACACTGGTGACGTCGCTGCGCTCATACCGGGTGGGCTGCGCCTCGCCCGTAGCTAGGTCCACTGTTCCAAGTGGCCTGATCAGCGTGGGAATCGGCTTCATGTATCCGCGCAGAATGATGGGCATCCCATTGGATATACCTCCTTCTATACCTCCGGCTCTATTGGTCACGCGCGGATACCGATCACCCTCCTTGCGAATCGGATCATGCACACTGGAGCCTGGGGTGGAAGCACCTCGGAAGCCATCTCCGATCTCTACGGCCTTTTGGCCCTGGATAGATAGGACAGCCTGCGCTAGGCGCCCGTCCAAGCGATGCTCCCAATGGACATACGACCCCAACCCGGCTGGCACACCGGAAACCACCACCTCGTAGATCCCACCAAGCGAGTCGCCCTGACGTTTCGTTGCTCGGATGTGGTCTTTACACTCCATTGTGAGTGTCAGATCCAGCATGCGCGCAGCGCTCTTGTCCGCCAGTTTGCTGACTGCTTCAGCGCCAGACTCCTCGATGATGTCGTCCACCATCTGGCGCCACGCGTCAGAGGTGGAAAAGCCAACGTGGCCGATGCGTACGACATGGCTGCCGATCTCGATGCCGAATTGCTTCAGCAGGAGCCGCGCCAAGGTGCAGCAGGCCACGCGCATAGCCGTTTCGCGCGCGCTGGCTCGGTCAATGACGGGGCGAATATCGTCGAAGCCGTACTTCTGCACACCCGCAAGGTCCGCATGGCCGGGCCGCGGCAGCGTAATAGGTGACACTTCGCCTCCTGTGCCATCCACTGCCATCACCTGCGGCCACTTCGCACGGTCCCGCTTGTAGGCAGCATTGATCAGCTTCAGTGCAACAGGACCTGCAATAGTTCTTGAGAACCGGACCCCCGAGTACAAATGGACGCGATCCCGCTCAATTTTAGCGCGACCCCCACGGCCAAACCCAAGCCAGCGCCGCGCCAACTGGTCGTTGATCTCCCTGACGGTAACCGGCACACCGGCTGGCATGCCCTCCACAATTCCGATTAGAGCCTCGCCATGTGACTCACCCGCTGTTAAGTACCTTAGCGCTCCCATGCGAATCACCGTCTCGCCACTTCCCTGGCGCGCTGGACATCATCTCTTGGGCAACAGAACCGTCAACGACTTGCCCTCCCCATCCAGCAGGCCAAGTACAGCCTCGTCAAGATCCTCCAGCATTTCCCAGGCATCTATGGCAGAGGTGACTACCTCTCCGTTAACCCTCTCCAAGACTACGCTGCTCGGTACTCCAGCGCGGCTGGCAGGGTCGTCACGCTCCACATGCGCGATGAATACGCCGCTCTTAGCACCGAATTTTCGGACATCCGCCGCTGTCAGCGGACGCAGGATTAGTCCCCACCGCTCTACCGGATACATCTGATTATGCGGACTCTCGTCTACCTCGCCTCGGCTCAGGGTGCTGATCCACGCCGCAATGGCCGGATCGTCTTCGCCGACCAGCGGCACGACATGGTAATTGATTTGACCCCGCCGCCACGCAGTAATCGTCAATGAATCCCCTGGACGTCGTCGCGCGATGATGCTTTGAAGCTCATTCGGCTCGTTTACCGCTTTCCCTCCAACCGTTAGAATGACATCTCCGTCCCGAAGCCCAACCTTATGGGCTGCACCGCCGCGACGCACATAATTCACTTTCACGCCACTTGCGTGATCTAGGCCCAGCTCCTGAGCGGACCTCCAGTCTACAGGGTCCAGGCTGATGCCCATATATGCACGCTTAACTTCCCCGTAGGCAATAAGGTCGCGGACGACCCGATCCACCAAGTTTACCGGGATGGCGAAGCCGTAGCCTTCGTTGAATCCCGTCTGCGTGGCAATAGCAGTGTTGATTCCGACCAGCTCTCCACGCAAGTTGACCAGCGCTCCCCCTGAATTGCCCGGATTGATTACGGCATCGGTCTGGATAAAGTCCTCGACGCTGAATTCGTTGTTGATAACGTTGACTCTGCGCCCCAATGCGCTGACAATCCCCGCGGTCACGGTTGAAGTGAGCTCCAGTGGGTTGCCTACCGCGAGGACCCACTCACCAGTCTCGACCAGGTCGGAGTCACCATAAGACAGCGGCGCACGACTGGATTCGGGCTCCATCATTATCCGAATCACAGCAAGTTCCGTGGACTCATCCACCCCGACCAGCTCCGCATCATACTCCTGCTTATCGACAAAGGTGACCCGTAGCCCGCAGGTATTCTCGACCAAGTGGTAGTTGGTGACGATGTACCCTTGCGGGCTTATGAGCACGCCGCTGCCTAAGTTCTCGCGTTCGCGATACTCGTTGCTGCGACGTTTGAGGACAGCACACGGAAGATTGTACCAGCTGCTGGTCGCATGCACTGATACGACGGCTCGCTTGACTTTGCTGGCGACCAGCTTGAACTGCTCATTGAGCTGGAGCGCATCCAGAATGGAATCATCCTGCGGGCCCTGCGGCGCAGCATTTGTATGAAACTCTACGGTACGAACCTCCTGAGGCACCGCCCTCTCTCTCCGCTCCAGGATCAGCATGAGGAGGATGCCAGCCAGGAATCCAGACAGGAGCAAACCAACCAAAAGCAGATTTCGCTGAAGCGACTGGACGCGCGCTGCTTCCATGATGCTGAATTTAAGCAAAGGGGTACCCTAGGCACGCACCATGGTTCCTTCCTGCAGCGTAAGTACTGCCTCATGCGCTAGATCCGCAAGCGCTTTGCGCTTGAGCGAGCAGGCGCTGAAGGGCGGTCCAAAGTGCACTTCGACGTCAATGCGGCGAAAGCTCAGAACATGCGCAAGATGGTGAGACAGATAGAAGTGGTGGTTATACGAAAGTACATACCGGCCTTCACCGCCCGGTACTGGCTCCCCATCAATCGCCACGATATCCATAAACACCGGTTGGACCAGCCCGTCCTCACGTCCGCTGATGGCCTCAAAAGCACCCGTCTTAAACGGAAACAACGTGTCCCCCCAGCCGATACGTCCTTCGGGGAACACCATCACCGGTATGCCGCATGCAAGTCGACTTCGGATCGCTTGCACAAACCTGTGCGCTCCACTACGCCTAGTGCGCTCCACTCCGATGATGTTGTGCACACGGGCGATCCGCCCCAGTACGGGCCAACTGGTGATTTCTGTCTTTCCCGCAAATGACACTTCCACGCACGAGCCAATAAGTATGGGATCCAGAGCGGTGATGTGGTTAGCCACATAGAGCATGGGTCCGGGTGGTGGAGGAGGGCCCTTCGTGGTTACATGTATGCCCGTAAGCCTGCAGAAAAGGCAAGCGTGTTCCCGCTGCTTGACGGCGCGGTAGGCGGCACGCGCGTGCGCGGGCAGGCGTCGGGCAGCAAATGCCATTGCGACCGTACAACAAACCACGACTGCCACAGCAGTGACAATCCGGATCCAGCCGCGAATGAGATGCATTGCTAAACTGCAGTCGTAACAGGTGACGGGTCTTGCAGCATCGCCCTCGTGAGGGCTGGCCAATATTAAGCAGCCACGCAGTATTCGCCAACTGCGGGCGCCTCGGCACCTAGAATGAGCACGGCAGCGAAGGGCTTGCCCAGCGGCTGTCTGATGGCATATCCGAGCCAGCACTTCGGCAAGGAGCGCTGTACATTGTGGCCAGTTGCCGCACGCGGCAGTCACAGGCACGGCATGGTGCAGGCGTCCGGTAGTAAGGTGGCACATGGTTGAAAAGTCAAGGAGGATGCGCCGTGACCGCTGCGTCTGGTGCCATTATTGCGAGTGATGGTCGGTGTGGCCTGCACTGCATCTCCTGTGAACGTCTATGCTTGGTACCTGATGGTGACTTTCTACCTCCGACTGGAGGCTAAGAAGCGGACAGCCGACATGCGTTTAAGCGGGTGCTCACCTATGCGCTCCGTAGCTCTAAATAGCCGTACCGGCGCCGCCTCCTGTGGCCCGGCCGACTACCGCCTGCTGATACGAGCACGAGGCGCGAAGCGACCTGCTAATATTGGCCGTCACCGCTGATTCTAATGGCATCCACTGAGGTCCTGTTCTCTTTGACGGGCGACGTGCGCTGGAATTCGCGTGCCCTCAAGCAGCTGCGAGTCCTGCGGGCCCTCTCCTTGCGCGTCACCGTACTGACGCTGGGGTCAGGACCAGCGGATGCTTTGCTGATTCCCGGCGTACGCGTACACTATCTGCCGAGGCCTCCAGGCCGTGGACCCCGCTTCTTTGGCAGCGTTCACCGCTTATTCGGTCGCGCCGCCGCCGGTTATACAGCACGGGTTTTTCACGCGAGTGACCTCTACTGCCTGGGCGCTATGCGCTTGGCGGCCCGTAACGTAGGAGGCCACCTGATCTATGACGCGCGGGAGCTGTACGCGCATGTGGCATCTACCGTCAAGAGGCCGTGGGTGCGATCATTTTGGCGGTTTGTTGAAGGCCGTCACATCAAAGCCGCGAGCCATGTGTTTACCGTCAGCGATAGCATTGCGGGATACTTGATGGAGAGCTACGGCATTGATTGCCCCACCGTGCTGCACAACGTGCCTGAGATGCAGACGGCTGTCAATCCCGCTGGCACGCTGCGCCACAGAGCAGGGGTCGATAGTGGCGCTACCGTGATTTTGCATCTGGGGAGCATCCAGAAAGGCAGGGGCTGCTTCCTGCTGCTCGATGCTATGCGCAACGTTGATGGGGCCGTGCTCGTGTTTATGGGTGGAGGGCCATTGAAGGCTCCTGCTATGCAAGCCGCGCAATCGTATGGCCTTACGTCGCGTGTACGATTCGTGGAGCCGGTGCCACCAGATCAGCTCCTTTCTGTGACCGCGGACGCAGACCTCGGCGTGACGCTGCTCGAAAACACCTGCCTGAACCACCGCTATGCGCTACCCAACAAGCTCTTTGAGTACCTGATGGCTGGCGTACCGGTGGTGGCCAGCGATCTGAAGGAGATGCGTCACGTCATAAACCGGTTCAATGTGGGCATGCTGGTAAATCCACGCGACCGACCCGAACTGGTACAGGTTCTGCAAGACTGCGTCCATAGAGACTTCCTGCGAAGCTCGATGCGGTTTAACACGCCATCCGTTTTTGAAACCTATAGCTGGTCGATCGCTTCAAAGCGCTTGAAGGCCGCCTACTCTTCACTCTTTTAGCTATGATGCGCAATGGACTCCTGCTCTTGCTACTGACAGTGTGGCTGGGATCGGGCTGTGAATCTGAAGTGGAGGCCGAGCTTCCGCCGGTGCCGCAAGACCCAGCTACGGTGGCAAACAACACGCCATTTCCTTGGCCTTCGTTTGATGAGGCTATAGCAGCGGGGCTGTCAGAAGGTAAGCCGATACTTATCGACATCTATGCGCCGTGGTGCGGGTGGTGCGCCCGCATGCAGGAGGAGGTATATGGCAACGTTACGTTGGCCAGTTATGTGCAGCAGAATTTTGCGTACGGCCGCCTGAACCTGGATGATACCACTACGATGCACGAGTTTCAGGGCCACGTTCTCACATCCGCAAACTTGGGCTACGCGCTTGGCGCCAGCGGGACTCCAACGACGGTATTTCTTGATCCGAAAGGCACCTTCATTGACACCTTGCCGGGTTACCAACCTTTAGAGCGTTTCGGACCGGTACTGCAGTACATCGCCACCGGCGCATACCTTGAAGGCATGGATGTATCCCAGGAAGAGGTCAGTCCGTAAGGAGCCGCACCGCTCCACCTTCGTAGACCTCGGCACGGCGATGCTGCAGGAAGAGGCGCCTTGCATGCGAATGCTTACAGCGCTCATAGTCCAGGTCGGTTAAGAGTACGGCCTCCCGATCGTCTGAAGCCTGAGCCAGGATGCGTCCTTCGGGATCGGTCACAAAGGAGCCACCCCCGAAATGCAATACCTCCTCCTGCCCCACGCGGTTGGCAAGGGCCATGAAATAGCCGTTTTGGAAGGAAGCCACCCTTAGTTCCGCCTCAAATAACCCCGGCGGCCATTCGCCCAAGGCACCTGCCTGGGGGACCACCACCAGATCCGCGCCTCCCAGCGCTAGTGCGCGCAGGTATTCGGGATAGTGCCGGTCGTAGCAAATTGCAACGCCGATGGGTCCGGCTGCGGTTTGGTATACGGGCGCAAGCGTGTCACCTGGCGTGTAGTATCCCTGCTCATAGAAGCCCTCATATTCGGTGATGTGCATCATGCGTGTACAGCCGACTATGGAGCCATCGGCATCAATCACCGGTGAGGTGTCATAGGCTTGGTCCCCGTCACGCTCAAACAAGTTGAAAACGACCACGATGTCAAACCGGCGTGCCGCATGGCTGAAGGCTTCCGTCGTAGGACCGGGGATTGGCTCGGCCAGCTTCAGGACTTCGGGTCCGGCTCTGTGTTGTGGATAGAACGGCGTAAAAGACAGCTCTGGGAACACTGCCACCTTAGCGCCGGACGCAGCTGCCTCTTCAAGCATCTGCAGGCCGCGCGTCACATTCCCTGCCAGGTCGGCCGTCGCCGAAAGCTGCATCAACGCAATACGAACCGTCATCGGTCAGGTATCTGTCTGTTTCAGCAACGATAATCATTGGGGACCGCAGGCCAGCATCCACCAACGATGCGGGGCCGCTCTGCCCAGTCCTGCCGTACGTCCACGTCCTGCATCCCCGCGTCTGCCAGCAGCGCGCACACTTCGTCTGCATACTCAGAATGCACCTCGACTACTAGGTGGCCTCCAGAGCGCAGCCGTTCGCCCCAAGCGACCAGTGCCCGGTAGTAACGTAGCGGATCTATGCCCGCAGATAGCGCGAGGATCGGTTCAAAGTGGCGGACTCCAGGGGCCAGTGTCGGGAGCTCCGCAGCGGGCACATACGGCGGGTTGGACACCAACAGATCAAAGCCCCCATCACAGGCGGGTGCCTGGGTGGTCTGCTCCATGTCTGCCTGCATGAATGAGAGACCAAGCGATAACTGCTCTGCGTTGCTCGCAGCGATCTGCAGTGCAGCGCGGCTGATGTCGCATGCCGTAACTCGCGCGTCAGGACGCTGGTGTTTGATTGCCAGGGCTACGCATCCGCTGCCGGTGCCGACATCCAAGACATACGGACAGTCAATGCGCTCAATGCGCAGCAGGGATTCCTGTACGAGGAGTTCAGTTTCCGGTCGCGGGATTAGCACATCTGGCGTTACACGCAGCTTGAGGCCGCAGAATTCAGCGTATTCAAGCACATACTGCAGCGGCTCATGCCGCTGGCAGCGCCTGGCTGCCTCGGTAAATGCCTGGACCTTCCGCTCGGGGACCCGGGCTTCTGGATAAGCGATAAGCTGCGTCGCGCTTGCACCAAGGATGCCCTCTAAGAGCCACCGGGCCGTACGCCTGGGCGCAGGTACTCCAGACTCCGCCAGAGCGGCAGCCCCGGCCCGCCACAATTGTTCGTGCGTGCAGGGCGTGACCGGCAGCGCGAAGGTCGCCTCTGGTACAGATCCTATCAAAGAGAAAGTCCGTAACGGATCAAGACGTTGCCGTTATTGCGATCTGCGGCATGGAAGGCTCGGCACCTTTGCATACTCGCGCAGCAGGCAATGTCCATTCTGATGGTGCAGCCTTCATTGTGGAGCCTGCAGCGTGACCGCTGCGAAACGGCGCCGAAGCCCTTGTCGCACAATAACCTTGGGCTTGTGTCAAGGTTGCCACAGCTGACCAACCTGCCACTGGGGCTGGGCGCTGGCGACAGGGGCGGTCCACAAGAATTGGTTTGCCATCTGAGAGCATCCGGCTCACCACACGCTGAGCAGCGAGCCGAGCTGATTGGCTACGATACGGTATATTCGGACTGCAATGAGCCTTGGCCTCGGTGCGGCGGTCTGGTTTACGAAAGAATGGAGGTTCATGTCCCGGTCGCTGGCAGCTGAGCAGCACGAGACGTCATCGTTAGCAGAGCACAGGATTTGCGCGCCCATGGTCGCCAGGACATATAGGCATGCCCTTTGAAATAAGCGGGCTCCTGGTGGCCGCACTGTGTGCACCTGTAGCTGGAGCATTACTATATCCGGCGCTGAACACCTCAGCCAAGGCTGCTAAGGCGTTTGACAGGTTCATGTACGTAGGCGTGCCCATCCTTGTCCTATATCACATTTTCGGGCACGGATGGACGCTGGAGCTGGTGGTTGCGATCCTGCTTGTGCTAGGAGGTTTGGGACTGCCGCTTGCCGTGGAACGCACTTCAGACTTCTTGGCCGCTAAGACTGACAGTATGGCACTGGCCATTGGCATATCCGGCCTAGCAGTCCATGTAATCATTGAGTCGGCCGTGCTTAGCACCGACAGCACCGACCTTGCCCTGGCGCTCGTGCTGCACAGAATAGCGGTCGGCTTGATGGTCTACTGGCTGGTTAGACTAAGTTTCGGGTCCCTGCTGGCATGGACCGCTGTGGCGGCCATTCTGGTGGCCACCGTGTTGGGCTATACTGTCATCGGTGCAGCCATCGTGGAGTATGAGACCGCCGAGTACTACCAGTTTTTCGTAAGTGGCTCCCTGCTGCATGTGGTCTTTCATAGAGGATTCAGTGCACGCAGGCATGATCACAGCGGCAGTTAGAGTGGCGGTCGGCGCGATGACGAGTCTCACGTCAGCCTTGCGCGTATGCAGGGATGGTCTACACAGATGAGGTAGCTGTGACCTTGGTATCGGGTACAGGCAGGTTGCGCACGGCCGAGACGCTTCTGAATCGAGGCGTTTTGATGCTGTGCCTTTTCGCGTGGCAGGCTCCTGCCCTGTCGCAGGAAGTCTCTGGTCTGCTGCGCTTCTCCGATGTGTTGCAGATGGCGGAATCAGCTAACCCTGACCTTCTGACGGCGGTAAGCGGGGAATCTGTGGCAGAGGCGCACCTCAGGCGGGCGCGTACAATTGCAAGGCCCGAATTAAGGTTCACCGCCGAGGGGCTGCGTAACTCTCTTGAGCCATCAAGAGGCAGTGAAGCAGAATGGATCTCATCGCTTTCCCAAGAGATAGAGACTGGAGGGAAGCGACGTCATCGGACCAGGGTCGCCGAGGCTGGGCTAGAGGTCACTCGGGCTGGCATAAAGCAGGCCAAGCGTACGCTGCATGAGGCAGTTGGTACCGCCTTTTTTACTCTGATGTATCGCGAAGCGGACCACCGGACGTTGGGCAGACTCCACGATCGCCTAGAAAGCACAGCCGCGCTCGTCGCGCAAAGCGTCGACCTCGGGGAGACAGCTGAAAACGCGCACTTATTGCTGGAGCTGGAAAAAGCCCGCCTCATGGACGACATTTTGAAGCTGGAGCAGCAGCGGAACAACGCGAGGATCAGGCTTCTGGCGCTGATGGGAGCAGAAGATATTCGGCAGCACATCACTGCCTCGGACTCTCTGCGCGCGGCCACGCTTGTGGATAAGCAAGGCGCAGCGATTATCACAGACACCGGAGTAGCTTGGTCCTTTAGCGTGCTTGAAGAGATCGCGATGCGCAACCACCCCGATGTGCTGGAGGCTGTCCATTCTCTAGAACAGGCGCAGGCCGCTGTGGCATTGCAGCGCGCCATGTTGATACCCAATCTGCTGTTAAACACCGGTGTTCGAACTTTCGGCGGGCGTGTAGGCCTTGATGCTGGCATCGGGCTCGCTTTGCCGCTTTGGGGCGGGCTAGACCGCGGTGGACTTGCGATCACCAGATCGGTGGAAGCTCAGGCCACAGCGGCACTCCAGGCGGCCCGGGAGCGTGTACGAGCCGAGTTGGCAACAGCCGTTGCCACGGTGAATCATGCCGCGGAGCGGATTCGACGAATCTCGACCGAGGTGCTGCCCTTAGCGTACGCATTGCAGGTTCGAAACCGCACGGCATACACGTTGGGTGAATCAACGATCCTGGTGCTCGTATACTCACAGCGCACGTTGCTGGAGGTGATTCAGCTGCGCAATGAAGCCGTGCTCGAGTACAACCTGAGCCAGCTGTCACTAGCGGCAGCCCTAGGCATTACGCCAGCATTTGCGAACCTGTGATCTAGAAGAGTTATGGAACTCTTGTCATAATGCTGCTATTATGTAAAGGCCCGCACCACCAGCTTCCAAGCGGGAGTTAGTGTGAACCTTCGATTCCTGCTGTTCCAGATGCGCCGGTCGGGCGACCCCATACGGGGGCTCGAGATTGAGTCGTTTGCTCGGTCGCTTGGCTGCTCACCGGCCCACATCGGTACGTTGGATCTGGCTCGCAGGCCCCCCACGGCAGATTTGCTTCGTAGCTACGACGCGGTACTCATTGGCGGTGCGGGAGACTTTTCGGTTCCGAAGGGTGGGCCGTGGCTGAATCATGCAATGGAGGCCATGCGGATGCTGGATACGCTCAATAAGCCGACGTTCGCGTCATGCTGGGGCTTTCAGGCACTGGCCGCGGCTTTAGGTGGCGCCGTAGTTGCGGACCCGGAACGCGCTGAGCTGGGTACGCTGGAGCTCCAGGTCACCGAGGACGGAAGGGCTGATCCTGTGTTTGGCTCCCTTGCGCCTTCGTTCAAGGCCCACGTTGGACATAACGACACGGTGGACATCCTTCCACCAAACGCCGTGGCGCTGGCATCCAGCGATCTGGTGGCCAATCATGCCTACCACTTGGTCGGGAAGCCCATCTACGCCACGCAGTTTCACCCGGAACTACGTGTAGCGGACATGCTGGCGCGTCTTCGCATCTATCCTCACTATGTCACCGATCTCGTTCACCTGACGGAGGACGCGTTTAATGCGAGCCTCAAGGAGACACCGCGCGCGAACCTCCTTCTAAGGTCGTTTGTCGCTCATGTGTTTCAGAGCTGAGATGGTCGGCAGGACGAAGTCAGAGATAGCGAATTTCGGCTCACAAGGGAGTGCCTCTGCACTACCGGTTTGGGTCTGACGGTACCCGACTCTGCATCGCCTCATCCTTCGAGGCGCTCACGAAGCGCTGTGCAAAGCAAGAGGCGGGACTGCTCAGGGTTTAGCGCTACTGCTCTGTCCCCAAGCTGCAGTGGGCATCTGTCGCTTCTCTCTATCGCAGGAGTGCTACCGAACCGGGCCCGCCGCGTGCCGATGTCTGCAGGTGGTTCCAGACCCTAGGACGCCGCTGACGGGCCTGCCGAGATAAGCAGCAATGGGGTTATGCATCCAATGGGTGCAGCGCTTCGGCTTCACCTGTTGGAGTCAGTCCAGGGGTGAGTCATTATTAGTGGAAACGAGGCAATCCGCGTGGTGCCGAGTCTCCACCGCCGACCTAGTTGGGAGCCCAAAACATGCACATCAGCGCAAGTATCGAGCATTCTGGTCGCCCCCGTAGGATGCGCTGACCGCAACGTGTTTGCACAAGTCCGGTCGGACTGCCCAAAGCCAGCGCACACGGACGCCCGTTGAGCAACTACGGCAGAGGTTGGGCGTGGCTGCAACGCAGTGAGTGCCCTACGCGCGGGCTTTTGCCTCCTAGTACCTTTCCTGCGCACCGTCTTGATTTCCAGGTGGTGCTTGTCCTGTGCACCTCGTTTCGATGACGTTGGTCAGCGTCAGGACCGTGCCCTTCGTGCGGGCCACCTCTTCTTCGTTACCGCTGATAAATGCACCAAAGAACAATGTAAATACGTTCAGCACGATTGACGTGGTACGCGCGTTACTCTGCTTCTGCTCGGCCAGGCCCCGCTGGTGTTCAGCGTTTCGCAACTCATCATGAAGCTCGTCGCATGTGAGACTGGCATAGCGGGAACCAGATACTGGCGCTGGTTGGATCGTGTGCGGCGCCGCCGCACACCCACTAAGAGCTACTGCCAAGAAAATGGCAAGAATTTGGGGGGGGGGTAAACCTGTTACGCACTAGCATAAGGCTTCAGCTGTGAATGGTCTGCGATAGTAGCAAGGTACGAACTAGTTTGCTAATAAGCAAGGCGTCGTGCAGCGATTCAGCGATTCTAAATTTGGGGCGTTCGGTGGGGGAACGGATCTTGTTTTGCGGTAGGCTACCCGCACGCGGGCTGTGAGATAGGCGGTTGGTGGACGGAAACAGGCAATGAGAAGCTACAATTGAGGCGCCACCTATCCGCCCGAGACATACGACGGCCTTCCAGGCCTCTGGAATTCCCAGTTATCCTGTTTACGACATACAATCTTTCAGGCTCTCGCGGCGGAAGGCGCCAGCGGAGGAGGACGACGGTACAACATGCTTTCCCAGAGACTTCGCCAGTTGGGGATTGGGTAGCTTATCATATGTGCTCGCAACGTCTCAAAGAAATCGCGGCGCACCTGGTAGGATGCTCGGCATTGCTTCCACAACCCTTTTACTTGGTCGAGCGTCGTATGCACGGCAAATGCTAACAGGTTGAGGGTGGCTAACAGGTTTGCCAGCCCATTTTTGCCATGCCCGAAGTTGTGTTTGAAGTTCTGTCCGTGTCGTGCGATGCAGTTGAAGCACTCGTTCTCCATCCTCCAGCGCGCCCGCCCACAACGAGCAACCTCCTGTACATTGTGCTTCGTTACCGTAAGGCTGGTGAAAAGCGTTGTGTAGAAGGTCTGCTTGTAGGTGCCCTGCTTTTGGCGTACGCGCACGGTCTTTTCCACCCATGTGCCGTGTACGGCATCGTCCGTGTTCCGAATCGGCAGATCGGTCATCCAGCGGTAGCAGTGCTCGTCGTAGCGACATGTCTTCTTGTTCTGCACCCGGATCCAACCGGTGCTCTGGATATAGCGCTCGTGTAAAAACTTGAATAGCGTGCGATGCGACTTGGGTTTGACCACAAACAGGAAATCGGCGCCCGCATTGCGCACCTGTTGGCAGAAGGGGTGTGTGGCATATAAGGCATCTCCCACATATACCGGACGATAGCGAGCCATGCGAGCTCCCCACTTCGTTAACCACCGCTTAGCGGCATTGATCTCGCAATCCTGCTTGCGACGCTGCACCGAGTGCTGGTCGCTAGGATCATCCTATGTGCGGACAAACTCAAGCATCAACGGCACCACCCGGTTGTGCCCTGGCGCCACCACAACCGCCGCCACCATGGTATGGAAGAACGAGGGACGCTTGTCTTTGCCCGTGCGACGAGAGGAGCACTGCTGACAATGGATTGTCCGAGAGGAATGAAACTCGATGCCATCAAGCGCCACGAGGATGCGATCCCTCAGACGTTCAAACGGCGAAAAGTCTCCCTTGGAACGAAGCATATCCAGCAGGTGCAGAAACAGGGACTGAAATGAATCTGGCACCAGGCGGTCCAGCAGGTTGCGGATCTGCCCGTCAGTGGGAATGCCTTGCATGCCAAACAGCGTCTGGCAGTTGGGACGGCCCACGTCGTCCTGCATCCTCCGCTGAAAAGCAAGAAAGGAGGGCGATTGCAGAAAGAAGCAGGCAAATGCGCTCAACACGGCATCGACCAGCGTGTAGCGCAGGTTGGGCCCCTGACGGTTATCCTCAAATGTACCGGCGGCCGATCGGATGCGTTTCAGCACATCGCGCAGCAGCTTGCTTGGTTTCATGGGTGTACCTCAGTGAAAGATAAAAGCACCCTATAGCAGGGCATCGCTGGACCGGTATTGCCAGTCCATACGCCCATCATACACATATTGCCTGCTAAACAAGTATCCCCGTAGCCTCTACATGCATCTAAATTTAGAATCGCTGGCTCAACCTGGTCCTAACTGCTTCTGGACTTCGAGCTTGGTTCTCACCCTCGCCAGCCCCGGGGCAGGTCGCCCTGCCAGCCCTGGTGCGGGACAACCGATGCCTTGGGCCTCTTTACGCCAAGAGCTCC
>CATQHT010000002.1 GCA_958296045.1 Rhodothermales bacterium
TTTATTTCAACCCGCCAGTTTAACTCCGAAGCGCAACATATGCAAGCAGGTCAGTGTGCTCGCAAGTAGAAACAGAGGTTAGCGAAGAGAGCAGGATGGAACGGCGTCAAGCAGACTGAAACAGCGCCTTGGGCCCCAAGAGCTTCGGCGGCGGGGCAAACGTACCCCTCCCCTGCAGACAGCCACATCGCAATGCAATCGTGCGCGGCGCGTTCTTCTGTCTGACACGATGCCTGAGCGCCCTCGTGCGCGAAAACCCGACTGACGTCGCTGATAAATTAGCAACGTGGCGCGCGAAGCCTAACATGCTTGTCACTACCCGCCAGTGTGTAGCTTACATCGTGGCGTGAGCCGCACCTTGCTGGGCCCAGGCACCGCCTCGGTGATCTAAGACCTTGCAAAATCGGCAGCTTCGTGCTGGTAGAGCCTCGGAGCACCACACGGCAGTGCAGAATCTACAGCGTTCTGCCTGACGGTCCGGGCAAAACAGATGGCATACGCGTATCACACAAAAGGTGTCGATCGTGCCATGAAAGCTGCCAACACAAGTCTCCTTAAGGATGCTGAAATCAAGGCGATCGCAATTAGGCTCACACTCGGGATGATCCAGCCTGATACCAAGTCCGGTGTGGAGCTGGTGCCGCGCCGTCAGAGCACAAGACGCAGCTACAGCATAGAATCGAATGGGTAAGTCGCAGCATAAGCGTCTACGTCCCACTCTTGTGTTCGAAAGCCTTGCCGCGGGCGATCCTGCAGCAGAGGCCAGATGGAAGGCTCTCTGGGAAAACTCACCCCAACGCTCTGCCTTCTCTTCCATAGCATATGCCCAAGGCGCAGCAGCCGCCTTTGGGCTGCGCCTGAATATGCACCTGGTCAGCCGCGACGGCATCGACGAAGCCGGGGCCTTCATATGGTGGCGGCAGCGCCTGGGCACCCGCCAGGCAACGCTCCCTCCGTTTACGCAGTATTCCGCCGTAGTAACACGCAAGACCCCAACACCGGCCGCCATAAACCGGCGCCAGGCACCACTTGAAGCACTGCTACAAGGGCTTAAGGCACGGTACAAGGGCCTGCTCTTGCTTCTTGACGTCGCAGATCCTCGTCCAGCCCAGTGGCGCCACTGGCGCGTATCGCCGCTCTTCACCTACCGCCTAGACCCAGCGCTTAGACAGACGCCCTGGTCCACCACCACGCGGCGCACCTGGCGCAAATACGGACGGGTCTTTAAGACCACCGAATCCCAGGACAGAGCACAGACCATAATCCGACTCTGCGAAGCCAGCTACCAGCGCCATGGCCGCAAGCTCCCGGCCAGCGAAGGTACCCTGCTCCGGCTGATTGAACACCTTGGGCCCAGTGTGCGGTGCTTTGTCACCGCGCGCCCAGACGCCGCGCATCCCGAAGCTGGGCTAGCCGTGCTACACGATGGACGTACCGCTCACTACTGGGTCGCGGGCAGCACCAAGGGACCCTCCATGACCGTGCTGATCGGCCATGTGCTTGAACTCCTGCATGACGCCGGCATCACCACGTTCGACATGGTAGGCGCCAATACCGCGTCGATTGCAGAATTCAAGCGGCAGTTTGGCGGCGAACTTACTCAGTACTTTGCTATAAAGACTCCCCGATGACGCCCAAGTCCAACCTCTTATCGTTGCTAAAACCCCAAGGGCGCACGGCACGCCCCGCATCCGATGCGAGCCATATCCCATGGTTTTTAGTGCTCCTCACCCTTGCCGGCTACCTCCTCCTTAAGGACTACGGCTTTGGTGACGGCGATCATGACGACTTCGTGCCGCACCTGCTCCACCTTCTAGATCCGGGAACCCTGGCGACGGACTGGTATGTGGCATCGCAGGCGGAGCAATTCGGACCGCGTACTGTGTTTCTATATGTAATGCTCCTACCGTCGAAGTTGCTGGGCCCGTCCACCGCCTTCGCCGTAGGCTTCTTGGCCTGCTTCGGCGCCATCGCAGCCGCGATCTACGCGCTCACCTTCGAAATCACCCGGGACCGCCTTACAGCAGCAGGCGCAGTCGTCGCCGTACTCCTGGCCACACCCAAATTCACGCTCGGGGGCAACGATATTGTCGGCCCGCAGCTGTCACCCAGCCTAGCAGCCTGGACGCTGTCTATTTGGGGAATGGTGATGCATTTACGACAGCGAACAGCGATAACTGCACTGCTGTTTGGCTTGGCCGCCTCTCTGCAAGCCCTTGTCGGATTGCATGTCGCGCTCCTTGGAGGCGTACTGATGCTCTGGGAGCACCGCCCGTGGCGCGCCATATTCACCTATGCTGGTATCTTCGTGGGATGTGCAATACTTGCGCTTGGTCCCATGGTGCTGCAGCAGTGGCACGCCAGCACCACAGAGCCCTCCCTGTTCTATATCCTGTTTGAATTCAGAGCGCCGCACCACTATATCCCGACCCGATTCTACAGACCAAGCGCGCTCGCCTTCTTTGGGCTGCTCGTGATGGGGCTCGTCAGTCTGCGGCTGATTCCCTCTGACCAGCGCGTATTTCCGCTGCGGGCGCTCGGAATTATTGGGGGCATGTGCCTGATCGGCCTCGTCGGCATAGAGCTCTTCAGAAGCGAGTTTGTCGGTAAGCTGCAGCTATTCAGGATGACCGTGTTTGCCAAAGTCGTACTTGCACTGTTGGTGTCGGCTGCGATCGGCCGCCATCTGCCGCAAACTGTGCGCCGGTTGGCAGATTGGGTTTTTGACCATTCCCGCTTGGCCACGCTCGGCGCAGTGCTGGTGCTGGGCATGCTTACGGCATTAAGCCCTGACGCATTGGGTTTTCGGCCACCGCCAGTCACCACTGAAAGCCCAGCCCCGCTGCAGGTCGCCGAATGGGCACGCACCTCCACGCCGCCAGAGGCCATCTTCGCGATACCCCCCTCCTGGCACACGTTTCGCAGCAAGGCAGAGCGCGGGGTTGTCGTGACCTTCAAGGCCGTGCCCTTTACCAATGAGTACAACCTCGAGTGGTTTCACCGGATCTTAGCAATAGCGCCCGTGGACACTTCGCAACAGCAACGCATGCTTCGGCTCATCCCTGACCTGGATGCGGCGTTTTTTGCGCAGCCAGAAGAGAAAGCTATGGAGGTGAGTCGCACCTACGACGCCGACTACCTAGTGCGCCGGCGAACTTTGGGGTCCCCGTCGGAACCTGATCCTGTCTTTGTTGCCAGCGACGTGGTCGTGTTGCGTGTTGAGAAGCACTGATAATGAGGCATCTCGCCAAGAGGTTGTTTTCAGGCCAGGGGCTGCTGGGTCCGGTCGTCACCCTCATGTCTGGCAACTCGGTCGTGCTGGCCATCGCATTCCTGTCGCAACCGATCCTGACGCGCCTGTACTCTGAAGCGGAGTTCGGCGTTTACGGCTACTTCGCGTTTCTGATGGCCATCCTGATCACGTTTTCCTCGCTCCGTTACGAGGATGCGCTGATGCTGCAGGACAAAGACCGCGAGGCTGGCGTGGTGGCGTGGCTCGGACTGATGGTGCTGGCCTTTTTCGTCTGCCTTACGGCCATCCTGTCCATATGGCGCATGGAACTGGCCGAGCTGGCCAAGGCTCCTAGAGTGGCGCCCTACCTGCTTCTGGTGCCGATAGCACTACTGGCTATGCGCGGCACAAAACTGGCTGAGCTCTGGCTGGCTCGTAAGCGTTCCTTTCGCGTCATCAGCGCTAGTCAGGTGGCCAACGCCAGCACCATGAATGCCTCACGCATCACAGCAGGCCTGCCTCAGATTGATGCTGGCGCCGCAGGCCTGGTGGGAGGCCACGTGGCAGGCAACGTGTTGTCGCTGGTGATTCTAACTACGATCATACTTCGCAGAAGCGGCCGCCTTTTGCGCCAGGCCTTCTCGTGGCGCGCCGTGCGGGCCGCTGCCGTACGTTACCGGCGTTTTCCGCTCTTTTCTACGCCTTCGACATTGACCGCGGCACTGGTGCTGCGCGCCCCGATCTTTGCGATCCCATTCTTCTTTCCGACGGACGGGGAGGTCATCATGGGCCTGTTCTTTGTTGCATACAACAACGTGACTATCCCGCTGGGATCCTTTTCGCGCGCGGTGGCCCAGGTATTCTTTGTGAGCGCCGCCGAGGCACATCGCGAACAGCGCCTGGCAGTCATTGCCGAGGGCGTCCACCGGCGCCTCGTGATGGTGATGCTGTTTCCAGCGCTGGTCATCCTGGTGTGCGGACCGGACATCTTCGCAGTGGTGTTCGGCGAGCCGTGGCGCGATGCGGGCAGCTATGCGCAAATCCTGGTGCCCTGGCTACTTATGAGCATGATTTGCGCGCCCCTTACGCGTATCTTTGATGTAACTGAGCAGCAGCGGCAGGACCTCGCTGTAGGACTGGTATCGATGGCTGTCATGGTGGCTGCGCTCTTTATTGGAGGGCGCTCTGGCGATATTACGGTATTTCTTGTGTGTCTGTGCTCGGGTGGTTGCCTAGCGCGCATATTTCAGCTTGGCGTCTTAGCATCACTGGCAAAAGTTCGCATCAGTCGCCTTCTGATGCCCTACGTGAGATATCTTGCTTTTTCAGTCCCGGGCCTCGCGCTGATGACAGGCGTGCTACAGCTCGGCAAGCCGGTGCTGACGCTGGTAGGTAGCATCCTGGCGACAGGCATCTATGGCGCGCTGCTGCTGCGCAAAGAGAAGCTGTTCGGTACTACCTCCGCATAGTTGCTGCGTCTTCCTGCCATCTTAGGCCCCAATCTGCCTGCACGATTTTCGCAAGCAGGTGCCATATTCGCCGCGCCATGCGGATCTGGAGCTGCGCATAATTGCCGCATTCCGGTCGTATCCAAGTCACTCTCTTGAATTCAAGCATCGGCTACTTTTTGTTAACATGTGTCGAATACTCTTTTGCCAGCCCTCATGCGGGATTACATGAGCAAGACTGATGCGTCGAACAATAGCCATGGCGCCCATAACGGAGCCCCTGCGCTAGATCTGGTACAGATTCATCCGGCTCTTCCCAAGCTCTTGCGGAACACGCGGCGCGCCTTGCACGCGCAGCCAGAGCTGGGGTACAAGGAAGTGAAGACCTCACACATGCTGCAGTCACTACTCGCGTCCCGCGGACTCGATGTCAAGGGACCGGTTGCGCACACGGGCTTCTATGTCGACATCGTCGGTGCACATGACGGTCCCTCAGTAGGGTACCGTGCGGACATGGATGGCCTGCCGGTGAAGGATGCCAAACAGGTGCCCTATGCTTCCCGCAATGAAGGTATCTCGCATGCATGTGGCCACGATGCGCACATGGCCATCGGCGCCGGCGTCGCTCTAACGCTGCATCGGCTGCGCCTGAATATGCACGGGAAAGTGCGCGTCTTTTTTCAGCCGAATGAGGAGGGCGCGCCAAGCGGCTCCCTCCCAATGATCAAGTACGGGATTCTCAAAGACCTAGAGGCCCTCTACTGCATCCATGTGGATCCCACGCTGGATGTAGGAACGTACGGCCTGATTGATGGCACTGTCACCGCGGCCTCAGACCGGTTTCGGGTACGTCTGGACGCCCGTGCAACAGGCCACTCGGCTCGGCCCCACAAGGCCAAGGATACCATCTGGATCGCGTCGCAGCTTCTCAACCATTACTATCAACTCGTCGGCCGCATCACGGATGCGCGCAACCCGTCCGTGCTGACCGTATGCATATTCAAAGCGGGCACCGCGCACAACGTGATCCCCAAAGAGGTGGAATTCGAAGGGGGCCTCCGCTTTCTAGGGGAAGCGGACCGCGACTTCCTGAGAGAATTCATGCTGCGCGCAGCGGAGCAGTTTGGCGCATTGCACGGAGTCCGTATAGATCTGCGATTTTTTCCTGGCCTTCCCAGCGTGGTCAATGACCACACCTTGGTGTCGCATGTGCGGCGCACCATTGAAGCGTTATTCACCCGCCGCGCCATCCACGAAATACCCGTACCGAGCATGGGGTCGGAAGACTTTGCCAACTACCTCGAATACCGTTCCGGCATGCTCCTGCGCGTGGGTACCAGGAGCAATCGCCACACAAGCTACCCGCTGCATGACGCCAACTTTGACCTCGACGAGCGGGCGCTCGCACCCACGGTGCAGCTGATGAGCACCGTGCTGATGAGCCACCTGCACCAGAACATTATGGAACAACAAAGGAGGGTTCGGCATGCCTGATGCACATCGCGCACGTCGAGTGTGTTTCTATTGTGTGGCCGAAACCCCAGTCAGCGAAACAATTCCATTCTACTGCGGTTCCCCTACAAACAATGTTGCTCGTCTATGAATGATGCCACTGTAGCGCGCAGGTCCCCTGTACAGCTTAGTCCGCGCGCACATACCGAGGTAGCCCGGATACTTAAGGCACAGTCGATCCCGGAAGGCTATGGCCTTCGCGTAGGAGTCCGCGGAGGAGGATGTTCCGGCATGAGTTACATCCTGGGTTTTGACAAACTCAGGGAGCATGACATCACGTTCGATGCCGACGGCGTGGAAATGTACATTGACAAACGCCACGGCTTGTACCTGTTGGGTACGACCATAGACTATCACGACGGACTCAATGCCCGCGGCTTCGTATTCGAGAATCCGAATGCGACGCAGACATGCGGATGCGGGTCCAGCTTCGCCGCCTGACGGCATCAAGAAACACGACAACCTCCAGCTATGGACGCTAACTTTTCTCGTCGCATGCGGGACGTGATCACCTATGGTCGCGAGGAAGCGCTGCGCCTTGGCAACGACTTTATCGGGACGGAGCACCTGCTTCTGGGCCTCCTCAAAGAGGGAAAAGGGCCGGTGATTGATCTTCTGCGCGCTTTGGGTTGTGATGTGGGCAGGCTGAGGCAACTCGTCGAGGAGCATATTCCGAGCTCTGGCGGAACACTTACCGCAGGCCACAACCTCCCGCTAACGAAACAGTCAGAGAAGGTGCTCAAGGTGGCCTTCCTTGAATCCAAGCTGCACAGAGCATCGGTGGTTACGACAGAGCATCTGCTCTTGAGCCTGCTCAAAGACGAAGACAACGTCTCGGCACAGATTCTGCGCCGGGAGTATTCCGTGACCCACGAAGCGGTGCTGCGGGAGATTGAGTCCAAAAGCGGCACGAAGACGGGCCGCCCTCCGCAAGGCAACCGCGGCTCTGGCCGCTCCCGATCCCCAAGCCGTGACCGCGAATCCGAGAAGTCCAAGACCCCCGCCCTAGACAACTTCGGGCGCAACCTGACCAAAATGGCCGAAGATGGTAAGCTTGATCCGGTGATTGGCCGCAACCGCGAAATTGAGCGCGTAGCGCAGATCTTGGGGCGCCGCAAAAAGAACAACCCTGTACTGATTGGCGAACCTGGGGTAGGCAAGACGGCCATCGCCGAAGGGCTCGCCATGCGCATCATTGAGCGCAAAGTGTCGCGCGTGTTGTACAACAAGCGGATCGTGACGCTCGACCTGGCAGCGCTGGTGGCTGGCACCAAGTACCGGGGACAGTTTGAGGAGCGGATGAAGCTTGTGATGAAAGAGTTGGAGAATTGCTCCGACGTCATACTCTTTATCGACGAGCTGCACTCGATCGTAGGAGCCGGCTCTGCGTCCGGGTCACTGGATGCATCCAACATGTTCAAGCCCGCCCTTGCGCGGGGCGAGATTCAGTGCATCGGAGCGACCACGCTTAACGAATACCGCAAATTCATCGAAAAGGACGGCGCACTGGACCGCCGATTCCAGAAGGTCACAGTAGATCCTTCCACGCCGGAAGAGACGCTGGAAATTCTGCGCAACATCAAGACGCATTACGAAGCATACCACCGGGTTCGCTACACGGATGACGCCTTGGCCCTAGCGGTGCAGCTCTCTGAGCGCTACATCTCAGACAGGTACCTGCCCGACAAAGCCATCGATGTCATCGATGAAGCCGGCGCACGCGTGCATCTCACCAACATCCGGGTGCCAGATAAGATCATAGAGCTAGAAGAAGAGATTGAGCAGACGGGCGCCAAGAAGCTTGAGGTGGTCGAAGCCCAGCGCTTCGAAGAGGCGGCCCGGCTCCGGGATCGCGAATCCAAGCTTCAGTCGCAGCTGGCGCGTTCCCGCAAACGGTGGGAGCAGGAAGAGGAAAAGCGAACGAGCGACGTCACGGTGGATGACATCAGTGAAGTAGTCGCCATGATGACGGGGATCCCCGTGGACTCTATCAGCCGTCCAGAGCAGAAGAAGCTGGTGGCGCTCGAAGCATCGCTCAGCGAGCACATCATCGGGCAGGACGAGCCGATCGCCCGGCTGGCCAAAGCCATTCGCCGCACCCGCGCCGGCCTCAGTGACCCGCGTCGACCCATTGGCTCCTTCATCTTCCTGGGACCCACGGGGGTGGGCAAGACGGAGCTGGCCAAGGTGCTCACCCGCGCCTTGTTTGATTCAGAGGATGCCCTGGTGCGTATCGACATGAGCGAGTATATGGAGAAGTTTGCGGTGAGCCGCCTCTATGGGGCGCCCCCAGGCTATATCGGATACGACGAGGGTGGCCAGCTCACTGAAAGGGTACGTCGCAAGCCCTACTCCGTAGTTCTCTTGGACGAAATAGAGAAGGCCCACTCGGATGTCTTCAACCTGCTCCTGCAGATGCTGGACGACGGCATCCTGACCGACAGCACCGGGCGCACGGTAGACTTCCGCAACACGGTCATCATTATGACCAGTAACATCGGTGCGCGCGACATCAGCACCATGGGCCAGGCCATCGGCTTTGTCAAAGACACCGGCCCGATGGACTACGAATCCATGAAGTCCACCGTGGAAAAGGCGGCCAGGAAGCTGTTCAACCCAGAGTTTTTGAATCGGGTGGACGACCTGATCGTGTTTCGTCCTTTGAATCGGGATCACATACTCAAAATTATCGACCTGATGACTCGGGAGCTACTGCAGCGAACCCGGGATCTGGGCATCGATGTGACTATGGACCCAAGTGCCAAGACGTTCATCCTTGACAAGGGGTTTGAAGCCCGTTATGGGGCGCGCCCTTTGCGCCGGGCGATCCAGCGTATGGTCGAAGATCCGATGGCGGAAGCCATCCTTGGCCAGGGGCTGGGTTCGGGCGATGCCATCGTGATCCGGCACCAGGAAGGTCAGGAGAAGCTCACGTTTGAGGTCAGTCGTCAGAGCTCCGATGCTAAAGCGCCGGAGTCGTCTGAGCTTTCGGTCACCCCGTCCTGAGGTGACCTGGGCAGGCAGGCAGCCCGGGAGTCGGCCTGTGCTGTTGCTATAGCTACGATGCGGCGCATATCCATCGTGGGCGTGGGGCTGATCGGTGGCAGCTTGGGGCTTGCCTGGAAAGAGCGTCGCACGGACCTGTGCGTGACGGGATGGGACAGGCAGCCCGTGCTCGAAGAAGCGCTAAGGTGCGGTGCCATAGACCGCGCGGCGCCATCATTGGCTGAGGCCGCGCGCGAAGCCGACGCGGTCGTTCTAGCCGTGCCGCTGGACGCGATGGAGGATGTGCTCCAGGGCTGCGCTCCGCATGTCCGTCCCGGCACGCTGGTTACCGATGTCGGCTCGGTTAAGGTCGAGGTGCTGCGCGCAGCCGAGCGAATCTTGCCAGTGACGGTCCCATTCATAGGGGGGCACCCGATGGCGGGTGCCGCAGAGGGTAGCTTGGCCAAAGCGGACGCCTTTCTCTTTGAGAATGCTACCTATGTGCTGTGTGGCCAAGCTGCGAGCGCACCTCTGCTGGCGGTGGCACACTTGGTGGAATCTCTCGGGGCGCGTGTCATCTTTATGGATGCCAAGCAGCATGATCGCGTGGCGGCATGCGTCAGTCACGTGCCCCAACTCGTGGCCACCACGCTGATGACCGTGGTGGGACAGCGCAGCGGGCTAGATGAGACCTACCTTCGGCTCGCTGCGGGCGGCTTTCGGGACATGACACGCATCGCCTCGTCACCGTTTGCCACCTGGCAACCCATCCTGGAGCACAACAGGGCCATGGTGCTGGAGGCGATGGAGGAGTTTCGGGCCATCTGGCAGGATCTGACGACCTGCATTCAGGAGGGCGAAGTGGATGCCTTGGCGCCCAACTTTGATCGGGCGCGCGTGGTCCGCACCTCAATACCTAGAGATTTCAAAGGCTTTCTGGCACCACTGTGCGATGTGTTCGTCTATGCTGAAGACCGACCGGGTACGCTTACGCACATCACCAGCACCTTGTACAGCCACGGCATCAACATAAAGGACATCGAACTGCTCAAGATTCGCGAAGGTACAGGCGGAGCATTCAGGTTGAGCTTCGTGGATGAGCCCGCTGCGGATGCCGCGATCACGGCGCTGAGCGATGCGGGATGTCGTGCACATAGACTTACCTGAACTTATTACCCTGATGCCATGCTGAAGAAGACGCAGCTATATGATAGACATCTGTCTTTGGGGGCTCACATGAGCGCTTTTGCTGGCTTTGACATGCCGGTTCGGTATCAGGGCATTCGCGCAGAGCATATGGCGGTACGCGAAGCCGCGGGACTGTTCGACGTGAGCCATATGGGCCAGATTTTCGTAATGGGCGACGAAGCAGGCGCGCTTGTCCAGCATTTGGTCACCAACGACGTGTCGAAGCTAAAGGACGGCCAGGCATTGTACACCCTGATGTGCAACCATGATGGCGGCATCCTGGACGACCTTCTCGTGTACCGACTCCGCGATTACGCCTACATGCTGGTGGTCAACGCAGCTAACACGAAGGAGGACCTCGCCTGGATGCAAGCCAACAATGAAAGAGAGGCGATGCTGCACGACACCTCCGAGCACATCGCACTCCTTGCGCTGCAGGGCCCCAGGTCGTTGGACATCATGGCACGGCTGACGGATATTCCCGTGCATGACATCCCGCCATACCACTTCGTGCGCCCGGCTCCTGGCGCCTTTTTCGGCTGCGAGAAGGCGATCGTGGCGCGCACCGGCTATACAGGAGAGATCGGCTTGGAAATCTACGTGGAGCGGGAGGCTGCCGGTCGTCTATGGGACGCCATCATGCAGGTGCGCACGCCTCTGGGTTTGCTCCCGGCAGGGCTTGGTGCGCGGGACACGCTGCGCCTGGAGGCCGGATACGAATTTATGCCTATCTCTTGCGTCATTCATAGCGCCAGGACGCAGTTCTGCTCCTAGCACATCCCCCGTGGGCCCGCATGTGGCCACCATAGGCAAATATATCCTGTGCCTATAGTGAGCATTATATTCGCTGCCTTCCTGCTTCCCGTACACTTCTACGGGATAGCTATCCACGTCGATGACCAGCTCCGGCACGCGCTTGCCTCCGTTGCGGGTGTATATCGTCTCCATTCCCAGCCGGGTGACCGTATCGGCCAGATGCTGGAGGTTGGGCTCTTCGCTGAGCCGGTCAATAGTGCGTGACAGCGTCGGCTGCGAAGCTAAGCGGTGTTCGCGCTCTAGCACCTTCGCACCACGCTGATCACGGCTGGCCACGCGGAAGGCGGGGTCGTTCTTTAAGTCTTCCGCTGAGCGCAGACGATCCCATCCCTGCATGAACGACAGCAGCACCTGCTGCAGCAGCTCACGCAGCGAGTGCCGGACACGGCTCTGGTCGCGGGAGTCCGCCAAGCCCTTCATCAGCATCGCAATCAAGCCCGTCAAGTCCAGCAGGCGACGACCAATAAGGGCGCCCGCATCGGACGTCACCTGATCGGGCTTATCAAAACTCACCTTAACCGAGCGGTTGTGCGACGCGAACGTTTTCAACGTGTTGGATGCGGACATGTGGCTCACTGGATCATGGATGGTACGTGTAGCGGTACTTCTGGCACCGTGACGCGCTCGTGCTGGTGTGCGCAAGCCCGCCCAGCGGTAAGGGGACCCCCTGCCTCATGGCTGCTGTACCGTCCTACACGCTGCAACAATGAGGCAGTCCACAGGCATCCATTGTTTTTGTCAAAGTCAAGTATGAGAGTCAAATCGTGCGTAATGCCGCTTCGCGTGCCATGGTCCGCAGCCCTTTGGCCATCGCTGCCAGGGTCCATAACCCTGGCCCAGCGCTCCCGGCCCGGCGCAGACAGCCCATGACCATCCTGCACCAGTGCCGTGCATGCGACCGATGCAGGCCGCACACGCAATGCCGAATCGGCCATGACAATGTCCGCCGTCTAGCAGACCGATCCGCCTGCCTTTTGGTGCCCCTCTCAAGCTCGCCCAGGCGCAGAAATCCCCGGCTCTGCCCGGGAAGTGGGCACCTGCTAGGACTGGCGAAGAGGGCCCTAAATAGGCCACGGAACGTTCACCCAGCGGGTGAATCCGTACTATCCCGCCAACTGCCTCAAAACGCATATAAACAATGTATATACAATGGTCTCAATGCCATCAAACGGGCGCGTAGAAACGCACCAAACCCTTGTTCAGAGGCCATCCGTTGTAGATCTATAGGCAAAAGCCCCTGTTTTCATGGATATGGGACCATATAAACCCCTTCTTAACTGAAAAGCGGCGCACTCAGGATAACGTGCATTGTAACAAAGTATCCATGCAATACTTTGCTGCTGTTTTATGCAAATCTCAGACGTGAATTATGCGGGATGAACCATTCTCTGCTACCGGCCATCCGTACGTAATACTGCACCTAGGATCCGCCCTTACGTACGCGGGCATACCTGCGTGACTATTCCGCATACATGCCAAAAACGCATGTCAACCCCAGTCCGCATGGCCGCTCGATTATTGACCAGGTGCGCCCTCAATAGAAGATCACCCGCACCCGCACCCAGATTCCCGAAGAACATCGGCGAATAGCGATACCTGTCAGAGCTACCAGTCATGGCTGCTCTGCTGAGTTGAGTATTCCTCAACCTGCCCGAAGCCGAGGTTACCGCATAGCCATAGAGGACCGCACCCAAACATAAGCAGGGCAAATCTCCCGGCTTAAATGCCCTTTACGGGACAGTTACGTTGGTCTGCTGCCAGAGTCAAGTAGCAACGGCATCGCCGAAGCAAACACCGAGAAGCACGGCAAGCAGATGAAGCCTGAGCCCGTACACGCGCCGCTCATGCATGTGCGCAGATTCAGGGAGAACGTGCTCAAGGTAGGGGACGCATGACCAGACATGCACGGCAGCTGATCTTCTATCTGGCCGAGTCCGCTAGGGCGCTGTGGGAGACCTTCTGGGGAAACACCTGGAAGCTGCGCTGGCAGACCCTGTGCTGGCGGAATCTGCCTCGACGGTGCTAAGAGGCAACCGCCCGGCTTCCTGAGCACGTTAACGGGCGGTGAGCCATTATTAGTGGAAACGCGGCACGCTCAGGGGGGGACAATGCACCTGAGCTCCCTAACCACAACGCACTTTATCGATGCCATTAGAAGGACGAAATGCTGTAATACCTGCCGTATCAGGTGATGCTCTGACGAGCGTCGACGGCTGGCGGTTGTATCTCTTGAAGCAATGCAACCTGATCATTGAGCTTCTGGGTCGCGAGTGGCCCGATCCTCCATTGCAATCTCTGGTGGCCGCTGACGAGGCGGGTTCAGAGACGCAGGGAAACACAGATGGTAAGTCGGCTGTACCGTTATGCTCGACGTGTGGTAGTGATTCCGAGCATCAAGAGAAAACTGAAGATCCGCTCTTATCGCATTATCGGCTGGAAGCAGACCGTGCGGATCGTGCTTATGGGGAGTTTTGCACACGCTCGTTTACTGACGAGAACTTCGTGGCTCTCTGGATGAGTGCCGCATACGTCCAGGCGGTGCAATACACCTTCGTTGTGGGCGTCACGGAAGCCGGGTACAAGCGGATATTGAGCCTGGCAGCCTGCTCGTTGCAGCATACGGAGGCATTAAAGGGAATGCTGGAGCAGCTTGCGCGCCGCGGGTTGCGCATGAACGAAAGCCTGTTGTACGTAATACCGGGCGCTGTGGGACTCAGGCGGGCGTTGGTGGCCCACTCGGGTGACCGCATCGTTGTGCAGCGCTGCCTTGCTGAGAAGCGTGCGCGGGTACTGAGCTATCTGCCGCAGGAGTATCGTCTGAAGGTGGGCCGTGCGCTGCATCATGCATGGGGCGCGCTGGAATATGGTGATGCTCTTGGGGCCCTGAAGCGGCTGCAACAACGGGTGCACCGCATCAATGAGTCGGCTGGCCGCGCGTTGGCCAAGGGGCTGGAAGAGACGCTCACCGTGCACCGTGCCGGGGCCTATGTGGCATTGGGGCGCAGCTTAACGACGACGCGCGTGATTACGCGTCTGGCGCAGCGACTCTGTGGGCGCCTGCGCCAACGCTCAGACTGGATGCCATCGGATCAGCGCAGTACCTTTATGGCCCTTGACCTGATGGCCATGGAAGCAGGGATGTACCGCTTGGGCCACGCCGCGTATCTTCCGGCGCTGCGTGAGCAGCTTACCGGCTTAAATCAACCCCACTCTACGAGAACATGAGCGCATTTACGATCACAATCACGGCTGACGGGCGAATAACAGGGCTCCAGGAAGCCTTTTCGAAGATGAGCTTGGCTGACCTCATCGCTCGCGTGGTCAACTGGCCGAGTCTGCATCTGAAAATGATCATAGCCGTCATGGCTGCGGAGGTCGAGGCGCTTTGCGGCAAACGCTACAGCAGGAAGGGTGCCAGCCAGAGGCCTTGCTACCGGCATGGCACCAACCCCGGTACGGTCCGCATTAGTGGGCGCCGTGTGCCGATCAGGGTGCCTCGGGTACGCGACGTGAAGGTAAAGTGCGAGCGTGTCCTGCGCAGCTATCGCGCGTTTCACGAGGCGAGAATCAATGAAGATGCGCTCATGCGCACCTTGTTCTTCGGCGTCAGTCAACGCAACTACGAGGCCATCGCGGACGAGTACACCGATGCGTTCGGGCTGAGCCAATCATCGGTAGGTCGCATCTTCCGGCGCAGCGCTGCGAAGGTACTGAAGGAATTCTATGAACGCCCGCTGAACGACTACGATCTGGTAGGTCTGTTCATCGATGGCAAGTACTTTCGCAAGCACCAGGTGCTCATCGCCATGGGGCTGACCTCTGAAGGTAAGAAGGTCGTTCTTGGGTGCGTCGAAGTGGGGTCCGAGAGCCAAGAGGCCACCAAGGGGCTCTTAGAAGACCTGTTCGACCGGGGTCTGCAAATACATCAGGGCCTGCTCTGCGTCGTCGACGGCGCCAAAGGGCTCCACGCCGCTATCAAAGAGGTCTTCGGCGGCTTCGTGCAGGTGCAGCGCTGCTGTTGGCACAAGCGGGAAAACGTCGTGGCCCACATGAGCAAAGAAGATAAGCTCGTATATCGGGCGCGCCTGCAGAAAGCCTATCAAATTCCAGACTACAGAGACGCGAAGGCGGAACTCCTATCGATCAAGGACGACCTGGAAGCCTCCAACCAACTCAAGGCCATGAAGAGTCTGGAGGAAGGCATGGAGGAAACGCTCACGATCCAAAGGCTCGGAATAGCCAAAGAGCTCGGCCAAAGCCTGCGTACCACCAACTGTATTGAGAATCTCAATAGTACCCTCGGCAGATTGACGCGCAATGTTTGCAGTTGGAAAAACTCGGCACAGGTCCACCGCTGGATGACGCTGGCGCTCATGTATGCAGAACCCAAACTGAAAACCATCCCCAATCACCAACACCTGCTCAAGCTCCGAGAGGCACTTATAAAGGCCAAGACCCGACTGCCAAACCCCAAAATCCCCTTCTCCCCCCAGCCACGTTTCCACTAATTTTGGCCCACCCCCGTGGGAAAACATGCATCTAAATTTAGAATCGCTGTGGGCTCCCGGGTCGACTTGCCCTTTTCACCCTAGTGTCCTTACCTTTGGTGCGCAAACTAGGGTGCAACGTTATGGTAAGCTCTAAAGCAATGCTATATCCGATCCAGGGCGCAGCCCGGCGTCTGGAAAATTGGGGGGGGGGTATTCCTCACGCTCCTTTCTGCGCTGCTTCGCGGTGCTCTGCCCCGATGCGCTGGCTGCTCGCTGCGCGTGGGTCTGGCAGCGATAGCCTGTCTATCGGCGGCGCACGTTGGCACGGCACAGGACATCGAAACCGTTGTATTCCCAGCTCTGAAGGCCATCTACAAAGCCACTAACGGCGGCAACTGGACGAATACCAAGCTTAACCGAAAGCCGTGGGATACGACCAGCGTACCGACTGCAACGGATTTGGATAATTGGAGTGGGGTTCTGTACCTGAATGGCAATCTCATATTGCTGAATCTTGCCGACAACGAGCTTTCTGGTTACATCCCGAATGAGTTGGGAAACCTGACAGAATTGTCGTGGTTGAGACTGAAGGGCAATGCTCTTACTGATACGATCCCGAGGACGTTGGGAAACCTGACAAAGTTGTCGACCTTGACCCTAAGAGACAACCAGCTTATGGGGAAATTGCCCTCGACCCTAGTAGCTCTGAGCAGCCTCTCAGAATTCAATTTTGACAACAATAATGGTCTTTGTGCGCCCACCGACGATGCCTTTCAGATGTGGCTCGACGATAATTTTTATAACCCCGGTCCCGATTGTCAAGCGCTTGAGTTACCAGATATCAAAGATAGGAGGTATGAAACAGGTCTAATCGTTTCAGGGGACAGGCTTCCGGCTCCGAAGTACGGTATTACGCCCTACGCTTCAATTACGCTGATGCCGGATCTGCCGTCAGGACTGACAATTAGTTCCGACAGTATCATTAGCGGCACGCCAACGGCGGTGTATCCTCAGACGGAGTTTACGTATACAGTTACGGATGCGGCAATGGAGACCCTGTCAAAGACATTTCATATTGAGGTAGTGGAAGGGCTGGCACTGCCGTCGGTGGATCCGTTGGAGTTGGAGTATAACATAGCGTACTCCAAAGTTTTACCAGTGGCTACGGGGGGTACTCCTCCCCATACGTATGCAATCGTTCCCGGAGACCAAGCTCCCACGCTGGCTTCGCTGGGGCTGACTTTCGCCAGTGGTACGCGCACGTTGAGTGGCACGCCGTCCCGTGCCACTCCAGCCTATTCCTATCAGTATCGGGCTCAGGATGCGGAGGGTGTGTTTGTAGAGGCAGCATTCACTCTGACCGTGCTTCTTGGTCTCGCTTCCATAGATAATCAGAACTATTCCGCAGGCGAGGCGATTGCCGACCTGACACTCCCAGAGGCCATGGGCGGCACGGATCCGCACACGCATGCGTTGACGCCTGCTTTGCCTGCGGGCCTGACGTTTGATGCCACGACGCGCGTGCTTAGCGGCACACCGACTGCGGGTCAAGCGGCGACCGAATACACCTACACGGCGACGGACGGTGCCACTCCCGCGCTGACTCGTTCACGGATGTTCACTATTGAGGTGGCACTGGGCTTGGCGGAGATAGCAAATCAGGAGTATGAGTATGACGAAGCAATACCGGACTTGGTGTTACCCGAGGTGGTGGGTGCAACGGGGACGGTCACCTATACGCTGACGCCGGCGGAGCCGCCAGGACTGACGTTTGATGCGTCCACGCATACGCTGAGCGGTACACCGACGGCGGCTACTGGTGCGACCACCTACACGTACACGGCAATGGACGACGGCGGGCAGACTAGTTCGCGGACGTTCACCATTGAGGTGTTGTTGGCGTTGGCTGCTATTGGTGATGAGGTGTTTAATGCGGGCGTTTCCATCTCGCCTGTAGAACTTCCCGAGGCTCTGGGCGGCACGGCGCCCTATACGTATACGCTGACGCCGGCGGTGCCTGCGGGCCTGGAGTTTGATGACAACACGCGGATCTTAAGCGGCACGCCGACCGCGGGCTTCGCGCTGACCACATACACCTACACGGCGACGGACGCTGCTACTCCCCCGCTGACTCGCGCGCGTACGTTCACCATGGAGGTGGCACTGGGCTTGGCGGCGATAGCAGATCAGAGGTATGAGTATGACGAAGCAATACCGGACCTGGTGTTACCCGAGGTGGTGGGTGCGACGGGGACGGTTGCGTATTCGCTGACGCCAGCGGTGCCAGATGGCCTGACGTTTGATTCTGGCACGCGTACGCTGAGCGGTACACCGACGGCGGCTACCGCTTCGACCACCTACACGTACACGGCAGAGGACGATGGTGGGCTGGATGTTTCGCGGACGTTCACCATTGAGGTGTTGTTGGCGTTGGCTGCTATTGGTGATGAGGTGTATGCGACGAACGTTCCCATCCCGCCTGTGGAGCTTCCCGAGGCTCTGGGCGGCACGGCCCCCGTTGCGTATGTGTTGGAGCCTGGTCTGCCTGCGGGCCTGGAGTTTGATGGTAACACGCGGATCTTGAGCGGCACGCCGACCGCGGGTTTAGCGCCGACCGGTTACACGTACAGGGCGACGGATGCTGCTGGGCTGACCCGCACGCGTACGTTCACTATGGAGGTGACACTGAGTCTGGCGGAGATACCAGATCAGACGTATGAATATGGCGAAGCGATACCGGACCTAGTATTACCCGAGGTAGCGGGTGCCCCCGGGGCGTTCGCCTATATGCTGACCCCTGCTCCGCCGTCAGGACTGCAGTTTGATGCGTCCACGCGTACGCTGAGCGGTACACCGACGGCGGCTACCGTTTCGACCACCTACACGTACACGGCCACGGAAGCTGCTGGCGGGCCGACCGGTTCACAGACCTTTGCTATGGAGGTGTTGTTGGCGTTGGACGATGATGATATTGGTGAGGAGGTGGTATTTACGACGAACGATCTCATCTCGCCATTGGAGTTTCCAGAGGCTCTGGGTGGCACGGCGCCCTACACGTATGCGTTGACCCCTGAACTGCCTGCGGGCTTGGTGTTTGATGCTACGACGCGTGTGCTTAGCGGCACGCCGACCGCGGTCACAGCCCCGGCCCTGTACACTTATGAAGCCACGGATGGTGTTGGGCTGACCCGTTCACGAGTGTTCACCATCGAGGTTGTTACGGCGGGGTTGTTTTTGCGGGAAGTGCCAGACCAGAAGTATGTGTTCGGGGAAGTGGTCTCCTTTCTTCTTCCTGAGGCACGCGGCGGCGTCCCGCCGCACCGCTACGCGCTGACGCCGGATGATCTGCCAGAGGGACTGGTGTTTGACGAGAACACGCGTGAGCTCCGTGGTACGCCGACCGAAGTCGTTGCGCGACAGGAGTACACGTACACGGTAACAGATAGCGTGCAGGCGACCGAATCGGAAGGGTTTGGCATCGAGGTGACGTTGGCTTGGGCGGAGGTGCCAGATCGGACCTATACCTTTGACGAGCCTATCGTGCCCTTGGAGCTTACCGAGCCTCTTGGCGGCACGGCTCCTTACGAGTATACCGTTTCTCCAGCGCCGCCGCCGGGTTTGGCGTTTGATGAGCAAGCAGGGTCACTCACGGGCACGCCATCGGTGGGTGTGCCGCTAACGGAGTACAGGTGGGGAGCGAGGGACGCTGCCGGCTTCGTGGTGGAGCGGTCCTCGTTTATGGAGGTGCGGTTGGCGTTAGCCGCGCTCCAGGATTATTCGTTCGTGTTAGGAGAGGAGATTGTTCCGCTGGTGTTCCCTTTGGCGCACGGTGGCATGGAGCCGGTCACGTACACGCTGACGCCGCCGCTTCCTGAGGGTTTGGACTTTGATGAGTTTGCGCGCGTGCTCTTCGGCACGCCGACCGAAGCTATGGGAGAGACCGAGTACACGTACCGGGCCGAGGATGCGGTGGGCGCTTTTGGTGAGCAGACCTTTTCTATGGAGGTGCTATCACTGGTTTTACCTTTCGTTGCGGACACGGTCTTTGTGGTGGGCGAGGCGGTCGACTGGGTGTTGCCCCCGGCTGTGGGCGGTACGCCTCCCTTAGTTTATACGTTGGATGGGGCGCTTCCTGAGGGCTTGGAGTTTGAAGACTCTACGCAGAGGCTCCATGGCGTGCCGACGGCGGTGGCAGACGTGCAGGACTATGTGTATCAGGTTGTGGACGGGGAGGGTTTGACGGCGCAGGCGCCCTTCACCATAGCGGTGGTGTTAGCAGCGGAGCTGCGGCTGCCCCCGGTAGCGGCGCAGCACTATGTGGTAGGGAGGGAGACGTCCGAGGTGCTGCCTGCTGCCGCGGGCGGTACGGGTCCGTATGACTATACGCTTGTGCCGGATCCGCCAGCAGGACTGGGCTTTGATGCGCGCACGCTCAGTGGTACGCCGGTGTTGGCGATGCCACGCGCGGAGTATCGGTACGGGGTGGAGGATGCCGAAGGCGATACGACATCGCAGGCGTTCGTTATGGAGATCCATGGCGCGTTCACCTTGCCGTCTGTGTCAGACCAGGACTTTGCGGTAGGGGTGGCGCGCTCGGTGGTGTTGCCGCCGGCGTCGGGCGGCTTGGGTTTGCCCACGTATATGCTGACGCCGGCGTTGCCTTCGGGGCTCACCTTTGATGCGTCCTCGCGTGTGCTGAGCGGCACGCCGACCGCCGTCGCGGCTCCTGTGACGTACACGTATGCGGCGACGGATACGACCGGAACCCCTGTCGAGCAGGAGTTTATGCTGGCGGTCTACGACGCGCTGACGTTGCCCGAGGTAGCGGATCAGCGTTATGTGTACGGGGAGCAGATTGCGTGGGCTTTGCCACCGGCTGTGGGAGGTACCGCGCCGTACGCGTATAGCTTAATGCCGGATCTGCCGGAGGGACTGACCTTTGATGCCGCCACGCGCGTGCTGAGCGGCACGCCGTCCGAGGCTACGGGCGCGGTGCCCTACACCTACCAGGCGACGGATGCAGACGGTGAGGCGGCCTCGGACACCTTCTATATTGAGGTGGCCTTGGCGTTGGCATCCATTGATGATCAGAAGTATCGGGTGGGAGAGGCTGCGAGCGTGGTGCTTCCCGCAGCGCTGGGTGGCGCGGATCCGACGTATATGCTGACGCCGGCGTTGCCTTTGGGGCTGACCTTTGATGCGGCCACGCGTACGTTGGGTGGCACGCCTATGGAAGCCACCGCGCCTGTGGAGTACGCGTACGTGGCGACGGATGCGGCCGGTCTGGCGGCTTCGGACACGTTCCTTATTGAGGTCGCGTTGGCGTTGGCCTCGGTGGCGGATCAGGAGTATGAGGTCGACGTTGTGGCTTCGGATGTGCTTCCCGCAGCGCGGGGCGGCACGGATCCGTACACGTACGTGCTGACGCCCTCGCTGCCTTTGGGGCTCACGTTTGATGCGTCTACGCGTGTGCTGGGTGGCACGCCGACCGAGGCTACCGCGCCTGTGGAGTACACGTATGTGGCGACGGATGCGAACGGCTTGGTGGCTTCGGACACGTTCCTTCTCGAGGTGCAGCTGGCGTTGGCTTCCATCGCGGATCAGGCGTATGCGGTGGGAGAGGATACGAGCCTGGTGCTTCCTGCAGCGCGTGGTGGCACGGATCCGTACAGGTATGAGCTGACGCCGGCGCTGCCTGCGGGTCTGGCGTTTGACCGTACCACGCGTGTGCTCAGCGGCACGCCTACCGTAGCCGCCGCGCCCAAGGAGTATACGTACGCGGCGACGGATGCGGCCGGCTTGGCGGCTTTGGACACGTTCCTTATCGAGGTGTATTCGGCGCTGATGCTGCCGGGGGTGGAGGATCAGGTGTTCGGGGTAGGCCAGCAGGTCACTTGGGTGTTACCTGCGGCCGCGGGGGGTCAGCGTCCGCACGGGTATCGGCTGGATCCGGCTCCTCCAGACGGGCTGGCCTTTGAGGCCTCTACGCGCACGTTGAGCGGGGTGCCGACGGCGGTGATGGCTGCCACCGGCTATACGTATACGGTGGAGGACGCCAGCAGTCGGCAGGCTTCCCAACCGTTTAGCATAGAGGTGTTGGGCTCGCTCCTGTTGCCTGCGGTGGAGGATCGGGTCTTTACGGTGGACGAAGATATCGTGCCGTGGGAGCTTCCGCCAGCTACCGGTGGCAGGAGTCCGTACGAGTATGTGTTGCATCCCGACCCGCCTGCGGGGTTGGTGTATGACGAGGCGTCGCGTACCCTCAGCGGCCGCCCCTTGACGATACTGTTGCCACAGCCTTATACGTATACGGTGACGGATGCGTTGGGCATGGAGACCGCGCGGACGTTTGATATCACGGTGGGGGCGCCGGCTGCTTTGCTTGCCGACCGTGCGGCGCTGATGGCGTTGCATGAGGACACCGGTGGCGAGCGCTGGACGGACCGCAGCGGCTGGCTGGATCCGCCTGCCGACGTGGTAGCGTTCACCGCGGAGGCGCTGGAGGCATGGTTTGGGGTTTCGGTGGACTCCGGCCGCGTGGTGGCGTTAACGCTGCCGCACAACAATGTGGAAGGCACGTTGCCGGAGGCGTTGGGGGATCTGACGGCGCTGGAGCAGCTGCACCTCTACGGCAATAGGTTGCAGGGCCGCATCCCTGCGGCGCTGGGGCGGCTGGACAGCCTGCGCGGGCTGTTGCTGCACGACAACGCGTTGGCGGGCACGATCCCGTCTTCGCTGGGACGGCTGGCGGCCCTGGAGCAGCTGCACTTGCACAACAACGAGCTGACGGGCTCTATCCCAGACTCTTTGGGTCGGCTGGTCCATCTGCGGGAGCTGTGGCTGTATGGCAATGCGCTGGGGGGTTCGCTGCCCACCACGTTGGGGCAGCTAGACAGCTTGCGTGGGTTGCTGCTGCATGGCAACGCGCTGGTGGGCACGATACCGCCTGCGCTGGGGGATCTCGTGCGGCTGGAGGATCTGTGGTTACAGGACAACCGTCTGGAGGGCTCGATACCGCCCACGTTGGGGCAGCTGGACCGTCTGCGTACGTTGCTGTTGCATGGCAACGCGCTCACGGGTACGATACCGCCTACGTTGGGAGATCTGGTGCGGCTGGAGGATCTGTGGTTACAGCACAACGGTCTGGAGGGCTCGATCCCGAGCGCGTTGGGGCAGCTGGACCGCTTGCGTGGGTTGCTGCTGCATGGCAACGCGCTGGTGGGCACGATACCGCCTGCGTTGGGGGATCTGTCCGCGCTGCGTTGGCTGCAGTTGCAGCAGAACGCGCTAGAGGGAGGGGTACCGTCCGCGCTGGGGCAGCTGGCACATCTGGAGCGGTTGCAGCTCGAGGGCAACAGGCTGACGGGCGCGTTGCCCGACTCTTTGGGCGAGCTGGCGGCGCTGACGCATCTGTATGTGCACGACAACATGTTGACAGGCATGTTGCCGCAGGCTTTGCGGCAGCTGACCGCATTGCAGGAGTTGTTCTTTGGTGGTGCGGACCAGGCGCTCTGTGCGCCGGTGGATGCACCCTATCGGGCGTGGTTGGCGTCATTGGAGGCGGTGCGGGGTCCGCACTGCGGGGAGCACGGGCTGGTGTTTGTGGCCTCGGTGCCGGATCTAGCGCTCACCGCGGGTCAGCGCGTAGCGGATGTGGCGTTGCCGCCTGCCGAGGGGGGCACCGCGCCCTATCGCTACGTGCTGGATCCGGCGTTGCCCACCGGGCTGGCGTATGAGGCTGACGCACGCGTGCTGCGCGGGGTGCCGGTGGCATCCACAGCGCCGGTGACCTATACGTATACGGCGATGGATGCGACAGGGCGTACCGGGCAGCTGTCGTTCACGCTGGCGGTAGCGCCACCGATGGCCGAGGGGCTACAGCTCCATGGCAACTATCCCAACCCGTTTAGGGACTACACGCATGTGGAGATCAGCCTGGCGCACGATGCCGACGTGCGCCTAGCGGTCTTTGACCTGTTGGGTCGCCGCGTGGTGGATCAGGCGCTGGGGCGCCTGCCAGCGGGCGCGCATCGGCGCCTGGCGATACAGGTGCCCGATAGCGTGCCAGGCATCTACCTGTATCGCGTCGTGGCCACGATGCCAGACGAGACCATCGTGCGCACAGGCCATTTGACCGTGGTACGCTAATACTAGAGGTATGATGAAGAGAACATTGTTGATGGCGGGGTTGATGGCTCCCCTTGTGGTGTTGGCGCAGCCGCAGGACGCGGATGTGAGCCAGTGGGTGCTGCCCGCTGCCGAGGTACACGACCTGGCGTTTGTGCGTCAGTTTCTAGAGGACCAGATCATCGTTCCTGCGCATGCGGCGTACACGTCGGCGGTCTTTTTGGATGTGACGCAGGACGGGTTCGGCACCAATGATTTGTTGGTGTTGCAGCCCAGCCGGGAGCAGTTTCTGTTGAGCGCATACTTGCCAGAATCGATGCTCAGCGCGCTGACGGCGCTCAACTTGGCGCAGGACTATCGTCTCACTACGGTGCGTGCGCAGAGCGAGGTCATCACCGAGGAGGCCGAGCAGGAGGCACATCCGCGCAAGGCGTTAGCGGGCGCGCTGTTGCGCTCGGTGCTGCCCTACTATCCGGAAGGATCGCTAGACATCTATCTGCGTCAGCGTGGTAACGACATCAACATCACGCTGTGGGGGTATGAGCAGGCCTTGTTTCGGTTTGTGCCGCAAGCCACCCAATGCGTGCTGCCGCCGTCGGAGCCGTTGATGGTGGAGCTGTATTCGGAGCCGACGATCCGCACGCACCTCGACTTCGAGGGGTGCGTAGTGGTGGAGACGTGGACCGCAGACGGTAACGTAGTGTCTCGCGCGTGCAACGAATAGATGGAAGCGCATCGCACCGACCTACAGCTGTTCGTTGATCTGGGCTTTATCCTGCTGGCGGCCTTCTTTCTGTTGACCGAGCAGGTGCCGCGCTTGCAGGTGCCTCTGCCAGGAGAGGAACAGGAGGCCGAGGCGCCCGAGGCGGTCACCGAGGTCTATACGGTCCACTTTGATGAGCGCATGCAAGTGGTGGTGGTACATGAGCCGGAGCAGACACCGTTTTGTACGGCCGCTACCGTGGCAGCGCTGCAGACCTGTCTGGTCCGGGTGCATGTGCAGACGCCAGAGAGCGTGCTGTTGCTTTCCCCGCAGGGTGATGCCACGTTGCAGCAGCTGGTCACGTTGCTGGACCTGTGTCTGGCCCAACGGTGGGCGTGTACGATAGCGCAGCAGCCAGAATGAATAGGAGGCGACGTCTGTGGGAGTGGGGCACGTTCGGGGCGTTGCTCTGCCTGATCGGTGTGGTGCTGACGCTGCTTCCGGTGCCTCGGGGCGGCCGCTCGCAGGTGGTGCCGGACCGCCTCTTCTTTTTGCCTATCGTGCCCCCGTCACTGACGCTGGAGCCTATAGAGCCGGAGGCTTCCGAGTCGTTAGAGGAGGAGGCTGAGGCGGCGCTCACGGACGACGCGCTGGCGCAGATGCTTTCCGAAGCGTTCGGGACGCCGGAGGCGGCCGCCGTAGCGTCGGTGGATCTGGCGTCGCAGTCCACCGAGGCGCTGGCGGTCGACGGGCTGGACCTGAGCAGCTGGGGCACGGGCCAGGACCAGCGGGGGCTGGGCACCGTGCAAGCGCAAGACCTGGATCTGCCAGGACGCACCAGAGCGACGCCCAGGCTGGCGCCCACGCTGGTACAGCCGGAGGTGTCTGGCAGCGGTGGCAGCGACCTGCGGTGGACGCTGGACGCGCGCAGCGACACCACGGCGCCAGCGCTCACGACGCAGGCGGTGGCGCGACGGGCCCCCGTGACGCTAGAAGACTTTAGCGAGGTCGTAGTCAACGATGCGCTGGCGCAGTGGATTATGGCTGCGCCGTCACCCCTGGATCCGGGCATACAGTCGCTCTTTGGCGCCGGACCCGAGGTGCACACGTCCCGCCATGTCGTCACCGTGGCGGGCACCCCCTTCGAGCTGCAGCTGATGCTCGCGCCCATCAATGGCGAGATACGGGTCGTGCTGATCCAACAAGAGAAGCTGTATTACTTCGTCAGCCCGAAGGGGCAACAGCAGGCCAGCTACTTTCAGGTGGGCACGGTGCGGCGCGATGCCCAAGGGCGCATCGTCACCGTAGAGAGCGAAGACCTCTCTCCGCAAGGGGCCGAAGCGCAAGCCTTCTATCGCCTCTTTGTCGACTGGTGGCACGCCCAAGACCCATAAGCTATGGACGAATCGCTGGTGGATATCATCCTTATCCTGTTGGCTGGCCTGGTGGCGGTCAGCACCATGCCCCAGTTTGCTGTGGAGCCTCCGGTGAGTGTGGAGGTCAACGAGGGGGCACAGGTGCTGATGCCCCTCCAGGTGGCCCTCACGCCCGAGGGGGCGCTGCGCAGCGGGACCCCGGTCCGTACGATAAGCGCACAGGAGCTGTACGACCTGGTGCGCGCGGCCGCACCAGACCAAGCCGTGGAGCTCACCGCAGACCACAGCGTGCCAGCACGGCTGGTGATCCAGGCCAACATGATTGTTCAACAAGCCGGACGAGAAGCGGTCATCATCGTTCAGGCAGACTAATCGTTCAGGCAGACTCAATGGCTATGCTTCGGAGCGTTGCACTGATCCTCGTTGTTATCCTGGGTGCGGGGTGTTCCACGTCGCGCGAAGCGGTGGTGCCCCCACCCCCAGCCCCTACGGAGGCGCCTATCGTGTCGCCCCCCTTGGCGGGGGTCGACTCGCTGGTAGTCCACGAGGTGGCGACCGCGTTTGATAGCACGTTTGTGGCCGCACCAAGAGAGCAGGCCGGCGAGGCGCGCTTTCTGGAAGGGCGCCAGGTGCAGCAGCGCCTCGACAGCCTGCTCCAACAGCGGCACGGCGCTGCCCCGCGGCACCGCAGCACCACCGAGCCCGACACGGCCGCGTACGAAGCGGCACAGCGCACGGTGCTAGACGCCGTACAGGCCCAGGCGCAGCAGGATAGCGCGCGCGCACTGACGCTGCTTGGGGACGCGCAGCGCCTCTATGAAGCAGCGCTGCAGCACAACCCCACCCACGAAGAGGCCCGCTACCAGTTGGCGCGCCTATACCGTATCCAGGCAGAACAGTACCGAGACCAGCAGCGCTGGGAGACGGTGCTGCAGATGCTGCGCGGGCTGCTCACCCTCCATGCCGATCAGCATGTGCTGTGGGCCGAGCTCGCTGCCGTGCTCGATACGCTACGGCAGCACGAAAGCAGCGGGATGGCATGGATGCAGGCCGCCGCCGTGGCGCTCGACGACGCCCAACTGGCCTTTGTCGATAGCACGCTAGCCCCCGATAGCCTGACGCTGTTTCGGTATTACCAGCGTGCGTACCAGGTCTTGGTGCAAGCCCGCCATGGCGCGGGCGTGCGCGAAGCGCTGACGCACGCCATCCACTATGCGGCCGATAGCGCGCAGCACGCGTACGCCATAGGAGAGCTCACGTGGGCTACCTGGGACGGAGACCGCTTCGTGCACCGCCTGAGGTTTGATAGCCTGCTGACGCGGGCCACCGACCACCCACAGGACGCGCGCCGTGGCCTGACAACGCTCTTAGCGCACCTAGAACAACACGCGGCCACCCTGGAAGCCAACTATAACGTGGCGATCCTCTCCTGGCAGCTCCAGGAGCACGACCGGGCCCTCGACACGCTGCAGGGACTATGGCACCAGGCAAAGGACGCGGTGTCCTTGCCCTATGAAGCCTTCCAGGAAGACCTGCGCGAGACCTATGCCAGTCTGCTGTTTCAGCGGGGACTGCAGCACCGACAAGACGGCGCTTCGGCCAAAGCGTTTACCTACCTGCTTATGGTTACCGAGCTGGATAGCCGCCATACCGGTCCCGCCTACCTGGAAGCGCTTCGGCTCACGCGCAGCAACCCGGACCAGGCGCGGCAGCTGCAGCCGCGCATCGAAGCGGTGTTCGATCGCCTCACGCCCCAACAGCAGCGCGCCTACCTCTCCCTGATGGGCAACCTCTACCGGAGGATCGGGGACCGCACCCAAGCTAAAGCCTTCCTGGAACGCTTCCAGGCAATACCAAACTGATGCGCCCGATACGATACGCGCTGTGGTGCACGCTGGCTTTCGCGCCCGCCGTATGGGCGCAGGGGCCGCCCGTGACCTGCCAGCCGCTAACGCTGCACGCAGGCGAGACCGCGCCGGTGCCATGCACCACGCGCGACGCACAGGCAGAGGCGTACACCTACCGGTGGGAAAGCCCCCAACACTTGCGCCTGCTGAGCAATCCCCATGTGCTGCGTCCCCTGTTTGGGGCGCCCTCGCCCCTGAGAACCACCTACACGCTCGTGGTGGAGACGCCCCAAGGCGCCGTGGTGCAGCGCGTGCCGCTGCATGTGCACGTCAAGCGGACCGAAGACACGGCGCTGCACGCCCTGCCGCCTGCCGTGCAGTGTGCGCCGGTGCTCCACCTCTATGAAGGGGAGCGGGGCACCCTGGCGTGCCAGGTGACCGATCGCCAGCCCTGCAGCGTGGCGCTACCGGTGGGAGGGACCGCTCATCACCACGCCCCCAGATGCGCCGCGTACCACGGTGGTGGCACCACCCCTGGTGGCAGGGCTCGAGACACAGTCGTATCCGATGACGCTGGCGGTGACCGCGCCGCACGCTACGCGGAGGGCACACGTCACCGTCGTCGTCCATAAGCGGGCGCCGCCCTTGCACTGCCCCACCCACCTGGAGGTGGCGCCCGGCAGTGCCGCCGTGCTGGCATGCCACACCACCGACACGCATGCCACCGTACGATGGACAGGACTGTGGGGGACCGCTACCGACCCGCTGAGCAGCACCGAGGTGCTAGCGCCCACCTTTTTTGCCCCCGAAGATGCCCATGAGACGGCGTACCACTACGTCGTTCACCTGCCGTCGCACCGCATACGCCACCGGGTCACCGTGCACGTCACGGGAGCCTTGCCCACGACCAGCGCCCCGTGGTGCGCCCCTTTGACGCTCTTCGAACGAGCACGCCAGTCGTTGCCCTGCCACGTGCCAGACGGCTATGCCCTGCGCTGGTACGGGCCCCAAGGGCCCCAGGCGCCCCGCATCGCCCACGGCATGCTCACCGCACCCCCCATACCTGCCGACACCGTCTTTGCGTATACCGTCGAAGCTTGCCCTACCCAGGGCGGCCCGTGCCTGCCCGGTGCGCTGTGGCACGTCACCGTACAGCGCCAGAAGCCACCAGCAGTCGCCTGCCAGACGAGCCACGACACCTATGCCGGTGAAGCCGACCTGCTACTACAGTGCGCCGTCTCCGGTGGTACCGACTATATGTTTGTGTGGACAGGACCCGACACGGACCGCCTGAGCGCTACCGACGTGCTCTCGCCCACCTTTGATGTGCCACCCCAGGTCGAAGAGGATCGACAATACGGGGTGACGCTGACCGTCACCGATGCGGTTATCGGCAGCAGCAGCACCGAGGTGCGCATACGCGTGCATCGGCGCGGACAGGTCGTGCTGGACTGCCAGCGCCATGAATACTTCGTCTATGCCGGCAGCGCCGACTTCCCGCTGCAACCACAATGTGCCCTCTCAGGAGCGCCTCAGGACGGCTACTACCACCGCTGGGTGGCACCGCACGTGCCACACGATGCCGCGCGCCTGACCGATACGCGCGTGCGCCACCCCACCTTCCGTGTGCCCGACACGCTGGCGGCCGCCTACGTCTATACGTATACGTATGCCGTCGGCGCCCCGTACGCCGACGCGGCCGCCGTCGAGGTCCGCGTCACCGTGGATCCGTTCCCTACCGCGTTCGATATGACCGTTACGACCGCGGCGATGCACTTTGGTGAACAGGCCGCCGGGCAGCAGGTGACGCTGGATCCCCTGACAGGACAGGTGTCGTCCAAAGTGCGCGGCACACATGCCCTCGGTGCCCTCGTTCTGGCCTCGCACCAGGCTACCGAAGCCACCGTGGAGCTGGCCGGCGGGCGCCTCTACCCGCAAGACGGACCACACCTGCTGGCGCTACAACCCCAGTGGGCCGTGTCCACCACGTGCCTGGCTTCGGCCTCCGAAGCCCTGGCCAGCCGCTATGCGGCCGTCACGCTGCAGGCCGAAGAAGGCGGCTGCCGTATCGTGCATGTGGGCGGCATGCTGGACCTGCGCAGCGCCACACCAGGAACCTATGCCGGCACGCTGGACCTCACCGTGCGCACACCACAGGTGCAGGAGACCTTCCTGATGCCAGTCTTCGTCACCGTGGTGGCGCCACGACCTACCGCAGTGGCCACCCCGCGCGGCGTATACGTCGAACCCGAAGGACACACCCCGGTCACCGACAGGCAACAGGTGCGGATCCATCCCATACGGGCCCTGCTGACGACAGCCACACCCTACGGCACCTTTACGCTGACGAACCCGTCCGTAGTGACCCAAGAGATCTCCGTGCAATCCGTCTTTGGATATACCGCCGCACGCGGAAGTCACGAGACGATAGTGGCACAGCCCACCGAAGCCGTAGGCGACCTGGGCGCCGCCCTCCTAGTCTATCCCAAAGTGCTCACGCTGAGTCCGGGAGAGACCCGCTATGTGCACTATGCGCTGCGCGAAGACCAGCCGCTGCCCGATAAGGCGCACGCCACCTTCTTGGAGTTTAGCAGCCGCCCCCGCCGCTTTGTCTCCATGGATCGCCTGCCCACCCCCGACGACGCTACCCGTGTCGCCCACGTGACGCTGCGCATACAAAGCGCCTATATCCCCGCACCAGGCGGACAGGTGACCGTCACGCCGCTGGACGGGGACCGCCTGCGGCTCGAAGCCGTCGACGGACCCTTTGCAGGGGTCGTGGTGGCCACCGACGCCCAAGGCAACGAGCTGGCACGCCGAGAACTGCTGCTGCTCACTACCCGCCTCCTGGCATGGCCCCTGCCAACAGACACCGACGTCACGCTGCACTTTATCACTTCGCACGCCACAGCGCCGCCACCGGTCACCCTGCGCCGATGACGACAAAGACCATGCGCTACGCCGCCGTCGGCATGCTGATGCTGCTCGCCGCCGCCGGCGCACACGCACAAGAGAAGCAGGTCCGCTACGTGCAAGAAACGCCATGGACCCTTAGTGACCTGCGTATCACACCAGAGGCGCTGCCACTACTGGCCTACTGGGAACCCAACCAGCAACGCTACTTCCTACAGCTGGCCCCCTATCTGGCGCTCCTAGGGTTCGACGTCACCTCGGACAGCCTCCGCATAGAAGCCACGCGCCAACACAGGCGCCTCGCCATAGAAGGGGCCACTGGCGCGGCAGAGACCGGGACCGACGCCTTTCGGCTCGATTCTACCGAATTCTTCGTGAGCCAAGGCGCGCTATACCTCTCCTTTGGAGGCCTGCAGCGACTCTTTGCGCCAGAACGTATACACTTTGACCAGGATCGACTCCATATCACCCATGCCGCCGCCATGAGGCGCCCACAAGCCCCGGCTCCGGTGCGCTACGGACGACACCGCCCGGTGTGGGGCGATACCCATGTGGACTATCGATTCACCAGAACGCAATGGCAACAGCACGATGCCACCTATCACGGCTTGGTGCGCACACAAACCAACGCCCTGCGCGGACAACTTAAGGCCGAAGCCCACTTCTCACAAAGAGACAGCACACAACACATAGAGGTCCGGTCGTTAAGCTACCTGGCCGACTTTCGTCGCTCACGGTGGCTTACCCAGGTGCAGGCGGGGCGCCTACAACACTTCGGATGGCCCCAAACCACCGTCTATGATGGCGTGCGAGTAAGCAACCATCCGGTGGCCGATCCCTACATCCAACGGCAAACCCCGCTAACCGGCGTGGCTGAACCCGGTGCCATCGTGACCGCTAGCATCGGCGGCGTACAGGTCGACCAGGTCTTGGCCGATGTACAAGGACGCTATACGGTGCGTATCCCAGCATACTATGGCGCTTCCCGCGTGCAGGTGGAGATCGCACCGCTGGACGGACGCCCACCGCGCCAACAGACGCATCACCTCTTCGTCAGCGAAGACCTGCCGCCGCCCAAGACGCTCTACTGGGATGTGCGGGCAGGACAGGATCGCTATGGACCCGCCCCCGTCCTGGTGGCCGAAGCCCGCTATGGGATCCTGCCGGGACTGGCCGCGCGAGCCGCCTACCACCATGCCGGCATACCACTGGTGGGCATCACCCAACACTGGCACGGAGTCTCGGCCGATGCCGAAGTGGCACTGCCCATGGCCGCAGCACGCCTTAGACTGTGGGGACAAAGCGCACGCCTAAGACTCCAAACAGAAGCCGCCTTCTCCCAAGAAAAGGCATGGACCTACTATCGCCGAAGCCTGAGCGGACACCTCGGATGGCTACATACGCGCGGCACCCTGTCGCTAAGAGCCGAGCATTACGCCACCTTCGACGACAGTCGTACCACCCACATGACCAGCACCGGTACCGCCCGCCTCTCTGGTACCATGTACGCGCTGGTGACCGCAGGGCTCTCGCGCCAGCAATGGGCAGGACACGAAGCCCCCTGGCGCATGCGATGGCAGGCCTCCGTCACGCATGCCGTGGCGCACACATGGCGCATAGGGCTGCAAGGCGAAGGAGGCTTGGTGCACGACACGGACTTCGTCGGCGCCACGCTCCACGGACAGTGGCGAAGCGCCTCGCTAGGACTGCGCCTAGGATACGACCAAGGCATGGCCGCCGCCATCACGCTGCGCTTCGATACCCCCTACGTGAGCCTCACCAACCGATCCGCGCTCAGCACCGATACGCCGCAGTCCCATAGCCAAAGCCTGTATGGATCCGTGGCCCTGGGACCAAACCCCCAAATGATGCGGCAATCCCCCGCCCACAGCAGCGCCCTCTTAAGAGCGTTCCTGGACGACAACCGCGACGGACGCAAAGATGCGGACGAAGCCTACCTCCACGACATAGAGATCCACGTGGATCACACACACGCACGACACATCAGCCCCGGCACCGTGCACGCCGATATGCTGGTCCCATACCAACAGTACCTGGTGACCATCGATGCCCGATCCCTCAACAACCCGCGGTACGAACTTACGCCAGGCACACGCTTTCGCTTCGTGGCCGATCCCGGACAAACGAAACGTATCGATATCGCCGTCCAGAAACAAACCATCATCGATGGCGCCCTGGATAAGGCACCACCCTTTGCCGCCTCCCGAATCCTCGTCCTCTTCCTGCAAAATAACGCCGAGAGGGCCCGAGCCGACATGTCCCAAGAAGGACGCTTCAGCGCACGACTGGCTCCAGGACACTACACCATAGCACTGAAAGACCGCTTCGATGCCGTGGACCTGCGCTACTACCAACAGCCACTAGAAGTGCTGGAACAACCTGAACAAACGCTCCACCTTGATCCCTTCCCATCCAATGAACCGTGATGCACATGATTGCTACTGGCCTGTGGACGCTGCAAGAAGCAGCAAGTAACGCAGGAACCTCCCTGACCCTATCCTCCTTCTGGGATATGGTCGGATACGCCCGAGGATTTGAGTATCCTATCGGGCTGGTCTTCGTGGTAGGACTGTTCTTTATCTGCACCGCCTATGTGCGGGCGCTCTTCCAGTGGAAAAGCCATAAAATCCTGTCACAACTCAACCCCAACGACATACACCAAGACACGCTTGAAGAAGCGCTCCAACGCACTCCCGAAGCCAACCCCTACCGGAAAGCCTGTGAAAAAATGCTGGCCGGACACCAACACAAAAATACCCTGGAATACGTCCTACAATATATCGACCTGGACCATGAACGATACCGAGAAGTCGACCGGTACATCAATGCCGCCGTCTACGTCGTCCTCAGCCTAGGACTGCTCGGTACACTGCTCGGCATCTTCGTGCTCTTTACCAGCAGCGGACGACATGAATCGTCCGACCTCGTAGGACTCGGCATCGCCGTAGTCTCTACGCTGCTCGCACTAATCGTACGACTCATCCTCTGGCCCGCCAACCTCTTTGTGCAAGCCTGGGTGCGAAGACGATACCACCACCTCAAAGAATGGTGCACCATGCTGGCACTGAAACTGGCTAGAGAAACCCAAAATAACCCGTAAATGCCCACCACCCTCTTCTGCTCGATAGACTGAGAGGCGAATAACGTTGCGCTTTTTGCCGTCTAGTCGGTGCAGGGTCGCGCCGGCAGGCAGGCGCGCACCCGTCATGACCGGAAACTCTCGAACGGTCGGAGGCTGTATGCAACCTTTCACAGTGGTCTTGTTGCTGCAAAGGTGCAGACCGAGATCCAATGAGTCAGTGCGCCAAACCTTTCTGGAATAAGGTGCGCGGTGGGCGCAGTCACCGTATCGCATGTGCCGGGGTGCGCTGCTACTGCGTACAGTTCCCGACCCCCAGAAGGAAGAAGCTCCCGTAACGAAGTACGGTGTACATATCCAGGAAACCTCACCCCCGCAAGAACAGCAGGCGGTGAAATGCCCTCTATTGACCACGGTACCAGAGCACAGCGCAGAAGTAGCGGTGCAAATCCTGCATTAGAGCCCCGGCTGCTGCCTGCTATGGAATAACAGAAAACCTCCCGGTTTATACCCGGGTTGGGGATGCAGGCAAAAAGATGCCTGCGGAGAGGTCTGGCCCTACTCCTCTGCCGCTAACTGCTTTTGGACCTCCTCCAAGGCGGCCTTAACCTCCAAGATGCCTTCAACCTCGCGGCCCTCAGGCCCATGCTCAATGCCGCAATAGCCATCCCAGCCCGCATCCAAGACAATGCGCATCATGCGCATATAGTCCAATGGGTGCGAATTACCGTCATCGTCAAACACCGTGGTCTTGACGCTCACCCCGCGGGCATAGGGCATCAGCTCCCCTACGCCACGATAGGAGTCATAGGTTTCGTCTTCGCTCACGCGAAAATTGCCGAAGTCCGGCAGCGTCCCAGCCCTGGGGTGGTCGGCCATCTCAATGGTGGCAGCCAGCCAGTCGCCGCGGCTGGAGTAGCCGCCATGATTCTCAATGATCACGTTAAGACCGTGCTCATCGCCGAAAAGGCAGAGCTGGTGCAACCCGTCAGCCACAAGCTTCATCTGCTCCTCTTCGGAGCCGTCGCTGTACCCGTTGACGCGTATGGAGTGGCAGCCCAGATGCTTCGCGGCCGTGACCCACTTGTAGTGGCGTTCCACTGACTCCGTCCTCAGCGCCGCGTCTGGGTCGCCCAAACGCCCCTCACCATCGCACATAATCAACAAACTCTTAGCACCCTGATCCTCGGCGCGCGCCTTCATCTCCGACAGATACGCCTTGTCCTCGGCCTTGTCCTTGAAGAACTGATTGACATACTCCAGCCCGTAAATGCCATTGCTGGTGGCTACCTTGGCGAAGTCGAGGTTGTCAATCTTCTCGGCAAACAACGACCGGTGCAACGACCACTGAGCCAGAGAAATCTTGAAAGGAGAGCGCGGCTGCGCCAACGTGTGACGGGAAAGACGCATACCGACAGCGGCAAAAGCGGAAGCCTGCAGAAATGCGCGGCGGTTTATTGTGCGTGACATCGTGCCAAGGTCGAAGATGTGTATGGTCAATTAGCAAGTACGCCGGACCCGTGAAAATGGATCCAATCCAGCTCCAGAAAGGTTCCGTCAGCGTCTGATTCGAAGGTTAACACCAGCGAGAACGTGCCTTCTGTATCCCTAAGCGGTACGGTGACTTCTCTCCAGCGGTCGTAGGCGCCTTCCCGAAGCTGATTCAGTCCCGCCGCGTCGGGCGGAACACCCGCAAGGTATTCCGCCTGGTGGGGCACAGCCGGACGCCCGCCCTTTGGGCCTACAGCCACCACCGCCAAAGGCGTTGTCCGAAAACGACTCATTTGAATCGTGCCCGCTGCCTCCGCCCTGAAACGCACCGTGACCGAGTCAACCCCGGCAAGGTGCAGCGGATCATACTCCAGCACGGAACCTGCAGCGACCTGCATAACGGTGAGCGCCGTCCTGCCCCAGTGCTCGCTAGCCGGGCGCGCGGAATACGTGTGGCGCGTGGCATCCTTGCGGCGCGCCGTGTGCTCAGCCTCCTTCGTCCGAGGCTGCAAGCGAACACGATCACATGTCCCATTCAGGCACGCCTCCAGCGTAGCGAAACGGTCCACGTAGTGGATATTCGGCGTATGTGTGTACCGACGGGTAATCGTGAAGGTGCCGCGCGTACCCCGCAGCGTGTCCAAGCGCAGAGGGGAGGTATCAAAGACGGTAAACGTGCGAACCACAACCTCATCAGCGATGGCCTGATCGCTGACCGTAACATCGTATCTGATGTCCGTATCGAAATCGAATACGCCGCCATGCGGTGGCCAGGCGACTCCGATGGCCCCCGTAGCCGGTTGGACTCCAACAAGCGGGATACCTGGACGGGTCGTGCCGCCATAATAGTCCAGCCTGACTAGCTGTGCATCGGCATTGCTCCCCCAGAACTCCTCTCCCCACTCCACAATGTACAAGCGTCCGTCTGGACCCACCTCGATATCCATCGGACTGACATAGTCGAAGCCCGGCAGGAACGGATCAATCTTAAGCACACTGCCATCTTTGTCGAGGGTTGCCACCTGGACCCAGTTGCGCATCCACTCATAGATGAGCACCTTGTTGTCGTAATAGCCAGGGAGTGCTTTGGCGTCCGCGGTCGCGCTGTCGTAGTGAAGCGTGGGGCCTGCCATGGGGTTTAGCCCGCCCGCACCAAGCTCGGGGTACTCGTCAGAAGGGCCGTAGAAATAACTTATCCAAGCGGGCTGGGCAGGCGGCAGCGCACGTGCGCCCGTGTTGTAGGGAGACAAGTTAAGCGGCGCCTCGGCGCTGGGCGCCGGCATTTCGTCCATACCATACACATAGTAGCTTGGATAGGGGTCGTTATACCCTGTGAACAGCGGCCAACCATAGAATCCGGGTTCCTGCGCCTGATTGAACTCATCCCAGCCGCCGGGCGTGCCCGGCCCCACATCGCCCCAGTACACCCAGCCCGTACTGTCATCGATCGAGATCCTGAACGGATTGCGGTGTCCCATAGACCAAATCTCGCCGCGGTGGAGCGAGTCTGCCTTGAACAGGTTACCGTCGGGCACTGAATATGTACCGTCCGGCTCAGGGCGGATACGAAGAATCTTGCCGCGCAAATCATTGGTGTTGGCGCTGGTGCGTCCCTGATCCGCGTGGCGCCGGCGCACAAGGTCTGCATGATCGCGCGGACCCCCCGAGTTGTCACCGGTAGACAGATATAGCAGGCCGTCTTTGTCAAATTGGATCGAGCCCCCGCTGTGGCAGCACTGCACACGCTGTACGGGAATCTCAAGGACCGTGACCTCGCTGTCCACGTCAAGCATACGTCCATCATAGAGGAAGCGGGAGAGACGGTTAACTTTGTCTGGTCCCGCGCTCCGTGCAGAATAGTACAAGTACAGCCACCGGTTCTGGTCAAAGGCCGGGTCAAGGGCGAGACCCAACAGCCCGTCCTCGATATCCTTCTCCACCGGAATCCATCCGATCACGCGCACAGCGCCGGTAGCCGGTTCCCAGACTTTGACGGCCCCAGCCCATTCGATGATGAAGACGCGCCCGTCTGAGGCGACATCGATCTCCATCGGGTCGGTGAGTTCGCCGGTCAGCACCACCTCGTCATACGCGGCAGCGCGTGTAGCCCAGACATCCGCCTCCTGGCGCCCAGCGGCCCACTCAATGGCGCCCAACAGATGCTGGTGCATCAACGGGTCCTGGTACGCTTCGACCGTGTGGCCCAACCCCGTATAGAAAGCGCGCCCGCCATCAAATTCGTGTGCCCAGGCAATCGGGTGGTCATGCCCCATAGCACCGCCCTCATAGGACGCCTCGTCGACAACGGCCACCACATGCACATCGGCGCGCGGGTTGATGCGGTAGTTATACCACTCGTCGGTGTGGCGCCAACGCAGAGGCAATGACGCAGTGGCTGGATGCATACGGTCGGTCACGAGCACGTCAGCCGGCTGCACAGCCGGGTGACTGTCAAAGTAGGCACCGACAAGCTGCCCGTACCACTCCCAATTGTATTCGGTGTCGGCAGCCGCATGAATGCCGACGAAGCCTCCTCCTTGCCGGATATATGACTGAAATGCCCGCTCCTGAAGGCTGTCAAGCACATCATGCGTAGTGTTGAGGAACACCACCGCTTCGAAACCACCCAGCAGCGGTGGCGCAAACATGGATGCCTCTTCGGTGGCCACCACGGTAAATCCATGCTCCTGGCCCAAGTCCTTCAGTGAGGCCACCGCCGCCTCAATAGACCGGTGCCTGAATCCCTCTGTCCGGGTGAAGACCAGCACCTCGTACGGGCCACTGGTTTGTGATGCGGCATGCGGCGCGCTGGCCAGGCTGGCCAACAAGAGGATCAGAAGTGTGCGCATCAGGCGTTAGTCCAGGCGCTTGACGCGAATGTTGCGATACCAGACGGGCTGCCCATGATCCTGTAGACCGATATGTCCTTCCCTGGCAAAGGCCGTGCCCGGCGTCGGAAACTTGTTGACCGAGCCGTCTGGATTCTGGTGCGGCACGCGCCATTGGGCGATGTCCATATCCACCACGCCCTTACCGTTGATCTCTACCTGAATGCGGCTTCCACGACACGTGAGGACATATGTGTTCCACTCGCCTGGAGGATGCACGGCATTGATGGTCGGCGCTATCAGGTCGTATATGGCGCCGGCGCTGCGGGTGCGTGAAGTATAAGGGAGGTCGTGTGAGCTAGTAACTTGCACCTCCAGGCCGCTGTAGACCGGATCGGTCAGGTCGTCCGTCCTGAAAAACACTCCACTGTTGGTGCCTTCGATTACTTTGACGTCAAGCTCTAGAATGAAGTCACCATAGCGTCCTTCGGTCCAGAGGTAGTCCAGGTTGTGCTCCTGGCCATCGGGATCCTCCCGCTTAACAGTCAACTCTGCGTCCTCGACGACGAACTTGTTGTCTTCGCCCGTGATCCAGCCGGTCAGGTCTTCTCCATTAAAGAGCACCTCCCATCCTTCGTCGGTATCTGCCGGATCCTCCTCCGCCAATAGCGGACCATCCAGCTCACGGATCCAGATGTTCCGAAACTGGATGTTGCTAGAGGTCAGATTCAGCGCCCCGGCTTCCTCGCCCCAGCCGCCATGGTGCTGCAGCGCCAATGGACCCCGCTGCGGCAAGCCGGGAATCTCCGCATCGGCGATCACCTGCTGGCCGTTGAGCATGACCCAGATACGGTTACCAACCAGCGTGATATCCATTGAATTCCATTCGCCTAGGCGGTTGTCTGCCCGCACCCTGGGCACAGCAGCAGCTCGCTGCTCAGGGGTGGCCTCCTCACTCGAACGCACACCCAAGAGCTCGCCTGAACCGACGCCCCAGTTCCAGAGGTTTACCTGTTGCTGGGTTCCGCGCAACAAAATGCCGGAACCAGCGTCAGAGTGCGGCACCCAGATCATGTTGCCTTCCTCGTCGTGTTGCAAATAAAATCCCCATGGCCGGATGCCGGGGCTATCGTAGTGTCCGCTCGCGTCCTTGAACCGCCAGTCGACGTGAAGCTGAAAGTCGCCAAACTCGGCCTCAGTCCACAGATCCTTCTCGTCCGCTTCAGATAATGCCTCGTAGTCGATCACATAGTCGATAACCCTCCAGTGTCCGCCGTCGCCTTCGGGGACCTTCCAGCCGGTAAAGTCCTGGCCATTAAAAAGCGTGCGGTACGCTGGCCACTGCCGCCAGGTCGGATACGTATAATAGGGCGGCAGCGCGTTGGCATACTTCGGCTTGGGCGGATTGCCCTGGTTGTAGAACACATACAGCCCGGTCTTACCAGCAAGGATGACATCCATGCGTCCATCCTTGTCCATATCCTTCACGTTGATTTTCATGCCGACGCCGACCACGTTGTTCGGAGGTGGACTGATGCCCCCCTCGTCTGGGTAGTACGGGACATGGTTGTAAGACAGGATGTGCCGCTTAAATTCTCCACCGCGGATGTCGTACCAGAACACGAATGAGGGGTCGCTCACACCCACATCGCCGCCATAGTGCGCAAAGAGCCTCTTCCCTGCGATAAGGTCGTCTTTACCATCCCCGTTGAGGTCGCCCAAGGCCAGCGTGTGAAACACGCTGTGGTCCGTCTCAATCCAGTGCCGCAGAAATGACCGGTAGCCCGCGTCATCGACCTGCTGCTCGTACCAGGCTAGACCGTAGGCATGGGCTGAGCCAATGATGACATCGTTCAGCCCGTCCTCATTAACATCGATCACCAGGTCGGGATGGGCCGTGGCGCCGGCGCCCTCCGACAGCGCACTCTTAAAATCCCAGTCCGCATGAAACGGCCATGGCCCCCGGGGCTCCTCTGGCTGCTCGTACCAGCCCTGACCCGTGACGATATCCATGCGGCCGTCCATATTGATGTCTCCCAGACCGTTGCCATGTGTGTCACCATCGGTTCCCACGATGTGCTCAATCCAGTAGGGGGGCTGCTCGATGTGTTCCAGCCATGTCATGCCCTGACCTTCGACCAGACTCCAGTGGTTGACCAGGATGTCTTCATCCCCGTCTCCGTCAATGTCGCCATGGATCACGCCTTCCATGTTGAAGGCCTGATGGATCTTGTGTGACTCCCACTGCTCACCAGACTCTAAGTCCCGCCCCGGGTTGCGATACCAGTAGGCGCCCTTCATGAACATCCATCCAGAACTGACGATGTCTTCCCAGCCATCAAAATCCACATCGAGCGCAAACTCGCTGTTGGATTCGGTTTCTGGGCCGTTGGGCTCGGCGCCGGGGCGGAAGCGTTCGTGCTTGATCCAGAGTGGTGCCTCGTACCAGTTGCGCCCAGCGGCGATGTCGTAATCGCCGTCATTGTCGAGGTCGGCCACTGAGGCCGTTTCCGAGTAGGGTCCGAACCAGTAGCTGTTCTGGAGCGGGTTGTGCACGGGCCCGTCAATCTTGACGGGTGTGAAGATGACTTCCTGGGACAAGGCCGGCGCAGCGGCTGCCGCCAATGTCAATAGCGCGGCGAATCTGTACATGAGTCTGCTTTTGAAACGTTCTCGATTCCAGGTCAAGCGATAGCAATGGATCAGCGCAGCCATGCCTTCTTCACGTCTGGGTCTCCAGCGCGCGTGAGCTGCTCCATCTGGGCTTCCGACAGCGTCAGCTGCAGGGCGCCGACATTTTCCAGGATTTGCTGCTTATTGCTGCCGCCGATGATGGGAAGCACCTGGGGGTCGCTCTGTCGCATCCATGCGATGATAACTTGGTTCAGGGTGGCGCCGGTCTCCTGGGCGACGGACTTAAGGGCTTCCATACGATCGTCCGCTTCGGGACTGGCAAACTGAGCCGGGACAGGCTTGTCGTCTCTTGTATAGGCACCCTGCAGCAGGATGGAATAGGCCACAAGCGTTATGCCGTGGTGTGCGCAGTAGCGCTTCATATCTTCGGTAATGAAGATCTGGGGCCCGAAATCTGCGCCGTGCCTTGGCCGGAAGTAGGTGTAGCGCTGTTCGACCACGCTGTAGGGCGTCAGGCCCTGGAGGTCGCTAAGCATGTTAGCCTCTGCCACGCGCCATAGCCAAAGGTTGCTTGCACCAAGCACGCGCACCTTGCCCGCCTGGATAAGGCGGTCAAAGGCTTCCATCGTTTCCTCAAGGGGCGTATCGAAGTCGTCGCGATGCGCATAGTAGACGTCAATGTAATCCGTCTTAAGGCGCTGCAGGCTTTTTTCGCATTCGCGGGCGATCTCAGTAGCACTCAAGCCCCCGTCGCATCCCGGGTAGTCGAAGCCGAGCTTGGTGGAGATCACCGTAGCATGCCGGTTCCTGCGCGAAGCCATCCATCGTCCGATGGTGGATTCGCTCTCTCCCCCTACGCAGCCCGGATACCAACTGGCGTAAAAGTTGCCTGTATCGATGAAGGTGCCGCCTGCATCTGCGAAGACGTCGAGGAGCGCATGCGAGTCTTTTTCCCCGATGCGGCTGCCAATAAGGTCGGTGCCGTAGCACAGCGTGCTGACGGCTACAGAAGACTTGCCAAGCGAAAGCTGGTCCATCGTCAGTTCAGGCGAAATATTTCTTCAGTGAATGTCACGATGAGGGCGCCGCCTATCATCACCACCACGCCGATAATTTTGTAGATGTTGATCGGCTCTACGGGTGAGCCCAGCCACCCGTAGTGGGACATCACCATAGCTGTGATCACCTGCCCGCTGAGCAGCGAGATAAACAGCCCCGCCGCGCCCACCTGGGGAATGAGGGCGGCGATGGCAAACACCAGCAAGGCGCCCATCGCTCCGGCGGTTAACAGTAGCGGATGTACTGAGGAGAGCTGGGCGAGTGCACCCGACTGCCATCCAGTCAGACCAATGATGACGGCGGTCACCGCGCCGATACACCAGAACACCGCATTCGCTACGCGTGGGTTGTCGATAGCTGCGCCAACCTTGCCGTTCATCGCAAGGTGCACTGCGAGTACCACTCCAAGGCCCAATGTGAGGGCAAAGAACGCTACTTTCATGGTTTCCAGTTTGTTGAGTTGCCAGATGTCTTGCGGCAGCTGATCCTCCTCAGAGCGCGTCCCGGCTGGGTGGCTATCGAAGGTGAGCCGTGAGCATAGGATGCATCACTCCAAGATACGCCCGGCATCGTTCCTTCACAAATGATGTTAAGACAGACATGTCGGCGGACAGCACTACAGTGGCGAGATCTGTAGCTTCTAAGAGGCTGGGCGCCAAGCGAGGCGAGTGTGCGGCTGCATGGGAGCGACCGGCAGTTGCACTCGATCCACATGCGGGCGGCCTCCTCAACCGAGCTGGATCCGCGGTGCAGCTTACGTTTCTAAGCGCATAACGCACTATTCCATCTCGGCTGACTTGCCACCTGCGGCGCGTTACACTCCGATAGCGATACACGCGGGACTGGGCACCAGGGCCGGGGTGCCAACCGGACGGAGAAGGCCGCTGTCAGGGTCAATAAGCATTGCCGCAAGCGTGCCGGAATCCTGGTTAGCGACAACGAGAAAGCGGCCCTTGGGGTCTATTGCGAAGTTGCGTGGCGTGGTGCCCAGCCCATGCGCGTAGGCGCGCCCAAGGAGTCGGCCCGTGAAAACATCCACACGCATGCGCAAGATGGAATGGATCGAACGCAGCGATGTGTACAGAAACCTGCCCGAGGGATGCAGGTGGATGTCCGCTCCAGAGGGCGTGCCGCTGACGGACCTGGGCAGGGCATCCACGGTCTGGATCTCCTTGCATATCCCCTCATCATAGCTGCAGGCGACCACCGTCGCATCCAGCTCATTTATCAGGTATACAATACGACCGCTTCGATCAAAGGTCAGATGTCGCGGCCCAGCGCCCGGGCGTGTACGGAACGCCTCCTGAGGATTTGTCAGAACACCCTGGGCAGGATCGTAGGGGTACGACACCACGGTGTCTGTGCCCAGGTCAGGCACCAGCGCATAGCGCTGCGGCGGGTCCAGGACGATGGCATGCGGATGAGGCGCCTCCTGGCGGGCGGGGTTGGGTCCTGACCCGTAATGCCGCTGGAGATCGGAAGCCGGACGCAAACCGCCATGACCATCTAGAGGCAACACCGCAACGGACCCGCCCAGATAGTTGGCCACCAAAGCATGGCGGGGATGGACATGCACATAGCAGGGCGCAGCCCCCTGTGTGGAGCGGCTCCCCAGACTGGTGAGCGCGCCCGTGGTGCGGTCTACCGCGTAGGCGAACAGCCGGCCAGCGGCATTGGTGACTTCGGCAACCGCATAAAGGCGTGTACCCGATGCATTGAGCGCGAGAAACGACGGGTTAACAATGCCCTGCATGACGTGCATCTGCACAAACGAGCCCGTAGCTGCGTCAAACAGCATGCTGTAGATGCCCTCGCCCTGTCCATTGACATGGTCCTCGAGCTGCGTATAGGTGCCGACGAAGAGCCGGGTCACGGATCTGATGATGCTCTGCTGCCGACCGTGATACCGGAGAGATGCTCGAGCGCCTTAAGTAACGCATGGTTGCCTTCATGGCCCAGGTTGCGCGCCTGAAGCGTCCGGTACAGCTGAAAGCACAGGTGGGTTGACGGCAGCGGTACGCCAAACTGATCGGCGGCCTCTAAGACCAGACGGAGGTCTTTCTGCTGCAGGTCGATGGTAAAGCCTGGGCGCCAGTCGCGCTTCGCCGCCTGGGTGCCCCTGTTGGACAGCATCCAGCTGCCAGCCGCTCCTTGCTCTACTGCGGCCAGCGCTTTGGCCACATCAAGTCCGCCGGCTTCCGCAAAGATCAGCGCTTCACTGACGGCTAGCATCGTACCTACGACCAGGATTTGGTTGACCAGTTTGACGGATTGTCCAGCGCCGTGGCCGCCTACGTGGGTCACGGTCTGACCCACCGCGCGCAGGTAGGGCAGCGCGCGCTCAAACTGGGACGCCTTGCCACCGACCATGATGCTCAAAGTCCCGCGCGCCGCGCCCTCGCTGCCGCCACTGATGGGTGCATCAAGCATCTCTACGCCGAGTGCTGCCAGGCGGTCGGACATGTCGCGGGTGGCAGCCGGGCTGATGGTGCTGCAATCGATCACCAGCGCGCCGGGCTGGACTCCCGTGGCCACCCCCTCGTCACTGAAAAGCACCTGCTCCACATCCAGCGTATCGCTGACGCACAGGAAGATGACAGTGCTCTTGGTGGCCAGCTCCGCACAGGAAGAAGCAGCAACAGCGCTGGCCGCCACCAGAGGGTCCATCCGCGAAGCCGTACGGTTCCACACCGTAAGCGCGCAGCCGGCGCGGAGAAGGTTGCGGGCCATGCCCCGACCCATGATGCCAAGTCCGACAAAGCCGACCGATTCGTTCATAAGCTGTTGGACAGGAGGATGCCTGTGCCCAATCCCTGTTGCTAGGCACATGCCCGCAAAGGTACGAACCTCGCCTCTGAAGGCGTTTGCACCAAGTAGGTGCCCACTGCCGTGCGGGATGCGCCGCGCGCTGCCTTACCGCTGCGCATCGGTCGTGCCAGGTGGTGTGGATGCAGGTTGCAGACGATACAGATGTTCTCCCGCATTGGACACAAACAGCGTGTCCTGACGCATGCGCCAGGCGTTAAGATCTATCCTGTTGGGGTCCCGGTATCTGAGCCCCAGGCGCTCGCAGGTTTGTCGAGGAATGCGACTGGCCAGCGACAGGCGGATCCTCGGTCGTTCGGTGGTGCCATCAAAGGTGGCATCGCCACGAACATGCACGGAATGGGCCAAAACAGCCCACGGATAGTGCTTGAATCGGTTCCACTGTTTGACGTAGTAGGCGCTGCCGTGATAGCCGACCTGTTCCAGCATGGCACCATGCGTATAGGATAGGCTTTCAATGTGCGGAGCGTACAGGACCAGCTCACCGCCATCGGCGATCACCGCTTCGAGCTTGTACATGCCTTTGGCTCCGGTCCATAAGTCTTCGTACATCGCCGGGATGCATGCTAACGCACGCTTGTAGGGTTGCGCTACCCACGTGACATGCAGTTGGCCAGAAAGGCTGGCTGCGTTTGCCCATGCCACTTGGGGTGCACCAACGAACAGGCCGCGCAGCTTACCCTGGTGCACCACCAGGCTCGCGCACAGCTTCCGGTTCGGGATGTGCTGAGTCGCACGATCTATCAGAGCCCGAACGACGGTATTGCGCCGGCCAATGATGGCGCGGCTCGAAGACAGCGCCCCAAGCCAGTGCGTGACATGGATCATCTCAGGGCCGCTGATGCCAGGGAAAAAGTACTTGTTACCACCGGAAAAGCCAGCCACCTCGTGCGGGTATGTGGGTCCGCAGATCAGTAGTAAGTCATATTCCTGCACCATACGGTTGATGGTGACAGGTACCGCCATCGCCATCCGCCCATCCGTGATGGCCTGCACCTCCTCGCTTGTTATGGTACCCAGCGTGATTAGCTGGTCCTTCTGGTCCCACCGGTGGTTGTACAGGCCTACCTTTCGGTATCGTGTGGTGCGCTCTTCGGTGCTGATGCCGACCAGCCTGTTCCGTGCCGCTTCGCTCATAAGGGGGTGGGTGCCGAGCGCCACGAGGAAGTCAAGCCTTCGGGTGTTCGGCAGGAGCAGCTCTGTCAGCACCCGAAAAAACAGCGGCACGGGTGCCGTCCGTGTGGCATCGGGTATGATGACCAGCACGCGCTCGGCATCTGGGGCCAAAAAGGCCAAGGCTTCTTGCAGGATCGCGCGGACCTCGCCTTCGGCGATCTGTCTGTCTGGGCTGCCATATCCGAAGATCATGCCAAAGGGGGATCCATGAAGCCAGTGAGCTATGCAAACATGTGTGGGCCTCCTGGGGATCCGGCTCAGATGGCACCGTGCGGCGGCCTATATTCGCGGGATGCGACGCGTGCTTCTATTGGTGGGGACTATCGGAGTGGCCGGACTCCTCGTGCTCTTCCTTTCTGGCTGCGGGCAGGAGCCGGTGGGGCGGCCCAACGTCGTCATCATCATGGCGGACGACCTGGGATATTCGGATATTGGCGCCTACGGCGGCGAGATACAAACGCCGAACCTAGATGCACTAGCAGCGGGTGGTTTACGCTTCCGGCAGTTCTACAACTCTGGGCGTTGTTGTCCCACCAGAGCCTCGCTGCTAACAGGTCGGTATCCACACGCCGCAGGCATGGGTGGCATGGTCAGCGCTGCCGGTCGCACGCTGCAGCCGGGCCCCTACCAGGGTTACCTAGACGAAAAGGTGCCTACCATCGCGGAATTGCTGCGCGCCTCGGGCTATAAGACGTACATGTCCGGTAAGTGGCATGTGGGTGAGCGGCCCCAGCACTGGCCGCGGCGACGCGGCTTTGACCGGTATTTTGGTCTAATCAGCGGAGCGAGCAGCTATTATGAGTTGATACGAGACCAGCCGCGGGTGCGGACCATGGCGCTAGATGACACCCCGTGGACGCCACCAGAGGAAGGATTCTACATGACGGATGCCTTCTCCGAATACGCGGTGGAGTTTTTGCGCGACCATGACGCTGCGGAGGCATCGGCACCCTTCTTTCTTTATCTGGCTTATACGGCGCCGCATTGGCCTCTGCATGCCCCACCGGAGGATATCGCCAAGTACCGGGACCGATACCATATTGGATGGGATTCGCTGCGCGCTGAGCGTCACCAGCGCATGACCCGGATGGGATTGATTAACGATCGCTATGTGTTGCCGCCGCGGCCTGCAGGGCTGAGCGCATGGGAGGAGGCTGACGGCCAGGAGGACTGGGCGTTGCGGATGGCCGTCTACGCGGCCATGGTGGATCGCATGGACCAGGGTATCGGCAGCGTGATGGACCAGCTCCGCGCGATGGAAGCCATAGACAACACGTTTGTCGTCTTTCTTTCTGACAACGGAGGCTGCGCGGAGAGCGTCGTCTCCCGACGGCTCCATGATCCTTCGAGCGCCGTGGGCGAGCGCGGGTCATACGTGGCGTATCAAGAGGGCTGGGCTATGGCGTCTAACACTCCATTTCGGCTCTATAAGCAGTGGGTCCACGAGGGAGGCATTCTGACGCCATTTGTCGCGCACTGGCCGCAAGGCATTGGAGCCGGCGGACGTATTATAGACGGTCCGGGCCATGTGATGGATCTTTTGCCCACGATACAGGAGCTTTCCGGCAGTGCCGAGCCAGTCGCAGACGGAATCAGTCTGGTGCCAGCATTGACGAAGGCGCGCACTGCGCCGACAGGACGGACGCTATACTGGGAACACATCGGTAACCGGGCGGTGCGCAGGGGTGACTGGAAGCTCGTTGCGGATCGGCGCGATGGCCAATGGGAGCTGTACAACCTGGATACGGACCCGGTGGAGCTCAATGACCTTGTTGCCAGCCACCCCGATGTGGCTCAAGAGATGGCGGCGCTATGGCAGGCGTGGGCGGACGAGGTGGGGGTACGCTGATCCAAGCCAATGATCCAATGGTGGCCACGGTACACGAAAATGACCGACTAAACAATTCAGTCTATGAACTATCGACTCCAGCTGGTACGCATCCTGCTGCCCGCCTTGTTGCTGAGCACTCCGCTTCGTGCACAGGATGCCAGCCAATATGCGCGTATAGACAGCGTGATAACGTCACTGGTGACAGAGCAGGCGGTAGCTGGCGTGAAGGCGCTCCTGTGGCAGCAGGGCGAGGTCATTTATTCTCATTCAGAGGGTTTCCAGGATTTGGCGGCCAAAGTGCCGATCACGGATTCTACGCTGTTTAGGATTTACTCCATGACCAAGCCGGTCACGAGCGTGGCGGCGCTGATGCTGGTGGAAGACGGCGTGCTGGCGCTGCAGGATCCGGTTGCCAATTTCATACCCGCGTTTGGTGGCACTGAGCTCTATGATCGTGACGCTCCAGATCGTCGCGTACCATCGCCAAGGGAGATCACGATTTTCCACCTGTTGACGCATACGGCGGGCCTGACGTATGGGCTATTCAGCAATACCGCGGTGGATTCACTGTACTGGGCCCACCAAGTCTGGTCACCGGGAACGCTGGATGAGTTTGCAGACCGCATTGCTGGTATCCCGCTCCTCTATGCGCCAGGCACGGACTGGCATTACAGTGTGGCTACGGACATCCTGGGACGGGTGATTGAGGTAGTGTCGGGTCAGCCGCTCAGCCAGTTCTTTAGCGAGCGCATCTTGGAGCCACTGAAGATGCACGACACGGCATTCAGTGTGCCTAAGGAGCGTATAGGTCGGCTTAGCATGCTTTACAGTCCCTGTTCCGATGGTGCATTAGCGGCGGTCGATGGGGGCCCAGACAGCGACTTTGCCGCTCCGGTGGAGCGCATGTCTGGAGGTGGAGGCCTGGTATCTACCCCCGAGGACTATCTGAGCTTTGCGCGGATGCTGCTCAATGGGGGCTCGCTCGATGGTGTCACGCTTCTGCAGCCGACCACGGTGGCTCTCATGACGCAGGACCACCTGGAGTCCGGCCCCGACGCAGCCTGGGGTTTTGGGCTGGGGTTTGAGGTCATTCTGGACCCGGAAGGCTTGGGCGATCCGGGCGTGGCTGGCACCTACGGATGGAGTGGCGCGGCGAACACGTTCTTCTTTATCGACCCGCAGTCCGAGCTTATCGGCCTGTTCTTCGTCCAGCGTCGCCCCTTCGACAAGAACCGTTTTCTACACCCGTTCAAGGAAGCTGTCTACGAATCGCTACGGTAGCGCCGCAGCATTCGAATCCAACAGCACCAGCAGGAATGCGCGACGTGTCCTCTATAGCGCGGGTTGCGCGCTACCGAAGAGGACTACCTTAGACTGTTACCCAGCGTTCGCGCTGTTGGCTTTCAAGGATGGCATCGCACAGCACGATTTCGTGGGCGCCCTGCGCAAATGTGGGATACAGCTCTTGGCCGGTGGGGTCTCCTGACGCAATAGCGCGATAGAATGCCGTAAAGCACCCTTTGAAGGCGTCAGGAAAGCCTTCGTTGTGACCGCCAGGGTAGCTCGAATAAGAGCGGGCAAGGTCATTCATGAGTGCTGGATCCCTCAGTAGCACTTCGCTAGGCTTGTCGCGGTGCCCCAGCCAAAGCTCATTGGGATGTTCGCTGTTCCATGCCAGTGCGCCCTGGGCCGTGGATATCTCGTATTGTAGCATGTTCTTACGTCCCGCGGTGACCTGCGAAACGAAGAGCATGCCCTGTGCGCCGCCCTTAAACCGAAACAGGATACATCCCGTGTCGTCGGTTTCTACGAGGATCGCCTCGCGCTCCACTTCGCTCGGCCCAGCGAAGGTTTTCACCTCGCCGACAGGGCGGTGGCGCACTTTGTGTACTGTATGCAGGTCCGCAAAGACACTTTCTACTTCTAGGCCTGTCACTGAGACGATGAGGTCCATCCAGTGCGTCCCGATGTCCGCCACGGCGCGCAGGGGGCCTCCCTCTTTGACGAGCACGCGCCAGTTATAGTCCGTGTCGTACAGCAGCCAGTCCTGCACATAGCGCCCTGTGACCGAAAAGATGCGCCCCATGCTCTTCAGGCGTTCGCGAGCATCCAGGTTAAGCGGGTAGAAGCGGATGTTGTAGCATACGCCGCCATGTAGCCGTGCCTCACGGGCGAGCTCGACCAGCTCATGTGCTCTTAAGGCGGACAGTGCCAGCGGCTTTTCGCACATGACGTGTTTGCCAGCCAGAAGCGCTTTGCGCGAAAATTCGTAGTGCAGCGTGTTGGGTAGGGCCAAGTGCACCGCGTCGACCTCTGGATCCGCCAGCATTGCCTCATAGGAATGGTAGCCGCGCGGCAGCCCTAGACGCTGGGCGGCCGACTCCGAAGCCTCGGGTGTCCGTCCCAGTACGCCCGTTATATGAACGCCGATGCGCTTAAGCGCCTCCACATGGACAGGCCCGATAAATCCTGTGCCTGCTACGGCGGCACCGATGCTGCTGAAGTGTTTCACGGTAGGGGAGGTTGGGTGTACCAATCGTTTTTGATGCCGCGCAGCCCCATGCCGCGTACACGCTTGCGGTTGGCATTGAACGCTTCCAGCGACGGGTGGGACTCGTCTTCGTATTCGACCACATACCACTCTATGCCGCCTTCCGACTCGTTAGGCGCAAAGATCTCCTTCCATGGCAGTGTGTCGTCCCCGGTGAAGGGTGCAAAGGGATGCTCTGCGCCGTGGGCATACGGCTTGACATGCATGGAGCGGATGCGTCCCGCCGTTGTCCTGATGACCGCCGGTACGTCGGCGCCAGCGTTGGCTGCATTCCCAGTATCAAGCTGCATGATAAAGTCTTCGGGAGTGTTTGCGGCGAGAATATCCCAGATGCTCTGCCCTTACAGGGGTGTGTTAAAGCTGTACTTGTGGCAGTAGTACCCGGTGTTCATGCCGTGAGGGCGCAGTGCTTCTTGTATGTCAGTCAGCTCTTCAGTTGTGCGCATCAACGTGTCCAGGGGAGCGCGACGGTCGTTGCCGATGGCTGGCACGATGAGGCGCGTGTTGCTGAGCTCTCCGTGAAAGTCTATGGACTGCTGCAGCTTATTGCCCAGCAGCAGTTCTATGCCGACATGTGCACCGCAGGGCGCCAGTCCGCGCCCGCTCGGGAGCCTAGTGACGTCCGCGCCGCTGTAGTAGTACCTGGCAAACTGTACGCCATCATATCCGAGCGTGGCAGTCTGCTCCCGGGTTCCTTCGAATTCCTGCTCCAGAACGTGGCGGAAGCAGTACACTTGCACGCCTACGGGCACGTTGGACGCAGCAGAACGGAGTCCGGTGGCGCCAGTCAGCACAGCTGCGCCCAGAGTGCCGGCTGTGGAAGTCAGGAATTCTCGCTGCGACCAGCGCATCGGTGTGCAAGGGGGCATCAGCAGTCAGTGTGAACGCAGCGACGTTGGTCGAAGGTAGGAAATCAGCCGAACTTGCCCGGTGTACAGGCGAGTTTCCGTGGCCGTCCTACGCTGCGGGATGGATCTGCCGACCCGCCGCTGCTACGGGTGGTGGCGGTGCCATGAACGTGCGCCGTGCTTCGGCGGCAGTACGGGGGTGTTTAATAGTTCGCTGTCAATCAGTATGGAGGTGCTCGTAAGAAGAACTACGCGTAGGTCTGTGGTTCGGGACATCCTACTAACCGGATCTCTGGTCGAATACGAAAAAGGGGCGACAGATGCACTAAAATCAGCCTTCCAGGACGAAAAGAGGGCGACATCGCCCCGAACTCCATAGACTGCCGATAGGCTGTCAGCCCGAGGGGCAAAGTTGCGCTAGGCGATTGTGCAGATTGTTGCTGACTGAGTGTGTTGTGGCTCCGATGTTCCAGGAGGGCGTTTCACGTCTGGCTGTAGATAGGGTGGCGTCTTACAACTCGAGGTGACCCACGCCGTTTCGCGCTTGCCAGGGAACAGGTGCCTGGCATTATGTAGGCAGCGCCAGTTTCTTGGCTGCCCCAATGGGCGAATCATGCGATGTGTACGAATAGCAGACACCCACGGCTCGAAACCCACTAGTGACACCGAAACCAATGCCCCCTGCAAGCACCGCATTGGTTTCCGCGAAGGTTCCCCAGCGTTCCGAGGCCAATCTGGATCCGGGTGCGGTTCATCTAAACGGCGAAGCAGAAGTCACTGCCCTGCAGTGTCCAGTCAGTTCAGCTTCACGGTATTCACGCCACTTAGACAATCACTCCACCACTGGTCAGGCCAAGTCCGCGGCTGAACGTCCCTCTGCCGATCGATGTAGTACACGTAGACCGTTTCCAGTTGATCCCCTTGCTTGATTCTATTGCATTCGGACGCAATGGCAGGGCCATCCCCCTGCTTAGTGTAGCTGCTCCAAAGCGCAGTATTTTGGAGCATATCGGAAATCATGATAATTGAGGTCAGATGGGAGTCCTGCTCTACCAGGCCAGCCATGGTCTCTACGATCGGTGACTTATCCGCTTCGTCCTGGCTCACCATATCTTGAAAGATCGTATCCAGCGTTGCTGAGAACTGATCAAACTTCGCCCTTAGAAATCTGGGATTCTCATGCACGGGATTGAATTCCTCACTCCTTTTAGGAACGCAAAGTGAGTCGGGCGGACTAATGATCTGCCCACCGGCCACTGCTGGTAACAAGAAGAATCGCACCTTCTGGTACCGTGGGGCCTCTTCTCTAGCCCATCTATCGATAACTCGAAACGCGGCACTGGTGTCAGCTGCCGGTATGTTATTGGAGGTGTCTATTAGAATCGCGGTGTGCCCGGGAATCACAATGCCCTCGTTCTTCTGTTGCCGCGACTCTGGGTCTGGACAAAAGGACGGATGCACAAGCTTCAGATTATCTGTATAATGAAGGTAACAACCTACGCGCACAAAAGCCACGATTAACACTACAATCGCCAAAATCTTTAACCCATCCTCGCTTTTCACCCACCATGATTTCGCGCGCTGATTGATGGTTCGGTTTCCGCCTATCATAGCATTATCCTTAAGAACGGGTACGCTTCTCTCTGGAGATAGACCGCTAAGGAGGAGGCAAACCGGCTATCCCTCATTGCATCGTGTTTCGAAGGTGCGCTAGACCTCGCCACCTCTTCTAGAAGTTATCCTGCTTCGGTGGCCCTAGAATGAGAGGCTTATACCTTTTCCATACCTCCGTGACTTTTGCAAAGGCAGATTCGAGGCGATCGTCAAACTCATCCCGACCTTCCTTCTTCCAGCCTTCGACTGCCTCGGCGGCATCCCGAAGAATTTCCGCATCACTTGTGGGCTTAGTCAGCGGATTTGGGTATTTCTCCTGGCGATGAGCTGCCACCTGCTCACGATCAATCTTCTCAGGGTAATTGGCATTGTGGGCCGCAACAAATGCGTGCTCCGCGGTGTCTACCAAGGCCTGCCAGTTCTGCTCGTTATTAAGCCAGTCAATCTTGGTCTGCACTTCCCGGCGCTCACGGTCAAGCTTCTGATACCATCCAGCAACCTGGTTGCGCAGCTCATGCGCCAACCTGCGCCCGTAACGCTGGGGCAGTGACATGAACGTATCGAAAATCTGGGACTCGTTGTCTGCGTTGTTGGCCTCCAACTTGATTTTGCCCTCAAAGTCCACCTGCGACACACTACCGACCCCCGAACGCTGCAATTCCACATCCTTGGGCTCATCACCTCTCAGCTTCCGCATGAACGTAAACCCCTTCACACATCCAGCTGCGCAAACAGCGATACCCACCAAGCAAAATGCCAATGCTTGGAGGTCCCAGTTAATGGGAATCCACGATATCTCTGGAAGAAAACTACCGGGAGTCGGTCGCACACCAGTGGGATTGGCCGTGATCTCCTCGGCCACACGTCCGTATGCCTCCCTGTGACGACCCATTATCATGTTGAAGCCCAACATGAGCACAATCCAGCCGCCCCAAGCCGCGTGATACAGACCTCTTTTGGTCTGCCCAATCTTCCGTTGCAGAAACTGGAGCAACGTGCCCAATCCGATGCCCACTGCACCAACGTTCACGAAGGAGAGCAACAAAGCAAGCATGAAAGCCTCTACCGCGCCACCCTCCAAAGCACTTAGCAGCAGTCCGACATTCCAGAAGGATTCAAAAACAAGCAAGCATAGAGCGATCAAGATCAGACCCCAAATCTTGGTGGCAGACCCCTTGTCTGACTTCTCTGCAGGTGGAGGGCCAGCGGGTGCCTCTTCTTCTTTTCGCTCTGTTCCTTTGCCCTCGATTTCCAACTTCAAGAAACTAATTGGGCGTCCCCACTTGCGGCAAATCTCCAGTTTCTTGAGCTCCTCCTCCGCCTCCGAAACAAGCTGGCTGGGCCCTCTTTGGCGGAGCGAGCCGTGCGGCCCAAGCGGGTCGCTCATCAGGTCGCGGATTCGGAAAAGCCAGCGGTCCGCAAAGTCCTGAACATCAAGTTGCAGGCCACTCAGAAGGCTAAGGTGTGCTGACTTCCAGCGTCCTTGCCCTTCACGCGCGGCGTCCTTACCCTTCCTTTTGAGTCGTTCGGGAACGGATGGATCACGTTCCAACCGCACACGCTCCTTACGACGCGAACCGTCTGCGCCATCCTCTGAACCTTCAGTCTCGATGGTAAAGGCGTCCGATCCCGTGTCAGGGTCGACCCGTCCCCTTTTGCCGTCCCCCGTTTTGTGTGATTCAGAGTATTCCCAAGAGTGGTCACTACCGGCGCGCTTTGCCGAATAGACCTCAACGGTGCGTTCACTTACCTCCGCTTCGCCATTCCCCCCAGACGGTTCCCTCACCCTGCTGGAGTCGTGCTCGTACCTACTGTTTTCCATAACCACTCATTAGGATTTGCGTTTCGAGTTCTGCAGTATGCAGCATCGCAAGCTGCGAAATATACGACCAACCGAGCCAAATCCCAAGCTGATCGATACGTTGATTTAGGTACGCTGGACGCGTTGGTTGCTCCAGATCTCCGCCGCTCATTCGCGCCTGGCAAAGGGTTCTAGGATCGGGTAGATTGCGATCGGTTGCCATATGTGTGGGACAGCTGATAGGTTATCAATGCATCCAGGTACGCACATTAGGTCGACCAGCATTTGGGTCAACGACACGGTAGGCGCGAATCATGTGGCTATGGGTATTCTTAGCTGTTAGCTGCGCCGATCACCCGCAGATCCGATAACTGCTTCAAAGCGAATGTCTCTCAAGCAATCAGCAGCACTGGTCGGTGGAGCCGCCCTCGGTGGGTCCCGGATGCGGACGCAAAGGTTCGCGTCCAGTGATACTATTTCGCCTCGGGGCCATCGGCATCACCGGCATGGAGAGGGCCAATGTCCGTCCTTACCTCAAAATCACGCAAGTCGAGGTTACCTCACTATGCGACGTAGACCGCGATGAATTGGCGATGCGAGCCAAAGAGCTGCTGGAGATGATCGGCAGCGCACCAACGCTGTATGGCGACTAACGGGCAGTTCTGGAAACAGCGACCTGGGTGCGGGCATAAACGCTACGCTGGATCACTGGCATCCGCCAATGACGATGCACACCTGCGAAGCTGGCACAGAGTAACCGTCCCGTAGAGTGCATTTGACACGGGAGATTTGCCCTGCTAATCTTTGGGTGCGGTCCTTGCATGGCTATGCGGTAACTGAGTCTTTAGGCTGGTCGGGGGTGCGCCAAGCTAACTGGCACAATAGCGGGTGAGAGTCCCGTGCTATGAAGCTTAAACCGAGCGCATATCTCCGCGAGCCGAGCGTAGTCTCTCGTGGGGGTGGCGGCGAAGCGTCGGTAGCGGTGCATGTGGCCCGGGACATTGAGCATCGAAAGGCATGTCGTTTGGGTCGTCGATGCTTTGTCTATGGTCGAAGGCGACATGTTCGTTCTCGCAACGGTGAGAGGGCGTACAGGCCCACGGTGTCCAAGACCCCGCGGACGCATGTAGGTATTCTGTCGGGACCTGGGAGGCCTCTCCATTACCTACCCATTCAGGGGAAGTCGCCAAAGCGTAGCGGACGTACGGGAGCTCATCGGATAGCGACAGCGCCGGTCCAGGGTGATCGTCGTGCAGTACGAGTCCAGCATAACACCCATATATCGGGAAGCCATGGAGGAACTGGCCAAGCTGCTGGGCACCTCCATGTGTCTGGGTGTTAGTAGGGTTTCGGCTCAGCCTCCGCATTCGTACCGCCCGGGAAACTCTTCGCGGCGTTACCAGTGCAGTAGTGCGCTGCTGAGGTTGACTTTGCACAACACCGGCAGCTATCTGGACATTCTCGGGCGCTGCAGCGGGTCAAGATCGCCGCTTAAGCGAGCGATAAGCGTATACCTGCACGTTATTGTGCCCAAAAAGGTCCTCCACGCGTCTCCATTAGCCCAGAAACACGCGCGTGAGCACACTATTGACCCAGTCTGGGCGGGCAGCACCCGCTGCACATACACACGCGACGAATAGCGTAACACATTGCTAAGAGTTATCTACATTACGGCCCCAGCCTGGCAGCGACCGCTCAAACCCAACTAGGCGTAGTGCAATCCCGGTCGTCCCTGTCGCGAATCCGCGTCCAGCTGTGGTTGATCCCTTTGGCGTTTAGTCGAGTCCGAATCAGATTGCGAGCATGGAGGAAGCGCTCACGCACCACGAACTGCATTGAGAATCTCAACGGCACCCTCGGCAGAATGACGCGCAATGTGTGCGGTTGGAGCAACACCGTGCGGGTCCACCGCTGGGTGGGTGGCTCGGGCACTCATATATGCGGAACCTAAACTGAGCTTCACACCCAACCGCGTACATCAGTCTATGCTCCGAAAGGCGCTACTGGCTGCCAAAGACCGACCAGCAAGCCCCGATACCCCCTTGTAAGGCTTACTGCAAACCCCTAATATTGGCCCTCACTTAGCCGTTACCTTTTAGACATGCGCACATGGCGACGAATGCTACTGCGAGCTCAGCCAACGCGAGACCACGGGTTCATACGCGCTAGACTTCCAAAGGGAGCGTCGATTGTGCCCAGGTCGTCGTGGCTCCGTCGCTCCGTTCGTAGGGCTGTGCTCTGGCCCGCAAGATCCGTGGCTCGGTGTCGACCGTACGACAACGCCTACACCGTCAGGGTGCTGACATCTCTCCCAGATTTCGAGGAACCGGTTTTTTCCCTGGCTGCCTGCACACGGCTAAAGACCCAAGCGATCAGGCCCCACCGCAGCCCGGCGCGTCGACGCTCGAAGCTTCACGTTCTGTTAGGACCCTCGGCAATCAAAGAAGGGGCCGAGTCGGTGAGCCATGGACTCCTGGTAACCGGATTATCCGAGGCGCCGATCTCTGTGCTCGCGAAGATCCGCTCGCGTATCCCACACTAACCGTAAACGTAGTCTCCATCGAGCCAGCGCGCCATATGCGAGTCCAGATTGAATCAAACTGCATCCCAAACGACGACAACCTCTGCTAGGTTGGGAAGAGACGATGACGCCTGTAATACGGGAAACGGTAGGTGAACGCGTAGCTAGCATACCAGTCGAGCTTAGCACGCGTTTCTTGGAACATTTTAGCGAGCAGCTCTACTCGTCGCCCCAGAAGGCTTTCGAAGAGTTGATTTCAAATGGCTGGGATGCTGGCGCCAACCTTGTGGACGTGCGTGTGGCCACTAATCTGCAGGCACCGGACGCCACCATGGCAGTGTTTGACAATGGGACATCAATGGACTTGGCTGGCCTTCGCAAGCTCTGGCACATCGCGTTTTCTCCAAAGGAAGGTCTCACGCAGGAGCACGGCCGCCCACTGATCGGCAAATTCGGGATCGGTAAACTGGCCACATACGTCCTCGCAAACCGGCTCACCTACATATGCAAGGCGGCTGACGGCGTTATCCGACGCGTAACAATGAACTACGGTGACGTCGACACTCAAGGAATCCAAGAGGAACAAGAGGGAACGGGGCCCGATCGTCTGATCAACGATCTGCAGTTAGACGTTTTCAAGCTAGAAAGCAAGGACTTAGGCAGAGCACTGGAATCCGTTGATGGCGCCACTGAACTTCTTCGGTTGACCGACCAGCCGCTCAGAGATGGGCAGCTGACGCCAGACTCCAATCGTAACGCATCCACGGCCCACCAAGAGGAGTACGGCGGCACCCCGTCTGAATTGGATCGGTCTGAGAGTGATACGTGGACGATCGTGGTGTTGTCCGATCTCAAGGCTGCTGGCCGCAATCTGAAGGTTGGGATCCTGCGCAGGATGCTAGCGGCAGCCCTTCCCTTCGGTTCGGAGATGAGGATTTGCGTAAATGGCGACAGACTGAGATCGACCAAGATGGACGCAGTTGTGGCCAAGAAGTGGGTAATAGGACCAGATCTTGGAATCGACCACATCGAACTCGATAAGACACACGGTGGGCCCGAGACTGGCGGAGAAGCGTCAGACGACGATGCGAATGGTGCCCGCCCCACGCGCATTCAACTCGTAACCGGGGAAGCCCCCTATCCTCACATCAAGCTGCCTAACATCGGGAGCGTCACCGGTGTGGTAAAGTTGTTCGATGAAAAGATCAGCGGGGGCAAGAGTAGACAACGGGGAGCGTCGAACGGTTTTCACGTCAATGTCCTGGGACGGATCGTGAACCAGCACAATCCGAGCTGCGGCGAGGAAAACCTCAACCACGCTGTCTGGGCGCGCTTTCGCATGACCGTGCGTGCGGACGGTCTAAACCGATACCTCACTACAAACCGGGAACAATTCAAAGAGCGTCGGGGGATGAAGATCTTTCGTGCCTTCCTGCGAGAGGCCTTCAACAAGGCGCGAAACGCCTACAACAGCGACAACAGAGCGATGATGCCGGACGGTAACGATGTGCTGGTGCAGTCGCTCGGAGTAGTCTCGCTTAGTCCCTTGCGCAGTGTGGTATCGGAGGCGCTTCGTACCCAGCCCGCTATTCCGGGGTTGTTTGATGAGACTGGAATAGGTGATCGGGAAGAAAAGAGACGGTCGTGGCGCGAAGAAACAGCCGAAAATATCAAGAATGCTCTGGGGGAAGTTAGGTACGAAAAACTCGATGACGATAGCTTCGTAAGATTCAGAATAAGGGACAGTTCTGTCGTAATCAATAAGGAGCACCCCTTCGTCATCGAGCATTCCCGCAGCAAAGCGGAGAAGGGACTGATGCGAACGATCGCCATGATCGCGCTGTTGACCGATGTATATGCGCTTGACATCGGAGTCGATGCGAGTCTGCTCGATAGTATGCGCGGCTATAGGGATAAACTCATGCGCTTCCGGGCGCTACAACGTCGTCAATCGGGTGTCCTTATCGCTCGACTGCTCAGGGAGATGCAACATGACAGCCAAAATAGCGATCGCTTCGAGGCGGCCGTCTCCGACGCGCTACGGTACCTAGACTTCGACGTTCGGGACCTCGGGGGCTCGGGCGAACCCGAGGGAATTGCGCGAGCGTTTCCAACTCCGACCACCGCTAAACCGACAGCGCATGACCCGGCTCCACCTTTATACAGCTTCTCGTTTGACGCTAAAGCGTCAAAACACTCCGTTGCAAAGACAGGGAACATCTCGCTTGATGCAGTCGCGGAACATCGTGACCGTTACAATGCCAACCACGCACTGGTGATTGCTCCAGGGTATAGTAGAGGAGCATTAACAACCCGATGTCGGAAACTAAGGGTCACACCGATAACGGCGAGAGATCTTGGCAAGCTACTTGAGTATACTGTTGAGTACGGAGCCATTCCGGTCACGACCTTTCGCGAGGTCTTTGAGTACTGTGATCCTCAGGAAGTGTCGGATTGGGTGGAGGCTCTCGCCGATAAATTGAAAGAACGCCGAAAGCTCACGATCGATGTATTCATCAATGCACTTGCGGAGCTCAAAGGAAAGGTGCCAGATACCCTATCGGCCTCATTGGTCTCCTACATCTGTCGCGACACTCTAGGCGTGATCGACGTAGAGGAAGCCGACGTCATCTCACTTGCAAAAGGTCTTCAGGTGATTGTGCCTGACTTGGTCGGTGTCAACGACGATAAGATCGTGGTCAATGCGAGCGCTTCTCATGTCGCCGCGGCGGTTAACACCCAGCTTGAGAAGCTCTACGGGGACGACGACGATGGCGAATAGCTTGAAGCATCTGGTATTGAAACCGATTCACCCGTTTCCAGCGAGGATGGCACCCAGTCTAGTGCTGCAATGGCTGGGTGAGATCGGCGAGAACCGTCGAGTCCTTGACCCGATGGCGGGGTCTGGAGTCGTACTGAGGCAGGCAATCGAGCTTGGCCACGAGGCAGTGGGCTTTGATCTCGACCCGTTAGCGGTATTAATGGCACGGGTTTGGACGACACCGGTCACTGAGGAGAATCTTGACTACTGGGCGACTCGGGTCGTAAGCGAGGCCCAGGCGACTAGCGAGAATGAGGTGCAACTGGATTGGATGGATGGTGATGTAGAGACCCGGTCATTCATTGACTATTGGTTCGCGACACGTCAGCAGGCCGATCTCAGACGGATAGCGTTTGTATTGAGCAAGATGGGCCAAGGGAATTGCGCCGAAGACAGAGTGTCGCTCGATGTTATCCGGTTAGCAATGAGTCGTATCATCGTCACCAAGGAGCCGCGTGCGTCGCTGGCAAGAGATACCTCGCACAGCCGCCCACACAAAGTTCTGAGCGAGTCCAACTTTGAAGTCTTCCCTGCCTTTGAGCAATCTATCCGCTTTCTGCGACGACGATTGACACAGCACGCGCCGAGTGGCAAGGCCCATGTGGAGTCGGGCGACGCACGCAAATTGGCGGCCGTCGAGGACGAAACGATTGACGCGGTCATCACATCTCCTCCATACTTAAACGCTATCGACTACCTCCGAGGGCATCGTCTCGCGCTGGTATGGCTAGGACACGGCCTCAGAGAGTTGCGGCACATTCGTTCAGCCAGCATCGGTGCCGAGCGTGCCCCAGACAATCTCACAACTGTTGCGGAGTTTTCGTGCATACGGAAGGCGATGGGAAATCTAGAGCGGCTGCCGAACCGCTACCGCTTGATAATTGCACGATACGCGGAAGACATTCACCGGATGATCTCCGAAATCGCCCGTGTCCTGCGCCCAGGTGGGACGGCGACACTGGTTGTCGGCAATAATTGCCTAAGGGGTACATTCATCAAGAACGCTGCGGGAGTAGCCGAAGCGGCGAGCATGGTGGGCCTCACGCCGACCGGTGTTCGCGAACGCGCGTTACCAGATAATCGCCGCTACCTGCCAGTCACAAAGAAAGGCCAACTGGGGCGCAGAATGAGAACGGAGACAATCTGTAGCTTTGTTCGGTGAAGGTTGTAGGTCCAAAGTGACCGTCACGTAGAAGGCATAGAATGCAGGCCATGTGGCCATCTCATGTCTTGATGGGGCCTACATGGTTATGCGGTAATCTCAGCTCCGGTCAGGATGGGAGTATCCTCAGCCGTGACGGGACGGCTTGGATTTGCGGTTCCGGGCAGGTCTGTATAGGAGCGCTCGAGGCATGTAGTGGTAGCCACCGGCGTAGAATAAGGGTTCCGTAACCGTTCCGTAAATATGCGCGGCAATGCGGAATCTCATGCAATGGCAGAGCGGCCCAAGGCTGAACTTGTTCCTGAGGCCGCGCATGGTGCGTCGACGTTGGGTTGGTGCCAGCATCCTATGGGGTGGGCGAAGACCCGAGTCGTAGCTGTATCTGGACATCAAAGGCCAAGCCTGTTGCGGCGCCTCCAGGGTGTGACCGGTACGGACGGTTGAGCAGGTTATGCAATGAGGCGCTTACGCGGAGCCGCTGGCGCCAGAATCGCTTGTGTATCGTTAGGCTGCCATACAGCGCAGAAGGGATCGTGCTGACGTACCGCCCAGGTGCCGACGCGGCCACCAGATCGTAGTCGGCCCAGCGGGCGGAGCCCTGGTACCGGACCTTCCCAAAAAGGCTGAACCGGGAGTTGGGCGCAAAGAGCATATGCACCTGCAGCAGGCCGCGTGAGCGCCATGCCGTCGCATAAGAATCACCGCCAGCCAACACATGTGCGTACCGGGCATGGGCCCCCACGCGGACGCGGCCATCCGCCTGGATATCCAGCTGGCCGCTTGCTACGGCCGCTGTGCCAGCAACCACCGCATGCGCGTCTCGAGTGCTCACCCCGAACGTAAGCGAATCATAGTCCAACCGGAAGCGGCTGACAGGCAAGTCCTGGTGGCGGCGTAAGCCCCCAGTCAGCGTCAGCTTCATGCGGCGGCCGCCCTGCCAGGCGAGGTCGGCGGAAGCCGTCGTGATTGCGTCAGGCTGATTCGGTACAGCGGCCTGCTTCAGTCCCCCTGGGCGGTAGCCTGCCCCGCGCCAGTACAAGAGGCCCTGTACGGCAGCCGGCGATCGCCGCGCCACATGCACCGTTAGCGTCAAGCCATGGGGGCGCGAGTGCGCCGTAGCCAGCACCTGGCCTCCCAGTCGTCCGTTGTCCAACGTAAGATGCAGGCTGGCGCCTAGCTGCATGGGGGCATGCGGCGTGGAATTCACGCTTGCGAAACCACTCTGCAGCCACAGTACGCGGTGACCACTCATGCCATAGCCCGTGGTGCGCGCCAGGGACGACTGCGCGCCGATGGCCAATGCCGACCCAAGAGTCTTGTGCACAGCTAGCTCCGCAGCCACCTGATCCCAGTCTACGGAAATCCCCATCGGATTGGGGCGCGTCACCAGACGCGAACGCCGCGTGCTGAGCGACAGATGCACCTTAGGCCGCGCCAGATGGCCAGCAACGTGGCCGAGCAGAACCTCATGGTTGGCGGGAACCTCCAGCCCCACCGCCTCAGAGAACCGAAGATCTTCCAGGCGCGCGAACGCCGCCCAGCCATGGATTGAGCCCCGGCGTCCCCGTGACCCGATGTGCAGACCAGCAGCGCGGTGATGGATACGTGCGTCCTTCTCGCCCCGGTACAGCGTGTGCACGCGGGGACGGATCAGCGGATCGGTCGAATGATATTCATCTACCTGCCCGGTAAGGCGCACATGCCCGCCTGCTTGTCCCCACGACACGGCGCTATGCGTGGCCGGGCCGGTACGGTCCACATTCGGGGCTTCATCTTGGACATACCGGAAAGGGCCCGGATCGCCTGTCTCGCCACCGGCGCTGACCACGGCGCTAGCCGCAAAGCCTTGTGGTGGGGTGCATGTGCGCACGTCAATAGCACCGCTGGGGGCGAGGACAGCGCCGATCTGCACGGGCTGCCGGTAGAATGCTACTTCGCATATCTCCGGCACCGGAACCGGCAGCATGTTGAGGTTGCTGCGCCCCAACGCCCGCAGATCCAGCGGTACGCCATCCACAAAGAGCATCCATAAAGGCTCATGCTCCGGCGCGCTACCCAGCACCGTCGCATCCCACGCATAGCCGTCTGGCGACGATGCCACCCACCCAAACGCCAGCCGGAATAGATCTGCTGGCCGTGTAATGCCTGCCTGTGCCAGCTCCTCTTGCGTAAAAACCTGCTGCGCACTAGCGTCAGATATGCTGCCTAAGGCCAGTACCACGGCGGCAGCACATCGCAATCGGCACATCATCGGAAAAAGTCGGTCCACCCTTCACCGGCGCGCAGGTGCAGGCGCAGACCAGCAGAATAGAACCAGAGCCCCAATGCAGGCCGGGTGTAGACGCGAAGCCGGTCGATGCGACCGACCACGGATACGGGACCTAACACTTGCCATGTCACCGCACCCCCCAGGCCCACTGCCAGCTCACTCTCTCTGCTGACGCCAGCGAAGGTCTCTCCCGCACCGTCAAAGGCCATGAGGTAGTTGCCCAGCCGCACCGTGGTGCCAGCATTAAGGCGCTCGTTGATCGGCAGGCGCACGCCCCAGCCCACATACAGCAACATAGCAACGAAGTTGGGCAACTCGGTGCGGGTGGCATAGCGGTGAACGGCAAGCCCGGCTTCAAACACGCCGACGTAGAAGGGCATCTCCATGCCAAGGCCGATGCCATGCCCCTGGTGCCAGTGCGGATGCAGAGGGGAAGGGCCGCTGCCGCGCGTCCAGTGCAGCTGAAGATCAATGGTGGAAAATGCGTCCTGCGCCTGTGCGCACGCTGGTAGCAGGGCCGCGCCCTGCAGCAGGCCAAGCGCAGCGACCAGACAAACGCGGCCTCTCACAGCGATAGAGAGGTCTGCAACGAGAACCGCAGACCCACCATAACGCTGCCAGCCAGCCGCGTCTCGCCCCCGGTCCGGTTGACGCCGCCTTCGGCACCGGCAAAGAGCCAGGGCAAAGGATGATATGCCACATGGAGAGCAGCACGCATAGTGCGGACCACATTGCCGCTAAGGATGTTGTCCAAGAGCTCGTCATTGGACGGAAACGGCTGCCTGATGTCGCGCTCACCCTGGTGAAGCATCGTCAGGCGGGGCTGCATCCGCAACCCGGGCGTCACGCGGTCCAGATACAGGTCCGCCCACAGGGCGGCCTGTACATAGTCGCTGAACTGCGTAGCAAGCCCGCGTTGTAGGTACAGGTAGCGGCCTTCCACCTGCGGCGCGTTGTACGCGCGCGCCGACACCGCCTCAAGGCTGACCCCCACATCCGCGGCCCGCAGCGCATAGACGGCCGTGCCAGCCAGCGCAAACGTGACGGACTCATTGCCGATGCCCTGCACATTAAAGTCGTCAATCATCAGCTGTCCGTGCACGGTGACGCCACCCGCCTGGGCCCACAGCATTCCAGCAAGAAACCCGTTGTTTTCGTCGTTCTTGGGGCTGTTGTCCACGACGAATGCGAAGGCGTGCATCGGATTCAGGTACTTCAGGCTGAGGCCACTGCTCGGTCCCGAATAGATGGCGGACTCCATAAGACTTATCGCGAAGCGCTGGCTGGGGCGATAATCCCAGCGATGCGCCGCAAGGTAGCGACGCGTGGTGGCTGCGCGGACCGTGTCGTCCGCTGCGCGCCCAGTGAAGTAGCGCCCGTCCGTGGCACTGTCCAGCTCACTGAGTATTGCGGTGACCGACAGTGTGCTACCGCCTAATTGTAAGAACAGCTGATCCTGGCTGCGCGCGTTGTCGCTCAGAATCGTGGCGGCCTCTCCGTGAACGCCCCAGTGGTGATTCCAACGCCCAAGGTACACGGACAGCCACCGGTGGTGCAGCCCCACATATGCGGGTTCGCTCCGGCCATACAGGCGTAGTGCGACATCCAGTCCGTCCGGGTCATCCTCATACGTACGACTGTGTCGGACGCCGCCCTCTGCTACCGCTGGACCAAACTCCGCCCAGCCGGACAGCAACGTCACATCATAGAATGCATTGAGCGTGTCGCCCAGCGGGCGCACCAAGTTCTTGCGGTCGCTGTTGACGAGCGACAGCCGTGCCTCGGGCGCATAGCCGATCGCGGCCCTGTGGCTGCCGGCTTGCGTCTGGCGCACGGCGTAGCGGATCAGGTGCAGCCAGTGTCTTTCCGTAGTGCCAAGGTGCGTGGTATCTACTTTGGCCAGAGCGCGGGCGACGGAGCCGTGGCGATAGGGCGTCGCAGTAGGGTTGAGCTCCAACAGGTGACCGCGCCGCTGCAGGCGTACGATATATTCGTAGGCCGGGTCGCGCACATCAAGTAGCCGATGCTGCTGACCCACTGCATTGGGCACCAAGAGCAGCGTAAGGCCCAGAAAAAAGAATTCGCGCATAGAGCTGCAGTGGCTGCTCCAATATACGCCAGAGCGATGAGGCGCAGGGCCACAATAGGTCTGCATCGCTCGTAAGGCGTCGGGCGCGATACACTCCTGTGTGCGCAACACCCTGCGGAGCAGGAGCTGGCATGCCATTGGAGGCGACGTTCCAAAACCGTAGTCCGCGCCCCAAGAGCATCTCGGTACCGCCGGCTTGCCGGTGCGTGCACGGCCGCCCGGTAGCTTGTTATCTTGATTCTCTTAATGACGCTGTACCTCGGCTATGTCTCGCAAAGCGGAATTTGCCGCGCTCCTACTTTCTGACACGCTTGCAGCGGCCATTGCGTGCCTTGGCTACCTGCGCATCCGTTTTGGTGGCTCGTTTCGGTGGCTTGGATTCACCATGCCGGAAGGCCAATTGGTGTTTCCTTTGTACGTCGTGCTGGGGCTAACCCTGTTTTGGGTTGTGATATTCCTGTTTGCTGGGATGTACCGCGAACGTCACGCTTCCAGCCGATTCGATGAGCTTGTGTCGTTGGCAAAGGTGGTGACAGTGGGCGTGCTTATTCTGGTGTTCAGCATCTTTATCGACACGCTTCGGGCAGGTGCCAGCGCAACGACGCTCTTTACCTACTGGGCACTGATGCTGGGGGTGGCGTCAATGGGACGCCTCACCGTGCGGTCGGTACAAAAGGCACTGCTCATCCGTGGCCGCGGCGCGCACAAGGCGCTGGTGGTTGGCTGGAGTGACAAGGTGGAACAGCTGCATGCCGCTATCGCGCGTTATCCCGCAGCCGGCATCCAGATCGTTGGTGCCGTTCGGCTGGGACAGAAAGGTGATCAGACCCGCCAGGCGGGCCGTGTGCATGCCATAGAAGTGTTGCCTGACCTGATAGATGAGCTCGAGGTGCGCGATGTGCTTATTGCGCTGGGCTCCGAAGACCACCGGGAGCTGGGCGAGGTCCTGCGCCTATGCGACGGCAATGCCGTGACACTCAAGATCGTGCCGGACTTCTATTCGGTGATCGGCGGCATGGCGCGTACAGAGCATATCTACGGGTTACCGCTGATCGAGGTGCTGCCGTTGCCCATGCCCGCCTGGGAGCAGAGCACCAAGCGCTTGATTGACATCGCTGTAGCACTCATCGTGCTGGTAGCTGGGCTTCCCGTGTGGCTTTCTCTGGCCATAGCAGTACGCCTTACGTCCCCGGGTGGGGCGATATTTCAGCAGCAGCGTGTAGGGCGCAAGGGGCGCCTATTTACCATGTACAAGTTTCGTACGATGCGGCAGGATGCGGAGGCTGTTTCTGGGCCGGTGTGGGCCAAAGCCGACGACCCGCGCTTTACGGGTCTTGGTCGCTGGCTGCGCATGCTGCGCCTAGATGAAGTGCCCCAGCTTTTGAATGTGCTCAAAGGTGAGATGAGCCTGGTGGGACCGCGGCCGGAGCGTCCGTACTTTGTGGAAAAGCTGCGCAAAGAGATCCCGCTCTACAATAGGCGACACCGCGTTAAGCCGGGCATCACCGGATGGGCGCAGGTTATGTGGCACTACGACACGTCGCTCGAGGATGTGCGGCAGAAAGTCAAGTACGACCTGTTCTATATCGAGAATATGAGCCTGCGCATGGACTTCAAGATCCTGTTTCGCACGATGCGGACGGTGGTCACCGGTGCTGGCCAATGACGTTTGTACCCGAACAGCTGCGCGACTTGCATCGTGCGCTGGAGCTGCCGCGCGCCATAGAGATGCGCATGCTGCGCCTGATTCGACAGGGTCGCATCTCCAAATGGTTCAGCGGGCTGGGGCAGGAAGCCATCGCCGTTGGCTGTACCTGGGCCCTTCAGCAGCGCGACGTCATCTTTCCGCTGCATCGCAACCTCGGCGTCTGGACTACGCGCGCGGTGCCGCTGCGACGCCTGTTCTGTCAGCTGATGGGGCGCGCTGGAGGCTACACCAGAGGCCGCGACCGGACCTTTCATTTTGGGCTGCCGGAGCACCGCATCGTGGGAATGATTTCGCACTTGGGCGCTATGTTGCCGGTCGCATGCGGCATCGGGCAGGCGGCGCAGTTGCGGGGTGATCCGCATCTGGCGCTAGCGTTTTGCGGGGATGGCGCGACGCGCGAAGGGGACTTTCACGAAGCACTCAGCCTCGCAGGCCTATGGAAGCTGCCGGTCCTCTTCGTAGTGGAGAACAATGGCTATGGTCTTTCCACTCCTGTTAGCGAGGCGGTCCCGATCGAAGACATCGCATCAGCGGCAGCGGGCTACGCTATGCCCGGCGAAGTGGTCGATGGCAACGACCTGCTGGCGGTCATCGCAGCGGTTGAACGTGCCGCCCAGCGCGCCAGAGACGGCCACGGTCCTACGCTCCTGGAAATGAAGACGTTTCGTCGTCGGGGCCACGAAGAGGCTTCCGGGACGAAGTATGTACCGAAGCAGCTGATGGTCACCTGGGAAAGAAGGGATCCCGTGGACCGGTTTGCGGCCCATCTGGTACGTGAGCAGATTCTTACGCAGGCCCAGATCGAGGAGGTGCGGCAGGCGCTGGCGGCGACCGTGAAGGACGCGTCCGAGTTTGCGCTGGTGCAGCCGGCTGTCCAAAGCACGACGCACCGGGAGAGCCGAGCGGTGTATGCCACCGCGCCTAGCAGCCGAAAAAAGCCATCCGCGCCCCCACAGGCACAGGCCACGCGCTCCTTACGCTACATCGATGCCATCAGCGAAGGTCTGCACCAAGTGATGGAGCAAGACGACCGCGTGCTGCTCATGGGGCAGGATGTAGCCGAATATGGCGGCGTGTTCAAAGTCACTCAGGGTCTATTCGAGAAGTTTGGCGCATTGCGCGTGCGCAACACGCCCATCATTGAGAGCGGCGCTGTTGGGGCAGCCATAGGGCTTGCCCTAGAAGGGCTGCGCCCCGTCGTAGAGATGCAGTATGCGGACTTTATCGCGTGTGCATTCAACCAGATCGTCAACAACCTGGCGACGACGCACTACCGCTGGGGAGCAGCGCTGAACGTAACCATCCGCGCTCCATATGGAGGCAACATCGGCGCCGGGCCGTTCCATTCCCAAAGCAAGGAGGCCTGGTTCTGTCACGTGCCAGGCTTGAAAGTCGTGGTACCAGCGATGGCCATAGATGCGAAGGGGCTGCTCCTGGCCGCTATCGAAGATCCCAACCCGGTGCTGTTTTTCGAACATAAACACCTTTACCGTTCGGTGCGCGGTGAGGTACCGGAAGCAGCACTGAGCCAGCCGCTGGGGACAGCCTGCACTGTACGCGCGGGCACCGATGCCACCGTAGTGACCTACGGGCTGGGGGTGCACTGGGCTTTGGAGGAAGCCGAGCACCTATGGCGTGAGCACGGAGCCGAAGTCGAGGTGGTGGACCTGCGCACGCTGGTGCCGTGGGACAAGGAGCATGTGATGGCGTCGGTGAAGAAGACGAACCGCTTTCTGGTCCTGCATGAGGCCACCGCTACTGGCGGCTTCGGAGCCGAAATTGTCGCGACGGTAATGCAGATGGCCTTTGAGCATCTGGATGCGCCGCCCGTACGTGTTGCGGCCGAAGACTTGCCGGTACCGTTTTCTATCAACCTGGAGCGGGAGATATTTTCCGCACAATCCAAGCTGCGACCCGCCCTCGAAGCGCTCCTGGACTACTGACAGCCTTGCCTCGCAAGTGAGGAGCATACGTTGGTCCAGCGCGCGAAGGGATCATATTGGTCGGTCCAGCATTGACACCACCGGGTGCGGCCGCAGGCCGAGCGCCCATTGAATGACGACGATTGGCCAACGGACGCATGCTGCAGGTTGGAGACCAGGCTCCCGACTTTGAGCTCTTAACCCAGCACGGCACCTCGGTGCGTCTGGTCGACTACAGGGGTCGGCAAGTGGCACTGTACTTCTATCCCAAAGACCATACGCCCGGGTGCACGCGCCAAGCCTGCAACCTACGTGACAATATTGAGCTCTTGCAGGAGGAGGGGATCCAGGTGCTTGGTGTGTCTGGCGACAGCGTGCGGACGCATGCCAACTTTGCTGGCAAGCACGACCTGCCTTTTCTGCTATTGGCCGACACGGACGGCCAGGTGCTGCGGACATATGGCGTCTGGGGAGAGAAGAAGATGTTTGGGAGGACGTTTCTAGGCATAAGGCGCACGACGTTTCTGATAGATGAGGACGGCGTGATCCAGCACATCTTCCGGCGCCCCAAGGTCCGGTTGCACGCCGAGGAGCTGCTGGCAGCGTCTGGCGCGTAGGTGCTGCGGCTTGCGCAAGGTTCGTGGCACGGACATGTATGAAGCCGTCATCGGGCTTGAGGTGCACTGTCAGCTCAAGACCCATTCGAAGGCATTCAGCCCGGACTCCACTTCCTATGGTGCACGCCCCAACAGCTGTGTGGATCCGGTCAGCCTCGGGCATCCCGGAACGCTGCCTGTCCTGAACCGGCGTGTGATAGAATGTGCGCTGAAGCTGGGGCTGGCGACCCGCTGCCGGATCGCCAGGCGGAGCGTTATGGCGCGCAAGCATTACTTTTATCCCGATCTGCCCAAGGGATACCAGATTTCTCAGTTCAGAGAGCCGATCTGCACTGGAGGCTTTGTGGATATCGGGCGCAGGATCCGTCTGACGCGTATCCATATAGAGGAAGATGCAGGAAAGAGTCTGCACGACCGGGATCCGCATGCCACGCTGCTGGACCTTAACCGTTGCGGCGTGCCGCTACTGGAGATCGTGACCGAGCCGGACCTACGCACCGCCAAAGAGGCCAGCGTGTTCCTGCAGAAAATGAGGCAGCTGGTACGGTATCTGGATATCAGCGACGGCAACATGGAAGAGGGGTCGCTCCGCTGCGACGCCAACGTCTCTGTCAGAAAAGCTTCCAGCAGCGGACTGGGGGTGAAGACGGAGATCAAGAACATGAATTCCTTCCGCCATGTGGAGCGCGCGATAGATCACGAGGTGGCGCGCCAGATCCGCGTGCTGGAGGCTGGGGGCACCGTCACAGAGCAGACGCGCCTCTTCGATGCTGCCGAGCGGCAGACGCGGCAGATGCGCTCGAAGGAGCAGGCCCACGACTACCGGTACTTTCCAGATCCAGATCTGCCGCCGGTGGAGGTCACCGAAGGAATGCGTCGCGCGATCTTATTGACACTTCCCGAGCTGCCGGACGCCCGCAGGCACAGATATGAAGAGGACCTAGGCTTACCAGCCTATGACGCTGGCGTGCTGGTGGAGGAGCGTCACATAGCAGAGTACTTCGAAGCGACCCACGCGGAGCTTGTCCGGGTGGTCCGCGATGCGGACCCAGCGGCCTGTGCCAAAGTTGTGTCGAACCTCGTTATGGGAGACGTGATGCGGGCGCTCAAGGAAAACCGGGGCGCCGCGTTCGCACTTGCTCCCGAGCGTCTCGCGGAGCTGGCACACCTTCGGATGGCGGGCAAGCTCAGCTCCACGGGTGCGCAGGAGCTTTTTGCCAGGATGTCGCGCGAGGATGGGTCCGCGGCAGCGGTCGCTGCCCGGCATAGGCTGCTGCAGGTCGGCGACGAGGAGGCGCTGCGCCCGGTGGCGGCGCAGGTGCTGCGGGACCATCCGAAGCAGGTGGGCCAGTATGCTCGCGGCAAGCGTACCGTGCTGGGCTTCTTTATCGGGCAGGTGATGCGCCGGTTTGACGGGTCCCCAGACCCCAGACGCGTCCGCGAGCTGCTTCTTCTAATGCTGGACGAGAAAGTCTCATGAAATTCAACCGGTTATTGACGGCAGTTCTTTGTTTCGCGGTGGCGGCATTGCCCGCCTGCGCCTACCAGGATGCGTCACAGGGTGGTGGAGTGCGAAGCCTGCTAAGCGGAGTGATCACGGTCAGCCCCGCGGTAGATCCCACGAAAGATTACCGCGGCTTTGAGGTGCTGGTGGCAGTGGACAATGACGGGGAGCCGGATACGCTCGGGTTTGCGGTCACTGACAGCACGGGTGCGTTTGCGATGGACATCGTTGCGCCTTCCCGCGGCCGATACATGCTCGTCATTAGCCGCCGCGGATCCATCTTGACGATGTCGGCACTGGCGGTCGCAGACAAGGATACCGCCACGGTGCGGGCGGTCTTTCCCATGGGCAGCAGGCCACTGAGGATCAGATCGATGGAGAACTCTGCATGGATGGCCTATGACAACACCACCGCGCAGCACCGTATTAGTCTCTTAAAGCTGGTGCAAGACGGGGAGTACGACGAGGAGAAAGCCGCGAACCTGATACGCCAGACCGGCACCATCCTGTGGGGCATGCAGGAGACGTTTCCGGGCACGATGGGCGCCGAATGGGCGGTAGCCGAAGCGGTCACGATGACTGCAAACTGGGACGACTCACTGGCGGTGGACCGTGCACTACAGGTTTCTCCACTAAACCCCCGTTTTGTGGACGTGGCCCGTGCGGCCCGTGCGGCTCAGAGCCGCCTCGCAGGGCAGGAGGCAGCCATCGTGCTCTTGGAGCAGTTTGCGGCTCAGGCCGAGGAAGACCTGCAGCAAAGCACGCTCGAATTTGAGATTATCGCCGCGCATCTTGACAGCGCGGAGCACGATGTTGCACTCGAGAAGGCCATCGCATTTAGGGACGAGCATGTGGGCACGCCCCAGGAGGAATGGGGTAAGCGAGCGATTTATGAGCTCGAAAACCTTATTCCGGGCAAGCAGGCGCCGACATTTTCGCTGCGCGACTTGAGCGGCGATGCACTGGTACTAGAAGACCTTCGCGGCAGCTATGTGCTGCTGGAATTCTACGATCCGCAGGATGATGCCTATGAGCGCGAGATGCCGGGACGTGCAGCGCTGGCCGAAAGTGTTGCGGACCTACGGATCATATCGATCTCTATGGCGCCGGACAGCCTGATAACCGAAGCCTTCTTTGATTCGCGCGATGTGCCCGGGACGCATGCTATACGGCCGCCGGGCTTGGCGCCGTTGTACAACGTGAACGTGCTGCCCACGCGGTTTCTGATCGATGCGGAGGGCAGGATAATAGCTAAGTATGTCGGTAGCGCGATGGCCGCCATCTACGACGATCTGGTGGGCATCCCGTAGCATGGGTTTTGCCTGCCCGGATACGTCGCGGTCGTGGGTGCAAACGTGGCATGCCCGGTCGCACTGGGGACTAGCACTTGGCGCAATCCCTTCGACCCCCTCATATACCTCCAGTACCGATACCTCCACAAATGGGCCCGAAGCCCGAGACACAGATGCCGCATATGATTTTGCGCCAGTAATAAAAGCTGCCCTCCAATATGCCGTGCGCCACGCAAAGTGCCTTCAGACCCTGCGGTCCGCGTAAAAGGCGCTTCACCAGCGGAAACATGTCCTGCGCACTGCGCCGTAACAATGCCATTGCACTCCCCAATGGTGCGAGCTTCAATCACTTCCGGCCTGCTCGCACCTTCAGCGTCAACATCGGCGACCTATGGGGTAAGCTGGACAAGAGAGTATTGGATCGTTTCGAACAGGCCTTCAAGGCTCTCAACGAGCTGTTGTAGATGGCAGCAGATCGTTGAGGCGTCACACGGAGCGAGACCCACGTTGGAGAGTCGTCTATGGGGCTTGAGGAGATAGTAGCGTTAGCCACTGGACGCGAATCCGAGACGCTGGAGTTCAAGCGTACAACGGGAACGCGTCGTGAGGCGGCAGCCACTGTGTGCGCCATGCTCAATCACCGTGGCGGGCACGTGCTGTTCGGTGTGACGCGGGAAGGAGCTGTTGTCGGCCAGCATGTGAGTGACCGCACGATGGAGGAGGTGAGCGCCGAGATCCAGAGGATCGATCCGCCAGCTTTTCCAGAGATTGGGCGCGTCCGTGTCGATGGAGAGCTCGAGGTCATTGCGATCAGCGTGAATCTAGGGGCCGCACGGCCGTACCGGTACCGAGGGGACGCCTGGCGCCGGGTCGGCAACACGACGATAACCATGTCCGCCGAGGAGTACAACCGGATGCTCTTCGAGCGGATGCATAGCGAGCAGCGGTGGGAGAACCAGCCCGCCATCGGATGGACGGTCGAGGACTTAGATGTGGCCGAGATTCGCAACACCGTGGCGGAGGCGGTGCGAATCGGCCGGCTGAACGAGCCGGGCAGCCGAAAGCCGGAGAACTTGCTCCGCGGGCTCGGTCTGGTCCGCGACGGCGTCCTGTTCCGCGCGGCGGCGGTGTTGTTCGGAAACTCAGAGCGTCTCGAATTCGAGTTACCGCAATGCCTGCTTCGGATAGCTCATTTCCGGGGCGTTGACCGAAGCGAATTCTTGGACAACCGGCAGGTCAATGGCAACGCGTTCGTGCTGCTCTCGCATGCCCTTCGCTTTCTGCGCGACACGCTTCCAATTGCTAGCCGGTTCGAATCGGGCCGCATCCAGCGTATCGACGAGCCGCTCTACCCGCCTATTGCGACACGAGAAGCAGTGGCTAACGCCCTGTGCCACCGGGATTATGCACTAGGCGGTGGTTCGGTGGGACTCGCGGTGTACGACGACCGCCTCGAGGTCACGTCGACCGGTTTGCTACATTTCGGCCTGACTCCAGCGGCGCTGTTTGGGCCGCACGAGTCGAGGCCGTGGAATCCGTTGATTGCCCGCACGTTCTACCGGCGCGGCATCATTGAGGAGTGGGGGCGGGGAACGCTCAAGATGGCCGAGCTGGCTACTTCCGCCGGATTGCCACGGCCCACGATCGAGGAACGCGGCGACTGTGTAACAGTTTGCTTCCGACATGGGCAGGTCGTGCCGTCGCGACGCATCGGCCACGACTTGATCGAACGGCAAAAAGTGATTCTTACCTTGTTGGATCGAACGGACGATGGCTTAGCACTGCGTGAGATACATGCCCAGTTGGCTCTACAGACCAGCGAACGCCAAGTAAAAAGGGCGTTGGCGGCGTTGAGGAAGCGTGGGCTGGCGGTGTCTACCGGTCGCGGTCCAGCGGCGCGATGGCGACGCACGTCCAAGTCTGTCGAGGATGAATGAGTTCCGTAAGGGCCTTAGGGGTCTTATAGGGGGTCTTATAGGGGTCTTATAGGGGTCTTATTAGTCCGCCTTTGTCACTGGTAGTGAGATGAGAGGTCAGGCCTCCCATGTTCCCGGTTTAAGGAGCATTTTTTTCGGGGGTGGGCGCGCCATTAGGAGTATTGAAGAATAACCCGCATTACGGGCTAGGAATGGCATCGTAGCCTTACTTTTACGTTTAGATGGCCAACACGGCGCGCAGCCAAAGAGCCAGAGACAGGAACGATAAGGTGCACAAGAGATGCTGATTGCAGGCAACTGGAAGATGAATACGGACGCTGCTACGGCATCAGAGCTGGCGAGAGATGTCTTAGCGGCAATAGGGGATGCTGGCGATGTACAGGTGGCGCTCTGTCCGCCGTTCGTTCACCTGGGCACCGTGGGTAGCGTCGTGCAGGGCACGCCCCTGCGCCTGGGAGCGCAGAACATGCACAGCGAAGAAAAAGGGGCGTTCACTGGAGAAATCAGCGCACCGATGCTTGCCTCTGTAGGATGCCATTACGTGATCCTCGGACACTCCGAACGCAGACAGCAGTATGGCGAAACCAACGCATTGGTCAATGCCAAGGTGCGGCAGGCCCTCGCGCACGGGCTGAGCCCGATAGTCTGTGTCGGCGAGTCGCTGTCTGACCGAAAGGCGGGCCGCCAGAACAAGGTGGTGGGGTCGCAGGTGCTAGAAGCGCTCGCAGGCGTGCGCGATGTCGCACGCCTTGTTATTGCCTATGAGCCCGTGTGGGCGATCGGAACCGGCCGGACGGCCACTCCGCAGGAGGCGGACAAGATGCATGCATGGATCCGCAGCCTTCTGTCACGCATGTGGCAGGGTACCGTTGCTAAGCGGGTGCCGCTCCTCTATGGCGGTAGCATGAAGCCCTCCAATGCGCTGGATCTCCTCCGCCAGTGGGATGTGGATGGTGGCCTTATCGGAGGCGCTAGCCTGATGGCGGACAGCTTTGCTGCTATCGTACGCGCAGGCCAAAAAGCGGTAGCAACAGCGTTCTAGGCCGCCTGGGACTTATCACCAGGAGCGTCCTCCGTGGCCGTCGCTTGGCTGTCAGATGAGGTGGCCGAATCCTTGTCGCCCTTATCGCCCCTATCGCTCTTGTCGCCCTTGGTCTGGGCATGCTGACCGTCTTCGCCCTCCAGTGCACTGGGACGCCGGCCATAGTCCGTCTTGTAAAAGCCCGAACCCTTCAGTATGAATCCCGTGCCTCCAGAAATGACGCGGCGGACCCGCTGCTGCGTAGTAGGGCACGCGGTGAGCGCGTCGGCCGTGATGCGCTGGAAACATTCAAAGGTGGTGCCGTCTTCGCGGCGGTAAACATACGTCGGCATGGCCAGTGGCGCTCTTGTCGTGGGCGGCCGGATATGCATGGCGCCGCCACCGGTTCCGCCTATTAACGCTCGGACCCGCCTAACGCCATAAAAGCCAAGTCCGCCAACAATGGGCGCACTTGGCTGATAAGCGGATTTTCGCGCGTCGGATACACGCGGTTAGTCAGCAAGACCACAAAGATGCCGGTATCAGGATCAATCCATATCGAGGTGCCCGTGAAACCGGTGTGCCCGAAGCTGCGCGGCCCGAAATACTCGCCAGAAGACGACGGCTTATCACGGCTCTTGGTGTCCCAGCCCAGCGCACGTGAAGACATCATAGTATCGACCACCGTAGTGAACAGGTCCACCGTGGTTGAATCCAGAAACGGCTCGCCCTCATAGCGTCCGCTCTGTGCCATAAGGCTGGCAAAGCGCGCCACATCGCGGGCACTGGCAAAGAGTCCCGCATGCCCGGCGGTACCGCCCAAAAGCCAGGCATTCTCGTCATGCACCTCGCCCTGCACCAGCCGGTGCCGGAAATAGTCATCTCTCTCCGTAGGTACCACAGCAGGGTCGGACACACCCGTGCTGCGAAATCCCGTCGCGGCCATCCCCAGAGGCTCAAAGATGTGCTCCCGGGCATACGCGGAAAACTCCTGACCGGTGATCGCTTCTAGTACCAGCACCAGCACGATCATGCTGAAGTCGCTGTACCTGTACTGCTGGCTAGGTGCCGAGTCCAGCGGGATAGCGAAGATGGAATCCACCACCGCTTGGCGTGTCCGCACACCTTCGGCATAGAATGTCCTAAACGGAGTGAATCCCGCGGTGTGGGTCAAGAGCTGCCTGACGGTGATGTCGGCCTTTTCTGGGTTGTCGAACGAGGGGAGGTACGATTGTACCGTCGAATCAAGGTCCAGACGGTCCTGCTCATACAGCTGCATCGCCGCCGTAGTGGTGGCAATCACCTTGGTGAGTGACGCCAGATCGAACACGGAACGCGGCGTCACAGGACGATCCGACTCGTAGGTATAGGTCCCGTATCCGGTCAGCTTGTGCACTTGGTCGTACTGGCCGATGGCGACGGCAGCCCCGGGGAAGGCGCCGCGCTTGATAAACCGCTCAACAAGCGCATCAACACGCGCAAATATGCGGGTCGTATCAACGCCAGCCGACATATTTGTGCCTATAGTCGCACTAGGGGTTTTGCAGGTCGACCATGCTACCAGCGCGGCTGCGCTGAGCAGAAAATATCGGGCAATAGGCATGAGAGGCGCAGGTTTTGTAAATTCTAGCGTGTGACCTGACCCAGCGCTGCAATCTATCAAATTCATTTGTCTCGATCCATGTATACCGTCAACGTGAAGGGAGGCTCAAAGATCAGGGTAGCCGAAGGGCGGCGCCTAGCGATCGCAGTGGAAGACTCCGGTACCGAGATCGGACACCGATGCGGCGGCTATGCCCGATGCACTACCTGCCGCGTGGAGTTTGCTAAAGGCGAGCCTGAACACTTTTCGCGTGCCGAATATGAAAAGCTCAAAGACCGCAAACTGCTAGGCTCGGTTCGCCTCGCATGCCAGATCGTCGTGGACGGTGATATGACGGTACGGCCGCTGATGACCGTTCCTGAGATGGGTTGGGCCGATCCCGGCCCGCCGCTGGAAGAAACCGTGACGCCGGAGCCCGACTGGATTACGCCGCCCGGCTCATCACCAGACAAAGTCTGAGTCCTCGTCGTTAATGACGGACTTTCCTTCGCCCACGGCATCAAAGAAGGTCTGATCATAGGTCCTAGAGCGGATCAGCATGGGCATGGGGGTCGCGTGCCCCAGTAGCAACGCCTGCTGCTTGGCATCAATAGTGGCCAGGATGTTGCGTAGGCTGCTGCTGTTGCGCTCTCCTACCAGTACCGCGGCGATATCCTTGTCATCGCTGAGCTGCGCGACAAGCTTCGTGCCGATCTGACTGAGCACCTCGTCATCAATGGCACTCGGGCGCTGGTCGACCACCAGGAGGGAGACAAAGTACTTTCGCATCTCCCGGGCGATCTTGCCAAATGGCGTCTCATGCGCCACGCCCTTCGATAGAAATTTGTGGGCCTCCTCAATAGTGATCATGAGTGGCCGGGGCTTGTTGCCCCTGGTGCGCCGATACTCGTTGGCCTTCTTTTCGTATTGATCCCTGATGCGGCGCGTTACCACGTTGGCCACCAGAAGGTAGACCTGGATGTCACTGAAGCGACCGAACTCAAAGACGACCGACTTGCCGCGGTCCAGGTAGCCAAGGAGGCGGTCAAGGATGTCTACCGCCTGTTTTGATTTGGAAGACTCCGTGCTGAAGAAGCTGTTGCGCGCCAGCACGCGCAACTTGCGGTATAGCGCCCCCAGTGCTCCCTCGTGGGCGCCGACGAGGTTTGCCAGCTCCTCCTGCGCTTCCTTGCCGTCGGCCTTGAGCAGCTCCACCAGCCACTGCTTCCGGTATCGCTTGTATAGCGCATGGCACACCTCTTCGGCGGTGGAGGTGAGGTTCAGCGCGTCCCGGAGCGGAAGGATATCGCCAGGAAGGATCTGGTCCGCATACAGGGTCACCACCTGATCCGCGCTGCTGCCCCGGTCCCGCGTGCCCTGCGGATCGAGTGAAAAGATCACCACCTTCGATGGAAATAGGTCCCGCAACCCCTTCAGAAAAACAGGCTGCCCTCCCGACTCCTGCTCCTGCAGAACCACGTCTCCATACTCCGAATGCATATCGAAGATGAGGTTGACGGCCATGCCAGAGCGGATCAGGCCGCACAACAGGAGGCGCGTCAGAAAGGTCTTGCCGGTGCCCGTCTTGCCAAACACTGCATTGGATCGCTCCACGAACCGTTTCATGTTCAGACACAGCGCGATCCCATCCATACCTAACGGCGAACCAATTGCGAAATAGGTGCGCCCGTCTTCGTGCGTCTCGTGTCCGAAGATGCGTACCACATCGTCATCGCTTGCGTGAGCTACGCTGGAGAAGTGCGCTGGCACCGTCTTGACCGCCCGCGGCTCCGCATCGGTCAGCTCTGGATGGTCGTGGTTCTCTAGCATCAGCATCGGATGCAGCTGCACCTTAGCATAGGCTGCCGTGCCCTCCATCACACGACGCAAGAGCCGATCGTCCGGGCCAGGCGGATACAGCAGGACGTTCTCGTTCGTAGCGGCGATAGTGACGTCGGTGATTAGCGAAAAGAAATCAAACCGGTGGCCCTGGATCACGACAAACGTGCCGGCTTTGACGTCTTCCACAGACACTCCGGCCGCAAGCTTCATTTCCACGCCCTGACTTAGCGAGCCGTGTGTGATGATGCCGACCTGTTCAGACCGGTCGGCGGGACGGGGGTCGGCCATGGCGCGGACTAATGCTGAGACAATTTGTCAAGGGTGGCCAGCTGCCCGCAGGCAGCGTCAATATCCTGGCCGCGGCTGCGCCGCACAGTAACAGTTACGCCGGCGTGGGCCAGCACGCGGGCAAAAGCGTTCAGCCGCGCCTCCGTGGTCCGCTGGAGTGTTACCCCAGGGACCGCATTGTACATGATGAGGTTCACCTTGCTGCGCACACGCCGGCAAAGGCGGACAAGGGTCCTGGCATCGTCCTCGTGGTCATTGAATTCCCGAAAGAGGCAATACTCAAACGTGAGCCGCTTGCCGGTGGTGCGGCAGTAGTGGTGCAGGCTGTCCATCAGCGCGCCCAGATCTGTGGCTTCTGCGGTGCTGGAAGGCATGATCTGGCTGCGCTTATCTTGCGTCGGAGCATGCAGGGACACGGCGAGGCGGACGCCAGCGGCTTCGTCTGCCAGTCGTCGGATGCGGCGCGCTAGGCCCACGGTGGACACAGTGATGCGGCGGGGCGCCATCGCCATGCCTTTCGGGTGCGTCAGCATGGCTACGCTGGCCATCACTTGGCGGTAGTTGAGCAGCGGCTCACCCATGCCCATAAACACGATGTTGGTCAGCCCATGGTCGAACCGCTCTTTGGCCAACGCGCTGAGAATGGCCGCTTGGTCATAGATCTCTCCCGGCACGAGGTTCTGCATAAATCCCATGCGTCCGGTAGCGCAGAACGTGCATCCCATTGCACATCCCACCTGACTCGAGACACAGGCGGTAAAGCGGCCTGCAGTCACCTCGGGAATCAGTACGGCTTCGACGAGGCGCCCGCTCCCAAGCGTAAGCAGGACTTTGACCGTCCCGTCGCTGGAGGTCTGGATCTTCGCCGGTGCCAGTCGGCGGATCGAGAAATGAGCTTCAAGTCGGGCCCTGAATGCTACCGGCAGGTTGGTCATGGCCTCAAAGTGGCGGCACCCTTTGCCATACACCCACTCAAAAAGCTGCTGACCACGATACGGGGGCTCCCCCAGTCGGACAGCCAACGTCTTCAGGCCAGCAAGGTCCAGCGCCAGCAGGTTGTTAGTGACCGGCAGCGTCTGTGCCATATTCAGCAAAATTTCATTTATTATACCATAGCCAATCGTTACCGCTCACGCTCACCCCCAGAAGGCAAACCCATGATGAAACTCATGAAACACTTTGTTGCCGTCACAGCGCTGATGGTACTTGCTGTCCCGCTCTTTGCGCAGCTTCCCGCCAACATCCTTGAAGGGTCGTGGCGGCTGTTATCCCAGCGCTCGGTCTATCCAGACACCATCGTGGTCACCACGAATCCGCCGCCGTCTATGAAGATCCTCAATTCGACGCATTTCTCCTGGGGATATCAGGCGGAGTCAGGGGAGGACGTGATTGCTGGCGGAGGTCGCTATTCGCTTCAGGGGGATACCCTCTACACGGAGTTTCTGGAGTATCACGTCAGCGAGGTGCTGGTCGGCCAGGAGCTGCGCTTCTCTGTCCGCATCGTCGGGGACCTGTGGTATCACGAGGGGGAATTCCCCAGTGGGTATCGTCTTGAAGAGGTCTGGCGCCGCATAGAGTAGGGCTCGGTCTTACAGGAGCCATCGGTCCGCGCAGATCAGGGCGACAAGGACCGGTACATAGTAGATCGATGCCTTGAGCACGCGGCGAGCGTCGCCGTGGCTTCGCGAACGGTAGAAGGCCCACGCGGGTACGACAAGCCAGGCTCCGAGAATCAGCGCGCCCACCAAGTAGGTCCAGCCGGTGTTGCCAATAGCGGTAGGCAGGGTGGAGACCGCCACCAGTGCGACGGTGGTCAAGAGCAGCTGTTGCGCGGTGGAGTGGCCGTCTGGATGCACGACCGGGAGCATAGCATACCGTGCACGCGCATAGTCTTTGCGGTACATCCAGGCCAGCGCGAGGAAGTGCGGCATTTGCCATAGCGCCAGGATAGCAAACACTACCCATCCGGCCATGCCGAAGGTGCCGGTGGCGGCGGTATATCCACCAAGAGCAGGCAGGGCGCCCGGGATCGTACCCACCAGCGTGTTGTAGTGTGTCCGCCGTTTCAGGGGGGTATAAGCTCCCAGGTACAGCACAAGCGTCAGCGCGGCAAGGCCGGTCGTCAGGAGGTTGGTAAACCACAGGGCGCTCAGGCCCAAAGTGGCAAGGATCGCGCCATAACCCAGCGCGGCAACGGGCGTGACACGCCCTGCGGGCAGGGGGCGGTTCACAGTGCGGCGCATGAGCGCGTCGTGTTTGCGCTCCACGAAGTGGTTGAGCGCACCACCGGCGCCTGCGCACAGCGCAGTGCCGACCAGCGTCAGCGCCAATGTGTTGAGCTCAATGCCGGCTTCTGACCCGAGAAGAAAGCCGGCGAGGCCGGAGATGGTTACCGAGAGCGCGATTTCGGGTTTGGCCAGCTCCCAGAAGTCGCGCGCCGCGGACCATGCCGCGGGTCTGGGCATGGTATGGCGTTGCGACCGGGGCGAAGGCTCTATTGCCAGGTCCTGCGGCTCTGCTGCCTGGTCCATATGATCAGGTCCGCTTGCGCCACAGCTGCATGGCGATGGCGACCGAGAGACCAAGAAGGATCGTTCCGGTCATCAGGTGGGCGGAGTTCAGTCCTACCTGCCACAGGGAGCGGACACCGACGCTATCTTCATACCACAGCACAAGGAGGGCCATGACCCCCAGCATCATTTGCAGGCCCAGTACGCTGGTGAGACTCCATCCCCATTGGCTAAGCAGGTTGTGTGCACGCAGTCTCGAGTGAAGGAGCAGGATCAGCCCCAGCACCGCGATGCTTCCGGCGATATGCGTCACTGTGAAACCCAGGTGGATGCCAGCGCCCGGGTGGCGGAGTAAAGCTCCGAGCAGAATCTGGCCCAGAAGCGCCCCGGCTGTCGCCAGGCTCAGTCGCTGCAGCGAGCGGGGTACCCCTTGCGCAAGTTGGGTGCGCATCCATGGCGCGGAGGTGACCAGGGCTGCGGCCACGATGGACGAGAAGAACAGCTGCGCACCGAGCGCGTGGGCTACCGCTAGGTCGAGGGATACCCATACGACACGCAGCCCTCCTAGAACGCCTTGGGCTACCACAAGGAGCAGTATGCCCAGCGCCAACGCGCGTACACCACGTCGCTGCTCATGCGCCAGCGTCCATGCCAACAGGCCGATGGCCCAAAGGCCCAGAAGTGCACCCAGAAGGCGGTGCCCGTGCTCTGCCAGGATGGCTGGCTGCGTCCACCACCCAGCGGAAGGGTTGGCCGGATCCTCAAATCCGGTGGTTATCGGATCCAGCGAGCCAAAGGTGGTGGGCCAGTCCGGGACGGCCAGTCCTGCATCGATGCTGGTGACCCATCCGCCCCAGCCTATCAGCGCCAGGCACAGGATAATGCCGACAAGCGTGTATCGGTGACGCCAACGTGCGCCGCCGCCTTCTGGCATAGGGGCCACATGCACATATTCTATTCAGCCGGTGGCAACAAGAATGGCGGCCAATTTGTTCCATAGGCGGCTTTTGTCGCTGGCGTTCTTCGACGGTTTTCCAAGGTGTTGCGCCCATGACGCTTATCGCATCCATCTCAGGTATCCGAGGGATTTTTGGTGCTGGCCTTGATGCTGGGGTCCTTGCGCGCTATACGCTGGCCTTTGGCCAGTGGGCGCTGAGCCGGCAGCACCATCTGCCGCCTGTAGTTGTGGTAGGGCGCGACGCACGCATCTCTGGAGAGGTGTGCGCAGAGATTGTGATCGGCACCCTGCGCAGCGTGGGCCTTGATGTGGTGGACGCGGGTCTGGCGGCCACCCCGACCGTAGCGATGGGGGTGCTGCATGCAAGAGCCAGGGGCGGGATCGTTCTTTCCGCGTCGCACAACCCTCAAGAGTGGAATGCGCTAAAGCTCCTTAACGAGAAGAGCGAGTTCTTGTCCAAGGAGCAGGGAGAGCGCGTGATGGTGGCCGCGGGTAGGGCGCCAGCCCGGCATGGCGACCGTTTCGGGGTCTGCCGGGTGCGCAGCTACCTTGCCATGCATGTGGAGGCGATTGCGGCCTTGGATTTTTTCGATGCAGTGCCTGTGAGAAAGAGGCGCTTTCGAGTCCTGGTCGATGGCATTAACTCGGTGGGTGGTGAGGCTATCGCGGCGCTACTTATGCGCTGCGGCGTGCGACCAGAGGACATCACTGTGCTGAACGGCGAGCCCACGGGCCGCTTTGCTCATCCGGCCGAACCCTTGCCGGAAAACTTGGAGGACACCATGCAAGCGGTCGCGGCCAGCGATTGTGACTTGGGGCTGGCAGTAGATCCAGACGCGGACCGGCTGGCGCTCATCGACGAGCACGGCACCTACGTTAGCGAGGAGCTGACGCAAGTGATCGCCGCGGACTTTCTGTGGCGTCGGCACTCAGGCCCGTTTGTTACCAACCTTTCGTCTTCCTGTGCCATTGACGACGTTGCTGCGCGCTACGGGCAAGAGGTGCACCGTTCTGCCGTCGGCGAAATCAACGTGGTGAAGACGATGCAGCAGGTCGGCGCGATTCTGGGTGGCGAGGGCAATGGTGGCGTCATCGTGCCGGAGCTCCATTTTGGCCGGGATGCGCTCGTTGCCTCGGCCATGGTGCTGCAGCACCTGGCCGAGCAGGGATGCACGCTGGGGGAGCTGCGGGCCACCCTGCCGCGCTATGCGCTCACAAAGAACAAGGTGCGCCTTTCCAACCCGGATGCCGCGTTGGGCAGGATCGCCGCTGGGCCTCTCGATGATGGTGGCATGCTTTCAACCATCGACGGTGTGAAGATCAGCTTTGCTAAGAGCTGGGTGCACTTGCGCCAATCCAACACAGAGCCGGTGGTCCGGATCTACAGCGAGGCGCAGACGCGGCACGAGGCCGATGCGCTAGCGTGCAGGTACGCCGCTTTGCTGCAGGCAGTGGATAAAGATGGACAGGGGTGAAGCCGCCATGCGGGCGATCCCACTCCCGCTGAGTCTTGCTTAGCCGCCCTTAGGCGCTGGGGCGCAAGAACTACCTGCATACCGGGTCACACGAATCAGCCCAGCGCGCTGAGGTTGTTTACTCGCTGTTGGGCAACTGCAAACTGCACGACATTGATCCGCAAACCTGGCTCGAAGATGTACTAGAGCGCATGCCTACGCACACCACAGCCATCGGCGATCTGTTGCTACATTGGTGGACCAAGCTTGAAAGCGCCGCTTCCCTACAGGCACACCTCCCACCTGTACCCACCAGCGCATAAGCCCCTCTGCGCTGCTCTTGAGTGCAAGCCGTGCACAGCAGTGAACCGTCTCGCAAGCGCCCTGCGTACCCCCACCGTTATCTCCGCTGGAGGGCCCATCAGGTTGCTTGGACAGCTGCCGTAACACAGTCACGCCAGCAAGGTAGGCTGCCAACCGGATGCACCCAGCATCCCCACGCCCTTGCAGTACCCATCCTGGAGCCAATAAATGGCGCCAAACCACCTCCTCCCGGCATGCACTTATCGCCTGCCTTGTGCTCAAATAATCGGACTACCAGACGGATACCAACGAATTACGCACAGGCAATCAGCAGGGTTTCGTCACTGGTTGATTTGCACCGGAATACGCAACCCGCGAGCCGATTCCCCACTGTCCATGCGTAGCAGTTAGCCGATGCCCAGCAGCTGCTACACGGACAGTGCAACGATCTTGGCAAATTCAGCCTTTACAGGTAATGGTATGGCCCGTGCTATGGCGTGACAAATTGGTAGACCTCAAGGTATGGATTGAGGAGATTACCCTGGCTATCCAAGCTTGGCTGAACCACACGATACACGAATCCGTATCGCCCATGAAGGAAGACGAACGGCTTGACGCCCAGCTCTTCAGCAACCAACAGGCATCTTTGGTAAAGACTTGGTACGCATCGCCCTGCCCTGAGTTCGCATAGTGAACCATGAGGGCCCGATCGGTAAACTCAAACAATCTCCCAATTACCGTTCTATCTCGGGACCACGTACCAAGGGCTCTGAAAACCTCCTGGACATCGTTCGGCAAATCTTGGCTGGGGAAGCGAAACCACGCGCTACCTGGCGAGATTTTACGTGCAAACGTTCCATCTGTGGAGAACTTGAAGATATCCGGCTCGGGCGCCGTAGCGTAAAAGAGGTGCTCTCCATCTGCAATGAAGCCTCCGCCTTTCACCCTCCAAACGGCCTTGGGGTACTTGGAGGTGGGCATTGGAAATTCCTCAAGTGTTTTCCCGGTGGGGCTCATGCGTCTCAGTATCCGTAGCTGGTCAGGCCCACCAGGATAGACGTCCTATAGGGTGCCCGCTGGGTCAATATCGAAGGCCCGCTGGGCTGAATAGTCTGCATCAGCACTACCCAAGCAGTCCCCTTCCGCTACGAAGCGACATCCCCAAGGGCTAGAGTCTTGGATGAAGATGAACGCATCGCCCCCAAAACGGGCGGTTAAGGGGCGACAGGGGAAGCCCGGATGACAGACGGCCGGGTCCAGTGAAGCCTATAGAGCTCCAGTCGAGTCAAACAAGAAGACTTGTCTACCTGTACATGTCGGTTACAAGGATTCGTCCCGCCGGATCCACATCGATATGATCGATGGTTGAGATCAACAGCGTATCTGGATCATCGAACCGGATGGTCTTCACCTTAGTGAAGTGCTTCAGCTCGAGGGGAGGAGCAGCCTGCCCACGTGCATAACCAGCCGTGGATGCACTCAAGGAGGTCGCACCGATACTGAGCGCCCAAAGGAGGTAGGTCAAGATTTGCGGGAATGGGGTAGGGGCTAGAAGGGAATTTCGGGGTGTGGCAGTCGGGCCCTGGTATCCTTAAGTGCCTTTCGGAGCGTGGGCAGGTATTGGCGTTTCGGGATCGTCTTCAGGTTGAGTTCTGCACACACAAGCCCGCGGCATCCAGTGGTGGACCGGTGCCGAGGCGCTCTGACTGCACACATTGCGCATCAATCTCGGTGTTGGTCAGTCGAGTAGCCTAGGCGAATCGAACCCCCAGGCCCTCACAGATCCAGACATGCGTGCCTCCTCGCATCCGGCTCCTGCCGGTCCGTTAGACGGTTGTTGCCAACCATATAGAGTTGCCTCACTCAGTCACTTGAGGTATTCCTCTTGCGAGTCTCCCTTAGCAACAGGACGATAGGCTCCCACGTTTCACGCAGGAGCCTGATCCGACCTCTTGCCGCCTTTATGCCGCAGGCCGCCAGGGCAGTAAGCAGATGTCTCCCTGGCTGCTTCCGGGGCAAACGCCTAACCCCGGTTGTGACTTCGTCTAAGGATTGTTTGACTCGTCACCAGCGGTTCGCTTGCGCTCAACTTGAACTAGAATCCCATTCCGCCGCCCATGCCGTCCATTCCACCGCCATGGTGGCCACCACCGCCCGGGCCGCCATCACCGTTGGAAGCCTTCTCTGGCCTATCTGCGACCACCGCTTCCGTCGTTAGGAGGAGTCCCGCGACTGAAGACGCATTCTCGAGCGCTGCGCGCACCACTTTGGTTGGGTCAATGACCCCTTGGCCGACAAGCGCGCCATACTCCTCAGTGCGAGCGTTAAAGCCGTAGTCTCCCTCGGACTCCTTAACCTTCTGGGCCACGATGGAGCCTTCCACGCCGGCGTTGGATGCAATCTGGCGCAGGGGCTCTTCTAGGGCGCGGCGCACGATGTTGACACCGATGCTCTGGTCGTCATTCTCGACGTCGGTGCCTTCCAGCGCGCCGATGGCGCGGATCAGGGCTACGCCGCCTCCCGGCACGATGCCTTCTTCAATGGCTGCGCGCGTCGCATGCAGCGCGTCTTCAACGCGGGCCTTCTTCTCTTTCATCTCCGGCTCAGTAGCGGCACCGATCTTCAGAACTGCTACGCCACCGCTCAGCTTGGCCAGACGCTCCTGCAGCTTTTCGCGATCGTAGTCACTTGTTGTGGTCTCGATCTGCTGCCGGATCTGGTTGGAGCGCGCCGTGATCTGGTGCTTGGTGCCGGCTCCGTCAACGATGACGGTCTTGTCTTTGTCGATAACTACGCGCTCTGCCTGCCCCAGATAATCCAGCGTGGCATTCTCCAGGCGATATCCCTTCTCCTCGCTGATGACGGTGCCGCCGGTCAGGATCGAGATATCCTCTAGCATCGCTTTGCGGCGATCGCCGAATCCAGGTGCTTTGACGGCAGCGACTTTGAGCGTGCCTCGAAGCTTGTTAACCACCATGGTGGCCAGCGCCTCCCCTTCGACGTCTTCTGCGATGACCAAGAGCGGTCGTCCCGACTGCGCGACCTTTTCCAGGACGGGCAGAAGGTCTTTCATCGCCGAGATTTTCTTGTCGTAGATCAGGAGGTAGGCTTTCTCCAGCACCGTCTCCATGTCGTCCGCATTGGTGACGAAGTAGGGAGACAGGTATCCGCGGTCAAATTGCATTCCTTCGACCACGTCCAGCGTGGTTTCGGTGCCGCGTGCTTCTTCGACGGTGATTACGCCGTCGTTGCCGACTTTTTCGAAGGCATCGGCGATCAGGCTGCCGATGGCGTCATCGTTATTGGCCGAGATGGAGCCCACTTGGGCGATCTCGTTGCGGCCCTCGATTTCGCGGCTTTGCTCACGCAGGTTCTCGACTACGACTACGCACGCTTTGTCGACGCCGCGCTTGAGGTCCATGGGGTTGGCTCCGGCCGTGACGTTTTTCAGGCCAGCCGTCATGATCGCCTGTGCCAGGACGGTGGCTGTGGTGGTGCCGTCGCCGGCCACATCGCTGGTCTTCGAGGCGACCTCTTTGACCATCTGGGCGCCGACGTTTTCCAGCTTGTTCTCAAGTTCGATCTCTTTGGCCACGGTGACGCCGTCTTTGGTGACCGTAGGCGAGCCGAATTTCTTTTCGATGATGACGTTGCGCCCTTTGGGCCCAAGCGTGACTTTGACGGCTTCTGCCAACTTATCCACACCGCGCTTAAGGGCAGTGCGGGCATCTGCGTCAAAAATGATTTGCTTTGCCATGATGTCAGATCGTGTTGTAAGGTGTGGGACTGGGTTACTGGATTATGCCGAGGATGTCGCTTTCGCGCATGATGATGAACTCTTCGCCATCGAGGGTGACCTCGGTACCGGTGTACTTCCCGTAAAGCACGACATCACCGGCTTTGACCGTGGTGTCAATCCGGGTACCGTTCTCTACGCGGCCGGGGCCTACGGCGACGACAGTTCCGCGCTGCGGCTTTTCTTTGGCGGAATCGGGGATGAATAGACCACTGGCAGTCTTATCTTCGGCGTCTTGCGCCTTGACCACTACGCGGTCGCTGAGCGGCTGAATCATGAGGGCTACCTCCGTTCTGTTATGGTGTTGCTCGCGCTTGTTAGCACTCACCGCCGGCGAGTGCTAACATTACCCTCACCCACATGGCAAGGTTCCGGCGAACTTCGCAGGGCTTTTCTGCGTATTCGGTGCTATATCAAAAACGATGCCAAGGGCTGTGGGAGCGATCCAGGACAAGAATGGCATCTGGTCACGCAGGGCATGTGACAGAATGGCAGAGTGTTATGACAGACGTGGCAGGCGGCATACGCTGGCGGGCGTGGAGTCTGGGGGTGGTGCTTCCCGTACTGCTCCTGGTGCTGGCCACGTTACCGCCGCTGGTACACATGGAGTGGCGCATACTTCTGATGCACAGCTTCTCGGCGGTCTGTCACCAGATCGTTGAGCGTTCCTTTCATATAGGCGGCGTACCGCTGGCGGTCTGTCACCGGTGCTATGGCATTTACTGGGGATTGCTGCTAGGTCCATTCGTATATTTGGTAGTCCAGCGCTGGGAGCGTCACTGGTGGAAGCACTCACGCTCCCTTGTGATCTGGGGTTTGGTGCCGCTGGCTATTGATTGGGGTCTTGGCGTGTTGGGCCTATGGTCAAACACGCTGGGCAGTCGCACGGCTACTGGAGCGGTATTTGGGTTGATCGCCGGACTGATGGTGGCGCATGCCGTTACCCGGTCCCCGCGTGCCCGGGCGCCAGGCAGCGTGTCGGTTGGAGCCGGAGCCACCAGCGACCAATACTTGTCCCGTGTCCCGCAGGCTCCTTGATCACATCGAATCGGTGGTCGCAGGATACCCCAGATGGCCCTTGCGTTTTAGCTGCGTACGGGCGCAGTGGGCTACGGTTTGTGCCTTTCGGGCAAATGGCCCATTTTGCCGATTCTGCGGCCAGACACATTCTATGTCCAGTTTCTATGTCCAGGTACGTTAAGTCGGCCCTTATTGGCGGTCTCCAGGGCGGATTCCTTGCCCTTATGTTGGAGATCGCAGATCAGTTGGTCAGCGACTACATCGACATCCTGGTGTGCTTCGCATTCATCGGATGCGGCCTATTAGCGGCGCGCTTCCATGTGCGAACGTGCGGATTGTCTCTTTCCGGCGGGGAAGCGGTCGGGATTGGCGCCTTGGCTGGCGCCTTGGCTGGCGCCTTGGGCGGGTTTATCACAGCTGCTGGTGTCAGTGCGATGATGGTGGCGGGAATCGGTCCAGGCCAGAGTGAGGTTATGGAAGCTTTGACTGCGTCCGGCGCTTTGGACGGGCCTGGGGCACATGTGGTAGAGCTGGTGATTGCGTACATACATGTGGTTCTGGCGGTGAGCTTAGCATGCACGGGGGCGGCTCTGGGGCTCGCGGGCGGCGCTATGGGCTGGCGGATCTGGAGATTACCAAAGGGCGATGAACCAGGGACTGCGGTGTCGTAGCCTCCAGCAATTCTAAATTTGGGGCGTTCGGTGGGGGAACGGATCTTATTTTGCGGTAGGCTACGCGCACGCGGGCTGTGAGGTAGGCGGTTGGTGGACGGAAACAGGCAATGAGAAGCTACAATTGAGGCGCCACCAATCCGCCCGAGATATACGACGGCCTTCCAGGCCTCTGGAATTCCCGGTTGTCTTGTTTATGACATACAATCTTTCAGGCTCTCGCAGCGGAAGGCGCCAGCGGAGGAGGACGACGGTACAACATGCTTTCCCAGAGACTTCGCCAGTCGGGGATTGGGTAGCTTATCGTATGTGCCCGCAACGTCTCCAAGAAATCGCGGCGCACCTGGTAGGATGCTCGGCATTGCTTCCACAACCCTCTTGCTTGGTCGAGCGTCGTATGCAGTCGTGGTCCAAGTCAGCCCAGTGTGCGAGGATGCCCTCGACTCCACAACCCTCTTATTTGGTCGAGCGTCGTATGCAGTCGTGGTCCAAGTCAGCCCAGTGTGCGAGGATGCCCTCGACTCCACAACCCTCTTATTTGGTCGAGCGTCGTATGCAGGGCAAATGCCAACAGGTTGAGGGTGGCTAACAGGTTTGCCAGCCGATTTTGCCATGCCCGAAGTTGTGTTTGAAGTTCTGTCCGTGTCGTGCGATGCAGTTGAAGCACTCGTTCTCGATCTTCCATCGAGCCCGCCCACAACGAGCAACCTCCTGTACATTGTACTTCGTTACCGTCAGGCTGGTGAAGAGCGTCGTGTAGAAGGTCTGCTTGTAGGTGCCCTGCTTTTGGCGTAACCGCACGGTCTTTTCCACCCATGTGCCGTGTACGGCATCGTCCGTGTTCCGAATCGGCAGATCGGTCATCCAGCGATAGCAGTGCTCTTCGTAGCGACGTGTTTTCTTGTTCTGCACCCGGATCCAACCGGTGCTCTGGATATAGCGCTCGTGTAAAACTTGAATAGCGTGCTATGCGACTTGGGTTTGACCACAAACAGGAAATCGGCGCCCGCATGGAGCACCTGTTGGCAGAAGGGGTGTGTGGCATATAGGGCATCTCCCAGATATACCGGACGATAGCGAGCCATGCGAGCTCCCCACTTCGTTAACCATCGCTTAGCGGCATTGATCTCACAATCCTGCTTGCGACGCCGCACCGAGTGCTGGTCGCCAGGATCATCCTGTGTGCGGACAAACTCTGGCATCAACGGTACCACCCGGTTGTGCTCTGGAGCCACCACAACCGCCGCCACCATGGTATGGAAGAACGAGGGACGCTTGTCTTTGCCCGTGCGACGCGAGGAGCATTGCTGACATGGATTGTCCGAGAGGAATGAAACTCGAGGCCATCAAGCGCCACGAGGATCCGATCCCTCAGACGTACAAACGGCGAAAAGTCTCCCTTGGAACGAAGCGTATCCAGCAGGTGCAGATACAGGAGCTGAAATGAATCTGGCACTAGGCGGTCCAGCAGATTGCGGATCTGCCCGTCAGAGGGAATGCCTTGCATGCCAAACAGCGTCTGGCAGTTGGAACGGCCCACGTCGTCCTGCATCCTCCGCTGAAAAGCAAGAAAGGAGGGCGATTGCAGAAAGAAGCAGGCAAATGCGCTCAACACAGCATCGGCCAGCGTATATCGCAGATTGGGCCCCTGACGGTTATCCTCAAATGTACTGGCGGCCGATCGGATGCGTTTCAGCACATCGCGCAGCAGCTTGCTTGGTTTCATGGGTGTACCTCAGTGAAAGATAAAAGCACCCTATAGCAGGACATCGCAGGACCGGTATTGCCACTCCATACGCCCATCATACACATATTGCTTGCTAAACAAGTATCCCCGTAGCCTCTACATGCATCTAAATTTAGAATCGCTGGCTCAACTTGGTCTTAACTGCTTCTGAACTTCGAGCTTTGTTCTCACCCTCGCCAGCCCGGGGCAGGTCGCCCTGCCAGCCCCGGTGCGGGCAACCGATTCCTTGGGCCTCTTTACGCCAAGAGCGCCGTGTCCTCCCCCGTCCCCCGGGCCAGGAACTCCGCCCACTGCTCCATCAGGACACGCCGGCGCTCGAACAGGTCCGAGCGGGCATAGGCCGCTTCCACCCGGTTGCGGATCACATGCGACAACGCCGTCTCCATCACCGCATGGTGTGCATCGGTCTGCTCCCCCGCCCAGTCCCGGAACCCATGCGGCATGGCTCCGATTCCCAGTTCCCGCAGCAGGGTGCTGAGATCGCGGTCTGGCAGTGGGCCACCGGCCGGAGATGGAAACGCCAGATCGGAAGATCTCTCGATCCGCCTCGCCTCGGCCAGAATCTTCCGCGCTCCCGCAGACAACGGCATCCGGTGCCCTCTCTGGTGCTTCATACGTTCCGGGGGAACCGTCCACACCCCAGCCTCCAGGTCGATCTCCGCCCAGCACGCGCCGCGCCTCTCCCCCTACTGGCACGCCGTTAGCACCAGGAACTCGAAGCCGAGCTTAACCGCCTCGTCTGCCCCGGACTGCCGCACCGTCCAGATTGCCCCGGCCACCTCCCCGTAGGGTAGCGCCTTAAAGTGGCGTTGGATACCGCTCTGTTTCGGCAGCGCGGCCCCGAGCGCCTCCCCAGCCGGATTGTTCATCCGGGTTTCAATCCCCTAATGAGCGGGGCAGGCGTTGCGGGGTGCTTGGATTGGAAAGAGCTCCCGTTGTCGGCACGCTAGTTTCAATCCCCTAATGAGCGGGGCAGGCGTTGCGGGTTCAGCGACAGCCAGATCTCCGAGCCGGCCTTGCGGATCGTTTCAATCCCCTAATGAGCGGGGCAGGCGTTGCGGGCTGGAGCGATACGTCGAGGCGGCCGAGTATTTCGGCCACATGTTTCAATCCCCTAATGAGCGGGGCAGGCGTTGCGGGGGCACACGCATCCCGCCAAAGATGGGACCGATGAGCGTGTGTTTCAATCCCCTAATGAGCGGGGCAGGCGTTGCGGGTTCAAGAAGTATTACCCATACGCAATCCTCGTCCTGTTCATTGTTTCAATCCCCTAATGAGCGGGGCAGGCGTTGCGGGGGCGCCTTGTGAGCCTCGAAAGCAATCGCAACGCCATTATGAAGGCTCAATCGGCTGGTAGCAAGCACCGTGATGGCCAATATAAGCTTTTTTCCATGTCAAAACCATCTAGACGCAAGGAAATTGGGGCACTTACCTCCTATCGACATGGCGACCTCTCGACGTACGTGAAATTCGTAACCCCATGGTAGTCCCAAAAAGGGCCGAGGTTACGAATTTCTCGCGTACAGTGCGCTCGCGAAGCGAGAATGGCTCTATCTCCTGAGCAACAAACGGCACCTCCCTACTCATGTCGGACCATCCGACCGACAATCCGCAGCCACTTGACCACCCGATTCAGGACCACCGACCACAAGACAGCCGCCCCCGGAAACGCCCAGATGTATGGGACCAGTTAAGGCAATACCCAATGCGCATACTCGGCGGTCACATTGGTAGACTATAAGCAAGTCGAAGAACAAACCGGCGGCTGCAGGACTGATTTCCACGGCCCGGATTCGTAACCCCCCTGCATGTCAGGAACCGTTGGAGGTTACGAATGACCGCTTAAGCGATAAAGACCTGCTCCTCGCCAACACTGCCCGCGGTCGCACTCGCACCAACATGCTGGCGACGATCTGGACATCTGGCACATAACGTGTATACGGCCACCTGATCATCCGCCAGCTCAATGAGCGCACGGCCACGAGCCAGACACCGCTCAAAGTGGCGCCGATCAACCTTCACATCGCGGTAGCCCCAGGGTTTCCCCTGGGGCCCCGCACACATCCGTGCGTGCGCACTAACGTACACGGCTCTTCCCGCAGGTCGCGCTGTTGCGCACGACGTTAGGAAGGGTTACCCCACTTCGAGCCGTAAGCGGTATGCCTATGCCGCGACTGTGGCTCTGAGTCTGCAGCCATCGAACAGATTCACAAAATCCGGCACAGCGTCGACGGTAGCCCTTTGCCATCTGATACCCTCCAATGATGAAACCACAATACATACCAACAGCCTCTGGACCCTACGGCTCCATCGGGATGCCAACGCGCTCGCCAACCCGTTGCTCTGCCAAATCAAGTGTTGCACTTCCTTGTTAAGCGGGCCTGTTTGTGGTCAAACCCAAGTCGCATCGCACGCTATTCAAGCTTTATACGAGCGCTATATCCAGAGCACCGATTGGATCCGGGTGCAGAACAAGAAGACACGTCGCTACGAAGAGCACTGCTATCGCTGGATGACCGATCTGCCGATTCGGAACACGAATGATGCCGTACACGGCACATGGGTGGAAAAGACCGTGCGTGTACGCCAAAAGCAGGGCACCTACAAGCAGACCTTCCACACGACGCTCTTCACTAGCCTGACGGTAACGATGCACAATGTACAGGAGGTTGCTCGTTGTGGGCGGGCGCGCTGGAAGATCGAGAACGAGTGCTTCAACTGCCTCGCACGACACGGACAGAACTTCAAACACAACTTCGGGCATGGCAAAAATGGGCTGGCAAACCTGTTAGCCACCCTCAACCTGTTGGCATTTGCCGTGCATACGACGCTCGACCAAGTAAAAGGGTTGTGGAAGCAATGCCAAGCATCCTACCAGGTGCGGCGCGATTTCTTTGAGGCGTTGCGGGCACGTACGATAGGCTACCCAATCCCCGACTGACGAAGTCTCTGGGAAAGCATGTTGTACCGTCGTTCGCCTCCGCTGGCGCTTTCCGTCGCGAGAGCCTGAAAGATTGTATGCCGTAAACAGGATAACTGGGAATTCCAGAGGCCTGGAAGGTCGTCTTATGTCTCGGGCGGATTGGTGGCGCCTCAAAGGTAGCTTCTCATTGCCTGTTTCCGTCCACCAACCGCCTACCTCACAGCCCGCGTGCGCGTAGCCTACCGCAAAACAAGATCCGTTCCCCCATCGAACGCCCCAAATTTAGAATCGCTGCGTTGCCTCCGCTACTGTTGCAATATTCGCGCTGGCGGCTTAATATGGCAAGGTGTCATTGGGTCCCGATTCACCACTTCAAATTGCTGATGCCATCTAACACCACGTCTGCCGTTATCGGCGGCCTCGCCGGTGCGCTCATTGCGGTTGCCTTCCAGGTCTTGGCAGAGTACGTAAACGATATTATCGGTTTGATCGCGTGCTTTTCCTATGTGGCCTGCGGGCTGATAGCCGTCTGGCATTACACCACCGTGAATTCGCTCACGCTCACAGGAGGTCAAGGCGTCAAGCTTGGCATGTTCGCAGGGGTCGTCGGTGCCATTGTGGGCACAGTGCTGCACTATGTGCTTCAGGCATTCGGCGTCTTGGCCAACAAGGAACAGGCGCTGGAAGAAGCCAGAAATGAGGTCGAGGCTGCAGGCGGCCAGGGTTTGGAATTTGCAGAAGGCATGATCGAGTTCTTTTATGGGCTTGGCGGCATCGTCTTCGGACTTGTGTTGGGTGTGGTCATGGGCCTAGTGGGCGGTGCGATCGGGCGCGCTATCTGGAAGCACGGCGAAGAAGAGGACGAGTCCTGATGCAGCCGTCCAAAGCGCTGCGCCGAACCCGAACGACTTACGAGGAGACTCTCCTGCCTACAGTGCTTTGGCTTTAGAATCCGCGTGTTCTGTGAACGGAAGGTGCGCAATACACGCAGAGGCTGGGCGTACGCAGCTGTAGTTCGCCTGATGTATGGGTGGCTGGCATCCTCGCCGGTCTGCGGTGCACTTGCATAGATGCACTACTTGCCAAGTGTGCTGGCACCAGCCCACTGGGAGAAGTAGGCCAGCCTGCGTATATTGAGCCTTCATATGATCTGTGCCCGCTAAGGGGCAGGCGGCCGAGTAGCGCGTGCCTGTTGCGGTGGCATGCTGGGCGCGCAGTGATCTGCACGAAGCGGCGAGGTTGCTAGCGCATTTAGAAACCTCGCAAGCGGCCGCACATTGAGTGTGTCGAAACCAATCATGGGTGACGCTATCGTGCCGAGATTTACTTCTGTCGTGTTGGGCGGGCTTGCCGCGACCGTCGCGGTGCTCCTATTCAGCTATCTGGGCAGCACAGGAGGGTTTCCTCCGAACCCGTTGTATGGATGTCTCGCTTGTCTGTCGTATATGATCAGCGGACTCGTAGCGGTATGGCACTACACGTCGGAGTATAGTGTGACGCTCTCTGGCGGCGAAGGCGTCAAGATTGGGATGTTTTCGGGTGTTACGGCGGGAGTGCTTGCCGCGATTGTCGTGTTCCTGCTCACGGTGCTTGGCGTGATGCCAGGGCCTGAGGAGATGCTAGAGGCAATGGAGCGAAGCGGGATGTTGGACCAGCCGGGCGCTGAGTTTTCCGTTCGTATGATGGAGATGTTCAGTGGACCGCTGGGTTTTGTTATTTCTCTGGTGCAGGGCACGGTAGTAGGTGGCGTAATGGGCGGCGGCAAGGTCCGATTCGACGCACGTCGCTGGCTTAACCTGTCGCGGATGCGCACAGCCCTGCGAGGCTGTGCGGGGTATCTTGGCTTGGACGATGCGCTGGGCCCATGGTGAATTGCCTCACGCGTTGCCGGTGATGTCGCGGACGACCGAAGCCACCTTGGCCTAGAAGAAGTGCTTTTGCGCGCTCCCGTCCAGCAGCCGAAATCGTGCAGCAGTGTCGCAGGAGTCATGAGAATGTTCATGCCGAATAATGTTACCGACCGCAGCCAGGCTCGAGCCAATGAATCTGGCATGGAGTCAGGGGTAAGCAGATAGGTATTCCTCAATCTGGGATCCCGAGTAGTTTGTCCACGTGCCGGATATCAGCGTGCCGAATGACGCGGGGCATGCAGACGGGAAAACGTTCTTAACGGGCATGACTCAGAGAGACAGACACATCATTAAGCTCGCCTGGACGGTGATTCGGGGGACTCTTAGGAATGAGGCGGAGGTCCAAGCCGCCATTGCCCGCCTTTTGAGTCGCCTGGGTATTGACCTGCGCATCCAGATGCCAGTTCCTGGTGGTAGCAGCGCGGACATCGTGGCGCCCGCGCACAGAATCGTCATTGAGGTGAAGGATCGGGGCCTGGGTGACGATCCCAACGTCGTACGTAGCTCTGAAACGCCCAAACAGCAGGTGGAACGGTATGCACAAGCGCTGGCCGAGCATGAACGTGCGCGTGCGGGGGTGCAGGGGGCTGTGCGAAGAGAAAGGCAATGGATCGGCATCGTGACCGATGGCGATACTTGGCACGCGTGGGAATATGACGCGGATGTAAGCCGACTCGGTCGGCGCATCACGGAAGTACTGGACATTCCCGGCCCAGAAGAGCTGCTGGACTGGCTGGACCACGTCTTCGGCGAGGATCCGCTGGCTCGGCCGATAATTCCGGCCGACCCGTACAGCCTGTTTGTGGGGTTTAGGGATGAGCTGCTGGAGATCTACCGCAGCCTGTCGGGGCATGACTACGAGCACACCACAACCAAGCAGGAGCTCTGGCTCGATATCCTCGAGGCATCGGGCATGCGACCCGACAACCCGTTTGCCGAGCTTAATCTGTTCGTGGTGCACTCGTTTCTGGTGGCTCTGGCGCGAGGGGTCATCGTGGCACTCAATCATGCAGAAAGCCAAGAGCCTGATGTCCGAAAGGTGTTGGACACCGGCTTCGTGGCCTGGATTGTTAGCGATGCTGGAGCGGGGAGCATGGGTCGTGACTGGGCTGCCAGGCTTCTGACGAAGATCCGCGGCTATGACTGGCGCCGGCAGCGTGGCGATGTGTTAAGACCGCTGTATGAGAAGTTTGTGGACGCCAAAGATCGGAGCGAGTTCGGCGAATTCTATACGCCCGACTGGATGGCTGAAGCCGTAGTGGCCGATGTTCTGGACGACGCCTGGTGCGAAGCCGCCGTGGCCGAAGCGCTGAACGCACAGGGAGAGCTGCGCGGCCGCGGAGTGCTGGACCCCGCCTGCGGATCCGGTACGTTTCTGTACCACGCTGCAAAGCGCCTGTTGCGCTCGGACGCTGTAACAAGTCGTCAGCTTTCGGACAGGCAGGTGTCAGACGCAATATCCAGACTCGTCAATGGCATTGACGTCCACCCCGTAGCAGTGGAGATGGCGCGAGCTTCCGTACTGCGAGCGCTGCCCGCAGCACCCGATGGCGGCACATCTGCTATAAGAATCTATCTCGGCGACTCCCTGATCGCCAGTGGTGATCGTAAAGGAACACTGTTCTCTGCCGGTCCGACCGAATACACGTTCAAATCGCCCCAGAGAGATTACCTTACGCTGCCCGCTCACTTCATAGATCAGCCCACATTCGGCCGCCTGCTTAGCCGCATGGTGCAGGCAGCGGTGGCCCAGCACCCGCTGCCAAAAGAGGTCCAGACTAAGATCCGCCACCAGGATGCTGAGGCGTTCAGCCTTGCCTGGGAAGCACTTCAGCGGATCGTCGCGCAAGAAGGCGATTCGGTGTGGACCTGGTTCATAGCCAATGTGACGGGTCCGGCGCGCCTGCAGAAGCAAAAGGTGGACCGCATCGTGGCTAACCCGCCCTGGGTCAAGATGTCGACCGTGCAGCCTGGCACGCAAAGAAAAGGCAACCGTAAGGACGTCCTGGAGCAGTTGTTCAGGGATCTTGATATCTGGGCTGGCGGCAAGCGGGCGCCCCATAACGATATCGCAGCGTTGTTCGTCCTGCAGTGCCGACGGCTCTACCTGCAGCATCCTGCTTCCGACCCGGCCGCATGGCTGGTGCAGTCAGCAGCGCTGGATACCGGCAACTGGGCCCCGTTTCGGGCAAAGCATAAGACCGTACGGAGCCAGACCATCGACTTCCAAGCCGTGAATCCGTTCGGAGATGGCCGTACGTGCTGCGCGCTATACGATTGCCGCCCGTCGATGCAATGGAGCCGCGGTGACTATGCGAACGCCCCTCGGCTTAAAGCCGAACTCGCGGGCACCAGCGCCCCTAAGACCAACATGTCCCTGGAGCGCGCACGCGAGAGGATACGCATCGTGCCAGCCACGTTGGCCATGCCTCCCAAAGCGTCAGACTACTGCGACGCGACGGGCAAACCACTCGTCAGAAATGGAGCCACGTTATTTCCTTATGTGCTCACGCGCGTGCACGAGCTTCGCGCCGTGGACGATAAGGTGCAGGTTACTACGAAAAGGTCCACCAAAGGGCGATGGGCGAGCGTACCGCGACAGACGGCTCTGCTTCCGGCCCATTGGATCCGACCTGTAGCCGTGCCGCGACAGGTGCTGCCATTCTGTCTACTGACACCGCTGCCACAAGCGATCGTGCCCGTAAAAGATGGCAAGCTTCATCCCGATCCGGTGCAAGCGTCTAAAGCATGGGCCAACCTGAACGATATTTGGCAGAGGCATCAAGGCAAAGGAAGAAGTACACCTCAGACGTTGCTGCGCCAACTTGATTTCTACAGCAAGCTCTCTCAGCAGCTTGTTCTGACAGGAAGGCAAAGGACGCTCATGCTGCATCCGGCATTGGGCAGCGTCATGCGGGCGTGCAGAATCGTCCCCGGCACCGCCGTCTGCGACCACAACCTCTACTACTACAACGCCGCGAGCGAGGACGAAGCCGCCTTTCTTGTCGGCATCTTCAATGCCACAAGCCTCAAGAACGCCTTCGTCGCGGCCAAAGCAAGCGGCCGCTCATTCGACACCAGGCCATGGAGAGAGATACCCGTGCCCAGGTTCACTCCCTCTAAAGCCGCACATGTGCAGATCGTTGCGGTAACGACGCTTGCCGAGAGAACGGTTGCTAAGTGGCTCACCGACGGCCACGGCAAAGGGGGACAGATTGCCCAGACAAGGCGGATTCATGAGCTCCTGGAAAACAGAGGAATCATGACAAAGCTGAATGCCGCAGTACGCTCACTGCTTCCCGAATACGCTAAGAGTGCAGCGTAAACTATGGCGCAGGAGTTTTCGGTTCGATGCTGCTATGACAGCAGAGATGGTCCGCCAGCCTTTCAACACCACACCGAAGGGCAGGCAACCGCCTTATCAGACTGCTAAGGGACCATTCTGGGCGAATAAATCCTGTCGGCGCACCTGATGGGTCGAGGAGGCAGCCCAGCTACTCCCTTCAGCATACCATGTCCGCTTGTATCGAGCGCACAGGCGATAGCCTTAACCGTCATCAAGAACGCTCCAGTTGCCAGCACACCGGAAATACGAGCAAGGATTTCCTGTCACGACGCGAGGCATGGCTGGGAGCCACCGAAGCGCTGGGCATGTGTTCCGGTAGCAAGACCGCCGGAACCGGATACGTGGACCGCAGTCGCGTCTTGTCCAGAGCCTTGCGTTAGCGACTTTCACCATGGACCAATGAGCGCGCGGTCGGCAGAGTCACTGGCTAAGAAGCGCCCCAGCTCACACTCTGCGCATCGGTCCGTTGCGCCGCAACGCGTGGGGCTGCCCGAAGATAGTGCTAAGTATGAAGGCGTTTCGGGCAGACTGGGGGTCTTTCAACTGACGGCCTAGTGTGGCGCCAGCCGACCAACGGGTATCTGCGTACGATTTCTCTTGCTGCGAGACCGTAGCCGCGGGCGCGTGCTTATGTTTGCGGGAGGCACCGTCGCTGGCGCGGGCGGCTGGGTACAGGTCGGGCTGCACCGGGGTCGCCACTGGTGTGACCGGTGCTGACATTGGCGGCAACGCCGGCGCTACAGCATGTGCACCAGTATCTGCTGCGCCGCCAGCCATCGCGCGCAATGCTTCTTCGAGTGACATCCCTTGGCGCGGAGCAGCCTGCCGCTTGGCCTTCTTCTTGCGAAGCCCGAACAGCAGGTACAAAATTCCAGCAACGATCCACCAAATTACGTCGATATCCATGAGTGCTGGCCAGTGAGGTCGTTTGGTTGTGTCGGGCTCCCGACGGCTTCTTATGGCTTACGAGGCGTGATGTTGCCTGGCGCCTGCACCAAGGCGTCAAGGATGCGACGGTTGGCGCGCGGAAATGCATAATCCGCCAAATCGCTAAGGGCGACCCACCGTACCGGGAGCTGCTGCGCCGACACCGGCGTGCCAGCCACGACATGACAGCGAAAGGCATAGAGCGTGATGCGAAAGTGTGAGTACGCGTGGCGAACCCGATCTATTAGCTCATTAACGCTGACGACGATGCCGAGCTCTTCCTGCACCTCTCGCTGGCACGTCTCACGCAGTGATTCTCCCTGACGGCGTTTGCCGCCTGGGAGCTCCCACAATCCTCCCAACAGCGCTTCGCGTGGCCTGCGTTGGATCAACAGACGCCCTGCCGAATCAAACACGGCGCCCGCAGCCACATCATAGTGAGGAACCTTCTTGCGCGCCTTCCGGGTAGGGTACCGCTCTGGATTGCCCTCGGCGTGTGCCTTGCAGCCCTCGTGAACGGGGCATTTCCCGCAAGCGGGCGCCGCAGGCGTGCAGATGACCGCACCCAGCTCCATAAGGGCCTGATTGAAGTCGCCAGGGCGCGCGTGGGGCAAGTGGCGGGAGGCCAAACGTCGCAAGTGGCGGTCTGTGGCCTCGTGCAAAGCGAAGTAGCGCGTAAGCACTCGGCGAGCGTTGCCATCAATAGCCGGATGCGGCAGTCCGAATGCGATGGAAGCGATCGCGCCAGCCGTATAGGGACCTACGCCGGGCAGCGCGCGCAGCGCCTCATAACTGGCTGGTAACCTGCCACCGTGATCACGCACAATGGCCTGTGCGGCCTGATGCAAGTGGCGGGCCCGTGCGTAGTAACCCAGGCCTTCCCAGCATCTGAGGATGGCGTCCAGGTCAGCAGCCGCTAAGGCAAACACCGTGGGGAACGCCTCCAGAAATCGCGTATAGTACGGCGCTGCCTGGTCCGTACGCGTCTGCTGAAGCATCACCTCGGACACCCAGATCGCATAGGGATCCGCCACATGGCGCCACGGCAGCGCCCGCTGGTGGGCATCAAACCAGCGCAACAGCGCCGACCGGAAGGAGTCGATGTGGGCGTGGGTCAGATCCATGCGGAAGGGAACACTGGAACGGAGCATGGCGGACCCTCGTTTCCGGCGGGTATGACTGCTGCGAACAGGGTCCGAATGCCGCTCTTAGCGGCCCTGGCGATTGTTGCCAGCACCTCTGTTGGCACCATAGCGGCGCAGCCGCTTCAGTGGGCGCTCGTGGCCGGGGGCGAGCCGGTGCCGTGGACTCCAGGGCTGGCATGGCCCGCCGACAGCACGCACCAGGCCGCACTGGCGGCGCTGGGCAGCCTGCAGCAGCAGGGGTATCTTCTAGCGCGTATTGACTCTTTCCGCACCGAGCGGGCAAGCGGCACACTCTTCGCAACCCTGGGTCCATTGGTCCACATCGGATCGGTGCATGTTAATGGTAGCGGATCCTTGCCATCAGATCGGCTGCTTCCTCTGTTAAGGTCGCAGCCTGGAGGCCGTTTCAGCGCGGAGGCGCTTGAGCAGGACGCCATAGCGCTTGCGGAAGCATATGCGACTGAAGGATACCACCTGGTGCGCGTGACTGTGGAGGCGCTGACATTGGCGGCGCCGGACTCAGCGCGCGTCGACTTGACGCTCCATGTAGAGGCGGGCCCTAAGAAGTCATTGGCTGACGTGGTGTTGGTTGGGGCCCGCCGTACCGCAGCCGCGTTTGTCGCTCGCGCGGCCCGGCTGCAGGTCGGCAGGCCGTTAGAGGGGTTCGATCCTCCACTGATCCAGGCACGCGTAGAGGACACGGAAGCCTTCGAAGAGGTCGGTCCTCCAGAGCTGGCCCTGGATGCAGACAGCGCGCTGTACGTGCAGATTCCCCTTGTGGAAGCTTCGCCCGGCGCCTTCGATCTGGCTCTGGGGTATCAGCGCAACGAGTCTGGCAAGGGTGCCCTGGTTGGGAGCGGCCATCTGGCGCTTCGGAACCTTTTCGGGCGAGGCAGAGCGTTGGCGCTGATGCTGCACCGTGCGCCCGGGCGCGTCAGCAGAATCAACGTGGCTGCCCAAGACCCTTTCCTGGCTGGGATGCCACTCAGCGCCGCGGCGCGGTTTGAAGGGCTTCAGCAGGATTCCACCTTCGGAAAGCGAGCCTATACGCTAGAAGTGGGATACCGGTTTGAGGGTCGCATGCAGATCTATGCCTCGCTTTCCAGAGAAGTGACCCGGCCGGGACTGACGGGGCTACGGATCGTTGGGAACCGGCAACGCATCCCGGTGTCCACGGCGCTGTTTGTCGGTGTGGGGATGCGCATACGTGCGCTGGACAGCCGGATCAATCCGCGGCGCGGTTATCTGGTGGAGAGCACCGTAGAGACCGGGCGCAAAGATCGAACGCTGCAGGTGGTACGTGCGGACACTACCGACGAAACGACGCGATTGCGCCAGGCACGGCTACGCGTTAAGGCGCGCCTGTTCATTCCCACCGCGAGCCACCAGACCCTGGTGCTCGGCGGAGAATCAATGCTACTGCGCAGCCCTGAGCTGGACGAGAGTGACCTCTTCCGCTTTGGTGGGGCACGCTCCTTGCGCGGCTACGATGAGGAACGGTTCCTAGTGCCCTTCGCGGCACGGGTGCTAATAGAGTATCGCTACCTTTTGGATACGGCTTCACATGTGCTGGCGTTTTTTGATCTCGGATACGTGGATGCGGAGCGCTTGGAAGGCTCACTCCGAGGCTTTTTTCCAGGATTTGGCACAGGCATTCAGCTGGATACAGATGCCGGTCGGATCAGCGTGACGGCGGCCGCGAGCACAGAAGCGCCCACCGAGGTGCGCGTGCATCTGAATGTGTCGCTGGGGCTATGACTACGCGGCGGTATGGAGTCGCCGGTGCCGGCTAATCGTGCATGGTCATGAAGAAAGAAGTGCCGGTCTTCTATGCGCCCCCGGAATGTGTAGCAGGTGGCGCTCGTATCACGCTGCCGCCGGATGAGGCCACACATGCCGTGCGGGTCCTGCGGCGGCAACGCGGTGACCGGGTGGAGGTGGTCGACGGCAGAGGAAACTGGTACAGGATTCTCCTGGATCAAGCTTCCAAAGACCAGGTAGCGGGAGCGATAGTCGAGCATCGTAGCGGGCACAATGAGCCTGCGGCACACCTCCGTATCGGGGTTGCACTCCTGAAGCATCGCCAGAGGTTTGATACTTTTCTCGAAAAGGGCACAGAGCTTGGAGTAACAGAGATCCTTCCTCTTGTCACTCGGCGCACACAGGCCCGGGCTTTCAGGGCGGACCGCGCCCACAGGGTGATGGTCGCAGCCATGAAGCAGTGTCGGCGTTCGGCGCTGCCCCTCCTGCATGCGCCCGAGCGGCTAGAGGCGGTGCTGGGCTACCCATGGGATGGTGTGAAGTGTGTGGCCCACCAGCGCGCCAGATCACCGCTCAATGAGATCCTGGATGCTCGCCCTGCAGAAGGAGTCACGGTCCTGATTGGACCTGAAGCCGGTTTTGCAGAGGATGAGGTTCTTAGTGCCAACAGCAGAGGCTTTCTGTCCGTAGCACTGGGACCGCGGAGGCTGCGTGCAGAGACGGCCGCAATAGTTGCCGCTGCTACGGTGACGATGCATCGTTCACGCGCGCGCCGCCAGGCATAATTGGCCAAAACAAATGGAGGTACCGGAGCCGGCCACCTGTGTTTGGCAGTGAAGCACGTTGTGCGCAACGGGAGAATAGCGGATGCCCTCCAGCCACGGCCTTGGGCGGCAACGGACCGAATAAGGCGCCATGCGCCCGTGGCTCGGTAGCAGACGCGGCCGCCAGGGCACGCTGATGCTGCCCGCATCTAAGGGAAATCCAGGCATCGCAACACGAATCTCCAACACCAGCCGGTCGTCGTGTCAGAGGTTGCGGACGTCTGGCAGAAGGGACGGGATCCGTTTGTAGCGGGCATGTGCCTATACCAGAATGCAACACCTTACTAATGAACAGACAATAGGAGTCCGATATGCGTACGATGCTGGCCGTAGTGGGCCCCAGACTCTCGACGGGATGCGCGAACTTCACTCTTTCTCCAGGTGGTGCTCTTTGTGGCTTCAGCTTTGTTACTCTGCTTACAGGGGACTCTAAGACCGCGTATCGCGGATTCCGGTCGATGATTGACTCGGGTGCTTCGCGCGCTCAGACGTAGCTGGCTCCAATGTTCACGATGGCACCATGTGTTGAGCGGGATTGCCTGCCTGCGACGTACGCATACCAGCGGGCCGGGGAGAGTCGCAAGTGAGAGGAGATGTCCCGGCAGGCCTCACAGGACTTGGCCAACAGGCAGTGCGCTGCTAATCAATGGATGGCTTCCCAAGCGGAAAGAGCACAATAGCCAGCGGACATAAGGTGTTGCACCGCGCGACAGCAGAGGCGCAGTCTGCGCGGTCTGGCGCTACGGGTGCCCCACTGACTTGGGGGCGCAGATATTCGGCCTGCACCGGTGTCACCAAGAGCTACGAGGAAGCAGCACATTGGTACCGTCGGGTAGCCATGGAAACGCTGATGCTCAGGTTGCGTCGACGAGCGTCCTTGCCGAGGGCAGGGGAGTGGCGCAAAGTCATGAAGAATCCGTACGGTGGTACACCAGTGCGGCGCAGCAGGCGACCGCCTGTGCGCAATCCATGCTCGGTTTTCTGTACGAGACGGGTCGTGGCGGTGATTAGGATCCGGTGCAGATCTATGCGTAGTTCTTTTTGGCAGAGTCAATTACAAGTTCTACTTACCGGTCTGGCTCTGCAGCCCATTTGCGGGCGGAGCGCGGACTGTCCCGCGTAAAGGAACCACTGACCAGCAGCCAAAAGGCCTGTGCGCTGTCGCTGGTACTGCGCTGGTCACCGATAAAGTAGTGCTCATGGTGTGGTACAGGCATAGTGCTTCGGCTGGGCCTTCCGAACCCTTAGCGCAGGCACATGGAACCGTCGCAAGGCTGGGCACATGGCAGCTTGTCCTCCAGCGGTGGGCGCGGCCTTAAAGGACGCAGGGAGCGCACCAGCCTCTGGTAACATTGTAGCACGCACCGCCCCTGGGCGGCTGATCAAGTCTTCCACGCACGGTCCGACCGATGCCAGCGCGGTGCCCCCGCCGCCAAAACCAGGCGGAAACACTCCTCCGCGGCACCCGTACACCGCTGTTCGCAAGCCCCGTACCTCCTATGTTCATCTTCCTCGTTATCGTCATTACGCTGATTGCGATCATAATGACGTTCTTGATCCTGCTTCAGTCTGGCAAAGGTGGAGGATTGGCTGGCATCGCGGCAGGAGGGGCAACCACGCAGATACTCGGTGCGCGCCAGGCGCCAGACATCCTGGAGAAAGGGACCTGGATTCTGGCAACGATCTTCATCGTGCTGTGTATCCTTACCAACTTCGCCATCGACAAGGGCGACGCGCAGCGCAGCATCATTCAGCAGCAGAGCCAAGGCACCGAGCCCCTGGCTCCCGCGCCGCAGGAAGCCGTCCCGCTGCCTATCACGCCGAATCCGGGGCCCGCAGGCGAAGAGGGAGGCGCAGCGCCTCAGGAGTGATCGCAGCAGCCACATCGTGACACAAACTGAAAGAGGCAGCGCTGGGCGCTGCCTCTTCGCTGAGCGGCCTGTGCCAGCCTGTAAGCCGAATTCTGTTCGCTCCAGGGGACGGCCGCTACGCCCCGCCAGAGGAGACCATCATCTATCTGGGACTGCCGTCACCGGCAGCCTCTAGCAGCCTACCCGCGCCGCTCGTTGAGCGGGCCACTCTAACGCCAGCCATGCCAGCGTGCAGCGCTGCTTGGCCTTGCACCCCGTAGGGTTTACCTAGCCGCCCCGGTCGCCCGGAACGCTGGTGGGCTCTTACCCGCACCCTTTCACCCATCGCCTGTGGCAAATTGCCCATCGGCTGGACTGCTCTCTGTTGCACTTGCCGTCACCGCCTGACGGCGGTGCCTTCCCGTTAGGAAGTACGGTGCCCTATGGTGTTCGGACTTTCCTCCCTGCCCCAAAGGGGGCAAGGCGATGGCCCGGCTAGCACATTATTCGCTAATCACTGATGCTCCACTCCCTACGCTTATGCGTGCCTTCTACCAGCTCAGTGATCTTGTCTACAAGATTCTTCGAGTTCGACCACTCCAGGTCTGCCGTGGACTCCGCATACATCTCCGGGTCCACTATGATGCGCCCGGTGTGCTCGCAGGCAATGATGCGGTTCCGCTGGCGAATCTCCACCTGACGCTGTGGAGGAACCGTGAAACCGCCCGCAGCCCCGCGCTCGAGCATCACCACGGCGCGTCCATCTCTAAGGCGCCTACGAAGGCGATCATAGGCGCGAAGATACCGCTGGTCCACCTTCTGGCGAGCCAAGAGGCGCACCTCCGCCAGCTCCGCCAGCTTCTGCTCCGTGGCAGCACTGACCTCTTCAAGCTGACTGCGCTTCTGTGCAACCTCCACCTCCCGCTCCTTAAGCGTCACCTGTGAGTCCGTGATTCTCAAGACCTGCTCTTCCCCCATCCCGCCAGTCTCCTCAATCATCTGCGTAGCTTCGGCGATACGCTCGCGCTGCGTCTCAATCTCCTTAGTTAGCGCGTCGTACTCGCGGTTGTTGCGCACCAGCGGCTGCTGCTCTTCGTACCGCTTGATCAGCGTTTCCGCATCCTTGATGTCCAGCTCCCAGCGCCGCCGCTTTACAAGCAGCGCCTTTTGCTCATCCTGCGTGTTGCGAATGCGCGTCTGGAGTCCTATAATTTCGTCCTCCAGGTCACGGATCTCCTCAGGAAGATCTCCGCGCTCCTTTTCCAAGCTGTTAATGCAGTTGTCAATGTGCTGAAGCCTGACCAGCGCGCGCAGCTGCTCACGGATTGTGCGTTCGGATTGCGTTGGCATACGAGTCGGAAAAAGTAAGCATACGTAAACGCTGCCCGACCGCTTAGGGTTCGCGCCTGCGCACGTACGTATTCACTGGACTGGTCGGTGCCCGTGCACGGTTCCAGGGCACCTGGGGAAAGCGCTGCCGTAGCGCGGCGCAGAGGAGGACTTCTGCATGGCGTTCGGTTTCGTAGTGGCCAGCATCGACGAGGGCCATAGCTGCGGACCCGTCCGGGCGGAGCACTTCGAAAAAGCGGTGATAGGAGACATCGGCGGTGACCAGCACATCTGCCTTGGCTCGTAGAGCGTCCTGGATCAGGCCGGATCCTGCGCCACCGCATACTGCTACGCGCTTAATCGGTGTGTCAAGAGCGCCGGTGTACCGGATCGACGGCGTCTGCAGACCAATGGCCACCGTCTCGAGAAAGCTGCTCAGCGGCACCGGGGCGCGCAGTGTTCCAATGGCACCCATGCCCGCGGTGTGGCTGACATTCGGTTGCAGAAACCGTGGCGTCTGGGCGCCCAGCAAGGTTGCCAGCGCGAATGATACGCCACCGGGCGCCGCATCAAGGTTGGTGTGCGCACTGTAAAGCGCGATCCTGGCTTCAGCCAGCTCCAAGGCCATGCTGCCAATAAGGCTGCGCGTGGTAATGTTGCGCGCCGGATGAAAAAAGAGCGGATGATGCGTAATGACCAAGGAGACTTGCTCGGCCACCGCCTGACATACTACCTCTGGTACCAGGTCCAGAGCTACAAGGCCGCGATGTACCAGGCGCGCGGGATCGCCCACATGCAGGCCGACATTATCATATGACGTGGCAAAGGCGGGTTCCGCCCAAGCCTCGATGGCACGAGCAACATCACCTACCGCTGGCAGGGAAGTAGTAGATTTGATGGGTGGTGGACAAGTCATTTGGGGTGTGGCGTACTTATGGCAATAACGCAGAACTGATGGCCAGGATCGCGGTAAGCAGCGACGAATTTGGACACCTCGTGGCCGTAGTGCTGCGGGAGCTGGCAAAGCGCGGGCACGAGACGGTCTACTTCGGACCGGCTGAGGGTGAGGACGCGCACGACTGGCCTCTGGTCACGCAGGATGCTGTGCGACTGGTTACAAACGGCGAAGCCGCCGAGGCGATTGTGATGTGCTGGACCGGTACCGGATGCGCTATTGTAGCCAACAAGGTGCCAGGCATTCGTGCCGCGCTCTGTCATGATGCCGCGACGGCCAAAGGGGCTCGCACCTGGAACCATGCCAACGTTCTGGCGCTGAGCATACGCGCAACACCGGAAGCGATCGCCAAGGAAATCCTTGATCGGTGGTTTAACACGCCGTGGAGTGAGGACGAGTGGAATGCGCTTCAGGTGAGGCGGCTGCGCGCCATGGAACAGGCCATACAGGGCGACTAGACCTGCACCTGGGGGTTGGCTGCCGCGATGCCCTCCTTTTCGTCGACACGGAGCAGCAGCAGTAGGCCCGCGACAAAGAACAGGAGGATCGTAGCGATACCAGCGCGCTGCGTTCCCATCAGCAGCGTGAATTGGCCCATCAGTAGAGGCCCCAGGAAGGCCGTGGCTTTGCCGGAAAACGCGAAGAAGCCGAAGTACTCATTCTTCTTTCCTTCCGGCACGAATCGGCCCATCAGTGAACGGCTCGCAGCCTGGTTGGGACCCACCAAAAGCCCGGTGCCCAGCCCGGCCACCCAAAGCCAAGTGGCATTCGGCGCCAGTACTCCGAGCAGCACACAGCAGCACAGCCCGATAAGTGTGACGTATATCGTGGTCTTACCACCGAGTCTGTCGTCGACAAACCCGAACAGCAGCGCCCCCACACCCGCGGCCAAATTCAGGGCAATGCCAAACACGATGACTTCAGCTGTCGAAAAGCCGAAGGTGCCCGCGGCATAGATGCCGCCAAACGCGAAGATCGTGACCAGCCCGTCATTGTAGAGCAGGCGCGCAAGGAGGAAGCGGAAAACCTGCCGGTAGCGTTGCCGGATCTCCACCAAGCTTGTCCGCAGCTCGCCGGTGGCGTCACGAAACAGGTGTCGTGTGCTTGTGCTTGGCGTCTGGTCCCCGCTCCTGACGAAGAGAATTATCGGTAGCGAGAACAAAGCGAACCAACCTGCTACCAGAAGGTTGGCGGCGCGTACGTTTTCGCCCGCCTCAGTCGAGAATCCAAACAGCGGCGCTTCGGTCTGCACGAGCCCGAACAGCGCGATGGCAAGGCACAAGATGCCGCCCGTGTATCCGAAGAAATACCCCAGCCCGGACACGCTGCCAATCCGCTCCGCAGAGGCAATGTCTGGCAGATAGGCGTTGTAAAACATGTTGCCCATCTCATAGGCGATCTGGGCAATGACGAACACGGAAAGGGCCAAGACCACCTGGCCTTCCAATGGGAAATACAGGGCGCCGGCGCCCAGCGAGGCGCATGTGATGCACGCGACAAGCAGCCGCTTTCTGAGGTGCCCATGGTCGGCTAGTGCCCCTACATACGGCGCGATAAAGGCAACCACGAGTCCGGTAACCGTAGCGGCCCAGGACCATTGCGTCAGCCCGGTCACGGGGTCCGCCGCTATGGACTGGGTAAAGTAGGTGGCATAGATGAAGGTGCCGATAATCGTCGGAAACGACGAATTGGCAAAGTCATACAGTGCCCACGAGATGATGGTTTTCCGAGGTTGAGGTGGTGTGCGCACGGCGATCCGGGTTGGGTGGAGCCAACGGGTCAGCGGCCGATGGCGACATGCTGCGTTGCGGCGCTTATACCATCCTTCTCACTGACGCGCCCTAGAAGCCAAAGGCCGACCAGAAAGAAGGCGAGGATGGTAGCCATGCCCGCCCGCTGGCTGTGGGCAAGGAGCGTCACTTGGCCCAAGAGCAACGGACCCAGGAAGGATGTGGCTTTGCCGGAAAAGGCGAAAAATCCAAAAAACTCAGTCTGCTTGGCTCGGGGCACAAAGCGTCCCATAAGAGAGCGGCTAGCGGACTGGTTGGGTCCCACCATGAGGCCGGCACCTAGGCCGGCAACCCAAAACCAGGTGGCGGAGGGAGCCAGGATGCCCGCGGTGCCAAACACTATCAGACCGAAGAGCGATAGGCGAATCGCGGCCTTGCCCCCCAGCCTGTCATCAATAAAGCCGAACAGGAAGGCTCCCAGACCAGCGGTGACATTGAGCGCAATACCAAAAATGATGACCTCTTCGGTATTGAAGCCGAAGGTGCCGACCGCGTAGACTCCACCGAATGCAAAAAGGGTGACAAGGCCGTCGTTGTAAACCAGGCGCGCAACGAGGAAACGTAACAGCGACTTATAGCGAGAGCGTATCTCCGTGAATGTGTCATACAGCTGCGCATTGGCTTCTCGCACCACGCGGCGCACATCGGGGACACGAGCCGCTTTGCGGTGCGGGACCACAAGGAATATCGGAATGGCAAAGAGGCCGTACCAGACGGCTACCAGGAGGTTGGTGGCACGAATATGTGCACCGCCTTCGGTAGAGAAGCCGAGGATCGGGCTGTCCGTCTGCACAAAGCCGAACAATGCCACCACTAGGCACAGGAGGCCACCAATGTACCCGAGGCCCCAGCCGAAACCGGAGACGCGTCCGATCTTGTCTTTAGGCGCCAAGTCGGGCAGATATGCGTTATAGAAGACGCAGGCCACCTCGAAGGCGATGTTCGCCAACGTAAAGATCACCAGCGCAAGGAGCACCTGCCCTTTGCCCGGCAAGTACAGCAGCGCACTGCCAGCAATGGCTGCAATGGTTGACAGCAACAGCAGCCGGTGCCGCACGTTGTACCGGTCTGCTATTGCGCCCAGGTAGGGTGAAAGCACGGCTACCACCAGCGCGGTGATGGTGATGGCCCAGGCCCACTGGGTAGTTCCAAGCGTCTCGTTTTCAGCGATGCTACGGGTGAAGTACGTCGCGTAGATGAAGGTGACGATCAGCGTGGTAAACGCAGAGTTGGCAAAGTCGTATAAGGCCCATGCGGTTACGGACCCGCGGGGGCGGCCTGCATTCATGTGTCGTTGGGTGCAGCCATGCGTGGCGTCGAAAGGTACGACCTCTGTAGCCGCCTTGTAGTGGCCACGGACGCAGCGTACTAAGACAGCTGCACTCGGTGTCTGTGGGAAAAACCGCCTGGCATGGTGCACATCAGAACGTATGATACGATCTCTTCTGCGGGGCTGGAGGAGTTTCCGGGCACCTTGTATGTGGTCGGTACCGCCACGGATGAGCCGGATGCCATACTGCTACGCAGTCAGGATCTGCACGGGGTCGTGCTTCCAGCGGCCCTCAAGGCGGTGGCCCGCGCCGGGGCGGGCACCAACAACATCCCTATAAGAGCTTGCACCAGGCGGGGGATTGTCGTATTCAACACGCCGGGCGCCAATGCCAACAGCGTCAAGGAACTGGTATTGTGCGGCATGCTGCTATCTTCCAGGCGCATTGTGGATGGCATAACATGGGCCCGATCGCTGTGTGACGACGATGTTGCGGCGCAGATTGAGCGAGGCAAGCGCAGGTTCAAGGGCCCCGAGCTCTTGGGCAAGACGCTAGGAGTGATCGGTCTTGGAGCTATCGGCGTGATGGTGGCCAATGCCGGTTGTGCACTTGGCATGAACACCATCGGGTTCGATCCATTCATCAGCGTGTCGAGCGCGTGGGGGCTGGCGCGCGAAGTGCAGCGCGACGACAGCCTTGAGAGTCTGTTGTCCAAGGCGGACTACGTCACGCTTCATGCGCCGCTAAATGACAAGACCCTGGACTTGATTGACGAAGCGCAGTTTGCGCGGATGAAGCCAGGGGCTCGGCTTCTCAACTTCGCGCGCGGACCGCTGGTCAATCGGCAGGCACTGTTTGCCGCACTTGATACCGGACGGCTGGCCTGGTATGTGACGGACTTTCCAGACCGCGCCATGGCTGCGCACCCTAACGTCCTGCCCGTGCCCCATCTGGGTGCATCTACGCCGGAGGCGGAGGACAACTGCGCCGTAATGGCTGCAAGGCAGCTGAGAGACTACCTGGAGCGTGGCATTGTGATCAACTCGGTGAACTTTCCGACGGTCAGGCTGCATCCGACCCCGGGTGCTTTTCGGATTCAGATTGTCAACCGCAACGAGCCTAGTATGATAAGCAAGCTTACAGCCGTGCTTGGTAAGGCGGGCATCAACATTGTCGAACTTATCAACCGGGGTCGCGGCGCTTTGGCGTATAATATTATCGATGTGCATGATGATGTGAGGGGACCGGTGTTGGGACGCCTTCGCGCCATCGACGGCGTGGTGCGTGCCCACCAGCTTCACCCAAGCGTATGAAGCCGCTGCCTTCCCTTCCTGATGCGGTCCCGAGCCGGGGCGGAATGTTTGAGCGCCGATGCTGGCTGCTGCTGCTGCGTGTGATGGGCTGGGAATTCGAAGGCGAGGTGCCCAATCTGTCGCGGTTTGTGATAATCGGTGCGCCGCACACCTCGAACTGGGACTTCGTGGTTGCTTTGGGCATCATAGGATACCTGGGGCTGCGCATCCAGCTCTTTGGTAAGCACACGATTTTTCGTTGGCCGTTGGGTCCGTTGCTGCGCCGCATGGGGGGCATCCCAGTGGATCGCCGGAAGGCTCACGGACTGGTGGAGCAGGCTATAGAGACCTTTGCTAGCGCCGATAAGCTGGTGGTAGCTATGGCTCCAGAGGGCACAAGAGAGCGGACAAGGCGCTGGAAGTCGGGCTTTTATCACATCGCAGCGGGCGCTGCTGTACCGATTGTGCCCGCATATATTGACTTCAGCCGGCGTCGCGTCGGTATGGGAGAGCCTTTAGTGCCTACTGGCGACATGGAACGGGACGTACACGCGCTGTACACATTCTATGTCTCGTTCGCGAATGCCGCTAAGCACCCGCAGAATTTCGGCTATGCCTTGCCGCACGCTGGGGAGCCTCCGCCCATAGGAAGCTAGAAGCGAGCTGCGCGGCACCTGGCCCGTCGCCGTACCTGTTGCGTTGCAGCACCGCGGCACATCCACATGCAAAGTGGAAGGCTGTAGTAAGGGGCGATGGCTCGATCTGCCCAGTAATGCCGTCAATGCACACCACGGGCGCCTGCAGCACTGCAGAGAGATCCACTTCGTACCGTAAGAAAACAACGCACCCATCGACAAAGGATCGTACTCCAGAGAATCTCATGTTACCTGATAGCCGGAGCGATAGCATCCCTTCAGTGGGGACAGGCTGCGCTTCGGTCTGGCGGCCCATTCACGCACCCACAAAAAGCCTGCGGGCAGAAAGCGGCGCGGGTAAGCCGCTCGCTGCCCGCAGGACTTTATTGACTTTCTGCTGCTGGCGCTACTTGATAAGCATCATCTTCTGCGTCTGAATCAGCTTGCCCGCCGCCTCCATACGGTAGAAATACACGCCGCTGGCATAGGCGCTGGCATCCCATACCAGCTCATGCGCACCAGGCGGGTAGGCCTGATCGGTAAGCACGGTCACGCGCCGACCGAGCGCGTCAAATACCGTCAGCCGTACCAAGGATTCCTCTGGCACAGAAAAGTTGATCGTGGTGGTCGGGTTGAACGGGTTGGGATAGTTCTGCTCCAAGGTGAAGGTCTTGGGCAGCTCGCCAAAGTCATCGTCATCCACAGACACGTCAATCTCTGACCAGGGCACTGTCCATATCCCCCGACCGTGTGTGGCAACTACGATCTCATCGTCCTGGTACTTCATCCTGAATACGGACACTGCTGGCAGACCGTTGTGGGCGTAATTCCATTCCTTGCCGTAACTCTTTGTCTGAAACAGTCCGATTTCGGTTCCCGCCCACATCACGTTGGGAGCATGCGGCAGCACCAGAAGATCAAAGACAGCGGCATTGGGGAATCCTCGTACAGAGTGTCCATCTGTGGATTCAGAGAATCCAGAAATGTCTGCCCAGGTGGCGCCATAGTCCTTCGTCTCAAGAATTTTGGGATACTTGCTGCGAGAAAACAGCGCGTATGCCGTGCCAGCTTCGGTCGGATGCGTTGCTAGTCCAGAAGTAATGGTCTTCGGCGCTCTGGGGATGTCTGGCAGGGCTGTCGGCGTAAAGGTCTGGCCAGCATCTGTGGAATACCAGAGGGTCCGCCTCGGGGCATCGTCCAAGCCAGAGCCCGCCCACACGATGGAATCTGCCGCCGAGCCCGCCCGAACCTTGCCGATATAGGTGGTACTCCATGCCGAGTCCATAGGCGTTAGGGACACCGTCTGGAACCAGTCATACGTACGCCAGACCCCGAACGCCCCCATCACATAGGCCGTGTCAGGTGAAAGAGGTGAGTTCGAGACTGATGTGATAAAGATCCCAGGATCCCCGAAAAACAGGTCAAAATTAAGGTTCCAGTCAGCTCCGCCATTGTCCGTGCTGAAAACAAAGTTAAACTGTGATGTCACGACGATCTTATCCTTGTCACGCTGGTGCCAGATCGCCTCGAAACCGTCGCCCCCCAGGACGCTGGTCCAGCCTCGCCGGTTGTTGGCATTGCCGTACGAGCGCCAAGAGCCATTGTCTTGGGTTCCGCCGACATATTGCACGACTCCAGGACGCTTGGCTACGCCGTAGAATTGGCTTGTGTTAAAGCCGACGAAATGCTGATCGGTTTCGGTGAATGTTAGGCCAGCGTCTGTCGATATGGCGACACCACCGTCGTTGGAATTGATGACCCAAAAGTCATTGTCCGCCTCGTCGATCGGGATGTGCACAATGGCATGGTGATCAACATGGGTATCGACTGTCGGATCGAGGTTGCCGTCGAACTCGTAGCCCAAAAGGCCGCTTGCTCTCATGTAGGTGATGGTAGTCGTCTGAGGCGAGAGGTTGGCAGGATCCCAAGTCGCACCTCCAGCCAGAATTGGAAGCACCATGTACATCATGCCAGTTGTTACCCCTCCATCCTGCGCTACCGAATCGTGGGGTGCTGAAGCATCGTACTCGTACTTGTGAACGAACAGCTGCTCATTGCTGACACTATTACAGGATCCTGCGATAAGGAAGTTGATCAGGTTGTATGTGCTGTCCATGGCCGTGTCGCGGAACGAAACCGCCAGCTGCTGTCCGGTATCGATGTTCCAGACGGTAAACGGAACCTCCACATAGTCCTGGTACTCGTTCCGATCATAGGGCAGGAAGAAGCAGGCCACATCAGAAGTGGTGGAGTCGTTAGAGGTGAACCGATGCGCATACTGGGTCCCCTGACCGTACCGTATCTCCACCGAGCCGTTGTCTGCCTCTTCGATATCTGAAAATACTGCGTCTTCATACCCAGCCAGTAGAACGCCGAAATAGTTTCCAAGTCCGCTAACGTAGTTCACGGTGACAGACTGACCCGGCTTAAAAAATTGAAAACCCGAAGGCTCGGCCACGTCGAGCAGCTGGCCGTCCATCATCAGCCTCCATGTGAAGATACCTCCTACGTGGACGGTATCTGGCGCGAACGGGTGCACCGCAATGGCGTTGTCGTACCAGCCTTGACCGCCAAGCCAGTTTAACGTAAACAAGCCGGACTGCCGCGTATTTCTCCACGTAGCACCGCCATCGGAGCTGCGAACCAAGGAAGCTCCCCCGCTTCTCTGGACGGAGGCATACGCAATGGCTGGGTCATACGTGGAATACGCCAGCTCGATACGCTGGCTGCCGCCTAGGATTTCGCTGGACCCGATTGCGAAGGTCCAAGTTTGGCCGCCATCTATCGAACGGAGAATGCCGCCAGGGTTCGCCCCTGCGATCATCGTGTTGAAGTTGCCCGGTTGTGCCTGGAGGTCCTGAACTCTGGCGCCATTGGCCGACCAGGACTCGGTCCAGAAGAGTCCGCCATCCGTCGTTCTGTATATGCCGCTGTTTGTGGCTGCGACCACTACATTTTCGTCTGTAGGATGTACGGCCAAGCGGTTTACGTATGCGAAGGCGGTATCCGTCGCTGTGGACAGCAAGTGATCCCAGGATTGCCCCCGGTCGTACGACTTGAAAATCCCAGCGCCCCTAGAGGCGTCCACGTTTCCAAAGCCTTCGCCCGTCCCGGCGTAGAGCACGTCGTGATTGCTTTCGGCCATTGCTAAGGCAGAGACGGCCAGCGCCGGCTGGTCGTCGAACAGATATCCCCAGGCATAGCCTCTGTTCTGTGTCCACCAGACCCCGCCACCAGCCGTGCCTACAAACCAGGTGTGCAGGTCAGGGTCGTCGGGATCGATCAAGATCGGGCGTGTTCGACCGCCCACGTTGCCAGGGCCGCGCTCCACCCAGTTTAGCGTGGTTGAAGCGCTCTTGAGGGCTGCCCGGGCTTTGTTGAACTCAAGCACCTGGAACCCCATGGGGTAGTCATTGACCCCCTCCTCGTTGGCGCGGATCGCATGGTGCACCTCAAGAAAGAGCTCTGGATGTCCTTGTGCACCCGTAGCGCGCTCTGGTCCATCATGAACCGCTAGCGACGGTGACACAGGTTCCACGCTGGCGGTGGGCATCTGCAATCCCGGTTGCACCACCAGCAAGAGCAGGGCTGCCAGCCCTACTGCTGCAATAAGAGATCGTTTCACAGTCTTGGTCATGACTCAGATGTCCAGTGAACAGAAACTACGGCACTGTGCTAAAGGTAACGATATTCGGGTAAACGTGCAAGTTACCGGTTTCCCTGGCCTGCGCTACAGGGTGCTGGTGTAGGGGTCACGGAATCGCGACCTCTGTTGCACTATAGGACATGGCCCAGCGGGTTCGCCTGCGGTCTGCTGCGTCGTCCGAATTCGGTGGCGCTACGCGAGATCACCCAGCGTTACGAACGGCTGTTGAGCGACGATTAGAATTGCGGTTGTGTGTCACGTACAGGCATGGAGGTGAGACTATGACATAGCCTGATGACTGCGTGGGGGATGGCCCTCCGCAGCCGCCAGTCAGGTGGAGGCTGCAAACCGCCCACTGCTGCTGCGCTCAAGAGGCGTGGTGGTTAGCGAGCTGAGAGTGCGCCAGGCTAACTCTGCCCTGTACTTACTTGAGCAACTTAACAACAAGCGTTCAGGGTGCACAGGGCGGGCCCAGCTTAGCCCCCAGCCACGCGGTTATCCGACAACTACAGCATAGCCCCTCGCAGCGGGAGGCCTGAGCTACACGCTGGAGGCGAATATCACACTGTTCTAAGTGGTAGATGCGAAAGGGCAAGACCTTTCGCGGAGCGGGCGTGGGTCAAGGGTCTATGCGCCGACCGCGACAGGTGCGTGTACCCCCCTCGCTTTGCGGGCATGCACCTTGTGCAGCGTGCGGTGAGCGAAACCGTTCAGATTGCCGAGCCTACGCCATGCGCTATGGTGGCGGGCGCTCCACAAGGTCGTAAATCGCTCCGAGTCCTTCGTAGGCTATGGCGCGCACCTGCAGACTTGCGTACCCACGCCACATGATGTCGTGCCCAGGCGGCGGGTCGTGCTTTCGGTTCATGTAGCCGCCCATCATCGCCACCAACATAACTCCCGAGGCGCGGTCGGTGAGTTCGGGAAGGTCGTAATTGTGGGCATAGACCCGCAACATATGTATCTCCGCCTTCGTGAAGATCACTTCCGCGTCCATGCTGGCAGTCGCACGCTCTAACAGAGTCATGTGCATGAGCCGCCAGAACGTGATACAGCGTTATTGCCCGGTGCAGGTTCTCTGCCTGCTGCATGCGCAGCTTTTCGACTCGGCAACCCGTCGTGAAACCCCAAAGGTGTCCTCCACGTGCCAGCGCAGGGCGTAGAATTTCAGTATCTGCTCTGCCTCCTGAAGTGATGTCACCTCCACCGTGGTTAGCAAGAGCCACTCAATCCGATTTGCACCTTTGGACGGCGCTATCTCACGAACATGGACCGCAGAGACCTTGACGGGACTTTCGGAAGGCCCGCCTGTTGCTGGCAGCATCACCTGGCAAAAACGCACTTCCATGCGTGCATTACGTTTCGGACGGCCTTTGTGCGTGATCCGACCAGACTTCGCCCGATCACTCAGACGCTCTACCGAGAGCTCCAGCACTCCGGCAGGAGGTCCACAGCGCATTGCTTTAAGCAGGCGATCATGGTCGTTACCCAGCTTCCGATCGTGTTTGGCCCGAATCAGCACTTCCCTCCGCTTCAATGTGCGCTGCGCCGCAAACCCATCTTTGGCACTCGGGCTGACGGCGGGGCCTCGTTCGCCCTCAATTATCCGCCTGGAGGGCCGATTTCGGCCATCTTTGTCACTCAGGCTGACGGCGGGGCCTCGTTTTTCTTCGTTTTCCTCCTAGCGGGCCGATTTCAGCGCCGTTTTTCGTCGATATTGTCGCCGATCGCGTTGTAGTGAAATAGATAGGGCCTCCGGGAACGCGCCGCGATCGGCGCCGTAACACCACCCCGGACCAGACGCGCAGCGCCATCTTCGTACGAGCCTCTAATTACCGCCGCAAAAACGGCCAGGTGCGAACCTCATTCGCGCTCCTTCAATCCGTACGCGTCGAAGGACAATCCACCCACCGTACCCTACTCAACCTCGGACGGGATTTCAGTATCCCTAAGCAAGACTGGCCCGAACTCGCCAAGCAGGTCACCGCCCGACTGAAAGGACAAGCTCGCCTCTCCGTACAGGAAGAGGACGAGCACCTGAAGAACGCGGTCGATGACATCGTCAAACGACTCCTGGACCAAGGCTTCGACATCAATGCAAAACACCCGGATGGTCGCGACACCATTCTCACAGATAAGGTCTACAACCCCGACGCCAAAACCGTCGGAGGCGAGCGCCTAGCGCTGCAAGCGCTCGAACTGCTGGGCATGGAAGAACTCTTGCGTGAACTCGAGTTTCCCGAAAATCATATCAAACTCGCCTGTGCGTTGATCGTCGGACGCATGCTCTGTCCCGGCAGTGAACGGCGCACCCATAAGTGGATGACGGAGACCTCCAGTATCCTGGAGCTGCTGAACCTCCAGGAGCCAAGTCTGAGCATGCTGTACCGATGCTCAGACCGGTTGCACAAGCACCGGCATGAGATCATGAACCGCCTCTTTGGAAACACAAAGAGGGTGTTGGATTTTGACGAGACGATCGTGTTTTATGATCTAACAAATGCCTTTTATCACGGTCGGGAGAAAGGAGAACTCCTTCGTCGTGGGCGCAGCAAAGAGAAGCGGAGCGATTGTCCTCTGGTCACGCTGGCGCTGACGCTCGATGCCTCGGGATTCCCGCGCGGTGTGGAGATTCTACCTGGCAACGCGAGCGAGCCGGCTACGCTCCAAAAGGCCATAGAGAACCTGAACGGAGCGACGCCCACCATCATCATGGATGCCGGTATTGCCACCAAAGCAAATCTGGCGTACTTGAAGGACAACAACCTCAACTGGATCTGTGTGGAGCGAAAAAGGGTGCCTCCTGTGCCCACCCAGGCACCCGATCAAGAGTTTGTAACCGCTAATGAGGTGAAAGTCCGGGCTTGGAAGCTCCCCGAGGAGGAGGGAGTAGTGCGCGTCTATGTACACAGTGAAGCCCGGCAGGCCACCGACGAGCAGATCTTGCAGACCAAATGCGACCAGTTTGAAGCGGCACTGCAATACCTCCATGAGGGACTGCCCGTGCCCAGACGCCTGAAAAATATCAAGAAAGTCGAACGCAAGGTTGGTCGCCTGCAGGAGAAGTACAAGTCGGTGGCCCACCTGTATGAGGTTGAGGTGAAGCAGAAGGAGGGGACACAGCGTGCCGCATCGGTCACGTTTAGCAAGCGTACCTCCCATCAGAAAAAAACCCAGGCCGCCGGAGGGTATGTGCTCAGCACCAGCCATACCACCTGGTCTGCCAAAAAGATTGCGCGCACCTACTGGCGGCTCACGGAAATTGAGGCCACGTTCCGAGTCATGAAGTCCGACCTGGGATTACGGCCTATCTATCACAGCAAAGATGAGCGGATTGAAGGACATCTGTTCATTACCGTGCTGGCCTACCACGTGTCCCATTTGATCCGCACCAAGCTCAAGGCCAACCATGTCCATGAAAGCTGGAATGCGCTCCGCTTCAAACTCAACCGGATCCATCGGATTACCACGGTGCTACCAAAGAGTAAGCACCGCTATATCGTCCTCAAAGTGGATCAGAAGTTGACGCCATGCTTGCAGCGGATCGTCCATTGTCTGGGCATGAGCTACGATCCCGCGGCGACAAGAAGCAAGGAGGAATACTCCAGTGAGCCGAACGATCTGAAAAAACCTCCTGATTCATGAATGCTGTGACGCCCCCCATGCCTCACGCCAGTACCCACTCCAGAAGGAGTAGCGTGAGCTGTGTCCGATTCGGACAGATGAGACCCGATCAAGGGGCCCCAATACGACGAAGGACACGCAAGACAGGGGCGAACACCCCCTAAGCCACCACCGACCGCTCCGGTAATCAGAAAGGCTCCATAGCACCCGGAAAAACGCCCCCAAAAACGGGGACAGGGGAGGTCCGACCTCTCACTTCACTACAAGTGACAAAGTCGAGCAAAGATCTCGAATACATCCGCTTCCCGGTCCATCACGCTAAGCACGCGCGTCTTGCGCGGTAACGTCTGCGCAGCCTCATCTATGTTACGGAGCCCGCTAATCCATTGATGGGTCTTGGTTTGTCCTTCCTCCTTTCTGTACGAACACCGTAATACTCCCAAGGCAGTCCCTCGCCGTTCAAAGCGAGGGTCGCGTGCAGATGTACGCCACGAGCCTTTGCCGTGGTCTGGTTGTGACCGATTACGTCCAATCCGTCGCACTGCGGACGCGCGCTGTAACTAATGTCTGTACCATCCTGCACGCACAGCACCGTTTTCTGGGTGCGCATCCGCTCAATGGTCCGCTGCCTGTGCGGCGCCAGTATCTTTGCGGGTGTTATGCCGAACCTATCGGCCTTCTCGATGACTCGCCAATATCCCCTTACAGCAGTCATATCTCGGTTGGAAACCGTGGTTACGGGCTTTCCCATTGTATCTGCTATTAGTGCCCAGCGATTCTAAATTTAGATGTATGTAGAGGTAACGGGGATACTTGTTTAGCAAGCAATATGTGTATGATGGGTGTATGGACTGGCAATACCGGTCCAGCGATGCCCTGCTATAGCGTGCTTTTATCTTTCACTCTGAGGTACGCCCATGAAACCAAGCAAGCTGCTGCGCGATGTGCTGAAACGCATCCGATCGGCCGCCGGTACATTTGAAGATAACCGTCAGGGACCCAATCTGCGCTACACGCTGGCCGATGCCGTGTTGAGCGCATTTGCCTGCTTCTTTCTGCAATCGCCCTCCTTTCTTGCTTTTCAGCGGAGGATGCAGGACGACGTGGGCCGTTCCAACTGCCAGACGCTGTTTGGCATGCAAGGCATCCCCTCTGACGGGCAGATCCGCAACCTGCTGGACCGCCTAGTGCCAGATTCACTTCAGCTCCTGTTTCTGCACCTGCTGGATACGCTTCGTTCCAAGGGAGACTTTTCGCCGTTTGTACGTCTGAGGGATCGCATCCTCGTGGCGCTTGATGGCATCGAGTTTCATTCCTCTCGGACAATCCATGTCAGCAATGCTCCTCGCGTCGCACGGGCAAAGACAAGCGTCCCTCATTCTTCCATACCATGGTGGCGGCGGTTGTGGTGGCTCCAGAGCACAACCGGGTGGTATCGTTGATGCCAGAGTTTGTCCGCACACAGGATGATCCTGGCGACCGGCACTCGGTGCGGCGTCGCAAGCAGGATTGCGAGATCAATGCCGCTAAGCGGTGGTTAAAGAAGTGAGGAGCTCGTATGGCTCGCTATCGTCCGGTATATCTGGGAGATGCCCTATATGCCACACACCCTTTCTGCCAACAGGTGCTCCATGCGGGCGCCGATTTCCTGTTTGTGGTCAAACCCAAGTCGCATCGCACGTTATTCAAGTTTTTACACGAGCGCTATATCCAGAGCACCGGTTGGATCCGGGTGCAGAACAAGAAGACATGTCGCTACGAAGAGCACTGCTATCGCTGGATGACCGATTTGCCGATTCGGAACACGGACGATGCCGTACACGGCACATGGGTGGAAAAGACCGTGCGCGTACGCCAAAAGCAGGGCACCTACAAGCAGACCTTCTACACGACGCTTTTCACCAGCCTGACGGTAACGAAGCACAATGTGCAGGAGGTTGCTCGTTGTGGGCGGGCGCGCTGGAAGATCGAGAACGAGTGCTTCAACTGCATCGCACGACACGGACAGAACTTCAAACACAATTTCGGGCATGGCAAAAATGGGCTGGCAAACCTGTTAGCCACCCTCAACCTGTTGGCATTTGCCGTGCATACGACGCTCGACCAAGTAAAAGGGTTGTGGAAGCAATGCCGAGCATCCTACCAGGTGCGCCGCGATTTCTTTAAGGCGTTGCCAGCATGTACGATACGCTACCCAATTCCAACTGGCGAAGGCTCTGGGAAAGCATGTTGTTCTGTCGTCCTCCTCCGCTGGCGCCTTCCGCTGCGAGAGCCTGAAAGATTGTATATCGTAAACAGGATAACTGGGCATTCCAGAGGCCTGGAAGGCCGTCGTATGTCTCGGGCGGATTGGTGGCGCCTCAAATGTAGCTTCTCATTGCCTGTTTCCGTCCACCAACCGCCTAACTCACAGCCCGCGTGCGCGTAGCCTACCGCAAAACAAGATCCGTTCCCCCACCGAACGCCCCAAATTTAGAATCGCTGCCTATTTCTCCGCGGGGTTGCATTTGGAGAACTCTTATGTTACGTTGTGTCAGTTCCTCTATCTGAGTTGGAGATTTACCATGAGAAAGTTTTACACTGGAGTAGGGTTGGTCGTCGCGGCCCTACTAATCATAAGAGGACAACGGCAATGACTACACGCTCCCGGCCTCGGCATCCCTTCTTCTCGATCCCATCCACAAGAAGGATGGCTTGGGGCATGTCACCGCTTGTGCTCTTGGCTCTTTTTATCTTCGCCCTAGGCATCTATGCAAGCGGCGGCTTCGGATCGTTATCGATTGTCGATGTCGCGATATTTGCGGTCCCTGGACTGCTTGGCATCATTTTGGCCGTATGGGGGGTCTGGGCAATTCATCGATATTGGAAAGCGCAAGACTGATCGTCGCTTTAGAGTTGAACATTCTCTGAGCGAAGGCGCTCATTCTCGGCCGCAGGCTGGCCTGTGCGATGGATGCAGATCATGTTGCTGCGGCCACTGCAGTGTGGCTGCAGCAGCAATGCCTCGGACAGATGGGAGCGTTGTCTAGGACTGCGTGGATCCGCGAGATCCAGATCGACGTCCACCGCAGGCAGCGGCTGCTGGAAATCACGCGGGGGTGGCGGAGGCAGGTTCGTAAACGGCGCGGCACGCGCCGTAGGGTTCCACAGGGCGTAGCCCCCAATTCGCATGCCTGCAGCACTCTGCATATTCCACGGAAAAAAACCACTCGTTCCACGGTATGGCGACTACCGATTCCACGGTTAATCGACCACCTGATTCGGCGTGCTGAGTCCGCGCTGGATAGCGCTGCATCGTGACTGTTCTGGGTACCATTTTCACGGCTGTCTGGCGTCAGTTACGCTTGTCTTCTCTGGAAGGTTCTGCCATTTTGGCAGACGTTGTCTCATGGACTCTCCCTTCAGCGCGATGTGGTGTGCATTGTGAATGAGGCGATCCAGGATGGCATCTGCGAGTGTTGGGTCTTCCATGCCTTCGTGCCACACATTCACAGGCATCTGGCTGGTAACGACGATGGATCCTTTCTGATACCGATCATCGATAAGCTCAAGCAGGTCCCGCTGATGCAGCGCACTGATTCGTGACAACCCCCAGTCATCGAGAACCAGTAGGTGGAAGCGCGTCAACTGCTTCAGCAGTTTCAGGAAGCGTCCGTCCCCGTGCGCGAGTTGCAGATCTTCCAGAAGACGATGCAGTCGGTGGTAGCGTACGGTGAACCCCTCCATGCAGGCTTTATGCGCCAGCGCGCACGCCACGAAGCTCTTGCCGACACCGGTGGGTCCGGTAATGATCGCATTGTGATGTTTGCCCACCCAGTCGCAGGTGGAAAGCGAGGCCATCAGGCGCCGATCCAGATTGCGACCGCGACGATAGTCCAGATCGGCCATGGAGGCCTCCTGGCGTAACCGGGCGCGGCGTAGGCGCGACCGCAGGCGATTGTTGTATCGCACGATCTCCTCGTGGTCAACCAATAGGCCCAGGCGGTCCATGAACGGGAGCTGTTCCATTTCCGGTTGGGTAAGCTGATCACGCAGCGCGCGCGCCATGCCATGCAGACGCATCTGCTCGAGCTTGTCAAGGGTAGGGTGTAGGAGCATCAGTCCTTCGAGGTTTGGTGAGGAGAATCCGATTTGGTGTCGTAATAGCTTGGGCCCCGGATGTTGTCATGGTCTATGGGAGGCGGAGACACCGAGTCCAGCGGATGCTTGTCGAGTCCATTCTTCAGGATGGACGCGATGCTCCTGTACGAGCGGGTGCCGATAGCGATTGCCCGCGTACACGCGTTTTCCATGCGGCTCTTACCGTAGATGCGAGCCAAGCGGAGCAGGCCCATGAGCGTGCGGTAACGAATCAGCGGGTGCCGCTCAGCATCGATGATCTGCCGCACGATATTGTGTGTGTCCGGCCCGATGCGTTCTGCCTCGGTTACGAAGCGGCTCATATCGTTCATTTGGCGTTGGGCGTCCGGCATGTGTTCATCCTTGGTGGTGACCCCTTTCTGGTGGCTACGCGGGTGCGTCGCCACCCGTTTGTCGTCAAAAAATACCTCCAGGGTGGTATCTGTAAGGCGAACCTGTACCGAACGACCTACATATCGATAAGGAACGCTATAACGGTGCCAGCGCACCTCGATGTGCGCATCTCTGTGCACCTTGGCTTTGCGCCACTCCGCGTGCTCGTACGGCTCCGCCGGCAAGGGCTTCATCGCTGATCGCTCCCACGTGTCAAACCAGCTCTTACGACTGCCTTCCAGCTTCTGAAAAGGCCGCTCGTTAAGCTCCTTCAGATGGACACGAATGTGCCGGTTCACGTGCGCTAGACCGATGAAACGCTTATCGCTTAACGGAGCCAGAATGCGCCTCTCTGCATGCAACACGGCTTGCTCGACCTTGGCCTTGTCCCTGGGCTTCCCGGGACGCGTAGGCACAACCACGGTCTTGTAGTGCATCGCAAGGTCCTGATACGACGGATTGATCTCCGGATCGTATCGGTGGGCCTTGCGCACGCCACTCTTCAAATTGTCACAGACCACATAGGAAGGCACCGCCCCGAAATACTCGAACATGCGACGATGCGAGCCCAGCCAGTCCCCAAGACGCTGCGTCCACGTCGCCTCAACGTAGAGATAATTGGAGAATCCCAGCACACCAACAAAGGTCTCCACCCGACGCCGCTTACGCGTAAGCTGGTCTATCGCCTCCAGGCGCATGCCTGCATAGTCCACGAAGGCCGAATGACCCGCAGGATGATCCATCGGAACCGTCACCTGGCCAAATTCCTTCTTCCAGGCAGAGTAAAGAGCGCAGAACTTGCTGTAGCCGTAACCATCGCTGTGGTCCCGCCTGTACCGCTCCCACATCAGGCGCCGCGTGAACCCCTTGACCTGCATCTTACGCTCCACCTCGGACCAGTCCGGCAACGGACGCGTCTCCTTGGTAACCTCCGGCGGACCATAAAGCAATGCCTTCAACTTGGCCTCCGGCATACCCTCGGGCAAAGGCCAATGCACACCCGCTGCCTTAGCACGACGCAAGTAACCAAGTACCGTGCTGTGCGATATTCCCAGCGCACGACCGATACCACGTACGCTCAAATCAGACTCCGCAGACAACCGCAGAACGTCCCACAAAACACGCATAACAACCCTCTTGTTTGGCATAAGTACCCCTCTTTTGGTAAGTAAAGAGGGTACGATACCACCTGCGCTTGACCTGCCGCCATCACCCGCGACAGGCAACAATAACCCGTTTCTAACTCCGCCAGACTGCCAATTTGGCAGGCCCGTTAACCGACCTCCTACACCCCGCCGCCACCGGGCGGCGCGCGCCAGCTCAGGTGGTCGATTTCCCGTGGAACCACTGGTCGATTTGCCGTGGAATCGGTGGTCGATTTGCCGTGGAACCACTGGTCGATTTGAAGCGGAATACGCAGCACTCCACATAGAACCCGCGAAACGCGTCCAAATCGCCGACCTGGTGCGCAGCCACTGGTGTGTATCATCCGGTCGCACTTGAGCATCAGTCGCAATTTCCCGCGGGAGCTAAGGCTATCGGTGGTGTCAGAGGTGGAGGTGCCGCCTGGGATGGCCCCCATGGAGGACCGTGAAAAGGGCAGCGATGCGAAGGTGGTAATCTTGACTGCATCCAGCTATCCCAACCCATTCAACCCGGCATCTGAGATCAGCAATTGGTTTCAGAAGTGGGGTGGGTTAGGCTCAAGGCTTATGATCTGGCCGGGAGGGCAGTAGCCACGCTTGAGGATCAGCAAGCTGAGGCCGATTTTGTGCAACGACATGTTGCCATGCACGCCGGTGCGACCCGAGGAAGGAGCTGGATGCGTTAACTCGCCCGTCTCCCGTCTGGATCTGTGCGGGCGGCCAGCGAAACCCGGGTCCATACCGCGAGGCTGAAGGACCCTGCCAATGCACAGCAAGATGAAATGCACACGGTGGCGAGCTTGCATCCAGAATCGATGGCGCTCTTGACCAAAACAGGCACGGAATGATTCGGGCGAATGCGCGCGCGTGATGGACTCAAGACCGTGATTCTTGCCGATAAAAGCTAGATATGGACCAGTACTTCGTGATATCAAGCGTAAGGAACGATAGGGTCCAAGGTGGGCCCGTTGGGCCAATAGGGAGCAAGACTGGCACATTCAGGTGTATTCTGCCTCTTAGCGACAGCCACACGGTTCGTGACGCAGGGAAGGCCTTGTTTTTTGGCAAGCAATACCGTATCGAAGCGGTAAAGCAGGAATTCAAGCTTCAGCCGTGCACCACCTTATGGGAATATGCCCAGTTGCGTGTAGCCCGTGGCGATCTTGTCTATGGCACTGACAAATGCCCCCGTGCGCAGGTCTGTGTCATGTAGCTGGGCGAACTCGTGGATCTCATGGTAGGCGCCAACCATAGTGTCCTCAAGCCCTGAATTAACAAGGTCCTTCTCGCTGGCACCAAACGCGAGGTCGGTCATGATCTGGCTGGGCATGGCGTCAGGCGTGCCCAAACGCTGATCCACCAGCGATTCGACCACCTGCAGGATGCGGCGCGCATTATGCGCCTCAAAACGACGGTTCATGCGCCCGTGACGCACATGCGACAGGTTGCGCAACCACTCGAAATAAGAAACCGTTACGCCACCGGCATTCATATATAAGTCCGGGATGATCATGATGCCCCGCTGGTTCAGGATGCGGTCCGCACTTGCGGTCACTGGCCCGTTGGCGGCTTCAGCCACGATCTTGGCATGGATGCGGCCGGCATTGTCATCGCGGATCTGCCCTTCCAGTGCCGCGGGAATCAGCACGTCGCACGGCAGTTCAAGCGCGTCAGCGGATCGGGCGAGATTCTTCGCGCCAGGAAAATCCAGGATCGAGCCGGTGCTGCTGCGGTGCTCCACCACATCCTCCAGATGCAGACCGTCAGGGTTCTGGATGGCGCCCTCGTACTCGGCCAGCCCTACAATCCGGGCGCCAGCCTCTACCATGAACTTGGCGGCATGGTAGCCCACGTTGCCAAGTCCCTGGATCACTATGGTCTTGCCTTCCAACCCTTTGGGCAAGCCCAGTGAACGCATATCGCTCTCCACTTCGCAGGCTTCCCGAATGCCAAAAAAGACGCCACGGCCTGTAGCCTCCACCCGGCCCCGGACCCCGCCGTGACCGACAGGCTTGCCCGTAACACACGCCAGCGCATCCAGTGGGTTGTCTGTTACGGAGGTGTATGTGTCCATAATCCACGTCATCTCCTGTGCACCCGTCCCGTAGTCTGGTGCCGGGACATCGACGCCAGGCCCGATAAAGTTCTTGCGTGCCAGCTCAAAGGTGTAGCGGCGAGTGATGCGCTCCAGCTCCCGCTTGGAATACTGCCGCCGATCAATAGCAATGCCGCCCTTAGCACCGCCAAATGGCACATCCACGATGGCACACTTATACGTCATCAGTGCCGCTAGCGCCATCACTTCGTCCGCGTCAACCACCGCCGCGTAACGAATGCCTCCCTTGGTGGGCTGCTTATGGTGACTGTGCTCGGCCCGATAGGCACGGATAACTTCGATCTCGCCGTTATCACGCACGATAGGGAAACCCATCTGGTAGACGCTGTTGCAGCTCTTGATCTGCTGCAACAGTCCTTCTGGATGTGAAGTGAATACCGCGGCTCGGTCAAACATGGTGTTGACCTGATCGAAGAATGACGGCTGACCCGTTGTGCTCATGGACTCATCCGATAAACGTGAATAGAAAGACAAAGGTACGAAACCCAGGCACCCGTCGTATATTGCGCGCGCACCCGGCTGGTACCGTAGCAGATAGGTATTGAAGTAGTGGAAGAGCAAATCCTTGCAAATATCGTCTTAGTCATCGTGCTGGGCATTGGAGCCCAGTGGTTGGCGTGGCGCATCAGGATTCCGTCGATCCTGCTGCTTCTGCTCCTAGGGTTTCTTGCTGGCCCCATCACCGGCATCATCGCGCCGTCGACGCTGCACGGAGAGTGGCTTTTCGCGTTTGTGTCGCTGGCGATTGGCGTGATCCTCTTCGAAGGCGGCCTTAGCCTTCAGATCAGCGAGCTCAAAGAAGTCGGGCGATCGGTCCGCAACCTGATAACAACAGGAGTGCTGATCACCGGAGCGCTGGCCGGCTTTCTTGCATGGTGGGTTATTGGCATGTCGCCCGAGGTTGCCATCCTGACCGGAGGCATCCTGACCGTGACCGGGCCCACCGTGGTGATTCCGCTGCTGCGCCATGTGCGGCCCAAGGGCCGGGTGAGCACCATCGCCAAATGGGAAGGCATCACCATCGATCCGGTGGGTGCCATTTTGGCGGTCCTGCTTCTGGAGCTGGTGCTCGCGGTCGGCAGTGCGACCCAGCTGACGGCCCAAGAGACAAACCTGGTGCCAGCATTCATGGCCGCCGCAGAGAGCCTCCTAATCGTGGTGGTGCTCAGCGTAGGCGTTAGCATCCTTGGTGCGGCACTGCAGGTTATTGTACTTCGAAACCATCTGGTTCCCGACTACCTGCAGGATCCGGCGGCGCTCAGCATTGTGCTGGCTTCGTTCGCGGCGGCGTACTCGCTAGGGGGCGAAGGGGCAGCACTGCTCACCACCACGCTGATGGGCATCATCCTAGCCAACCAGCCGTGGGTGTCGGTGCGCCAGATCGTTAAGTTCAAAGAAGATCTGCAGGTGCTGCTTCTGGCCTGCCTATTCATCCTGCTCAGTGCCCGCCTGGAGCTGAGCGTGCTGGAGTTTGTCGACCAACACGCTTTTATCTACCTAGCTATCCTGATATTGCTGGTGCGTCCGGTAGCGGTGCTGCTCAGCTCCCTGGGGACGGGGCTTAACTGGCGGGAAAAAGTGTTCATGTCGTGGCTGGCGCCACGCGGCATCGTGGCCGCCGCAGTGGCTGCCCTGTTTGCCGAAAGGCTGGTGGCCGAAGGATATGCGGGGGCCGCCGGTGACCAGCTTATTGCGATCGTGTACTTGGTTGTAGTGGGGACCGTAGCCGTTTACGGGCTGACGCTTTCTCCGCTGGCGCTCCGCCTGGGTCTGGCAGACCGGAACCCTCAAGGCATCCTGTTTATGGGGGCTTACCAGTGGGTCCAGGATGTGGCCCTCGCGCTGCGGGAGCTGGGGTTCAGGGTGCTGCTTATCGATGCCAATGCGCACAACATAGAACAGGCGCGCAGCCGGAAGCTCCCGGCCGTGGTCGCAGACGCTTTGTCGGAGACGGTCACCGACGACCTGGACCTAGGCGGCCTCAAGCGTTTTCTGGCGGTCACAGGCAATGACGAAATCAACTCGCTGGCGGCATTGCACTTCACCGAGGTCTTCGAGAAAAAGGAGGTGTACCAGATCAGGGTAGGCGGCAACGCCGCGGTCACCCAGGTCCGACGCGTGGAACACCTGCGCGGGCGTCCGCTCTTCGGCGATGCCATCACGCAGCTTTCACTCACGCGCCGTCACCAGGAAGGGGGCGCCGTGTGCACCTTCGGACTGACCGACAAGCAATCATACCAAGCGATCCAAAAGCGCTTCAACGAAAACGTGGTGCTGCTGTTTGTCGTTCGGGGCGCCAACCTGCTCGTCAATGCGGAGGCCAGTCAGGTAACCCCGCTACCGGGCGACACGGTGGTGGTGATGCTTCCGCCGGTGACCCGGCTGAAGCTTGCGCCTGGAGCATTGCTTTCTGCCGCTCTGTTGGCACAGGCTGACGTCATAGAGGCAGACGATGCCGCGGCGATGGACGACCTTTTGCGCCAGGCGGGCAGGAAGCTGGGTGCGCGCCTCGCTGTAGCGGAAGACACGGTACAGGCGGAGCTCGAGCATCGTGTCCGTAGCGTAGGCGTGGCCGACGCGGTCGGCAGCGCGCTCGTGCTGCACTTGAGCATTGAAACTGATCGGCCTGCGGCCCTGCTGATGATAAGGAGCCGACGCGGCCTGGCGCTGACGGCCTCTGGAGCCAAAGAGGTGTTGGTGGTGCACGCCCTCATCGTGGTGGCGACTCCCACGGGACAGGGTCCAGGCGCCAGCCTGCCGCTGAAAGCTCAGATCGCTGGCATCATCCGGCGGCAGTCCTTTGGCGACGACTGGCTGTCAGCCAAGACGCCGGACGGGCTGCGCAGCGCGCTGGCACCTGACCATGCCATAGATGCCAGCGCTACTTAGCGGGAGGAGCCACGCTAGCCTTTTGGAGCCTTCTGGGGAGCCGAGAGTCGCGCAGCTGTATCGGGTTTCGCCGGTGCTGTTGCATCGTGCGCATCCGCAGGTTGAACATCTCAACCATGATGGAGAAGGCCATAGCGAAATACAGATACCCTTTAGGAATGTGAAAGTCCAGCCCGTCTGCGATCAGTGCCAGCCCGATCATTAGCAGAAAGCTCAGCGCCAGCACCTTCACAGTGGGCCGATTCTCAATAAATCGGGCGATTGCCCCTGCAGACACCATCATGACGCCAATGGCAATGATGATAGCCGTAATCATGACCGGCACTCGATCAGCCATGCCTACGGCGGTGATGACTGAGTCGAGGGAGAATACCACATCGAGCAGCAGTATCTGAACCATGGCTCGTCCGAAGGTGGCAACAGCCGCTCTTGTTGAGCCGTCTCCAGATTCGGTACCCTCAAGCTTGTCATGGATCTCATGCGTGGCTTTGGCCAACAGGAACAGACCACCGGCAACAAGGATGAGGTCTTTTCCAGAGATGCCCATACCAAGGACCGTGAACAGATCGTGGGTAAGGCGCATGATCCAAGCCAGAGACAGCAAGAGCGCCACGCGCCCCACCATGGCCAGCGCCAGCCCCCAGAACCGGGCCTTTGCTTGCTGATCTTTAGGCAGCTTGCCAGAGAGAATCGAGATGAAGATGATGTTGTCGATCCCGAGGACGATCTCCAGCAGCGTAAGCGTGAGCAGCGCGGCGAGCGCATCGGGTTCAAGAATCCATTCCACGGTCAGTGCTGGCTTGGCGAATGTTCAGGACAAGGTTCAGTATACGCTGGTCCGCTGCCTTTCCTCTTTGTGTCGGACCCTGTGGTACCCGGCGGCGCAGCGCCCCAATATGCGGGTTCGTCTGCGATAGTGCTCAGTCTCTACGCGACAAATTCACGACAGCTTCCCCATGGTTGATGCGGCCACTAGGCTGACCGGCATCCTGAGTTATCCTGTCGGCCATTCTTTCTCCCCGCTGATACATAACGCTGCATTCAGGGCGCAGGGACTCAACATGTTGTATGTCGGATTAAGCGTGCCGCCGCCCAGCCTAGCGGCCGCGGTGGCGGGCCTTAAAGCGCTCGGCTTTGTCGGCGCCAACGTGACGCTCCCCCACAAAGAAGCGGTGATCCCGCATCTGGACCGGCTATCGGCGCAAGCACACGCGGTCGGTGCCGTGAACACCATAGTCATCGATAAGGGTCAGTTGTATGGTGACAACACCGATGTGGCGGGGTTTGTGCGTCCGTTAGCTTCGTGGCGGCCGCGTCTGCGCGGATGCGAAGCGGTGGTACTGGGCGCGGGCGGTGCAGCCCGAGCAGCGGTGTACGCATTACTGACCCGTTGTTTGGTGCGCCATGTCACTATCGCGGCCCGGCGCATCGAAGCGGCTGACAGGCTCTGCAGCGTGATGGATGTGCACGGGTCTGTGGCAGCGGTCCGCCTCGCACGGGCAGGAGACGTGCTACGGCGCGCACGCTTGGTGGTTAACGCTACGCCGGTGGGCATGCATCCTAAAGCTAATGCTACCCCATGGGAAGACGGTTCGGTATTTGGCGACCAGCATCTGATGTACGACCTGATTTATCGGCCTCGCACCACGCAACTGATGCGGATGGCTACCAGGCGGGGTGCGCGGGTGATAGGAGGGCTGCCCATGTTGCTTTGCCAGGCGGCTGAAGCATACCTGCAGTGGACGGGCAAAGAGATGCCACTGCCTGCTGCCAGGCGCGCTATAGAGCATATCCGCTGAATACGCTACATTCTAGGACCGCTTTGCGCCAGTCTTGTCGCAGCATCTGCCGCAGCGCGGCGCACGATGTCCACCGATAACTTTGCCACTGTGCCATGAATTACCGACACCTTATTTGCCTGACTTGGACGATGGCGCTCGCCGCGGGTGGCTTCGGCCAGGTTGAAGGGCTGGGCCAGACGGAATTCGCGAATTCGGGCAGTGAGAAGGTTCAGGAGCCCTTCTTGCGCGGATTGCTGCAATTGCACAGCTTTGAATATGAGGATGCGCTGGAAGCTTTTGCCAAGGCGCGTGCTATCGATCCCGCGTTTGCTATGGCGTACTGGGGGGAGGCGATGGCGCACAACCATCCGGTATGGTTCTCGCAGGACACTGACGAGGCGCGCGCCGTGCTTGAGGCTTTGGGTCCAACGTTAGAGGATCGGCTAGCCAAAGCGCCGACGCCGCGGGAGAAAGACTATCTCCGAGCAGTCGATGCCTTGTATTTCGGTGATGAGGACAAGAAGAAGCGCGATTTCAATTACATGGCGGCTATGGAGCGGCTGGCCGACGCCTATCCCAACGATCTGGATGCCAAGGCATTCTACTCGCTGTCGCTTCTGGGCTGCAGCCATGGCGGGCGAGACTTTAGCCTATACATGAAGGCCGCAGCAGCGGGGGAGGAGGTGTTTGCGCGCAACCCCAGGCATCCTGGCGCCGCACACTACCTGATTCATTCGTATGACGATCCGATCCATGCGCCGCTGGGGCTTCGTGCTGCGCAGGCCTACGCGGATATCGCACCCTCTGCCGCACATGCGTTGCATATGCCGTCGCACATCTTCACGGCCCTCGGCATGTGGGATCGGGTGGTGCAGTCCAACATAGAATCCTATGATGCGGCCGAAGAGCGGCGGCTGCGTAAGGATCTGGGCCTTGGCGCGCGGTCCTACCATGCGATACACTGGAAAGCGTACGGGCTGCTGCAGCAGAGCAGGTTTGACGAAGCCGCCGAAGCTGTCAAGAGTGTGGCGCACGATGTGGAAGCTTCTAACGGCGGAACGGGCCGGATGCGCTCCTCACTGGCGATGATGAGGGCTGCCTTTCTGGTCGAAAGCGGCCGGTGGGATTCGGAAGTCGCGGGAATGTCGCTTAACGCCGAGCGGCTAGGTCTGGAGTCACGAGCCAACCACCTCTTTGCTAACGGTCTGATGGCGCTTAAACAGGGCGACACTGACGCCGCCAGTCGCCATGTCAAGCAGCTGATGGACCTGGAAGGTTCCGGCAAGGGCCGGACGGTGGCCACAATCTTGCAGCATGAGCTCAAGTCGCTGTTGCTTATAGAGGAAGGACATACGGACGAAGCGGTGAAGCTGCTCAAAAAAGCCGCGGCCATGGAGGCGGATATGCCATTTGATTTCGGGCCCGTTTCACCGGTCAAGCCGGCTTATGAGCTTTTGGGATCGGTGCTGTTGGGCCAGGGCGACTTTGCAGCCGCACAGGAGGCATTTGCGAAGGCGTTGGGCCGTGCCCCAAAGCGTGCGCTCTCATTGCGCGGGTTGGCTGCTGCGGCCGAGGGAGCCGCGGATATGGACGTTGCCGAACATGCTTCTCGCACTCTGGAAGAGATCCGCAAGATGGCCAGCAGCAGCGCGGGCGCTGGAGGTGATCCTCAGTAGGGGTATACATCCCGCCAGTACCGCTTCCTGGCGGTTCGGTATGTCCATTTCCATAGCCATTTCTATTTGACGCACGGAGGCAGTACATGCGGGTGGTACTTGCACTGATGCTGGCGGCTTATTGGGTGGGGCCATGGTCGGCTCAAGCGCAGCCTAAGTACGAGTTTCGGGGCGCCTGGATCGCGACGGTGGCCAACCTGGATTGGCCATACCGATTTGATGCGCCAGCCACGCAGCGGGCGAACCTGTTGGCGATGCTGGACAAGCTCAAGGCTGCAGGCATCAACGCGGTGTTTTTTCAGGTGCGCTCGGAGGCCGACGCGCTGTATGATTCGCCTTTGGAGCCTTGGTCATACTGGCTGACCGGTCGCCAGGGCCAGGCTCCCGACCCGAGCTATGATCCCTTGGCGTTTGCCATCAGGGAGGCACACCAGCGTGGGATGGAGCTGCATGCCTGGTTCAATCCGTACCGTGTGCGTGGCAGCTATTCCTATGACCGGGATTCGATACATGTGTCCAAGACGCGCCCCGAGCTGTTGTATACTGCGGGGCCGCTGACCCTTATGGATCCCGGCAAGGAGGCCGGGCGCGACTATATCACGTCGGTGATTATGGATGTGGCGCGCCGCTACGATGTGGATGGGATCCACTTTGATGACTATTTCTATCCGTACCCGCCAAACCATATCACGAACCAGGACACGGCCACGTTCAATAGTGAGAGCCGTGGCTTTACCAGCCTGGGTGACTGGCGGCGCGACAACGTGAATCTCCTGGTGGCCCAGGTGGCCGACAGCCTGCGTGCCTATGATCGGCTAATCAGGTGGGGTATCAGCCCTTTTGGCATCTACAAGAACAACGTGCCGGAGGGAATCATCGGCCTGGATGCCTACAACGTGATATATGCGGATCCGCTGGCGTGGCTGCAGGCCGGAACGGTGGACTATATCGTGCCGCAGCTGTATTGGCCCATTGGCGGCGACCAGGACTACCATGCGCTGGCCCGGTGGTGGGTGGAGCAGCTCAACGGTCAGCATCTGTACATCGGTCACGGACTGTATCGGGCGGACCCAAACACGTTTGCAGGGACGCTGTTTTCGGCAGAGGAGATCCCGAACCAGATCTATTTCAACCGCGGCTATCTGGATATCCTGGGCAGCGTGTTTTTTCGCGCCAAGAACGTGACCGAATACTATTCGCAAGGCATCGTTGACCGGCTGCAATCGGAATTCTATCGGTATCCGGCTTTGACGCCTCCGATGCCGGGCAAGGATCAGGCTGCACCGGGCGCGCCCCAACATCTGTCGTATTCGTGGACCGCGGACACGGAGTTGTCGCTTACATGGTCTCCGCCGGATTCCACCAGTCCGCGCCGTTATGCGGTCTACCGGGTAAGGTCTCCAGTGCAGCCGGACTTGGATCAGGCCAGTGAGGATCCCACCAACCTTCTGGCGGTGACGGGCGACACCACACTTATCGACTATCCTGGCGAGGCGCCCTATCCCTACTACTATTTTGTACGCAGCGTAAGTCGCAATTCTGTAGAGAGCGAGGCACCGATGCCGGTGATGGTGTATGGCCGTGCTACCACGGTGCACCACATGGGCCCCAGAAGGGCTGTCCACCTACGTAGCTATCCCAACCCGTTCGCCGAGGCTACGCACATCACGTTTGGGCTTGAGGTCAGCACGGAAGTGACGCTAAGCGTTTACAACGCTCTTGGTGCACGGGTGCGCACATTGATTGACCGACGCATGCTGAATGCTGGCTCCTACCGTTACGTGTGGGATGGCGCCAGCGATCGTGGAGGCCGCCTTGCCAGTGGGGCGTACTTTGTACTGCTGAGCACAGGCGCAGAGCGCGTGGTACAGCCTGCGGTGCTGGTGCGGTAAGGAGGTATCCGTGCGAAAGTCTGCATCTTGACTGGGTGATTTTGTTGCCCGACCTTGTCGGAGTTTCTTTCCACCAATCTGGGAGGTCGTTTTATGGCAACGAGAGTCAGGGGCACCTCGGAAGTGATGTTTCCGTTGGTCGCCTGCTATTAGCGTGGTAGTAAGGGTCCGGACGCATTTTGCCAGGAGCATGGCCTATCGCGTAATCAGCTGACCTATTGGCGCCGGAAGTATGCGGCATCTTCGTCTGGGTCGGAGGTCGGCGCGTTTGTGGAGGTACCGTCGCCGCAGGCGCGTGAGCGGGTTTTAATGGAGGTCGAGTTTCCAGGCGGCACACGTCTACGCCTGTTCACGCCGGTATCGGCGGATTTTCTCGGGTCTGTGCTGCAACGTGTGCGGAGCCCATCATGTTAGCGCTGGGGCCGTCGCACCGGTTTCATTATTACCGGGAGCCTACGGACATGCGCAAGGGTTTTGACGGGTTGTGCGGTCTGGTGCGCTCGGGCATGAAGCGTGATCCTCTCTCGGGCGATGTGTTCGTTTTCATCAACCGCCGTCGGACCCATGCAAAATTCTTGGTGTGGGATCGGAGCGGTTGGGTCGTGTACTACAAGCGTCTCGAGTCGGGTACGTTCGAGCTTCCTTGCAGTGGCACTCCAGATTGGGCGCAGATCGTTTGCCTTCTGGAGGGTGTGGCGCTGAATTCTGTTCGTTATCGTCGGCGTTACTCACGGCTGGCAGTGTCGCAGGGATGAAATTTATTTTCGTGTGGTATCTATTATGGGGAATTGTGTGCTTAGAGGGTGGTATGAACCCTATGGCCGCACACAAGCCTCCTATCGTGCTTTCTTCGGCCCCGGCTGGGGACTCGGCGTCGATCATCGCTTCCCTGGAGGCGAGGGAAATGGAGGAGCGCTGCGGGAGGTTGAAGGCAGAGGCGAGGGAGATGGAGGAGCGCCGCGGGAGGTTGAAGGCAGAGGCGGAGGTTGGACGGTTGCGTCACGAAAACAGCAGCGTTTGCAAGGAGAGGGACGGCTACCGTGACCGTCTGAACTGAGTCAAGGCTGAACGCGATGCCCTTCTGAACTTGGTCCACGGTGCGAAGAATGAGCGCTTTGTGCCCAACGATGGGGCGGGCCCCGAGGAGAACTCCTTGTTTTCCGATGACGACGAGCCGTCGCCAGAGGTCGAGCCGTCGCCAGATACGGACAAGGCGCGCCCTGAGGCCTCGAAGCGCAAAGCGGTTTCGCAGAAACCGAAGCGGACACGCCGCCGCCTTCAAGCCGGTTTTCCGCCCCACCTTGAGCGCGACATGGCCGTCCTCGAGCCCGAGGAAGATGTCTCGGGCATGAAGCGCATAGGCTTTGTAGATAAAGAGACGCTACATGTAGTGCATCTTAAGGTGATCGTCAAAGTGCTCAGGCGGTACAAGTACGCTCGTAGTGAGACGACGGATGGTAATGGCGAGCGTTCGGACGAGGATGACGGTCCGAGCCCCATCGTCATCGCGCCGTTACCGCCCCGCCTGAGCGAGAAATGTATGGCTGAGCCAAGCCTGCTCGCTCATGTAACCGCCGCTAAGTACCTGGATCACCTTCCTCTCTACCGCCAGCGAAAACAGTTCTTACGGCAACAACTCCCGATTTCCAGCTCGACCCTGGGTGACTGGATCGGCCTGGTAGCATTCCACTTGGGGGCCCTCTATGATGCGCTCAAGAAAGAGGCCCTCCAGAGCGGCTACCTATGCGTGGACGAGACCACCATTGCGGTGCAAGATCGTAGCAAGGTCGGGGCACATCACCGTGGGTATTTCTGGGTGCACCGTGCACCGGAGCTCGGACTCGTGTGGATGGAGTATCGTAAGGGCCGTGACCAGCAAGGGCTGATCCACTCTTTGCAGACCTTCGGGGGTCACATTCAGTGCGATGGCCTCGCAGCCTACAACGCTCTTGGCCGCAATCCGAACATCGTTTTACACGGATGCTGGGCCCATGCCCGACGCTATTTCGTCCGGGCGCAGCAGAGCTATTCGGAGCGGGCCGAGCATGTGCTGACGAGGATTCAGCAGTTGTACATGATTGAGCGCAGGCTGCGCGAGGCGGGTTGCACGCCAGAGGAACGCTACCAGGCGCGCCAAAAAGAGGCGATCCCCATCCTGAAAGACCTGAAGGCATGGCTTCAAGCGCACTTCGACACGCCACGCAGCGTTTGGGGCAAAGCCGTGGGCTATACCCTGAATCAGTGGGACAAGCTGTTTCGATACACCCGCTTCGGGCGCGTTGAGATAGACAACAACCTCGTGGAAAACTCCATCCGGCCGTTGGCTCTGGGTCGCAAAAACTACATGCACGCCGGATCACACGATGCAGCCCAACGCGCAGCCGTCATCTACTCGTTGCTGGCAACCTGCAACCTGCAAGGCATAGCCGACCCCCAAGATTGGCTCGAGGATGTGCTAACGCGCATGCCTACGCACACCGCAGATATTCGTGAGCTGCTACCCCAACAGTGGACCGAGCGTCCAAGCTCCGCGACCTCACAGGCATTGCTCCCAGCGATGCGGGCCTGCGCATAAGCCCTCTGCGCCACTGCTGAGCGCCACTTCTGCACTGCCGCGCGCAGGCATCCAAGCGCTTGCGCCTGCCGACCGCTAGCATTCCCGCAGCCCCCGTCGGCCCGCTCCAGCAGCGGCTTGAGCCCAGTAACCCCAGCAAGGGGCGCCGCCAACCAGATGCGCCCAGCATGTGCCGACGACGATTCGACTACGGTACGGGATCGAACGCAGGCTACGCGAGGCGGGCTGCACGCCGACCGACCGCTATAAGGCGCGTCAAAGAGAAGCGGTCCCCATCCCTGGAAGACCTGAAGGCATCGCTTCAAGAACACATCAACGCGCAACTGGCATCTACGCGCTGCTAGAAACCTCCAACACTTAGATGCCCAAGACAGGCTCGAAGATGTGGTAGCGCGCGTGCCCACACCTACCACAGCACTACGCGAGCCGCTCCCCCAGCGGCAGACCTACCTTGAAACTTCCGCGACCCCACAGACACCGCTCCCACCAGGGCGTGCCTGCGCATAAGACCCGCTGTGCCACTCCCAAGCGCGAGACATGCACCGCACTGCGCAGGCGCCCAAGCACCCTGCGCATGCCTACCGCTACCATCCCCGCAGCGCCCATCGGTCCGCTCCAGCAGCGGCCCTAGCACAGTAACCCCAGCAAGATGTGCCGCTCAAAAGCACGCGCCACCGTGCATTCCATGGCCTGAAGGCAAACACGACGGCGAAACATAGTCCTCGGCACGCTACCAGTCAGCTGAAATATCCCCGAAAAACCGGATTTTCGGACGGATACTTTCCAACTGCAAACATTGCGCGTCAATCTGCCGACCCGGTCACTCGCTACGTCTCCCTATTCACCCTTCTCCATATGGCCTTGACCGCTTCCACCAGGCACCGAGCATCCAGCCCGTGTGCCCAGATCAAGACCCCGGTCACGGATGACTCGATTGGCCTCTGAGCCCCACTTTTTCCCTGAAAGGGCCTTGCTTAAATGGTAGGAAGTCCCCCCCCCCCGAGTGCTGCGTGGCGCGCTCCATGTTCGGGGTGAGCATCGCATGATATGTATGTTTAGTGGCAGCAGGGCCGCTTCGTGCGCTCGGAGGGTGCGCTCTACTTGGAAGAGGCTGCGGGGAACTATCCTTCCCATGCTAGGTGTAACCGTTCCGCACACAGCGACTCCAGTGGTACTACGGTCGAGTGGTTTGCGCCCGGGGCTGGTGATTGACTGATAAGTAGTGTTATGAGCCAGGATCCTGATCGAGTCCTGAACATCAACCACCTACAGAGTAAAGATTGACTATGGCTGAACTTGCAACAAGCCCTGCGGGGCAGATAGGTACAAGAGTCGATCCCAGGATATCAGGCGGCGATTCCGAGATGGGGCAGATCAGGTTGCAGATCGCGAAGCTGTCAGGGCGGGTGACGGAGGTTAGAGTCGCCATTCTGGCCGAGATTTCGCAGGTTGCGGCCCAGCAGAATGCTAAGACTAGCAAGTTGGAGTCCAAGGTTGACGCCAGTGTGTCCGAGTTGAAGGGCATGATTGGCGCGTTGGAATCCAAGGTTGACGTCATTGTATCCGAGTTGAAGGGCATGATTGGCGCGTTGGAATCCAAGGTTGACGTCATTGTATCCGAGTTGAAGGGCATGATTGGCGCGTTGGAGTCCAAGGTTGACGCCGGCGCGTCCGAGTTGAAGGGCATGATCGGCCAGTTGGAGTCCAAGGTTGATGCCAGGTTTAGTAAGTTGGACTCCAAGGTTGATGCCAGTGTGTCCGAGTTGAAGGGCATGATCGGCCAGTTGGACTCCAAGGTTGATGCCAGGTTTAGTAAGTTGGACTCCAAGGTTGATGCCAGTGTGTCCGAGTTGAAGGGCATGATCGGCCAGTTGGAGTCCAAGGTTGATGCCAGGTTTAGTAAGTTGGACTCCAAGGTTGACGCCAGTGTGTCCGAGTTGAAGGGGATGATTGGTAGGTCGGACTCCAAGCGTGACGCCAGTGTGTCCGAGTTGAAGGGGATGATTGGTAGGTCGGACTCCAAGCGTGACGCCAGTGTGTCCGAGTTGAAGGGCATGATCGGCGCGTTGGAAAAGCAGAACAGATCCATGAAATGGTACATCGGGACCGCTGTCGGCATAGGCATCCTGCTCGTAGCGCTGTCCCAGTATATTGTGGCGTTAGCGGTGTAGGCGAACGGCTGCGTCGGCATGGCAATGCCGGTATTGCCATGGTTACAACGGGGCTGTGTGTCGGTCTCCGTGTCGCAGATGAGCCTCCGCCAAAATGTTATCCTTGTTCCAGCTGCGCGGTATCATCTCGAAGCTTCCCGCCGCACGCCCGACTGAAGCGAAAGATTGTCTTAGGGATCGGCGCGAAGATGTCCCTGCTAATCGGCCTGATCGGTTCCAAAACGGAGCGCCTGCTGTATGCGATCAACGGTGACGAGTAGGCCCTCTACATCACAATGACGATGGGCGCCACCGTGGGGGTGCTTGACGTACGAGATCTCCTTGCTGTACAAGGTCGGCCTGGCGAGTCAGGATCAGCAACCTCCCCGGTGCCCCCGGTGGCCAGCCCATACTTGCGCGAGACGCCGTGGCGTTAAGCAAAGACAGGTGGCTGTTTGCCAGCCACCTCGATGAAGCCGTTCGCGAATCGGCCTGCTCCGATCCACATTGATGAGACTGCCAAGCGCAATCATTGAACAGCAGCGCGGGTACATTCAAGTGGCGTCATGAGATGCACCTCGTCAGAGGTGCCGTCCCGAAGGACGGTGAAGAAGCCGGCTGAGCATGGCTTTCAGCCACCAACGCCTTGGACCCTGAAAGCCTCGTACGTCACGATGGAGCCATCACACCCATATGGAAACTGCAACGCCATCAATGCTCCCCGTCCCGCCGAACAGGGGAAGGAACCTCCACAAGCGAGTCACCCACCACCCCAAATGAAGATGCCGCGTACGTGCGGCGCCAGTAAGGCAGCTGACTACGCGTCATGCCATGCTCCTGGCAAAATGCCCCCGCACGCTGCGTACCACGCAAATAGCGCGCGATCCACGGAACCTTCACTTCTGTGCCCTAACTTCCGATGCTATCCCTCGACCCCACGGTTTGATCAATAGAACCTCCCAAAAGGTCGGGCAATAATACTACCTGTCCAATATCCAGACTTTCGGACGGATACGTAAGGAGCAAGGCCTGCTGCCCGGTGATGGGCGGCAGATTGAGTGTGGGTGTTTACGGGCCTTTCCGCGGGGAAGAGACCCGCTTACCCAAACGTGGAAGGAACACCAACGCGATGCGCAGCAGCTGAAGCAGCGGCGCGACCAAGCTGTCGGCATGGTGTTGGAGCGGACACCGGAGCATCAGTATCTGGAGGTAACAAGAGAGGCGCACGAGCGCAGCATTGAAAGCGGAATCCTGGATATGGTGAACTACCGCGTGCACCAGGAACGCATGGGTGAGCAAGATCTGGGGTTGTAGGGCGCGTCTCTCGTATCTTGTACTGGCGTATATTCCTGCGGTATGCTGCCTTCTGTTTATCTGGAAACCAGCGTGGTCAGCTATCTGGTGGCACGTCCTTCCCGCGACTTGGTTGTCGCGGGACGTCGAGAAGTTACGCGTGAATGGTGGCGTATGGCGGCGCAACAGTACACGCTGGTGGCATCGGATTTGGTAGTGAAGGAAGTTGGATAGGGCAATTTGCATAGAGCACGTGCCCGCATGGCAGTGTTGAATAGTGTTATGTTGCTCGACACCACGGCAGCGGTGATAGCGTTGGTTGATGAACTGCTGATTCAAGGTGCATTGCCACGCAAGGCAGCCGCCGATGCGGCCCAAACGCCACCGCCGGGGTCAATCGTACGGATTATCTGGTGACGTGGAACTTCAAGCATATTGCGAATCCGGTGCAACTTCCCAGGATTAATCGCATATGTCGTGCGTTGAACCACGGGCCGGTGGTGATCTGTACATCGGCTGCATTAATGGAGGTACCCTATGAACAACCCCCCAGAGGACCCGATTTTGGCTGAGTTGCGTGCAATACGCGAGGCATATGCAGCGAAGCTCAACTATGATCCTGTAGCCATCGTTAAGGACATTCAGGCCATGAAGGCTACTTCGGATCGGAAGTACATTACGTTGCCATCAAAGCCGGTTACGCCTCCCAGACATTGTTATGCTTGCGGGCGACCCAAGGATGCTACGTGATTAGGCGGCGTCCAGCTGCTCGATGCTACTGCAGCGACGAATATCCCAACCAAGGAGCTAACAGCGCGATGTGGTCAGGAGATTGGCGGACGCGGTCTTCAGAGTGCCAGATAGTTTCCGATGGAGCCGTGGGGTTGTGCACGCACATATCGGGAGGTAGCGGTAAGGCCTTGGTGTCCGAGGGTGCTCTGTACGTGCGCTAGGCTAATGTGCACAATAGAGCGGGCGAGAGTCCCGTGTTGTGAGGCTTGAACAGAGCAAGTATTTCCGCGAGCCGGAAGGCATCAACAATTATGACACACTTTTTGGAATCGGCGTAAGGTAGCATTACGGGTGGGACTGCGCTTTGGACTGCGATAGGTTTGCTCCCGATGTCGCGGTTTCCAGGCATTCAGGGTATGCGTTTGGCTTGTTAATCCAGGCGGATTGGGCGGCATTTCGGCCGTGGGTGGTCCGTTGCAAAGCGTTCGGGTTGATCGTCGTAGGCCTTGTTGAAAACGGTTTGTCGGGCGGTCTGTACGGTCATGGCGAATCCGTAGTGGACCGCAGCGGACTGCATGGATGCCAGTCCGATGTTGTAATGTTTGGCATTATACCACTGAAGGAAGCGGTCGGCTCATGCTCGGGCGTATTCGAGTGATCAGATGCATATTCTGACGAATTCGAGCACCCAATCCGATCCAAGCTGGACACCCGCGCTGGAGGTTGTCCAGCCGCGTTATGGTGGTGACGTAGGCTGCCATGCCCTGTGGTTGCTGGGAGTTGGTGGTTAGAATGAAGATGAGTCTTCCGGGGTTTCCGGCACGTTCACGTTAGCCATTTGCTTTCGGTTCGAGTCGCCGGTGAGCTGGATACGGTGCGCGTTGTGGACGAGGCGATCCGGGATAGCATCGGCGAGCGTAGGGGTTTCCATGGCCTGATGCCAGCGTTCCACCGGGAGCTGGCCGGTAGCAATGGTGGAGCTGACCTAGTGTCGGTCATCCAAGATTTCCAGCAGATCATCTTGCTGTACGTTGGTGAGTTGTTTCAGCCCCAATCATCAACAACCGCCAACACCTGCCCAAGCTCCAAAAGGCGTTTATGGATGCCAGGACCCGACGACCAAACCCCAAAATCCCCTTCTACCCCCTGCCACGTTTCCACTAATTTTGGCTCACCCCTTTCCGCGGCACTGCCAGAATGCCAATTGACGTGCGTGACGGGCGCGGCGCCCGAATGGCTGAGCGTGACCTGTTCGTTTCTCCAACACAGATCGGGCAGATACAGGCACTGATGCGATGCGACCGCCGAAATCGCAAGGGATGTGTGGCTCGACCTGGGGGCCAGTCAATCAGGGGTCGTGCCGGAACACCGCGCCATTTTTCATCACGAACATCACTTGGTGCAGCGACGCGAGGTTTTCCATTGGGTTGTCGGGCATAGCAATGATGTCGGCTGCCAGGCCAGGTACAATGGCACCACGCTCGTGTTGGAGTCCCATCACCGTCGCAGCGTTGATCGTCATCATCTGTAGCGCGTAGGCTGGCGGGATGCCCGCCTTAGCAAAATTGTCGAGATACGTCAGCGTCAGTGTGCCGCGGTCGTGGCCCTGATAGGAGAACACCACATCGGATCCAAAGGCCATCGGTGTGCCTATGAGGTAAGCGCGGCGCAGGCGATCGATAAATTGCGCATGCAGGACTTTGCCCTCGGCAGCAGTGGTACCGAAGAAGGTGATTTCTATGGCCAATTCGGTGAACTCGGTACCCACCAAGGTGACGTCGTGCTCTTTGGCTAACCGCAGCGCGTCATCGCTCATGTTTGGTCCGTGTTCAATGCTGGCGACGCCGGCTTCGATGGCGTTCAGTGCCCCTTGCTCTGTCCACACGTGGGCTGCCACCTTGAGGCCAGCCAACGCGGCTTCCTCTACCACCAGCCGCAAATCCTCTACCGAATAGATGTACGGCTGGTCGTCAACGACTACTTTGATAAGCGTTGCACCGTAGTGGATATTTTCGCGAACCGCTTTGCGGAGCTCATCCGGGGTATCTGCAAAGAAGTACTCCGGGTTACCAAGGCTGGGTTTCTCCGGTTGCAGTGTAAACTGCCCGCCGAAGGGCGCTATAATTCGGCCGGCGTTCTGCATCGTCGGGCCGGGGATGATGCCTTCCTCTATAGCTTGGCGCAGGGCGGTGTCCCCATACGTGCCAGCGTTGCCGACATCGCGGATTGCTGTAAACCCCGCTTGAAGCATCGCGCGAGCATTTGCCGCTCCCTGGATGGCCCGGTAGCTGGTGCTTGTCAGAAAATAGGGCATTTTGGGCGTCTGCCTGGCTGGAGCAAGGTCGGGGGCACGCTGGGGGCCCGATAGGGACGCTGGTCTGAGCGATGGGAAGGGTAACAGAAGCGCTGCACGGCCATTTCTGACCCTCAACCGGGCTTCGTTAGCTCCTGGCGGCGCAGAGTGGATACAGCTTACCCGTCGCGGGCTTGTCGGAGACAGAAAAAGAAGGGCTCAGTCGAAGCTGGAGCGGGCGAGCCTTAAGTGGCCTTCGCGCGAGCGGTATGCCAGGCTCGTCGTTTCGCTTCTTTTTTCCTGACCACTTTGCCTAGTCGGTGAATGTTTGCCGACAGCACCGCCAGCCCTACCGACCGATCGAAGCCCTCGAGCCTCTTGCAAAAGCCCGAAAAACGGCCAGTACTCCCTCCGCAGGCGCGGGAGAAGAGGTGGCACCTCCGTCGTGGGTATCGTAATAGTATGCGCCCGTTAGGGTATACCTTGTGGGGGAACGGGCCTGATCGCGAATGTTGGATAGTTTCGGAATCGCGAAGCAACAATGCAACTTGATTGGTGCCGCGCAGTAAAAGACACGCTGCGTCTGGAGTGCGAAGCATGTATGCGCAAACCGGACGGAGTCGTCCAGCAAAAGCCCGCGAACGTGCGCGAGGGGCTTGGTGTGATCCGAGCAATGTGGCGTTGATCGAGGTCGTGGTGTTGGGCGAAGACAATCCCTAACATAACGGGACAGCCATGTCCACTGGAGCGGCGAGGCTATGTTCTTGGATAAGTCGCCAAGTGATGCTCTTCTCCTTTGCGGAGGAACTGCTCGGTTCTCTGACCGCGCCGCAGAAGAAGCTACTGGGCGTGTTGGAGATCGCTCGCGTTGAGCGCTTTATTGACGATGATTCGAAGGCCTTGCGCGGGCGTCCGCGGAAGAGTCGTGCGGCGCTTGCGCGGGCGTTTGTTGCTAAGGCGGTTTACAACATCGATACGACACGCGCGCTGATCGAACGGATTTGCTCGGACCCACAGCTGCGCCGCATGTGTGGGTGGACGCATCAACACGAGGTTCCCAGCGAGTCGACCTTTTCACGCGCTTTCGGGGAGTTTGCGCAGTCGTGTCTGCCCGATCAGGTGCATCGTGCACTGATCGACGAGTCCTACGAAGGAGAGATCGTCGGACATCTTTCACGTGATTCTACGGCGATTAAGGCGCGTGAGCGCCCTGCTACGAAGAAGTCCGCGCTGGCCAAAGACACGCACGATCAACCGTGTAAGGGAGAAACACCTCCAAAAAAGCAACGACGCCTTGTACGTCAGTTGGACATGAGTCTGCCGGAGATGGAAGAAGATTTGCCCGGGGAGTGCAACCGAGGCGCTAAGCGCAATGCTAAGGGTTACCGGCAGAGCTGGAACGGCTATAAGCTGCACGCAGATGTGGCCGACGGGGGTGTACCAATCAGCTACCTGGTAACGTCTGCGTCGGTGCATGATAGTCAGGTGGCCATTCCCTTGGCTACGAAGTCTGCGAAGCGGGTCACGAATTTGTATGATGTGATGGATAGCGCCTATGATGCGAAGGAGATACGCCTTCACAGCGAGAGTCTTGGGCATGTGCCGATCATTGATGCGAACCCGCGTACACGCGCACGTAAGGCGGCGAAAAAGCGTGAGGCGAAGGCGCAGCGTGCGGCCGGATGGGTACCACCAGAGCGCGTACGCTACAACGAGCGTTCGACCGTCGAGCGCGTCTTTGGTCGCCTCAAGGACGAATATGGCGGTCGCCATATTCGCGTACGTGGTCATGCGAAGGTGCTATGTCATCTTGGGTTCGGCATACTCGCGTTGACGATCGACCAAATGACGCGACTTGTGTGCTAACTGGCTTCACCGGCGCACAGAATTGCGGTTGTAGTGGCACGTGTAGTGGGATAGGTATGCGTAATTGTCATCGCTAAGGCCCGAAATCTGTCTTTTTGAGGTCAACCTCACTGCGTTAGTCAACGATTCTGGTGTACGTCTATCCCCACCTTATTCACTAGTTGGAATTCGTGGGCGGCCGTTGAGGGGGAATGCCAGACAGGCAGGGGTATGACCCGTTGATGGGGCCTAGTCGTGGAGCGAGAGAGCGATTTCGCGGGTTTGCGGCGCGCTCAGGGTGTCTTTTTGCCGCTCAGCGGGGCGAATTAATGTCGTGCGGGCGTAGCTTGGCGCTGGGGCTCTGGTTGGTCGCCCTTGGGGAGGTGCGTTAACGTGGTCAGGAAGCCGGGTGGTGGCCTCTTAGCACCGTTTAGGCAGACTCGGCCAGCACAGGGTCTGCCAGCGCAGCTTCCATGTGTTTTCCCAGAAGGTCTCCCACAGCTTCTTTGCGGACTCGGCGAGATAGAAGTGCAGCCGCCGTGCATGTCTGGTCAGGCGTCCCCCTACCTTGAGCACGTTCTCCCTGAATCTGCGCACATGCATGAGCGGCGCGTGTACGGGCTCAGGCTTCATCTGCTTGTCGTGCTTCTCGGTGTTTGCTTCGGCGGTGCCGTTGCTACTTGGCTCTGCCGGCGGACCAACGTCTGCTGGTGGGGGTTCTGTGGCGGTCGGTAGTCCCAGGGGCCAGTTTCTGGGAGCCAAGTAGTCGGGGGCGATCATTTGGCAGCGCCCGATGTGGATCAGTTGATAGGCCATCACATTCAGTAGCAAGCGTACCGCATTCTGAGGGCGCACCGTCTTGGTAGCCTTCTCGTCTTGGGTCTTGTTGTCGCTCTCGTCTTGGGTCTTGTTGTCGCTCTCGTCTTGGGTCTTGTTGTCGCTCTCGTCTTGGGTCTTGCTATCGCTCTCGTCTTGGGTCTTGCTATCGCTCTCGTCTTGGGTCTTGCTATCGCTCTCGTCTTGGGTCTTGCTATCGCTCTCGTCTTGGGTCTTGCTATCGCTCTCGTCTTGGGTCTTGCTATCGCTCTCGTCTTGGGTCTTGCTATCGCTCTCGTCTCCGAGTGATTGCTTGACCACTTTCTCGAACATGTTGGGGCGCGCCGCCGAGGACAGCAGACAGGAAGCGTATTTGATCTCTGCATGGTGTGCTTCCGCTTTGCCTCGCATCCGGTAGAAGTCAGCCAAGCTCTGGGCATTGCACTCTTTCTTTGACAAGGACGTGAGCAGAAAGTAGTATTCCGGCTCGGACTTGGAGTCCGTCTTGGGCGCCATCACCACGCGCTGGGCCTCGTTCCAAGACTTCGCTTTATAGGTCAGCTCTATGCAGTGCTTAGGTGATCCGCCGTACTTGGCCACGGTCTTCTTCATCAACGTTTTCAGTTTCTTGTTCTTTTTCAGGTGCATGACGTAGTCGATGCCATCGTCTTCGAGGCGCTCGTACGTGATGGGGCTGTTGAAGCCCGCGTCGGCACGCACGATAATCCGTTCGGCGACGTGCTTTTGCGCTGCTTTCGCAATCCGGTGGATGAATTGATGGCTATCTCTTGCGTCATTCATAGCGCCAGGACGCAGTTCTGCTCCCAGCACATCCCCCGTGGGCCCGCATGTGGCCACCATAGGCAAATATATCCTGTGCCTATAGTGCGCATTATATTCGCTGCCTTCCTGCTTCCCGTACACTTCTACGGGATAGCTATCCACGTCGATGACCAGCTCCGGCACGCGCTTGCCTCCGTTGCGGGTGTATATCGTCTCCATTCCCAGCCGGGTGACCGTGTCGGACAGATGCTGGAGCTTGGGCTCTTCGCTGAGCTGGTCAATAGTGCGTGACAGCGTCGGCTGCGAAGCTAAGCGGTGTTTGGCCTCTAGCACCTTTGCACCTCGCTGGTTACGGCAGGCCACGCGGAAGGCGGGGTCGTTCTTTAAGGCTTCCGCTGAGCGCAGACGATCCCATCCCTGCATGAACGACAGCAGCACCTGCTGCAGCAGCTCAGGCAGCGAGTGCCGGACACGGCGCTTGTCGCGGGAGTCCTTCAAGCCCTCCATCAGCATCGCAATCAAGCCCGTCAAGTCCAGCAGGCGACGACCAATAAAGGCGCCCGCATCGGACGTCACCTGATCGGGCTTATCAAAACTCACCTTAACCGAGCGGTTGTGCGACGCGAACGTTTTCAACGTGTTGGATGCGGACATGGGCTCACTGGATCATGGATGGTACGTGTAGCGGTCCTTCTGGCACCGTGACGCGCTCGTGCTGGTGTGCGCAAGCCCGCCCAGCGGTAAGGGGACCCCCTGCCTCATGGCTGCTGTACCGTCCTATACGCTGCAACAATGAGGTAGTCCAAAGGTAACAGTTAGTTTTGTCAAAGTCAAGTATGAGAGTCACATCGTGCGTAATGCCGCTTCGCGTGCCACGGTCCGCAGCCCTTCGGCCATCGTCGCCAGGACCCATAACCCTGGCACGGTGCTCCCGGCTCGCCGCAAACAGCCCATAACCATCCTGCACCCAGTGCCGTGCATGCGACCGATGCATATTCCACGGAAAAAAACCACTCGTTCCACGGTATGGCGACCACCGATTCCACGGTTAATCGACCACCTGATTCGGCGTGCTGAGTCCGCGCTGGATAGCGCTGCATCGTGACTGTTCTGGGTACCATTTTCACGGCTGTCTGGCGTCAGTTACGCTTGTCTTCTCTGGAAGGTTCTGCCATTTTGGCAGACGCTGTCTCATGGACTCTCCCTTCAGCGCGATGTGGTGTGCATTGTGAATGAGGCGATCCAGGATAGCATCAGCGAGTGTTGGGTCTTCCATGCCTTCGTGCCACACACTCACAGGCATCTGACTGGTAACGACGATGGATCCCTTCTGATACCGATCATCGATTAGCTCAAGCAGATCCCGCTGGTGCAGCGCACTGATTCGTGACAACCCCCAGTCATCGAGAACCAGTAGGTGGAAGCGCGTCAACTGCTTCAGCAGTTTCAGGAAGCGTCCGTCCCCGTGCGCGAGTTGCAGATCTTCCAGAAGACGATGCAGTCGGTGGTAGCGTACGGTGAACCCCTCCATGCAGGCTTTATGCGCCAGCGCGCACGCCACGAAGCTCTTACCGACACCGGTGGGTCCGGTAATGATCGCATTGTGATGTTTGCCCACCCAGTCGCAGGTGGAAAGCGAGGCCATCAGGCGCCGATCCAGATTGCGACCGCGACGATAGTCCAGATCGGCCATGGAGGCCTCTTGGCGTAACCGGGCGCGGCGTAGGCGCGACCGCAGGCGATTGTTGTATCGCACGATCTCCTCGTGGTCAACCAATAGGCCCAGGCGGTCCATGAACGGGAGCTGTTCCATTTCCGGTTGGGTAAGCTGATCACGCAGCGCGCGCGCCATGCCATGCAGACGCATCTGCTCGAGCTTGTCAAGGGTAGGGTGTAGGAGCATCAGGCCTTCGAGGTTTGGTGAGGAGAATCCGATTTGGTGTCGTAATAGCTTGGGCCCCGGATGTTGTCATGGTCTATGGGAGGCGGAGACTCCGAGTCCAGCGGATGCTTGTCGAGTCCATTCTTCAGGATGGACGCGATGCTCCTGTACGAGCGGGTGCCGATAGCGATTGCCCGCGTACACGCGTTTTCCATGCGGCTCTTACCGTAGATGCGAGCCAAGCGGAGCAGGCCCATGAGCGTGCGGTAACGAATCAGCGGGTGCCGCTCAGCATCGATGATCTGCCGCACGATATTGTGTGTGTCCGGCCCGATGCGTTCTGCCTCGGTTACGAAGCGGCTCATATCGTTCATTTGGCGTTGGGCGTCCGGCATGTGTTCATCCTTGGTGGTGACCCCTTTCTGGTGGCTACGCGGGTGCGTCGCCACCCGTTTGTCGTCAAACAATACCTCAAGGGTGGTATCTGTAAGGCGAACCTGTACCGAACGCCCTACATATCGATAAGGAACGCTATAACGGTGCCAGCGCACCTCGATGTGCGCATCTCTGTGCACCTTGGCTTTGCGCCACTCCGCGTGCTCGTACGGCTCCGCCGGCAAGGGCTTCATCGCTGATCGCTCCCACGTGTCAAACCAGCTCTTACGACTGCCTTCCAGCTTCTGAAAAGGCCGCTCGTTAAGCTCCTTCAGATGGACACGAATGTGCCGGTTCACGTGCGCTAGACCGATGAAACGCTTATCGCTTAACGGAGCCAGAATGCGCCTCTCTGCATGCAACACGGCTTGCTCGACCTTGGCCTTGTCCCTGGGCTTCCCGGGACGCGTAGGCACAACCACGGTCTTGTAGTGCATCGCAAGGTCCTGATACGACGGATTGATCTCTGGATCGTATCGGTGGGCCTTGCGCACGCCACTCTTCAAATTGTCACAGACCACATAGGAAGGCACCGCCCCGAAAGCCTCGAACATGCGACGATGCGAGCCCAGCCAGTCCCCAAGACGCTGCGTCCACGTCGCCTCAACGTAGAGATAATTGGAGAATCCCAGCACACCAACAAAGATCTCCACCCGACGCCGCTTACGCGTAAGCTGGTCTATCGCCTCCAGGCGCATGCCTGCATAGTCCACGAAGGCCGAATGACCCGCAGGATGATCCATCGGAACCGTCACCTGGCCAAATTCCTTCTTCCAGGCAGAGTAAAGAGCGCAGAACTTGCTGTAGCCGTAACCATCACTGTGGTCCCGCCTGTACCGCTCCCACATCAGGCGCCGCGTGAACCCCTTGACCTGCATCTTACGCTCCACCTCGGACCAGTCCGGCAACGGACGCGTCTCCTTGGCAACCTCCGGCGGACCATAAAGCAATGCCTTCAACTTGGCCTCCGGCATACCCTCGGGCAAAGGCCAATGCACACCCGCTGCCTTAGCACGACGCAAGTAACCAAGTACCGTGCTGTGCGATATTCCCAGCGCACGACCGATACCACGTACGCTCAAATCAGACTCCGCAGACAACCGCAGAACGTCCCACAAAACACGCATAACAACCCTCTTGTTTGGCATAAGTACCCCTCTTTTGGTAAGTAAAGAGGGTACGATACCACCTGCGCTTGACCTGCCGCCATCACCCGCGACAGGCAACAATAACCCGTTTCTAACTCCGCCAGACTGCCAATTTGGCAGGCCCGTTAACCGACCTCCTACACCCCGCCGCCACCGGTCGGCGCGCGCCAGCTCAGGTGGTCGATTTGCCGTGGAACCACTGGTCGATTTGCCGTGGAATCGGTGGTCGATTTCCCGTGGAACCACTGGTCGATTTGAAGCGGAATACGCAACCGATGCAGGCCGCACTCGCAATGCCGAATCGGCCATGACCATGTCCGCCGTCTAGCAGACCGATCCGCCTGCCTCTTGGTGCCCCTCTCAAGCTCGCCCAGGCGCAGAAATCCCGGGCTCTGCCCGGAAGGTGGATGCCTGCTAGGACGGGCAAAAGGGCCCAAAATGGGCCACGTCTCGTTCACCCACCGGGTGAATCCGTACTATCCCTCCAACTGCCCCAAAACACGTATAAACTATGTTTATACTATGGCCTAAATGCAATTAAGTGGGCGAGCAGAAGCACGCCAAACTCTTGTTTTGGGACCACCCGCTGCAAATCAATAGGCAAAAGCCTCTTTATTCGCTGAAATGGACCGTATAAACGCCCTTCTAGTTGAAATTTGACGCACTCAGGGTTATATGTATTGTAACAAAGTATCCATGCAATGCTTTGCTGCTGTTTTATGCAAATCTCAGACGTGAATTATGCGGGCTATCGCCTTGGGATCTCTATTGCTCCAATCCCCGTAATGCACGTGACATTTAGGCGCCGATTGCCGGTGCTGGAGGAGGAGCCAGAAATGCAATTTGCAAGAGGCTCCCTCCTTTCCGTGGGTACGTATGAGCCCCATCCCCCGCTGTTGCAGGTTGTTGATGGCGGACTCGATCGCAGGATGCTGTTGACGCGCCTTGACAAAATCGGGATGAGACTCCCGCTCGCGTTGTTTCGCATTGCGGTAACCAGGCTTGGGCATGACGTTCAAGTCCAGCAGCTCATCCAAGGCGTCGCGATTCTTCGCAGAGTAGAAGCCCTTATCCATGCTGCAGGACGTAAGCGACGGATAGCGCTTCTTTGCTTCGTCTATGAAACCCATGATCATGGCCTTATCGCCCCCGTCGTGCTGCACGTGGTGCATCAAGATGAATTGATGCTGATCCTCCAGCACGCAGACCGGAATGCCGAGCTCAGCTAACACACCGGCCTTTCCTTTCCTGACCCACTGCGTATGCGGCTCGAAAACAGAAAATATCTTCTCTTTGTGGTCAATCTCTTCCTTTTTCAGCAAGCGACGGTCCACTTGGTCTACCAGTTTTTCGCTGGCTTCCAGGTACCACGCCATCTTGTCGGTCACTTCCTTCAGCGTCTTCACCGTCCCTAACGCCTTTGTGATGATCTGGCGCGCAACCGCAAGGAACTGACGTACGCGGTCGAGGAAGCCATTCTTACGGGCCTTACGGCAACGGCGATACGCTTTCGTTAATCTCTTCACCCACCAGCGGGCCTTGCGCCAGCCCTTCATTTCTAGCGACTTGCAGTGTCCGTACAACCCGTTAACCAGACTGCGCAATGCATCACAGAGAAGTCGTACGTCCGTGGGCCACTCCACGTTGGTACGCGCCACAGCCGAATCCGCGCGGCAGCGCAAGGCATCGTTGGCGCCATGCTTACGCTCCTTATGACCCTTTGCTACCACCACTTGGTTGATCTCGTCGAGCGCCTCCTTCGTCAGCAGGGACACATTGTCGACCAGTGTTTGCACAGAAAACCGCTTCTTACTGACGTCGCTAATCATGAGCATCTGACGCAGCGCCCTATGGTGGTTGGCCAGATCCTCCAGACGATCATAGTCACAGTTGAGTGCGTACTTCACTACACCTAACACAAAGATCTGCCAGAAATCCATGCCAGGGCGACCCTTCGTCCGATCTACGTCGGGAAGAATCCTGCGCGAAAGGACCTCCAGCACCTGTTCGCGCACATCCTTATCCATATACAGGGACTGCAGGCCGCGCAACACCGCGGGGGTATCGTCCCTTGACTTGGGGTTCAGCTCAATCTGCTCAATCGGCGTGACCCCCAGATCCGACTGGGACTTAATGACCGCTCTCATGTGTATGACTCGGGCGAATGTAGGCGGGTTCAGAGCTCAATATCGTGCTTTACGCTGAGAAAAGCTAAATCTGAGCCAACATTCGCGGATTCAAGCTCTTGGCAGGAATGGGTCCACAATGGGTCCAGAGTGAGTTAGACCGACCATTAGCCCGCAAAAACGCCTATTTCTGGCGTACCTCTCCCCCTGCTGACCCCCATGTAGCCATCTACGCAAGGCAGGCCCTGTTTTTCGGACAAGCACTAGCTGGTGGTATGCAGCAGGCTGGTGAAGTAGTAATGCCCGGCATCTTTTAAGGGATCCACCGTGAGACACATATGGGTGTGCGCATCAATGAGGCCGGGCATCACATAGGCGTCGGACAGGTCGATCACCGGGACTTTGGCCAGCGCCGTGTGTCCAGATGTCACAGAGACGATTTTGCCGTCTTCTACCAGGATGAGCTGATTAGCGCGCACACTGCCCTTAGCGGGGTCCACCAGATGGCCCGCCGCGATAGCAGCCGACTGCGCCTGCGCGCCGGTGGCGAACAGGCAAACCCACACTATTCACCAGGGCATTCGGTGAACCACTGGCACGACTTACGCACAATCACATCTTTCGTCTTCGCACAATCTTCATATACTTCTAAAATTGGGGCGGAGCATCGGGTGTATATTGAATCGCTAACTGTGGCGACATGGCTCGGATAGCTTATCCCTTGGATCCTAGGCCAGACGCTTCTTGCTACATCCATTGAAACATCAGATCCCTTGATTCGACCATTGAAGGTATATGCTTCTGCACCGCTCTCCGTGCTCCTGTCTTTCGGGCGTACTCGACCGTCATCCCGCCCATCTAGGGGATTCCCAATACGCTATCGTCATATATGGCGCGTAATTGCCACACTAATGGCGCTGGCGGAAGTGGCCCCATCCGCCGCCCAACCGATTTGGACCACGCCAGTGGCGAGTAGTGCACACTCACTCTCCGTAGCGTTTTCGCCCGATAGTACGCTCCTGGCCTCGGGATTGGGATTCACCTGTCCGACTTGTCCTTATGATAGGCGTGTTGATGATGGTTCTATCCAGCTGTGGGATGTGGCTACGGGCGATACGGTGCGCCGCTTCGAGGGCCACACGGACTGGGTCCGATCCGTAGCGTTTTCGCCCGCTGGGACGCACTTGGCCTCGGCATCGGAGGACTTAACCGTCCGACTGTGGGAGGTGGCTACGGGCGATGAGATCCGCGTGTTTCAGGGCCACACGGGCAGGGTCTGGTCCGTAGCGTTTTCGCCCGACGGGACGCACCTTGCCTCGGCATCGAGCGACGGAACCGTCCGACTGTGGGAGGTGGCTACGGGCGATGAGATCCGCGTGTTTCAGGGCCACACGAGCAGGGTCTGGTCCGTAGCGTTTTCGCCCGACGGGATGCACCTGGCCTCGGCATCGGAGGACTTAACCGTCCGACTGTGGGAGGTGGCTACGGGCGATACGGTGCGCCGCTTCGAGGGCCACACGGGCTGGGTCAATTCCGTCGCGTTTTCGCCCGACGGGACGCACCTGGCCTCGGCATCGAGCGACGGAACCGTCCGACTGTGGGAGGTGGCTACGGGCGATGAGATCCGCGTGTTTCAGGGCCACACGAGCTGGGTCAATTCCGTCGCGTTTTCGCCCGACGGGACGCACCTGGCCTCGGCATCGGAGGACTTAACCGTCCGACTGTGGGAGGTGGCTACGGGCGATGAGATCCGCGTGTTTCAGGGCCCCACGGAGGAGGTCCGATCCGTCGCGTTTTCGCCCGACGGGACGCACCTTGCCTCGGCATCGTGGGACTTCTTAACCGTCCGACTGTGGGAGGTGGCTACGGGCGATCAGGTGCGCTGGTTTGACGTAAAACCGGTGGGCCACACGGACTGGGTCAGGTCCGTCGCGTTTTCGCCCGACGGGACGCACCTTGCCTCGGCATCGGACGACGCAACCGTCCAACTGTGGGAGGTGGCTACGGGCGATGAAATCCGCGTGTTTCAGGGCCACACGGACCCGGTCCGATCCGTAGCGTTTTCGCCCGACGGGACGCACCTTGCCTCGGCATCGGAGGACTTCACCGTCCGACTGTGGGAGGTGGCTACGGGCAATGAGATCCGCGTGTTTCAGGGCCACACGAGCTGGGTCCGATCCGTAGCGTTTTCGCCCGACGGGACGCACCTTGCCTCGGCATCGAGCGACTTAACCGTCCGACTGTGGGAGGTGGCTACGGGCAATGAGATCCGCGTGTTTCAGGGGGTCCACACGAACTGGGTCGGATCCGTAGCGTTTTCGCCCGACGGGACGCACCTTACCTCGGCAGGGCTCCAAACCGTCCAACTGTGGGAGGTGGCTACGGGCAATAAGATCCGCGTGTTTCAGGGCCACACGGGCTCGGTCTGGTCCGTAGCGTTTTCGCCCGACGGGACGCACCTTGCCTCGGCATCGAGCGACGCAACTGTCCGACTGTGGGAGGTGGCTACGGGCAATGAGGTGCGGGTGTTTCAGAATCACACGCACCCGGTCTGGTCCGTAGCGTTTTCGCCCGACGGGACGCGCTTGGCCTCTGGATCGGGCGACTTTACCGCTCGACTGTGGAATGTGGCCACAGGCGATCAGATTGACCGGATTTGGCACGGCCTAGGTAATACTGTATCAGCGGTAGCGTTTTCACCCGACGGGACGCGCCTCGCCACGGCATCGAGCGACGCAACCGTCCGACTGTGGAAGGCAATGATGACGTTGCCTACGTTGCCTGGCAGGATACCAGCGCAGACGTACACGGGAAACGAAGCGATCACACCCCTGGTGTTTCCCGAGGCGCACGGCGGCGTCCCGCCCTACAGCTACGCTTTGAGCCCTGATCCTCCTTCCGGGCTTACATTCGACGCTAATACGCGCACAATGAGCGGAACACCGAACATAACAACGCCGCAGGCAACGTATACCTATGCGGTAATGGATGCGAATGCGGAGAAAGACACCTTGCAGTTTACTATCGAGGTGTTGTCTGGGTTAGATACTGAACGACGGGAGTTGCCCACGGCTTTCACGTTGCGAGGTAACTCTCCGAACCCGTTTCAGCAGGATACGCAGATCGTGTTCGACCTTCCATGGCACGCCAGCGTGAGCGTCGAGGTGCTGGATATGCTAGGGCGGCGCGTACTCGTCTTGCCAGCACGAGAAATGCCTGCGGGATGGAAGCGAAGCATAGACCTAAGGATCACTGACATCCCCTCAGGCACGTACTTGTATCGGTTGCAGCTGAATGGGCCGACAGGGGCTCTGACACGCCCTGGTAGTTTCGTTCGCATTAGGTGAAAACTCAGACCTGATTGCATATGTTGCGCATCGGAGTTAAATTGGGGCCCTTCTTAACTGAAAAGCGGCGCACTCAGGAAACATGCATTGTAACAAAGTATCCATGCAATACTTTGCTGCTGTTTTATACAAATCTCAGACGTGAATTATGCGGGGCAAAGCGCAAGGCAGGATGTCAGCAAGCGCATGGTTACTCTATAAGAGAAGGAACAGAGCAGCCGCGCTGAGTCCGCCCGCCGTGGGGCCGACCACAGGAATCCACGAATAAGACCAATCGCTGTCCCGCTTGCCAGCGATCGGCAGTAGTGCGTGCATGATGCGTGGACTAAGGTCTCTAGCCGGATTGATGGCGTATCCGGTCGTGCCGCCCAGGCAGAGTCCGATCACTACCACGGTCAAGCCTACCGGAAGCGCATCAAGGGGTCCCAGACCGACATCCGGCTCTACCATATACAGGATGGCGAACACCAGGACGAAGGTAGCGATGGCTTCGCACACTAGGTTGCGAACGTCATTGCGGATGGCTGGCGCGGTGCAGAAGGTCCCGAGCTTCGCATTACCATCTTCGGTGGTGTCCAGATGATCCTTGTACTGAATCCATACGAGTAGCGCGCCGAGGGCGCCTCCGATGAATTGTGCCACGAGGTAGTTCGGTACCAGGGTCCATGAGAACTTGCCAGCCAGGGCCAGCCCCAAGGTGACGGCCGGATTGATGTGAGCGCCGCTGAATGCCGCGACGACGAATACGGCCACAAATACGGCTAGCCCCCAGCCCACGGTTATGGCGATCCACCCGGCGCCCGACCCCTTAGTATGCTTGAGTACCACGTTGGCGACCACACCGTTACCCAGCAGGATGAGGATCGCTGTGCCGATAAGTTCTCCCAGAAATGCCGACATACCAAGAAAGTCCTTAAGGTTATGAAGCTGGAACCCAGGATCTGGAGCGTCCGAGCGCGCGTTGCCATCCAGCGCACAGCTGTGCCGCGCGGCCTGGATCCATCTGCGGTTCAAAGGTGTGATCGACCTGCCACAAAGCGGCGATCTCGCGTGCATCTTTCCAGTATCCCGTTGCCAGCCCGGCTAGGTAGGCTGCCCCTAGCGCGGTGGTTTCGCTCACCACCGGACGTATCACCGGGACGCCCAGGATGTCCGCCTGAAATTGCATGAGCAGGCTGTTGGCGGTAGCGCCGCCATCTACGCGCACCTCACTTAGTCGGATGCCTGCGTCGGACTCCATAGCGCGTATGACATCCATGCTCTGGTAGGCGATGCTTTCTAAGGCGGCGCGAGCCAGGTGGCTTCTGTTGGTGCCTCGCGTGATGCCAACGATGGTACCGCGCGCATACGGATCCCAGTGCGGGGCGCCGAGCCCCGCAAAGGCTGGCACCATGTATACGCCGCCGGTGTCTTCGCAGCGTGCCGCCAGCGCTTCGACCTCATGCGAAGTGTGGAACAGTTCAAGTCCGTCGCGCAGCCATTGTACTACGGCGCCGCCGATAAAGACACTGCCTTCGAGAGCGTACCGCAGCCCGGCGCCGCGATCCCATGCCACCGTGGAAAGCAGGCGATTGCGGGACGCGACCGGTTTATCACCCGTATTCATGAGCAGGAAGCAGCCGGTGCCGTACGTGTTCTTGACCATGCCAGGCCGCGAGCAGACCTGTCCGAACAGGGCGGCCTGTTGGTCGCCGGCGATGCCCGAGACGGGCACTGGTGTGCCAAACAGGTTGGTTTCTGCGATCATGCCTGAAGACGGCACTACGCGTGGCAGGACGCTGCGAGGCACATCAAGGATGCTTAGCAGCTCGTCATCCCAACAGCTGCGGCGGATGTTGTAGAGCAGCGTGCGCGACGCATTGGATGCGTCGGTGGCGTGCACCCTGCCGCCGGTAAGGTTCCAGATCAGCCAGGAATCGACCGTGCCAAAAGCCAGTTCGCCGCGTTCTGCACGGGCGCGGGCTCCGTCCACGTGATCCAGGATCCACCGCAGCTTCGTGCCCGAAAAGTATGCGTCAAGGACAAGGCCGGTCTTTTTTTGGAACACCTCTGCATATCGGTCGGCTTTAAGCCTATCGCAGAAGGCTGCCGTACGCCGGTCCTGCCATACGATGGCGTTATGGATACAGGCGCCTGTGCGCCGATCCCAGACGAGCGTTGTTTCGCGCTGGTTGGTGATGCCGATGGCGGCGATGTCCTGGGGAAGCAGCCCGGAGGTGCGTAAGACCTTTTGCGCCACGCGGGCCTGGCTGTTCCAGATGTTTTCAGGGTCGTGCTCCACCCATCCTGGCTGCGGGTATATCTGGCGAGTCTCATCCTGAGCGACGTTTACCGGTGTTCCATCGCGGTCAAAGACTATGGCGCGGGAGCTTGAAGTCCCCTGATCCAGGGCAAGGACGTATGACATGAGTCGTTTAGCGTGCTAAGGCCCCAATATACGCCGGGTCACCCGTTGCGGCCGGATGCAACACCATAGTAGCCGTTGCGTACGCTCTGGCACGCGCACGCTCATTGACCTTCTTTCTGCCTCCTTCTGCCTAAGACTTGATGGATGCCGTCACCTCAGTGCTTGCCACAGGTCTGCTCCTAGTGGCGATCGGGATATCCAGTCGTCGATACAACGTGTGGGTCGTGCTTCTCGGACTCGGGTTGGTAGCGCTCGGCTTTGTGATGCGCATACTGGCCGGGGGCGGTCTTTTGACTACTGGTATCGGGTTGTTTCGTGATGCGGGGCTGGCGCTGATTGTGGCCGCGCTCTGGCTCAAGATCCGCAAGCCCTTGCCAGGGGCTCGGCCTTTTTTCCTTCTCGGGATCGTTTCCCTTGCGCTTGCGGGGACCCTGTTCCTGGTTCGGAGCTTGGTGCGCCCCATCGATAAGGGTCCGGTGGTATCACTCCTGGTTGAGCTCGGTCCAGACGACACAGTAGGGGAGATAGTGCCCATCCTCGAGTCTTTTGGCGCAACGGCAGAGCGGGCCTTTCCCACGGTGGGCCTGCTCGAAGACGAAGATCTGGCCCAGATCCACTTGGTGCATGTGCGTCGGTCGGAGGCGGAAGACCTTATGGATGCGCTTCGGGCGGACCAGGAAAACGTCGACTTTGTCGAGGAGAATGCCAATGTTGCGCTGCCGCCTTTGGTGCCTGGCACATCGGGGGTCACAGGCGATCGGACCTTATTGGAAAATGATCCGCTAGCGGGCGAGCAATGGGCGCTGGAGGCTATCAGCGGTCATGAGGTGCACGCGATGTTGCAACAGATGCAGCCTGCGCGGAAGGCGAAGGTGGCCATCCTGGACACCGGGATTGAGCACGACCACGAGGATCTGGAGGCGATTGTGGTAACACCGGGTTCACTCGACGATCACGGGCATGGCACTCACTGTGCGGGTATTGCCGGTGCGGCGACCAACAACGGGCTTGGCGTGGCGTCTTTGAACTGGGAGGGCCGGTTCGTGGAGCTGATGGCTTTCCAGGCGCTTGGGGATGCGGGTCGCGGCACGCTGGAGCAGATTGCGCAGGCCATCATAGATGCCACGCAGGCTGGGGCCGATGTCATTTCCATGTCTCTGGGAAGTGCTGGCTCCGTCCGGCCTCGGGTGCTTGTGACGGCGGTCGCTTATGCGCTTCGGCACGACGTGATCGTAGCTGCGTCAGCAGGCAACAGCAACGAAGACGGCGTTAGGCATTTCCCTTCCAACATAGAAGGGGTCATTGCGGTGGCCGCTGTTGACCGGAACCTGGACAAGGCTCGATTCTCCAACACCGTCGGAGGTCTTTCGCGCCCACTTGCGGCCCCAGGAGTGGACATTCTGTCATCGCACCTAAAGGGCACCTACAAGCCACTTAGTGGCACCTCGATGGCTACGCCGCTGGTAGCGGGGTTGGTCGGCATTATGCGTTCGGTCAGTCCGGGACTTTCCGCAGCCGACGCGTACCAGATTCTGCATGAGACCGGTACGACGGTAGCAGCTACGCCGCAGGTAGGGCGCGTGATTAATGCGGAGGCGGCGTTGCGCGCGGCCTTGGCGCTCTAGTTGCGCACCTCTACTACGGCGTCGATTTCTACGGCGATGCCTATTGGCAGCGAAGACATGCCGACCGCCGCGCGGGCATGTTTGCCGATTTCGGGCCCGAAGACTTCTACAAAGAGATCTGAGCAGCCGTTGATGACGTTGGGTTGTTCGGTGAAGTCGTCTGGTGCGTTCACCATGCCGTTAACTTTGACTATGCGGGTTACCAGGTTAAGGTCGCCGATCTCGGCCCGGAGCGACGCCAGGAGTGCCAAACCGGTCAGGCGCGCGGCCTGGTATCCTTCTTCTACTGTCATATCGACACCCACCTTGCCAGTGATGTAGGTGCCGTCCGGCTGCATTGGTCCGTGCCCAGCCAGGAACACCAGATTGCCGCTTCGTACGGCGCGCACATAGTTGGCCACAGGCTCAGGTGGCGATGGCAGCGTGAGGCCCATCTCCAGGAGGCGGGATTCGGCATCCTGGCCAAATGCCGGTAGGCAGACCAGGAGCAGCAGACCGGACAGGGGCAACGTTCTCATGGGCGGTAAGCGGGTTTCTAACCAAAGGAGTAAAAGAAGTTAGGTAATTGGACGCGGACTCCATCTTAGCGCTGCTGGTACGGAGCGGCGGCGCATGTCGCATGCCGCAGACCATTGCCATATGGCGATCCAGCTTCGGAATGCTCTGGAGGTGCGAAGCCGCTATGCCCGTAGAATTCAGCCGTCTTCGTATACTACTAGGGATGTGCTACTAGCGTACCTCTAGCAAGTCAGACTTACTCACAGCGATGCAATCGACCGCGGAGCATGATTGGTATGCCTCACATCTGGCTCAGCTGCAGGCCAAGTCAAGGGCATCGGAAACGGACTTGCGTGAGCACCTGATATCTCCGGTCTTAACAAGAGTGCTTGGTTTCAAAATCGGAGAAGTAGACGCGGAAAAATCGATCCAAGGCGGTGGAACCCGCGGTCGGCCTGACTATATCTGTCGGCACAAGGGTGCCGGTCGCGCATCTGTTATCGTTGAGGTGAAACAACTGGGCACCGACCTGTATAGGCGGACAGGGAGGCAGTGGCATACCGCTCCAGTCGGGCAGCTGCAACAGTACTTGGACCTATATCGTGGCGTTTCAACGGGTACGTGGGGAATCCTCACAAATGGCACGGAGTGGATTGTCGTCCAGAGGGAGGGTAGCCATTTCGATGAATCAGCACTGCCAAGGGCCCCGTTGTCTGCGCTCCGGCTGGATGAAGTAAAGAGGGTCTTGGAGCCGGTAAGGCGGGCGTCCGACCGGCGCGTGGTACGAAGTGGTCAGCCTACTTTGGGGTGGCTGCTAGATCTAGCGGAGGAATGTGAGTCCCCAGACGGATTCATAGCGGATGCTTTGGACAGATTGGAACTGGAGCCGCTGCGCACCGGCGGGGCACCGAATGTAGCCTGGGCTGCATTAGGCCAATCTAATGTAGCCGGTCAATTGTTTGAGCAGGACGTCTATCTGGCATGCCTGAATCTGGATTTTCCAGATGGGCAAATCGCACCACAGGATATTGCGAAGCGCTTGAAAGTCCAACAGCTAAGCGGACGCATTATCGGTATCGCGTACAATACGAGCACTGCGCGCCGTCTCTGCCGATCCTTCTTGCGGGAGGGTGGAAGGCTCTTTGCGACCGCGCTAATCGACCCGCAGCTTCCCGGTTCGCGTGCTGAACATCAGTTCGAGGAATTAGCACGCCTTTGCACGAAGAACTCGGTGGACGCTGCAATCCAGGCACTGGACGCTGAGCCTTTGAAGAAGGAGTTCCATGAGGCCGTAAGCAGCTGGTTCAAGCGTATCCACGGTGGCCGCAATGAGCTTCGACACCTCATCCGCATCCTCTTTGTGTGGCTGCTGCAGCAACGTAGCATTGTTCCAGGTGAATCGTTATGGCAGGTGGGGAGGCAGCCGCCGGAGGACAATCCGCATGCGATTCACGACCATGTAGAATGGCTCTTCACGCAGATATTGGCCCAGCCTGTCGCAGACAGAGGCAGCGAAAGGGATGCGTGGCGGAGCGATCTCAGATTGAATGTCCCTTACTTGAATGGATCGCTGTTCACGAAGTCTGACCGGTCGGAAGCACCGCAGCGACTTACAAATCAGAAGTATCTTGAATTGTTCTCGATACTGAGGAGATTCGACTGGACCTTGGATGATCGAACGGGTATCGCCACCGAAGCAGCCATCGATCCCTCCATGCTGGGTGATCTGTTCGAGCGACTGGTGCTTGATGCCGACGGAGTAAGAGTGGAAAGCGACGGTCGCAAGAAAATGCCCGGTGGAACGTACTATACTCCGCAAGACATTGTGGATGAGATGGTTGCCGACGCGATTGCTGGCTGGGTATCGCACAATATGAAAAAATCGGAGGGGGGGGGGGGATTCGGTCAATTGTAAGGGCGTTGGTGCATCCGGCGCCTTTGCCGGAGGTGATTGATAAACTTGAGCCCGATGTTAAATCGAAGATTGGGGAGTTACTGCGGAAAGTCACGGTGCTGGACCCCTGCAGTGGGAGCGGCGTCTTCATAGTGAGTGTGCTTCAGGGACTGCGCAGAGCGGGACAACGGCTGGGCGAGAGACTGGGTTGGCAGGCAATGGAAACGATAATCAAGGAGCAGTTGTGCGCCGTTGACATTCATCCGTTGGCTGTTCTGATCACTCGGCTGCGGCTGTTCATTGCGCTGATCGACAAGGGTAGCGGGGACGGACAAGGCATGAGCACGGTGCCTCCTTTACCAAACCTTGAAACCAGTTGCATCGCCGCAGATACCCTGTGCGTTGACCTTGCTGGTCAGCAAACCATTCGCAGCGGTGTTCTTGATCGTGGTATCGAGGAGCTCCGCGAGGCTCGGAAGGAATGGACTTCCGCGCATGATTCGCAGAGCAAACGCAATGCAATGGAACGCGAACGCCAAGCGCGTACATGGCTGCGAGATAAAGATCCCATTCCGCCGCCACCGGGCCGTGACCAATGGTATGACGTTAGCTTGCTGTCATCGTCGGCTGGTCCAGCCAAGCACGATATTCGTGCTCTGTTTCCTGCACCGAAGGGCGGCTGGGATATAATCATTGGTAATCCTCCCTATCAGAAGCCGGATCCTTCGGAAAAGACGCAAGGCAAAGCGCTCGGCTACCGCGGGGCGACTGCGAATCTCTACCTCATGTTTCTGGAATCAGCACTTGAGGTCAGCAAAGCCGGCGGATGCGTGACCTTGATCGTTCCCCACTCCATCATATTCAGACGGGACGGTGCATTCCGCGAGGTGCGAAGGAGGATTGATGGCGCCGCATCGCGTGTAGACATCCGTACCTTCGATAACGGTCCTCAGCCCGCGTTCCCAAAGCTTCCATGGCTAAAGGGCAAGGGTACGAATGCCAATCGCCAGCGGGTAACCATTATTCGCATCCTGAAGCGTGCATCGCTCCGCGAAGGTGCGCTACTCGAAGTTTACAGTCGGGGACTTCACAGGATTAAGGCGGCTCAGCGTACCAGTATCATTCAGACGCGTGGAGACGGGCAACTGCAGCCGCGCCTTGAACAAAGGTGGTCGCAGGCGCCTACGCGCGAGCTCGCTGAGCTCCTTCGCATCATGCATGCCAAGGTCCCGCGCCGCAAGGAATCGGCGGGGCAAGAGATCACGTATCCCCAGTCCGCAATGTACTTCATCACATGCCTTCCTGCACAGGCGATACGGAATCGCAGTCGCAAGACCACATTTCTCAGGGATGACAAGTACTATTGGCCTTGGATTGGGCTGTACAATTCGCACTTATTTCATGCCTACTGGCTTATGATTGGCGACGCATATCATGTTACAGGTCAGAATTTACTTTCCGTCAACGCGCCGCCTGGGTGGGAGGACGAGAATATACGTTCTAGAACAGAAGCGGCTGCTCGCCAGTTTGTTGACCCTGCATTGCTGGATGCCTGTCGGACGGAGTTTCGGCGAGGAGAAAAGGTCTTTCCGAACTGCGACTTCCATTCCAATGCTGAGGGGGCGAAGACCATTGCAGAGCTGGATCACCTGTTGCTTCGGGCATATGAGCTGCCAGCAAGTCCGCTGCTTGCACAGATGAGAACGATCCGCACAGGGAGTGCGCACGAAATCGAGAATTGATTTGCTGTCCGCAGTCAACGGGCTGCGGATGAGCGCTGTGGCAGATCGCGCGGCCGTGGTCGCGTTCCTTGCGTCACGACTGAATTACTGCCGGAACAAGAAGTGCGCAAAGCACAGCTCGGCTAAGTACTGGCACCGACCAGCCGGTGCGATGGCCTGTATGCAGTGCGGCAGCTCGAAAGGTCTCTGCTGGGTCCAGTCCAGAAACCCGATGGCTTATCAGAGCAAGGCGTGCCAGAGGTACTTCAGCCTCAAGACAGGGACCACCATGGAATGCTCAAGGCTTCCGCTTCGGTGTGGGATTGGGCGATCTACCTCGAACTGATCAGCCTCAAGGGAGTCGCGGCGATGAATCTGCATATTCCGCTTCAAATCGACCAGTGGTTCCACGGGAAATCGACCACCGATTCCACGGCTAATCGACCAGTGGTTCCACGGGAAATCGACCACCTGAGCTGGCGCGCGCCGACCGGTGGCGGCGGGGTGTAGGAGGTCGGTTAACGGGCCTGCCAAATTGGCAGTCTGGCGGAGTTAGAAACGGGTTATTGTTGCCTGTCGCGGGTGATGGCGGCAGGTCAAGCGCAGGTGGTATCGTACCCTCTTTACTTACCAAAAGAGGGGTACTTATGCCAAACAAGAGGGTTGTTATGCGTGTTTTGTGGGACGTTCTGCGGTTGTCTGCGGAGTCTGATTTGAGCGTACGTGGTATCGGTCGTGCGCTGGGAATATCGCACAGCACGGTACTTGGTTACTTGCGTCGTGCTAAGGCAGCGGGTGTGCATTGGCCTTTGCCCGAGGGTATGCCGGAGGCCAAGTTGAAGGCATTGCTTTATGGTCCGCCGGAGGTTGCCAAGGAGACGCGTCCGTTGCCGGACTGGTCCGAGGTGGAGCGTAAGATGCAGGTCAAGGGGTTCACGCGGCGCCTGATGTGGGAGCGGTACAGGCGGGACCACAGCGATGGTTACGGCTACAGCAAGTTCTGCGCTCTTTACTCTGCCTGGAAGAAGGAATTCGGCCAGGTGACGGTTCCGATGGATCATCCTGCGGGTCATTCGGCCTTCGTGGACTATGCAGGCATGCGCCTGGAGGCGATAGACCAGCTTACGCGTAAGCGGCGTCGGGTGGAGATCTTTGTTGGTGTGCTGGGATTCTCCAATTATCTCTACGTTGAGGCGACGTGGACGCAGCGTCTTGGGGACTGGCTGGGCTCGCATCGTCGCATGTTCGAGTATTTCGGGGCGGTGCCTTCCTATGTGGTCTGTGACAATTTGAAGAGTGGCGTGCGCAAGGCCCACCGATACGATCCGGAGATCAATCCGTCGTATCAGGACCTTGCGATGCACTACAAGACCGTGGTTGTGCCTACGCGTCCCGGGAAGCCCAGGGACAAGGCCAAGGTCGAGCAAGCCGTGTTGCATGCAGAGAGGCGCATTCTGGCTCCGTTAAGCGATAAGCGTTTCATCGGTCTAGCGCACGTGAACCGGCACATTCGTGTCCGTCTGAAGGAGCTTAACGAGCGGCCTTTTCAGAAGCTGGAAGGCAGTCGTAAGAGCTGGTTTGACACGTGGGAGCGATCAGCGATGAAGCCCTTGCCAGCGGAGCCGTACGAGCACGCGGAGTGGCGCAAAGCCATGGTGCACAGAGATGCGCACATCGAGGTGCGCTGGCACCGTTATAGCGTTCCTTATCGATATGTAGGGCGTTCGGTACAGGTTCGCCTTACAGATACCACCCTTGAGGTATGTTTTGACGACAAACGGGTGGCGACGCACCCGCGTAGCCACCAGAAAGGGGTCACCACCAAGGATGAACACATGCCGGACGCCCAACGCCAAATGAACGATATGAGCCGCTTCGTAACCGAGGCAGAACGCATCGGGCCGGACACACACAATATCGTGCGGCAGATCATCGATGCTGAGCGGCACCCGCTGATTCGTTACCGCACGCTCATGGGCCTGCTCCGCTTGGCTCGCATCTACGGTAAGAGCCGCATGGAAAACGCGTGTACGCGGGCAATCGCTATCGGCACCCGCTCGTACAGGAGCATCGCGTCCATCCTGAAGAATGGACTCGACAAGCATCCGCTGGACTCGGTGTCTCCGCCTCCCATAGACCATGACAACATCCGGGGCCCAAGCTATTACGACATCAAATCGGATTCTCCTCACCAAACCTCGAAGGACTGATGCTCCTACACCCTACCCTTGACAAGCTCGAGCAGATGCGTCTGCATGGCATGGCGCGCGCGCTGCGTGATCAGCTTACCCAACCGGAAATGGAACAGCTCCCGTTCATGGACCGCCTGGGCCTATTGGTTGACCACGAGGAGATCGTGCGATACAACAAGCGCCTGCGGTCGCGCCTACGCCGCGCCCGGTTACGCCAGGAGGCCTCCATGGCCGATCTGGACTATCGTCGCGGTCGCAATCTGGATCGGCGCCTGATGGCCTCGCTTTCCACCTGCGACTGGGTGGGCAAACATCACAATGTGATCATTACCGGACCCACCGGTGTCGGCAAGAGCTTCGTGGCGTGCGCGCTGGCGCATAAAGCCTGCATGGAGGGGTTCACCGTACGCTACCACCGACTGCATCGTCTTCTGGAAGATCTGCAACTCGCGCACGGGGACGGACGCTTCCTGAAACTGCTGAAGCAGTTGACGCGCTTCCACCTACTGGTTCTCGATGACTGGGGGTTGTCACGAATCAGTGCGCTGCACCAGCGGGATCTGCTTGAGCTCATCGATGATCGGTATCAGAAGGGATCCATCGTCGTTACCAGTCAGATGCCTGTGAGTGTGTGGCACGAAGGCATGGAAGACCCAACACTCGCTGATGCTATCCTGGATCGCCTCATTCACAATGCACACCACATCGCGCTGAAGGGAGAGTCCATGAGACAGCGTCTGCCACAATGGCAGAACCTTCCAGAGAAGACAAGCGTAACTGACGCCAGACAGCCGTGAAAATGGTACCCAGAACAGTCACGATGCAGCGCTATCCAGCGCGGACTCAGCACGCCGAATCAGGTGGTCGATTAACCGTGGAATCGGTGGTCGCCATACCGTGGAACGAGTGGTTTTTTTCCGTGGAATATGCAGAATCTGCACCGGGACTTCAGGATCTGATACTCGTACGCCTGATTAGAGCTACGTCGGATCCGGGAGGCGTTCGCCGTGGTGCGGACCAGCTTAGAGGGGCCGGTCGGGGAGGTGGGTGTCTTGTTGGCGGCAAGCGGGCGAACATGAGCAACTCGCAGCGGCAGGGGTGGGCCGGGGTCCGGTAGGGAAGACCGCGGTGGCCGAGGCCAAAATCCTCTGTGTGCCTACAATATGCGCAACACTTTTTAGCTCAGCGATTGTGCAGCATTGCATGTGGCGCGACGGGTATGCGGCTGGATTTCCTCGTTCACTACATAAATTCAACTACCATGAAAAAGCCTGATTCAATCGTCCAGAATAACCGCCCTGGCGTGCCGCTCGCTGAGGTTCCCCTGCGTCCGAAGCGGCGGCGCTATACCCCTGGCGTATAAGCGGCGGATCTTACAGGAGGCGGAATCTTGTACGGAGCCGGGGCAGATCGGTGCTTTGCTGCGACGAGAAGGACTGTACAGCTCCGCATTAACGAGATGGCGGCGTCAACTGCGGGCCTCGTCAGAGGGGTTCCAACAGGAACGCGGGTCTTGCAAAAGGCATACGGAGGCACTGCGGCAGCACAAAGTGGAAATCAAGCGGCTGAAGCGACAGTTGGCGAAAGCGGAGACGATCATAGATGTCCAAAAAAACTCTGCACGCTGTTTGGGACCGACGAGACCGGTCCGGGAGAATAGCCCTGATGCAGTTACTAACCATGAGTACACCGGCGATCACGAAGGCCGAGGCTTGCAGGTGGATGGGGGTATCCCGGTGGTGGTTGTATCGGGCCATGAATCCGAAGTCGCGGTCAAGTCCCCGCAAGAAGCGCGAAGGGCGCCGTCGTATACCTACGGCGGAGCGCGAACGGATCCGTGCCATACTCAACAGTACGCGGTTCTACGACATGTCGCCACGGCAGCAGAAATGAGGAGGGAGTCTGGCGTTTGGTTTGCGTTCCGCCTCAAAAGGAGTGCCGTGTACATGTTAAGCTTACCAGACGTAGCAAATCCTCTCTTTTTAAACACGCTTACGTGGGGCGGACGTTGCCGCCGCACAAGACCACGGCCACGCGCTTCTGGCTAAATCGCTCCGGGTAAGACAGCAGCGCCCCCGCCGCCACCCCAGCGGCACCTTCGACGGTCAGTGCCTCCTCGTCAAAAAGCAGCTTTATGGCACGCGCGATCTGTTCTTCGCTTACCAAGAGCCATTCGTCGACCAGACTCTGGCAGAGCGGGTAGGTGATCGCACCGGGCTCGATGCCGCCGGCCGTGCCGTCGGAAAGCGTGGGCTGCGTACTTCGCGCAATGATCCGTCCCGCATTGATGGACTCGTGCATAACTGGGGACGCGGACGGGGAGCAGCCGACGATTCGTGTCCTGGGGCTCACCGCTTTACAGATGGCCGCGATCCCGCTGATGAGCCCACCGCCTCCCACAGACACTAGGATCGCGTCCAGGTTGGGCACTTGGCGGATCAGCTCCAGCCCTGTGGTGCCTTGCCCGCCGATGACGGCAGGGTCGTTGTAGGGAGATACGAAGACATGGCCCTGCGCTGTAGCGGTCTGGCGAGCCTCCGTTTCTGCGGCCACCTCGTCAGCTGGCAAGAGCCGCAGCTGCACATCGTACTTTCGGAGTGCCGCTATCTTGTATGGGCTTGCCGATGAGGGCATCACCAGAGTACAGGCGCAACCGAGGCTTCTGGAAGCATGCGCCATGGCTAGTGCATGGTTGCCGGTGGATGCTGCCACCACCGGAGGCCTAGGCTGTGGCAAAGAAAGTAGCTTATTGAAGGCCCCCCGAATCTTAAATGACCCCGTAACTTGCAGATTTTCCAGTTTGAGCCACGCTTCGCATCCAGAAGAGCGGCTGAGCGCCATTGACTGGCGCACCGGTGTTTCAGGGAGCAAGGACGTCAGGCGAGGCGCAGCGGCCAGCACCTCTCTCAAAGCATCATTGGGGCTCATTTCATTCATCCTCAAATTGGGGCCTGAGCCCAGCTCCTGCGCTGGTACCCGCGAGGGTATAGGCGCAGCGTCGGTAGAGGTGTGGGTGAGCAGGGTTAATCAGCCCTGAAAAAGCTGATGTTCGGGTGCCGAGGCTTTCTGAGTGTTCGAAAGCACCATCTTCTACGCCACTGATGTTGAGGCGGGGAAGGGTCCCGCGGTGTCCATGAACCCAGGCACGCATGTACGATCTGCAACGGCACCAGGGAGGTCTGTCCATTATCCAATCCTTTGGGGAGGGTCGCCTAAGCGTAGGCTAAGTCTGCCCGCTCCCCACGGAATGAACGCGTCTATCGCAATTATGCGTGTGGGCGCAGCTATGGGTCTGGCAATGATGTTCAGTTTACGGCAACGAGTAATCCGGCGCAGCACGCTGGCTGGCTATTGATGGCTCGGCGTCCGTAAGACTACGACATACGGTTGTTCAATGCGCATTTAGGCGCCCATTTGGGGGGAATCAGCTGCATTCGGTGCCGGTGCTGCACCTTTTTTACGCGCCAATGGCTGACCCGTCGCTGCGGGACAGGTACAAGAGAGCAAACTGCTCCCATGGGTATGGTGGTCATCAGGCCCTACGGGCTACGCTTCCTCCATGATCTCGTACGTAAAGGCGGCAATAGACCGGCGCTCTAAGTCGCGCCACATGATTTGAAAGCGGGCTGGTCCATCACGGCTGAGATTCTGATAGCCGCCCAATACGGTCACCAGTAGCGTCGCCACTTGCAGCGTGCGGGGTGCAGGTAGCTTCACCCTACATGCATGCGTGGAGAGAAAAAGCAACTCCATCTCGGAGAAAACAACCAGTTCAGTTCCGACCTCCCTCCCGCTCCCGGCCCGGATTGGTGGATGGAGCCTCCGACAAAGTCGCGCGCCAAATTTACCCAGTCAAGATGCAGGCTCTCGGACGGATACGAGAAACGGGCGAAAATGACCCCGAAATCAGTTACCTATCGGAATACTGCCAGCCCGAGTGATAAAGATGAGTTCGCAAGTGACTCCTGACCATCATCCGCCAATTGCTAGCTGACTCGCAATGGCGTCCAGTTTCTCGATTACCTCAGGATGTATCTCTTCCCTTCGCATTTCGGTCGCAATTCTGTAGCATTCCGCTTCAGCTATCGGGAGTAGAGTCGCTTCACATACTTCCCGCAACACTCCCTTTCTCTTGAAATAATCGTCCCCAAATGGGTCCTCGTAGACTGCTGGGGGGAATCGGTTTCTCATGTGCCTATCAGCCCTGCTGACCACCGTCTCGTTGGCGAACGAACTAAGCCACCGTAGAATAGCGTCGGGATAGATCAAGTAGTTCTCAATCTCATACTGCCGCCACACCAATTGTATCATACCGTCTGGACTCGACCTCTCTGTTGCCGTATCCTGCCGATCGTTCCGGTCTCGAAGCTCCACTCCCCTCAAATCGGGAACACAGCGCTGCATAGCTTGAAAATGTTGCTTCGCGTTCCATCTCTCCTCAGCCATCGGCTTCCAAAACGGCTCCACCAAGAATTGGTGTACCGGGTGCTCGAGTACTGCCGCCCAGCCCCGCAAAATATGGAGGTCTGTCTTCCCTTCCACGTACAGAATTCGCTTCAGCTGCCGCGCCATCACCAGCTCAACGTGGTCCAACCTTAGTATATCAAGCAGCTGCTGCGTCTGTCCGACCTCATACAGCCCATCGGATAAGAGCCGTAGCACGTCGACCCGCGCTTCCCGTATCACGCGCTCGGAGTGCGTTGCAATGATCAGTTGCCAGCCGTGACGCCGCGCTCGATCCCTCAGGTCGCAATAAAGTCTCTCCTGCAGAATAATGTGCAGATGAGCGTTTGGTTCATCGATCAGTATCACCGACGCGCCGCGTTGGAAGATAGCCGCGTATATCATCACGACTTGCAAGAAACCACTTGCCGCACTACTGAAACCTAGGCTTGGCGTCGCTGGGCTTTCTCGGTATTCGGCTAGGATTTCGGCACCCGCACTCGGTACCGTCAACTCGTAGCCAAATAGCTCTGCGACGATCGCTTTTAGAATGCCCCACTGTTCAGTGTCCTCGCTGACGCCGAGAAGAAGGTTGCGCAGAACGGTCCCACCCTGTCCTCTTGCAAGTCGCGCGCGGATCACTTCAGGTGGATAACGCTCCTCTTGCAGGTCCACTCCTGACATCGGTGGGATGTAGACGGGCGTACACGGATTCTCTCTATAGTCATCCAGAATCGACTCTTGCACGTCTCGCATTGGGCGCAAATCCGCACTAGAACGATCGTTATAGAGGAGTTCGAATCCAATCGGCTTACCATCGATTTGCAGCCGAATCGACAGCGGATCGGTTACTACGTTCTTCGATGGCCACAAATGATCCCAATTCGGCAACGGAATCGACGAGACACTGTGCGGACTCAAGTTGGTGCTCGGGTAGTTGCCCTCGTAGTCGCGAGCAAGATCAGGGTTGCACCGTGCCCAGTACGACGCGATCTCAGACCAAAAGGCAATGGCCTGCAGGAGCGTCGTCTTGCCGCAGTTGTTGGGGCCAACGATTACTGAATGCTTAGCGAGTCTGCAATCAAGCTCCTTGAATCGCTTCAGGTTCCGAATCACTAGTCGCTCAATCACGCCTATTCTACTTTAGCACTCGTAGGGGTGGGGCCCCGACCCACACGACACATCCTCGTCGCAGCCAATAGTGGCAATCGCACGGCAGCCCGGTGACACGCACAGATGGCGTGAGTGATATGCGGCCAGTGCTGTGCTCATGGACACGCCACCTGCACCATGCCTCTGGCGAAAGGTCCAGATGGATCACCTCGCTACAACGACGTCGGGAACAGACTATCGCAGCGTAGAATGGATGCCGACGACCTCCAACAATGTAGATCGTATTCCGCCGTGGCGCAGGCGGCAGATCTTCGACCCATTCCGTTCGGTAAGGGTGCACTCGAGCCCACGCATTCCATAACAGCCTAATCATGGGCAATGTTGTTTCGCACGAGCAGACTCTGGTCGCCAGCCCCAATGTACGGCCGCAAGAGACGGTGTGGTTTCTCCCGATCAGCGTCGATCTCGAAGGAGCCATGAACCAGCCGAAAGCGTTGCGTAGTGAATTCCTCGTTGGCGTCAAGGCGGAACCCAGAGACACGCGCTAAGAAGTCGTTGAAGGCGAGACAGGAGGCCTGCATGTTGATCGACATTACGGCAGGCTGGTCTTCCCCAACCGCCGCCAAGTAATCCGCCCGGCGCTGTTGCTCATAATACGCTGGATCCGTATGGTGCCACAGTTCCGCAGTTACCTGGTCCATGGTGTAGACGCCACGCGAAAGGAGGCTACCGCCCTCAGGATGCACGTAGTGTGCAACGGCGTCGGCCGCATGGATACCTTCATCTCCATCCGCATCAAGGTGCACCCCGACATCGAAGTACGGGATCAGGTACGCGCTGGCGATGCAGTCCAAGTGATAGCGACCGAACGCTGTATCCACGCATCCGAAGATCACATCGCAATCAATTAGCGCCCTGACAATGGCAGCCGAATCGGTGATTCCTTCAAGCGCATGGACGACAGTCCCAAGGCCGATCCTATCGTCGGCCTCCTTTAACGCCAATACCTTAGGCTTTTGTAGTTCCGCATCGGCGGATGTACTATTGACAATTCGGTTAAGATTAATGGTGTCCAACGTATCGTGATCGACAATGACCAATTCTCGAACGGCGTTACGAGTCAGCAATTCCACAATGATGCTGCCGGTACCGGAACAACCTACTACTCCGACACGCATCCCCCTGAGCAGCTTGAGCGTCCCTTGTCCAAACGTCTGCTTAAGCCGGGTTTCGTGTGGCTCTGCCGAACCCGCTGTTGCTTGTCTCCAGCATCTGATCTCGTCACCAATAACAGCGACTGTCTGGATCGCCTCAAATGCTCTCGCTTCATCGACTGTTCGTGCCCTAATAACCCCGTCAGCTTGCATCACTGCTGCTCCGTGGGGCCTTTCGTCATCGAACCAACCTGAGACGGATGGCAGTAGCACTTGATCGTTCTTGTCGTTAATAGCTGAAAACCGCGCCTGGCCCGTGGGATGAGAGTGTATCGTAACCAGCGACTGATTTCGTCGATCGATATCAGTGATCAGTTCGGGCGACACAATCTCGGCAAAAGGCCACAACACCTCGTCGGATTGCTGGTGGCATGTCTCGTATGGAGGGCAAATGACATCCGCCACGAGAAGCCGTTGCCCAAGCTTACCAGTTCCTCGGTTGCAAATGAGAATCGCTGATAATGAGCAACCTCCTGCACATTGTGCTTCGTTACCGTCAGGCTGGTGAAAAGCGTCGTGTAGAAGGTCTGCTTGTAGGTGCCCTGCTTTTGGCGTACGCGCACGGTCTTTTCCACCCATGTGCCGTGTACGGCATCGTTCGTGTTCCGAATCGGCAGATCGGTCATCCAGCGATAGCAGTGCTCTTCGTAGCGACGTGTCTTCTTGTTCTGCACCCGGATCCAACCGGTGCTCTGGATATAGCGCTCGTGTAAAAACTTGAATAGCGTGGCGACTTGGGTTTGACCACAAACAGGAAATCGGCGCCCGCATGGAGCACCTGTTGGCAGAAGGGGTGTGTAGCATATAGGGCATCTCCCAGATATACCGGACGATAGCGAGCCATGCGAGCTCCCCACTTCGTTAACCACCGCTTAGCGGCATTGATCTCGCAATCCTGCTTGCGACGCCACACCGAGTGCTGATCGCCAGGATCATCCTGTGTGCGGACAAACTCTGGCATCAACGGTACCACCCGGTTGTGCCCCGGCGCCACCACAACCGCCGCCACCATGGTATGGAAGAACGAGGGACGCTTGTCTTTGCCCGTGCGACGAGAGGAGCACTGCTGACAATGATTGTCCGAGAGGAATGAAACTCGATGCCATCAAGCGCCACGAGGATGCGATCCCTCAGACGTACAAACGGCGGAAAGTCTCCCTTGGAACGAAGCGTATCCAGCAGGTGCAGAAACAGGAGCTGAAATGAATCTGGCACCAGGCGGTCCAGCAGGTTGCGGATCTGCCCGTCAGAGGGAATGCCTTGCATGCCAAATAGCGTCTGGCAGTTGGAACGGCCCACGTCGTCCTGCATCCTCCGCTGAAAAGCAAGAAAGGAGGGCGATTGCAGAAAGAAGCAGGCAAATGCGCTCAACACGGCATCGGCCAGCGTGTAGCGCAGATTGGGCCCCTGACGGTTATCCTCAAATGCATCGGCGGCCTATCGGATGCGTTTCAGCACATCGCGCAGCAGCTTGTTTGGTTTCATGGGTGCACCTCAGAGTGGAAGACAAAAGCACCCTATAGCAGGGCATCGCAGGACCGGTATTGCCAGTCCATACACACATCATATACATAACGTCTGCTGAACAGGCATTCTCGTAAACCCTACATGCACCCAAATTTAGAATCGCTGTACTCGAAAGAATTCTGGCGCCGGGCCGAGTGATTGTGCGCTATTTTGAACGCGAAGGCCTTGAGGAAAGTGTCGCCTCTTGCACAATGATGTCCAACAGGCAGCGTGATGCTTGGTCAGAAGGATTCTTCGACCGGCACGAATGCAATCTCACCCGATGGCCCGGACTTCCTGCCGCAAAGGTGGGCGAATTGCGAATCTTGCAGGAACACTTGAATAATCTTGAAATTGCCTGGTGTTATCGAGGTCTGGACCCGAGCCCAAGCGCCTTAGCTTCCTCGAGCGTACCGTTCAGACGATTCGGCACCCCAAGTCAGGCCGTACAACGACCCTCGGCGCGCCACACCGGAACCGAGCGGCCAACAAGATGCGTGATTGCACGTGGTCAGACCTATTCGTGGATAAAGCTCGAGGGAAGGTAGGCATAAGGTTGGCCTGCGTGCTCGGGTCCCGCAAAGATATCCTATGGCGTAATGGTACCCTTCAGGTAGGCTAGGCGAAGCTCCGTGGGATGCCGTTCGATGGCATAGCGCAGCATGGTGCGCGGCATCGCCCTGTAGTGTAATCGCAGAAAGTCGTCCAGAACGTCAAACTCCTTCTTACCGACCTCCCGGAGCATCCAGCCAACGGCTTTATGAATCAGTGGGTGCGGGTCCCTCAGCAAAATCTCAGCGATGTGCAACGTGTCGGCGAACTGCTCTGCGCGGATATAGTGCAGCGTAGCAATGATGGCGATGCGGCGCTCCCAGAGGCCACCTTCCGTTGCCAGCCGATGAAGTAGCTCACGCCCGCTATGCGCAAGGTGCGGGCCGACAATCTTGTGCGCCGAAGTGTCTACCAGGTCCCAACTGTTGATCCAGCGTACATGCGCCAAATACGCTCTGAATACGGCCTCCTGGACTGCTCTGTCGCCTCTCTGGTACATGCGCACCATCATGCAGAGTGCGACAAAACGGTCCTCGTGAAATCGGGAAGTAAGAAGGCGCAGCACCTCTTCGAGCGGCAAGGCCCTATGTGCGTGCGCCATCCGACGCAGAACCGGTACGCGGATGCCACGAAACATATCTCCCTCCCCATACTCTCCAGGGCCTGTCTTGAAGAAGCGCTGAGAGTGGGACGCGATGTCGGCGTTGCCCAAGGACCCCAAGGCCTCCTGGACGTCTGCTGCGCTGGACCGCGGCATAGTCACTTGCAGTGGGCCGCAGCGGTAGGTTCAGACCATGGGAACCCATGAATTCCCGTGCAGAGCGAGGGGCAAGAGCAGAGCATATTCAAACACGCGGCACGTTCAGGCGTAACCTGCGCCCGACAGAGCGGTAGGCGCCTGCTGCCGCGCAGCGAGCCACCCATACGGCTTGATTCATGGATTCGGAAGCTGAGAAGCATATCCCTCAAGGCTACGACCGGCGGCTGTACAAGATCCGCCATTCTGCGGCGCACGTCATGGCGCAGGCAGTGCTGGAGCGGTTCCCGGGTGCCAAACCCACCATTGGTCCTCCGATAGAGGATAGATTCTATTACGACTTCGACCTGCCGCGCTCCGTCAAGGAGGAAGATCTCATGTGGATCGAGCGGCGCATGAAGGAGATTATCAAGGGGAGGCACAGGTTTGTGGTGCGCACCGTCTCGGCTGACGAAGCACGCGCCCTCTTTCACGATAATCCGTACAAACTTGAGCTTATAGAAGAGCTGGCCAGCAGCGACCCAGAAGAGCCTCCTATCAGCATCTACCAGCAGGACACCTTCCTGGATCTCTGCCGCGGTCCCCATGTCCCGCATACCGGATATATCAAAGCCAATGGCGTAAAGCTGCTGACGACGGCAGGCGCCTATTGGCGCGGTGATGCCTCGCGTCCGCAGCTTACACGCATATACGGAACAGCCTGGAAAAACCGTACTCAGCTGGATGCCTACTTGGGACGACTCGAAGAGGCACGCCGGCGCGATCATCGGGTACTGGGAAAGAGTCTCGGACTATTCACCTTCAGTGATAAGGTGGGACCGGGGCTTCCCCTGTGGCTACCCAAAGGAGCGACGCTGCGGGACACCCTTACGGAAATGCTCAAGAAGGAGCAGCTCCGCCGCGGCTACAAACCCGTCGTGACGCCCCACATCGGGCGCCTAGAGCTCTATCAGACCAGCGGGCACTATCCCTACTACAAAGACAGCCAGTTCCCCGCCATGGAGGAGCCGGACGGGGGAGGGTACCTGCTCAAACCCATGAACTGCCCGCACCATATACAGATCTACGCACACCGGCGCCGAAGCTATCGGGAGCTGCCGCTGCGACTGGCGGAATTTGGGCAGGTGTACCGCTATGAGCAGACCGGAGAGCTGAGTGGCCTTACGCGCGTGCGAGGCTTCACGGTGGACGATGCGCACATCTTCTGCCAGCACGACCAGGTCAAGGCGGAAATCAAAGACACTATAGACCTGACCCTGACGGTTCTGCGCAGCCTCAGCTTTGATGATTTCAGCGTCCAGGTGTCCCTACGCGCAGCTGATGACCACAAGAAGTATACGGGCCCAGCTAAGCTGTGGGACCAAGCGGAAGACGCTATCCGTCAAGCTGTGCAAGAGATGGACCTGAACTATGTGGAAGCTCCCGGCGAGGCAGCCTTTTACGGACCCAAGGTGGATTTTATGGTTCGCGACGCGCTGGGGCGCCAGTGGCAGCTCGGAACGGTGCAGCTGGATTACAACCTGCCGGAGCGCTTTGATCTGTCGTACGTCGGTTCCGATGACCGCCGGCATCGCCCCGCGATGATCCACCGGGCGCCTTTCGGCTCACTGGAGCGGTTTGTGGGCGTGCTGATTGAGCACTGCGGCGGAGCGTTTCCCCTGTGGCTGGCGCCGGAGCAGGCGCGCGTGCTGTCCATCTCGCAGCGGTTTGCAGAGAGCGCCGGCGCCGCCTATGAAGCGCTGCTGACCTTCGGGGTGCGGGCCACGCTGGATGTGCGCAGCGAAAAGGTGGGCTACAAGATTCGCAAAGCCCAGGGCCAGAAGGTACCCTACATGCTCGTGGTTGGTGCAAGGGAGGTGGCGGACAACACGGTGCGCGTGCGCCATCGGTCGGGCAAAGATAAAGGGGCGATGTCGGTCAGCGCCTTCGCTGCAATGGTGCGCCAGGAAAGTGTTCGCGCGCTGTCACCAGGCGCAACAGAACCTGCGGCTGATTAAGCCCGCACGTCCACAGCGTTTAGTGGCCGACGACCGTGCCAGCGCCTAGCTGTGGCAGATAAACGTCTTTTTAGCCGTGCGGCTTGCGCGTAGCCCATGTGGGCAGGCTCTCAAGGGATCGGTCAATTGCTTTGAAGGCTTTTGCAATGGCCTCCGTGGCTACCTCAGTCACGTTCTCGAGCGCAATGATGCGCGCTGGGCGCTCCCGCCGACGCCCAAACTCGACCCCGCCTTTCTTAAGCGAGCGCTCCGAGATCGTTATCCGCCATGGCATGCCCCTAAGGTCCGCATCAGCAAATTTGACACCTGGGCTCACAGCCCGGTCGTCGTAGAGGACCTCTACCCCGGCCTTAAGAAGGGCTTGGTAAAGGCCTTCGGCTTTGGCTTTGGAGGCGCCCGAGCGGGCCAGTGACACGAGCCCGACATGCCACGGAGCAACAGATACCGGCAGGTCAAGTCCGTGTTTGTCAGAATGCTCTTCTGCTACACATGCTAGCATCCGACCGACGCCGATACCGTAGGAACCCATTATGATGGGGTGCTCGGCGCCCTTTTCGTCGGTAAAGGTGGCGCCCAGCGAGCCGCTGTACCGCGTCCCGAGCTGAAAAATGTTACCCACCTCCACGCCGCGCGCTAGGGTCATGGGCGCGCCCGCTACTGGGTCTGGAGCGCCGTCGTAGGCGGCCGCGATAGGGGCTACCAAATCCGCTTCGTAGTCACGTCCGTAGTTGGCGCCGCGCAGGTGATACCCAGCCTCATTGGCACCTACCACCAGGTTGGTGGAGGCAGCCACCAGGTCGTCGACTACAATCACCGTCTTGGATCGGTCCAGGCCGCGGGGCGAAGCATATCCGGGTACGGCGCCGGCCGCCGCAATCTCATCAGCTTCGGCTGAGCGCAGCGTGCGCGCGCCTGATTGGTACCGGAGCTGCACTTCGTTGACCTCCATGTCGCCGCGAACCACGCTGACAACCAGCTTTTCGCCAGTCTCTGGACCAAAGTCCCCGACAAAGAACACCATCTTGCCGGTCTGGCGCATGGAGATTCCCAGAAAGGCGGCCAATGCCTCAATGGTGTGCGTATTGGGCGTATAGACCTTTTCGAGCCGAGCGGGTGGGCCGTTATCGTCCGGCACTTTGCGGAACTCGGCAATTTCAAGGTTTGAGGCGTAGCCCGTTTCTTCACATATCGCCAGGGCATCTTCCCCTATGGGGCTGACGTACATAAATTCGTGCGCCATCTTGCCGCCCATCATGCCTGGGTCGCTCTGCACCGCTACCAGGGGCACGCCGCAGCGTGCGCCGATGCGGTAGTAGGCATCGTAGTGCCGTTCGTACTGGGCCTGTAGTCCGGCATAGTCCCGGTCAAGCGAATACGAATCCTTCATCACAAACTCACGAACCCGTATCAGGCCGCCGCGCGCGCGCGGCTCGTCACGGAACTTTGTCTGCATGTGATAGACCATCTGCGGCAGATGCCTGTACGAGCGGATCTCGGTATGGCAGAGGCTGGCGACGACCTCTTCGTGTGTCATGGCCAGGACCAGGTCGCGTCCCCTGCGGTCCTTGAGGCGGGCCATGGGGTCGCCGATCTCATACCAGCGCCCGCTCTGTTGCCACAGCTCGGCGGGATGCACGACAGGCATACACATCTCTTGTCCGCCGATCGCGTCCATCTCTTCCCGTAGAATCTGCTCTATTTTGCGCATTGAGCGCCACGCTGGCGGCAGATAGGAGAACAGTCCCGCCGCTAACTGTCGGATGTAGCCGGCGCGCAACAGCATCGCGTGCGAGACGGTGTCCGCTTCTGCTGGGACCTCACGCAGTGTCTGACCAAAAAAGGATGATAACCGCACAGCATTCCAGACTGGTGAATTCGGACAAAGTAGGCCGCACCGACGCAGTCTAAGGAGCGTCGGTTCGCAATTCCGCGGCAATTCACAGCAAATGACCCGATCTGCGTCCTGGTATGCGCATACGGCCACCAGCGGCGTTATTTATATCGATTCTAAATAGTATTATAGGGACCGTGAGCAAGCGTTGTCCATATTGCAATCCAGAGCTTGCCCTGACGGCATGCCGGGCCGGGGAGTGTTTTCTGGTGGGCGTCGTGCAGGGCGAGGCGGCGGAGCGTCTTCGGGATGTGGGGGTGCGCGAGGGTGCCACGATCGGTATGGTCAAGAATGCGGGCGACGTAATTGTTCAGGTCGCTGGATGCCGCGTTGGGCTGCGCCAGGAGATGGCCAATAATGTGCTGGGGACGCCCGTGAGTACATGACACTCGAAGAGCTGCGGCCGGGGGAGCGTGGGATGGTAATCGCAATCAGGGACGAAGCCCGGCTGACCCGAGTAATGGAGATGGGGCTGCTTCCTGGGACCACGGTGGAGGTGTTGCGACTGGCACCGCTTGGTGACCCAATGGATCTGAGGGTGCGCGGCTACCGTCTTTCTATCCGCAAGGCGGAAGCATCCCGTGTCACCATCCGGCGGCTGACTCCGTAGCCTGAGGTGAAATCATCCAAAGGTGCGCCACAGGCTGAGCGTTGCGTGGCACTGGTGGGCAACCCGAATGTGGGGAAGACTACGGTCTTCAATCTGCTTACGGGACTCAGGCAGCGTGTAGCCAACTTTCCCGGTGTCACCGTCGAGCGCAAGAGCGGCCGCCTTGCCGGGGCGCCGGATGTGGAGGTGATTGACCTTCCTGGCACGTACAGCCTGGCACCCAAGTCGCTGGATGAGCAGATCACCTACGATGTGCTGGTAGGGCGCTTGGAGCGGCGACCTGATGTAGTGGTTTGTGTGGCCGATGCGAGCAACCTGGAGCGTAACCTGTTTTTGGTAAGCCAGGTGATGGATCTGGGCTTGCCGGTGGTGGTGGTGCTGAACATGGTTGATGCGGCCGACAAGGAAGGAAAGACGGTGGATGCGGAAGCCTTGAGCGCGGCCCTCGGCGTTCCCGTGGTGCCGATGGTAGCCCTCCGAGGCGAGGGTTTGCACGAACTCAAGGCGCACTTGGTGAACCTGCCAAGTGTTCCTGAGGGGTGGCGCTGGCCCCTGATGCCGGTGGTAGAGGCCCAGCTGCCGGGTCTGGCAGCGGAGTTGGGTGCGGCTGGGGCTGACATGCCGGAGTCCCAGGGGCGCATGGAGGCGCTGCGGGCGCTTACCGATGAGGCGGCCTTGGAGCCATGGACCGAGTCTGCGCCTGCCTTCGTGGCAGCCGTGCGTGCCGCGCGCACGCATTTCGAGGAACGCAGCGTGGCATATCGGCATGCCGAGGTGGCGGGGCGATATCGGTGGGTTGGCCCGTTGGCACACAGTGTGACGAAAGTGCGGCGGGACAGCGATACTGCCTCGTTTTCTGACCGTGTGGATGCGTTCGTAACGCACCGAGTGTGGGGCCCGATTGCCTTTGTGGCGTTGCTCGCGCTGGTGTTTCAGGCGGTGTTTTCGTGGGCGGTGCCGGCGATGGACCTGGTAGAAGCGGGTGTAGGCGGGCTGGGGGGCATAGTGCGCGCCGCGCTACCGACCGGTTGGGTGACGGACCTTCTGGTGGAGGGGGTAATCGCCGGCGTTGGTAACGTGGTCATCTTTCTGCCGCAGATTCTGCTGTTGTTCTTCTTTCTAGGGTTGATGGAAGACACCGGCTACATGGCGCGCACCGCGTTCATCATGGACAAGCTGATGAAGCGCGTAGGGCTGAGTGGCGGCTCAGTACTTCCGCTACTGAGCTCATTCGCCTGCGCCATTCCGGGGATCATGGCTGCGCGGACGCTTGATAACGAGCGGGACCGGATCATCACGATTATGGTAGCGCCGCTGATGAGCTGCTCGGCGCGCCTGCCGGTATACACGCTGTTTATCGCGGCCTTCATCCCTGCAGGGAAGCTATTCGGGTTGGTGGGCTATCAGGGACTTGCGATGTTTTCCATGTACCTGATGGGTACGGTGATGGCTGTGGTGGCGGCCTGGGTGTTGAAGCGCTTCGTATTCAAAGGGTCGCGCGGGTACTTCGTTATGGAGCTTCCCCCGTATCGTCGTCCACGACTGCGCCAGGTGCTGCAACGTATGATCAAGCGTTCGCAGATCTTCGCAGTACGTGCGGGCAAGATAATTTTCGCGTGCAGTGTGGTACTCTGGTTCTTGGCGAGCTATCCGGCAACCACACCAGGCGACGAGGAGCCGGGCTTTGCGGTGTCGACCGATGTGAGTGGTGCGGATTCGCTGGCTTTGGGCGCATCGATGCAGATTCGCGGCAGCTTTATCGGAATGATGGGGCGTACGTTGGAGCCGCTGATGGCGCCTTTGGGGTTTGACTGGAAGATGAGCGCCGGGATTGTGACGGCGTTTGCCGCGCGCGAAGTTATCATCAGCACGCTAGGCATCATCTACAGCGTGGGCGAAGACGCGGACGAAACCAGTCTTGCGCTCAGGGATCAGCTCAAGACCGACACGTACCCGGATGGCCAGCCGGTATTCACGACGCTGAGTGCATTGAGCTTGCTCGTCTTCTTTGTGTTTGCGCTTCAATGCATGAGTACGCTGGCCATTGCTCGTCGGGAGACGGGGACTTGGCTCTGGCCCGCGGTGATGTGGTGCTACATGACCGGCCTAGCATATCTGGCCTCGCTGGTGGTCTACCAGGGCGGCCGGCTTTTGGGGTTTGCGTAACAACGCAAGGGCGATGTGCGGCCCGGGAGCGGGGCGCAGCGTGCAACTATGGCCGCTGGCGTTGGGGACGTTCCAGAGGGGATGTGGGCCCAGAGGGACTTGAACCCCCGACCGGCGGATTATGAGTCCGCTGCTCTAACCGACTGAGCTATGGGCCCGGCGCGCACAGGTGAACGCCCGACCGCGCCTGCGGGTCCGAGTGGTTCCGTATATAAGGGAGACCTACCCGGGGGGTCCAGTTATTCCAGGTATTAGGGACCAATACGGATTCCTTGGGTTCCTTGGGTGGTGGCCCATTCTTAGTGGATACGCGGTTGTCCTTCAAGAAGGGAATATCGGGTTTTGGTGGTTGGTCTCTGGCAGCCAGTAGCGCCTTTGGGAGCTTGGGCAAGTGTTCGCGGTTGGGGATCAGATTCAGGTCGGGTTCGCATGCATGAGTGCCAGTGCCACCCAGTGGCGGACCGGTGCCGAGTTTTTCCTATAGCACACCTTGCGCGTCCATTTATCGAGGGTGCTGTTGAGATGCTCAATGCAGTTCGTGGTGCGCAGGGTTTGGCCGAGTTCTGCGGCTATTCCAAGCCATTGGATCGTGCCCGTGTCCTCCATTCCTTCCTCCAGACTCCTAGGCGGCCTTGTGTTGTTTCGCAGTACGGAGGTCGGCCTTGTATCGATAGAAGCTGTGCCCAAGCCTCGCTGTAGTCTGGATTCTGACATGCTTGTTGCAGGCGCGCCCGATACACGAGCTTCCTGGGTGGGCCACGACGTATTGACGCTTGTTCCGGCAGCAGTGCTGCACCTGCACCAAGCCGCCGAAGACCTCTTTGCTGCCGGCACTGGCCCTTGGGTGCCATCGATGAACATCCCCACCAGATCGTAGTCGTTCAGCGGACCTGCACAGAAGTCCTCAAGTACCTCCGCGGCACGCTGCCAGAAGGTGCGACCCACCGATGATGGGCTCAGTACGAACGGATCCGCGTGCGCGGCCGTGACAGACTTAAAGTTGCGCTGACCAATACCGAAGAACAACGTGCGCATGAGCCCATCTTCTTCGATGCGCTCATTGTGAAACGCGCGATAGCTGAGCAGGGCCTGCGCACACTTCGCCGTGATATCGCGTATCCGGGGCACTTTGATCCACCACGGCGCCCATTAATGCGGACCGAGCTGGGGTTCCTTCCATGCCGGTGGTAGGGATCGCTGTTGGTGTCCTGCTGGAGCAATGGGCGCAAAGTGACTCGCCTCTGCTGCCATAACGGCCATGACCATCTTCAAGTGCAGACGGGGCCAGTTGTCCACGATTACGTGTGATTTCAGGCACGCTGAGCAACACGCCGCAAATCCCTGCAAATAAACTCTCGCACCACGGTTAGGCCCCTATGTTAACGGGCCACGCAACCAGATACCCGCGGCCGCTCACGATTTCCCGCTAATGAACAAGGTGGGGCTACGAAGTTGCGCTTGTCTCCCCAATCTTGCTCCGAAGAGATTCGGGAACAACTGGTTTCAATTACGGTAGTGAGTGAAATAACTCACTAGTGTATGTGACTGTATGGACTTGTATTCGCGGCCGCATCTGGCGACGCTGAAAAGCCGCCTAAGCGAAGAACCTCGTTTGCTTATTAATATTGCCGGCCCTCGGCAGTGTGGGAAAACCACGCTCGTGCGACAGGCCCTCGATAGCGTAGACCGTCCCGGCGAGTACCTGTCCGCAGACGAACCGGTTGTGCCATTTTCTGGGCATCCAAGCGGCCGTAGGCCTTCGAGGCTTTCGGCTACTGCCGCCGATGTACGACTCCTATTTGAACCTGATATACTCTGGCTCGTGCAGGCCTGGGAAAATGCTCGGAAAGAAGCGCAGGGTTCAGACAATGGATTCATTCTCGTGCTGGATGAGATCCAACATGTCCAGGGTAATTGGTCAAGGACTGTAAAAGGGATGTGGGACAGAGACCGTCAGGAGGACCTCCCGCTGCATGTCGTACTATTGGGTTCCGCGCCGTGGTTGATGCAAAAGGGCCTGAGCGAGAGTCTGATGGGGCGCTTTGAAACCATACGGCTCCCGCACTGGTCGTTTCCCGAGATGGCAGCAGCGTTCGGGTTTTCGTTAGACGAATATGTCTACTTCGGCGGATATCCGGGAGGAGCACCGTTCATCCGCAACGAGGACCGGTGGCGGGATTACATCTTAGACGGACTAGTGATGCCCGTGCTGGAACGAGATGTACTCGCGCTGGACCGCGTGAAAAAGCCTGCCCTGCTGAGGCAGCTGTTCGCTTTCGGATGCGAGTACTCCGGTCAAATCTTATCGTACACCAAGATGGTCGGACAACTGCAGGATGCTGGCAACACGACCACGCTGGCGCACTATTTGGACCTGTTGGCGCAGGTGGGGCTGCTCAGGGGGCTGCAAAAGCATACGGGAGGCCAGGCCATAGCACAGCGGCGCAGCAGCCCGAAGTTTGTCGTATTGAATACGGCACTCATGTCCGCGCTCTCCGAGTACACTTTTGCCGAAGCCAAGGCGGACCGGAGCCACTGGGGGCGCCTCGTCGAAAGCGCCGTCGGCGCTCATCTGTGCAATACAGCCTCGTCTGAGATGGAAGTATACTACTGGCGAGAAAAAACTTCGGAGGTGGATTTCGTCGTGCGCCGAGGGCGGCGCCGGATCGCTGTAGAGGTGAAGAGTGGGTCGCGGCGCCGCTCGGTCAGTGGCCTAGATGCTTTCGTCGACAAGTTTCCAAAGGTTCGCCCCCTGATAGTCGGCACTGGCGGAATGCCTCTGAAGACGTTTCTATCAACCCCGGCCCGAAATCTCTTTCAAGCAATATGACCCACATCGTAGCACGAACATGCGTAGAAATCACGGAGGCATCGCCAGTTCCGTACCGGAGCGGCTCCCAACCGATTGCGGAATTCAGGAATTCGGAGGCGTACGTGCTGCTCGGGGATCCCGGGATGGGCAAAACAACAGTGTTTAGAGAGGAAGCCCGCCTTGCGGGTGGGCATTACGTTACGGCACGCAAATTCTTGAGACCTGAAGTGTCGTCTGAAGAGAAGGCAGCCAGGACGCTGTATATCGACGAGCTGGATGAGATTAGGTTGTGCTCGAAAGACAAGTTCGGAGTCCTAAAAGAAGTCTGTGCCAAGCTGCGCGAACTTGGGCAGCCACAGGTCAGAATCGCGTGCAGGCCTACCTTCTGGTATGGCGCTTTAGATCGGCAATTCCTGGAGGAAGACTGTCAAGACAGCAAGGTTCGGGTACTGCTCCTTAACCCGCTGTCGGAGGCTGATTTTCGGGAGATGCTAGCGCAGAACCATGACATTAAGAATGTCGATCCCCTACTGCGCGCCATGCAGGTAAAAGGCTTGGCTGGCCTTGCGGCTAACCCGCTGAATCTGAAGCTAATAGCGGAGATGGTCGCCCACGGCGAAGAGCCTAACTCTCGTATAGAGTTGTGGGACTACACTTGCGTCCGGTTGCTGGAGGAATGCAATGATTGGCTGGATGTCGCCCGTATGGACGAACCTGGGGCAATATGCCTCGTGCAAAGAGCCGCATACCTGTGCGCCTGCCTCCTGCTTAGTGGCAATAGAGGCTACAAAGTAGTGGGCAAGGCTGCCCCTCGTTTTCCGCGGCTGCAGGACCTTCCTGCGGAAGACCTCTCGATTCTTCGCCGGATACTTGATTCGCGCCTCTTTATGGCTGAGTCCGAAGGGCACATGGTGCCGGCGCTCCGGCAGACCTGCGAGTTCCTTGCGGTGCGACATGTTGCCAGACTCCTGCGCGATGGTCTGCCGCTGCAGCGGGTGTTGGCCCTAGTAACGGATAGCGGGGGCCATGTAATGCAAGAGTTTGCTGGCTTCATCGCTTGGCTTTCGGAGTGTTGCACAGCCTGCCGGGGGGCATTGATCCAGCGGAATCCGGCGGACATATTGGCCCTCGCAGAGACAAAGAGCTTTTCTCCCGCAGATAAGCTGCAACTCTTAAATGGCGTTGTAGACGAGGTGATTGAGAGGCGAACGCCTTTAGCCCGGATCCTAGTGGGCCCCCATCTCGGCGGACTAGCGACTGCGAACATGACGAAGCATATCGTTCGTACCTTTCAATGCAAGGAACGCAGCGAGCGCCAAACCATCAAAGTATCGCTTCTAATTGAGGCGCTCAGTAGAGCTGATGCAGCATCCCGACCAACGGGTCCACTGCTGCAAGTCGTGCGGGATACCGCATGGCCCTTGCCTGTCCGACTTCGTGCCTTGGAGGCAGCCCTGAGTCGGAATGGTATGGACGAATCACCTACGGCCAGCGAACTTGTGGAGCTGGCAGCCGAAACCCAAAAGCGACCACCATCGGAAGACAAGGATGCCATTCTTGGCCGACTGCTGCCAAGGCTCTACCCAGACACGCTGACACCTACGGACATTGTGCAGTATCTGCACACACCGTTAGTAGTACCAGACATATCATACATACAATTCTGGTCTAGCAATATTCTAGCGTCCTCAACCGAGACACCTGCACACCTTATAGAGTTGCTCGATGCGCTGGTCGCGCGGGTTGGCCAACTGCGGCGCCATGATAGACGCTTGGCCAAGACCATTCGCGAGGTACTGCTCATCACATTAGGAAATCACCTGCCACGGATAGCACCGCATGCTTCTTCCAAGCAGATCGCTGCCTGGTTATGGTCTGCTTCGCACGCTCTGAATTCGCGAACGTATGATTTTGGAGTCTTTCAGTCAGAAACGAAGCTTCGGACTGTTTTGCAGGATCGCTCGACTTTGCGGAAAGAATTGGCTCGGCGTAGCAACGGCGGGCTCGCCCTGGAACTGCTGCCCAGTGCGCTGAAATCGCTGCACGCGGAGGACCAGTCACAGTCGGATGACGGCTGGCAGCTGGAATTGCTGCGCAGTGCGCTGAAATCGCTGCACGAGCAAGACTCGCCCAAAAAGGGAATAGACTCCTATCGGAATCCGCACGGTAACATGCCCGGCGCCTCGCATGCGAGCGATCCGAATCCACCCCCCGATCTCCTCTACAAAAGCGCACTCGCTGATGAGGAACGATTTGTAAAGCAGACAGAATCCGATCTTACTGCAGTGGGCCAGAAGATTGATTCGCAACTGGAATGCAATAAACATTTGCCCCTGAGCCTCAATTCAGAAATACTGTTCCGACTTGCAAAGACCCATCTTGGGCTGGGCGGAGAGGCTCAAGGGTTGTCGCCAACCATGCGGCTACGGAATCTGCTTGGTGGTAGCGGTGACTTTATCAAAGATGTGCAGCGCGAATTCTGCAGCTTTACACGGACCGCGGATATTCCAGACGCAAACAAGATCCTGCAACTCTTCCAAGACAATAGGTTGCCACCTCAGACGCTGCCTCTCCTGGCAGGAGTGCATGAATTGCACCGCAGCCAGCCGAATCATGCCTTCTGGTCCGATGAAGAACGGCTTCGCCGTGTCGTTGCCGTGTACTTGTGTGCTCGGCCACAATTGCGGCAAGGCCCCGGCACAACCCCCTCGTGGTTCAAGGCCTTGTGTGAGAGCAACTCAGATGTAGTTGCGAGTGTGTTCGTGCCGTTTGTCGTAGCGACTTGGGCAAGCGAGCCGAGATTTCCTCCCTCTGGCTTGGCGGAAATCCTATACACACCTGCATATGAGTCCGTCGCCCGCAGATGCATACTTCCCTTGCTGCGTAAGCTGCCGGTACGGGGCAGCTACGACGTCAGTCTGATGCACCTGCTGCAAGCAGCCCTGCGACTCCGCAGAGCAGAGCAAGTGGTCGAAGTAGCAGAGAAGAAGCTTGCCGCTAAGAGCATGACAGCTTCTCAGCGTGTCTACTGGCTTACCGCTGGCCTTTTTGCCGATTCCGCCACGTTTGTCCAGCGTCTGGAGGAATTTGTCGCCACTGATCAGTACCGCGTCAGCCTTCTGGTCAAAGCCGTCGGACTGTTTAAGAGCGCAGGCACAGAGCGGCTCAGCATTGCGGCCCTTGCGGCTATAGTCAGGCAGATCGGAAAATTCTACGAACCGAAAACCTTCGCCAGCCGACGCGCGCCAGAGGGAAAAAGCGCAGCAGATTGTGTAAGAGGACCGCTCGATGCACTGCAGAGCATGCCCAGCGGTCCTGCAAAAGAAGCGCTAAGCGCACTGGCAAGTGACGATGATCTTTTGGCTTGGCGTTCCGAAATACTAGCGGCAAAGAAACGACAGCAATCCCTATCCCAGCGGATAGCGTTTCGGTATAAGTCTGTGCAGGAGGTGGCACAGGTTCTCGCGAATGCCCAACCTACCAGTGCCGCCGACTTGGCCGCGTTGACGGAGGAGACTCTACGTGAGCTTGCAGAGCAAATACGCCATGGTAATACCTCCGACTGGAGGTCATTCTGGAATGTGGATCAGCACAATAGGCCCGATCGGCCCAAGCCGGAAAATGCTGGCCGCGACATCATAGCCAGTACATTGGCAACCATGATGCAACGGCAGGACATTTCGGTTCATACCGAAGCTGTACATGCCAATGATGCGCGTGCGGATATCCGAGTCTCCTATCCAGGCTTTAGCATCCCGGTGGAAATCAAGCGGAGTTGCCATGCTGAGATCTGGAGCGCACTGGAATCGCAACTAATTCAAAAGTACTGCGCTGCGCCGGATTCAGACGGATACGGGATTTACCTTGTGCTCTGGTATGCTGACGCGCCACCCTGCCGTTGTCCGAAACGTAACGGAAGAGCGGTTAATAGCGCGTCCGAACTGGAAAAGCTGCTTGTGCAGACCATAAGCGCCGACCACAAGCACCGCATAAGCGTCGTGGTGGTGGATGTGGCGAAGCCTCTGCAGCAACACTGATCCTATGAACTTGGAAAAGTCTGATAAAGCGGTAGGCATCCATATTGGGCAGCGGCCTGCATGTTGACTTTTTTCATCGGTGGAATACGGGCAAGTGTGGTATAACCCATAATTGTATCCGTCCAGTAGTCCGTGTATTTCAGCCAATTAGTGCCGCGCGGAGGGGGGTGTGCGCCATTCTTTGGCTCCAGGCTGGGTACTGCAGGGTCGTGGGGATGCTGGGCGCAGCCGGTTGGAAGCTTTCCTTGATGGCGTGACTGTGTTTTGGCAGCTGCCTAAGTGACCTGGGTACTCCAGCGGAGTTAGCGGGGGCTGCACGCAGGGCGCTTCAGTGGCGGTGCTCTTGTGCTCAGGAGCGACGCCGTAGCGCTTATGCGCTGGCACGCACGGGTGGGAGCTGTGTCTGTGAGGGTGCTTTCAAGTTTGGTCCACCGATGTGGCAGCAAGTCGCCGTGTGAAGCAAGAGCCTCACGCACGGACTTGCGAGAGCCCGGGGGGTGAGCATCCTCTAGGCTACTCGGCATCCCACCGCGACAAGAACCAAGGAGGAATACTCCAGTGAGCCGAGCGGTCTGGAAAATCCTCCTGACGCATGAATCCTGTGACGCTCCTCATGCCACACGCCCGTACCCACCCCAGAAGGAGTAGCGTGAGCTGTGTCCGATTCGGACAGATGAGGCCCGATGAAGGAGTCTCAATACGACGAAGGACACGCAAGACAGGGGCGACCACCACCCAAACCCACCACCGACCACCTCGGTAAACAGCAAGGTCCCATAGCAACCAAAAACACGCTCCCCAAACGGGAACAAGAGAAGTCCGACTTTTCACTTCACTACCAGTGACGAAGTTGAGTCCAAACCCTGCAGGAGGCGGGATTCAAGGGTCTGCTGATGCAGGCCGGGGTCGCACGGATGATTCCCAGGCGCGAAAAACGCGCGCTGGGATCCTGCGTCGGGAAAAAGTGGTTGTAGTACAAGGCAGAGTCGTAAGCTAGAAGGCGGGAGATCGCGTGGACCAGATAGACGCGACCATCCTTCACCTGTTGCAGGCGGATGGGCGTATGAAATGCAATGCAATAGCAGAACGAGTTGGCCTTTCGGTGCCAGCCACCGCCATGCGCATGCGAAAATTGGAGCAGCGCGGCGTCATTACCGGGTATCACGCTGCGGTGAGCCCCAAACTGATGAACTACCACGTGACCGCCTTCATCACCGTGTCGGTGGAAACGGCCGGGCGGCATGAATCCATCACCAGACGCTTTGGCGAGTGTGATGAGATTCTTGAGGCTCATGCCATCACCGGCATAGGGTCGCACCTTCTAAAGGTGGTGTCGCGCGACACGCAGTCTCTAGAAGTGCTTCTTGGGCGGATACAGGCCTGGCCTGGCGTCGTAGCCACACGCACCAGCGTGGTCCTTAACACGTACAAAGCTTCGGCGCCGATCCGAGCGGTGCCAGAGGCGCTCCCTGCGCAGCGCAGACGCCGCAGTCGTGCCCTGCCCGAATCGTAGAACCTACGCTTCGCCTTCCCGCCTGCTGTATGGCCGACGCCGTAGCGCCAATCCGCTCCACTTCCAGTGACCAGGATCGAGTCTGGGTGGCCGCAGCGCTCGAAGGAAGTCAGAAAGCCTACACCGCCCTGGTCACCAAGTACCGGCGCGGGCTCCGCCAGCACATCATGCGGACCGTCAACAATCCGCGGGAAGCGGACGACCTAGTGCAGGAAGCCTTCATCAAAGCGTTTAAAAACCTGGACTCGTATTCGGCCACCTACGCTTTCTCGACATGGCTGTATAGAATCGCCTCCAACCATGCGATAGACTTTTTGCGCAAACGGAGGCTGGCAACTGTGTCACTCCAAAGGCAGGCCGAACCTGGCGAAAATCCAGCGACAAGAGAACTGCCCTGCGAAGAATACCGGCCAGACCGGCATATCATTGAAGATCAGAGGCGGCTCTTGATCCAACAAGCAATAGATAAGCTGTCCCCGAAATACCGGCGCGTAATCGTGCTGCGCCACCAGAACGAACGGTCCTACCAGGAAATCGCGGAAGAGCTGGATCTGCCCCTCGGAACCGTCAAAGCACACATCTTCCGAGCGCGCAAACAGCTGTACAAACTGCTAAGAGACCGTAAAGGCCTGATTTAGGACGCGAAGCGTTAACCCTGGGAGGCGCAAGGTGATGGCAACCATAGAATGACGGCCACGTGATAGACCGATACTCGCTGCCAGCCATGAAAGCCCTCTGGAGTGAACAGGCCCAATTCGAAGCCTGGCTCACAGTGGAGCTGGAAGCCTGCACGGCATGGGCCAAACTCGGGGAGGTCCCTTACGACGATGTGGCCAGACTTCGTAAGAACGCTTCGTTCAGCCTGTCGCGGATCCATGAGATAGAGAAGACGACGCGCCACGACGTGGTGGCATTCACGCGCGCAGTCAGTGAATCGCTTGGCCCAGAAAGGAAGTGGATCCACTACGGACTTACCTCCTCCGATGTGGTCGATACCGCCTGGGGGCTTAGGCTGAAGAAAGCCGGCGCACTGGTCCTCGAAGCGGCCGACCGTTTGCTGTCGGCACTAAAGGAACGGGCGCTCGAACACAAGGACACCATCGTCATGGGGCGCACGCATGGCGTGCATGCGGAACCCACCACGCTCGGGCTCAAGATGGCGCTATTCCTAGAAGAGATGCGGCGCAATAGGGCACGGCTGACACGGGCGATCGACGCCGTAGCAGTCGGCAAATTGTCTGGAGCGGTAGGAACGTACGCGCACACACCGCCCGAAGTTGAACAGCACGTCTGCGACGCGCTGGGCCTCACGCGCGAACCGGTCGCCACCCAAGTCGTGCAGCGAGACCGGCATGCACACTTCGTGGCAGCACTGGCCCTGACAGGAGCAACGCTGGAGAAGATCGCCACGGAAATACGCCACCTGCAGCGCACCGAGGTGCGCGAAGCCGAAGAGGCGTTTAGGCCCGGGCAGAAGGGCTCGTCGGCTATGCCGCACAAACGTAACCCGATCGGCTCAGAGAATATCACGGGATGCGCACGCCTTTTGCGTGGATATATGGTCACCGCCTACGAAAACGTGGCGCTTTGGCACGAACGGGACATCTCCCATTCCAGCGCGGAGCGGGTCATCCTGCCCGATGCCACCACCATCGTGCATTATGCGCTGCATCGGATGAGCCGCATCGTGCGCAACCTAGTCGTGTATCCCTACCGTATGCGCCGCAACTTGGCGCAAACGTTCGGACTCTACCATAGTCAACAAGTGCTCAACCAGCTGATTGACAGCGGACTAAGCCGGGAGGCAGCCTACGACCTAGTGCAGCCACTAGCAATGCGGGCCTGGAACAAGGGACAGTCATTTAAGACCCTCATGCTACAGGATCCTGAAATCCAGCGGCGCCTGCCACGGGAGATCATCGAGGCGGCCTTCGATGATGCCGCGCATCTGCGGCATGTCGATACCATCTTTGCCAGGCTGGGACTGCTCTGACTTGAATTGTTTGTGAATAGTCATATATTTTCGTATTACACGGCAGGCCAGACACCGCGACGATGACTATGCGTTTCGTATTGAGTCTTCTCTTGACTGTGTTAGCTGCGGTACCGGTAAAGGCGCAGACGGGCATCATTTCAGGAACAGTGACGGATGCGGAATCCGGCATGCCCCTTCCTGGCGCAAACGTGATCGTTGTGGGCACCGTGACAGGCACGGCTACCGATGTTGACGGCCGTTATACGCTTAGCGGCTTAACGCCAGGCAGGATGGAGCTCCTGTTCACGTTTTCTGGATACCGCAATGCGGAGCTGTTCGTCACCGTCACCGTGGGCCTGACCTTAGAGGCGGACGTAGCCTTGCAGCCGGGAGTGGAGCTGGACCCGGTGCAGGTGACCGCTGGTCGGCAGCAGGAAAAGGTGCTGGAGGCACCGGCGTCGGTCAGCGTGGTCGGTGCAGACCAGATCGAGCTCGAAGCCCCCCAGTCCACCGTACGTGCCCTGAAGAACGTTGCCGGGCTGGATATCGTTCAGACGGGCATTGATCGCCACGAAGTCGTGCTGCGCGGATTCAACAACGCATTCAGCGGTGCCGCGCATGTTCTGACGGATTACCGGCAATCCAGTGCGGCGGTGATCGGCGTCAACATGCATAGCATCATGCCGGGCCTACCGCTAGATGTGGAGCGCGTAGAAGTTGTGCGCGGTCCAGGCGCGGCGCTCTACGGGCCGGGTGTGGATTCTGGGGTAATCCACTATGTCACCAAGGATGCGTTCTCGCATCCAGGGTTGACGGTGGTGGCCGGTGGTGGCCAGCATTCCTTGCTCAACTTTCAGAGTCGCGTAGCGGGGGTGATAGGCAAAAAGCTCGGGCTCAAGTTTTCCAGCATCTACGGGTCGGCCAACGACTTTGAGCTGGAGACGTGCTCTGATGATCTCATCCGCGCACAGCGCTTTTCGGAATGTCCAGATGCGCAGGATGCCCAGCAGCTCTTTATTGATGGGCCGCGTGATAACAGGTTCGAAAAGGTGGGTCTGCTCGGGTCGGCCGAATACCGTTTCGATGAGCGCACCTCGTTGGCGCTGGACGCCGGCTACGGCAGCGTACAGTCGACCGTGCTCAGCGGTATCGGCACCATCCAGGCGGTGGCCTACCGGTCAACCTTCGCGCAAGTGCGCCTTAATCGGGGCCCGCTGTTTGCACAGGCCTACATGAACAAAAACGACTCGGGCCGCTCCTACGTGTACAACGGAGATCCCGTCGTAGAGCTATCGACACAGGCGAACGTGCAGGCGCAATATCAGCTGACTTTCGGTGGTGACCGCCAGGAGCTGATTACGGGGATAGATTTCGAATTTCTCAACCCCAACTCCGGTGGGACGGTATATGGTCGCCATGAAGCCAATGACGCTGTGCAGGAGCTGGGGGCGTATGCACAGTCGAAGACGCGATTGGGTGCTAAGCTCGACTTGGTGGTCGCGCTACGCGGCGACTATCATAGTCTGTTCGAAAAGGTGCAGCTTTCTCCCCGTGCTGGCCTCGTATTTAAGCCGACGGTGGCGAATAGCTGGCGCTTGACCTATAACAGGACGGTGGTCAATCCTTCGGCCACCTCGCTTTTTCTCGACCTGGTGGCCGCGAAGCTGCCGCTCGGCGGTGACATGTTCATGTCGGTGCGCGGGCGTGGCGGTGTGCATGGATACACGTGGGCCCGCAACCCCGCTTACATGCAGCTGGGTGCTACAACCGACCTGGTCGCTTCCAGCCTGCTGCCCGGGATGGAAGGTGCTGACATGCCCGTGGGACTGTCTACCGGCCTTGTGTACGGGTTTATGTACGAAGGGCTGGCGGCGATGGACAATGAGGAGCTGGCCCAGTTGCTAATCGATGCGCTTGGCCTGGATCCGGCCCTGACGGCGGTCCTCACCGCGCAGATGGATGCCATCAAGGGGTTGCTGCATCCTGATGAGACAAGGGTTGACGGGTTCAGCGCTGGGCAGCTCGGGCTGCTAAATCTGACGTCGCATACGTTGGATCCTATCGAGACGGATCTGGCGCCCCTGCCGCGCATCAGGCCCCAGCGATCTATGACTCTGGAGGCGGGATATAAAGGGATCATTAACGACAAAGTCCTGGTGGCTGTGGATGCCTACTACACGGAGAAGAAAAACTTCGTGGGTTCGCTCCAGATGAAGACGCCATTTGTGCTGGTTCCCTCTTTGGGGGCGGACCTGGAGCGAGACCTGGCCGCTGGCATCGCGGCCAATGACGGGCTCCTCACGCTCTTTGAGATCCTTGGAACGATCTCGGGGCTGGATCTGACGCCCGAAGCGGCGGCGGCCATGCTGGTGGAGCTGGCCGGAAGTGACCTGCCAGACGGCAACACGCCGATTGGTGTCGTGCAGCCCAACGAGAATCACGCCGGAATAGGCAACCTGCCTGAGCTCCTCCTAGCGTATCCGAACTTCGGACATATCAGCTACTACGGAGCAGATCTGGCTATCCATGTGTTGGCTTCCGAGGAGCTTTCGCTGTTCGGCAACCTGTCACTGGTCAGTGATGACTTTTTTGATGCCAGCGAGACGGGCGAAGAGGAGCAGAATGCCGTGCTGGCCCTTAACGCGCCGGCGCTCAAGATGAAGCTTGGTGGCACCTATCGGCTCACAAGCGGCCTTTCATTGGCTGCGTCTGGCCGATATGTGGATGGGTTCAGGATGGTCAGCGGCCAGTATATCGGAGATGTGGAGCGCTATTTCCTGGTAGACCTGGGAATCGGCTATTCCATAAGCCGCGGTCTTCGCACCGACCTGAACATTTCCAACGTGACCGACAACCAGCACCGCGAATTTATCGGGGCGCCCAAGATCGGTCGCGTAGGTACGGTGCGGCTCCTTTACCAGGCCGACTGGTAGAAAGCGGCACCTGGGCCCTCGTAATGCGGGGCAGCATCAGGGAACCAATAGTGTCTGGCGCTAACGGTCCAGTGGCGTGTAGAACCCTGACCGGCTTTCGCAATGGCCCCAGAGGGCATTGCTGGCTGCAAGTCGCAAGCCTTCACCGTATATTTAGCCCTTGGAAGTTTTCGATTACTAACCCTTTGGGGGAGCCTTATGCGCATTGGACTTCTATTTTCAGCCCTGTTGCTTTTTGCGTCACCACTGTGGGCGCAGACTGGTGCCATATCGGGAACGGTGTCGGATGCTGAGACAGGTGAGATGCTCCCTGGAGCTAACGCCATTGTAGAGGGCACCGGTATCGGCGTCGCCACAGATACAGACGGTATGTACCATATCGCGGGGCTAACACCGGGCGACTACACGCTCCTGGTGACCTACACCGGATATCAGAACGCCGAGGTAGGTGTTACGGTGCAGGCCGATGAGACCACCCAGACCGATGTGGCGCTCAATGCCGGTGTGGAGCTGGACCCGTTGCAGGTCACCGCGGGCCGCCAGCAGGAAAAGGTGCTGGAGGCACCGGCATCCATCACGGTAGTCACGGCTCGCGACATAGAGCTGGAAGCGCCTCAGACCGCCGTCAAGGCGCTCCGCAATGTCACCGGGCTGGATATTGTCCAAACCGGTATAGATCGGCATGAAGTCGTGCTGCGCGGCTTTGGCAATGTGTTCAGCGGTGCAACGCACGTGCTCACGGACTATCGGCAGGCCGGAGCGCCGGTGCTCAACATCAACGTGCATAGCATTATGCCGAGCCTTCCGATTGATATCGAACGGGTGGAAGTCGTACGCGGGCCTGGTGCCGCGCTTTATGGACCGGGGGTTTCCTCTGGGGTTATCCATTACATCTCCAAGGATGCTTTTTCGTATCCAGGCATGACGGTGTCGGTCGGAGGAGGTGAGCAGTCCATGCTGAACTTCCAGGGGCGCGTCGCAGGCGTCGTGGGCCAGAAGCTGGGCCTGAAAATGTCGGGCACGTATGCACGTGCGAACGAATTCTCGCTGCAAAGCTGCGATGCGGCCCTTTTGGAGGAACAGCGGTTTTCTGACTGCCCGGACCCACTGGATGCGCAGCAGCTCTACATCGACGGTCCCCGCGAGGAGTTGTTTAAGAAGCTGAGCCTTGCCGGGTCGGCAGATTACCGGTTCAATGATTACACCTCGTTGGTGATCGGAGGCGGTATCGGCACGTTGCACGGCGCGATACTCAGTGGTATCGGCACGGTTCAGTCCGTGGGATACAGCTCCTCGTACGGTCAGGCGCGCTTCAACAGCGGGCCATTCTTTGCGCAAGCCTACCTGAACGTGAATGATTCCGGCGACACCTACGTCTATAATGGGGACCCGGTGGTGGAGCACTCCACGCAAGCCAACGTCCAGGCGCAGTACGACCTGCAGCTAGGCTTGCGGCAAAGCCTCATCATGGGCGTCGACCTGGAATTCCTGTCGCCCAACTCCAGAGGTACCGTCTACGGTCGCAACGAGGAAAGCGATAACCTCCAGGAGTATGGTGCTTATGTGCAGTACAAGACCCAGCTCACCAGCAAGTTCGACCTTGTCGCGGCCCTTCGAGGTGACTACCAGAGCATTTTCGGGAAGGTGTGGCTGTCTCCGCGTGCGGCGCTAGTCTTCAAACCGTCCACCACGAGCAGTGTGCGACTGACCTACAACAGAACGGTTGTCAACCCGTCCGCCACGGCGCTCTTTTTGGATCTGGTGGCGGCAAAGCTGCCCATTAGTGCCAATGCTGCGCTAAACGTGCGCGGGCGCGGTGCGGCTAATGGCTTCACATGGAACCGCAATGCGGACTATTTGGCCATCGGGGCTCCGACGGACCTGGTAGCCTCCAGCATGATACCCGGCATGGTAGGGATGGACGCTCCCGTGGGGCTGCCCACTGGCCTAGTCTACGGACTGATGTACCAGGGCATGGCGGCCATCCCCAACGATGACCTTGCAGATATGCTTATCGATGCGCTTGGGTTGGATCCGGCGCTTCACGCTGTCCTCGCTTCCCAGATGGAAACCATCAAGACGCTGCTGCATCCCGACGAGACGCAGGTAGCGGGGTTCAGCGCCGGGCAGCTGGGATTGCTCAACCTGAGTTCGCAGTCGATAGATCCGATTGCCAACGATTTGACGCCGCAGCCCGCTCTGAAGCCCCAGACAGCCCGCTCCATAGAAGTCGGCTACAAAGGCATCCTGAACGATAGGGTGCTGCTGTCGGCGGATGTCTACTTTGCCTATAAGAAGAACTTCACCGGGGCGCTCCAGATGAAGACTCCCTTTGTGCTGGTACCGACCCTGTCGCAGGATCTGACGCGCGACCTAGCCGCGGGCATTGAAAACAATGCGGACCTGCTGGCGCTTCTGGACATCCTCGCTACGTTATCAGGCCTGGACCTGACGCCAGAGGCGGCCGCATCCATCTTGGTCGGCATTGCTGGAAGCGCTCTGCCGAGCGCATCCACGCCGGTCGGCGTGGTGCAGCCTAACGAGAACCATGCCGGCGAAGGAAACCTTCCAGAGTTGCTTGTCACGTATCCCAACTTCGGGCAGATCAACTACTACGGAGCGGATTTGGCGCTCCAGGTACTCGCTTCCGATGCGCTATCGCTATTTGGAAACATGTCGTGGGTCAGTGACGACTTTTTTGACCACACCGAGACCGGCGAAGAGAATGAGTCTGCGGTGCTTGCGCTGAATGCGCCCGCAATGAAATTCAAGCTGGGTGGCACGATGCGCTTCAATAACGGCCTTTCTTTGACCGTGTCGGGTCGGTACATCGACGGGTTCCGGATGATCAGCGGCCAGTATATCGGGGATGTGGAGTCGTACTTCCTTGTGGACCTGGGTATTGGGTATCGTCTGGGTCGCGCGCTGCGCGCCGACCTGAACGTGGCGAACGTGACGAATAACCTGCACCGCGAGTTTATCGGTGCGCCGAAGGTTGGCCGGGTGGGTGCGCTGCGCCTACTGTACGATATGAGCTGGTAAACGCCACCTGTCTGGGACGCGGGCATCCGCTGTGCTCTCTGGATGTGCCTTCGGGCACAGTTGTTGTTAAAGTGCCGAATAGGAGAGGTTAGCTGGAGGATCCACCCAGCTGGCCATACCAGCGCGTTGGGTTGGGGTCGATCTGACCGGTTGCAGGCATGATGCGTGCAGGGGTAGCTTCCTCACCTCGTAGAAGTCAGTGCCCAGCGTCGAGCATAACACCTACAGTCGCCCAGGGATGATTGCTTATCGCTTGTGTAGCCGGGCCGCACTTATGGTGGCAGCGTTGACTTGGCTGTCGACTTCAACGCTGTGGGCACAGACCGGCACCGTTACCGGCACGGTGACCGACGCGGATACGGGCGAATCCCTGCCAGGCGCCAACGTGCTCGTCGAAGGCACCGCAGTGGGCGATGCTGCCGACGCCGATGGACGGTATGCCATCACGCGGTTGCCCGTCGGCACGTATGTGCTGATTTTCACTTTTACCGGCTACCAGAACACGGAGCTGTCTGTGACGGTGAGTCTGGTGGATCCGGTGGTGCTTGATGTGGCGCTTAAGCCGGGCGTGGAGCTAGATCCGTTGCAGGTGACCGCTGGACGCCGGCGGGAGAAAGCCCTCTATGCCCCGGCATCCATCAGTATCCTCAGCGGACGCGACATTGAGCTCGAAGCGCCGCAGACTGCCGTTAGGGCGCTGCGCAACGTGACGGCGCTGGATATGGTGCAGACTGGCGTGGATCGCCATGAGGTTGCGCTGCGTGGCTTCAACAGCGCTTTCAGCGGCTCACCCCATGTGCTCACGGACTACCGGCAGGCCAGCGCCGCAGTCATTGGCGTTAACGTGCACAGCATCATGCCCGTCCTGCCGATCGATGTCGAGCGGGTCGAAGTGGTGCGGGGCCCTGGCTCAGCGCTCTACGGTCCAGGCGTGGACGCCGGCGTGATTCACTACATCTCAAAGGATCCCTTCACATATCCGGGCCTGACGCTGGCCGTGGCTGGCGGCGAGCAATCGCTAATGAACGTGCAGGGTCGCCTCGCAGGTGTGGTGGCGGGGCGCCTGGGACTCAAGGTGACCGGGACCTTGGGGCGCGCCAATGACTTTACTTTGGAGGCGTGCGAAGAGGAACTTCTGCGGGCCCAGCGCTTCTCCGAATGCCCTGATGAGCTGGATGCGCAGCAGCTCTATATCGATGGTCCCCGAGACAACAGGTTCAGGAAGGCGGGCCTTACTCTTTCGGCGGAATATCGTTTTGGCAAGTCCACCTCGCTCATCTTCAGCGGTGGAACAGGCCAGGTTAGCACGACGGTGCTCAGTGGCGTCGGCACGCTTCAGGGCGTCAACTACGTGTCTTCGTTCGGGCAGGTACGTTTCAACAGCGGCCCGTTCTTTGCACAGGCGTACCTGAACAGCAGCGACTCTAACGACACGTATGTCTATAGCGGCGATGCCGTGGTGGAGCGTTCCACCCAGACCAGCATCCAGGCGCAGTACGACATGAGCTTCGGCGGGGATCGCCAGGAGCTTATCGCTGGCATAGATCTGGAGCTTCTGTCTCCCAACTCGGGAGGCACCGTTCACGGACGCAACGAAGGCAACGACTACATCCAGGAGCTGGGGGTCTATGCGCAGTCCAAGACGCGCCTCAGTGAGCGTCTGGATCTAGTGGCGGCGCTGCGCGCAGACTTTCATACGGTGTTTCAGCGGGTGTGGCTTTCGCCGCGTGCGGCGCTGGTATACAAGGCGTCGCCGGTGAGCAGTATGCGCCTCACTCTCAACAGCGCGGTGGTGCATCCGGCGGTGATTTCGCTGTTTCTAGATCATGTGGCAAGCCGGATACCGATAGGCGGAGGCAACGAGATGCTAGTACGCGCCCGTGGTGGCACAGGGGGGTACACATGGTATCGCAATGCCGCCTACACGCAGCTTGGCGCTCCTACGGATCTGGTAGCTTCCTGCCTTCTTCCTGGTCTAGAAGGGACCGACATGCCGGTGGGACTCTCCACTGGAGTGGTCTACAACTTGATGTATGAGGGTCTGGTCGCTATTCCCAACGAGGAGCTAGCGCAGATGCTTCTGGACGCGCTCGGGCTGGATGCGGGACTTTTACCATTGCTCACCAGCCAGGTCGATCACATAAAGGGGCTCCTGCACCCCGACCAGACTGTCGTGGACGGCTTCAGCAGCGGGGCGCTGGGGCTGCTCAACCTGGGCACGCAGGCCATCGATCCGGCGCCCAATGAGCTGGAACCCTTGCCTGGCATCAAGCCAAAAATCTCCCGCACCATAGAACTGGGCTACAGGAGCATCATCAACGATCACATCCTGATATCCGCAGACGTTTACTACACTGAGCAGAAAAACTTCGCTGGAGCGCTCCAGATGAAGACGCCTTTTGTGTTAGTGCCTGGCCTAACGCACGACTTAGCGCGCGACTTGGCGGCAGGCATCGCCGGTAATGCGGACCTGTTGCATGCGATGGAGCTCATTGAGCTTCTTGTGGGTGTTGACCTGTCGCCTGAGGAGGCTGCCAACCTGCTGATGGGGTTGGCGGAGGGAGACTTGCCAGATGCATCCACACCCGTAGGCGTGGTGCAACCTAGGGAGAATCATGCTGGCGCCGGCCTTGTCCCAGAGCTTTTGATCACTTATCCGAACTTCGGCCATATCACCTATTTCGGTGCGGACTTAGCAGCGCAAGTGCTCCTGTCGGAGTCGGCAGACGTGTTTGCCAACATGTCATGGGTCAGCGACGACTTTTTTGATCATACCGAGACGGGGGAGAAGCTTGAAACAGCGGTGCTGGCGCTCAATGCGCCGGCATTCAAGTTCAAGGTGGGGGGCACTTGGCGGCATGGCAGCGGCCTTTTGCTGACGGCTTCGGGCCGCTACGTCAGCGGTTTCAGGATGATCAGCGGTCAGTATATTGGGTCTGTGGACCCGTACCTGCTGATGGATCTGGGTGTGGGTTACCAGCTGCGGCGTGGCCTCAGGGCGGACCTGAATGTTTCCAACATGACCAACAACGTTCGCCGCGAGTTTATCGGTGCGCCCAAGATCGGGCGCGTGGCCACGGTGCGCATCCTCTATACCACGGTGCTGTAGCGAGAGAGAATGCTGACGCTGCCGAGGGTCTGTCCCAACGCGTGACCTTACTATGCCTGCCGACTTTGTTCCGCTTCTGTTGATGCTGGTGCTTGCCACCGGTTTGGCGCTGACCTTGCTGTTGGCTGCGCGGTGGCTGGGTCCTAGGCGCGCCAACCCCGTCAAGGTAAGCACATACGAAAGCGGCATGGACCCTATAGGTACCGCGCGCCAGCGGTACTCGGTCAAGTTCTACCTCGTCGCCATGATCTTCATCATTTTCGATGTGGAGGTTGTGTTCTTGTATCCGTGGGCTGTGAGTTTCCAGGAATTCCTGGCTGCTGGGTCTGGAGTCGGCGTGCTCGTGGTGGTAACCATCTTCATCTTGGTACTCGCGGTGGGGTTGCTGTACGACATCAAGAAGGGCGGTCTGGAATTTGACTAACAAGCGGGTATCATCGGCGCCCGTCGGCAGCATGTACGAGGTCCGTGTCATGCAGGCCTCAGAAATGTAACAGCGTCGTGAGCCACATGGATTATGGCAAATAGCGGGGCTGTAATGGAGGGTAACAGCGTTGCACTCTGCGAGTGTGGAGACTTTGGATGTCCCCATCGGGTGATCCCGGGTCCAAGGTGCGCAGCCATGTCCGGTTGGCTGGGCTTCGCTTCCGGTGTGATATGCTACTAAGGATTCAATACGAGCACTGCGCACGCGGCGGCGACCTCATTGCATCTGTCGGACACCGAGGGGATGGCACGGCGCACCGAGCCTTGCCCCCACAAGGCCGGATTAGGAAACAGCTACGCGCCTGTCTTATATAAGCTGCCCACCCCTACCCACGAGCATGGATTCCAACACCGGTTACCTGACAACCACCGTAGATGCGGTGGTAAACTGGGCGCGGTCCAACTCCTTGATGCCCATGCCGATGGGTTTGGCCTGTTGCGCCATAGAAATGATGGCTTTCGCTGGTCCCAAGTACGACGTAGCACGGTTCGGCAGCGAAGCGATGCGGTTTTCGCCGCGCCAGGCGGACCTGATGATCGTGGCTGGCTGGTGCAGCTACAAGATGGCGCACGCCATCCGCCGCGTATGGGATCAGATGGCCGACCCCAAGTGGTGCATTGCGATGGGCGCCTGCGCCTCATCAGGCGGCATGCACCGGTGTTACGGAGTGGTCCAGGGTATTGACAACTTTTTGCCAGTCGATGTATATATCCCGGGCTGCCCACCAAGGCCTGATACGGTCATTCACGCGCTGATGGATATCCAGGAGAACATTCGCAATGAGTATTCAGTGCTGAAAGACTATCAGTCTGGCGCACAGCGTTTGGCGCCTCCAGAGTCCAGACCCATGATGATGACGGCAGAGGGTGTGGCCGCTCCAGGGCAGGGCGTTGCAGCCGAAGTCGCCCGGTAGGCCGGACCTTATCGAGATGGCCCTGAAGTTCCACTTTACGCCAGCCGACACCCCGCGCGGAGGCGAAGACAACCCGCATGCCAAGGCGTCCACGGAGGTCGCAGACACCGTGCTGGCACTACGGGAGGTTTTCGGCAATGCCATCGGTGATGTAGTCGTCTATGCTGGCGAACATACCGTGTGGGTGGAGCCGGCACGCATCGCGGACGTATGCCGCCACCTTAAAGAGTCGCTTGGTTTTAACTACCTGGTGGATCTGGGAGGCGTGGACCGCTTCACCGAAGAAGGGCGCTTCGAGGTGTACTACAACCTGGTCAATGTGGAGGGCCAGAAGCGCATCAGGTTGAAGGTGCGAGTGGAAGAAGAGTCGCCGCAGGTGCCGTCTGTAACAGGCGTCTTTAAGGCGGCAGACTGGAATGAGCGAGAGTGCTTCGACATGTTGGGTATCACGTTTGAAGGTCACCAAGACCTGCGCCGGATGTATATGCCGGAGGACTTTGCCTATCATCCGCAGCGCAAAGAGTTTCCGCTGCTGGGCATCCCGGGCTCTTTGCCGTTGCCATCGCAGACTCCTGGCGGTCCCCTAACTATGGACCCCTTTGCCGCGGCGCGTGGCAGCAAGCCGGTCAAGAGCTACCAGGAACCCCAGTCGACCCAGTAGCATGCCCACGCTGTCGGACTACATCTCAGGCAGGGATGTCTTCTCTTTCTGGCCGCGCCATAACCTTGCGGCCGCAAAGAGGCTCGAAAGTAAGGATGCCTGGCTTGAGCAGCGTCGCGGCATTCCCGCAGGCAGCCAGGAGCCGCCCGATGCGCTGGAGCACCAGATGACGCTTAACATCGGTCCGCAGCATCCGGCCACGCATGGTGTGTTGCGGTGCTTGGTGAAGCTTGACGGAGAGCGGATCGACAAAGCGGTGCTGGATATAGGCTACCTGCATCGCGGCATTGAGAAGCTCGCCGAGAGCAAGACCTACCAGGAGTTCATGCCCTACACAGACCGCATGGACTACCTAGCACCCTATGCCAACAACGTGGCCTGGTGCCTGGCGGTAGAAAAGCTGGCCGCCATCGAGGTCCCCGAAAGGGCGCAGTGGATCCGCATGATAATGTGTGAGCTGGCACGCATCTCAAGCCATATGCTTTGGCTCGGGGTGGGGCTGATGGATGCTGGCGCCGTATCGGTATTTCTGTGGACGTTTCAGGGGCGCGAGGATCTGTACAACATTTTCGATGAGGTCAGTGGTGCCCGGTTCACGGTGTCCCACAGCCGCATCGGCGGGCTAGCTACTGACCTGAGCCCGCGGGCCCTGGAGCTCATCGGTGACTTCAGCGACCGCTACAAAGGAATCATCCAGGGGTGGCGCAAGCTCCTGAACCGCAATCGGATATGGATTGAGCGGAACCGCAACGTGGGGGTCGTTTCCAGGGAGGAAGCGCTGGACTTAGGGCTTACCGGTCCCAACGTGCGGGGGAGCGGTGTGCCCTATGACATTCGTTCCTTCGAGCCGTACCTCAAGTATGACGAGGTGGACTTCATCATTCCACTGCGCGACGAGGGTGACTGTCTTGCCCGCTATCATGTTCGCATGGAAGAGATGTTGGAGAGCCTCAAGATTATCGATCAGTGCCTAGAACGCCTGCCGCCGGGGCCGATCCGGTCCGGCGATGCCAAGGCGGCCTACCCGTCGAAGAGCGAGGTATATTACTCGATGGAAGGCATGATCCACGACTTTATGTACACCGAGACGGGTGTGGTACCGCCGAAGGGTGCAGCAGCGTACCACGCCATAGAGTCTCCGAAGGGAGAGCTGGGATTCTATCTGGAGAGTGACGGCACCGGCAGCCCTTGGCGTGCACGGATCAATGCGCCCTCATTCACGAACCTTCAGGGCCTTGAATCCATGATGGAGGGGCACCCGGTGGCAGACATCGTGGTACTTATAGGCTCCATTGACCCGGTCATGGGCGAATCGGACAAGTAGCGGAGCGCGGCATGGCAGACTTTATCAGGAATCCGGTTGTTACGTTGCCAGATCGCAACCCGGCGCCGCACTTTTGTGAACAGGAGCTGGCATTCACAGAAGAGGAGAAGACGAAGATCGCCCGCTGGGTCAGCCAGTACCCGACGCCGGATGGCGCGGTGATGTGGACCCTGTGGCTGGCTCAGGAGAAGTTCGGCTTTCTTCCGCCCGAGGTGTTGCGCCTAGTGGGCGAAGAGCTTGGCATCCCTTATGCGCAGGTCTACGGGGTGGCCACCTTTTATACGCAGTATTACAAACAGAAGAAAGGCGTTTGCGTGCTGGATGTCTGCACCTGCTTTTCGTGCCAGTTCACCGGCGGCTACGACCTCTTACATTACCTGGAAGAAAAGCTTGGTATCCACGCGGGAGAGACCACAGCCGACGGATGTTTCACGCTGCAGGAGGTGGAATGCCTGGGGGCGTGCGGCTCGGCACCCATGCTGCAGGTGTCGAACGGCCCTTTTGTGCATTGCGTGACGCGCGCGCGCGCCGATGCCCTGATTGACGCGCTCAAGGCTGGCAGGATGCCGGAATTTGCCAGCGTCACGCTCCCGCAGGATGAGGATGAGCTAGGGGGCAACCGACGCACCGATGTCGCATTCTGCGAACGGTATGCCACCTTGCCCATAGCCAAGCATACGCGATAGGTATGGCCACGAAGGCGGGTGACTGGCGTTCTTACCAGCGGGTGCTTTTGCCGCCCGTGCGTGACCTGCACAAACTGTCGGTCTACGGAGACTATGCGGCGCTGCGCAAGGTCCTGGCGGAATACTCGCCGCAGGAGGTGGCTGGCATCGTCAAGAAGAGCGGCCTGCGGGGCCGCGGCGGTGCGGGCTTTCCTACGGGTCTTAAGTGGAGCTTCATGCCGCCGATAAAGGCCGGCGTGCCCCGTTTTTTGTGTTGCAACGGAGACGAAAGCGAGCCGGGTACCTTCAAAGACCGGCAGCTGATGGAATTCAACCCGCATCAGATGCTTGAGGGCATCCTTATAGCGAACTACGCCATCACGGCCAAGACGTGCTACTTGTACGTCCGCGGCGAGTTTGCAGACTGGATCACGCTCATTGACGCGGAGCTGGCCAAAGCCTATGAGGCAAACCTGGTCGGCGACAACATCATGGGCACTGGGTTCTCGACGGATATTGTGGTCCACAAGGGCGCGGGCGCCTACATCTGCGGAGAGGAGACGAGCTTGATGGAGTCGTTGGAGGGCAAGCGTGCCTATCCACGCATCAAGCCGCCCTTTCCGGCGCAGAGTGGCATATGGGGGTATCCTACGACGATCAACAACGCGGACACGTTGGCGTGTGTGCCACCGATCATTAAGCGCGGTGCGGAGTGGTTTGCGGGTATTGGGGCTCCCGGTCATCCAGGACCGATCCTGTATGGCATTTCCGGGCATGTCAATTGTCCGGGCGTGTACGAGTATCCATCGGGCATGCTTATCACGGACCTGTTGGAGGAGGTGGCTGGCGGGATGCGCGGGGGTAAGGCGCTAAAGGCAGTGGTGCCTGGCGGCGCGTCGGTGCCTGTACTTCGGGCGGACATGATCGACGGCGTCACGATGGATGCCGGGAGTCTTAAGAAGGCCGGATCAATGCTGGGCACTGCGGGCATGCTGTTTCTGGACGAAGACACGGACATGGTGGCTTTCTTGCGGCGCGTGACCCGTTTCTATCACCACGAGAGTTGCGGGCAGTGCACGCCGTGCCGCGACGGCACCGGATGGATGGAAAACCTGGTGACCCGCATTGATGAAGGCGAGGGAAACCTGCGCGACCTGGATCTTCTGTTGGATCTGTGCAACCAGATGGAGGGGCGCACGGTTTGTGCACTGGCGGACGCGGCGGCGTGGCCGGTGCGTAACACGATCCTGCGTTTCAGGAAGGATTTTGAGGCCAAGTGCCGCTCGTCGATGTGGACCGCAAAAACTGTTGCATAGCGAATAGAAATATGAGAACCTGCTTATTAGCCCTGGTCCTGCTTCTTTTTGGCCAAGCCTGCTCGCGCGAGATGCCAGAGGGTTATGACACCTACGGCGAGGCGGTGCCTGTCGAGTCGGCTGTTGCCGTTGACGCGGTGATTGCTGATCACGAGGCGCATGTAGGCGAGGTGGTTACCACCATTGGCACGGTACATGCTGTCTGCCAGATGAGAGGGTGTTGGCTTACGCTTAAGGGCATGGACGACGAAAGCATCCGTGTGGATGTACCGCGCGACGAAGACGACTATGTCTTTACGGTGCCCACCGACATCAGCGGGCGGCGCGCCGTGGCGAGGGGCATCTTGGTTCAGGACGATGCGGATGCCGCCGCGATGCACCACTATAATGAAGATTCCGAGGGCGCGCTGGGTCCATTTCGGCTGTCTATGGTGGCCTCAGGCATCATGGTTGCTCCTCGGTAGACGGATTCGGGTATGGCGAGCGTCACTATTGATGGTCGGACGTACGAGTTCGAGGGGCGCCCGCGGCTTCTCCAGTTCTGTCTGGATCACGGAATCGAGATACCCCACTTCTGTTATCACCCGTCCATGTCGGTGCCGGCGAATTGTCGCCAGTGTCTGATCGATGTTGGTGCTCTGATGCGCAACCGTGCCACGGGAGCGCTGGAGCGCGACGAGGACGGCGCGCCGATTATCCGATACATGCCAAAGCTGCAGACGAGCTGCAGCCACACGCTGTCGGACGGACAGGTGATCCATACGCGGCGCACCAGCCAAAAGGTGGCGCAGGCGCAGCGGGACAACCTGGAGTTTCTGCTCATCAATCATCCGCTAGATTGCCCTATCTGTGATCAGGCCGGGATGTGCCCACTCCAGATCCAGGCGTACAAATACGGGCCGGAGGGATCGCGCTTCGAGTTCAAGAAGACCCACAAGCCCAAGAAGGTGAAGCTTGGGCCGCGTGTGGTGCTTGACGCGGAACGCTGTATAAACTGCACCCGATGCACGCGATTCACAGACGAGATTTCCAAGAGTCACCAGCTGACCATCATTGAGCGCGGCGTAAAGAACTACCCGATGACGCCGCCTGGGATGACATTCGATGAGCCGTACTCGATGAATGTCATTGATTTGTGTCCGGTGGGTGCGCTCACGTCCGCGGATTTCCGTTTTCAGGCACGCATCTGGGAGATGAGTTCTGCGCCGTCCATCACGACCACCAATGCCAAAGGCTCCAACTGCAATTACTGGGTTCGCGACAACTTGGTGTTGCGCGTGACGCCACGCGAAAACCCGGCTGTTAACGAGTTCTGGCTGCCTGATGAAGATCGGATGGCCTACCGGCGATTCAATGAGGACAGGCCGGAGGGTCCCCAGGTGCGGACCCGAGGAGCCTTTCACGCTGCCTCATGGGAAGATGCATGTGCTTATGCGGCCCGCCTGCTGAGAGGTGCTGGCAAGCGCGCCCTCTTTCTGGCATCCGCACATGCGCCGGTGGAGGACAATTACCTACTGATCCGTCTGGCCGCTGCCGTCGGGGGACGTGTAGCAGGGTTTATCGAGCACATGGAGCCGGGCCATGGGGATGGCTGGCTGCGGACGGATGACCGGGCACCCAACAGTGAGGGGTGTCGCCGGCTGGGGTTGGCGCCCGTAGGGGCGGAGATGTTGCGCGAGGAGATCGCATCCGGCGCTGTCGGCGCGTTGTATGTGCTTGATGACGATCCGGTGGGCGCGGGTCTGGTAAGGTCGGAGGATTTGTCTGATATACCGGTGATTCTGCACCACTATCACACCACGAACGAGACGCTTCTTAGCGCCGATGTGGCGTTGCCGTCGGCCACCGTAGCTGAGACGATCGGCACCTACGTCAACGAGGACGGGCGCGCCCAACGCGTGGTGCCAGCCAAAGCGGTGCGGGGAGCGCACCGAACGCTGATGATGCAGATGGGTTTGAGCCGGGCAGACCGGCATGGCACGCCCTTTGACCGCTGGCACAACGAATCGAACCTCATCAACTGTAAGCCGGGCTGGGAGGTGCTACCGATGGTGGCGCGTGCTGCAGGCTGCGACTTTATGGACCGCGGACCGCGCAAGGTGATGCGCGAGGTGGCAGACACCTTTGAGGCGTTTGCCGGTGCAACGTACAAGGTGATGGGGCTGGGCGGTCATTCCTTACCACCGAGGTAGCGCGCCATGGACGTTCCACTGTGGCTTTTGGCCATCATCGCATTCGGGGTGATCAACTTCATGCTGATTTCCGCGTCGGTGCTGGTATATGCGGAGCGCAAAGTTTCGGCGTATATGCAGAACAGGCCGGGACCCAACCGTGTGGGGCCGGCCGGATTTCTACAGCCTTTCGCGGATGTATTCAAGCTGATGTTCAAAGAGGACGTAGCGCCGCGTGCCGCGTCGCCTTTTGTGCATTCTTTAGCGCCGGTCATCATGGTGGTGATTGCGATGACGGTGCCAGCCATGATTCCATTTGCCCGCGGTGTCGTTATCGTGGACAACAGCGTGACGGTGCTTATCATCCTGGCGCTGACGTCGGTGTCGGTCTACGGCGTCACGATGGCTGGCTGGAGCAGCAACAGCAAGTTTTCGCTTCTGGGCGGACTGCGCTCTTCGGCGCAGATGATTTCGTATGAGCTGTCGATGGGTCTTGCGGTGGCGTCCGTAGTGCTATTGGCGGGATCGCTCAGCGTGGTGGAGATTGTCGAAGATCAGTCGGTAGGTGGCGCGGTCTTGGGGTGGAATGTTTTTCGCAACCCACTTGGCGCACTCATCTTTGTGATCACCGCATTTGCCGAAACGAACCGGGCGCCGTTTGACCTTCCAGAGGCGGAGCAGGAGCTGGTGGGTGGCTACCACACGGAGTACAGTGGCATGAAGTTCGGCATGTTTTTCTTGGCCGAATACGTGAACTGGTTCGTAGCCTCCTTTGTTATTGTCACATTGTTTTTCGGCGGCTATCTGCTTCCGTTCGAACCGCAGATCCTGGCGGCGTATCCTGGGCTGGAGGGGTCTGTCGGGCTGGGGCTACTCCAGGCATTGTGCCTTCTGGTGAAGGTCGGATTCTTCGTATTCCTGTTTCTGTGGGTCCGCTGGACACTTCCGCGCTTCAAGTACAATCAGCTGATGGAGATCGGATGGAAAGTCATGCTGCCTGCTGCACTGGTCAACGTGTTGCTTATTGCGATCGCGGTGGCCGTGTTTATGGGATAGGCTGATGCCTCCGATTCTGTCTCCGTCGATCCTTTCTGCTGACTTCGCGCATTTGGAAAGAGACGCGGGTGAGGCAGTTAAGGCTGGCGCCCATTGGTTGCATGTGGATGTGATGGACGGCCACTTTGTGCCCAACATAACGATGGGGCCGGTCATTGTACGCGCGTTGCAGCCGCTGCGCCGGCGGACCGGGGTCTGGTTGGATGTGCATCTGATGATTGCGTATCCCGACCGGTATCTGTCTGCCTTTGTCGAGGCTGGCAGTGACGTCATCACGGTGCATGTGGAGGCGTGCCCTGATCCGGTAGCCACGGTGAAAGCGATTCGGGCGCTGGGGGTTCGTCCGGGGATCACGTTGAATCCCGACACGCCGTTGGCGGCGCTGGACGGCGTGCTTGAGCATGTTGACGTAGCGATGGTGATGTCGGTGCATCCTGGCTTTGCGGGCCAGGTGTACCTTCCGGGTTCCAACGACCGTATTGCTGCTTTGCGCTGTCGGCTTGATGCAATGGGGTCGGACGCGTTGTTGCAGGTGGATGGTGGGGTTAAGCCGCACAACGCGTTAGCGGCGGCCACTGCTGGCGCATCGGTGTTGGTGGCGGGCAGTGCGATCTTTAAGGGAGATATAGCGTCGAATGCTGCGCGTTTCTGCGAGGTTCTTGCCCCTGTAGCTCAACAGGATAGAGCGACGGCCTCCTAAGCCGTAAGTCCGGGTTCGAGTCCTGGCGGGGGTACAGCCATGCGGGGTGCACTCGGATTCATTGCATTGGGATCCAACGAGGGCGACCGCGTTTGCCATCTGCGCGCGGCGCTTGTGGGTCTAGAGGCGGCGCGCCAGGTGGTGGTTCTTGAGGCCTCTCCCATCTATGAGTCGGCCGCGCATACGCTCGGACGCGGCGATGTGCAGCCGGACTATCTGAATGCGGTGGTCATGGTCCGCACCATGCTTCGTGCGTTTGACCTACTTGGTCTGTGCCGCTGTTTGGAAAGGGCTGCGGGTAGGGTGCGCAGGCTTCGCTGGGCTCCCCGGACGTTGGACTTGGATCTCTTGGATCTCGGCGGTCAGTGCCTGAGTGGTCCTGAGCTTACGTTGCCGCATCCGCGCCTTGCTGTGCGCCGATTTGTGTTGCAGCCTTGGACAGATGTGTTGCCGACGCACAGGCTGGGGCCGCCCCATCGGGCGACCGTGTCGCAGCTGTTAGCGCGTTGCTCCGACGACGGAGCGCTACGCAAGACTAAGCTGGCCTGGCGACCGGTCGCTACAGAGAGGGCTGTCGCTCTGGACCTTCCCAGCCAGGATTGATGGGTAGGACCGGCCGCCCGAGCGGGATTCGCTGCTGCCCTACCTCCCGCACCGTCCCGCGTGTGCTCCGAGCCTACCTTAGCTGCCCTGATAGATCAGGTCAGGCGTCCGACTTGGTCGCAGCCTCAGCTGTACGAGGCAGACTATGCTACGCCTGTATTTGGGGGCAGCTCCTGTCTCAAAGTCGGAGTCATTTGCATGCAGGAGAGGTGCCCATTCTTAAGCGGGTCGCCCTTTACCGTCTTAGCTGACCCCCAGATGTTAACATCGATCCAAGGGGAGTCAGCGTCTCCTACGGACGCATTCGAGTAGACGGGATGTGCGCAGCTACGAAGGATCTCGTCACCGTGCTAAGCTATGGGCTTCGCGGATAAGATCCTTGATGGGGTCCCGGCTTCCCTCAACATCCTCTTTGGTGAGTGCGACACCGAACCACCCTTGGGTGTTAATGCCCTTTACGTCCATCCCTGCGTCTGCAAGCTTCCTTGTCGCCTCACATTCGGGAGTGTTCACCTCCACCAGAAGCTTCTTCACCTGCGGCTTCAGCCGCAGAAAAGAGCGCGATTTGCCGTCGCACCTCAGGCTGATGAAGGACTTGAGGTAGTCTGGCTCAATCGAGGTCTCAACCTCCCTGGCTATGTCAATGAACGTATTCGCAATCGGCATGGTCTGCTCAGCCCTGTCCTCCCAATAACCACGGTTTCCCGGGTCGCTTTCATCATCTCGCCCTTGGAGGTGCATTACCGTAACAAAGTTAAGGTATACATCGCTGGAGTCATTGATCCTCAGAGCCTCCATCTGGATGACCACGATGGGGATGTGCGTGTTAAAGAGGCTTATGACGTTAAGGAAGCGGCTGGTAACGTCCTCTGCAATCAGTACAGCAATGCACTTAGTGTCTGGTTTTTGTCTGCGATACAGGTCCCAATACTCCAAGATCCGGGTCACGTGATCTGCATCCAGCTTTCCTCGCTGGATCTCAGTCACGTAGTGGCTGTCTGAGCTCTCGAGAACAAGATCTACTCTACCACGGCCGAGCACCTGTTCCTTGACCGCATTGTCAATAACAGGGCCGAGATCAAGGACATCAGGGTTGTCGCCAATCCAGTCCCGAATCGTTCCCTCCTTGATTCCCTCGTTCTCTAGCGAGGCTTTTGAGGCGCGCTGGAGCTTCTTCATACTCATAACGCTGTTCCGTTGAGTGGTGACTGCTCCGCGTCCGCATTGGATCGGAGTCAGAAACAGTTTACCCCCCCCCCCCAATGTTTTTTGTCAACCCAATTTCAATGAAGCTTTCGTGAAATACCGAGGCCAAGGCGCACGTTCGCGGGATTTTCCACCGTCTCGATGGATGAATAGTGCGGGCTTCTGCGGTCCAGATGCCCAGATACCTATAGCCGTGGCGGTCCCGGAAGAGGGTGATAGCCCGCTGCTGGGTTGGTTGGACCAATAGACCGCCGACGGGAGTCATGGCTGGTGGCTCAGCGATTGGCAGCAGGGGCGTCTAACACTTTCCAATAGCCGCCTTTGTCGGGACCGACCCGTTGGATCTTCCCAGCTGCGCGCGCCTTGTCCAGGTGGTAACGGATGGTGGACTCGGTGGTGGCGAGCGTGGCGGCGATTTCGCGGCGCCCAGCGGTGGGTTTCCGGCGAAGGACCGCTAGGATTCGGTCTCCGATCGGGGCGGATGCTGGCGGTGTTCCAGCGGATCCGTCGGGTTTCTGGCCGTGTTCTGGTTGCTTGATTTCAGTTTCTGGTTGTTTTCTGGTTGTTTTCTGGTGGATCGGGCCGCTTTCTGGTTGTTTTCTGGTGGATATCTGCGTAGTGTTCCCGGCTAATTGGTTAGCCTGTCGGGCAGAGCTATTCTGTTCCCGGGAAGTGTCTTGAATGGAACCGTGCTTTGTTTTGGCGTTGCCTGGCCGCCAAATCCTCGTCAGAAAGCCCGCGCCGACCTCGAACTCGGGTTCCGCAAGGCACACCTCCGTGCACCGCCGGATCATGTCCACCGTCCCAGTTCCCATCTTCTCGATGTAGCGCAGCAGGTACATGGACTCGGCGAGCAATGGATTGCCGGGCAGAGATTGGTGCGCCACGCGCAGCTTCTCCACAGTGAGCGGTGGCGGCAAGCGACCGGAATTCATGACTTCCAGCCGATCAGCGAAAAGCATAACTTGCACGCTGCTGCAGTCGGTGTAGTCCCGATGCGCTACCGCGTTGACAATGGCTTCGGTAACCACCTCTTTCGGTATCTCGTAGGTCACGGGCGCCTGGACGGTCTTCGCCCTTGTGCCCACAGCAAGCGCGATCTTGCTCATAACGAAGTCCACGGCTTGGTCCACAAGCTCGAAGACCGTGCCCTTGTAAACCTGATAGGAGGGAATCGGCTTAGCGACCTCGGTACCGTGGAAGTGCGCGCACTTGACCTCGGAAGAGATCAGGAACCGTTGCGGGGCTCTGCCGAACAGCAACACTGCGGCGTTAGTGAGCCGTCCCCTGTTCAACAGGTTCAGATGCCTGAGCAGGTCCGCCCGGGACGTGTCCGCCGGTATCGGGAACTGCCGTGCTCTGCGCGCGGTGCGGATGAATCGGTACATGCCCTCGGCATCCAGGTCGTCAAGAGTGGCCCCCGAGCAATGTGCGGCATCGAAAGGCCCAAAGCGCAATAGCTCTTTCGTATCGAGATACTGAACGAGTGCGGCGTAGAGACCGGCTACCAACTCGACAGGTGTGACGAAGCGTCTTCTTACCAAACCGACTTGTGCCCTGTCAATGAGCATGCGCATCTTCGAGTGCCTGTCTTCTTCAGCACTCCTCACGAAGACGAGCCGGTGCTTTTCCAACTCAGTGGCGCGGTCGAACTCCCGCTCGGTGGGCGAAACACCTGTCGCGTCCTCGAACCCGTAATCTTTCCCGAAGAGGCCCACATAGATGTCGGACCGTTCCACTTCGTCCAGATAAACCGTGTCGGGCTGCCGGTCGGAAGCCGGCACATCCTCGAAGAGGAAAACTTCGAAGTAGCGCCGCATGAGTGGGTCGCTCCGCAAGTAGTTGCGTAGATGCTCCCGCTCCTGTGCGAACTCGCGCTGGACGCTACTGATGAAGATACGAATTGGGCTCATGGGCTCGGTTCCTCCTCGGCGGGCACCTCTGGGATGGGCAGCCGGATGGAATCGGTGAGCAGCAGCAGCATCATACCTTGCCTGATTGCGCGGGTCTTGTTGCAGGGGCGCTCCAGTGCGCTGTTTTCGGCATCCTTGCCAAAGAGAACGGCGGCGATGTCACTCTGTTCTGCGATTGGAGGGAGCGGCATTGTGCGCCACGAAGGCGCGGAGGGTTACTGATATGACGTAACCTTCCTGCAGCTATGCTGCACAGGAGATGAGGGTAGGCCCCTCGGTGCCGCCGTGCAGACGGAGGCACCAAACCGCTTGCCGCTGCTGCGCTTAAGAGGCGTGGTGGTAAGCAGGCAAGAAAAGGCCCGGCAAAGATCGGGTCAGGTGTGATCCGTTCAAGTTGAGCGCAAGCGAACCGCTGATGACGTGTCGAAACCTCCTTAGAAGAGGTCAAAACCGGGGTTGGGTACCTGCTCCGGGAACAGTCAGGGAGAGATCTGCTTACTGCCCTGGTGGCCTCCGGCATAAAGGCGGCAAGAGGTCGGATTAGGCTCTTGTGTGGAACGTGGGAACCTGTCGTCCTGATGTTAAGGGAGACTCGCAAGAGGAAATACCTCAAGCGATTGAGTACCGATGCGGGGCACAGGGGCGGAGTACTTCGTAGTAGCGATGAACCCTCTGTAATGGAGGTGGAGCGAAGGGAGTACCCTGGTCTGTTGTTGATCTTAGGACAACCGGAAACGGGAGGTTCCTTTGGGAGGCAGCTCTGGAGGGTTGGAAACAACCGTCTGACGGGCCGGGAGGAGCCGGATGCGTGGAGACGCGCACGTCCGGATCTGTGAGGGCCTGGGGGTGAGATTCCCCCGGGCTACTCGACTCGAATTCAGGCAGATGATCACTGCGAATGAGAACGCTAGTGCTACCTTGAGCCATACGCACGTTCTGGTGGGCCGCGATCGGAGCGTTCAATAGGCGCGCGAGGTAGGCTGCTTCCTGGCCAGACATCCTGACAACAACGATGTATCCACCGGCATATGCCACGCAGATCCCGATTTCGGTTATCGATTCTCCCGATCTGGCAAACAGTAGATCACCCCTTTCAATCGGCAATGCCGTATCCACTGTGTCCTGCAAAATCCGGGACACAGGCTTAGCCGCACAGCTCTCGTATCGGGAGCAATGCGCTCTGCACCGTACGTAGCGGGAACCAGTCTCACGTAGATCACCTTACACTAAGCCCCTACCTTTAGGCTCCGATGCTGATGTAGTCAGGAATTCGAGTAAATCATGGCCAGGCCCGCCTTTGCAAGCTGTGCAATCACCGTGCATATTCCGACGAATTCGTGTGCCCACCAGGCAAGGGATATCCTGGACTTGGCCTTCGAGGCCCTTCGACCGGTGTTCAGTTCCCGCGCAGCAACCTGACCACCTCGCCAACGGTCATTTCGCCCACATCGCGTCCGAGTCCTGCTTCACGGATAGGAGCGATCGCCTGGTCGAAACGAGTCCTTGCGCTTTCGGCAAGCTCGACAATCTCGACACCGACCGCTTGCGCGAGCTCCAGGGCTTCGATGTCTACACGCTCGAATGCCATGGCGCCAGCCGCAGAAAGCGTGCTGTCTGCAGCTTCGTCGATCCAGCCCTGCTCTTTCGGTGATAGGGCCTCATATACATCCTGATTCATGATCAGAACAAATGCCAATCCTGAGATTGGAAGCCAAGTGGTTAAGTATGCGGCCGGTTCGTGAAGCCGGAACGTGATAACTCCCGACGGCGCGATTGCGACCCCATCGATGACCCCGGTGGTCAGGCTTTGGTGCAATTCCGTGGCTGGCTGCATCAAGGCGCTGGCGCCAAGCGCTTCAATGAACGGGATATCGCTCCGCGAGGATACGCGGATTTTAAGGCCGCGGATGTCCTCGAGCGTACGTACCGGAGTATGGCGGGTAAGGAGCACCGGTGGAGTGCTTGACCAGATTGCCAGCACCTTAGCATCGTATTCTTGCTCCAGAACGGGCCAGGCGCGCTGCAGGGCTTCGGTGCATCCCAATGCGGTCTCGCAGACATCTGGATAGCCAATGAGGCCTGTTTTCGGAAAGAGGTCGGGCGTGTAGGCCGGGACGACAAGAGCGATATCGGCCACGCCGTTGATTAGCATCGAATACTGCGCGGCTGGCGACGAGTTCAGTATTCCGCTGGGGAACTGCCTGACGGTCAGCCGGTTGCCCGAGATCTCCGCCAATCTTTGTGAGAATGGCGTAAACACGGCGTCGTTCAGTGCGTGATCCGCTGGCAGAAAATGTGCGAGCGACAACTCTTTACCTTCCGGTGCTTCCCCGCACCCGACGGCGATCCAGACTCCTACCGCAAGAGCGAGGACCCAATTCGTTTTCGCCATTTCAGAATCTGCTGTGAGGTTGTATTGTCTCGTGGACATGGCGTGTGAGAATGTTCGTGTTGCTAGGCTGCAGCGGGCGAACCGGGGCCGACAGAGGCCGCTGCTATCTTCCCTTCATTCGTACATAGCGTTTGGTAGAAGCATGGCTAGGTCGGGTACCAGCGCGATCAGAATCAGCGCTGCTAGCATCGCGATCCAAAAGGGAACGATGCCCCGGAACATCGTCCCGACCGGCACATCGGGAGCGACACTCTTCACCACGAAAATATTCAGCCCGACCGGAGGCGAGATCAAGCCCATCTCGAGCGTGATAACAATCATCACACCAAACCAGATCATGTTGGCGTCCAAGGACTCGAGAATTGGCTGAACTAGGGGTACAGTCAGCACGAGCATCGCAAATCCGTCGAGAAAGGTGCCGAGCACAACGAACATGACCAATACCAGCATTACGACCTGAGTCCCAGAAAACTCTTGTTCGGCGACCCATTCGGCAGCGACGAAAGCAATTTCCGTGAGTCCTAGAAAGACCTTGAGCACGAACGCGCCGAACAGCACCAAGAAGACAGTGCCACTTGCCTTCAACGTGGCGCAGACCACCTCGCTCAGGGCATTCCGGTTCATCGTACGCCGCACAAAGGCCGCAATGAGCGCCAACAAAGCACCTACCGCACTCGCTTCGACGGCAGAAAAGATGCCGATGTACATGCCGCCTATGGTCACAACAACGATGCCCAGGATCCATCCTGGTCTGGCAGTAACCCCGAGGTGATCCCGCCACCGGACGGGTGCCTTTGTGTGGGAGGCCTTATCGGGGTCGCGCCTCACGACGATCCAGACGGTGAGCACGAAGAGGAGCGTGAGAAGAATCCCGGGGATCACCCCGGCCATGAAGAGGCGTCCAATGCTCTCTTCGGTGATGATCCCATAGATTATAAGACCCGCCGACGGCGGTATCAGTATGCCGAGTGTTCCACCGGCAGCGATGGCTCCAGTGGCCAGTGAATCGGCATACCTGTACCGGCGCATTTCGGGAAGCGATACGCGCCCCATGGTCAACGCAGCGGCAAGCGACGAGCCCGAAAGAGCGGAGAATCCCGCACACGCGACGATCGACGTGGACGCGAGACTGCCCCTGACGCGGCCGAGCCAGCTGTGGGCCGCTTGGTACAGGTCCTGACTCATCCCGGAGATCACCGCCAAGTTTCCCATCAAAATGAACAGTGGAAGGATGGTGAGGGAATACCGCGAGGACACCGCGAATATCTCCCCGCCAGCACCGGCACGACCGCACCAGGGCGGATCGTGGCGATTCCAGCCCCGCCCACGAGCAGCATCGCCAGCCCCACGGGCACTCGGATCACGAGCAGCACCAGAAGGGCGAGGAATCCGAGCAGTGCGATGGTACTTCCGTCCATCAGTCGGCGGGCTCATTAGGATCTTTACCACTCCAGGTCGCAAAGCCCCGAAGCAGTTGCGACGCGAGCAACAGCGCGTAGGCGGCAAGAGACGCGGCCAGTGCATAGTAGAACGGGGGGTGGGAGATCGAAACGGTGGAAGTAGCAGCTCCGCATATGGGACCGCAACTGCCGTGGGTGAACAGGGCGTATGCAGCCGCGGCGGTCATCCCTACGCTCAGAATTCGGGCCACAGCGTCCGTGATCCTGGTTACGCGCCGGCCCGCAAAGCGTACGATCAGATTGACGCAGACATGAGAGCCTTCGCGGGCGCCATACGCGATCGCTGCCGCCACCACCACCGCAAGCGACATCGTGGAGAGATCCTCGGCCCAGAGCAGCGAGTTGTTTAGGACATAGCGCCAGAACACCTCGGCCACGGTGACTCCGAGCAGCACCGCGAGCGCGATACCGCCCGCAAGGCCAAACGCCCCCGTAACACGGCCGCAATAAGACTCGGCCTGCGCGAAGCGGTCCGCATGCTTCTCGAAGAAGGTTATATCGACGCGAACGTTCTAACTGCCCGGATCGCGCGAAGGCGACGAGCGCCGCGTCTACACCGCCACCTGTGGCGATAATCACGAACTGCCGCCTTGATCGTGTCCGATAGGTCATCGGCGTTGCGGTGGTCGGATACGGCGTCGCGCTGTGTCAAAGTTCGGCGCCCGTCGACTTGTCGAAGGCATACAAGCCCCAGGTGCCGCCGCCGAGCGTGACGAAACTGCCCTGGGTCGCCAACGGTCCAGAGTCGCCGCATGTGCCCAGCCGATGGGAAAGGAGACGCTGAGCAGCAACGCGTGCGTGCGGATCTCCTCGCTCCCGTCCCCGAATGGCACCTTCCACGCGATCCCTTCTCGTTGAGGCTGATAGCCAATAAGTGCGCCCAGGGCAGGATGATCCATGAGATCGGGCCGAGCCCGCGCTCCGGGGACGGTGCAGCGCCATAGGGGCAGCTGTTGCTGTACTCCATGTTAACACGCGGGTTGTTGCCCGAATTCGCGCCGTTGCTTGTGCCTGGACGCTGGAGCGTCTCCTGAAGAGTCAGTAACGTGAATGACGGACCCAGTCGGAATCGCTGCATCTCGGCCACCGCAAACGCACGGATCTCCCGAGGCAGATCGCTTGCGTCGTTAAGCGACACGCCCTGCTGGCCGAAGAGCAAAGGCTGCGTCGGATGTAACACCTCACCCGGCACATCCGTCGATGTGTCTACCGGGCGCTTGTCGATCAGCCGGCCAGCTGTGTTGCTCGGTTCGTGGTCGCACACCATTGTGGTGGTTATCAGGGCAGCTGTAGCAACAATACGATTCACGATCTGAACTCCTATTGGTAGCCAGACCCTGGATCGACTGCTTCTTTCGGTGAAAAGCCTGTCGACTCACCCTGGAATCGCTCGGCTAGTAAGTATCGATACAGATTCAGCGTGAGTTGCACTTCATGCTTCTCAAGTCGCCGTCGGGCGTCTGGTGTCAGCACCATCGTCGTGCAGGGTGTATCCGCACTTACCGCAACCACCTTGTCCTCGGCTGGGTCGACAGGCCAGATAGCGTCGCCCGGGCTGTACTGACGGACACGCGTACCCTTTGCGCCGATGGCGGAAGCGCGGCCGGCGGTCAGCAGCTGCAAGCCTGGCCTCATCGCGCCCAGTCCCGCTATAGCTTCGCCGGTGGCGTACCGGCACAGACTCACCCAGCTTCGAAGCTCGCTGGCCAATTCCTCAAAGCGCACTCGCCGCTCCAGATGGCTATCCAGCTCGGGGGCGGCGCGCTCCAGTACCATGGAGTGCTGTTCGTCACCCCAGTCTGTGTTCGTCTTCCAAGCTTCAATAATGATTTCCTCACAGTGTTCAAGTGCGTGGTCCAAGTTTGGCTCGACTCGCAAGGTTGCAAACTCGGAGGAGGAAAGATTGCGTTCTAAACTCGCTCTCACCTGCTCCGACGGCGCGCTTAGAACCACGGTCACTCCAGCAGCCTTGGCCGATTGCTGGAATCTCGTGATTGCATTCACCGCCGAGAAGTCAAAACCGGAAACGTCCGTGAAATCCAACACTATGCAGGAAGGTTGGGAGTCGCCGCTCAGCGTTTGCATTAGCTGGTCGCCGAGGGTATAAGCACTGCCGAAGAAGATATAACCGCGTATCCGCCATACCAGCACACGCTTGCCTTCCTCTTGGAGAATGACACGATCCGGTATGGAGCGCGCCTTGGTGCTGCTCCGTTCTCGTAGTGTCAAGCGTGATGCGATCAGGTCCACGCGGCTTAAGCGCACTACGAAGAATACGAGAGCGGACAGCATGCCAGCGGCCACACCTTCGAGCAGCCCGAACACCACGGTGGTGCCAGCGATAAGCACAATAACGCCGTACTCAGTCCAAGGAAGGCGCCTTCGGCTTTTCACAAGCCCTTCGTCTAGCATTCCAAGGCCAGCGAAGAGCAGAATACCTCCCACGAGCGGCACCGGTACCAGCTCCAGTAGCCCATCGCCTAGAAATAAAGTACCTGCGATCACGAGAGCCGCGATAATCCCGGTGAGGCGGGTGGCTGCTCCGAACCATTTGCTGCGAAGGGAGGCGGGCACGATCATGCTCGCGACCGTGCCGCCCCCTCCCATGGCCGCGACCACGCTCGCAAGCCCTGTAGCCCTGAACTCGCGGTTCCAGTCCAGATCCTGGTTCGAGGTAATCTCAAGGCCCGCGAGATTCATGATAACGACGATGAGCGCAACAAGCACCAGCATCAATAAGGCAGGGAGTTGCAGGGCTATTGCGGTCCAATCCACCAATGCCAAGTCCGCATGCCCCAAGGCTGGCCACAGGCCTGATTCCGAGGTGCTTGTCAGCAAAAGGCCTGCCTCCCGCGCTGTGTCGCCGGAAATACCGAGGAGGGCGAGTACGAGGTGGTACACTCCCACGGCCGTGGTGATACCAATAAGCAGGATGAGCGGATGGCTCGACCGCTTTACCGCGAAATACAGGCCAAATCCGAAAAGCTGCGCCGGGGATCCACTTCCAAAGGATTGGTGGGCTTACAAGCGCCGGAATCGCGCGCCAGTCCATTTCCGCTCCCATCAGGGACATAGCGGCCAAGCACACCACGCCCCCGATTCCGGCCACAAAGCCGCCCCCAACCGAATAGGGGACAAAGCGCACCAGATCGGAGAGTCTGCATTGCGCTATCACGAGAAAGAACGTGCCAGCCGCCACCGCGCCGATAATGAATGCGAACGTGGTGGTGACGAACAGGGTGTCGCCTTCCGCACCCATCGTAGCGGCAATCTGTGCCATCACGACGGCAAGCGCGGGAGACAGCCCCGCGAGCGCCCCGCGAAAACCGCCGGTGAGTGCGACAATAAAGCAGGCGGCGAAGTTGCCGAACAGCACCAGCCCGACGCCCCGAGAGGAATATGGAGCAAGTGGCCCTGAGAATATCAAGCTCGCGAAAGCGATTTGGACGACAAGCAGAGCGAGGCCAGAGGTTAAGCCGGCTGCTAGTGCCGGTACGGCCTTTTTCGAGATGAAGTCCGCGCGAAGTTCCGCGGAAAGATTGCAAAGCCATGACACCACCGACACGGGATAACCCCTAGAGGGCGGTTCGATCATAACATTCGGCAATGCCTATCGCCTCTTCGGTACGGCTTCAGATTCTTGAGGCGATCGTGAGGCGTTAGTAGGGTCGCTTGCTTTCAACCACGGCTCGCAGGATGCTCAAAATGTCGTCAGAGCTACCATCTACCTTCGGGCAACAACTCGCGTTCGCTAAGTTACTGCTTACGGAAAAGTACGATGTTGGAGGATGAGTGTCAAACAGATCTTGGACGCGCAAGTGAGGATTGAAAGCATGACATCAAACGTTGTTGGAGGTAGGGGTTGGATTTGTCGTGGCCCATTTAACAAGGAAGTGCAACACTTGATTTGGCAGAGCAATGGGTTGGCGAGCGCGTTGGCATCCCGATGGAGCCGTAAGGTCCAGAGGCTGTTGGTATGTATTGTGGATTCATCATTGGAGGGTATCGAATGGCAAAGGGCTACCGTCACCTTTCGTACGAGGAAAGGTGTCAGATTCATGCGTTGAAGAAGCGGGGGGATTCAATACGCGCCATAGCGCGGCAGTTGGGTCGTTCGCCATCGACGATCAGTCGAGAGGTGCGGCGCAACAGTGGAGGTAGAGGCTATCGGTATAAGCAGGCGGACCGACTGGCTCGTGTGCGGCGCCAGAAAGCGTCGTTGCATCCTCGTAAGATGTCCGCAGCGCTGTGGGCCATGGTGCGCGAGAAGCTCGCCTTGCACTGGAGTTCAGAGCAGATTGCGGGTCGGCTTCGTCATGATGGGGTCGTTGCGTTGAGCGCCACATGGATCTCCCGGTACATTTGGAGCAACAGGGTAGCTGGAGGATCGTTGTACAAGCTACTTCGCCGTAGCGGTAAGCGTTACAACAGGCGTAGCCAGCGCGGTGCTGGGCGCGGCCTGATACCGAATCGTGTAGACATCAGCGAACGGGATCCCATAGTGGAGAGCAAGACGCGTATAGGCGACCAGGAGGTGGATACGATCATTGGGGGCAAGCACCAGGGTGCGTTGGTATCGATGGTCGACCGTGCGTCGAAATTCACGTTTCTTGCGCTGGTATCTTCGAAGGCAGCGATCGGTGTCCGCCGCGCGATCGTAGCGTGTCTGAAACCGGTGAAGGATCGGGTGCTTACCATCACGGCGGACAACGGGAAGGAATTCGCTCATCACCAGCAAATCGCCCGGGCCCTTTCAGCGTCGTTTTACTTTGCGCGCCCGTACCATTCCTTAGAGCGTGGCCTGAACGAGCACACCAATGGCCTGGTACGGCAATACTTTCCGAAGGCGACCAACTTCCGCACTGTTGAGCCGGCAGCGGTAATGCGGGTACAGACGATTCTGAACGATCGTCCACGTAAGTGCTTGGGTTACCGCACACCGGCGGAAGTCTTCATTGGCGCGCGGTAGGCTGTAGCGGCCGCTGTGGATGGTGCACCAAGGTCTGAGCCAGACCCGATAGCAGAAGCCGGTGCGCCTGGATCAGCGATTCCCAGCAGTCCAGCCAGAGGTGATGGATTGCTTCGGTCGTATCACCAGAACGACCGGTCGGGCACGATACCGTCTACATGCGGCATCATGCATGGCTGCGCGCATGGGAAAGGGCGTTTGCCCCGCCGGCGCCGAAGCGCTTGGGCCCAAAGCGCTGTTTCAGTCTGCCCGACGCCGTTCCATCTCCAGTCGGGCTTCGCCCTCCCTTCGATGAAACGGCCCCTTCCTGCTCTCTTCCCTAACCTTTGCCTCTAATTGCGAGCACACTGACCTGATTGTATATGTTGCGCTTCGGAGTTGAATTGGAGCGCTGTCTACGGGACGCTTACGCATATATTGACGCTGTGCAGTGTAATACACGTACGGTGGTAGGAGCTTCGCCGAAGTGCCTGTTGCCGCACAGCGTCGCGCCGCTGGACGTGCCAGCCGCGGCAACCCTTTACCAAACCAGTCCCGAGGGGACTTGATGCCATTAAGACCTTTGTTAACCGTTCTCTCCCGGCTATCTCTGCTGCGAAAGCCCGCATCCTGTGCGCTCTCGCGGTCCTTGTCTGTGCGGTCCTTGTGTCCGCAATTATCGTGCTAAATCCCGAGAACGTTCAGGCCGATACAGCGCCGCAGTTAGTTTGGCTCGAAGCCCCCGACGATCGATGTGGTGTAGGATGCTTTATGGTGGGTTGTGAACCCGAATGCAGTATTCACCTTGTGCTTTACGGTCATCCCTGCTGTGACCTTGGAGCAAACAATTATGTGTCCTGCCTGTATTGTGGCCCGTGACTGACCAGCATATCGTGGTTATGAGGCTGGGGCTGCTGTTGGCTGTGCTTTCGGCTGGATGTGCTGCCGCGCCCCAGCGGAGTCAGATCCTAGACGCGCCGGTAGTGCCATTTGATGAGCTGTTTGCTCCCGCGGACACCGTCCGTTTTGACCCGTCCATCATCATAGGCGGGATCGATTTCCTGGATCTTAACCAGGAGGGAGACCTGTTGGTGACCGATAGAATAGGACGCGGCATTCATCTGTTTTCGTCGTTTGGGGAACATATCAGGACCTACTCGGCGCAGGAATGTCTGCCTGATGACGGGGACCGGGCACCTCATATTTCGCGCTTCCTGGGTAAGAATCACGTAGCTACCATGCTCTCTGGGCTGGCGGCGGCAGTCTTCACCGCGGATGGCCACTGTGTCGATGCCACCCGCCGCCTACCGGACCCCTCCCGTGGATTTTGTACGAGCGGTGACTCCATGATTTTCTTAATCACGCCTCTCCCTTCGGCCGAGCCGTTAAGTTACAATAGAGTAGCGGTATATTCACCTGAACTTCATTTTCTGCGAGACATCTCTGTGGAATGGCCTAAGTTCCCCGCGCTTAATGTCACTTTTAGCGGGTTTTGGGGGCGCAACATTGACTGTTTTGGTGACGGACCGTACTTCACGTACTTGGGGAGCATGGACGCCATGCCTGCACGCTTCGATGCGGCGTCAGCACAACAGCGTCCAGAGTTTTATTCAGAGCGTCCTCGGGATATGCCGCTAAGAATGTCTATAGAGGCGAAAAGAGCGGAATGGAATAGGTACATCACAACAGACGCTGTCTTTGCGCTCACTAGTCACACTCGTATGGTAGTGTATAGGAATCTGGACGAGCGGTGGCAGCCGGAGGAGCAAGCCGACACGTGGGTTCGCTTGGGCATCAGCGTAGGAAGTAATGTCGGTCGGTTTCTCCCTCGCAGTACGATCGCTACTGTCTGGCCAATAGCTGCAGGCTACGGTTATGCCTATAGCCGAGGAGACCATGAAAGGCTGCCTAATGGTGACGTGGGCAACCCCATGATCCTTCGGCATCGCTTTGTTCCACCTCAGGATGCGGATGACTAATCGCTTGCCGTACACCATGTGGTTTGGCGTGCCATTTCTGGCAGCTCTGGTTGCGCTCAGCGGCCTGCGGCTGTGGTTTGCGGGCGACACCAGTCTGGCGCCACCGGTCAGTGACGCGGCGCTTGTCCCGGACCATTCAATGCTTGTTAGGACACTCGCTCCCCACCGCGGCGCTCCTCAAAGTGCAGTCCAAGGCTCTGGCAGCAGAACTGGGGTTGGCCATACCCGATACGGCGGTAGTAATTCTACTGGGGAGTGTGGGATGCTCGGACAACCAGGTAGAGCTGCTCCGCTATTGGTCGGAGCAGGGCGAGGAGACTGGTCTGCAGGATCTTCCTGTGCTGGCTATCTATGCCGATCTCCTCGTGGGCATTGCGCAGGGAGCCTATGAGTCGCTGGTCTTACGGCGCGCAAGCCAGGCGACCTTTCCTTTTCTCGTATTGCAGGACCCGGAGTTCAACCCGCGGGCAATGGGGATCCGCATGCCGCAGGTGGTCTTGGCTGAATCACAGGTCATCACGCATGTGTTCGATCAGCCAGCGGAGTTCAGATCACCGGTGCCGCAGTGACCTTTGGACGCGCCAGCCGCGGCAACCGTTTACCAACCAGTCCCTAGGAGCCTGGATGCAGTAGCACTCGTTATGCATGGTGGCGGTGCTTGCTGACGTGGCATCTTTGGAACAGTCACCCTGTACCCACTGCATATATGCATCTTTATAATTGTAGGTACATATATATGTGTGTTAGCGCTACTTGCTGTTCCTTAAGCCCATGCCAACAACGTTTCGCCCGTATGCACCAGAGGATCCGGTGGTGATGCCACCATCGCTCCAGGACTGGCTTCCAGAGGATCATCTGGCTTTTTACGTGTCTGACTTTGTAGACCGCGCGGACCTTGCACCCTTTTTTGCTCCATACGAGGGGGATGGGCGCCGCAATAGACCCTATCATCCTGCCATGATGTTGAAGGTGTTGATCTACGCTCATGCCACCGGGGTCACCTCATCGCGGCAGATTGCACAGAAGTTGGAGACTGATATTGCCTTCCGTGTACTGGCGGCCAATAACATGCCGCACCATCGTACGATTTGTGCGTTCCGGCAGCGTCATTTCCAGGATTTCCGTGCTTTGTTTGTTCAGGTCGTCTTGATGGCACAGAATTCTGGCTTGGTTGATTGGGGGAAGGTTGCGATTGATGGCACCAAAGTCAGGGCGAATGCGAGTAAGCGTAAGGCGATGAGCTACGCGCGAATGAACAAGGCGGAGAAGCGGCTGCAGTCAGAGGTTGACGCGCTGTTGGCGCAGGCGCAGGAGGAGGATGAAGTAGAAGACGCGTTGTTAGGAGAGGAAGTGCGGTTGCTGTCGCTCTCGTCTCCGAGTGATTGCTTGACCACTTTCTCGAACATGTTGGGGCGCGCCGCCGAGGACAGCTGATAGGAAGCGTATGTGATCTCTGCGTGGTGTGCTTCCGCTTTGCCTCGCATCCGGTAGAAGTCAGCCAAGCTCTGGGCATCACATTCTTCCTTTGACAAGGACGTGAGCAGAAAGTAGTATTCCGGCTCGGCCTTGGAGTGCGTCTTGGGCACCATCACCACGCGCCGGGCCTGGTTCCAAGACTCCGCTTTATAGGTCAGCTCTATGCAGTGCGTAGGTGATCCGCCGTACTTGGCCACGGTCTTCTTCATCAACGTTTTCAGTTTCTTGTTCCTTTTCAGGTGCATGACGTAGTCGATGCCATCGTTTTCGAGGCTCTCGTACGTGATGGGGCTGTTGAAGCCCGCGTCGGCACGCACGATAATCCGTTCGGCGACGTGCTTTTGCGCTGCTATCGCAATCCGGTGGATGAATTTATGGCTATCTCTTGCGTCATTCATAGCGCCAGGACGCAGTTCAGCTCCCAGCACATCCCCCGTGGGCCCGCATGTGGCCACCATAGGCAGATATATCCTGTGCCTATAGTGAGCATTATATTCGCTGCCTTCCTGCTTCCCGTACACTTCTACGGGATAGCTATCCACGTCGATGACCAGCTCTGGCACGCGCTTGCCTCCGTTGCGGGTGTATATCGTCTCCATTCCCAGCCGGGTGACCGTGTCGGCCAGATGCTGGAGGTTGGGCTCTTCGCTGAGCTGGTCAATAGTGCGTGACAGCGTCGGCTGCGAAGCTAAGCGGTGTTCGGCCTCTAGCACCTTTGCACCTCGCTGGTCACGGCAGGCCACGCGGAAGGCGGGGTCGTTCTTTAAGTCTTCCGCTGAGCGCAGACGATCCCATCCCTGCATGAACGACAGCAGCACCTGCTGCAGCAGCTCAGGCAGCGAGTGCCGGACACGGCGCTCGTCGCGGGAGTCCTTCAAGCCCTCCATCAGCATCGAAATCAAGCCCGTCAAGTCCAGCAGGCGACGACCAACAAAGGCGTCCGCATCGGACGTCACCTGATCGGGCTTATCAAAACTCACCTTAACCGAGCGGTTGTGCGACGCGAACGTTTTCAACGTGTTGGATGCGGACATGGGCTCACTGGATCATGAATGGTACGTGTAGCGGTCCTTCTGGCACCGTGACGCGCTCGTGCTGGTGTGCGCAAGCCCGCCCAGCGGGTAAGGGGACCCCCTGCCTCATGGCTGCTGTACCGTCCTACACGCTGCAACAATGAGGCAGTCCAAAGGTGATTACAAGTCTTGTCAAAGTCAAGTATGAGAGTCACATCGTGCGTAATGCCGCTTCGCGTGCCACGGTCCGCAGCCCTTCGGCCATCGCCGCCAGGGCCCATAACCCTGGCACGGTGCTCCCGGCTCGCCGCAAACAGCCCATAACCATCCTGCACCCAGTGCCGTGCATGCGACCGATGCAGGCCGCACTCGCAATGCCGAATCGGCCATGACAATGTCCGCCGTCTAGCAGACCGATCCGCCTGCCTCTTGGTGCCCCTCTCAAGCTCGCCCAGGCGCAGAAATCTCCGGCTCTGCCCGGAAAGTGGATACCTGCTAGGACGGGCAAAAGGGCCCAAAATGGGCCACGTCTCGTTCACCCACCGGGTGAATCCGTACTATCCCTCCAACTGCCCCAAAACACGTATAAACTATGTTTATACTATGGCCTAAATGCAATTAAGTGGGCGAGCAGAAGCACGCCAAACTCTTGTTTTGGGGCCATCCGCTGCAAATCAATAGGCAAAAGCCTCTTTATTCGTTGAAATGGATCGTATAAACGCCCTTCTAATTGAAATTTGACGCACTCAGGGTTATATGTATTGTAACAAAGTATCCATGCAATGCTTTGCTGCTGTTTTATACAAATCTCAGACGTGAATTATGCGGGATGAAGGGGCATCCCACGGGATTGTGCTTTCGTCTGGTTGGTACCTATGACCTGCAAGTCTTCACAGGCGGGTCGCGTGCTGAAATTCAGCTTGGTGGTATCCTGTATGCAGAGTACCGCCTTCTGACTCCGTATCCGCTCAATCGTACGTTTGCGATGCGGCGCCAGCATGTTTTCGGGTGTTACGTCGGTCTGCTTGCTGCTAAGAAGCCGGTAATGGGCCTTCACCGCCGCCCTATCATGGCTCATATGGGAGCATATAGGCTTTCCTATCACATCGGCCAACAACGATGCGCTCTTCACCAGCCGCGTGGACAGCCGCCGGTCTCCCAGCGGAGCATCTCCGAACTCTGCCTCAACCCAGTCGTCCATGCCTTCGTGCGGTTGCCTGACCGGACGCAGCGCCACCTCGGGTACGCCCAAGTACGAGCGCCACCGGCGGTCCACTGCGTACATGAACAAGGCCTTCGGCGCTTCTTCTTTGGAATGTGCGTGGCGCTTGCCCCCAGCAGTATAGCCGATGTACAGAAAATTGGCCGCCTTGAAGCACGTACCTTTCCATGGAGGTTCCACATACGTTTCTATCAACCAGGGGTGGTATCCATAAAGCGCATAACAGTCGTCAGGTACCTGCTTCAACACCCTGCCGAGTACATGACTGGCCAGGTATTTGCAAGTGCCGCGTATCAGAAAGCGGCTCAAACAGAAGATGCGGTGGAGGTGCGCTTGGCGTTGGGCATCGCTCCATGCCATGAAGTGTTCCCTTGCGGCCAAGCGCAAGGCCGGGACGGAAAAGCCTACCGCGCCCAGATATCCATGTGCGCTCACTACCAGGTACCGCAGCTGGGCACCAACAAGGGTGGTCGTACCACGAGGATGCTCATGGTGCAGCAGGGTATTCCACACCGCACGCTGTGCTGCGGTCCGAACTCTTACCAGTGCAAGACCTTCCGCCTCATCCAAAGTCGCTGGCATCCGCCACCGGTGGAGCAACCGCCTCGTCCAACAGGCGGGGCGACGCCTGCGCAGCATGATTGTTGAGCGGTGCTGGCAGCGTGATCTCTCCCCGCGCCTCCAGCTTCAAGAGGGCTTTTGCGCAGGTAGCTACTTGTGCCCTGCCTTTGGCATCTACAAATCCAAAGTCCTCACATACACGGCGCGCAATCGCGGTGCGATTGGGAAGGCTCTCGTCAGAGAGCCTCTTCTTCAAGCGAATGCGCCCCCGGGGAGCACTGAGAGTCCGCAAAATCTGATTCTGCTCGAACATGCTGCTATGGTAAGCAGCACGACTCAAAAAGTCAAGTGATCCCTATGCGCGGGGGGCAGACCTGAACACTATTGCTGGGCCTGAAGATAGGTCCATTGCACCCGCAGAGTCGTCAGACTAGTTCACTATATGGGTAACGGGCAGGGCTACCGCGATGCACCATTCGCTATCATTCCCGGCACAAAGGGTTGACAAAAGGGCGTCTGAAGAAGCCCGAATTCGCTGCGTAGGAAACGCTAAACGAAACCACGAGTTGTATCACCTGAGGGATGGACAGAGGAGTATGGTATGTTCCCAGCGTACGACTTGGACATCGTGATTGCACATGCGTATGCCGATGCTGTATCGCCACGCATTCTTAACGGTCGTCGTGAAGGCGCGAGAACGAACTGATTGCCATGAATCCTGAACTAAGCCCGTTCCGGCCCGGACAACTCGCTACGCAAGAGTTATTCACTGGACGCAAGCAGGAAATTGAGCGCCTACGTAGCATGGTGGACGCTACTGCGCACGGCAGGCTCGAGGTAGGATTCGTTACAGGCGAAAGGGGGATCGGAAAAAGCTCTCTGGCTTCGTTTGTCCGCCACGGAGTGCAAATGGATGGCAGGGTCGCAGGTTGCCATGTCTTCCTCGGCGGCGTACGCACTCTGGAAGATATGCTGCGCAAGGTATTTAACCGCATCCTGCAAGAGAGCGTAGACCGTACGTGGCACAACCAGATCAGGGACTTCTTCAAGAGCCGCATAAAGAATGTGGGGATGTTTGGGGTCTCGCTGGAGTTGGACCTGACGGCCAGCGATTTGAGAAGGCTGTCCCAAGACTTTGTTCCAGCAATATCGAGTTTGCTGGACAAACTCAAGGGCGAGAAGAATGGGCTTTTGCTGGTTTTCGACGACATTAATGGACTTGCCCGTTCACCTGAGGTCGCCGACTGGATCAAGAGCACCGTGGATGAAATCGGTGCATCTCAAGAGAAGGTGCCACTGTGCATGCTGTTTGTCGGCCTGGAAGAGAGGCGCTTGGAGCTGATTGAGAGTCAGCCATCCCTTAATCGTGTTTTTAGGCTCATTGATGTCAAGCCTTGGTCAACCGAAGAAACCACAGCATTCTTCCAGCGTGTATTCACCACCCGAAGCGTGCAGATCGGTGAGTCCGAACTGAATAGCCTTGCCAAATTTGCCGGTGGACTGCCGATACTGGCCCAAGCCATCGGAGACGCTGTTTGGCGCACAGCTAGGGGCCCAGAGATCGATCTTCGTGCAGCCATTCTCGGCCTCTTAGAGGCTGCCGAGATTATCGGTCGCACTTTGCTGGAGCCACAAGTGTTCAGCGCGATCCGTAGCGAGAAATATCGGTCAATCCTTCGAACAATTTATGGCGTAGATCCAGGCTGGATGTCCATTCGGAGGTCAGAGCTCTTATCTGTGCTGCCTGAAGACGAAGCGAAAGTGGTGGACAACTTCCTTAACCGCATGAAAGAGGTCGGGGCGTTGAAAAGTGACCCCGAGATAAGGGGCGGATATCGATATCCCAACCGCCTTTACGCACTTTACTTTTGGATGGAGGCTTGGCGAATGCAGAATGCGACTCGTCGCCAGTGAATTGGCCGAGAATCTGTCTCATAAGGTATCCGCTGTCCATGTACGTGAAATAGCGCCACCCAAAAGGGCCGATCGGATTGAGTGGTTGCTGCTAACCACGGAGGAGGAAACGTCACTGAAGGAGGCAGCGCAGACACTGGACTGCTAGACGCTGCGCTGGCGCGTAAAGGAGACCCTTTGGATACTCAAGAGTGGCTGCAATGTCAAAAAGGTGCGCATGCAGAATACGGAGAACCTGCACCAAGCGATTACGCTGTACATGGTCACGTCCTGACAGCTTATGCTCATGACTCTATCGGGGGCGTGTGACTTCCGACCTGGAGGCGGAAGTAATCTTCACAGACGAGGAGCTGCTTCTGATGGGGGTCTATGCCCGCAACTACAACCTCCCCCAACACACCGACCTCGCCTCGGCGCTCATGCTGGTGGCATTGATGGGCGGCTACGTGAACCGCATGCACGACCCGCCGCCCAGGTACGAAATCATGTGGCGTGGTTACGCAAGTCTGCAGATGCGCGCCATAGCCTACGAAGAACTCGGAACGATATATGACCTTGTAGAGCGCCCGCCACCATAGTGAATGACGCAGGCTCTGCGATCTAAACTGCTTCATTCAACGCACAATGCGCTAGGAGTATGCCCTTGGCCCACGCACGCTACGCGACGGGTTGCTGCGGATTCATGTCCAGCAGCAGGACTGCCCTTGGCGCACGTAAGCTACGCGAGGGGCCCTGACCGGTGGCGTACCCCGCGCTCCGTGCAGCGCGAATACGGAGTGCAAAACGAAGCACAGACCCCCCGCTGCAACGGGCTATGCTTCGCTTGTCAGATAACCATGTCACTGGGAACCGAGGCTATGCCTATGCAACGCCCCACGTAGACTCGTCGTTAAGGCGCTCAAGCTAGGTAAAGGGCAGCGCTAGGCCTGCCGTGCCGCCGAGGCCATGATGTAGGCCACGCCTAGCAGCATCGTAAGCGCCCGATTTGAATCGGATTCACCGTCCACCTTGCGTCGGATTGGGCGCACAAATTTGTCGAAATATGCATCTACCAGCCCTGCCGCCTACGGACAATGCCGCGCCAGTCGCGGTGAATGTTCTCGGACCCTGCTATGGCGCCTGTCGGGTATCAGATGCCAAACCGGATCGTCAGCACGTACTGGCTGCTCACGGCCTGACCCTGTTTGCGCGCGGGACGAAATCGCCACCGCTTTGAGGCGCTGATCGCAGCTTCCTCCAGGCCATAGCCCAGTGTCGCCACAGGCTCCCTGGCCTGGCCGTCCTCGCTGAGCAGGTACCGCTCTATAATGGTCTGCGCCGTGACGCGGCCGCGGCGGTCAATATCCACGCGCACGGCTACCTCGGCGCGAATGCCACGCCGCCGCGCTGGCCGCGGGTGCTCCGGCTCCGCGATCATGATGGGCCTGGGCCCCGTATCCGCCAGCGGGACTTCGTCACGGGCGGACTCTGTGAAAGTGGGCGCTGGAGGTCCGGCCTCGGCCAGCGGAAGAAAGTCGGCGTCCAGGTCCAGAGGATCCTCCAGAATCCGATCGTCCGGCATCACGACCGGAGGCAGAGGCGCTGGAGGAGGAGGCGGTGTCCGTACCTGGCGGGTGGGCTGTACTTCCTCCATCGCTATAGCCTCCTGCTCGGAAGGGAGGAACAGGCGATGTATGCGGTCCCGGTCCGAAGGCGCAGGCCAGTAGCGCACCAGAAGCACAAGCAGCAGAAGACTTGCTGCCATGGCGGCCATCACACGCGTGGCGTGCAAAGAGCGGTAGCGCTGCTCGGAGTCTCTGTGCATGTCCTGTTAAAACGCAAGCGCTGGACGGATGTTACGCGAGCTCAATCCGCCAGCGTCCTTGAAACCTGTATTAATATCGACGCAATACGTTGAGTATTCCGGGTCGCGGGCGTACTTTCTGTGCTGCATCGAGCGGCCCCGCAACCGGAGGGCTGAGGCTGGTGCTGAGCGACCAGTGTGTACCCCCAAACTCCCTCCTGCGTGACAGTGGAGCCCCAACCACAAACCTGCATGATGATACCGGTAGCTGAGCTTGGATAGCGGAAGGGAGAGTAAGCTGGCGCTTGCCGATGGCACCGTCGTGACCGGTAGGGCCGTCGGCGCGCACGGAGAAGCCGGCGGAGAGTTGTGCTTTAACACAAGCATGACAGGGTACCAGGAGATTCTGACCGACCCGTCGTACCACGGTCAGATCATGATGATGACATATCCGCATATAGGCAACTACGGGGCGGCGGACCGGGACACCGAAGCCTCGCGACCCATGGTGGCGGCGCTGGCAGTGCGTGAGTTTTCAGACCGTTACTCAAACAGCTCCGCCGAAGAGTCGCTCGATAACTACATGCTTCGCCATGGCCTAGTGGGCATCTCTGGCGTGGATACGCGCCGCCTAGTGCTGCACATCAGAAAGCGTGGCGTCATGAATGCGGTGGTATCGTCGGTAGACACTGATCCCCAGAGCCTAGTGGCTAAAGCCAGAGCCTGGCCGTCTATGGAAGGGCTGGAGCTGGCATCACGCGTGAGCAGGGACCAGCCGTACGATGCTGCCGCGGGGGCTGGCCCCCGCATCGCGGTCTATGACTTCGGGGTTAAACAGAATATCCTGCGCACCTTTGCAGGCCTGGGTTGCCGGGTGCGCGTGTTTCCGCACGACGCGCCCCTACCAGATGTCGCTGCATGGCGGCCAGACGGGTTCTTTCTTTCCAACGGGCCCGGAGATCCGCGCGCCATGCCGGAAGCGCTGGCCACCACGCAGGCCATCATTCGCCTGGGCCAGCCCGTATTCGGGATCTGCCTCGGACACCAACTCATGGCGCTGGCAGAAGGGTTCGTAGTGCACAAGATGCATGTCGGTCACCGGGGTGCCAACCATCCGGTCAAAAATCTTGCCACATCGCGTGTAGAGGTCACAACGCAGAACCATGGGTTTGCCGTCCAGGCGGCGAGCGTTGCATCGACCAGCGCAGCGATCTCCCATCTGAATCTCAACGACCAAACCGTGGAAGGACTTCGGTTTCGGAGCTTTACAGGTCTGAGTGTCCAGTACCATCCAGAAGCGTCCCCGGGACCGCACGACAGCCGGTACCTCTTTGAGGAGTTTCTGCGCCTCATAAACCAAGGATAGGCGCATGCCCCGGCGCACGGACATCGAAACGATTCTGCTTATCGGCTCCGGCCCCATCGTCATCGGGCAAGCCTGCGAATTCGACTACTCCGGCACGCAGGCGTGCCGCGCGCTGCGTGCCGAAGGGTACCATGTGGTGCTCATCAACTCGAATCCGGCGACCATCATGACCGATCCCATGACGGCGGATAAGGTCTACCTGGAGCCGCTTGAGGAGGAATCCGTCATGCGCATCGTCGAACGTGAGCGGCCCGATGCCGTGCTGCCAACCATGGGCGGCCAGACTGGACTGAACCTGGCAGACCGCCTGCAGCGCAAAGGCTTCTGGGATGCGCACGACGTGGAAGTGATCGGGGTCGACATCGACGCGATCCATATCACCGAAGACCGTCAGCAGTTTCGTGACCTGATGGAATCCATCGGCGTGGACCAGGCACGAAGCAAGGTGGCTCGCAGCCTCCTGGAAGCCAAAGAGATCACACAGGCCCTAGGAGGCCTGCCGGTCGTGATCCGCCCCTCCTTTACGCTGGGCGGTGCAGGTGGCGGCATCGTGTGGAGCTCGTCAGAGCTCAAACGCAAAGTGCGGCGCGGACTGGAGATGTCTCCCGTGCACGAAGTGCTCATCGAAGAGAGCATGTACGGATGGAAAGAGTTTGAGCTGGAGCTGCTGCGCGACGCCAATGACAACGTCATCATCATCTGCGCCATCGAGAATGTGGATCCTATGGGCGTCCATACCGGAGACTCCGTCACGGTGGCGCCTGCGCAGACACTGACAGATAAGCAGTACCAGCACATGCGTGACACGGCGATTCGCATGATGCGGTCCATTGGCACGTTTGCTGGCGGATGTAACGTGCAGTTCGGTGTGGATCCCGTGACCGGACGCATGATTGCGGTGGAAATCAACCCGCGCGTCTCCCGCTCGTCTGCGCTCGCCTCCAAAGCTACCGGATACCCCATCGCCAAAGTCGCCGCGCGCCTGGCGGTCGGCTATACGCTCGATGAGCTCCCCAACGATGTCACAGGAACTACCAGCGCCTGCTTCGAGCCAGCCATCGACTATGTGGTGACAAAAGTTCCGCGATGGAACTTTGAAAAATTCGAAGGCGTCGATGAGGAGCTTACCACGCAGATGAAGGCCGTGGGCGAGGTGATGGCCATCGGACGTACCTTCACAGAAAGCCTGCAGAAAGCCTGGCAAAGCCTGGAGGTCGGCTACGCTGGCCTCGGCGCCGATAGGGAGCACGCGTCGCGCCCAACCGTGCGGGAACGCCTGCGCAAACCGTACTGGGATCGCACGCTGCAGATCCGCAACGCCTTTAAACACGGTGCTACCATCGCGGAAGTGCAGGACATCACTAAGGTGGATCCGTGGTTTCTGATGCAGATTGAGGATATCGTCGAAGTAGAAAAGCAGCTCGAGGGGCATCACCTCAAAAGTCTGTCGCGCGACCAGCTCCTAGCGGCCAAGCGGCGCGGCTTTTCTGATGTCCAGATCGCATTCCTGCTAGCACAAGAGGTGACCGAAGAAGAGGTGCGCGCGCACCGGCTGGCACACGACATGCGGCCCGCGTTTCTTGTGGTAGATACCTGCGCCGGCGAATTCGCCGCGCGTACACCCTACTACTACTCGTCCTACGAAGATCTGACCGAAAGTGTGGTCAGCGACCAGCCCAAAGTCATCATCCTGGGGAGCGGTCCCAACCGCATCGGCCAAGGCATAGAGTTTGACTATTCGTGCGTCCACGGCGTGCAGGCCACGCGCGAGATGGGCTACGAAGCCATCATGATCAACTGCAATCCAGAAACCGTCTCAACAGACTTCGACATCGCGGATAAGCTCTATTTCGAGCCGGTGTTTTTCGAGCGGGTGCTGGACATCATTGAACACGAAAAACCTGCCGGCATCATCGTGCAGCTGGGCGGTCAGACCGCGCTAAAACTTGCGCGCAGACTGACCGAGCGCGGCATCCGCATCCTCGGAACCACCCAAGCAATGATGGACCTAGCCGAGCATCGGGGCAAATTCTCCGAAGTGCTCGCGTCATTGGATATCCCCTTTCCAGCATATGGGATGGCCACCAGCGTCTACGAAGCGGTGCGCGTGGCTGAGCGTATCGGTTACCCGGTCCTGGTGCGCCCCAGCTACGTCCTAGGCGGCCAGGGCATGCGCATCGCCATCAACAAGGAAGAGGTGGAAGAATGCGTCACGCACATCTGCCGCCTGCTGCCTGGCAATGAGATACTTCTGGATCGCTTTCTCGACAACGGGACCGAAATCGATGTAGACGCCGTGCGAGATGGGCAAGAGGTGTGGATCAGTGGCATTATGCAGCACATCGAGCCAGCAGGCGTGCATTCGGGAGACTCCACGGCGGTGCTTCCGCCATACTCCCTCTCCGAAGAGGTGATGGCCACCATCCGAAGGTATGTGATAGCCATCGCGCACCGGCTGGACGTCATCGGCCTAGTTAACGTGCAGCTGGTGGTCCAGAACGAAAAAGTCTACGTCATAGAAGCCAACCCGAGGGCCTCCCGCACGGTACCCTTTGTGGCCAAAGCCACCGGCTGCGCCGTGGCGCGCATCGCGACACGCGTGATGCTCGGGGACACCCTCCAAGCGCTGCGCGCCCAAGGGGCTCTGGAATCAACGCTGACACGCTACGCAATAAAGGAACCGGTATTTTCGTGGGACAAATTTCCAGAGGTCCGACGCGAATTGGGACCCGAAATGAAATCCACCGGAGAAGCCATAGCGTTCGTGGACACATTGACGGACAGCCATTTCCGGCGCCCGTACGAGCTGCGCAACCTGTACCTGTCGCGCTGACATGGCTGGACACAACAAGTGGTCAAAGATCCGGCGCCAGAAGGCGGTAACCGACAGCAATCGGTCTAAGGCGTGGGCGACCATCGCACGCGACATCGTTACCGCAGCCCGCGCCGGTGGGCCAGATCCGTCTGCTAACGCCAAACTAGCGCTCACCATTCAGAAAGCGAAGCGCGAAAATATGCCCAAAGACAACATCGCTCGCGCGATACGGCGCGCCACCGGTGCGGCAGAGGGTAAGTCCTATGAGGAGCATACCTACGAGGGGTATGCGCCCGGCGGCATAGGCATCCTGGTGGAGGCGCTGACAGACAACACCAACCGTACCGTCGCGGCGCTGCGCAGCCTTTTTAACAAGGCCGGCGGACGCTTGGGGAAGGCCGGATCGGTGGCCTACCTTTTTGAGCGCAGAGGGCTGATGCAGGTGGACGCGTCTGAGGAGGCTGCGGTGCTGGACCTAGCGATTGAGGCGGGCGCCGAAGATGTCGAAGAGGCCGAAGGCGAATTCTTGGTGGTCACCTCCTCAGAGACGCTGGGCACGGTCCATCAAGCGTTCGCGTCCGCGCACCTCGCCATCACGGATTCGCGCCTAGTTCAGGTGCCAGTGACTACCATCGAGGTGAGCGCGCCGGTAGCCGCGCGGGTGCAGCGCCTGATAGAGCAGCTCGAACAGCACCAGGATGTGCGGGCCGTCTATTCGAACATGGCATTGCCGTGATTGTCTTGGGCATTGACCCCGGGTCTGTATGCACCGGTTATGGCGTCATAGAGGTGGACGGTCGGGCCTTGTCCGTATGCGGACATGGGACGATACGGCCTAGTGGCACGCATCTGAGCCGATTGAAGCGCATCTATGCCGCAATAACGGAGGTGGTCCAGGAATTTGCGCCAGACACGTGCGCGGTGGAGATGCCCGTGTATGCAAAGAACGCACAGGCTATGCTGAAGCTGGGGCGCGCCCAAGCAGCAGCGATGTTGGCAGCCGCTCACCAAGACCTCGAAGTGGCGCAGTACACACCCAAAGAGGTTAAGCGTGCGGTGACAGGCAGTGGCGCGGCCAGCAAAGAACAGGTCGCGTTTATGGTACGCAGCCTACTGAAGGTGCGACCCGACGGACTTGACTCGCAGGACGCCAGCGATGCCTTAGCAGTGGCACTCTGTCACCGGCACCGGAAAGAGAGCGGCGTGGCCAAACCCGTATATGCGGATTGGGCAGCCTTTGTACGCCAGAATCCAGACCGCACCATCTAAGAAGGCTTGAAATATCCGCGCTCCTCGTCGCGGACGCACACCACCTCGGCAACCTCGTCGCTGTCAAGAAGGTTGTGGGCCATGCGCTGTACCAGGTGCGCAATCTGGCGGTCCTTCAGCGGCGTACGGTTCCATTCCGGATGAGCCTGCTCAATGATGCTGACCAGGATGCGCAGGAACGCGTAGCGCGATTCTGCGTCTGGATACCGCGCGATGGCTTTCGCAAAAAGCTCGGCGTTGCGGCCAATCTGGCGATCGACGATCTTCCGGTCGTATAACATGGGCCTCACATGGCAGGTTGGACACAGTATAGTAACCGGCCGCGGACTATCCAAAGGGCGGCCCCTGGACCACAAATATCGAACAATGCTGCTAATCTGGCGTATAGACGCACCAACATGTTGCACCTTGCAGATGGTACATGACTGATCGTTACCCCAAGTCCACGACCCCGTACCGGTTGGATCGCTTGCCAATCGTGCAGGCCTTCCACTGGCGTTCCCGTTCCAAGCCGCCGCTCAAGACTGGTGAGCTGGTATACTACGGACCCATGCCGACCCAGTACGGGATTGGCGTAGTCAGGTATGTGGCGGGGAAGCGCGTAGCAGTAGATTTTCGCGGTACGGGCACCTGCAACGTGCATGAAGAGGTTATTGACGCGCGGTATCTGATCCCGATCCCTGATCCGGCGCGCTCGCTTCTGTAGCGCTGTGCGGCGCGCTTGCTATTTGTGAGCCTTGGTGGGTGGTTACTATGGCAGTACTGTCTGTTCGCGGCGTCACCAAACGATACGGGCGTCTCACAGCTGTCGATGAGGTCTCATTTGAGGCCCAGCCCGGGCGAATCTTGGGCTTTCTGGGGCCCAACGGCGCGGGCAAGACATCCACCATCCGCATGATCGCCCACATCCTTTTGCCTGATGAGGGCGAAGTGCTCTATGGCGGGCGACCTGTGGGGCCGCGAAGCCAGAGGCAGATGGGCTACCTCCCCGAAGAGCGCGGCCTCTACCAGAAGATGAAGGTATGGGACCAGCTTTGCTACCTGGCGGCGCTCAAAGGGCTGTCGCGTGCCCGCGTCAAAGAGCAGGTGACGCACTGGGCGGAACGGTTCGGCCTGGAGGACAGGCTGCAGAGCAAGACGCGTGCCCTATCTAAAGGCATGCAGCAGAAGATGCAGTTTGTGGTCACCATCCTTGGGGCACCCAGCCTGCTGATCCTAGATGAGCCTTTTGGCGGACTGGATCCTATCAACAGTGAGTTACTTCGCGGCATCATTGAAGAGCTCAAAGACGAGGGATGTACCATCCTGTTTGCCAGCCACCGCATGGAGCAGGTGGAGCAGCTGTGTGACGACATCTGCCTGATAGCCCGCGGCAGGGTGCTCATCAATGGTGCGCTGCGCGACATAAAAAAGAGCTATGGGCGCGATACGCTGCACCTGGGTTTTGATGGCGACGGCGCTTTCCTTCGCCCTTTTGAGCGGGCAGGACGTATCGAAGTTAAGAGCCGTTCCGCAGAAGGCATGGTGCTGAAGCTGAACGATGACAAGGTGCCGCGTACCATCCTGGAAACCATCATGAGCCAGGGGGTGTCTTTCTACCGCTTTGAGCTGGCCGAGCCGACCTTGAACGAGATCTTTATCCGGGAGGTGGAAGGGTCATGAACATGGTCCTTATCGTGGCGCGAAGCGAGCTACTTCGCCGGATTAAGACGAAGAGCTTTATTCTGGTGACGCTCTTGGCGCCCACCTTACTTATCGGGGTGTTCGCGCTGATCGCGATCCTTACCGTATCCACGTTTGAGTCGGACAGCCGCACCATCGGTGTGGTCGATCATACGGGCGTGGTGCTGGATCGCCTTCTGGCTCAAGAGGAGGACGCTGATCTTGTCCTGATCGCGGCCGACAGCAGTACCGTGCAGGCGGCCGTGATGGCAGGCCGCTATGACGGATATGTGACGATCCCCAAAGGCATCCTCGATGGAGAGGAATCGCTGCGCTACTATGCTGCCGAGGGGGGTGGCTATGGCGTTACGTCGTCGTTGCGGTTCCGGGTGCGTCGTGCCGTGAGGAATCACCTCCTGGACGAAGCCGGGGTTCCTAACGAAGTACGAGACATCTATCGCACCTCGGTATCCATCTCTTCGGTACAGCTGGACGACGAAGGAGAAGAGACGGGAAGCCAAGAGCTGTATGGCGGGCTTGGCGCGCTTATGGCATTTCTGTTGTACTTCGCGCTGATCTTTTACGGCAACACCATCTTTTTGGGCGTGATGGAGGAGAAGCGCACCCGTATCGTCGAGGTGCTCTTGTCCTCGACGCGTCCATTCAGCCTGCTGATGGGCAAGATCCTGGGCATTGGCGGCATGGGACTGGTGCAGTTTTCCTGCTGGGCGGTCATGATTGTCGGTCTGACCGCAGCCGCTGGTACGGTGGTGGGTTTCTTCATGGATCCCACCTCGCTAGGGCTGGGCGCGCGGGCCTCCGCAACCGAGATGCTGGATGCCTCGGGCATTGTGCTGCCCACGTTGAAGCTCAGCGTAGTGGTTTGGTTTATCTTGTTCTTTGTGGGAGGTTTTCTGCTGTATGCCGGCTTGTTTGCGGCGGTAGGCTCCATGGTGGATCAGCCGCAGGATGCGCAGGCCGTCATGCTGCCGGTAATGTTGCCGCTTATCCTGCCCATGCTGTTTATTTCGAGCCTCTTGGAGAGCCCCAATTCCACGCTGGCGGTGGTGCTCTCGATGATTCCGGTTACGGCTCCGGTGCCCATGGCGATCCGGCTGGTCGTGACGAATCTGCCCTTCTGGGAGGTACTGCTGTCGTTTATCCTGCTGTTAGGAGGCATCGCTGGCACGATGTGGGTCACCAGCCGCATCTACAGGGTTGGCATCCTGATGTACGGCAAAAAGGCCTCGCTCAAGGATGCGGTTCGGTGGTTTCGCAGTGGATAGCCGAAGCCTTCGATCTTTCCTGAGCCGGTAGCGTTGGATCGCTGCCTATTACCGCGCAACACGATGGATACGGAAGTCACAAGAAAGGACATCAGCTTTCATGTGCTCCGGATCTCCGCCGAGAGCGAGGATCTGGAAGATGACGTCAAGCGTGAGGTGCGTCGCCTCAAGCACAAGACTCAGCTGGACGGGTTCCGGCCAGGGCGTGTGCCAGCCCATCTCCTGAAGCGAATCTACAAGAACGAGCTTACCGAAAAGATTAGCCGCGGATTGGTTTCCGAGGTGTTCAAGGATTTGGTGGAGGACTCAGACATGTATGATGTGACCGGTCCGCCTTGGACGACAAGGCTTGAATACGAGCTGGATGGCCCCTTAGAAGCTGAAGTGACATTCAACGTATTGCCTCGTATCGACTATGATGTACTGAAGAAATACACGTTGAAATTGCCTACGACTCAGGTCACCGAAGCGGTCGTCCAGGATGCGCTGCAAGAACTGGCGCAAGATGTTATGGAGACGCGCTTCATTGAAGGCGATGAGTCCATTAAAAGAGGGGACAGAATCTTCTGCGACCTGCAAGAGGTGGACATTGTTACCAAGGTGGTGCTAATCGGCGGATTGTCAGAGAAGGAGGTGCTTCTGGACCCGGAGGATCCTATGGAGGAGGAGCCCTATGCGTCCGTACTGGAAGCCTGCATCGGACATTGCCTAGGTGACACGGTGTTCGTCAGTACTGATTCAGAATGGGTGTCTCTGGAGCTGGACCTCCCTGCTTCCGAGAGGCTTTTTCGTACGACGATACAGCGCGCCGAGCGCGATGTCCTGCCGGAGCTGACAACGGACGTGGTCCGTGAAGTGACCGACGGGGTCCTCAATACCGAGGAGCAGCTGCTGAAGTTTGTTCGGCGTAAAACCAAGGAAAGCTTCCAGTCGATGGAAAAGGCGTTCGCAATCCATGAAATAAGATTGAGGATGCTGGAGCTGTTTCGGTTCGAGCTGCCCAGCAACCTGTTGAAGTCCATTTCGGCAGCAGCCGAAATGGACGAAGCGGATGTGGCTGAGCATCTGCGCTGGGCCATGATTCTTGAGGCGGCGGACAAGGATTTGATGGCGCAGAACGACGGAGTACAACCAAAACCGCCAGACATCAAGTCACCTTATCCTTCAAGGGAAGATTTTGACGAGGAGGCAGTCAACGAGGCGCAAGCCTTGATCCAGCAGGAACGCGTCGCGAAATACCTGCAGCAGTTTTTCACCGTCAGGGAAGTCGCCTTGTCGGACAAAATAAATCCGGACAAGGCGCCAAGTAATCGTATTTTGAGGCCATGGTAGAAGATTTTACATCGTTTGCCAAGAGCCTTAGGCTGCCGAGCAGCATTTATGGCCGTGGCCTAGGAGATCAGCCGATAAGTCAGCTCGTCCCGATAGTGGTGGAACAGACCGCACGGGGCGAGCGCGCGTACGACATCTTTAGTCGCCTGCTAAAGGAGCGTATCATCCTTCTGGGCACACCCATCAACGATGTGGTGGCCAACTTGGCCGTGGCACAGCTGCTGTACTTAACCAGCGAGGATCCGAAGCGTGACATCAACATCTGGATCAACTCGCCCGGCGGCATGGTGTACAGCGGGCTTGGCATCTACGACACGATGCAGCTGGTCTCGTGCCCGGTCGCTACCATCTGTGTCGGGCTGTCCGCCTCGTTGGGGTCGGTCCTGTTGACAGCTGGCACCACAGGGAAGCGTTCCGCTCTCCCCAACTCACGCATCATGCTGCATCAGCCTGTAGGGGGTGCTTCAGGTCAGGCTTCCGACATTGAGATCCAGGCCCGCGAAATCCTTTCGCTGAAGCAGCGCCTTTATGAGATCCTAGCACACCACACCGGTCAGTCCATCGAGACGATTGCCAACGATGCCGACCGCGACTACTGGCTCAGCGCTGATGAGGCCAAAGAGTATGGCCTCATCGACAAGGTGCTCGCTAAGTCTGAGAGCTGAGTAGGTACCGCGTACGGGATTTGAACCCGTGTTACCGGCGTGAGAGGCCGGCGTCCTGGACCCCTAGACGAACGCGGCAGGAACGTATGAAACGCTGATGCTGCGCCTACAGTTTCCATGGCCTTTGCAACAGCAGACCTCGACTCTGCACCTCCTCCTTTGTACGTGAATGCGGCGACGCGACCCGAATTGCGAGGCGTGCGCGTGCCCATTTACTTGGACTACAACGCGACGACGCCGCTGGATCCGTATGTCTTGGAGCGGATGCTGCCGTATTTCACCGAGCACTACGGCAATCCTTCCAGCGTGCAGCATGCCTATGGATGGGCCGCCGAGGCCGCCGTGAACATGGCGCGCACCCAGGTGGCCAGTGCACTGGGCGTACGGGCGGAATGTGTCACGTTCACCGGCGGAGCCTCCGAGAGCATCAACACGGCGGTGAAGGGCATCGCCAGCGCCTATAGGCGCAAAGGGCGCCACATCGTCACCGTGGACACGGAGCATGTGGCCATGATCAAGACCTGCCAGGCGCTTAGGCGGCAGGGGTGTCGTGTTACGTTCTTACCAGTAGACTGCAACGGGCTGGTGGATCTGGATGAGCTGGAGTCGGTACTGAGCCCAGACACGATCCTGGTAAGCGTCATGTGGGCCAACAATGAAACCGGCGTCCTGCAGCCTGTCAAGGAGATCGCGGCACGTGTGCGAGCGCGCGGCATCCTGTTTATGACCGATGCCACGCAGGCCATTGGAAAAATAAAGGTCAGTGCCCAGGACGCGGACATCATGGTGGCCTCGGCTCACAAGCATTATGGTCCCAAGGGTGTGGGTATCCTGTATCTCAAAGAGCGTATCCGTGTGCCGCCCTTGTTGCATGGCGGGGGTCAGGAGCGGGGACGGCGTGCTGGTACATTAAATGTACCGGGCATCGTGGGCATGGGGGCGTCGTTTGAGGTGGCGTGCGCCTCTGTGACGGACGATGGGCTTCGCATGCGCCGCCTGCGTGATCTCTTCGAAGGCATAATGTGTGATGCATTGCCTGGGCTCCGCATCAATGGTCGCGACGCGCCACGCTTGCCCAACACGTCCAGCCTAGCATTGCCCGCGGGTGCGCGCGAGGTGCTGTCTCCCAAAGCCCTTGGTGCAGTGGCGCTGAGTCGGGGCAGCGCATGCTCCTCCGCTGGCGGGGCACCTAGTCACGTGCTGCGCGCCATGGGCCTGCAAAAGGATGAAGCGGAGCGGACCGTCCGTGTCAGCATAGGCCGCCCGACCACCGAAGAGGAGGTACGTCAGGCGGCCAGCGCCCTGATACGCGCTGCAGAGCTAGCCGGCGCCAAGGCCCAGGCACTCATACCAGATTGTCAATAGCGTGGCTATCGTTAATAAGGTACAGACCAGCGGCATTCAGGTGTACGATCTGGAGTCGCTATGGGATGGGGCATCCCTGACGGAGCTTGATCTAGCTCCCTTCCTGAAGTTTGGCCAGGTGCTGATAGAAAGAGAGTTTCGGCGCAAGGTGGCCGACTTTGACTGGAGCCCGTTTGGGGGCACGCATGTGGCGATCTACTGCTCAACCGATGCTATCGTACCGACATGGGCCTACCTCCTGTTAACCGCGCGTCTGGATTCGGCCCGATCGGTGACCTTTGGTCGTCAGGCTGATGCTGTGGCCGCCTATTTTGAGCGGGCGCTGCAGCGTGAGGACTGGGACCGTTTTGATGACCGCATCGTGGTGATCAAGGGGTGCGGTACGGGCTTGGTGCCGTCTGGCGCGTATGTCACCGCGATGCGCCATCTCACGTCTGTGGCTCGCAAAGTGATGTACGGTGAGCCGTGTTCGAACGTACCCCTGTGGCGAAAAAAGCGATGATGCAGATAGACTTGTCAGACAAGGTGGTTTTGGTGACCGGTGCCAGCCGCGGCATAGGGCGGGCGCTGGCGTCTGACCTGGCCAAGGCTGGGGCGACCGTGGCTGTCCATTACCACCGCAACGCCGAAGCGGCTGAGCAGCTGGCGGCTGCGCTCGGGCGCGCGGCCCGGGCGTTTCATGCGGACTTGGCCCGGGTCGAGGCCTGTGACCACCTATTCGACCAGGTGCTGGGCCACTACGGGCAGTTGCATGTCCTGGTCAATAACGCCGGCGTGGGCGTTTTGGCGCCTTTGGAGGCGTCCACCGAAGAGTGGAAGGCTGCCTGGCAGCACACGATGCATGTGAATCTGCGAGCCACGGAGCTCCTTTGTCGGCGGGCGCTTGTCCACTTTATTGCCCAGGGCGGCGGGCGTATCATCAACATTGCTTCGCGCGCGGCCTTTCGGGGAGATACCGCGGACTACTTGGCATACGCTGCCTCCAAGGGTGGAGTGGTAGCGCTCACGCGCAGCATCGCCAGGGCCTGGGGGAAGCAACAGGTTTGCGCCTTTGTCATTGCCCCCGGCTTTGTGCGCACGGACATGGCCCAGGCTTCCATTGATGCCTATGGTGAGGACTTTGTCGTCGGTGATCTGGCGCTGGACCGGCTCACCGAGCCAGAGGATGTAGCTCCGATGGTGACGCTGTTGGCCAGCGGTCTGGCGGACCATGCGACCGGAGCGACGATCGATATTAATGCTGGCAGCTACGTGCATTAGGCGGACGGCACGCGTCCGAATCGGCGCTGCCGCTTGCAAAACTCTGCCAGTGCTTCATCTAGGGCTGCATCGTTAAAGTCGGGCCATGGGCACCGGGTGAAGTACAGCTCGGCGTAGGCGCATTCCCATAGTAGAAAGTCGCTTAGCCGTTGTTCTCCGCCCGTGCGTATCAGCAGATCCACATCGGGTACGGGCTTTTCGCAGTGATAGGCGCCCGCCAGTGCGCTTTCGAAGTCCTGCGCTGCGGGTCTGCCGTTGCGATTTGATTTCAGGTGTCTGGCGGCGCGGGCCAGGGCGCCGCGCGCGGAGTAATCGAGCGCGAGTCGCAGGTGCAGCTGGGTGCCAGCGTGCGTGCGTGTTTCGGCGGCTTTGATGGCCCGGATCACGTCTTGGGCTAGGCGGTCGCGGCGCCCGATAACGCTTAGACGGACCCCTTCGCGGGCCAGCTTTCTGGATTCTTTGGGGAGGCGGCTAACCAGAAGCTGCATGATGGCACCTACCTCGGTGCGTGGGCGGTGCCAGTTGTCCGAAGAAAAGGCATAGAGTGTCAGCGCGCCGACTTTGCGGCGCACGGCCGCTTCCACGACGGTACGCACGGTGTTGACGCCCGCGGCATGGCCAGCCGTGCGTGGCAGGCCTCGACTGTTGGCCCAACGGCCGTTGCCGTCCATAATGACCGCCACATGGATGCCCTGGGGGTGGGGCCGGGATGGCTCACGTAGCGGCTGCACGGTGGGTTCCTTGAAGGTGGAGGATGGTGCCGGTTCCCTGGGCGATGAGAAGCAGGCAGGTAAGGATGGCCCAGGCTTCCAGGTCTCCGGTGATGTTGGCCATATGGTAGCCGTGGACGGCGCCTGCGGCGCCAAGGGCGATCATGGCTGCTGCTCCCAGAAGGACCAGCGGCCATCTGGCCAGTGTCTGGTGTCGGAGAAGGTGCGCCAGCGTTGCGCCGCTGACCAGGAGGATGCAGAGGGCGGCAGTGACGCGCGGCCATACCCAGCTCTGATCCGGCGTCAGCACGACAAACGCGAGGGTCAGGGCCGCCACGGTCATAGTCAGCGCGCAGGCCAGCACTATCGACACTCGAAGAAGTCTGTAAAGGACATTCATAGGACAACTAGTTTACTTTGCGTGCCAGGGCCAGCATTCGTTCCATCTGGTCCAGGTAGGTGATAAGGGCGGCGCGCCCCTTTGGGGAGAGCCGGTAGCGGGTTCTGGGTTTGCGGCCCGCAAACGTTTTATCGCATTCGATGTATCCAGCGGTTTCGAGCTTACGGGCATGTGTGCTGAGGTTGCCGTCGGTCGTCGCCAGAAGGCGTTTAAGGTCGCCGAAGGTGAGCCTGTCGCCTGCTGCAAGCGCACTGACGATACCCAAGCGGATACGCCCGTGAATGAGCGGATCTGGCTCGAAGCAAAAGGCGCTGGCATTTGACGGAGGTGATGATGGCGCTTTATCCGCCATACCTACGGGCAATCATTACGCCAAATCCGATATGAAGGCCACCAAAGCCGGCGGCAAGCAGCCAGTGTTCGATCGGAAGCAGAAACGCCAATCCGCCGAGGGCCATGAAGGCGAGACCTAGGATTGGAATCAGGCGGACAGAGTTGCCGCCCCCGGTGATGGTGCCTGCGCCGTACAGCAGCAGCCACACGCCAGCCAGGAGGTCTGTTTCTCCGCGGTGCCCTAGGGCTACAGTCAGTACGACGCCTGCTACGAGTGGAGGGGTCATGTTGAGCAGATATTTGCGGCCTGGCCCAGAGCGCAGCGATACGCCGCTCCGGTGCGCTTTGCGCCTAAGTCCCACTATACCGATGCTAAGCGCCAGGATCAGTTCCAGGAGCCAGACCAGGAGGAACCCGTCAGGGGCTGTCTGCAGGGAAGCCACCCAGGCGGCGGGCAGGGCTGTCAGTCCCACGAGGAACATGCTCCACCCCGGGACGGCGGTGAAGGAGGCGGTGCGCTCCATCACGTCGCGGATGAAGCGGAGATGCTCGGAGGCGCGGTCATCACGCGCCGCGCGACTGGTGGACGGATCGTGCTGTATCATGCGACGGTTTACTCGTGCAAAGAACTTTATGTTTCAAAGTACTATCAAGTTACGCATCAGAATCTACGGTGGCAACAGTTCGTTGCACTGATATGCTCACCATTGATCAGCTGTCCACGCCGTGTCTGCTCATTGAGCGGCGGCGCCTTGACGCCAACGTGCGTGCGATGCAGACTCGGGCCGACGGCGCCGGTGTCATCTTGCGTCCGCACACCAAGACACACAAGATGGTAGCGCTCGCTTCTTTGCAGCGCTCTGCGGGTGCTTGGGGTCTCACGGTTGCTAAGGTGAGCGAGGCGGAGGTGTTTGCACGGGCGGGCTGTGAGGATATCCGGATCGCCTACACGGTGGTGGGGGAGCAGAAGGTGGCCCGGATCGCGGCTCTTGGGTGCCAGGTATCCTTCTGTGTGGATACCATCGAAGCTGCACGCCAGGCGTCGAAGGTGCTTGCTGCATTCGGACGCACTGTGGAGGTGCTGCTCGAGATTGACGCCGGATATGGTCGGTGCGGCAGGCGCTGGGACGATCCTGACCTAGTGTTGTGGGCCAAGCGTATCGCTTCGTTCCCCAACCTGGAGCTGGTGGGGATCCTTACACACGAGGGCAACGCTTACCAGCCGGGCCGTGCGCGCGCGGTGATGGCGCAGGCGCGGGATCGGATGCTGGCTACGGCTTCGCGCTTAGCGGAAGCGGGCTTAGCGACGCCGGAGCGCTTTGAGATCAGTGTCGGTTCGACGCCGTCTGCGCATCACTTTGTGAACGCGAAGCGGGACGGCTTTACTGTCACGGAGATCCGCCCCGGCAACTACGTATTCCACGATCGCATGCAGGTGCTGCTGGGCGTCTGTACGTTGCAGCAATGCGCGCTGACTGTGCTCACGACCGTGGTCAGCCGGCACCGAAATGGTGACGGGACGGAGCGGTTCTTTGTGGATGCGGGCCGCAAGGTGCTGACGTCAGACCGTGCTCCAGGCTCCGACGAGTACGGGCAGCTGTTGTATCACGCCCGTCGCATGGTGCCACACCCGCATGCGCGCCTTACAGCACTGAGCGAGGAGCATGGGTGGGGCAGGGTGCGCGGAGGCGGCACGCTGGCTGTTGGGGACCGCGTGCGGATCGTGCCCAACCATGCGTGCGTGGTGGTCAACACGCAGGATGCGGCCTACGTGGTAGATGGCGATGAGGTCATAGACCAATGGCCGGTGGATGCGCGCGGGTGCGTCTCTTAGCGACCACTTTGTCGTACTAAAGCAGGCAGCGGCGACCAATGAAAGCAGTCATGAAGGTGGCGCCCGGTGTCGGGCAGATCGCGCTCAAGGAGATCGCCGAGCCCGAGGCGGGACCCGGGAAGGTGAAGCTGAAGGTCCATGCCGCGGGGTTGTGCGGCACGGACATCCACATTCTTCTAGATGAATTCAAGTCGTCTCCACCGGTGGTGCTGGGCCACGAAGTGTGTGGCGAGGTGGTGCAGCTTGGAGAAGGCGTGACATCAGTCGTTCCAGGCAGTCGTGTGACTACGGAGACCTATTTCTCGACTTGCGGCCGGTGCCGTTTCTGCCGCGCGGGTCAGCCCAATTTGTGTCGTGGCCGGCGGTCGATAGGATCTGCCGTTGATGGCGGTTTCGCGGAGTATGTGGTGGTACCAGCGGGCAATGTGCATGTCTTGCCGGACCATGTGTCGTATTCGGAGGGGGCGTTAACGGAGCCTTTGGCTTGTGCGGTGCAGGGGGTGCATCTGTGCAGCCGGCCGGTGCGAGCGGGGGAGGTTGCGGTCATTGCTGGTCCTGGCACTATGGGTTTATTGACGTTGCAGCTTGCCCTTGCGGCGGGAGCGCACGTAGTGGTGTTGGGCACCGACGGAGACGAGCGGCGCTTGGCTGCAGCCGAGGAGCTGGGCGCGGCGCACACGTTGAACGTCAGTCGGCACGACCCCTTGCCGCTTATTGAGGATGTGACCTATGGTGGTCTAGGCGCCGACGTGGTGTATGAATGTTCCGGTGCTGGTGCGGCGGCGAGGCAGCTCTTGCGTTTGGTGCGCCGTCGCGGTCGTTACGTGCAGGTGGGGTTGTTTGGCAGTGATGTAACCTGGGATCTGGATCAGGTATGCTACAAGGAGCTGACGGTGACCGGCAGCAACGCGAGCACGCCGGAATCGTGGGTGCGGGCTGTGCGGCTGTTGTCGCAGGGCACGGTAGACGTCAGGCCGCTAATTACGCATTCTTTACCGCTAACCGATTGGGAGGCGGCCGTCGACATATTTCGTGCGCGTTCGGGGATCAAGACGTTGTTTCGTCCCCAGCTGTAGCGGTAATTCACTCTGTCCCTTCCTGGAAGCCGCCATCGCCCAGGACGTGGCGTGGCGTTGGGATCCAGGGAGCTCACGCCGTTCGCCCTTCTGAGGGTGGCCTGCGCCTGTTGCGTTCTTGGGGTTGTTTCTAGGATAGTCTGGAGGTGGATCGGGACCAGCGGGGCCGTTTGACGTTGCCTTGGGCGGTTGGATCTAGCATTCGTGCGGGATTTGCTGCAGCAGACAGGGCGGCAGAGGGTTGGACAGGTCGGTAGAGTCCAGGCCTTCCAGGCCTCAGGCACCGATGGAGTCGGTGGGTGGTTCTCAGCCTGGGTAATACGGTGGGAATTGTGTTGCGTGCGTGGTTTGTGCTCAAGCCAGTGCATAGGCACCGAAGCTATGGCATACCTTCCACGACAGCGTCGTACCTCACCAAGGTATGCGGCAGAGTTCCCTGCGTTATAGCAGCTTGGCGCGGTTCTTTGCATCGCTCGCGCTGTTTCCCCGCGGGTAGACTTCGCCGCCGCGCGGACCATATAACAGCCTCTTATCTTTGAAATACCCACGCAGCTCTTGGTCTTTTGGGTAAAGTAGGCACGCCCCGCTGACTCTAATTGTCGCTGAATGCCCGCAGGGCGACAGCACGATCAGGCAACTTCCGTTCCATTCCTACAACATGGAGCAGGCAAGGTTATCCACCCGCATAATTCACGTCTGAAATTTGCATAAAACAGCAGCAAAGCATTGCATGGATACTTTGTTACAATACATATAACCCTGAGTGCGTCAAATTTCAACTAGAAGGGCGTTTATACGGTCCATTTCAGCGAATAAAGAGGCTTTTGCCTATTGATTTGCAGCGGGTGGTCCCAAAACAAGAGTTTGGCGTGCTTCTGCTCGCCCACTTAATTGCATTTAGGCCATAGTATAAACATAGTTTATACGTGTTTTGGGGCAGTTGGAGGGATAGTACGGATTCACCCGGTGGGTGAACGAGACGTGGCCCATTTTGGGCCCTTTTGCCCGTCCTAGCAGGCATCCACCTTCCGGGCAGAGCCCGGGATTTCTGCGCCTGGGCGAGCTTGAGAGGGGCACCAAGAGGCAGGCGGATCGGTCTGCTAGACGGCGGACATGGTCATGGCCGATTCGGCATTGCGAGTGCGGCCTGCATCGGTCGCATGCACGGCACTGGGTGCAGGATGGTTATGGGCTGTTTGCGGCGAGCCGGGAGCACCGTGCCAGGGTTATGGGTCCTGGCGACGATGGCCGAAGGGCTGCGGACCGTGGCACGCGAAGCGGCATTACGCACGATGTGACTCTCATACTTGACTTTGACAAAACTTATGGTTACCTTTGGACTGCCTCATTGTTGCAGCGTATAGGACGGTACAGCAGCCATGAGGCAGGGGGTCCCCTTACCGCTGGGCGGGCTTGCGCACACCAGCACGAGCGCGTCACGGTGCCAGAAGGACCGCTACACGTACCATCCATGATCCAGTGAGCCCATGTCCGCATCCAACACGTTGAAAACGTTCGCGTCGCACAACCGCTCGGTTAAGGTGAGTTTTGATAAGCCCGATCAGTTGACGTCCGATGCGGGCGCCTTTATTGGTCGTCGCCTGCTGGACTTGACGGGCTTGATTGCGATGCTGATGGAGGGCTTGAAGGACTCCCGCGACAAGCGCCGTGTCCGGCACTCGCTGCCTGAGCTGCTGCAGCAGGTGCTGCTGTCGTTCATGCAGGGATGGGATCGTCTGCGCTCAGCGGAAGCCTTAAAGAACGACCCCGCCTTCCGCGTGGCCTGCCGTAACCAGCGAGGTGCAAAGGTGCTAGAGGCCAAACACCGCTTAGCTTCGCAGCCGACGCTGTCACGCACTATTGACCAGCTCAGCGAAGAGCCCAAGCTCCAGCATCTGTCCGACACGGTCACCCGGCTGGGAATGGAGACGATATACACCCGCAACGGAGGCAAGCGCGTGCCGGAGCTGGTCATCGACGTGGATAGCTATCCCGTAGAAGTGTACGGGAAGCAGGAAGGCAGCGAATATAATGCGCACTATAGGCACAGGATATATTTGCCTATGGTGGCCACATGCGGGCCCACGGGGGATGTGCTGGGAGCTGAACTGCGTCCTGGCGCTATGAATGACGCAAGAGATAGCCATCAATTCATCCACCGGATTGCGAAAGCAGGGCAAAAGCACGTCGCCGAACGGATTATCGTGCGTGCCGACGCGGGCTTCAACAGCCCCATCACGTACGAGCGCCTCGAAGACGATGGCATCGACTACGTCATGCGCCTGAAAAAAAACAAGAAACTGAAAACGTTGATGGAGAAGACCGTGGCCAAATACGGCGGATCACCTACGCACTGCATAGAGCTGACCTATAAAGCGGAGTCTTGGAACGAGGCCCGGCGCGTGGTGATGGTGCCCAAGACGTACTCCAAGGCCGAGCCGGAATACTACTTTCTGCTCACGTCCTTGTCAAAGAAAGAGTGCAATGCCCAGAGCTTGGCTGACTTCTACCGGATGCGAGGCAAAGCGGAAGCACACCATGCAGAGATCAAATACGCTTCCTGTATGCTGTCCTCGGCGGCGCGCCCCAACATGTTCGAGAAAGTGGTCAAGCAATCACTCGGAGACGAGAGCGATAACAAGACCCAAGACGAGAGCGATAACAAGACCCAAGACGAGAGCGGTAACAAGACCCAAGACGAGAGCGATAACAAGACCCAAGACGAGAGCGATAACAAGACCCAAGACGAGAGCGACAGCAAGACCCAAGACGAGAAGGCTACCAAGACGGTGCGCCCTCAGAATGCGGTACGCTTGCTACTGAATGTGATGGCCTATCAACTGATCCACATCGGGCGCTGCCAAATGATCGCCCCCGACTACTTGGCTCCCAGAAACTGGCCCCTGGGACTACCGACCGCCACAGAACCCCCACCAACAGACGTTGGTCCGCCGGCAGAGCCAAGTAGCAACGGCACCGCCGAAGCAAACACCGAGAAGCACGACAAGCAGATGAAGCCTGAGCCCGTACACGCGCCGCTCATGCATGTGCGCAGATTCAGGGAGAACGTGCTCAAGGTAGGGGGACGCCTGACCAGACATGCACGGCGGCTGCACTTCTATCTCGCCGAGTCCGCAAAGAAGCTGTGGGAGACCTTCTGGGAAAACACATGGAAGCTGCGCTGGCAGACCCTGTGCTGGCCGAGTCTGCCTAAACGGTGCTAAGAGGCCACCACCCGGCTTCCTGACCACGTTAACGCACCTCCCCAAGGGCGACCAACCAGAGCCCAGCGCGAAGCTACGCCCGCACGACATTAATTCGCCCCGCTGAGCGGCAAAAAGACACCCTGAGCGCGCCGCAAACCCGCGAAATCGCTCTCTCGCTCCACGACTAGGCCCCATCAACGGGTCATACCCCTGCCTCCAAGGCATTTACCCCTCAACGGCCGCCCACGAATTCCAACTAGTGAATAGTGTGGGATCCAGCAAGGTTACGTTTGATAATTGTGCATGTGTTTCCACGTCAAGCAAATCACATCCGTAGCAGCGCCCAGCGATTGACTGACGATTTTCGGACCAACGTTGGGTGTGATAGGAATGGGCGACTTCGGTCAAGCCAATGAGGAGACGCCTCCTTTCTTGCCTCCTCGGTGCTCAATCCCTAAAGTTCAGCCAAACAGTCGTTTTAGCCAGCCGGCGAAGCAAATTGCGAGCGGTGCCTGCATACTCAGGTCACCAGTTCTGATGGCAGTACCCATCTTTCGTGGTTGTTCACGTGCTGCTAGCCACGCGTGAACCTGCGCCCGCACGGCCTTCGTGCTTGTAAACTTACGGTCGCCCTTAGGGATGTTGCAGATGTACTTTTGGGCCAGAGGCCAGACAGCATCGCCAGCGGGTATTAGGCGCTTAATGAAGTCCTCTAACTCGCCGGGTGACTCGTTGTCGGGCATCAACCAGATCCCCACCCGGGGACTGCCGTTGATGATCGTTCCCGCTCTTTCCATCTGGTCTGGAGGTTGGACGTCTAAAGCCCGTAGCTTGGATGATACTTTTCGCCACCGGCTACTCGGATCACTGTTAGCATCCACCAGAATGCCAAACGCCGTTAGACCAGGAGTTTTAAACGCGGGACTGATTGCTTTCAAGAGCCTTTCTATGCCGTTTGCGTTCTTGACACAGACCTTTGGCCGATCTGGATGCTTTCCAAGAATATGCCATGCGACGCTCTCGTCGTCCTTACCTTCAACGAGTAGCATTTTGAGTGATGGCTTTCCAGTTATGTTGCCGCTATCTGACTTCAAAATCCACCTCGATGGCCGTTTCGAGTTCGTCTTCTGTGTACCGTACTGCTTGTAGACCTGTGTCCTTTCTCTCAAGGCGAATGAGAACGCCTTCCGCATTGTCGGTCTCGGCCGAAGCCTGTGCGAATCCCTTCACGCAATCATAGCTGTGGGTGGATGCAAGTACCTGTACGTTGTGCTGTTGCGCGGCGCTCAGGATCATGCGCCAGAAGCGTGGCTGAATGGAGTGGTGGATCCCGTTCTCCACTTCGTCGATTATCAGGAAGCCGTTGCGGCAGCTCGTCAAGGCGAGCCCGGCTGCGAACAGGCGCACTATGCCATCGCCGAGGCTCCTCAGCGGGACAGGACGCGACTGACCCCGAAGCTTCACCACCACACGGCGGCCAACACTTCTTTTACTGTAGTGTTTCTCTTCATCGCCGATCACAGCGACACGCTCAATGTCGCTACCTACCAGGCCCAGGATTTCCAGCGAAAGAAGTTCCCCTTCGGTCAGGACCACACTGTCCCAGAGGCGCGCGAGCGTACTGTTTCCCGTAATGCCTGGCCCAAGGGATTCGTAGTTGATGGCATTCTTGTGCTGGAACCGCTGACGCATCCAACCCGGGATATAGTGCTCCTGCGTGTTGGGAAACACGGGCAAAAAGCTCTGGTGCTTTTTATAGGTTACCGAGACTACCTGCGCGTCAACTTCCGGCAAGACGCCGGCGAACATAGCCTGCTGCTTTTCCGTCAGTTGGCTTGGTGTTTTCACCTGAATGCGAAGGGTGTCGGCATCAAGACTCGGACCAATCTTAATGGCCTGATCCTGTGTAGTAGTTCGGCCGTGAAACAGGGCTGCGAAGTCAACTGCAATAGTGGTAGCACCAACCTCGTCGATGCTGGCTACGAATTCTTCCCTCTTGGTGAGCAATCTAGTCAACTCATCCTCATGCCCGCGTGCAGCGTAGACACGCACTGCCTCAAGGACTGTGGTTTTGCATACTCCATTGCGGCCCGCAAGTAGGGTCACGCGGCCCAATGGTCCAATCGTCAAATTTTCTATCCCCCGAAAATTCCTGATTAACAGATCAGGAAGATGCAGATCGCTTGTACGTCTGTTAGGCATGGTGGTGCGCCAATATCAGTGAGATCGTGGCAGGCCTTAGAAGGAGATGGCGGGGCTTATCGGTCGGTCTCTGGCAGCCAGTAGTCCCTTTCGGAGCGTAGGTAAGCGTTCACGATTGGGAATTAGACTCAGTTTGGGTCCTGCATGCATGAGTGCCAGCGCCACCCAGAGGTGGACCTGCGCCGTGTGGCTCCAACGGCACACTTACGTGTCATTCTGCCGAGGGTGCTGTTGCGTTTCTCAATGCGGTTCGTGATACGTAGGCTTGGCCCGAGCTCTTCGGCCATACCAAGCCTTTGGAGCGTGAGCGCTTCCTCCATACTGTTCACGCCATTGTTTTGATTAGCTGCATCAAGGTCGGCCGTGATCGATAGGAGCTCCTCCGTAGCCTCGCTGTTGTCTGGATTCCCATATGCTTCTTGCAGGCGCCGCCGATACGGGACCTTATCCTCCTTGCCCAAGTGGGCCACGACGCCTGCCCGCATGTGCCAATAGCGCTCCACCTGCATAATGACGTCGAAGACCTCTTTGACAGCGGTTCGGATTCCTTTCGCGCCGTCCACAACGCAGCGCACCCCTTGTACGTAGCCCCCGCTCCTGTAGGTCCCTGAAAACGCTCTTGGTGGCCTCTTGGCTCTCGGACGCCACCGCGGTGCATCCAAGAACGACCTTCTTGCCCTCTGTGGCCAACCCCGTGACGATGATCCACGACGTGTTTGCCAAAGCACTCAACTTCGATGAACATGCCCACTCGATCGTAGTCGTTGAGGGGGCGTGAATCGAATGTCTCAACCACTCACGTGGCACACCGCATGAAGATGCGACACACCGATACTTGGCTCATATCGGACGTATCGGTGTACTGGGTCGCAACGCACTGGTGGTTGCGCGGACTGATGCCGAAGAATATCGCGTGTGAGCGCATCCTCATCGATTGTCGCATTGTGAAACAGGCGATAGCTGACCAAGGATCGCTCACGCTTCGCCTTTACATCGCCTACCCGGGGCACTTTGATCCGTACACGATGCCCATTAACGTGGACCGATCCCGGGTTTGCATCATGCCGGTGGTAGTGACTCTCGCTGCTGGTCTTCCGGCTGCAGCGCTTGCCGCACAGCGACTCGACCTCTGAAGCTAAGACTGCCATGATCATCTTCAAATACAGGCTGGACTAGTCGACAATCATCGCTATGATTCCAGGCACGCTCAGCCTCGACACGGCATCCTAGAGCCCTCCCACACATCCTTCGGCACTCATTTCCATCGTTAGTGTGCACATTGCGTCGCCAAGATGGGTTGATTTCGATACCGAATAGGTGGACCGCGCAACATCGGAAGATACGCCGCGCGCACCACACGGTATATGCCTGCATCGATCGCCAAAAGGTCAAGCGCCAAGAAGGCATCGGGCTGCTCAGGCGGCATCCAGTCTGAGCGTTGTTAAAGGCATCTACAGAACCGCCACGCCAGATGGGCAATGACGCGAGCAGTCGTGACGTTGTGCCCCAAAGCCACATACGCCCCAGCACGGCACAGAGTAAGCGTCTCTTTTAGCCCCTTTACCAAGGCCCACCCGGTCGTTTCATTGATGCAGCGCACCCGCTGCCGCGTCCTATTCAGGGCCCAGTGAGCTTCTTCATAGTCCACCCTATCCCATGCATGATACAGCGCGGTACACCGTCAGTTGATGCCCCTGTGGTAGATAGCTCCGCCGTTGCGTAATCCGACGAATTCGTGCACCCAATCCGCGGTAAGCTGGACACCCGCGCTGGAGGTTGTCCAGCCGCGTTATGATGGTGACGTAAGCTGCCATGCCCTGTGGTTGCTTGGAGTTTGTGGTTAGAATCAAGATGAGTCTTCCAGGTTTTCCGGCACGTTCACGTTAGCCATTTGCTTACCCCACCTTATTCATTGATTAAAATTCGTGAGCGGACGCTGGAGGCTGGGGAGCTGACTGGCGATCTGAGTGCATGCCCCGTTGATGGGGGGCTATTCGTGGTTCTAGAGGCCATTGTCGGGGGTTTGTGTCGTGCCCAGGGCCGTAATGTGCCTGCAGCAGATACGTAGGTGGTGGGCCTCCCCCGGTTCGTTCCGGCTGGCAGCTACGAACCCAGCACGACAGCCCGCGAAGTTACCAGAGGGCTGCGCGTCCATCATACATGGAGTCGGCTTGGCGCAGGGAATGGAATCCCCGGTATCCACTCACGAGGACACTCTATTGTCCACTCCGCAGTCGGCAGCAATTCCCCGATCAGGCGCCGATCGCTCGTTGCACCGCCCTTGGATCGCCTCGTCAAACGGCAAAGCCCTTCAGGTGGCACGCAGATCCGAACAAGTCCACCCGCCACGCACTCTCCCCGGTTGTCGCCCTCCGCAACCGGATCATGCCGGTCGTGCCGAATTCCGGCCAGAATTGCGCATTTACGTCTCTTAGCTTCTTCCTGACCCACCGATCCCGGGTCAAGGCACCCGGCGCCGCATTAGTCGTGGCGTAAGCATCCGGTGCACGCGTGAGAATTCGCGTCACGTCATCCTCCTTCGGCAACGCTCCCCCGCCCCGCCGCCATAGCGCAAGAATCGCAATGGGTTCCGGTTCCAGGAGCTCGTCCCATACTCCTTCAACGTGAGCATTCGCCGATCCGTGATGCGGGACCTTGAATACCGAAGACCTAAACGGGGGCTTGGAGTCGTCGTGCAACACCGCCGCCCACCCGCGCCGTTCAAGATCAGCTCCGAACAGGCACGAGATGCCGCCATCGAAGCGGACCAGCAGAGCAACAGAAAGCTGGTTCGCGGTCGGCGAGGCAATCCCGCGTGCTGGTCTGATTCCAGGTTAGAGTGCCAAGGACCTCAGAAATGAAGTGTTAGCTTCGTCGTCGGGCGAGAGTGCCCACACCTCGCAGCTGGATGAACGATAAATCAGACGTCTTGCCGACGCCCACACTGGATGAGCATCGGTGCTGTCGAGGTGGCTCATGACCGTGTGGATTTCCCGGATCCCGTTGGCTGGGAGGCCCGTCTCTCGCAGGGCGGCCGCAACGCTTAGAAACTCCCGGGAACTGAGAGCACTGGCGCAACAGAAACTCGCGACCGAGCACCGGGAAACCAGTTTGCCCAAGCCCTTTATGTGATCATCACGCCAGTGGGTTGCCACGATAAGGCGAACGGCTTGCGCAGGGTTCAGGCCCAGGTCGTCGAAATACTGGAGGGCGACGGGCACTCTCGTAGATGTCAGGAATGAGTCCACCACGATCCACTCGCCCCCGCCGATGTGTACGATGGCGCACTCGCCATATCTTGGCCCAAACAGCGAGACTTCCAGCTCGTCGGGGCGCGGGGGATGAGTATCGCTCAATCAAGATTCCACTTTGCGCGCAAGCGATCCGCCCACATCCGTCCAGCCTTCAGCTTCCGCTCGGTCACACGGGGAGGATCCAAAAAGACGATTCGCGACACATTGCTTCGGATTCCGTTAACGGTTTCGTATCCCATCACCCAGTGGAAAGGCAAATCAATGTAGATTCTGTCACGATCCTTTAAGCTAAGTTCCGCCAGATCTATCGTGGCAACCTCGCATTGTCCGCTGGCCAGATCTCGGAGGCGGGCGTCAAACTCGTTCTTACGGATGGCAATCACCCGCCCCGCCCATTCCTGCTTGGGGTAAAAGGAGGGGCCGTGTCTCGGCGAGACCGCCGGAATCGCTTGCCGCACGGCGTTCAATCCGTCCGCGCTCGCACCATTGCGAAGCCCCCCGATTCCCTGGTTGCCCCAGAATCCGAGCGACGCGGTGTTGTCTGCAGCTTGTCCGTTCTGCATCCTGCCCACGGCCAGCGTGTTGGCCGAATCGCCAAGCGCCGAGACGCGATAGGGATTCAAGAGAATCTTTGGAGGCAGGCCTGCCGCGCTGATCTCGCTGGTAGGGCTACTGATGCCCTGGTCCATCAGAGTTGTCGCCATTTCTGTCGAGTTCTGTCATTGGTTATCCTGTTTCCTTGCGGTGTCCGCCAGAGACATGATGTGATCCACGATGCCCTGGCTTCGTTGGAGAGACCCCTCGAACTCCGTCGCAAGGACTGCCATCAGCTTCTCGGCTGACCCCAACGACTCCGCGCTCCCAGCAAAGTGATCGTTGACCTGGACGTATACGCCTCTTCCGCTGTCGTTCTCCACGACGGCAGACGGCTCGACCACGACATTCACTGCGCCCCCGTCTTCCCTGTCTGACGGATTGGCCTGTGTCATCCTGAGCGCAGTCATTCCCCCATGCTGGCCGTCGAGATTCAGTCGTTCACGCCACGGACCCCATGGATCCAGGGGAGCCAGAGTATTGTGCATATGGGAGCGCGTCGCGAGCGAGTCAACGAGGAAGTGCACGAAGAAGTTGATGCCGAATGCTCTCAACGGAGTATGGAAGAGATGCTCGTCGAATGTCCGGTGAACGATGTCTCGGAGGCGGACAAATGGAGCCTGTGCGCTTCTGGCCATGAATTGCCCTTTCGTAACCTGCAACTGCATCCAGTCTGTGCTGAATCTCGTGAGGTCTGGATGCACGACCTGCACATCCGCGCCCTCCACGGCGCCTTCTGGGAGGAGTCCGTTGGCCGAGAACCATTGCGGAGCGAATATCGTGGGATTGAATTCGCCCACCAGAATGATGGCCACTCCAACGAACTCCGGTTCGGTGCGCATGTCCCCTACCTCCCCTCGTTTGATGCGATCTCGGAGGCCGCCAGTGAAAGATCGCCCCGCCGCTCCTTCTCAATCTCGGCGAGGAGGATCTACAGACCGGCAAGATCCCTTCGCGGGTGCTCCCTGTGGATTGCCATGCCGGGCCAGTCCACCACCTCTTCGCGCTCCATCTTCTCGATTCCGACGACGACGGTCCACATTCGATCGCAGACGTGCACGGGAGCAAGAGCCAGGAACATGAGCCCGAACTAGACCGCGAGCGTCTCTGGCAGCGGTCGGCTGAATCCGGTGTGACCCGGAACGCCTACGAGCCGGATCCTCTGTTTCGCCAAGATGCATAAACCCGATGTTGCACCCGTTGGAGACTGCGACCTTACAAGCCAGCGATCCGCACAGGCTTCTGAATTTGGGGGATCCCAGCAGAGGAAACCTGCAACACTTCGTAGCAAACCCGGCCAAGTCCGACGAGCCAGACGCGCATGTCGTAGCACGGCACAGAGCGTCTCGCCTCGCCGTACCGAAGGTGTCTCGGGCTGGCCATCTCACTCCTTTTCCTTGAGCGCTTTGGCGGTGACTTGGGCCGATCCGCCCACGAACCGTGGGAGACGTTCGGTGAGATTCCTAGGATCCAAGCCATCCAATGTAAGGCCTTCGGGGCAAGAAAGCGTCATCCGATGCCAGGCGGCATCCCGCATCCTGTCCCGAAGCCCGCAATCAGTAAACGCCGTCTCTCGGCATCACGTTTCCAGATCCCGCCACGTCACACTACAGCGTGCGGTTTTCCCACACCGGGCGTTCCCGCTCAGCGATTCTAACTTTGGTTCTTCTCCTAATTGTATGGGTACGTTTCGATCACCGCACGCTGCACAAGGTGCATGCCGCAAAGCGAGGAGGTACACGCGCCCTTCGCGGTCGGCGTATTCACCCTTGACCCACGCCCGCTATGCGAATGGCCTATACCTTTCGCATCTACCACTTAGAACAGCGTAGCATTCGCCTCCAGCGTGAAGCTCAGGCCTCCCGCTACGAGGGCTGTGCTTTACTTTACGGACAACCGCGTTGCTGAGGGCCAAGCTGTGCCCACCCAATGCACCTTGAGGGCTCGTTGTTAAGTTGCGAGTGAGTACAGGGCAGACCTAGCTAAGTCTTCTTGTGCGGAAAGTACGTTCCCCTCTTCCGCGTCGTAAGACAGGTCGTATAGAGGCAAAGGCTGTGGGCCGACAGGTCCCACCCAGAAGGGCTCACTGTAGTTCCACTCCATCGAATCCAGCATCCTTACCACAGCCTGCCTGCCTTCGTCGGTCACGGCGGTGACGGGCGTACTGCCTCCTAGGAGTATGCGCCGCAGAAACGCTCAGGGGAGACGGTAGGCGGCTTGCGCCTATATCGGTCGCCTTGGCGGTCTGATGTCCGTTATTGGCAACTATCGGAAATGTTTTAGGATCCGAAAAGCGGCAATGTAGCCTGCACGGCAAGGGGTCAGAGCCGCACCGGCTGCTGCACGCCGCCGGAGACAACCGCGCACAAAAGACAGGTGGGGCCGCACCTCAGAATCGCCGCAAATCGCATCCAGTTGCATTCAGGTACGGCCCAGGGCGATTCTCGCTCCTTACAACGAGCTTTACATTAGCCCGCTCAAGGCTACTGCGGGGCGGCCCCCTGGCGCGCGCCATGTCTGAACGTCAAAGTATTTGCACTGGCAAGGCATGCCTGCCAAGCTACTCGGGTTCAATCACTGTCAAGTATATGCATTCCCGCGAAGCGCTGCCAAAGAGGCCGTGGGCACCCGAAACATGGGATATAGGGTTCGGGATTTCGCCTAGGGCAAAAGTGGTGCCACCCTGCTGAGTGTTTTCCGAACGCTTGAAGTCATACACGTTATCATCCATGGCAAAAATGCAGACTTCATTGCTCCCATAAAAGTTTATGTAAGCCAATGGGTACTGCACAGTATGCGTTCCATCGCCGTTGACATCGCCGCTGTCCAGGTTGAAGATGGGCGAGTCTTCGAATTCCAGCCCTATCAGTGACCTCCCTTCGCCGTCGTCGTACTCAGCAAGTGCACGTGGGACCAAGTTCTCCAACTGCGGCCTATGTGCCACTGTGTGGAAGGTATAGTAGGTCCTCGCCCGACCAGGATAGAATCCATGAGTGATCCGTAATTCAACATGCGCGTTGCTGTCGTACTCTATTTCACGGAAGTAGTCACCGATAATGGTGAATGTATCGGGCACCACCGTCGTCGCCGTTATGGGTTGGGACGACAACGCGGCCCTGATTGTGAGCTCGTACCGATGGAGTGGTAGAACGCGGTGATAGCTCGTGTCGACGTACAAGCCTATATTGCGCGGGCTCTCCCAGTAGCTGAGCAGCGTGTCTACCTGCGGACCCACGACCTGCACCGCCACCTGTGCCCCACCTTCGCCGTTATCAGTGTAATACCTGTAACTCTCGGAGAGACCGGCGGCTCTGCTCAGCCACAATCGTGGTGTAGAGTACCCTCCGACAAGGACAGACTCAACTACAAAAATGGTTTCCAGTCTGTTGTCTCCCGCCGAGTCGCAACCCAGCAACAAGGCCAGCGTCAAGTAGGTACAGAGCCGTTTCATGTGCATAATGTCGTCAGAATGCCAAGTTGAGCGAGATGCTCGGCAGCGGGATGGAGATCTGTGGCAGGACTGTTCGTACGATTTCCCCGTCCGAATTCTCGCCGTAGAAAACAACCCACTGATTGCGCCGCCGATAAGCGTTGAAAACTTGCACAGTGAGCTCGTAGTCAGCTGCACCAAGGAGCCTTCCAGTCTTGCTAACGCCTAAGTCCAGCCGATGATACGGGGGCAAACGCGAAGTGTTGAGGCCAGGAGACACAAGAATCCAGACATTATAATAGCTTCCAGATACCCACTCGCTGTCATGCAGCTCGTACCGCGCAGCAGGCTCGGTAATGGCCTGACCGGTGGCATAGGAAAAGGCGGCATTGATAGTCCAATCACGGCCGAGACTGTATTGTAGCATGGAGCTCAGCTCATGCGGCCGGTCGTGCTTGGGCGGGTAGCCGGCTGTGATACCGTCGCTGTTTGCGTTGATGGTCGGAAACGCACGCTCGGTCCTGCTGAGTGTAAAGGCTAGAAATCCATTCAGCCGCCCGCGACTCCGCTGCAGCAGCAACTCGAGGCCGCGGGCCCAGCCTCTGCCGATCAGAAAGATCTCCGTATATTCAAGCCCTGCCGGGTCACCGAGAAATGGGTCCGGCTTGAACAGGTCTCGCATAGTGCGGTAATACATTTCAGCATCGATCGTTACGCCCGGAGCAAGTACGGTTTTTGCCCCTATCACAATCTGATCCCCGTACGCGGGCTGCACACCTTTGCCGCTGGTAAGCCAGTAGTCAAAGCCTACAAACACCCCATTTGTAACGAGCGTGGCGTACTGGTAATATCGGCCTGCGGCAGCCTGCAGTCGCAAACGCTCCCAAGGACGGTGCTCAACGAATAGCCGCGGTTCGATCCGATAGTGGCTGCCAGGCTCAAGGTAGCTGCCCCGCACACCTGCCTTGAAAACCCACCTGTGTGAAGCTCTGTAGGTGTCTTGGACATAGGCCGAAACGTATCTGACTTTGCGGCGCCAGGAGATCCGCTGCGTGCCATCCCAGATCGTCTGGAGGGGAGCGATGATTTGGCTGGCCCCAAAGCCAAGCTCCCAGTCGTTCTTAGCGCTACCGTAGTACTGAAAGTCGGCACCGAGCGCGGTGTCGTAAATCTGATTAGCCTGCCTGACCTCCACTTTACCAAAATGGGCCCTGGGCGTTGATGAATAGGCCGAGTTCGTTATGGTGAAGTTGGAAAGCAATCGGTCAGAAGCAACGTGCGTCCAGCTGCCCGCCACCATTCCGTTCTGAAAGCGAATATCGAGTTTGCCGTCCAGAAAGAAATCCATTGTCGCCAGATCTGCCCCCCGATAGGCCGAAATCGTTACGATGTCATTCTGCGAAATGTCCAGTGTAACCTTGCCGTTGAGGTCGTAGAAATACAGCCGGCTGGGCAGGTTGTCTATGTGCGACAGCGCGGCAAGGAACGGCTCGAACGTTGATCGCCGCGCCGCAAACATGTAGGATCCAATACTGTGCGGGCCTTCGGCGATGACGCGCGAGGCCAAAAGGCCGAATCCAACGCTGATGCTCGACTCGTTCCGGTTGCCGTCCTTGCTTCGTATTTCCAGAACTGAGCCGAGGCTGCCGCCGAAGGAGGCCGGATAGCCGCCCTTGAACAGCCTTACGTCCTTAACGACATCGGGGTTGAACCTGGAAAAGAATCCAAGGACATGTCCGGGGTTGTAGATCCTGGTGCGATCGAAGTAGATATGCGTCTGACCGGCGTCGCCGCCGCGCACGTACAGGCCGCTGGAATAGTCTGACGCCGCGGCCACGCCCGGGAGTCGCTGAAGTGAACGAAGCACATCTGGCTCAATGACTGCCGGCAGCATCCTGATTGCCTCGGGGTCAAGTACAGATACGCCGATGCTGCGCGCCTCGCTGTCGTCGATGTGCTCTGCTGACACGATCACGTCGCCCAGTGATTTGCTTGCGGGCTTGAGCTGGATGTCCATTCGGCGCTGGTCTCCCTTTGCGAGCTCAATTTGCACATGTGCCGTCTGGTAACCAACGAACGTACATCGCACGTGAAATTGACCGATCCCCAGGTCTGCTATAGCATAAAATCCCGAGGCGTTGGTGGATGCGCCGCGCGCCACCTCAGCAATGTAGATATTCGCAGCAATCAACGATTCGCCCGTTTCCGCATCCGTAACGAATCCGCTTAGAGAGGTCCGCTGTTGCGCTCCTGCGACCGGGCCGGTAGCAAAAAGGAGAGCGCACACCAGCCACCAGCGTCGAATCGGATGGCGCAGTTGAATATCGGGAGGGCTGATCACAATGGCTGCTATACGATCGTGGCAGTTAGCACCATCAGAACAGCGAATCCGGCGCCAGCCGCATCGCCGCTCAGCGGCACGGTCGTACCTCTTAAGGATTGGGGAGAGACCGCCAGCGTTTTGCCGCAGTTAATGCTGCCGTTCAATCCACTCCGCCTGCCTTCCCCTTGCTCGGCGCACTTGAGGAGATCGGCAAATCCATCGGACAATGGTACGGTTGATGCGCGAAGCAATACGGGGCAAGGGTCTGACCACATCCATGAAAAGTACGACCCGCACCCCATCCGTATCATTCCACACTTCGTGCGGTTTGGTGTCGTCAAGAATCAGGCTCTTACCTTCCCTCCAATTGGTTATTTCGTCACCTACCCGAATGCGACAGGCCTCAGGCGGCTCAGGAACGATGAGTCCCAAATGGTAACGAAGAAATCCCTTGTAGGGCCCACGGTGCTTCGGGATGTGCTTGTACGGGTGCAAGATAGAGAAGAAAGCCGTCGTCATTCCAGGCACCTGCTCAATGAGTCGGGTCGTTCTCGGGCACTGCACACAATGTGCCTCCACCTTGTGCCCATATCCATACAGAAAGTAGGCCTTCCACCGGTCATTGTCAGACACGCGGATTTCCGGTACGAGATCCTGAACATTCGGCAATGCCTTCGCACTTCGAAGCACCTCATCCAGCTCCCCGCGGATGTCTTGCCAATTCGCTTCCAACGGCGCCGTCCATGAAAATGCTGCTCCATCAAAGATGGCTGGATCGCCGTACGGACAGGATTGGGCAATAATAAATCGCTCTGGAAGCCATACGATGCCGTACCAAATGCGGGCAGCCCACGTACGGAAGTGCCTGTTCATCGTCGCGTGGCCTTAGCGTTGCCGTACCACTCCGTGCACGCCAGCCCGTGCAGCCTTGCACAGGAACAACAGATAGGAGGTATGGACGAATGCCCCGGCCTGCTGGTATTCCTTCTGCAACAGCTGATGAACGCGTGGTAGGGTGTACCACGGAATGGCAGGGAAAAGATGGTGTTCAAGGTGGTAGTTCAGGTTCACGTTCAAATAGGACAGGAGCTTGTTGCTGGTGACCGTGCGGGTTTGCGTAAGCGGGTGTCCGGGGCTGGTAAGCACGTGCTCCGCCCAGCCTCTTACGTTGGCGAAAAGGCCCGTGAAGACACCCGGCAACAGCCAGCAGTGCAGTAAATCCTCAAAGAACGCGAAGCGCAGGGCACAGAAGGCGACCCCTGCATATGCTACCGACAGTAAGGCGTACTCGGTCAGCACTTGCTTTCGTGCATGCGGGCTGGCAAGCCGAATTGCCTTCCACGGCAGCCGCACCACGTATAAATACATCCCAATGAATACCCAGACGAAGAACAGTATCTGATGTTTTGCTTTCCCACCAGACACGTTCGTGAGTTCATCCGGATCACCGCTGGCCCGATTGTAGCGGTGATGGAGCAAATGAATGACACGATAGGCCGACGCAGAGATGAGGACGGGTGCACCAAAAGCAAAACTGAACCATCGGTCAAGCGTGGGCTTTCGGAAAAGATTGCCATGAATGCCTTCGTGCATCAAATTCGCAAGGCCGTGAAGAATAAAGCCGATGAAGACGTATCCCGCAAGCCGTGTAGGCCATACGGGAAGAAAGTGCATGGTTAGGCACGCGCCAGCCCACATGAGCAGGTGCCCAAGAACCGTGATGTGGTACACGGGCTTGATCCGATGAAAGCGGCGAATCGCTTCGCGCTTTTCCAGTGGTAAGCTCCGAAACCAGGAGCTGACAGTCTTGTGCTCGTTACGTCCAGCTTTGCTGGCTGGACTTCCAGGTGTAGCAGGACTGGACGCTGATGGCAGCGAGTTTATTGTTTCAATCCGCAATGGACACCTCCTTGCTGCGGAGTACACTTAGTAGGATCCAGACTCCGGCTGGGACCAAGAGCACGCTGAACAGCTGCGCCTCCGTCAGACCCCATGCGACCATCGGCGCTAAGTAGGCGAATTGAAGAAGGAAAACAAATGCAGCCACTACGACCAGAAATATGGCGAAGCTGGTCCCTGGCGGGCAAGTGCCCCGCCTCTTCCAGAGAAATACGAACAAGAGAGTCATTAGAGCCGCCTCGTACAGGCTGGTAGGATGCACCGGGATGTTGACGGGAGCGCTGCCGTCTGGAAACGCTATGCCCCACGGTAGCGTCGTAGCGAAGCCATAACAACCATCTCCCGCAAGAAAACACCCTATCCGTTGCAGCCCCTGTCCAGCTACAATCCCAGGTGCCAGAAAGTCGAGGCCTCTCCAGATCGGTGCACGGACGACTCTCAGTGCCAATGCCGCACCGAAGATACAAGTGATCATTCCTGCGAAGTACCAGGAAGAACTCTGGCTCAGCCGGAAGGGATCCATCCACAACACGCCGATAACCTCGGCCCGGAACAATTCCCAGAGTCTGGAGCCCGCCGCGCCCGCCGCCATGGCCGCAACCAGCACAAGAGCGGCTGTCTTCCACCTGTGTAAACCAAAGCGCTCATCTTGGCGCCACTGCCACCAGAAGGCAAGTGTCGCAGCCACAATGGCCGCGGCACGCATCGCCGCGAAGCTGCTTATCGTTGCAAAGCCGATATCTATATGAGGTTGCAAGGCGGAGTTGGCGTCCTACTTGACGATGGTCATTGCCTTGGAGACCTCGCCCATGGGAGTCGACAAAAGGTAGATGTAGACGCCACTCGCCAAGGCGCTTGCATCGAATGCGGCGCTGTGGCGGCCTGCGGGCTGTGCGCGGCTCACCAGTGTTGCAACCTTCGCCTCAGCCAAGTTGTAGACATGCAGGTCTACTTGCTGTGGCTCCGTCAGCTCGTACTCGATGATCGTACGCGCATTGAATGGGTTTGGATAGTTGCCTACCAATCGCATGGGAGCGGGCCCATCAACTGTACTCTGGAACCCGTCAGCCAGTTGGTGCAGTGTCCACCCCGACTTGTCCCGGATGTACGATGCCAACGTGTTGAGTCGGCCTTGAAGGCCAGGGCTGGCATAGAGTGACATCTGGCCAAGAAGTGCCCGAAGGCTTGTGATAATCTCCTCCGTCAACGCTTGTGGAGAAAGTGTCGCTTGGAACAGCAGGAAATCCAAGTGCGAGAGAATAAACGTGTTGACTGACGCTGCAAGATATCGCTGCTCAAGAATGAGACGTTGTGCCTCTTCCTGAAGGTAGTTCCCCTTGGGTGACTCTAGGAGTTGGGCGAACAACGCTGCTGTTTCCGTTGGTATGAGTGCTATAGTTCGGCTCCTGGCAACCCGGCAACCACCACCACCACCACCACCGCTGGTCGTACAGTACCGGTCACGCATCTGAGCCTCATCCGTTCTATGTGGCTCGATCTTAATCCTGTTGACTTCCAGACCGTAATACATAACTGCATCCGCTGAACCAAAAGTATGCGTTAGGCCGAGCGTATGGCCGAGCTCATGGGCCAAGACGGACTGCATGTTTATGACCTTAACGCCAGAACGCGTAACTATCAATTCATTCTTTCTACTGACTTCCCAGTTGAACCGAACACAGCACCTCCCCTGGTCATCGTGTCCTAGTCCCTCGGCGAATAAGCCGTTAATGACTATATCAGACTCAACGATGTAGTTGCCACTGAAGTCGGTGTCCTCGAAGGCTGGAGACTTCTCCCCTGATGCATAAAATGGCCAGTCAACATGGCCAATGTGATTGATGCGATCACCACGATATGGAGGTCCGCCAAACCTCGTATCCTGCACGCCACCGTATCGCAAGTAGATCTTCATGTTGAACCCGCATAATTCACGTCTGAGATTTGCATAAAACAGCAGCAAAGCATTGCATGGATACTTTGTTACAATACATATAACCCTGAGTGCGTCAAATGTCAACTAGAAGGGCGTTTATACGGTCCATTTCAGCGAATAAAGAGGCTTTTGCCTATTGATTTGCAGCGGGTGGTCCCAAAACAAGAGTTTGGCGTGCTTCTGCTCGCCCACTTAATTGCATTTAGGCCATAGTATAAACATAGTTTATACGTGTTTTGGGGCAGTTGGAGGGATAGTACGGATTCACCCGGTGGGTGAACGAGACGTGGCCCATTTTGGGCCCTTTTGCCCGTCCTAGCAGGCATCCACCTTCCGGGCAGAGCCCGGGATTTCTGCGCCTGGGCGAGCTTGAGAGGGGCACCAAGAGGCAGGCGGATCGGTCTGCTAGACGGCGGACATGGTCATGGCCGATTCGGCATTGCGAGTGCGGTCTGCATCGGTCGCATGCACGGCACTGGGTGCAGGATGGTGATGGGCTGTTTGCGGCGAGCCGGGAGCACCGTGCCAGGGTTATGGGCCCTGGCGGCGATGGCCGAAGGGCTGCGGACCGTGGCACGCGAAGCGGCATTACGCACGATGTGACTCTCATACTTGACTTTGACAAAACTAATTGTTACCTTTGGACTGCCTCATTGTTGCAGCGTATAGGACGGTACAGCAGCCATGAGGCAGGGGGTCCCCTTACCGCTGGGCGGGCTTGCGCACACCAGCACGAGCGCGTTACGGTGCCAGAAGGACCGCTACACGTACCATCCATGATCCAGTGAGCCCATGTCCGCATCCAACACGTTGAAAACGTTCGCGTCGCACAACCGCTCGGTTAAGGTGAGTTTTGATAAGCCCGATCAGGTGACGTCCGATGCGGGCGCCTTTATTGGTCGTCGCCTGCTGGACTTGACGGGCTTGATTGCGATGCTGATGGAGGGCTTGAAGGACTCCCGCGACAAGCGCCGTGTCCGGCACTCGCTGCCTGAGCTGCTGCAGCAGGTGCTGCTGTCGTTCATGCAGGGATGGGATCGTCTGCGCTCAGCGGAAGCCTTAAAGAACGACCCCGCCTTCCGCGTGGCCTGCCGTAACCAGCGAGGTGCAAAGGTGCTAGAGGCCAAACACCGCTTAGCTTCGCAGCCGACGCTGTCACGCACTATTGACCAGCTCAGCGAAGAGCCCAAGCTCCAGCATCTGTCCGACACGGTCACCCGGCTGGGAATGGAGACGATATACACCCGCAACGGAGGCAAGCGCGTGCCGGAGCTGGTCATCGACGTGGATAGCTATCCCGTAGAAGTGTACGGGAAGCAGGAAGGCAGCGAATATAATGCGCACTATAGGCACAGGATATATTTGCCTATGGTGGCCACATGCGGGCCCACGGGGGATGTGCTGGGAGCAGAACTGCGTCCTGGCGCTATGAATGACGCAAGAGATAGCCATAAATTCATCCACAAGATTGCGAAAGCAGGGCAAAAGCACGTCGCCGAACGGATTATCGTGCGTGCCGACGCGGGCTTCAACAGCCCCATCACGTACGAGCGCCTCGAAGACGATGGCATCGACTACGTCATGCGCCTGAAAAAAAACAAGAAACTGAAAACGTTGATGGAGAAGACCGTGGCCAAATACGGCGGATCACCTACGCACTGCATAGAGCTGACCTATAAAGCGGAGTCTTGGAACGAGGCCCGGCGCGTGGTGATGGTGCCCAAGACGTACTCCAAGGCCGAGCCGGAATACTACTTTCTGCTCACGTCCTTGTCAAAGAAAGAGTGCAATGCCCAGAGCTTGGCTGACTTCTACCGGATGCGAGGCAAAGCGGAAGCACACCACGCAGAGATCAAATACGCTTCCTGTATGCTGTCCTCGGCGGCGCGCCCCAACATGTTCGAGAAAGTGGTCAAGCAATCACTCGGAGACGAGAGCGATAGCAAGACCCAAGACGAGAGCGATAACAAGACCCAAGACGAGAGCGATAACAAGACCCAAGACGAGAGCGATAACAAGACCCAAGACGAGAGCGGTAACAAGACCCAAGACGAGAGCGATAACAAGACCCAAGACGAGAGCGACAGCAAGACCCAAGACGAGAAGGCTACCAAGACGGTGCGCCCTCAGAATGCGGTACGCTTGCTACTGAATGTGATGGCCTATCAACTGATCCACATCGGGCGCTGCCAAATGATCGCCCCCGACTACTTGGCTCCCAGAAACTGGCCCCTGGGACTACCGACCGCCACAGAACCCCCACCAACAGACGTTGGTCCGCCGGCAGAGCCAAGTAGCAACGGCACCGCCGAAGCAAACACCGAGAAGCACGACAAGCAGATGAAGCCTGAGCCCGTACACGCGCCGCTCATGCATGTGCGCAGATTCAGGGAGAACGTGCTCAAGGTAGGGGGACGCCTGACCAGACATGCACGGCGGCTGCACTTCTATCTCGCCGAGTCCGCAAAGAAGCTGTGGGAGACCTTCTGGGAAAACACATGGAAGCTGCGCTGGCAGACCCTGTGCTGGCCGAGTCTGCCTAAACGGTGCTAAGAGGCCACCACCCGGCTTCCTGACCACGTTAACGCACCTCCCCAAGGGCGACCAACCAGAGCCCAGCGCGAAGCTACGCCCGCACGACATTAATTCGCCCCGCTGAGCGGCAAAAAGACACCCTGAGCGCGCCGCAAACCCGCGAAATCGCTCTCTCGCTCCACGACTAGGCCCCATCAACGGGTCATACCCCTGCCTGTCTGGCATTCCCCCTCAACGGCCGCCCACGAATTCCAACTAGTGAATAGTGTGGGTTGAAGCTATTCCATGTGTCTTTAGCGTAATCATATGCCGTTTCTAACCGTGTCTTTAGGCTATCGGGGAAACTCTGAGCTATGTGCATGTTCACGTTGCGCGACCCACTATCGTTGCAGTCTACTTCCCACCGATCACCAGCAGGCTGCACAAAACCCAGGTCGGATACCCCTGCAAACGCTAGGATAGCAAGAGCGAGAGCGGTTACTGTTGCTTCAGTGAATCTGGTGTACATGGTATCCTCTACTTGCTCAGGTGCCAGTTAAAAAAGCAGTGGCTATATCGATTCATAGTTCCTCGGAACAGCAGAAGTATCAACAGCTCTGATCGTCAGCGCGAATGAGAACGAATGAGCTCGCCGATCTTCCGCACTTCGTTAAGCGTCGGTTCCATCTCGCCCCACCCGTTTTCGGGCATACGAATAGCCGAAAACAACGACGTAAATCTCACATCCACTTGCGGATCCCGGGCCTGATAATCAAGGTCCACACTCCCTGTATCAAGCACGTGGTAGCCATACCCGGCATGAAATCTATAGCGGCCATTGGAAAGAAAGAAAAGGTAAGACTCCCCTTCATTACCTTCGAACTCGTGAGACACGCGATTGAACCCGCCCCTCGAGTTCTTACCGGTTAACAACCGGAGTATAGCGTATTGACCTTCAAAGCTACCCCGGAGCACTTCCTGCACTTGTAGCACAACACTGGAACGAAACCCGTCTCGGGGCACCAGTGAATCGTACCGGTCGACAACCGTTGCGATGATTGCAACCTCCGACATCGCTGCAAAGCCAGCAATAGAACCCTGCCCTGGAACGCCCCGTATCACTCTCTCAAGATCATACCCGGCTTCCTTCAGGCGTGACACCGTTTCAAACGAATATCCGTTCATTAAGACGCGTGCTCCTATCAGCACCCCGATTATCCTGCTGGCGCGGGCGTTTAGCGCCGGGTCTTCGCCAGGATCCAGCTTGTTCCAGGCCTCCATTATTCTCTGCGCATCTTCGAATTGATCCCTAGCTCGCAGGTACGCTTCCACTGTACCGTGGGTATCACCCGGTAATAAGGGCTTGGGTCTATCCTGGTTCACTCCAGAGGCAGGCAGAGCCCAAAGAGCCGCGAGCAGGAGAAACAACCCGCGTACAGAATACAGCGTAATCATCATGTGTGAGGCCCTTGCGGGCAGTTGGCAATCAGCTCAGCCAGCGCCTGCTGCAGGCACTGGCTCGCCTCGTGCAGGGCAAATAGAAAAATGTTCTCCAGAGTGACCGGTGAATCCGCCTCTTTGGATAAAAGCCGGTAACAGCCCCGAACATCGGCTAGCTCATAGTCGGTGTGCCGTGCAATGCCCTCGCCCAGCACATCATTGAGCATGGCGGCGGTCTTCTCCAATCGTACCGACAATCTGCGATCTCCCAAAGGTGCTCCGCCAAATTCCCTGGATACCCACTCCGAGAGTCCCTCTTCCGGCTGCCGTACCGGCAGCGTGCTGACCGTATGCGCCTGCAGCTTTGTCCTCCAGTCAGGGTCTAACTCATACACAAAGACCGCCTTCGGTGTTCGCGGCTCATCCTCGGGGTGGCGTTTCTTGCCAGAGGTCTGCCCAATGTATCTGAAATTGGTGGCCTTAACCCATCTTTGGCACTCGGGCTGACGGCGGGGCCTCGTTCGCCCTCAATTATCCGCCTGGAGGGCCGATTTCGGCCATCTTTGTCACTCAGGCTGACGGCGGGGCCTCGTTTTTCTTCGTTTTCCTCCTAGCGGGCCGATTTCAGCGCCGTTTTTCGTCGATATTGTCGCCGATCGCGTTGTAGTGAAATAGATAGGGCCTCCGGGAACGCGCCGCGATCGGCGCCGTAACACCACCCCGGACCAGACGCGCAGCGCCATCTTCGTACGAGCCTCTAATTACCGCCGCAAAAACGGCCAGGTGCGAACCTCATTCGCGCTCCTTCAATCCGTACGCGTCGAAGGACAATCCACCCACCGTACCCTACTCAACCTCGGACGGGATTTCAGTATCCCTAAGCAAGACTGGCCCGAACTCGCCAAGCAGGTCACCGCCCGACTGAAAGGACAAGCGCGCATCCCCGTACAGGAAGAGGATGAGCACCTGAAGAACGCGGTCGATGATATCGTCAAACGACTTCTGGACCAAGGCTTTGACATCAATGCAAAACACCCGGATGGTCGCGACACCATTCTTACAGACAAGGTCTACAACCCCGACGCCAAGACCGTCGGAGGCGAGCGCCTAGCGCTGCAAGCGCTCGAACTGCTGGGCATGGAAGAACTCTTGCGTGAACTCGAGTTTCCCGAAAATCATATCAAGCTCGCCTGTGCGTTGATCGTCGGACGCATGCTCTGTCCCGGCAGTGAACGGCGCACCCATAAGTGGATGACGGAGACCTCCAGTATCCTGGAGCTGCTGAACCTCCAGGAGCCAAGTCTGAGCATGCTGTACCGATGCTCAGACCGGTTGCACAAGCACCGGCATGAGATCATGAACCGCCTCTTTGGAAACACAAAGAGGGTGTTGGATTTTGACGAGACGATCGTGTTTTATGATCTAACAAATGCCTTTTATCACGGTCGGGAGAAAGGAGAACTCCTTCGTCGTGGGCGCAGCAAAGAGAAGCGGAGCGATTGTCCTCTGGTCACGCTGGCGCTGACGCTCGATGCCTCGGGATTCCCGCGCGGTGTGGAGATTCTACCTGGCAACGCGAGCGAGCCGGCTACGCTCCAAAAGGCCATAGAGAACCTGAACGGAGCGACGCCCACCATCATCATGGATGCCGGTATTGCCACCAAAGCAAATCTGGCGTACTTGAAGGACAACAACCTCAACTGGATCTGTGTGGAGCGAAAAAGGGTGCCTCCTGTGCCCACCCAGGCACCCGATCAAGAGTTTGTAACCGCTAATGAGGTGAAAGTCCGGGCTTGGAAGCTCCCCGAGGAGGAGGGAGTAGTGCGCGTCTATGTACACAGTGAAGCCCGGCAGGCCACCGACGAGCAGATCTTGCAGACCAAATGCGACCAGTTTGAAGCGGCACTGCAATACCTCCATGAGGGACTGCCCGTGCCCAGACGCCTGAAAAATATCAAGAAAGTCGAACGCAAGGTTGGTCGCCTGCAGGAGAAGTACAAGTCGGTGGCCCACCTGTATGAGGTTGAGGTGAAGCAGAAGGAGGGGACACAGCGTGCCGCATCGGTCACGTTTAGCAAGCGTACCTCCCATCAGAAAAAAACCCAGGCCGCCGGAGGGTATGTGCTCAGCACCAGCCATACCACCTGGTCTGCCAAAAAGATTGCGCGCACCTACTGGCGGCTCACGGAAATTGAGGCCACGTTCCGAGTCATGAAGTCCGACCTGGGATTACGGCCTATCTATCACAGCAAAGATGAGCGGATTGAAGGACATCTGTTCATTACCGTGCTGGCCTACCACGTGTCCCATTTGATCCGCACCAAGCTCAAGGCCAACCATGTCCATGAAAGCTGGAATGCGCTCCGCTTCAAACTCAACCGGATCCATCGGATTACCACGGTGCTACCAAAGAGTAAGCACCGCTATATCGTCCTCAAAGTGGATCAGAAGTTGACGCCATGCTTGCAGCGGATCGTCCATTGTCTGGGCATGAGCTACGATCCCGCGGCGACAAGAAGCAAGGAGGAATACTCCAGTGAGCCGAACGATCTGAAAAAACCTCCTGATTCATGAATGCTGTGACGCCCCCCATGCCTCACGCCAGTACCCACTCCAGAAGGAGTAGCGTGAGCTGTGTCCGATTCGGACAGATGAGACCCGATCAAGGGGCCCCAATACGACGAAGGACACGCAAGACAGGGGCGAACACCCCCTAAGCCACCACCGACCGCTCCGGTAATCAGAAAGGCTCCATAGCACCCGGAAAAACGCCCCCCAGAACGGGGACAGGGGAGGTCCGACCTCTCACTTCACTACAAGTGACAAAGTCGAGTTAAAGCAACTGCTGGTTCGCTCAGCGTCCACAAACGTCTCAATGATCCAGGGCCGATAGCCGTAACACGCTTCAAAGTCCACCTCCGCACGCCGCAACACTTGACCCAGGACATGACTGTCCAGATTCCGACACGAACCACGAATCAACGTCGAGTAGCCCGGGGGAATCTCACACCCCGGGCTCTCACAGGTAGGGTCGGGGTCTGGCGCGCCAATCCACAGGACTCAGTCGGTAACCGCCGTGTCCTGGAATCACGTTTCCAGACCCCGCCACATCAAACCACGGCGTGCGGTTTTCCCGCACCGGGCTTTCCTGCTGGATACGCCGTAAAGTTCATACGCAGTTGGCGTGGGCGTGCTTTCGGCCTGTAGTACGAAATGCGCCACTGGTCGTACAGTTCCAGTCGCTCGTAGAACATGCGCCTAATCCACCGTTTCCATCCATAGCCCCGGCGTCCTCGAGCACGCATCAGATGGCGCCTGATCTTCAATTCTACCCAATTGCGGACGTAAGCAAAGCATCGGCTCGAGTGCCCTATCCGAAAATAGTTCAACCATCCCCGCAAAATCGGGTTGATGCGTGCGATTACACGTGAGACCGGCTGTGAGCGAAAACGTCGGAATACCTCCTTGAGCCGCCGTAGCAGCTTCGTGCGCGCCTTCATACGGGGCACCGTCAGGGCGCCCCAGCTGGTTGCGTGCGTAGCGTGCCGGCATGGCAGCGGACTGCCAGCGCCCGGCGACCTGGAGCTCGGTGAGGCCGGCCCCTCTAGCGGCCAGGACCTGCGCGCAGCCTACGCGCCCGGAGTGGCCGGCGAACCGGCCCTCGCTACCGCCTTGATGCGGTTGGCAATGGCGCGCGCGGACATGGCAAAGATCCGGTCCTCGGGCAGCGCATCCGCAGGCTTGATGCGCTGCAGGCAGGCGGCGGTGTCGGCGGTGAGGTAGGCTACGTGGCCGCGCGCTTTCTGGTCGATTTTGGAACGCGCGATGTGCAGCCTGCCGAAGCCGTCGGATGCTTCCACGGACAGGTCCTGCCACTGAAGGGTTGCGGCTTCGCTGCGGCGCAGGAGGCCGTCGCGCATGGTGCGCACGAGCGCGATATCCATGTGCCCGCGCCGGGTGGCGGCCTTGGCTGTCTCCATGCAGCGCCCCCGGCCCCGCCCTTTGCGGGGAGCGCAGGCGGTGGCTTCAATCTTGGCGATCACCTCGCAGGTGAGCCCGGTGACCTGCGCGAGCTTCTGGGGACGCTCGCGGCGCAGGCCCCTAGCTGCCGTTTGCTGCACGGCCGCTGGTAGCGAGAAATCTGACCAGCCTAGAGGGGCCGATCTCGGCACGAGTATCCCCTGACATAGACGAGCGGATTGCGCGGTTTCCATCCCTCTTCCATGTTTCTCTTTCCGTCCCGAATTCAACACAGTACTACCTGGTACCATTGGTGGACGCTGCTATTCAGTCGCCATTGCACTCCAGCCGCCATTCGATCGCGCGGCACTGTGCCAAGGTTTCTGAACACGACCTTCACCAGGCGCGAGTCGGAAAACCCCAATTCCGCTTCTAACGTTTCGGCCTGGTCGTCGCTGGTGCCACCATCATAGACGACCTAGCTAATACTGGCGCCCTGCCGCTGCGGTAGCTCGTGTAGTGCGGGTGCCCTGAAATACATGACTCCATGCCAGAGTGACTGGATCATAGCCAGGAACGACGTCGTCTCCGTTGCATACCTTTTGACCAGAAGCGTTTGGGGCGCTAAGCGAACCGTCTGTCGCTCACAGAAACAGCGAAACAGCTCCAGCGAGACCTGCGTGAGCATGCGGCTGCTACATCTGTCACATCGAGAGGCCGCAACCATGATGCTGATTCATGGTTCCGAGGGTAATCGGCAGCCTGCCCCCCGAAAGTGGGCTCCGCCCACGAGCCTTTCGGTCGATTCTGCGCACCTCTTGACGGATCCAGCATCTCATCGCCCTGCAAATCCGGTCAGCGTGCAGTCATGGACTTGTCTGATGCCAGCGGTGACTTCAATGGGCTTGGCTGGTCGCCACGATGCTGCACATCTCCTCGAGGTTGGCGAAATTCGTAGAATTGCAGCGTCCCTGGCCGCTGGTACGACGGATGGGTAACCAGAACACTTCGGCCAGTAAACGGCGCTGGCAAATGAGATTCGTGCCCCACGGGGTTACGTCTTATGTTGCAGCGGTTATTCAGCAATGACTACGCTCGGGATATGATCCTGGTACTCATCTTGGCGGTACGCGGCACCTGTCAGCTCCCAGACGCCAGTGCCCAAGTGTGGGATGAGCGAAATTCCTGGAAGAGATCCGAACATCTGAAGAATGAACGCCTGTGAACCCGGAAACCCTGAACAGATCCGTCCCGCCTAAACCAGGTGACCTGCTCGTGTCTCCACCAGAGCTGCGGGATCCCAACTTTCAACGGTCCGTCGTGCTCCTCTGCGAACATTCCGATGCAGGATCCTTTGGGCTGGTACTCAACAAACCGTCAAACCTGCAGATGAGGGATCTGCCGCTGGAGTTCTTAAGTAATGCGGTGCTGTCCTATGGTGGTCCTGTACTGCCTACCACCTTGCATTTTCTCCACAGCCACGAGAGCCTTACGCCAGAATCGATCCCAGTGGTCGGTCAGCTGCGGAGGGGCGGAGATTTTGACCTTATTCGAGAGCTAGTTGAACTGGAGATGGTGGGACCCGAAGATGTGCGGTTCTTCTTGGGATACTCTGGATGGGCCCCAGAGCAACTGCAGGACGAAATACAACAGGGTGGCTGGTTGGTGGTCCGCGGACTGCATAAGCTGGCGCTCGCACCGGACCCTGCAGGCCTTTGGCGCACGGTATTGACCCTTATGGGTGGAGACTATGCTCTTTTGGTCAACTATCCAGATGACATTCGGCTCAATTGACGTCGGTCCAGGGTAGTGCCGCCTGTAGCCGGGCCCAGCACTCCAAAGCAGGTTCTGTCCTGCCCTCGGCCTTTAAAGCAAGCATATTTCGTTTGTGCTTCAGTAAATCGCCGGTGTGCTGTTGGAGGCCAGCCGTACTTGGCCCCCGTGGCCCGCGGTGCGTGCTACCTGGACCTGGCTCAGGTTGTGGCCACCAGGACTGGGGTTGGGTTGCGACTGGGGGGTCTGGGGCATGTCGGTGTGGCGCACTTCAGATTACGGCTCACCATGTAAGCGACATAGTGCACGACAGGCCTGCCTGTGAAAAAATGCGTAATGCCCTATTTTCACTGGAGAACTTCTTTTCTTTCAGGCTAGTGCAATACTGCGGGGAATGATCGAGAGAATCGGCTGCCTTGGCCTGAGCCACCACCACGCGCCAGTGGTGGTGCGCGAATCGTTGTGCCTTACTCCTGAAGCCAAAGGCAGGCTCTACGTACGCGCTGCCACCCTGCCAGGATTCGCCCTGCTCTCCACCTGCAACAGGCTAGAATTCTATGTGGAGCGCGCCCAAGACGATGAACGGACCCTTATAGCAGCCGTCCGCGACCTTCTCCCACCCAGCCACGGCCAGCACCTACCTAAGGTACAGTCATACATGTATGAGTACTTGGGGTCGCAAGCGGTCCAGCACCTAGCGTCGGTCGCGGCAGGCCTGGATTCAATGGTGGTGGGCGAGCCGCAGATCCAGGGTCAGGTACAGGAGTGCCTCCGCGATTCGGAGTCGTATGCCTGCGCAAGCCCACTGCTGGCCGACGTGTTTTATGCGGCACTGAAGGCCGGAGGTCGCGTCCGCCAGGAAACCGCACTGTCGCGCCACCCGGTAAGCGTTATTTCTGCTGGCATCAACATGGCGCAAGAGCTGCTGGGTACGCTCGAAGGCCGACGTATCACCGTCATCGGTGCGGGCGACATGGGCAGCAAAGCCGCCAAAATCCTTTCCAAAGTGGGGGCGGAGAGGCTGGCTATAGTCAATCGTACCGAAGAGTATGCCTTCGAGCTTGCGGCCCGGGTGGGGGCGGAAGCCTATCCGCTGGATGCGCTTTCAGACGTTCTGTATGCAACGGATGTTGTGTTTTGCGTGGCGCGCCCACAAGACCTGATCGTGACCTTGCACCACCTCCAAGGACGGCCTGGGCCGTTGCTTGTCATGGACCTGGCAGTGCCGCGCAGCGTGGATCCCGCGGTGGAGCGCCTGCCCGGCATCCGTCTTCGAGACATCGACAGTCTCAAAAGCATTATGAAGGCATCGATGGCCCTGCGCCGCGCCGAAGTCCCCAAAGCGGAGGCCATCGTGGACGAAGAGGTGTCGGCACTCGAAGACCGCCTGCGCGTGCAGTCCGTAGAGCCGGTGATACGCCACCTGAGACTCAAAGCCGAATCCATTCGGAAGCAGGAGCTGGCACGAGCGCTCAAGGGCATCAAGGGTATCAAGGGGAAGGCTCAGGAAGACGTCGAGCATTTGCTGCGCACCTTTTCGCGCACGCTAGTCAATAAGATTCTGCACGAGCCCACGAAGCAGCTTCGCGTACATGCAAGCCACGACGACGCCAAAGCTGCCACGGAGCTCATCGAGGCGCTCTTCGCATTGTGACGTGAACAACGTCCTAGTCGGCACGCGCCGATCTCCGCTCGCCCGCAAGCAAACCGCGCTGGTGTGCGACAGGCTGCGAGCCGTCTTTCCAGACTTAGCGGTGCGCACTGTGGAGATCACCACCACGGGCGACCAACTGACCGGCCCGCTTCGTGGAGAGAACAAGGGTCTATTTACCTCGGAGCTCGAGGAAGTCCTGATGGGCGGCGACATCGACTTCGCTGTTCATTCGCTTAAGGACCTTCCTGTGGCGCCCCGCCCAGAAGTACCCATCCGTGCCATCCTTGCGCGTGAAACTGCTCGGGATGTCCTAATGAGCATAGCGGGCGGCAGAGTGGGCGAGCTACCACATGGCGCTTCTATCGGCACCTCCAGTCGCCGCAGGAGGGCACAGCTTTTGGCTTGGCGCCCGGATCTGGAGGTGGTTCCGGTGCGCGGCAACGTAGGAACTAGGCTGAGCAAGATGCGCGCCGGCCAGGTCGATGCACTGGTGCTCGCGGCCGCGGGCTTGACGCGACTGGGGATTGATTATCACGACGACGCCGTCGTGCCGATGGAGGTCATGCTGCCGGCTCCTGGACAAGGGGCATTGGCAGTGCAGTGCCGGGCCGACAGGCCGGATGCTGCGGCGATGCTTGCGGCCATCGACTGCCCAGGGGCGCGCCGAACCACCACGGCCGAAAGAGCCTTTCTGGCTGCCTTGGGCGGAGGCTGCGCGGCACCCATCGCCGCCTATGCCCGACAAGGTCCTTCCGGTCGCCTTATGATGCGCGGGTTGGTGGCGACGCTGGATGGCGCGCGCGTCATTCGCGTAGCGGGTGAGGGCAAAAGCGCTGAAGCGCTGGGAAGACGACTGGCAGACGTGGCATGGCAAAAAGGTGCTGCGGAGGTGCTTCGTGAGCTGTAGTGTGCTTACAGGCCGGCGCATCGTGGTGACCCGCCCTGCGGACCAAGCGGGGACCATGTGCCAGCTGTTGCGGCAGCAGGGTGCGGTGCCGGTGCGGTTTCCGGTGATTCGGATATGCCCTCTGGAGGATACCCGACCCCTTAAGGCGGCGCTTGCACGCCTCAAGGACTATGACTGGGTGGTGTTCACCAGCGTGAATGGCGTCCGTATCGTGCTTAGTGAGGTACGCGGCCAGTGGCCGAACTCGCTCAAGGTGGCTGCGATCGGGCCAGCGACCTGCCATGCTCTTCAGATGCAAGGGCTGCGGGTAGACTACATGCCATCAGAGTACCGTGCAGAGCGTATCTCCGATGGCATTGATCAGGGACGCGTCCTTCTGCTTCGCGCACAAGGTGCTCGCCCCGCTTTGCGCCAGATTCTGCGTGCGCGAGGGCTCCATGCCAAAGAGGTGTCGGTCTACTATGCTGCTAATGTCCAGCCGCCAGCGGCAGCTTTTGATGCGTTGCAGGCCGGTGTGGACGCGGTGACGTTCACCAGTGGATCCACGGTGCACAGCTACGCCCAGCTCTGTGGCAATCGAACATGGGGTGCGGCCGTTGTGTGCATCGGTCCGGTCACGGCTTCGGCGGCAAGCGCACTGGGATTCACGGTCCATGGCGTAGCAGCAGAATACACCATCGATGGTGTGATTGAATCACTCAAGGGGCTGTATGCAACACGGTGATACCTACCGGCGGCACAGGCCAAGGCGTCTGAGGCGCACAGCCCAGATGCGCCGCCTCGCGCGGGAAACCACCCTCGCTGCCAGCGACTTCATCTATCCGCTGTTTGTTACGCACGGAGCCACCGGACCCGTGCCTTCCATGCCCGGCGTTATGCGCACCGATGTGGCTACATGCGTAGCGTTGGCTCGCGAGGCGGCCACTTGCGGGGTAGCTGGTGTGCTGCTTTTTGGCATCCCAACCACAAAAGACGGCCGGGCCAGCGCCGCCGGCGATCCGGTGGGTCCTGTATGCCAGGCGGTGCGTGCGCTTAAGGACGCCGCTCTCGATCTGGCCATCGTCACCGATGTCTGCCTGTGCTCCTATACCGATCACGGTCACTGTGGCCTCTTGCAGAATGGTGTGATCGACAATGATTTAACGCTTCCGCGGCTGGCGCAGGTGGCCCTTGCGCATGCGGCGGCGGGAGCCGACATGGTGGCACCCAGCGGCATGATGGATCACATGGTGGCTACCATCCGCCAGGCGCTGGACCACGATGGATGGACTGGCGTAGGCATCCTCTCGTACAGTGCGAAGTATGCGTCTGCCTTCTATGGGCCGTTTCGGGACGCGGCGGACGGGGCGCCCGCATTCGGGGACCGGAAGTCTCATCAGATGGACCCGTCCAACGTGCGTGAGGCACTGCGCGAAGTGGCGCTCGACTTGGCCGAGGGTGCAGATATGGTCATGGTCAAGCCGGCCATGGCCTATTTGGATGTGATTCGGCAGGTCCGAACCCGGTGGCCAGAGGTTCCGCTTGCGGCCTATAACGTCAGTGGAGAATATGCTATGATCAAGGCAGCGGCCCGCCTGGGCCTAGCCGATGAGAAGCTTGCCACACTTGAGTTGCTGACCGGTATAAAGCGCGCTGGTGCAGACCGCATCATAACCTATCACGCGCTAGAAGCATCATCCTGGTTGCAAGCGTAACGCGGCATGGCTCTGAACATTCAGGAAAGGCGTACTGCTGGCGTGGATCTACGGGAGCGCGGGGTGGATGGTAAGGGGCGCACCATCTACTTGGACGCTCGCCTGTATATGCAGCTCCATGTCTTTAGCGGATGCCGGGACATGGATACGATCATGCAATGTTGCATTGATTATGACGTGCGTGGAGCGCTTTACGTCAGTCTTCACGATGCGTATGGCTTCGGGCTCTTGGCGATCAGCCAAGACGCCGCGTACTTTGTTACCGAGCTGCGCGAGCTTCTTGGCCTGGAACCGTTTGCGAGCTTAACCAGCGACCCGGGTCAGACGTTATTCGGTCGGACTTATGCGATAGGGTATGAACAGGATCTGCAGGAAGTCCTGATTCGGCGGCCGCAACGCTACATAGCGAATGCCCATTGGCCTTGGACCATGTGGTACCCTCTGCGCCGAACAGGTGCTTTCGAGGAGCTGACCGCTCAAGAGCGGCGCACTGTCTTGATGGAGCATGGTGGGGTAGGCCATGCTTACGGCAAGGCCGACCATGCGCACGACATCCGACTGGCATGCCACGGCCTGGACACCCATGACAACGACTTCGTTGTAGGGCTGCTGGGCAAAGAGCTGCATGCATTGTCGGCTATCGTGCAGCGTATGCGCCAGACGCGCCAGACGGCACGCTACTTGAGCCAGATGGGTCCCTTCTTTGTGGGCCGGGTGCACTGGCAATCGGGATACGTCGGATGAACGAGACGCTGCTTCGGGCCGCGCGGGGCCGCACGGTGCCATTTACGCCGGTATGGATCATGCGCCAAGCGGGGCGCTACCTCCCGGAGTACCGGGCGTTGCGCAAAGGCCGGACCATGCTGCAGGTGCTGCACAACCCCGACTTAGCTGCGGCTATCACCCTGATGCCGTTGCGCAGGTTTGAGCTGGATGCAGCGATCATCTTTTACGACATCTTGCCCCCTCTGCGCGGGATGGGCTTGGATCTGACGTTTGTGCCTGGCCGGGGGCCTGTGCTTGCAGACCCGCTTCGGACCACGAAGCAGATCGACCGGCTTCGCGTCCCGCCGGCGACCGAAGCTATGCCCGAGGTACTGGAAACTATACGACGTGTCAAACCGGAGCTCCATGTGCCGCTCATCGGATTCGCGGGAGCTCCCTTTACGCTGGCCAGCTACGCGATAGAAGGGGGGTATTCGCGCACGTTTCTGCGCACCAAGAGGATGATGGCCTCCGAGCCGGCGGCATGGGATCGTCTCATGATGAAGCTTATGGCTGTGGCGGCGGACCTCTTGCAAGAGCAGGTAGACGCTGGGGTGGACTGCGTGCAGGTATTTGACTCGTGGGCGGGTGCGCTGGGCCCTGCAGACTACAGGCGATACGTAGCGCCATACACGCGACGGCTGTTCAAGCGACTAGGCGCGCTCAACGTGCCGGTGATTCATTTCAGTACTGGCACGGCAGGCACGTTGGAGTATCTGGTCCAGGCTGGCGGCGACGTTATCGGGGTGGACTGGCGCATAGGCCTTGATGCAGCGCGCCGCATCGCCCAGCGTCCGGTGATGGGCAACCTCGATCCAGCCGCCCTCTTTGCGCCGTGGCGCGAGCTAAGGGCCCGCACTGATGAGCTTTTGCAAAGCGCAGGTCCGCGCGGACATATCTTTAATCTGGGTCACGGCATCCTGCCCGAGACACCGCTGGACAATGTGAGGCGCCTGGTCGATTACGTTCACGAGAAGACACAGGGTGACGCATGAATCAGCCTATCGGCGTGCTTTTCATGGCGTATGGAGGCCCAGACGGACTGGAGGATATCCCTGGGTATCTGGCAGACATCCGCGCTGGCCGCACTACGTCCAGTGCGCTGGTGGACGAGATAACGCGCAACTATAGGCTTATTGGAGGTGCCAGTCCGTTGCTTCGACTCACCAAGGGAGCTGTTGAGGCCACCATGAGGAGGCTGGCTGAGCGTACGCAGCGCGGCCGTTTTCGGGCGTACTTGGGCATGCGGCACTGGGCGCCATGGATTGAGGAGACTGTAGGACGGATGGTCGACGACGGCATTGAGCGGGCGGTAAGCCTGGTCATGGCCCCGCATTACAGTACTTTGAGCGTGGCTAAGTATCAGAAAAAGGTGACGGTGGGGCTCGAGATGTATCGTGGCGCGATCGAGTTCGAGCATGTATCCAGCTACCACAATGCGCCAGGGCTCATATTAGCGTTAGCTGAACGTGTCCGAGTGGGGATGGAGCGTTGGTCCGTGGCGGATCGCAGCAGTGTTCATGTCGTTTTCAGCGCTCACAGTCTGCCTACGCGTATTATGCGCATGGGGGATCCATATGATGCGCAGCTGAAGGAGACCGCACATCGGGTGGCCGCCAAGGTCTGGCTGCCTCTGTCGCAGTGGTCGTGGAGCTACCAGTCTGCGGGGCGTAGCCCCGAGCCGTGGCTTGGTCCGCAGCTCAAGGATCACATAGCGGCGCTTGCCAAAAAGGGTGTCCGCAATGTGGTCAGCGTGCCCATAGGGTTCGTGTCTGACCATGTGGAGATCCTGTACGACATAGATATCGAGGCGCAAGCTGTAGCCCGTGCATGCGGAGTACGACTGGAGCGTCCTCCGTCGCTAAATAGCGATCCGCTCTTTATAGGTACCTTGGCGGGCGTAGTCCTGAGCGCCGCAAGGTACGCCGGCTGGATTGCTGCATGAGGCCTAGGCGGCGGGTCCTCGTCGTAGGTGGGGGCATCACCGGTTTGTCGGCGGCTTTGCACCTCCAGGAGTCCAGGGCGCCGCTCGACATCGTCCTTCTGGAAGCGTCGAATCGTCTGGGCGGATGCATCTTTACCGAACGCACGGGTGGATTCGTGATGGAGCACGGTGCCGACGTATTCGTGTCCCGGATGCCACACGCCGTGGCACTTGCTAGGACCCTCGACCTAGAGCTTCAGGAGCCGCTGGTGCAGCGGGCACTGGTGCGGCAGAAGGGCGGTCTGGTCCCATTGCCAGAGGGATTCACCGGGTTGGTGCCGGGGCGGCTGGGTCCAGTGATGGATTCGCCACTCCTCTCCTTTCGAGGCAAGGCGCGTCTGCTCCTAGAGTGGCTGATCCCGGCGCGGAAGGAGGGGAGCGACGAGTCTGTGGAAGCGTTCTTTGTGCGTCGCTATGGCAAGGAAGTCTATGCGCGGATGATTGGTCCGTTGTTGGGTGGGTTGTCTGGCGGTGACCCTGCGAATCTCAGCATGGATGCCCTCTTGCCACACTTGCGCGCTATCGAGGAAGAGCATGGAAGCCTACTCACGGGCGCGACACGCGCCAGGGGTACGCAAGCCAGCCACGGTTTTCGGAGCCTGTATGGTGGCCTAGGCGACCTAATCGCAGCGCTTCAGGAGCGAATTCGGCGTGCTGCCACTATCCGGCTTGGGGCGCGCATAGAGGCTATCCAGCGCACGGGCAATGAGTTTGTAGCCACCGGGAGTGGTGGCATTGCTTGGCGCGCGGATGCGGTAGTTGTTACGGTGCCTGCCTATGCAGCGGCGACAATGCTGGAGCCTCTGGACGGTGCTCTGGCCGAGCTGCTGCAAGGCATCCACTATGGAGCTACCATCATGGTCCAGACAGGATATGAGGTATCGCCAATGCCGCGCTTCCTGGAAGCCTCTGGGTATGTGACAACTTCCGACGCGGGGAGCCTAGCGGTGGCCTCCACATGGAGTAGCGCCAAGTTTGCGCATCGTGCGCCGCAGGGTTGTCTCTTGGTGCGCACCGTGTTCGGTCGTCAGCGAGGCGACGCCGCGTTTGCGATGGATGACGACGAGCTGTGCAGCGCGGCCCGGGCGGAGGTGGCCGAGGTGCTGGGTATCACAGCGGCTCCCGTGATTACGCGCGTCCACCGTTGGCATCACTCACTGCCGCGATACGTGATGGGGCACCGTGCACGCTCCGATCACATCACTTTGCACTGTCGCCGGCATCAAGGCCTGTATCTTGCAGGCGCAGCGAATCATGGCGCTGGCATCCCGAGCTGTATCTGGGATGCGCAGCGTGCTGCGCAGGCACTGCTCAAAGATATGTTCGCCAATTATGAAGCAGTCCAAGTCGGAGCGTCTATTTGATGAGGCCTGCCGTGTACTTCCAGGGGGTGTCAGCTCTCCAGTACGTGGTTTCGGGGCGGTAGGAGGCTCGCCGCTATTTCTGGAGCGTGGCCAGGGGTCGTACGTCTATGATGTGGACGGCAACCGGTACATCGATTATGTCCTTTCGTATGGTCCGTTGCTTATGGGGCATGCGCCTGAGGCTGTGGTCCAAGCGATCTGCGAGGCGGCCGCGTTGGGGACCAGCTTTGGCGCGCCATCGGAGAAGGAGACCAGGCTGGCGCGCTTGGTGATGCGGCGCATGCCGTCTATTGAGATGATTCGGTTTGTGAATTCCGGTACGGAGGCGTGCATGAGTGCGCTTCGTTTGGCGCGTGCTTACACGGGTTGCAACAAGATCATCAAGTGCGAAGGCCACTACCATGGCCACGCGGACGCGTTGCTAAGGCAGGCCGGGTCCGGCGTGGCTACGCTCGGCTTGCAGGATTCGCCGGGTGTTCCCGTCCTTTCGATCCAGGACACGCTGGTGGTCCCATTCAACGACTTGGACGCGATGGAGCGTGTCTTAAGGGAGCATCCAGGAGATGTTGCCGCGATTATTGTCGAGCCTGTAGCTGGCAATATGGGTGTTGTGCCGCCTGCGCGTGGCTATCTCCAAGGGCTCCGCGCTCTGACGACTGCGCATCGTGCGCTACTGATCTTCGACGAGGTGATGAGCGGGTTTCGGGTGCATCCCGGGGGTGCGCAGGCTCGGTACAAGGTGGAGCCCGACCTTACGACTTTGGGCAAGGTTATAGGCGGCGGGCTTCCCGTCGGCGCGTATGGAGGTCGCAGGGATGTGATGGAGTGGGTGGCGCCTAAGGGTCCGATGTACCAGGCGGGAACGCTTTCTGGCAACCCATTGGCCATGTCCGCGGGCATCGCGATGCTGGAGCATCTCGATGAGGCGTGGCCCGCCGCGCGCCAGGCAGCTCGCGACATCGCGAGTGGGGTACAGGCTGCGGCCGCAGAGCATGGTACTCCTATGCAGGTTCACCAAGTAGGCGCCATGTTCAGTTGTTTCTTTGGGGATGCACCGGTGAGTGATTTTCGTTCGGCCAAGCGTTGCGATGCCGAGCGTTTTGCGAGGGTGTTCCGGGCATTGCTGCGGCGGGGCGTGTATTTGCCGCCGTCGCAGTTTGAGGCGTGTTTCACGTCTTCTGCCCACGGTGGGGGCCAGGTCCAGCGCACCGTGGAGGCATTCGGCCAGGTGCTTAAGCGTCTGCCGCTTGGGGTTTAGCGATTAGCGTTCTGCTTCTTCCCAGCGCACATAAAGGCTGGGGGGCTGCGCGCGCACGCAAATATGTCCGATTGCTTTGGTGAGAGCGTGTGCTCCTTGCAGCGCTTCGGCCCGGTTTGTTGTTAGCACGCCCAGCACGTGGGATCCTGCAGCTCGTGCCGAGGCCACCCCTGCCGGGGCGTCTTCTACCACCAGGCACTGGTCAGGCCTCACGCCCAGCGCGCGTGCCGCGTGCAGGTACGGCATTGGGTCCGGCTTGCCCCGAGCGACATCGTCGCCTGTGATGAGCACCGTTGGCCAAGGCAGCCCGAGTTGGCGCATCAGCTTTCTGGCAAACGTGCCCGGGGCGCTGGTGGCGATGGCCCAGGCATTCACAGGCAGGCTGCGCAGCAGCGCTAGGGCACCAGGAAAAGCGGTTACAATCCCAAGATCGGTAGATGTGTCGAGCCTTGCTTTGTACGTGGCGGCCTGCGCGTTCGCATCCAGGTGTGGCGCCGCCGCGCGGATTGTAGACGCAACTGGACGTCCGTGGTGCACGCTGAGGACTGCTCTGGGGTCGATCTTATTATCCGTAGCCCATCGGACCCAGTGTGCTTCGTAGAGTGCGTTGGAATCGATCAGGACGCCGTCCAGGTCAAAGATGACCGCGCGGCAGCGCAAAGTAGGCATAAGGTGTCGGGTGCCGGGGGGTGCTGCTCCAGCAATCTTTGCAGGTCCTGCGCGGGCGTACACCTTTTCTGACCGGCTCACGCTGCGTTAGGCGATCTGCCGACAGGTATGGCAAGGCCGAGGTCCAAGCGAAGCCGGGTCATCAAGCTAAGGGTCGCGGAAAACATAAATTAGCCAGACCGGAACTTTCGGCTCCGTAACTGCGCAGATGCTATGCACGCCAATAACCGCCCCGCCTTGAACGTCGGAAATAGTCCTTATTGACGTTTCACGTAGCGCCCTTAACGCTGCTTTCGGTCTTGCCCTGCGCGAGGGGGTGCCGTACACGGACGTCTTGCGCCGAGCCGTTGTCGATGAGGGCTACATGCAAAAGTTGGAGCTGTCCACAATAGAGCTCATGGTCTAATTGTCGCTGGTCTCAATTCTAGTTGTCGTTGGACAGTGCGGTTGCCTGACCGGACGCAGCGCCACCTCGGGTACGCCCAAGTCCGAGTGCCACCGGCGGTCCACTTCGTACATGAACCAGGCCTTCGGCGCTTCTTCTTTGGAATGTGCGTGGCGCTTGCCCCGTTGCGCGTCCTTTATGGGCCGATACGTAGTTTCTATCTCGGCAAGAGCGATGGTCCCGACGACAAGTACGCTCACGATGAATTGGAACTATTCCTGTCACTCCATTTGCACGGCGTCTGTCCGCCATGTGAAGGTAAGGTCATCACGCCCACACCCGGGCATTTCACTTCCCGCAGCCTTATCATGCACATCCGCTGTTGACGTGCACTACCGGTTGGTGAGCTGACGACGGAAGATCTCGTCCATTCTTACACAGAGCACGCTGGAGTACCACCGACGATGGACAAATTAGGCAACGATACTTCGCCGAGCATGCCGCGCGCGTGCCCGCCCGGAACGCTACCGCTACTTGCACCATTCCAGACGCAGTCGGGTGCATACGCATCAGGTATGCTAGGATTGCACTTACTGTGCAGGATTTACCCTGTTTGGTAACATGATGCGGCAACATTCGACTACATTTGGAGTGGTAACGGTGCAGCAGGACTGGAAAAGCGATGAGGAAACCCTCGGCACAAGGGAAAAATTCTGGTACGGCACGGGGAACGGAGCTGGGCCCAAGTGGCTTTTCAAGTACCCACGCCCGAATACGGGAGAACACTGGGCGGAGAAAATAGCCGCCGAGGTGGCCGCATGTCTGGACATCCCGCATGCCACGGTAGACTTGGCCACATGCGATGGAGAAAGTGGATCGGTATCAAAAAACTTCGTGGTGCGTGACTTCTCACTGATTCACGGCTACCAGATGCTTGAAACAGTCTTGGACAACTACGACGGGAGCAAACGGTTCAAACAGTCCGATCATGCGATCCAAGCCATCTGGCGGGTATTGGACAACATCTTTGTAGAGCCTAATGCTTCACAGGAGGCTAAAGCCCAGATTGCGGAGTATATCACCCTGGATGCGCTGATCGGCAATACCGATCGTCATCACGAAAACTGGGGTTTGCTGATCAAGCCTTTCGGCGACAGTATGCTGGGCCATGTGGCGCCGTCCTATGATCATGCCTCCTCACTGGGCCGGGAGCTATTGGATGCAAAGCGAGACAGGCTCTTGGCAGAAAGCCGCATCGGTCAATATGTAATGAAAGGCCGTGGAGCCATCTACTGGTCTGCCGACCAGACCAAAGGTCCGAGCCCGCTGGAACTGGTCCAGCGAGCGAATCGGGAGTACCCCGAGCTGTTCAACCCGGTACTTAAGCGCATCGAAGCCCTTAACTTTAGCCAACTGGAAGCCATCGTTGATCGTATTCCAGGCACATTCATGTTAAGTGCCGCCAAGCGGTTTGCGACAGCCTTCCTGGAATACAGCTACAGGCAGCTTCTTGACTTGCGAGGTTGACTATGAAGACGCTATTCTTGGCATGGCAGGACAAAGCGGGCACCAGAGCATGGTTTCCTATTGGACGGTTGGATGCAGATGTTAATCAGCCCAAATACACATTCCGCTATGTTCGTGGAGCGGACCGGGCATGGAGAGAGGTGAAGTTCCGGCCATTGCTGGATTTCCCAAAGGTGGATAGGGTATACGAGTCCCGCTGGCTATTCCCGCTGTTTACGGGGCGGGCATTCAATAGGACGCGCCCTGATTTCGCAGATTACGTCTACCGCCTTGGGTTGCCGAACGAGGCGGACCCAATCCAGATTCTGGAGAGAAACGGAGGCAGACGCGTAACGGACGCTTATGAGGTGTTCCCCAAGCTCATCCGAGATGACATTGGGCGCTTCAAGTGCCGATTTCTTGTTCACGGATCGAGGCACGTTAATACCGCTGCTCAGAAACGTATCGAATCGCTACGGCCAAGAGATCCTCTGCATATATCGCTGGAAAGGACCAACCCTGTCACCACGTTAGCGGTGCAACTCCAGACGAAAGATTACCACATGATCGGTTGGGCACCTCGATACCTGATTGCAGATCTGGCGGCTGAATTGTCTTCTACATCATACCCCTATTCAGCGAGCGTGGTACGTGTCAATCTTCCACCCGCACCTATTAGCCAGCGTGTACTGGTGGAAATACAAGGAAGGTGGGACAAACATTGGCCCATGGAGAGCGATGACTTTAAGCCCTTGTGTGACTGACCACCTGACCGCATTCGCAGCCTCACGGCGGTAACACCCGCAAACTAACCAATTTACCAAGTGCGCTGGCACGCGTTCACGCACTTGCCTCCTACCCCAAGTTTACCAATGTAGTGGATTTGGTACGTGAGGTAACACATCCCTGACATACAGGGATGGTCAGAAGGGCGGGTTTTACCGGTGTGTTTTACATGTTCGCGTGCCCTTTAGAGGGGCGTCTTGCTTTCATTCTGCGGATGTACGTGCCGGTTTTGAGCCCCACCGCGCGGAAGACTTTACGGTGGAACGACTTGAGGTCCTGGTCTTTCTTGAGCAGGGTGCAATGGGTTGCGTTTTGTGGGAGCACGGTTGTTACACGATGCATCTGGTTGAGCTTGACCTTGAGTGTGCCCCAGCTGCTGTGGATGTCGACGGTTCTCAATCGGCTGCGTATCAGATGCGCTGCGTGAAAGGCGAGAATGGACAGGAAGAGGTGGGCTTCTATGCGAAGGTCCCGACTGTGGTAGATCGGACGTAATCCAAGATCCGATTTCATGGTGCGGAACGTGCGTTTGATCTCTCCTAGCTGCGAATGGGTCTGTGCGATTTTCTTGACCGACCATTCCGTGTGGCTGGTGCGCAGTACATACCCGCCGAGGGCCTCCGTACTTGCCTCGTAGGCAGGCCTCTGTGTGAGGCGAATCTTTTCGGCGTGCGTGCGTGCTGGCCTTCCTGGTCACTTTAACATCATACTGGTAGGCAACCTGCTTGTACTTTTCTATGAGTCGGCCCACCCGGATCTGCACCTTATCGAAGTTCTTCAGACGTTTGGGCAGCGCAAGTCCCGCGTTCAGGTGCGCGATGGCCTCCTCGAATTTCACACGCTTTGCTCCAACAATCTGGTCGCTGACTGCTTGTCGGGCTTCACTGTGCAGATACACGCGCCGTTCTCCTCCTTCGTCTGGGAGTGCCCAGGCACGCACGTCGACATCGCTGGCGGTCTTGAAGACTTGATCCGGTGCGTCTTTGGGTACCGGCGGGGTCTTCGTACGCTGCACGCAGATCCAGTCCAGGTTCTGTTCGTTCAAATACGCCAGATTGGCCTCTGTAGCGATGCCAGCGTCCATAATCACCGTGGGCTTGGCTCCGTTCAGCTGTGCAATGGCCTGGTGCAACGTGGCAGGCTCACTGGCATTGCCCGGGAGGATTTCCGCCGTGCGGGGGAACCCCGATGCATCAATCATCAAGACCAACGTCACCAGTGGGCAATCAGACCGTTTTTCCTTGCTGCGACCATGCCGCAGCAAGTCCCCTTTCTTGCGGCCCGTGTAGAACACATTGGTCAGGTCAAAGAAGGCAGTGGTTTCGCTGAATCCCAAGAGCTCCTTTGTGGTGCCGAAGAGTGCATCCATGATCGACTGACGGTGCTTGTAGAGGGCATCTCCGATACGGTAAAGGCTGCTCAGACGGCACGCCTGAAAGCCGGCCCACGAGAGTGCTCGTAGACTTGCTCCAACTGGGCGGTCGAACAATGCCGCAACGCACACAAGGTAGCAGAGAAGCATCCGAGCTATTTCACATTGACGAAGCTCTGGACGGCCGCCCGCAACGCCGATGAGCGCAATCTCGAGTTCGGCGTGACGGAGCAGCGTTCTGTGATCAGGGGCGTGACGGAGGGTTACAAGCGCTTTTTCGATAAGCACAATGCGCGCCCGCCGCGTTTCAGCGGCGACTTGGTGAAGAGCTTCAGGCTGCTACGAAAGCCCGAACGCGTCAGGCGCCAAGACTATCGCGTTCGCATCAAGGGCGTCGGGTACGTCCGTTTCACTGATCGGCGCGGGCTGATCAAGCGCTACGGCTGCAAGTTCGTGCGCATCGTGCGGTCGTCGCTGGGTACCGAATACACGATACAACTCGTGTACGAGCTGTCCCGAGGCGTCAGAGAACAGCTGCGCAGACACACCGATGGCGTGGACGTTGGCTGCAAGGCCATCGCGACGCTGGCGGATGGAAAGAGCTACGCGCCCATCAAAAAGAGTGAGCCCCGCAGGGACGCTTTGCGGCGTCGGGCTGCTAAGACGAAGAAAGGCACGCGTCTGCGCCGAAAGCGGTTCGGTGCTTGGCGCAAGGAGGCCGAGCGAGTAGTAAGACGCAACCGCGGGTACCGCCACGAGGTGGCTGCCGACGTCGTCAAGCGATCCGCGAATCTGTTTCTGGAAGACCTGAAAGTAGGACGCATGACACGCGCTGGTGGCAGCCGCAAGACGGGGCTGAACCGATCGATGCGCACGCAAGGGCTGTACGAATTGGTGCAGCTATTGAAGTACAAATCCGCTTTGCTTGGCGGCAAGGTGGAGCTGGTTCCGCCGAACGACACAACGCAGAGATGCAGCGTTTGCCATCATAAGCCAGAGGAAAGGCTACGCCTGGCTGACAGGAAGCATCGTTGTGCCACGCGCGGCAAGACCCAGTGCCGCGACGTTTACGCGGCGTTGAACGTGTTGTATCGGGGCCTTTGCCCTGATGGATGGGCGGCGAGCCTATCGTACGCGCAACACGTGTCTGCTCACCCGGACGCTGAGCGGCATCCGCTGTTGGATGCTGTGGCGGGTCTGGGGAGTGTACAGAATCGTGCTCGTGAGCTGCATCCGCAGGGGTGTTGCGCACCCACGAGTTCAGGCGAAATTGACCACCGACCAACCAGGCAGATAGGTTAATTTTTCGCCAGCCCTAAGCGATCATAGGACTCCAGCACCAGCCGGCGTGTCCGATATTCTCCGAAGGTCTGAAGCTCGTTGCGTTTCAGCGTAGGGAACGACACGCCGGGCGGCGCTGCATCCAGCATCCAGGCGGTTTCGGCGCGGGTGAGCTCATACATATGGCAATAGATTGCGTCGAGCTCTGACTGCAAGGTATGCCTTTCCTCCTCGTCCCACTCAAACGGCGGCCCGTTATACTCAAGATCAGTTGCAAACGGTGCCATGTCCTCGGACACGTACGTCAGCTGCAGCACGCGCGGAATGATCAATTCCACGTACTTCTTTCTGCTTGCGCGGTGCGTATCCAGGTACATTTGGAGCCGGAGTACAGGAAGCTGCTTTAGCAGGTAGAAGTTCAGGTGTGTCCCGCCAATCTTTGAACGAGCTGCCCAGTCAAGGGGAAGGCTGCTGAGATTGGCAATCAGCAAAGCGGAGACTGTAGTGTCAGCAGCCTGTCGGAAGATAAGGGGCGCCGTATTGCCCACGCCAGTCCGAGGAATCATCGCGGAGATTAGCGTCCGCTCATTCGTCGCGCCAGTGATATCACGGAACGTATGAAGGGCAGATGCGGCCGTGTAAAGCGTGTTGGCCTGACTGCTACTCACGAGCACCTCCCGAATTCCTGACGGCTCCCTTAGGTCAAGATACGGTGGAGCCTATCAACGCACTCATCGCCGACCTATTGAGATTGAAGGCTCAGAGCGGGTACGCACTCTCAGACAACTGGTCGAACGCCTCCAGAACCCGTCGTTTCGTCTGGAACTCGCCGAATTTCCATAGCTCGTGCTTGTAAGAGAACAGTGCATTTTCGGGCGACTGAGTACCTGGAGTACGATCGGGGCATGCTGGGGGCCCGATAGTGACGCTGGTCTGAGCGATGGGAGGGGTTACAGGAGCGCTGTGCGGTCATTTTTTGACCCTCAACTAGGCTTCGTTAGCTCCTGGCAGCGCCGAGTGGATATAGCCTGCCCGTTGCGGGGGGCTTGTCGGAGACTGAAAAGAAGGGCTCAGCCGAAGCCAGAGTGGTCGAGCCTTAAATGGCCTTCGCGCGCGCGCGGCGTGCCAGGCTCTTCGTTTCGCTTCTTTGTTCCTGACCACTTTGCCTAGTCGGTGAATGTTTGCCGCCAGCCCCGCCAGCCCTACCGACCGATCGAAGCCCTCCTTTCCGTGGGTGCGTATTAGCCCCAATCCCCGCTGTTACAGGTTGTTGATGGCGGACTCGATCGCAGTATGCTGTAGACGCGTCTTGACGAAATCGGGATGAGACTCCCGCTGGCGTTGTTTCGCATTGAGGTAACCAGGCTTGGGCATGACGTTCAAGTCCAGCAGCTCATACAACGCCTCGCGATTCTTCGCAGAGTAGAAGCCCTTATCCATACTGCAGGACGTAAGCGACCGATAGCGCTTCTTTGATTCGCCCATGACATCCACGATCATGGCCTTGTCGCCCCCGTCGTGCTGCACATGGTGCATCAAAATGAAAAGATGCTGATCCTCCAGCACGCAGATCGGAACACCGAGTTCAGCTAACATGCCAGCCTTCCTTTGGGGACTATAAGGACACCTTGATTTCCAACCGTTTACTCGCTCGCACGATCGCTAAGCTCCCTGCGGCTGCCCACTTCCTTTGCGGCTGTCGGCGAGTGCTGTGCTGCGCGAATGATAATGGTAGGTGCAGCCTTCTTTCCCGCGGGATCGTCTTAGCGTACCAGCATCGGGGCCAGCCACTGCTTCATGTGCTACTCGACACAGTATGGCAGCATGCATAGGAAGGGGTAGCAAGCTACCTCGATCAGATGTGCACAGTAGCCCGGATGGTTGGTACGAGGCATGACGTTCAATCTATTCCGGCGGATGCCGTCAGCTCGTGGGGAGAAGGCCTAGCCCAAATGGTCAGTCGAAGCTCGTCGCCGAACAGCTCATAAACGGGACGGCGACCAGCGTGCGCCTCACTGCCGTCTAGAATCTTTCGCACGCCTTCACCGCGCGATTCAATGTAGGCGTTTCCAGTCCGTTGGGAAGCCATCCGCGACAGAAAGGTTACCAATAGCTGATTCCGAGTGAATACTCTGTAGGCCATGGTCTCGATTGTAAGGGTGTTTGGCAATGCTCCTGGACTGTAGATCTCAACGCGATCCGAAAAAAGGAACAGCCGGATCTTCGATCCCGTGATCGAATAGTCACGGTGAGCAACAGCATTAACAAGTGCTTCGTGGATTGAGCCGATATCGTATTGGGGATGATCCTCACGCCCATTCGGCTTGAGTGCTGGCTTGAGCATGAACCGGTTGACAAACGCAGTCGCATCGTCGATCTGAGTGTCCACGGGTCCGTCAATCTGCTCCGAGTGGACCAGATCTCTGGAAGTAAGGTTGCTGCCACGATAAACGGCGGCCTCAATATAGGCCGAAGGCAGATGGCTCTTGACCGCCCTGCCAAATGCCAGCAAGCCAGCGACTGTTGGGCGTTGCACCCCACCTTCACCTTCTGCTACCACCTTGGTGTTTCCAATAACGTCCAGCAGCGGAATCCGCAGGGAGGCGCTTTCGAAAAACCTATTGAGCCGTGTGTGGTCGAGGTCGTCAATCGTCGCTGTAGGAACTGCATGCTCATCGAACACGAAGGCTCGTCCTCGTTCCTGGAAGAGTCTCGCGAGCCATGATCCGGTGAGTATCTGTTTCGTGGATCCGACGCGTTCGTAATGCCGCCCGCTGCGTGTTGCATGAACGAACAGACCCCGGCGAATCTCAACCAGAATAATGACGACCTCGGTTCCGTCTGAGCGCCGGAGGCGCTCGCGGCGGAGAGTAGGGCGAATCGGTGGATCGCAGTCATGCGTGGCTACGTTGATGATCCATTGCTCGATATCCCCGAGGCGTTTGTCTGGCAACCCGCGAACAATCCCCTCATCATCCACGCCAACGAATATCACACCACCATCGGCATTGGCAAAGGCGACTATCTCAGCGGCTACTTTCTCGGAGTTTGGCGAGCGGACGCCGCGCGGTCCGAGGACGACTTCCTTGAATTCGGCGCGTGAGTCTTCCCCCACCGACAACTGTCGTTCAATCTCTTCAAGTCTATCAAACATGGTTCAGCCCCCGTACCGCTCTTGGCGCATGCGAAAGGCCTCGGTGCTACCCTCCATAATCTCGTTGACCAGGTCCTTAATGTCAGAGCGATCGATGCTGCCCGCACCAAGCACAACCCCCCTTCGGTCCTTAGCGCCAAGTGCCACGATCAATTCTGCGTCTCCATTCACGGGGATATTCGCATTGTGCGTGGCTATGATGATCTGGCGGGAGAACTTGCGGCGCCGTAGGAGGTCAACGATGACTGTGTAGACGTACTGGTTGTCTAGATCGTCTTCTGGTTGATCAATAATGATGGGCTGAGTGCCAGCTGACAAGAGCAGACTCAGGATAGCCGTGCTCTTCTCACCGACTGATCCAGTTTCGATGGTCTTGAATGATCCATCAACAGTGCGAACCTGCGTTCTGACAAGATCCTCTGGCAAGAAGCATTCCATGTCTGCAAGCCTGATCCTTTCTCGTCTGGCAAGGGCGTTGTAGAAATTCTTGGAGAGGTAATTTGATCCCGCAAGCAGTGCGACCTGAGATTCGCTCTTATCAAGGGGTGCTCCGCGTTTGCTGGTGAGTTCAATGTCCTTTGAAAATGCCTCCGCTAGCTTCCAGATACGCCCCGGTATGTCTGTGTTTGAGCCAAAGGCATAGTCGCAGAGCACCGACCAGTCGCGTTCATAGAGGCCCGCTCCCCCGAACCACTGTTCTCGCCGCGATTCGAAGTCGAACCGGTCTTGAAAGTCACAAATATCGACACGCACATCTGCGTCCATCTTTTTAAGTGCTTGGGCTATCTCCCGTCGGGCTTCCTGGCGCTGCCGATGCGTCGCTACGAGCTGTGTCTGGACCTCCATCACCTTACTCCTGAGCCTCCGAAGCTCGTGGTCTGCTTGCTGAAGGGAAGCCTTCTCGCGTTCCAACTGCGCCCGGCGCTGCAAGAGTTTCTCATGCCCTCCGAATTCCCCGCCACGGCGCGTCATTTCTTGACGTAACCGTTGATACTCTGTTCGAGCCTGGTCGTATCCGGGCTGCCATTCCTTCTCTTGCTCGGCGAGAATGGTGTCCCCAAGCGCCACGATGGTGCGAGCTTGATCACGGATCGTGTTCGCGGCTGCACGGCGGGAGTCGCGGACGCGATCTGCCACAGAGCGAAGCCAAGTCTCTTCCAGCAATGAATTGGGAACCACGATGGCATGTGAATCGGGATCTCCTATCGCGATCGCCGCATCCTCGAGTTCGCTCGCCAACCGCTTTGTTTCTCGCTGCATCTCTTTGAGCCAGCGCAACTCACGTTCAAAAGCATCGAATCGTGCCAACACATCCCTTCGGCCTTCACTCTCCAAGTATGCGATTTTGTCGTTGATCGTCTGAAGCTCCGTCTCTACTGATGGCAATTTCGCGCGCTGCTCTGCGACCCTTGACCTCGCCGCCTGCAGTTGGGTAAGAGAATCCACAAGTGTTCGCCGACGGTTTTCGTTATCCCGTAGCCGATCGGTATCAATGAGTGCGTCCAACTCATTGCGCTGTGAGGCAGGGTCGCGGGCAATTTGCGCAATCTGCCGCTGCGAGAGGATGCGAGGCGCGATGAGGCTGCGAACATCTATGGGCGTGGTCTGCGCCTTAGGTTGTCCCGAATCATTGACGACATCGAGTCCAGATTGTGACCAGCGTATGCGATAGAGTCGTTCGCCTACAACGATGTCCACGGTGATTTTGTGATCTGGAAGCAGCGTGCCTTTTGTCAAACCAAAGTCTCGCTTGCGTTTAGCTGATAAAATGGATTGTACGGCTTCGCTCACAGAAGAAGGCTTGCCGTCAGGGAAATCGTCCCGATGAGCCCGATCGACAGCGCGACGCAGATACTCAACTACAGTGGATTTGCCAGTGCCGCGGCCACCGATAAGCGTGGTCAGGCAAGGGTTCAACGGGATTTCGATATCGTCAAAGAAATCCGTGCCCTTGATGTTGATCCGTTGCAATCGGGCAAAGTTGCAGACTGGGGGTCCATCAGACATCCTTCGCAGGCGCGATTCTGGATCGAGCAGCGCCATTCGGATACCTTCGACATCCGGCACCTCCATCTTGAGCCAGGAGTATCGCTTACCGATCTCCTCGTATGTTTTCGGGTCTGAGCTCTCGACCAGCGGCCAGTGCTTTTGCTTTCGATGCTGCACTTTCTTTCTCTCAGAAAGGCTATTCCAGTCGCTACCTCGCCGGGCGATGGCCCAACGTAAAATCAGCTCTTGAAGAGCCTGTGGCAGCCTTTCAAAGGGCCTCGCTGCCTCGAAGCCATTCCAATCCTTGCGCGCCACTGTCCACTCGCGCAAGTGGCCGCGCATTTCGCCCCAGATATCCGGCGCGCCAGTCATACACCCAGTACCAGTTTCCCTCCCAACGCCGCTATGATTAGCGATGTGTGCGGGAAGCAACACGAATTTCAAATTGCGGTCACCTGTGTCTGGACGGCAGAAGCTATAGAGGCGCCCGAGAAATGTCCCTACGGATGTCCCCGTGGCACGGGGTGTGTCATTTTCCGCATCGAACGGTTCTCGTTCCGCAAAAATATGGCGGATCGTGCCCTTGATGTCTTCGATACTTGTATCTGAGGCAAAAATGATAAGAAAATGGAGTGGACGTTCCCCGCCGACGCTTATCTCCACGCCAGGCAGAACGACGGGCATCTTAAGTCCTTCGTCGCGTGCTTGTTCGGCCAGATTATCGAAATGCGGCTTAAGCCGTTGATAGCCAGTAATGCTGTTGTGGTCGGTGAGCGCTACGATGTCTATACCGGCGCCATCAGCTGCGTCCCGGCAAGACTGAATAAACCGTTTGGCGATGCCAGCGAGACGTTGCGGCTTACCCCTGTTTGACGCTTGAACGGCTCCGCGACAGTCCTCGCTAAAGGACTTCTGTTTGTCGAATGGTGAATGAACGTGCAGATCGCACCTAAGCCAACGCGCGCCAAACTCAGGAGCATGTCCCTGTCGCACACTCATGCGGTCACCTCTAATCCCTTCTGTGCCCAGTCGCCCTCTTCCACTCTAAACGGTGTTTGCCGATACTGCATCTCATTTTCCAGCTTCAAAATCGGGTTCTGAATGATATTGACGTGCGGCCGCTCATCTCTACTGCAGGTATTGACATACAGCCAAGCCCTGTCGCCAAGCTGGTGCAGCGTGTCCCTCTCGGGCCCCGTCAGAACAATGGCGCCGGACTGCGCGCGACTCTGGACCTCGATGATCCGTTTTTCGCCTCCTGGACCCTCAGACCGAACATCATAACGCTCTCCGTCACGGCTCACGACAGTTGGCGACGCTTCTGAGATCGGAGCGATCATGGCCTCAGTCAAGACTTCGGGAAGGCTGGCAGATAGATTCAACATGAGATTCAGCTCCTTCATTCTTTTCGCCTTTTGAAGATGTAACTCCTCAATTCGCTGTCGAATGCGCCCACGCTCCTCAGCATCGTCATCGCCGATGAGATCAGCGCATTGAAGGTTATCCAGATGCCTTTGCAATTCAGGTGCAAGATTCCGGTACGCAGTGTTCAGATCCATGCGATACTGGTTGAGTTCTTCAGATAGTGCGTTCTTGATATCATGAAGCTGGCGCTCAATGATCTCGCCATAGGCAAATTCCTCTATATTCTCGGTGGATTTCTGTGCTATGTCGGGAATTGGTAAGCCTAACCCGGGGATGGTAAAGTTCAGAATGCAGGAGGGCGAGGTCGTCCGCGAGCCCTCGTGATTGCAAACGATGACATCCAACCGCTCGTGAGCGGCATGCTTACGACGATCTTGACGCCATCGCAGCTGCCGATCTATCTCAATCATTGAGCTGACATGCCAGATACGCTGTGGCCTGGCGATATTGGGGTCCACGAGCTTGGTCCCTTTTGCGAAGGACAGGCACGCGTCGCCAATTGCCCACTCAATTTGAGCATCCAACAGAGGATGCCCCAGGCCCATCAGCCTTGTTCGGCTCGGGACATGAGCTTGGCTGGAGACGCTTACGAGCTGCTTATCCAACGCAAAGGGGTCGTTGTACCCCGCAGGCAGGGACCATTGCCGCTTTTGAGCGAGCTCTCGAGCAGACTTGGGGGAATCTCCGATGCGAAAAACCGGGACGCGATTATTCGCACGGATGGTCCCGCTACATGCGGTCCACGCTCGCTCAATGAAGCGCTGTAAGAAAAGAGGCTGAATTCGGTGCTCATCTGATGCATCGTACAACTCACGGGCGGACCCTAAGTCGAGATCCGAGCTCAGCGCACCGTTCTGCTGCGAGTCTAAGAGCTGCTCTGCCTTTTCGTTCGATGCCGACATTAGTGCCTGCTTTGTCTCCCGCGAAATAGACAGGTCTTCTTTGAAATCAATAGCCTGCTCGATGAGTCAAACGAGGGGTGCTCCGGTCTATCCACTCTTCGATCGCATCGTTTACCCGGTTGGGCCCCATCTGTTCTGTATCAGTCCGAAAAATCCGGTAATTGGGGCAGATTTCGGCCGACTGGAAGCGCGTGCGTATTCCGCTTCAAATCGACCACCGATTCCACGGCAAATCGACCAGTGGCTCCACGGCTAATCGACTACCTGAGCTGGCGCGCGCCGACCGGTGGTGGCGGGGTGTAGGAGGTCGGTTAACGGGCCTGCCAAATTGGCAGTCTGGCGGAGTTAGAAACGGGTTATTGTTGCCTGTCGCGGGTGATGGCGGCAGGTCAAGCGCAGGTGGTATCGTACCCTCTTTACTTACCAAAAGAGGGGTACTTATGCCAAACAAGAGGGTTGTTATGCGTGTTTTGTGGGACGTTCTGCGGTTGTCTGCGGAGTCTGATTTGAGCGTACGTGGTATCGGTCGTGCGCTGGGAATATCGCACAGCACGGTACTTGGTTACTTGCGTCGTGCTAAGGCAGCGGGTGTGCATTGGCCTTTGCCCGAGGGTATGCCGGAGGCCAAGTTGAAGGCATTGCTTTATGGTCCGCCGGAGGTTGCCAAGGAGACGCGTCCGTTGCCGGACTGGTCCGAGGTGGAGCGTAAGATGCAGGTCAAGGGGTTCACGCGGCGCCTGATGTGGGAGCGGTACAGGCGGGACCACAGCGATGGTTACGGCTACAGCAAGTTCTGCGCTCTTTACTCTGCCTGGAAGAAGGAATTTGGCCAGGTGACGGTTCCGATGGATCATCCTGCGGGTCATTCGGCCTTCGTGGACTATGCAGGCATGCGCCTGGAGGCGATAGACCAGCTTACGCGTAAGCGGCGTCGGGTGGAGACCTTTGTTGGTGTGCTGGGATTCTCCAATTATCTCTACGTTGAGGCGACGTGGACGCAGCGTCTTGGGGACTGGCTGGGCTCGCATCGTCGCATGTTCGAGTATTTCGGGGCGGTGCCTTGCTATGTGGTCTGTGACAATTTGAAGAGTGGCGTGCGCAAGGCCCACCGATACGATCCGGAGATCAATCCGTCGTATCAGGACCTTGCGATGCACTACAAGACCGTGGTTGTGCCTACGCGTCCCGGGAAGCCCAGGGACAAGGCCAAGGTCGAGCAAGCCGTGTTGCATGCAGAGAGGCGCATTCTGGCTCCGTTAAGCGATAAGCGTTTCATCGGTCTAGCGCACGTGAACCGGCACATTCGTGTCCATCTGAAGGAGCTTAACGAGCGGCCTTTTCAGAAGCTGGAAGGCAGTCGTAAGAGCTGGTTTGACACGTGGGAGCGATCAGCGATGAAGCCCTTGCCGGCGGAGCCGTACGAGCACGCGGAGTGGCGCAAAGCCAAGGTGCACAGAGATGCGCACATCGAGGTGCGCTGGCACCGTTATAGCGTTCCTTATCGATATGTAGGGCGTTCGGTACAGGTTCGCCTTACAGATACCACCCTTGAGGTATTTTTTGACGACAAACGGGTGGCGACGCACCCGCGTAGCCACCAGAAAGGGGTCACCACCAAGGATGAACACATGCCGGACGCCCAACGCCAAATGAACGATATGAGCCGCTTCGTAACCGAGGCAGAACGCATCGGGCCGGACACACACAATATCGTGCGGCAGATCATCGATGCTGAGCGGCACCCGCTGATTCGTTACCGCACGCTCATGGGCCTGCTCCGCTTGGCTCGCATCTACGGTAAGAGCCGCATGGAAAACGCGTGTACGCGGGCAATCGCTATCGGCACCCGCTCGTACAGGAGCATCGCGTCCATCCTGAAGAATGGACTCGACAAGCATCCGCTGGACTCGGAGTCTCCGCCTCCCATAGACCATGACAACATCCGGGGCCCAAGCTATTACGACACCAAATCGGATTCTCCTCACCAAACCTCGAAGGACTGATGCTCCTACACCCTACCCTTGACAAGCTCGAGCAGATGCGTCTGCATGGCATGGCGCGCGCGCTGCGTGATCAGCTTACCCAACCGGAAATGGAGCAGCTCCCGTTCATGGACCGCCTGGGCCTATTGGTTGACCACGAGGAGATCGTGCGATACAACAATCGCCTGCGGTCGCGCCTACGCCGCGCCCGGTTACGCCAGGAGGCCTCCATGGCCGATCTGGACTATCGTCGCGGTCGCAATCTGGATCGGCGCCTGATGGCCTCGCTTTCCACCTGCGACTGGGTGCGCAAACATCACAATGTGATCATTACCGGACCCACCGGTGTCGGCAAGAGCTTCGTGGCGTGCGCGCTGGCGCATAAAGCCTGCATGGAGGGGTTCACCGTACGCTACCACCGACTGCATCGTCTTCTGGAAGATCTGCAACTCGCGCACGGGGACGGACGCTTCCTGAAACTGCTGAAGCAGTTGAAGCGCTTCCACCTCCTGGTTCTCGATGACTGGGGGTTGTCGCGAATCAGTGCGCTGCACCAGCGGGATCTGCTTGAGCTCATCGATGATCGGTATCAGAAGGGATCCATCGTCGTTACCAGTCAGATGCCTGTGAGTGTGTGGCACGAAGGCATGGAAGACCCAACACTCGCTGATGCTATCCTGGATCGCCTCATTCACAATGCACACCACATCGCGCTGAAGGGAGAGTCCATGAGACAGCGTCTGCCACAATGGCAGAACCTTCCAGAGAAGATAAGCGTAACTGAAGCCAGACAGCCGTGAAAATGGTACCCAGAACAGTCACGATGCAGCGCTATCCAGCGCGGACTCAGCACGCCGAATCAGGTGGTCGATTAACCGTGGAATCGGTGGTCGCCATACCGTGGAACGAGTGGTTTTTTTCCGTGGAATATGCAGCGCGCCGAGGATTATTTTGAGCCGTTGTATTTGGCTCCAGGCCGCGGAATGCAAGGTGATGCGGACGCTTGAGCGGCGCACCTTGCTGGGTTTGTTGGGCGAGGGCTACCCGGTAATCACTCAAGTAGCTTAACAACGAGCCCTCAAGGTGCATAGGGCGGGCAGATCTTGGCCCTTAGCCACGCGGTTACCCGACAAGAAAAGCATAGCCCTCGTAGCGGGAGGCCTGAGCTTCACGCTGGAGGTGAAGGTTACGCTGTTCTTAGTGGTAGATGCGAAGGGTCAAGGCCATTCGCGTAGCGAGCGTGAGTTAAGGGTGTATGCGCCGACCGCGACGGGCGCGTGTACCCCCCTCGCTTTGCGGGCATGCACCTTGCGGAGCGTGCGGTGAGCGAAACCGATGAGATTGCCGAGCCTACGCCATGCGCTATGGTGGCGGGCGCTCCACAAGGTCGTATATCCTGAGTTCTTCGTAGGCTATGGCGCGCATCTGCAGACTTGCGTACCCACGCCACATGATTTCGTGCCCAGGCGGTGGGTCGTGCTTTCGGTTCATGTAGCCGCCCATCATCGCCATCAACATAATTCCCGAGGTGAGGTCCTTAAGTTCGGGAAGGTCGTAATTGCGGGCATAGACCCGCAACATATGCATCTCCGCGTCCGTGAAAATCACTGCCGCGTCCATGTTGGTAGTCACACGCCCCAACAGCGTCATGAGCATGATCCGCCAGGACGTGACGATATGCAGCGTTATTGCTCGGTGCAGGTTCTCTGCCTGCTGCATGCGCAGCTTTTCGACGCGGCAACCCGTCTTGAGTACCCGAAAGGTGTCCTCCACGCGCCAGCGCAGGGTGTAGTATTCAAGTATCTGTTCTGCCTCCTGTAGTGAGGTAACCTCCACGATGGTTAGCAGAAACCACTCAATCCGATCTGCACCTTTGGGCGGTGCTATCTCACGAACGTGGACCGCGGAGACCTTCACGGGATCTTCGGCAGACCCGCCTATTGCTGGCAGCATCACTTGGCGAAAACGCACCTCCATGCGTGCATTACGCTTCGGACGGCCCTTGTGTGTGATCCGACCAGACTTCGCCCGAAGACTCAGACGCTCTACCAAGAGCTCCAGCACACCGGCAGCACGTCCACGGCGCATGGCTTTAAACAGGCGATCATGGTCCTTACCCAGATTCCGATCGTGTTTGGCCCGAATCAGCACATCGGTCCGCTTCAAAGTGCGCTGCGCCGCAAAGATCTCGAATGCATCCGCTTCCCGGTCCATCACGCTAAGCACGCGCGTCTTGCGCGGCAGCGTCTGTGCAGCCTCATCTATGTCGCGAAGCCCATCAATCCATTGATGCGTCGTGGTTTGCCCTTCCTTTTTTTCTGTACGAACACCGTAATACTCCCAAGGGCAATCCCTCGTCGTTCAACGCCAGGGTCGCGTGCAGATGTACGCCGCGCGCCTGTGCCGTGGTCTGGTTACTACCGATTAATTCCAATCCGTCGCACTGCGGACGTGTGCTGTAACTAATGTCTGTACCATCCTGCACGCACAGCACCGTTTTCTGGGTGCGCATCCGCTCAATGGTCCGCTGCCGGTGCGGCGCCAGTATCTTCGCAGGTGTGATGCCGAACCTATCGGCCTTCTCGATGAATCGCCAATATCCCCTTACAGCAGCTAAGTCTCGGTTAGGAACCGTGGTTACGGGCTTTCCCATCGTTTTTGCTATTAGTGCCGCGCTCTTTACCAGACGGGCAGTGCGCCGAATATGGCCCAACGCTGCACCGCCAAATTCCTGCTCCGCCCAAGAGTCGCTTGCCAGCCCAGCGCCCACCTCCAGCCGGGGTCGCAATGCCACCTGCGGTACGCCCAGCCGATCGCGCCACGCAGGATCCAGCTCATAGGCGAATACCTTCTTCCGTGAACGCTTTCCCACGCCGCTCGGTGCATGCCGACCGCGCCCCTGGGTGAGACCTAGGTATTGGAAGCCTGCTGCCTTGAAACACGTACCCTCGTAACGCGGACACACAAAGGTTTCTACCACGTAAGGTACATACATATACCGGGCCATGAAGTCGGAGGACAATCGCCGAAACACGCGACCCAGCACGAAGCTCGCCAGATTCTTGCACCGAACACTTGGACGAATCAGAAAACGACTCAGGTTCACTATGCGCTTAAGATGGCCGCTGCGCTGCTCATGACTCCAGGCCATCCACCGGTCCCGCGCCTTGAGATAAAGCGCAGCGGCAGAGAATCCGACCGCCCCCAGATAACCGTGGGCGCTCTTAATTAGGTAGCGCATTTGTGCTCCCGCAAAGGTGGTCACCCCCCGCGGATGCTCTTCGTCCATGAGCGTATTCCAGATGGCGCGATCTTGTGCGCTGTCTACTCGGACGATCTCGAAATCCTCGATCTCGCGCACATCAGCCGGAACGTCCACCGCCTCCGGTACCGGTTTACCCAATAGCCGTGGCTTGGCGATTCGAAGCTTCACCTGTGGAGGGGGTAAAGCAATCTGCTCTTCAGAATGCAGCACCCTAAGGGCCTTCATGCAGCCCGCCAGCCGCTTCTCGCCATGTGCATCGACCAAGCGGAATTGCTCGCACACCATACCCGCGAGCGCACGCCGACTCTTGTCACGATGCGCCGCTACCGTAGCTGACACCTCCAGCACGGCACTGCGAAGCGTTTCCAAGATCCCGAGAGGCCCCTGCATGCCCGTAAGGTAACGGACACAAACGTGGTTGTTAAGTCGAATATTAGACCAACGGGAAGTCCTAGGCCAACTGATCAAATGCCTCCAGAATGAGTCGCTTCGTTCGAAACTCGCCGAATTCCTCTAACTCATTGCGCTTCAGCGTTGGAAACGATACGCTAGGCGGTGCAGGATCAAGCATCCATTCTATTTCTGTCCGTTCGAGTCCGTACATGTGGGCGTAAATCGCATCAAGCTCGGACTTGAGCATGAGTCGCCGCTCTGCGCTCCACTCGAATGGTGGTCCACCGTATCCCAGATCTCTAGCGAATGGTTCCAAGTCGTACGCCGTGAAGATGAGCTCTAAGACCCGCGGCATGATCAGTTCCACGTATGTTAATGAACCTGGAAGATGCCAACGGAGATATTCTTGGGGCGGCAGGACCGGCAGCTGCTTTATGATGAAGTGGCCCATATCCGTGCCACCGATAGACATGCGAGCCGCCCAGTCGAACGGTATGGTATTCATGTTCGCGGCCAGAAGGCTTTGCGCCAATGCATTCTGAGACTGTCGAGTCGCGCTGGACTGTGGGGAGTCTGTGCTTGCACGCAGCAGATGCACGTGGGATATAGAAAACAGAGGCGCTTTGTCGTTCACGGCTGCAATCATCAGCAAGGATAGAATTGTTGTTCGCTGATTTGTTGCGTTAGTGGTTTTTCGGAACGCCGTGATCCAGGATTGATCACAGTGACCGAATGACCCGCAGCCGTCGGGGGATGCGGAGTCAGTAAGAAGGTCCGAATGTCTGTCGCTCTCGTTATCCGCCGGATACAGACTTGCGCGCCAAATTTGACAAAGTTTTGACAGTATCTTGACAAATATTGATCGTGAAGTGCATAAATTGATCCGTGATCCGTGATCCGTGATCCGTGATCCGTGATCCGTGATCCGTGATCCGTGATCCGTGATCCGTGATCCGGCCTGAGTTATAAGCCTGCAGTTTCGCCGTCACGTATTTTTCATTCACCCAGTACCGTGGTATCGGCACGAAGTCTGGTCTCGCCTTCTCTTCTGCGGTGGCTCGGCGCGCCTTGCCCTTCTTTATATCTTTGGCGCTGACGCCATCGAAGGTGGCGAACCGGTGATCGTACTGGTGAAACAGCTTCGCCTCGTAGAGTGGCATGTAGCGCTCTTGCTCCTTGACGAAGACGTTGCCCGTGAGCGCAAAGCCTTGGCCCTCCAGCTCCTGCCGCGTCCTGAAGAGATGGGAGTCATTTGACATGTCGAACATTCTGTACAGCCGTATCCCCCACGGATTAACTTCGGGCTGCTGGCCTTGGGCTTCTTTCCACAGGATACCTGCACGGCGATACATCTTGCGCGCTATTTCCAGGTCACGTCGGCTACGGAAGACGGGGCACGTGCGCGTGTTGGGGTTAAACAGCGCAAAGTCTTCTTTCGACAGCGGGATGTGCCGTTCCTTCTCGGCCAGGTCGGCGACATCCTGGAGGTAGAAGGCGTAGTCTGCCACTTCGCGCGTGTTCTGGCTCCCTCCGACGGTCAGCAGCGAGAATTTATAGCTGGAATGAACTCCTGCGAACAGTTTCTTGCGGTTTTCGAAGTCGTACAGGCTGATGATGCGTTGCTGGTTGACGATGTCCCCGAATAGGGCCTTGGTGCCGTAGTCGGTGGCGACACCGGTGGGTACGATCATGCCGGCCTGGCCCGAGGGCTTGAGCAGATCTAAGATCGTTTCAGCAAACACGGCATAGGTGTTGATGTCTCCCACACCGGTCCGGGGAAACCTTCCGCTCTTGTGTAAGAAGAGGCTGGTGGAAGCGGCATTGCGCCGGGCCAGCGTGAATTCCTTCAGCAGCAGCCGATCGGCTGGCGTCGCATCCGTATGCGACAGCGCATCGATCAGGCGCTGCCGTGCGGCCTTGTTGGGTGCCTTGGCGATGCGGGGCGCGCGGGAAGCAAAGAACTCTTTCTCGTTCAGGGTGATGCGTTCCCACGGCGGGTTGGCCAAAATGACGTCAAAGGCGCCGCGGCTCATAACCTCTTCCATCTCCACGTTCCAGTGGAAGAACTGAAACTGCTGCGCGGCTTGTTCGGTGGCTTCGGCCACGGCCCGGCGCATGGGGCGTTTGTGCCGCACTAGGCCCAGATCCTTGGTGGTGGGTACGGTGTGTTCCGTACCGCGCTGCTTCGGCACGAAGAAGGCGGCCGCGTACAGGTCGAATGGGTAGCGTTTGCGCGCGCGCGTTGCCTCCCCAGCGTCCCAGACTTGGCGCTTCTTGTTGACCTCTTCTAGCGTATCCTCTCCCATAGTGGCCAGACGCCCGTCTGCGGTGACGGTCTCGTCCGTACCCGCTTCGAACATGCCAAGCTGCAGTACCTGGCCTTTGGCCTGCAGCTTGTTGTCTCTCTTTAGCGCGCTGCAAACGGCCTTGTCGTCACCCTTGATGCCCTGGTATGCGGCTTGGGGGATGCCATCCTCGATCAGCTCTGGATGGACCACGCCGACCAGGCTGTCTCCTAGGCGGATGCGGTGGTCCAGAAAGGTCAATGGTCTGCCCGGCTCGACGGCCTCGATCCACAAAGCGGCTTTGCACAGCTCCACCGCTAAGTCGTTCTTATCTACGCCATAGATGCAGTGGCACATCACTTCGCGCAGGGCATGCTGCCGCGTCTGCTCGTCATAGGCGCCGGTGTCAGAGTCCATCTTGGCCAGCTCGGTGGCCAGACGGCGCGCTGCAGCCAATAAAAAGTGTCCAGAACCGCAGGCCGGATCCAGCACCTTGAGCTTCAGCAGCGCCTTGCGGGGCTGCGCAGGATGCGCCTGTATCGTGCGCGCTATCACAGGATCAAGCACCGACCGGATAAGTTGGTTGGCAAGGTCGGGCGGAGTGTAGTACGACCCCGTAAGCTTTTGCTGATCGCCTTTGACAAAGTCAAGCTTAGCACCTTTCCCGTGCCCCTCGATTACCGGGTACAGGTCAAGCAGACTCTCGTAGACCGAGCCCAGCTCTTCCGTCCCCATGTCCCGGTAGTTCACCCGGGCGAACCCTCCGCCTGAGTGAAAGTAGGCCAAAGACCGCACGGCATGTAGCAGGTGGCGGTTGCTCAGCAGAAGACCATCGAGCAGCGCACACTGCTCCTGGGCGAATAGGCCGCCCAGGGCCGGAAGCGCCAGCGCCGGTGCGCCATGTGCCAATCCGCCAAAGGTCACCTGAAGGCCCCGCCACAGGTCAGAATGACGATCATAGTGCCGCTGGCGCCACGCGCGTATGCGCAGCATAGCCAGCGAGTAGCCCTCTTGGTACAATGCTTTGGCTGCCGCGTCCGCGTCCGGTGCGTGAAGGAGCCCTCGATCCTCCGCCGTAAAGAGAAACAGCAAGCGATAGACGAGGCGAAGCAACTGCTTCAACAGGTCCCGAGGCGTGGCCTCTGCGCTGGCCAGCGCTTGCCGCAACGACTGGTTCGCTGGGTGTTGAAGCAGCCCCGTCCCCAGTTGGCTAAGTGCCTCCTGAACGCCTCCCCGGAGCTGGTCCCGCGCACGGATCCCCTCGGCCAGCGCTGTCGTGCGCCACACCTCCGCAATACAACGCGAAGGATTGCGCTCAACAGGCTCCAGACGCGTAGCATGCGCAAATAGCCATAAGGCTGCAAAGTCCGCATACAGCCCGTCCTGAAACATCAGGTCCAGGTCGGCCTCCAGGTACGCCGCGCGCGTCAAACTGACGTTGTCGCGCAGGATGCGCAGCCGCGAACCGTTAGCGACCACGCCCCAGAGGGCGTCGTCGTCCGCATTGAGGTACTCCTGCATCAGGGCGTGCGGGGCCACCCGTAGCCCCTCCATACCTATGCTGCGCACCGGCGTGTCCAACCCCATGTTGTGCGTGAGCAATAGAAACGGCACCGAACCACCCCACGCCTGATGCGAAATCTTGAATTCCCGGTCGTCAAAGTGGCGGCTGCTGGTCGGTGCCAGATCCTGATAGCGGAGCAGCTCGCTACAGAACGGCTCGAGCCAGTTGGCGATGCCCACCTTCGTCGCATCACGGTCCAGACGTTGCCTCTCGCGGAGATACCGCCCATGCCAATGACTACCGATGCGCCAGTAACGTCCTATCTCCTCTTTGAGCTCTAAGGAGGGCACAAGCCCATAGTCCGCACGCCGCTGCCGAGGCGCCTCCAGACGCGCCACCTTCGTCAAGAACTCCGGCGAAAGGAGTCCCCCAGCTACCTGAAGGGCCGTGAAGCTGCCATTGATGCGAGCGCGAGCCACGTCAGACGTCAAACCTGAAGACCGGGACAAACACATACACGCCCAGCACATCGGCTGGGAGCGCTGGCGTCACGCGGTAGCGCAAGCTGCGAATGCGGGCGGCTTCGCGCACGCGGCGGTGGTCCTCTTGGACTGCCAACGCCCTCTGGCGCGCTATCTGGTCCAAAGCAGGCTGTAGCGCCTTTAGGTCTGCAAGAGCACGCTTCACCAGTCGCGTCTTGCGGCCTTCTGGCACGTTGCCCCGAGGTTGCCATCGCATACGCTCCAAAGCTGACTCTGGACTGAGTACGGCTGGCGGTAAGTCAGGAGCTACCTCTACACATATGCACTCCTCGGCCAGAAGCGTCCTCTCGGCGGTGTAACGGCGCCCGGCTTCGTGCCTTTCCACCGCTATCTGGCTGCGGAGCCGTAGCAGGAAAAGGATCGTGCGCACTTCGACGCGGTCCGTGATGATAGCGGTGCATCGTGCGGCAAAGGACGCCTCCTCGGCCTCGAGGGCTTGCTCTGCTACAAAGTCAGCAAAAGTCGATACGACAGGGTGGGACCGGTGAAGGTGCAAGGCACCAGGCGGCGCAGGAAGCGTGAAAGAGAACCGAGTATCAGACTGCACTCCCACACCTTCTAACAGGTCCCGGAGCTGCTCGGGGAGGTGCGTCACCGGTATCCGGCTGCCATTGGAGCCTGTATCGAGTGGCGCTCCCAGGCGCAAGGCTGTGCTGGTAACAAACCGTGCGACATCTGTTTCGCCACCCAGCACCGCAGCGGCCTTGCGCCACTCCGATAGCACCACCTCCGGTTTGATCGATTGCTGGGCAAAAATGGTGCGACTGGCCTTCTGTTTGGCCTCCCGCCATTCGCGCTCTACCTCCGTATCAAGGTCCTTGAAATCCAATGCCAGCTGCCTAGCCTGCGCGCTGTCAGCCTGGTTAAATAGCGCCGCGCGCATAATGGTATCCAGAAGCTTGCTGTTATCCACCGGCAGCGGAACGGCGACGCCCAGCTCCCTGCGGATAGCTTCAGCTTTGCGCAGAATCACCTGTATTACGGCGCCGTCCACCGGGTTGTTGGACCCATACAGCATCATGGTCCGCACCACGTCTGAATGCTGCCCGAAGCGATCCACACGACCTTCCCGCTGCTCATGGCGCGTAGGATTCCAGGTGAGGTCGTAGTGCACTACCGCATTGAAGATATCCTGCAGATTTACGCCCTCCGACAGACAGTCGGTCGCCACAAGCACCGGCGTGAGTCTTGCAGGCAGGTCCATCAATGCCGCGATACGCTCTTCGCGTTCGTGCGACGTGAGCTCGCCCGTAACAATCTCGACATGGGTCTTTGTTTTGGGTAACGAACTCCGAAGCTGCTCACCCAAGTAGTGAGCTGTCGCAATGAAACGACAAAAGATCACCGGGCGAAAGCTGGAACGGATCAGGATCCGAACATCTCTGACGAGTTTCTTGATCTTGGGGTCGTGATTTACCCCTCTTAGTTGACCGGCACGGCCAATTAGCTTTCTCAGTTTCTCGTCATCGTCATAGGTATCCAGCGTACCTGCCGGACTCACGTCACTTGCTGTGAGCTCATCCGCGTCGGCTTCATCGGTCACCTCCCGCTGGCCCTGGAGGTCAATCTGGCGGATCCTTGAATGCTCGTCCGCTCCCGAGGGCTCAGAAAGCCGGTTGCGAAGCGCTGCCTGCGCCGCTGCAGGACTGGAGGACACGCAGCGCATGACGGCGAGCGCCGCCCACCACGACATTCGCTGCTGCTGACGCGTTCCACCCTCTGCGCGAACCACCAGCTCCCTGGCATAGTCCATCACGTCCGCGAACAGCTTCTGCCATTGGCCTGTGAGCACATAGGATACTTCCGCGCTTTCGCGCCGCGGAAAGTGTGCACCGTCCCCTGATTGCACCACATCGCCGCGGCGACGCTGCACGAAATGTTTCGACAGCTCCTCGCGCAGCGCATCGCGTGCTGGTGACTTATCCAGTGTCTGCAGGCTTTCAAAGCGTCTGTCCAAGAGTCCTAAAAGCGCGTGGAATGCCGTGTCATTGCCGCAATGAGGCGTGGCGGTGAGCAGCAGCAAGTTCCGCCTGGGATTGTCCGCCAGACTTCTAACCAGGCGGTGGCGCTGGTGGCGACCCACGACGGTCTGACGTACGCACGTATGTGCTTCATCTATGACGACGAACGACGGGCAGCGATGGACGAATTCTGCATAACGACGATCCGACTTGATGTAGTCCAGGGAGAGGATGGTATAGGGATGTACTTCGAAAATCGACTCGCCAGGGAGCAGACCCCGCTCCAGGCGGGCCGCCGTGCCGGTGCGGACTATCACGGCATCCAGCCCGAATTTCGATCCAAGCTCACGCTGCCACTGATCACATAGGTGAGGCGGGCAGATCACGCAACATTGGTCAATCTCACCGCGATCAATAAGCTCACGCACAATCAGGCCAGCTTCAATCGTTTTGCCGATACCCACATCGTCCGCGATCAGCAGGCGGACGGGGTCCAGCTTGAGCGCCATCAGAAGGGGAACAAGCTGATAGATTCTTGGCTCTACGCTAAGGTTGCCGAAGCTCCTGAAAGGACCGGCACCGGCGCGCAACTTCAGCCGGACCGCATCAAACAGGAGCGCGGCCGATGCCAGAGTGCCATGCTTGGACGAGTCCGGGTACGAGAAGCGCGCCGCAGTAGGTGGCTCGCGCTCCAGAGGCAGGAATATCAGTGTGGCGTCGCCCTCGGCACCCCCGAGCGGCCGGAGTCGGAGCACATTGTCCCGCAGCTCGGGAAGCACCACCCACTCGCGGCCGCGCGCGCTGACCAGGTCGCCCGGCTTGTACTGTAGGGTCTGCTGCTGCATTACGCGCTCTCTAGTTAGTCCTTTCGTCGTGGCCTGGGCCGAACACCCACTTGGATTCGCTGGCCACCTCGTGCCATGAAGAGCGGTCGTAGCCGAAACGGATCACGTCCAAGCCCGCGCTCTCCAGGCGCCCTGTTATTACGGCATCCCGTTGCTGGACCTCATCGGTATCGTGCGACGGACCATCAATGAAGATTGCAGCGTGATGGCTGGAATAAAGAAAATCCACGCTGAGGTCGTACCGTTTGAATGTGATGCCAGCCTTATCTGGTAGGCGATACCCGCCGTCTCGCAGCCAGAATAGCCACGATCGCTCTAGCTCCGACAGGGTGGGATTCAGGAGACGCTGGAAAACGTCGTTGTCTGGCTCGCAAGAGTTGATCCTAACTATACCATTGGCCAGTCTGCACAGCAGGTCAAGGAATCCAGCGTCCTGCCGATCAATTTTAGCGTGGGCGGTCTGGTTGAAGTAGCTGAGCAAACACTGGTAGCAGCCAGCCTCGCAGTCTGCATTGTCGTTGACCAGGTCATCGAAACTGCCCCAGCGCCCCGACTTGGACCTGAAATGGCAGACTTCCAAGGCTGATCTGGCCACCCGGCCTATTGCATCCTTATCGGAGACGAGCCGAGTCAGCACGCCGGCACCACCCTCGGCAGCTTCGTAGAACAGGATAACGTTGGGCTGATCACTACCTGGCAAAGGCTCCGCAGCCAGCTCACGTTCCTCAAGCTGAAACTCCTTTTCGATGCCGCGCTTGAGCGCGTACATGAGCGTGGTAGCGGTCACGGAATCCAGTGGCGACGTTGGCCGAAATACTAAGACATTGCGGGTATCTTGAACGAATGGCGTGACGAGTTCTACTTGTTGCTTGTCCGGCTCTTTATCCTTCGTATCCAGGGAGGCATTCCGCGTCTCCTTTACCCAGTCTCCTGTGGTAGGATTGATGTAGAACCCGAATACTGTCTTTTCGCGGCGGCGGCGCCAACCCAGATTGATGCGCCAAATGGTGGCGGCGGGCCCGTAGCTGAGGCCCAGCAGCGGTTTGCCTTGCCGCGTGGCTGTGGCGTCTGTACGGCGTACCCGATCTTTTCCCTCGCTGAACCGGAGCGTGGTGATAATCTCATACCCTTGGCGCCGCCGTTCTTCCTCGTCGGAGGTTATACGCGTCACACGCCGCGTCGCGACCTGCCCGAGGCGGTGTAGGTTGGACAGTGCAAGGCCTCCTTCCAGTGCTTCGTCGCAGTTTACGCACTTCTCATAATCCCGCTGTTTGTTGAAGTGCCCATAGCCGCACTCGGGACAAAGCCGAACGGCCTCCATCGGCAGGCCTCCGGCTGAATTGGCACTTGCCGGTTTCTCCAGGGGAAGCACCGCTTGACGGACTACGTATGTGCTTCCCTCGTGATAGATGATCGATCGCGGCCCGAACTCGCGCAGCGCCAGGAAGCGCGGCCGGCTCAAGTACGTGTCGCCCACTACTCGCCGACTGCGACCGGGGATGTAGGCCAAAAGGGGCAGGCGGGGAAAGTTGTATCCTGGCAAAAACCCCTCTGACGCCAGATAGCGATATGTATAGAATTCCGAATATCGCCCTCGATTTTGCCCGCCTTGGCGGCTCAAGAGCAGGTCGAGTTGCCTTGAAGCCTGGCCGTGCTTAAAGCCGGCCTCTTTACTTTCCGAGGGAGACGAAGAAAGGTTCTGCATTACTTCGTCGGATCGCTTCATCTGGCCTTGGGCGGCCCGCACTTGTGACCGCCAGCGGCCGAAGCTCTCGTCAAAACGCAGATATGCGGACCGGATTGTACTATCGAGCCATGCTTCACTATACCAAGGCGCATCGTCGCCGGTAAGCTCCTCGCTCAGGTTATGCATAATGCGGGCAGCCCGGCCTTTTGCATGCTCCCTGACGCTATCCCGACGCAACTCGCTACTGATGGATGGGGCTACAGGGAGCGTGTCGTGCTGCTTTCGGTCGAGCACTTCGCTTACTTGGCTCCCCAACTTGATGCCTGTCTCCGCCAGCCACACCGCGTGCAGGTGGCTTCGGATTAAGTCCTCGTTGGCCAGGTCGATGGCTGGTGGGCTGACAGTGCCAGCCACCATGCGTGTCGGATGCCCAAAGAACCATTGGTCATGCGGGGACATAGATGTGCAGTACGTTACCACCAGTGCTGGTTGCCCTCCGCGTCCCGCGCGTCCACTGCGCTGGGCGTAGTTGGCTGGCGTCGGAGGCACATTACGCATGTACACCGTGTTCAGGCGCGAAATGTCGACACCAAGCTCCATCGTGGGAGAGCACACCAAGACTGGCAGGCCACGGGGCCCATGGGTGCTCCGCACCAGCTCAAGTCCCCTGCGAAAGCGCTCCTCCCGTTCTTTGCGTGTGTCCGAATCCACCTGGGCTGTGTGTGCGGCCGCGTCCATCTGATGCAGATAGCAGTATCCTTCCTGCAGCAGGTTGGCGACCGACCGGTAGAGCTCTCTGAAGTACTGGTTAACTTGGCCTGCCTCGCGCTGTCGCCCCGTTGCTGGACTGCCCCAACGCATGCATGAGCCATTGATTTGGAAGCGGTTTGGTCTGCGGCCACGTCGATCTGCTTTTACGATTCCCCAATCATGGAGGACCGCCAGGAGGTCGTCTACGACCGCGTTGTAGGTCTCTTCGTCAACCTTTATTGGCTGGTGCCCGTTGGCCACATTCCTCTGAACGATATTTCGAAGCGCTTTTCCAAAGGCTGACCGGTGCGAGAGGTACAGGATCTGTTTCGGCCCTCTTGACTTGGTGCGCGGCACCATAAATCTCCCAGGGGTTGGCTGTTCATTCTCCTGCAGCCCCCATGGTTCCTTGAGCTCTGTGTAACTGCGCTGGCGGAGGTTGTCCAGATCTGCATCCCCAAGGTAACGCGTCCTGATGCAAAGCTCCCGGCGCATCCGTTCCAGCAGGTCGCGCGTGAGCTTGCGTCGGTCATCAGGCGCCATACCGGCAAGTATTCGATGACGACTTTGCCATGACTCTTTATGTTGACAGCATTCCGCAAGCGGGTGGTAGTCAATTCTTAGTAGCCCCAGTTGCTCTAGGTTGGGGTTATTGATGCGCTGGCCTCTCTTGAGGTCACTGTAAAGGCGGTATCCCAGCACGTCCCGCAGCGCTCCCTCTGTGTGCTGGGCCCTGATACCTACGGCCGCGGGATTCTTCGCGTACTGCGATGGCTTCAGGCGTAGATGCTCAAAGACCTTCTGCGTAATGGATTCGTCGACGAGGTGTCCTGGCCGCTCTTTCTGCATCGAGGCCAACAGCGCACCGCGCAGCAGCAGAATCTGCACGAAATCGTTGAAATGGCCGGCTTGGAGCGCGGCATCTTGGCGATTATCTGTGAAGGCAAGAAGTTTTTTCGTTTCGGCACTGAGATTGGCAGTGACCAGATATCGCAGCGCTGACAGCGCCAGTATCGTTGTGGCAGAGCTGCGCCCTTCACTGGACAGCCCGCCCAGCTTTGCGAATTCACTCTGGTTGGCCGAATACTCGGCCTTGCAGCCTTGGCCGAGGCAGAAACGGAATCTGCCCTGTACAAACCAACCCCGCCCACCGTCATCGTCGATTTCGCCTAGACCGTTGACCCGCACCTCATGTGGTTGGTGTTTCCGGTAGTAGGGCTTAAGGCGGATTCGTCCGCGATGGAGCCGAGTCCAGTGGTCTGGAAAGCTGCCTTCTAGGTCCGCCGGGTCAAACACTCCGTCCTCGTCGGGCATGAAATAGCCGAGTTGATCGTCGGCGTCTGCTGGCGAACGATCAAAAAGGCTGCGTGACCTGAATATTGTGAGCCGGGATCCTTCGGTGGATGCCCACACGGGGAAGTACTCCTGTCCGCACTGGCGGCAGAACGTAAGGGTAAACAGCGCGCGCGTCCGGTCACCGGGCACGAACTGCTGCCCATTCACAGTAACAAAGCGATTGCCAGCTGCTTCAAGGGTGGCATACGCACTGGCAGCTCCGCTTATGAATTGGTGAAGTCTGAAGGCAAACAGGGGTTGGCCTCGTTCATCCGTGCACCGAAGCGCTAAGAGCAGAAACTTGGCCAAGTAGTCACGGCATGTTTCCTTATCAACTTCCGCGGCGCTCGCCAGCATTGTGGAGGCCTCATCTACCGATCGGGGCTGCGAAATGCGTGTCAGCTTGCCGCCTATAAGCTCTACGCCGAGGTTACGCTCTACCCAGGACGCGACCGGATGGTGCCGAAACTCATCTTCGTCCATGCTTTCGGGCAGGTCGCCCCCAATGGCTCGCCGCAAGGCACCGTTATCGGTCGTGGCCTCTTGCGAGGTCACTAGTTTCAGGGTTTCCGTGATGACATTTTTCGGCTTTACGTGCGCGCCGAACAGGCGCGAGGCTACGGCGGCTACGCGCTCGTTGCGCTCGTGAAGCTTTCCCTCGGTAGCCATCGTGGCCGAAGTGCCGATGCACAGCAAGTTACCATTAAATCTCTCCCGCACGCGGCGCACCAGCATAGCCACATCCGCTCCTTGGCGGCCCCTGTACGTATGCAGCTCGTCGAGAACCAGAAAGCGAAGCCCCTGCGCATGCTTCCTGATGGCCATATCCGTGGGCAGGAACCGCGTCATGATCAGCTCAAGCATGACATAGTTCGTGAGTAGGATGTCGGGAGGGTTTGCCGCTATCGCGTCGCGCTCTTCGGTTGATTCTTGACCGGTATAGCGGGCAAACGTGACGGGGCTCTTGCCTGGGTCGTAGCCGCGTACGAGAAACTTCTCCAGCTCTTCCTTTTGGCTGTTGCACAGTGCATTCATTGGGTAGACCACGATCGCTGTTATGCCGGTACGCACGCCTTTGAGGCCGCGCCGCAGGACATCGTCGACGATCGGTATGAAGTAGCTCAGGGATTTTCCAGATCCGGTGCCTGTTGTCAGCACATAGCTCTCATTGCGCCGGGCTGCCTCGATGCCTTCTACCTGGTGCTGGTACAGCGTGAACACTTCGCCTGGTGTGCCGTCTGCGTCCTTGCGCCGAAAGATGTTCGCGCACTGCTTGTGCAGCAAGCCGCGGCGGATGAGGTCATTCACGGACCCGCCGGTGTCGTAGTTGGGGTTCAGCTGGATGAGCGGTGCAGGCCAGAAGCGTTCCTTCTCGTAGGCGGCATCCACCACGCCCTTTATGTCAGTGGCCCGAATCTTAGTGAAGCTCCGTGAGAATCGTGCATACTCTCCAACCAGCTTCTCCCTGAATTCGAATACGTCCATTTCGCAGTCCGTTTGGTGACTTTCGGAGTCCGGTGGCAGGGGGGCGCACAACGGCGCCCGTTGCCACTTGACTCGAGTGGCAGGCAAAAGTACTGATCGGCGGCCATTATAGCCGGCTGTCACGAGTGCCGTGCCACTCTGTAAAGGATACCCCGCGACCCTGACACCCCTATGTCACAGCGGCGCCAGATTTCAAGAAATTGACACTTCTTGGCTGAAGTGAATTGAGATGGGTCTGAGGAATCCTTGGCGCGTCGGATTTGCTACGATCCCGCCCGATGGGGCATTCGTACGATCGACTCGATCTGCACGACGGTATGGGCGAGATTGCCGTTGCGATATTCGCATAAGCGCGGCTCTCCCAGGGACCCTTGTCTGGAGCGCGTACTTAGCTCCCCGGCTCTGGGCTAGTTGGCGAGACCCGGGCCCGCGTAACGGTCGAAATCGCTACCTTATTTCCCCGAAGGGGCCTCATGAGGCCGTCTTGCGCAGAACTCACCACCACGACATGGACAAGTATGGCTGACACAGGGTCTGACAGGGCGGATGTAAGAGCGGCGCTTGAAAAATGGCGCAAGGAGGTCTATATGAAGGCAGTGGAATATGCCACGAATGAAGAGAGTACAAAGAGGTTTCTCATAGAGTCGTTCATGCGAGATATCCTTGGGATCGATACGAGAGACCCGACTAAGATTGCCTATGAGTTCACGATTCAGGACCGCAAGGGCGGGACTAGACCGGACTATGTGTTGAAGCGTGGTGGACGTGCATGGTGCGTGGTAGAGGCCAAGAAATATGGCTCGCCTTGGGTTGGCGGGAAAGTACATACGGGCTCAAAGGAGGGGTGGCAGCAACTGGATGGTTATTCGCGCTCTAGAGAATTACGTGGCGCCGAGTATTTTCTCCTGACGGATGGTAAGTGGTGGCACTGGTTCGTCAAGGAGGAGGGATACCTGGCTGAGAAGCCGTTCCTAACTCACGATGTGTCGTCACCCTCCACGGTCGCAGCTGTCATCTACTGCGGAGCAGTGCTGAAAGGGAGCATGGGGGATCTGCAGGGTACAGTTGTACGAACAGCATTTGCGGCCACAGCCCGCGATTGGCTTCGGTCACTGAACTCCACCGAGGGCAGTCTTCTGGATCAATTGCTAGAGATAGGTGCTTTTAGGACACTTTGGAATGACCATGGGATTGTACCCAGGAAAACCGATGCGAGAGAGCATCTGCAGGCCGTTTGGTCTGCCGTGCTTCGAGAATATGTTCGGCAGCTCTCAGGCGGCGATTCAATAGAGGTAAGGGAGCCACCAATCGTAGGGCCTTTGCCAGGTGGCTCACTCAGTCCCTATGCATGCAAATGGAGATTGAACACCGATGCAGAATGGGAGAATGCGGGGTCCGCCGGGAAAATGATGGTCGCGGTGCTGAAGCGGCTTGGGGAGCTGCATCCAGACGGCCGGGCGGCATGGTTTGCATCAATCCGCCAGCGTAAACCGAAGTTGGTCAACTTGGAAAAGAGTGGCGAGGCGCAAAGCTGGAAGAGGCGCATATCGCTTGGCAGCGGCTACAGCTGCGAGACAAATCTTAGCAATCTGGCCAAGGAAAAGTTGTTATCTTTCTGCCTTAGAGAATTCGCGAGGGTTTCCGACGACGCGCTGCAGCTTGAATGGGAGTATCTCAAGAATTCGCTAGGCGCATCAAAGGTCAGCTAGACCGTTACTGAGAATTAGCTGTATGCTGTCTGCCACGTAGAACGGTGGCTTTGTGGGTGGTCTACAGGAGCTGGCACGCCGCTGGATTACGATGCGGGCGGGCATCATAGGATTGTGCGACCGACGCATGCTGAAGGCAGCCGCGGTCAAGAGGGTGGGCGTGTATCCGGCAGCCAAGGAAGCCGGACCGAAGCCACGGGGTTGAGGAGGCGGCAGCTTGCGAACCTTCCAGCGGCGAGACCGGTGTTCCGCGAGTCGGGTCCGTCACTCTACACGGCCCCTGAGTAGCGAATCAGAAGAAATGGCGCTGTCCACGTTGCTCTGCTGCTGGCTGGGTAACACATACAGCTAAGGGCCCAATTGCTACGTCGCCCGTCTAACCTCTGGCTCAAATGCGAGCGGCGCGTTTTGGCGCACGCGGCAGCTGCTTAGCAATGTCACCCGCTAAGCATCGAACTGAGGGTCACAAATGCCACAGCCAGCTCACAAATCGCATCCTACCTCACGAGCTCTCCGAGTCCACCACAGGTGAAGACGACCAGCGCTCGAGAGGCGTGACATGTTACTGGTTGGATCCATAATCCCAATCCAGCTCGAGGTGGAGAGTTTGGCCGGTAACCTCAGCAAAGAGCTTGATAAAATCATTCAGTCTTGAGTCCTTGACCGGATTGGAACCGGGTAGGTAGCAGCTGTAACCGTTTTCTAGATCCTCGTTATAATTCATTTTAGCAGCATGTGTGCTCCTGCCAGCCCATTTCGGCTGCCTGCTCCAGACTGCCTCATACCACGCATTGGGGGAACCTGGGAACTCGTCCTCCAGCCGCTGGAGTACGTCGGTAAATAGGATTTTTCCATTCTTCGCTATCTGCCAGTCTGAGCCCTTCCCGATCCTCCATCTGCAGGCCTGTTTCCCATATGATTCGCTGGCCGGGATTTCCTGTCCAGGTGCCGCCTTGCCCGTGTCTAGAGTGGATCTCCCCAGCTCTTCACTCTTGGAGCCACCGGGCTCGGGATCGGCGCTGTCCTGGATGTGGCGCACAAACCCACCGTAGACGGCAGGCCAGACCGCCTTCAAGTGCTTAAGTGCAGTTCCCCTGTGATTTACGACGCCGCCTTTATAGCCCCAAAGACCAGCAAATGCAGATTTAAGTTCCAGCAGGTTATTGAGAAAGTCATCGTCGCCAGATCCAAGCGCACGCAGCCAACTGCGGGCGGTATCCGCAAAGGTCGCCTCGATTACGGCGCCCTCCAAGTCTTCCAGCGATCCATCATCCAATATCGTGCTGTACCAATTGAGAGCCGCCGCCGTCGGAGGTGCGGAGGCATCATGGGACAAGAACGGTTCCTTGGAAAGGTGTTTGTCCTTACTCGCAAACCAATGCCACCATCGGCCATCTGTCAGGACAAAGTACGCTGCGCCACCCAAGTCTGTCGAATTCGCATAATCGAATAGCTGCCCCCATCCTTGACTAGTAGGGTCGGCATGGACCTGTTTCGTCACTTGGTCTGAGCCGAGTACCTTTGCTTCTATCACGCACCAGGCATTGTCGTCACGCTTCAGTACGTAATCTGCGAAGATCACACCCCCTCTGCGGGGAATCTTGAATTCATGGACAACCTGACGCGAATCTTGCGCATCAGCCCCTATGAACCTTGCAAGGAACGGCTGGATGAGGTAAGTCCGTGTTGAATACTCGTTGTTCTTAGCGTCCGCACTCATCTTAGCAAATACGTCCGCGCTCCATGTCTTGAGCTCTTGCTCCAACTTTTTTGTGTCAAAGTCAGTCATGTCTGTTCTGTACTGGTTTAGGTTCCAGATGGTCGATCCATCTACTGCTTAGGAATGTACGGCCTCCAAATGCGAAACGGAATACCCCCCCCCATTTCTCTGAAATTCACTATCTCTTCACACTAGCGACGCAGTTCTCCAGTCCCTGCCTATGGTTACCTATGTGAGAGTCACGACGGCAATCACTAACCAGTCTCGCGGCTGTCGCGCTTGCCTCGCAGCACCATGGTGCCTGCGTACGCCTGAGGGCGCCGTAAACATGCTCCTGCGAAGACCTATTGAGAGCGGCTTGGTGTGACCGTTTCCTTGACTGACGCAGGGACCTCGCTGGCTTTAGCACTACAAAGGTCGCGGGCTATCGCCATATCCACGTCCGAGCTGCGATGGAATGCGCGGGCAACCTCTCTGGGGGGCAATGCCGCCTCATATCGCACCTCAAACAAGGACCAGAGCCACCGCGTGACGGAGGACGCAGTCCCATTCTCCACCTTGAACTTCAGTTGCGGAAAGGCCCGGGCAATCTCCGTTACCTCATAGCGCGATGCCTCCGCATCAAACTCCGCAAACCCGGACTCCGCCGTTCCGGTGCGCGCTGCGCCACCATCCCAGAAACGGACCATAACTATAGGCTGCGGCGCGTCCCCATCAGGTACGTCTTGTTCCTCGATAACTTCATTGTCCTCGACCTTAGTGATCGCGGCGGGCGCTCCGACGCTGGTGGTGCGGTGAATGGCGCGTGGCTCCGCCATAACGACGTCAGAGCTTCGACCCAGTACGTGCGCTACCACCGTCGGAGACACCTGAGCATCATACCGCACCTCGAACACGCCGCGCAGCCATTTCGCCGCCTCTGAGGTGGATTGCTGCCCTACCTTGAACTCCAGCATTGGAAAGGCCTGTACAATCTCCCTTACCTCAAAGCCGGAGGCCGCAGCATCAAAATCCGTGAACCCGGAAAGCGCCGAGCCGGTGGTTGGGATACGGCCGTCCTTGAAACGTACCAGCACTACGTTGGGCACAAACTGGTCACGCTGCATGGCTTGTCCCAGCTCTTTGCCTGCCGGCTGCGCCGGTAGCGCTTCGTTAGGCACGGCCAGCGCAGCTGCGCATAGCAGCATCACGACCGGAAGGCCGTGTCGTACCAACGGCTTGGATTTGGATCGTGGCACCACCGGGCGTGGCCAGGGGTTGCGGATCCAGCTGCTGACCAACACTGATGCCCGCGGGCTGGCCAAGAGACGGTTGAAAGGTCCAAGATAGTCGTTCATTGCAGGTATGGAATGTGATTGTCGGGATTCAAATATCAGCATTTGGGTGCCAGCACGGAGCTTCTTGGCCGCAGCCAGCGCATGCGCTTATCGCTGTCTGGATCGGACCGGCGCACCAGCGAGGACATGGGTACAGCATGTGCCCCGAGCAAGCACAGCGTGCAGGAAGTGCTCCGCAACAATCCCGCCCGCGTAGCTGCATGAAGGCTGGATCGAGCGGCAGATGCCAGATGCCCTTCCATAAGCCTCAGTGTCGGGTCTGTTACCCTCGCCCAAGCGCACAGCCCCCTGGGGTGCGGCGCAGCCAGTGGTGCCAGCAATCCAGCCATAACCTCCTCTGCGTTTCCGCGTGCTATATTGGCCGCGTGGCTGCCAGCATCAACTCACAGGCAATGGGTCCCGACCGATGAGCATACCACGAATGGCCAAGCGACTGTCCGCGGTCCAAGCGCCGGTTATGGGCGTAATGGCGGACCTGATCCGTCAACATCCAGGGACGATATCGCTGGGGCAGGGGGTCGCCCACTATGGTCCGCCCGAAGCGGTCGTGCGCGCCGTTAACAAGTATATACGTACCCCTGCTGCACACGGTTACGGATACGGCACGGGCCGACACCAGTTGCGCCAAGCGCTAAGGCGCAAACTGGTAGCGGAAAACAACCTCTCCGGTGATTTTGAGGTGGTGGTCACCGCGGGCAGCAACATGGGCTTTCTTCAAGCCGTGCTGGCTATAACAGATCCGGGCGATGAGATTATTCTTCTCGCACCCTATTACTTCAACCACGAGATGGCGGCTGGCATCGCGGACTGCCGCCCGGTAGTGATCTCGCTCGGTGGCGACTTCCTGCCAAAGGTGGAGACCATTCGCGCACACATCACGCCACGCACGCGTGCGGTCGTGACCGTCTCTCCCAATAACCCGACGGGGGTGGTCTATTCGCCAGCCCTGCTAAAGGCCATCAACGGTCTCTGCGCGGAACGCGGCATATACCACTTAAGTGACGAAGCGTACGAGTACTTCACGTTTGGTAAGAGCATCCACTACTCGCCAGGTGCAACGCCTGGTAGCAGCAGCCATACAATTTCTCTGTGCTCCCTGAGCAAGTCATACGGCATGGCCGGGTGGCGTCTGGGGTATATGGCATTGCCTCCGCACTTGTTGCCCGCAGTCAAGAAGATTCAGGACACCAACGTGATCTGCGCGGCGCTGGCGAGTCAGCATGCTGCGCTGGCTGCCCTCGAAGTCGGCCCCTCCTACTGCCACCAATACCTAGATGGGTTCAATGAGGTGCGTCTTCTGGTGCTGAATCGCCTGGCGACGCTGGGCTCCAAGGTGACGGTGGCACCTTCTGAAGGTGCATTCTACGTGTTCTTGGATCTCTACAGCGCGCTGTCCTCCTTCGAGGTGTGCGAGCGCCTGGTGCGCGAATATCGGGTGGCTGTGATTCCTGGCAGCACCTTCGGTCATGAGCGGCCGTCTATCCGCATCGCCTACGGCAATCTGCAGAAGGAGCAGATAGCCGAAGCGATGGATCGGCTGTGCACCGGCCTTGGAGCTATCCTGTAAGGCAGAGCCGAAGTGGAAACGGCAGCATGAGCTGCCGCGATTCCGACGGGCAGCTCGTTGATTTCAGCCTAATGGCCGCAGCCACCTCTGTCTTTCACCACCCCTATTGGTCCCGCGGCTATGAGCCAACGCTGTTGCTGCTGAGTGCGGGAAGACCCGTGCCGTTGGGCTCTTGTCGCAAATCCAGCCACCGCCACTGGCGAGGCTGATCTAGACGACTATCTTGATCCAGAGAGTTGCCCGCCGATCACCGCTGCCAGAGCCCGCGCCCTCGACTCGCCCAAGTGAAGAGCTACCGGTGACCGGGTCCCCTGCATTTCTCTAATTTCTGGTGCCTGCCAGCAAGGGGTTATCGTGGCGTAGCGGCGCCACGAATTCGTCGGAATATGCATCTATGTCTGCACTTGCAACCTTCCCAAGCTCACGGACCTCGCCGCGGCGATTAAGTTGGTGGCGATGATGGGCGGTTACATGAATCGAAAGCGCGACCCGCCGCCTGGGTACAAACTCATGTGGCGTAGTTACGAAAGTCTGTAGAGGCGCGCCACAGCATACGAAGAACTTGGAGCGATATACGGCCCGGTGGAGCGCACACCTGCATAGCGAATGGCGTAGGCTTCGCAGCCTCAACTGTTTCGCTTACCGCATTCTGCGCAAGGGGTTTGCTCGCAAAGCGAGGAGAATACACGTGCCCGTCGCGATCAGAGCGTACACCCTTGACCTATGCCCGATACACGAAAGACCTTGACCTTTTGCACGTACCACTTAGAACAGCGTGGAATTCGCCTCCAGTGTGAAGCTCATGCCTGACGAGGGGCTGTGATTCACTTGTCGGATAACCACGTAGCTGAGGGCCAAGCTGCGCGTGCCCCATGCACCTTGAGGGCTCGTTGTTAGGTTGCTCGAGTGGGTACAGGGCAGTGCTAGCCGTTCGCATCAATGTCTCCAAGGACGCAATGGATCGTGTGGGCGTCCAGCCCCGGGCGCAGGAGCCTTCGCATATTATGCCGCCACAGGCGCTGTTGCAAGCAAATTGATGGTCGCTTGTCTGAGACGGTCTCAGACAAGCGAAACTGCATCTTGGAGAAGGGGGCAAGGACGGTGTCGAGCGGAAATGGCACGCTCGCGGCTGAACCCCTCGCGCAGACCGTGGACTAAGCTGTGCCTCCTACGAAGTGGACCAAGAATCGAAGGTGGCTTGCGGATGGCGGGGGCCACTCAGCTGCCTCCTGTCCAATCGAGGTGGACATTCAGGGCTCGAAGCATGGTGAACGTGTTGTTGTGCTGCACTCCGAACTGATCGCACACATCGGGCAACTTGATTGACTTCTTGGACTTAGGTGCACTCTTCTCGTTGGTAACGACGGTGACATCGTGAACGTGTGCGCAGGCGACTAACCAACCGTCCGCACCCATCGCGAACTTGGCCTTTGCATGATTGAAATACGTCGGATGGCCGTGAACCCACGTCATGACGTCCTCATATGCACGCGTCACTATGTCGGTTTCCACCGTAATGAAGAACCCCTTCGGAACTTTGTTCTTCACCCACTGAATGAGATCTTCCGGCTTGCGACCCACGAGTAATTCGCTGCGAACCCTGTCGACGCTGGACACTTGCCCCTTCAGGTGGTGGTGAACCACGCTCTTCCAAAAGCCGGGGCAGATGTCAAATGAGTAATACAGATTCTTCGCCGCAATGAAGACATCCGCATCCACGAGGTAGGTTCGATCCGCCGTCAAGGGAGGGCCACCCCCAGTCGCTTGGCGTACTCCTGGAGCGTGCCTCCATGCAGCCCTGTCAGGTCATAGGCCTCCTTAAACCCGATGCGGCCCTCCATCGCCGCGCGCAGTACCTGCGTCGCAAACAGCTTGCCAATACGTGTATTCTGGTTGTTGTAGAAATCGCCTCCGCGCGACGTCGTGTCTCCCGTGCATTCGCGTTCGACGTAGCGCTCGTAGAAATCAAAGAACGTGCTGCGGTCAATAAGATCCAAGTCGAGAGAGCGGCGGCAGGCGACCACGGGGCTCACTTTGAACATCCGAGCGAGTGTCTCGAAGGGGCTCGCCTCCTGCCTGATTTTCTCCCAGCACGCTCGGAGTTCCCGTGCTGGGAGGAGGAGCTCCGCCGCCGCTCGGTTACACCAGTTCTCCACGTCCCCCCCGTCAGGAGTTAGGGCTTCGAAGCCCGAAATCCCCTCTTTGCCGAGCCAGATGTGCGCCAACTCGTGAGCAAGCGTGAACATCTGCGCCGACTTCGCATCCGCACCATTCACGAAGATCAGAGGCGCGTAGGGATCGGTGAGCGCGAAGCCTCGAAATTCCTTTACGCTCAGCGGGCGATGGGTGTTGTTCCCCACCACACCGTTGATCACCGCCATTACACCGAGCTGCATGATCGCATAACGCAACGCACTCACGGCGTCCTGCCAAGTGCGGACTTCCGCGGCCCATCCATCTTGGAGGCCAAGCACCCGTCGCATCTCGCGACCCACAGCGTCCGGCTCATCGGCCAGACGGGCACTTGCCACGAAGACCAATGGTTCTACCCCTCTTTCGACGAGGGACTCGCGCAGCCACATCTGTCGGCGCTGCATCGTGTACAACGTGTCGAGCAGGTCGGCGCTCGGTCTAGCTTTTGCCGTATCCGCCACGGTACGATAGTCAGGAACCGGAAGGCGTTCGTCGGGAGGCTTGGGGAGAAACAGGTAACCGAACGGCGTATGCGTCCGTTTGGCCAGCTCCTCCAGCTGCTTGAACGTCGGCTGCTTCTCGCGTCGAACCCAGGCCGCAAGCTGTGGCATATGCTTCGCAAAGTGCGCCACGTCATAGCCGGCACGCTCGCAGGCCCAACGAAGCACTTCGGGCTGCACTGGGACCCGGGTCATGCCCTTATCCTCGCGACGCTAGCCCGGCTGGGCCGAACGTGGGGTGCGCCGCAGCCGATATGTACAAGCGTTCTTGTCATTTGGTTAGACATGGACGATTCTCCCTTTCCTGATTAGCCGTTTGCCCAATGGTAAACCCTACCAGTAAGCTCGTTCCAGAGCAGCTTCCCTGACGCTCCATCCAGATTGTTGCGACCGATGTGTAGGTAATCGCTCTTACAACATCCTGCTTCACGCTACGGTTTCACCAGTCTGACCGCGGCGTTGTAACGAGCGCAGGCATACTGGCGGAAGTGTAATGGGGCAAGTGCTATTAAGGGTAAGAAACAAAAAGCGCCAAACTGTGGCTCTCACAGCCCGCGATTCGCCACCTCGCGATCCTCTTCCCTGCCCGGGTTCAAAGGCGGCGAGCGGTGCACGTTGCTGGGATGCATGACGTTCGGCGCTGCGCAGTCTTTCGGCTCTTGGTGAATGGCTCAGGCAACGAAGGTGCGACTGATTTCACCAGCGCAAGCGACTTTACCCTTGCACTCGCAGCGGAGACCACCGCGAACACCGGCACATTCACGCACTCGCCCGTGGCCGACACGCGGGATGAGTCGGACGGGTCAGTTACGATATCGAGCGCCAGCGCGCTGGTGACAGAGAGTGCGACGCCGCAGATCACCGACGATGATGCACCGCCCGCCGCGATCACAGAGGTCGAGAACACAGAAGTGATCCAGGAACAGGATACCCTTATGGGGAAGGGCCGCAGCCTGTAGTCATGGTTCGTTTCAATGATGGTGGCGCAGCGCGCACCGGAACGGCGGACTCCGGGTTTGCGGAGTTTGACTCTGTGGCGTCGCGCTTTGAGGTGACGGAGACTACCCGGGCCTTTCCGCAGCTGAAGTCCAATGTGGAGAACGGGACTGCGTTCTCCGTCACGCGGTGGCTCTGGTCATTGTTTGAGGTGCGATATGAGGCGGCGGAGCCCCCAGGGAGGTTGCCCGCGCGTTTAACCGCAGCTCGGACGTTGATATGGCGATAACCCGCGACTTGAGGAGTATCAAAGCCAGCTTAGGTCTCTTCGTCGGCCGAGAAAGAAAATGGTCACGCCAAGCCGCTCTCAATAGGCCTTCGCAGCAGCGCGTTTGCGGCGCCCTCTGGCGAACTGGAGCTGCAGCGCAGCGACCCCAGCACCATCCCCGCGAAGCCGGATCGGAAGTGATTCCCCGCCCTCTCGTCGTAGGCTGAGCCGTTTCATAGGTCCTGCATTGCACTCTTGACCCACCAGCGGCGCAGCAATAGACTTGTTTCGCCGCGATTGGTCTTGCAGAGTCTGCCTTGACCGGGGGCTTCATGGACGGATCCCCACCGGCAACGTGACAACTCTCTTGGCCGCAGCCACTGCAGCCAGTCATGCATCGGTGCACCTTCCGATAGCCTCCGTTCACATTGCCACCCAGCCAAGTGCCGGCGCTTGTTGAGAGCTATTCAGTCCAAATGACGCTGCCGCAGGCGTGGCACAGCCAATGGCTCTGCCACTGCTGCACCCAATCTGCTCCGCATTCGGGCTGGCAAACTACGGGTTGAAATCCACTTCACGGCCCAGCTTTTCTTCAGTGTCCTCAGTGAAGAAGAAGCAGCATTTCTGGAGTCGCCGTTTCTTTTGAAGATTGCTAAGATATGTATCACACTCGTAGTCGCTATCAAGTGACCCGCGACTGCGCCATCCCTGCGCCACAGTGCTATTCGTCAAGTTGGCCCTTTCCATTGTTTAGTGGGTGAGCTCACCTGCGGACGCTTTCGGGGTATAGATCCAAGCCTCCGAGGTAAAAGTAAATGGCGTTGGTAAATCGTCGTTTGGTGCGGAAGCCCCGACAGCGCACTTTGATTGTTTTGATTGGGCTGTTGATGCTTTCCGCAGGGCCATTGCTCACCTTTAGGATGATCGCATTGAGGGATACCCCATAGGTGATTCTTGATGGTTCTGGTGGCTGCTTATACCGGTTTCAGCCGACACATGGCCCACGACAACCATCGCTCCCACCCCTCACGTGCCCACGGGCGGTGGACATGGTGCCACAACTGCATAGCTGCTTCCTTGATGGCCCACGCGCGGGCCGTCTTTAACGTGCGTGCTGGTACGCAACAGCTCGAAGCGCGCCTTTTGCTTCGCAGACTTGTTGGCCGAGTGAGTCAACCAATCATACTTGGTTCCCTTAAGGTCGTCCCGGCCTTCCTTCATCAATGCCTAGTGCCCCTGGCGCCGAACCTTGTCTACGGCAGCTCCCAGACTCTTCACTACGTGAATCTTGTCAAAGGCCACCTTCCGTTGCGCCTCTGGCACATGCTCCAGCGTGGCGTTGATGTAGGCTGGTCACATGTCCATGCTAATACTCTCGATCCCCTCCAGCTGCTCCAAAGTGAGTCCAGCATACCATTGCGAAAGTGTTTCCTTCTTACGGTCTTCGCCCACATGCAGCACCGTACCCACCTTCGTATCCGAAACAATGGTGACATATGTGTGGCGCTTGCGAAAAGAAGTCTCATTCACGCCAATATGGGCCACATCGGATTCCTCTCTGCGCGCAAGACCGCGTTACACCGCACGCTGCATGATTCCGTCTATTGAATTCCAGCTCACTCCCATCTGACGAGATACCGTCGATATGCTCGCCTCCTGCAGCCAATCAATCACCAGCGCCTCAAACTCCGCCGTAAACCGTGACATAGGCTCCGCCCACGGAACCGACACGGTGCGCACTCCATGCTCTGAACACGCCACGCGGGGAAGTAGTGCAACCACCATAGTGCGATACGCGGACAGATCCAAGTGACGCCATTGCCGAGGACGGGAATCATAGCCTGGAGACGGTGAGCCGCACTCTGGACAAGGAAGCTGATGGCCGTCCTCGTAGGATACATGGATCCACGCTTCTCGCGACTCATGCTCAAAGGTCACGTCGGAAACCTTCCAAGGAGCGCGGATGCCCAACAGATAAGCGATATTTTTCTTCAACTGCGACATAGCGTTGAGGGGGCTTGGAGTACATGGGTACCATCGCGATGATGGTCTGGAAACAAACCAGAAACAGCAATAAATCCGCACCGCCTCAAATCGGTTCCCGGTGGTTACAACATCGGACCCATCCAATCAGGGGAAGAGCCACTAAAATAAAATATACCCCCAGCGCCCCGTAGAGTCTTTCATAGCACTCGCGCAGCGAGGAAAATACTCATCCCTATCCGGTTCCTCCTCCTCCCCATCGAAGAAATTGAGATACAAGTGATTAAGTGCCGCGGCAGCATCACACCAGGTTGATTTGTTAGGGCACACGTTTTCTGGCGGCAGCGCAGGGTCACGGTAAAGATCGGGTACGAGTACACACCGCGGCGGCTTCTCGCTGGTCTCCAAGATCCGGCGCACGTAGGCAATACCTCCCGTAGCCTTAATTGCACTCAACGTCATGATCGCTTTGGGGTGGCCCGGTTGGTCTTTGATCGACTCGTACATACGTATGAGTACGTCCTTGGCGCGCGCGTAGCGCGTTCCTCTACTTCCTTCTATACCTGCAGAAAATAAAGCCCTACGGGCGGTTCGGTACTCCTGCTCCGTTCCGTTCAGGTACAGCTCTTCGAGCGCGGCCGCGAATGCATCCAGCTCTGCCGCAGGCCTTGGCTCGTACATCTGACGCAGCACAACGACCGCTGCATCGTAGTCGCCTGTCTTCAGGGACCGCAGGGCATCCTCCGGAGTGGGGGGTGTCCTTTTGTATTGCGAATACTGCGCCGCGCTACTGAACGCTGGCAGCAGCAGCAGAATAAACAGTACGTTTTTCATGGTAGTCTTCGTAGTTAACAGCCATACGGGCCACTGTGCGCGGCTATCGCTGGTCTAACGTGCCGCCAACTGCCGTCGTTTAGCCAGAAACTGTTGCTGGCTTTATCCCCTTGAATCCCGCTTCCTGAAACTCTAAGCTGATTCCAGAACTCCGCCATCAGGTCCCACGCCGTAGACGTCCATTCGGCCAGATCGGGGAAGACCAACTCTTCAAATCCTTTCAACAACTGGCGCGCGCGGTGGCTGGACAGACACGCATTATATCCGGCCTCGTGTCGGCGCTCATGGGCTATGATTTGACCCCGGAAACCGTCCATAGCAGGTAAGGTGCCGCATGTGGTGTTGACCGTGGTATAGTCGCTATCTGGCGGCAAGTCCGATGCAGCGGTACAGGTGGAATTAGCGCCCGAATACCCCGGCCCTCCCCCTGCTGGATCATAATCTTCGGCAATGTGGAGCTCTCCAGACCACTCCTGACCAGTTACAGGGGGTAAAGCCGTCATCCACCTACCCTCCCACGGCCCCGTCCCTTCTACATACCAGATTGTTACGTTGTCATTCAGCCTGTAGAAGCCAACTTTGGTTACTGATGACTCCCTGGGCTGATTGGTATACTGCACCGGTACGCCCAGTTGACCAAAGGACCAATAGCGCGGTTTCACGTCAACCGTGTGCGACAGTACGTCCTCATTGTTAACCCTAACCTGGACCGTGGTCGAGTTTGTAGCCGTACCCGACCATGAAGAGGCACCGGTATCCGTATATTCCGCCCCCGTTTCAGCGGACCATTCGAACGTGAGTTGGGACAGGTCCAAGTCAATCGAATCTGTCGTAACCGTGCACATGACGTATCCTCCCCGGGGTACACTGTCGCAGGTCAAACTGAAGTGGCGTGAAGTGCTTTCGTCCTCCTCCTCTTCTTCTTCACCATCACCGTCGTCGCCCCCGCCGCCTCCGCTCCCTCCACCATCACCGCCTCCGCCCCCGCCAGGGTCATCGAACTCAACACAGGTGATATAGATATCCTCCGAAGCTAAGGTGCACTCCGCTTCGCCATCGCCCGGATCATCCCCCGTGTACGGAGGATCTACGCATACCCAACCTCGAACAACGTCGGTCACCCAGCAGTAAATCGTACCGTGCGTCTTGCCTGCCCCCGAAACTTCATTCAGAGTCAGTTCGACCGGCTCAAACCCCTCCCCAGGCGTGTAACGTTCACAGATTTTGGCTTCATAGGCGATATTGTACTCGCTGATCAGCATTCGTAGATCGCCAAAGTCCCGATCCTACCATTGACGCACGTAGTCCGTGAAACGATCGGGATCCAGGGAATCAGGACTGACGAACTCCAGCAGCCGAGAACCGACCACCTCATCCTGGGGATTGATGTCCACCGAAATCGTCCGCACAGCTCCGAGCTCGCTGTGAGAATGGGTGGTGGCAGGCTGACCTGGGCCAAGTACCGTGGTAACACGCGTAATGCCATCGCCCAAACCCAACGTGACGGCCTGCGACCAGTCAGTGGGTACTTCGCCACCATGGCCTCTAGGACCTCGGCATTATTAAACTTTCCGAGAGCCCGCTTCTGGGTCTGGACAAGAGCCTCATAGTACTAAGCCTCAACCTGAGCCACCTTCGACGCACCGGTAGGAAGCGGATCTGAGCTTATCTGGATGCTGTCGCAGGCGGCAGCGCCGAAGAATCATGGCTGCGGCCGGTGAAAACCACGATCTGCTGGAAGCAGAAAGAGCAAACAGCTTAGACATACGCAAATCGCGGAATCCACGAGACGCTTAGACGCTCAAGAGCCTAGCAAGAAAACACGGCAGGCCCCAATTATGTTCCCAATTTAACTCCCAAGCGCACCATATGCAATCAGGTCAGAGTGCTCGCAAATAGAGGTAGAGGTTAGCCAAGAGAGCAGGAAGGGGCCGTTCCATCGAAGAGAGGGCGATGCCCGACCAGAGATGGAACAGCGTCGGGCAGACTGAAACAGCGCTTTGCGCCCCAAGAGCTTCGGCGTCAGCGGGGCAAGCGTATCCCTTCCCAATGCGCACGCATGCATGATGCCGTTTGTAGACGGTATCGTGGCTTACCGGTCATTCTGGTACTCGTAGCGACATGCCGGTTGCACTGCGTCAATCCCGTAGAAGGACTCGAAGGTGTGTTGCCGCGCATTGCTGCTGGCCATCCGTCCAAGAAGATCCACCTGCTGCTACCCCGCCAATGGCAGCCACTCCATCCCCTAGCGCCTTCGTAGAAGGATACGCGGAACAAAACCATTGCCCATTCTCCGCTACTGGTCATCGGTTTCGTAACACCCCGCCGATGATCTGCCCTTGCGTCCACTCGTAAACCTGCCTGACAAGGGGCTGCCTACATGCCAAAAAACACACATCGATCCCAGTCCGCACTACGGCCGCATGGCCGCTCGATCATTGAGCAGGTGCGCCCTAAGAAGGAGATCAATTGCACCCACAATCAGGCTCCCAAAGACCATCGCCGAATATCGATCCCTGCCAGAGCTACCAGTCATGGCTGCCCTGCCGAGGTGAGGATACCTCAACCTGCCCAGAGCGGAGATTGCCGCATAGCCATAGAGGACTGCACCCAAACATAAGCAGGGCGAATTTCCCAGCTTAAATGTTCTCTACGGGACAGTTACCGTGCAGGGACCCCTACCTGTCGCGTAACCTACCATCGTCTGAAACAGAGTCAGCCATGCGAAGGCGAATACCGTCGCCAGCAAAGACGGATACCTTCTCGGCTGTAGCGGTTCAACACCAAGGCATTGCTGGGAAGCCCAGCCACACTCGCTCACCCACAAACGCTTCCCCAAGGCGGGCTCGGGAATACGGGGACGGCGACAAGTTTTGGTCAGGCGGCAGCGCATCACATGACCAAAATGTGTCGACACGGTCCGCACAGAGGCAGGGCAGGGGGCGCGTGATAGGCGGCGGCCCCGCAGCGGGTACGCATGGCCTGAGGATTCTCGGACCCGGAAGGCAACCACCAAGCCCTGCGCCCGGGGCGACAGGCTATGGCAACAGAAACGCGCGCGCGTTGCGGACGATCTGCTGATAAGCAGGGTGACCATGCGCGCGGTCGTCGTGCCCTAACGTATTGACCAGCACCCGCGCATCACCGGCGTGGCGGAGCCATACCACCGGATAGATGGTGCCCGTCTCCTTGGAGCGGCCAATAGCCAGCACCACCGCTTCCGACTCCGGCAACAGCTCCGCGCGATATAGCTCATCTACGATATCAAAGGAAGCCGGCACGTCTCGCATCAGCGGATGCGCAGGCTGCAACACCTCCACCGTGAATGCCTGTAAAGGCTCGTGACTGCGCGCTCCGCCGCCGACGATAACCTCGTTCCACTCGGGCCAGTCCTGCCAGTTGTACCACGATGCCGGGTGCGTAACCATCACAGGCTTGCCGCTCTCCACATGCACGACAATAGCAGCGCGGCTCTCCAATTCGTTCACCGGCTTGTTGTTGGCCATGGCCAACAAGGCGGCGCCGCGAAGCGCATCCCTGAAAGCCGCATCGGCAGACTCCGTGTACATAAAGCGCCGCTCCCCAGAGCCATACAAGATCTGGCCGTCTGCAAACCCGAATACCCGCGCATGATGGTGTGACTGGCGATCGCGGCTTGCACTGCCCGCCAGATATACGATGCCACCATCTGCCTCGTCGTCGTGGCTAGGCCAGACCCAGCCAGCATCGTTGCGCGGCAGCGCCGGCGCCTCCGTTACCGTCAGCACCCCTTGCATCACAGCCCAGTGGCCAGGGACGCTGCACACATATGGATAGGTGCCCGAGGCCAGCGAGCTAAGCGAAAACTCTTTGCGTTCACCCATCGCCAGCACTCCGGTGGAGCCAATCACGCGGTCTTGCAGCGCAGGCGGCACGTATTCCGTGGATGGCGCGTCTGGATCCGCCATGTAGCGATCCAGCGCTTGCCCGAAAGCCTCGACCGGACCGGGCTGCAGAAACACGGCGTTGTGAAGGTCAGGATGCCGATTAATGAAATCTATAGTGATTTCCTGCCCCTCAAAAGCATGCAGCTCCGTCTGCCCGAAACGCATGATGCCCTCAGGAGCATCCAGCATGATCCGTGCATCAGGCAGGGATGCCGCTGTGTCCGCCTGAGGCGAAGGCCCGGGCTCGGGCCCGCCCGGTCGCCTGATGATGCCGACATATTCCGGCATCGCCTCCAGCGCAGCCTCAATCCACCGGTCGCCACCCTCCTGGGCCGCGCGAGAAGCTTCAAAGGCTTTGGAGCCCAGGATGGGACCCAGCTCCGCCGCGCGAAGCAAGGCGGCTAGGCGCGTGTTGAGGTTGGGATCTGTGAATACGCCGGCCTGGATGAACGTGTCACCTAGGTCTGCGCTGTATGGGATGGTCTGGATGGCCGCCTTGCGTACCGCCGCCGACGAGTGGCGTAGCGCCTGGGCCGCGGCTGGGCGTAGCGCTTCGGTGGCCCCCAGCCCGTGAAGCGTCCACAGGGCATGGACCGCACCGCCGTCAAAGCCGGTTGCATCCAAGTCTTCGGCACTGGCTATTGCCGCCAGCTCTTCGGCCATGTCAACAAGCCCGTGTTCAACGATCAGGCGCTGCGCTGTCAGACGCCAGAACTGGTTGGAGCTGCGCAAAGCACTCAATAGCCCTCCGCTATCCTCAGGAGACAGGGCTGCGGGTCCGCTGTGCTCCTGGGTACCGTACCGTACCACGTAAACGCGGCCGTGGTCCCTGTCGCGAAGCGGGTTAAGGTGTGCGTTGCCGGGACCGGGCGTCGCATTCCAGATCTGATTCACCATGCCACGACGATCTGGGTTGTGCTGAATGACCGGGTTGTACCAGTCTGCGACCCAGATATTTTCGTCTGGCCCGATGTCGGCGAAGACCGGCGCCACCCAGTCATCAGAGCTGGCCAGAAGGTTCTCCACCACGCCTTCCTTTTCGCGGTAGATGGCGCCGTCACGCTCAAGAACGACCGCATGCACCACATGCGCGGTGGGCTCGGTCACCATCAACGTACCCCAGAAAAAGCGCGGATACCGGCGGCCATTGTACAAAAAGGCGCCCGCCGCTGCCGTGTACCCATCCCTGAAGTCCACCTGCCAAAGAGGCCGCGTGCCGCTGTGCTTTACCAGATAATGGCTCTGCACATAGGCGACACTGAGCTCCGCCTCATAGCGCATCGGAATGCCCACTACCACCGCATGGTTATTGTTCGCCGTAGACCCGAAGATGGTGTTGTCCTCGCCAATACCCAGCCCCCACGTGTTGTTGTTGAACGTGCCCACGGGCTCTAGCACCGTGCCGTCCCGCGAAAAGTGGAAGACGCCTCGGCTCAGGATGCGCGACTCCTCATTGGGGGCCTCACCTGGCGTATACATGCCCGAATACCCGACCGCGCTCCATATATGGTTGTCCAAACCTACCTTGAAGTTGCTCATGACCGCGTGCGTATCGAACGTGCCGAAGGCATCTTCTAGCACCCTCGTCTTGCGATCGTATACGTCGTCGCCATCGGTGTCCTCCATAAAGACCACATGGGGCGCCTGACCAACCAGCGCGCCGCCTTTGACTACGGCCAGCGCCGTCGTTAGGGGTTGGTCCTCGGCAAAGCGGATAAAGGTGTCAGCCACGCCGTCGCCGTCCACATCTTCGCAGATCGTGATGCGGTCCGTGCCCGCTTCGGTGCCCGCGTGCTCGTGCGGGTAGTCGGTGGACTCCACCACCCAGAGCCTGCCCCTCTCATCCCAGGCGAGCGCGATAGGGTTACGAATGTCGGGCTCGCTGGCAAATACCTGAACGGAAAAACCCTCGGGCACCTCAAGGTGCGCGAGCGTCTGCTCCGGCGTCAACGGACGCTGCACTACGACCTCGTTGGCATCGTTGGAGGTGGTGAAATACTCGAGAGCCGCCTGCGAGGCGCACCCGGAAATATGCAGTACGCTGACCACCAGGGCGGCCCCAAGGATAGTTTTCATGGCATTCTCGCTTAAGGTGCGGGCAGCGAACGCCAAGGCTCGTCACCGGAACAATCCACTACCATTGGCTCTTTGGAGGTGGCGCCGCTAAGCACCACGAATAGGAGGGCAGGCTTGTCGCCCATGTTGAAGGAGGCATGCACCTCGCCAGCCGGAATAAGCGCGCAGGCGCCAGCCTCAAGCTCCCGGCGGTCCTGGCCGATCCACTGGGCTACCTGGCCACTAAGCACATAGATGACTTCTTCGCGACCGGGGTGCCGATGAAAGCTGTGTCCCTCACCAGGCAGGATCGTGGCCCGCGCAGCGAGAAGTCCCGGCATGCGGACATCCGCATGAGGATGATTCACCCATTCGTTCAGGCCCTGCACAACACGCTCTTTGCGGTAGTCCTCGTTGCCAAAAAACAACGCCATATCTGTAGTGTTCTAGCTACCGCCTCCTGGCGGCTGGACACGGGATGGCTTTAAAGGTGCGCGTCAACTTCGTCAGCGACTCCTCTACGCCCATGCGCTCTAGGCTGGAGGCCCCGACAAACCCCACCGCATCGGTGTGCTCATTGATGTAGGCGGCATCCACCGGCGTGCTGATAGGACCGCCATGCGACAGGAAGATGAGATCGCGCCGCACAGAACGGGCCGCATCAATGATCTCCTGCGTGCGCTGGGCGGCCTCCTCAATCGTGCAGGTCGCGCCCGTGACGCCTACAGACCCGCCTATCGTGCAGCCCACATGGGCGATAATCACATCCGCGCCGGCCTCAGCCATCTGGCGCGACTCCTCAGGTGTAGCCACATAGACAATAGAAAACAGGTCTATCCCCCGATGCTGCGCCTGCGCAACCATACCGATCTCGTGCTGCACACTCATGCCGGTCTCCTCCAGCACCTGCCGAAACAGCCCGTCCACGATGGCATGCGTCGGAAAGTTATTGACACCGCTAAAGCCCATCGCCTTGACCTTAAGCAGATGATGCCACATGCGGCGCCGAGGATCCGAAGCATGCACGCCGCAGATGACCGGGATCTCCTTGACCACGGGCAACACCTCAAATTCTCCGATCTCCATTGCCACCGCGTTGGCATCTCCGTAGGCCATAAGCCCAGCTGTAGAGCCGTGCCCCGCCATGCGGAAACGCCCCGAATTGTAGATGATGAGCAGATCCGCGCCACCACGCTCGATAAACTTGGCGCTGATGCCGGTCCCTGCACCGGCACCAATGATGGGCTCGCCCCTGTCGAGGCTGTCATGCAGCCGCGCTAAGACCTCCGCGCGGGTGTACGGGTTGCCGACGCCCGTATACGGGTTGGGCATAAGACAAACAAGAAAGATGTGCGCGACAACGTTGCCCTCAAAGGTACGGTCCCGATACCCGTATTAGCAAGCGTGCTACGCCGCCTGGCAGGCTGCGCACCCTATCGTGGTGCCAAGTGGCGCGCCAATTGCGCACGATGCCGTATAATCACCGGGCGGGTCTTGCTAAGACTCATGCCGCAACATCCAGCCTTTTCATCAATCAATTCCGATGACTCATACATCTCTTAACCGGCGCGCCTTTGTGCAACGCATGGGGCTGCTGGCGGGCGCCGCCGCGATCCCCTCTATCATCCCGGCCTCGGCCCTAGGGCGCGGCCCAAGCGTAGCCCCCAGCGATCGCGTCACGATGGGGTTCATCGGCATGGGAAGCATGGGCATGAACAACCTGCGCGGCTTCATCGCAATGCCAGACGTGCAAGTGCTCGCCGTTTGTGACGTTAATACAGCGGGTGGCAACTACCAGGGCCGCGGCCTGAAAGGGCGCGAACCAGCCCGCGAATTTGTTGAATCCACCTATGCGGAGCGGACCAGCGCCGGCACCTACTCTGGATGCGGCGCCTACCGCTTTTTCTGGGAAGTCCTGCAGCGTGACGACATCGATGCGGTATGTCTGGCGCTGCCCGACCACTGGCATGCCTATATGGCAGTGCACGCGGCAAAGGCTGGCAAAGACATGTACAGCGAGAAGCCCCTGGCGCGTACCATTAAAGAGGGGCGGGCTATGGTCCAGGCGGTTCGCAAATACGACCAGGTGTTTCAGACCGGGAGTCAGCAGCGCTCAGGACAGAACTTTCGCCACGCATGCGAGCTCGCCATCAATGGCTATGTGGGAGAGCTCCAAAAGGTCTATGCGCAGGTCGGAGGGGTATCTCATCCCTGTGAGCTAAGCGGCGAAGAGGTGCCGGAGGGTTTTCTGTACGAGATGTGGCTCGGCAACGCACCTTCGGCCTCCTACCATCCAGAGCGTATCAGCGGTCGCTACAACACCGATAGCGGGGCTTGGCGTGCATGGCGCCCTTACTCCGCTGGGCATGTCGCAGATTGGGGTGCACACAACTTTGATATAGCCCACTGGGGGCTGGGTCAGGATGGCCGCGGACCAGTACAGATCTTAGCGCCCGCTGACGGGCACGAAGGCGAGCTCACGCTGGTCTATGACGACGGCATCCCGGTCATCAAGAAAAAGGGGCCCCACGAAGGAATGGTCCAGTTTGTGGGTTCCGATGGCTGGGTCGGCGTGAGCCGCGGAGGGATATGGGCATCGGACGAAAGCCTGCTAGAAGTCTCTATGAAGCCCAGCGACATCCACCTGTACAAAAGCACAGACCATCGTCGCGACTTCTTGAACTGCGTTAAGACGCGCATGCGCCCGGTTTGCGATGTCGAGGTGGGGCACGGTTCGCTATTGGCCTGCCTGACGTCAGAGATCTGCATGCTCTTGGATCGTTCGCTGGCATTTGATCTGGACACCGAGGAATTTCCCGACGACACAGAAGCCACCGCGCTAACGGGCAGGGCCATGCGCAAACCCTGGGTCGTGTAAAGGGACAACAAGGCCGTGCCCGAATCAGCCGGCCGTGCATATTCCTGAGCTGCCAGCCCGCAACCCGCGCTTGGCGGCTGTGCCGACAGAACCAAGAGGACAAGCGCGACCCCAAGCACCATACCGGAACCCATAAGGAGCACGACCTGGGTCAGTGACGGCCATCGCGCAGCAGCAGCCGCCTCAGACAGATTCCGGGCACTCAAGCCAAGCTCGCCTGCGGAAGCCTGGAGTGCCATCAGTACGGGTTCGATCTGGCGCTGCATGGCGGCTTTCTCGGCCTGGGCCACCCGGTCGCGCAAAGAGGAGCTAACCATCGCTATCGCTCGTACATCGGCTTGCCGCCTTTACAGGCTGCGGACAGCATCCGGCGTAGATGTGCAGCAAAAGAGAACCGTCAGACTTAGCACCCATGAGGCAGAGTGCATGCGCATGCGGATTGGGCGGGCAACAACGACGCGGCTGCCTCCTGGTGGAGTGAGAAATAAGGGACCATAGCACGAGATTGCGGAGTAAAAAGGTGGTCCACAATGGTCCGCGGACCCCATGATACCGGCGCGAAGCGTGCGCGTGCTGGTGGCCCTGCTACGACCGTGATAATTCGGGTGCCTTTGTGCATTAGTGTCCATATTGTTGTACCTTTAACCTGCGTTACATTCTGCCAGCCGGCTTGTGAAACGGTGTCCCGCTTTGAGGATATGGCTTCGCGTAGAACGGAACGTGCAGTTAGCGTGACCGACTGAACCAAGGCCGGGAGGTGCGGCGCCCGCTCTCATCACCAATAACCAAAATGTTGGTTCAATGAAGTACCTTGCAACCTTTTTCGTACAGGCCTGCCTCATCGGGGCTCTCCTGACCAACGTCGCCTCCGCGCAAGTAGTCGTGACCGGCACGGTCACCGACAGCGAAACGCGAGACCCGATCCCAGGAGCCACTGTGCAGGTACAGGGCGCTACGACTGGTACCGCTACGGATAACGACGGCAACTTCACGCTCGAGATTCCCTCCCGGGTATCCGTGATGGTGATACGGTCTGTTGGCTATTCACCGCAGGAGTGGGTGTTGCCCGCCGGTGCTACACATGTGGATGTGCAGCTGCGGCCCAGTGTGCTCGGCCTAGAAGAAGTCATCGTGGTCGGCACGCGGCGCGAGCCGCGCCTGGTGAAAGACTCCGCCGTACCAGTGGATGTCCTCGGCCCTAGAGCGCTGAACTCGGTGGCCAGCGCCGACTTTGATGACGCGCTGCGGACGCAGATTCCCTCATTTAACGTGCCCCGCAACGGCATCGATGATGAGGCGACGCTGATGCGGCCTATCAACCTGCGCGGCCTACCTGCCGACAACGTCGTCGTGCTTCTTAACGGGAAGCGGCGACACCGCTCAGCGTCGTTGGCACTGTTGGGATCTTCGCTGGTGACGGGCGCGCAGGGCGTGGACCTGAACATGATTCCCACGATCGCAGTGAAGCAGCTGGAGCTGCTTCGTGACGGTGCGGCGGCACAGTATGGCGCAGATGCCGTCGCTGGCGTGATGAACATGCAGCTGCGTGACAACAGCAGCGGCGTGCTGGTCAGGATGCGCGGCGGCCAGTACCTGCAGGAAAACGACGGAAGCTATCAGCAGGTAGGTGTCAACGTGGGCCTGCCATTGACGAGTCGCGGATTCGTCAACCTGAGCGTCGAATGGGAAGATACCGGCCCGACGATCCGCAGCGGTACCCGGGCTGACGAGGCGCTTCTTGTGGAAAGAGGATACCCGGTAAACCGCCCTGCCCAAATATGGGGAAGTCCCAACATTGACGGCGCCTTCGTAGGATTCCTGAACATGGGTATCGACCTCAACGACAACTTGCACTTCTATGCCATGGGTGGCTATGGCATGCGTACCGGTGAGGGTGGGTTCTACTTCCGCGCTCCCGGGACCGGAAGCGCACGTAGCAGCGTGTTCCGATTCGGGAGCCAGCGTGCCGTGGGGGACTACGACCTGGAAGATGATGTGGACTGCGTAAACCATCCAGACCTGCCGAGCCTGGATTCGCCCAAGTCGGATGTGGATGCGTTTATCGCGGCCACGCAAGGGGACTGCTGGATGTTCAACGAGCGGTTCCCGGGCGGTTTCACGCCGCGCTTCGGAGCCGACATCACCGACTACAGCGTCTTCGCTGGCCTCAAGGGAGGCAACCCGGAAGGGTTGACGTGGGACTTCACGGCAAGCATCGCGCAGAGCCGCTTTGACTACTTCATCTTCAATACCGTTAACGCTTCGTTGGGTCCAGACACTCCGACACGTTTCAACCCCCGCTCCTACCAGCAGGACGACATCTCATTTTCGGCGCTGCTCGGGTACCCGGTGCAGGTCAGTGCGTTGGCTTCACCGCTGAACGTGGCTGTCGGTGCCGAGTATCGCTCCGAGACCTTTGAGTCTGTAGCGGGTGATCCCGCATCGTTCGAGGTGGGTCAATTCGGAAAACAGGGGTTCAGCGTGGGTTCCAACGGATACCAGGGCCTGAATCCGAAATTTGCTGGCAGCTGGGACCGTCCGAATGTCGCGGCCTTTGTGGACCTGGAAGCGGACATCACCGACCGCTGGGTCGCAGGTATCGCTGCTCGGTATGAGAATTACTACAACGACTTCGGCAGCACGGTGACCGGCAAGGTGGCGATGCTGTACCGTGCAGCGGACCGAATTTCGTTCCGCGGCACCCTAAGTTCCGGCTTCCGCGCGCCTACGCCGGGTCAGCTAAACCTCATCGCGCTCCAGACGGCCCTTAGCGCGGGAGGAGATCAGCTCGTGGAAACCGGTCAGCTGCCTCCCACGCATCCCGCGGCTGCGGGCCTGGGTGGCAAGGAACTGACCGTGGAGACGGCCAGAAGCGTGTCGCTCGGCACGGTGGTGGAACTAGCCGAGGATCTGACTATGACCTTGGACTATTTCAACGTCAACTTCAAGGATCGCATCTCGCTGACTGGCAACATCGTGCTTTCGCAGGAGCTCATCGATATTATGAATGAGCGCGACCTGCTTGGCGGGGTTGAAGGTCTTAGGGAGGTCAAGTACTTCTCGAACGACTTTGACACCCGCACGCGGGGAACGGATTTGCTCTTGGCATACGACCGCCAGCATTCGCCCACGAGCGCGACAACTGCTACGTTGGCCTGGAATTGGACAATGCATGAGATGACGAGCTATTCCCGGCCGTCGAAGACGTTCGAGTTCCTTGGCGAGGCTTTGTCGGAGCCTTTCGAGATTTCTGTGCTGACACCTCGGCGCCGGATCGAGGTCGAATCCCTTAATCCGAAGAATCGCTTAGTCGGTAGCATCCGTCACCTGCGGGGCAACCTGTGGGGTGCAGCACGCGTCCACTACTACGATGGCTGGACGGCTTGCACCAACAACAGCAATGCGTGTCCAGACGACCTGCTGGATTCGTATCCGAGCTCGATGCTGCTTGACCTGGAAGTGGGTTACATCTTCGCCGGCGCGTACAGGATTGCCATCGGCGCGGACAACGTGCTCAATCGGTACATCATGGCGGAGGAGCTGGAGACGCTTTCGCAGGGCAACGCCCGGCCGGAAAGCACCCCGTTTGACTATAACGGAACGCACGCCTACGTGCGCTTTACGGCAGACTTGTTCTAACCCGCTGGGGCGCAAACATAAAAGAGCTGCCTTCCAGGTCCTCCTGGAAGGCAGCTCTGCTTTTGTAGGGATGGTCGGAAATGCAAAGACGCGCTGGCCAATCAAGACAGACGCGTCAGAGGAATGAGCGGGTGGAGCTAAGCGGAGTCGAACCGCTGACCTCCTGAGTGCGATTCAGGCGCTCTACCAGCTGAGCTATAGCCCCGGTAACGGCGCATGTATACGCGCGCAGCGCGGCTCTGGTCCGGCCCATAGTAGGTCGCGACTCGAACAACAGTCGGCAGCCTGGGTACCACAGATCCAAAGACTGGCAGTGAGCGCATGAACACCTCCGACCTGATTGGCGCACGGTCCTCCTTTGATACCGGCAGCGGCGCGGCCTGGATGTACCGCCTCGACCACTTGGAGCAGCTGGGGTATAGCCTCGATCGTCTGCCGTACACTGTACGCATTATGCTGGAATCGGTCCTACGCCAGTGCGATGGACGCGTAGTGACCGCTTCAGATGTTGATCGTCTGGCGCGTTACGATGCTAAGGCACCGGGTAAGGCGGAGGTGCCGTTCTCGCCAGCGCGCGTACTGCTGCAGGACTTTACTGGCGTGCCCGCCGTGGTGGACCTAGCGGCGATGCGCAGCGCCATGGCGCGTCAGGGAGGAGACCCGTCGGCCATCAATCCGCGCGTGCCCGTACACCTAATTATCGACCACAGCGTTCAGGTGGACTACTATGGGATCCCGGAAGCGTTGCGCCTTAATTCCGAGTTTGAGTTTCGGCGCAACCGGGAGCGCTACGAGTTTCTCAAGTGGGGGCAGCACGCCTTTGACAACTTCCATGTGGTGCCGCCAGCGAGCGGCATTTGCCACCAGGTGAACCTGGAATACGTGGCCCGCTGCGTATGGACCAAGAAAGTCGGGCAGAGCACAATAGCGTTCCCTGACTCTCTGGTGGGCACGGATTCCCACACGACCATGATCAACGGTCTGGGCGTGATGGGGTGGGGCGTAGGTGGTATCGAAGCAGAGGCGGTAATGCTGGGACAGCCTGTCTTCATGCTGATGCCCGAAGTAGTGGGCTTTCGTTTATCGGGGCAGCTGCCGCGCGGCGCCACCGCGACAGATCTTGTGTTGACTGTCACGCAGATACTGCGCCGGTACGGGGTTGTGGGCCGCTTTGTGGAGTTTTTCGGGCCCGGCGTGCGTGCCCTCAGCGTCCCAGACCGCGCCACCATCAGCAACATGTCGCCCGAGTACGGGGCCACCATGGGCTTTTTTCCGGTGGACCAGGAGACGCTGGCGTTTCTTGCGCGCACCGGGCGCGATGCGTCGCTGATCCAGATGGTGGAGCGCTACACGAAAGAGCAGGGCCTGTTTCTAGAAGAAGAGCCCAAGGACTATCTGGATGTGGTCGAGCTGGACCTGAGCACGGTCGCCCCCAGCGTAGCGGGCCCCAAGAGGCCTCAGGACCGCATTCAGGTGCCAGCGCTGGGGGAGGCGTTTCGCAGGTCTTTCGCTGGCCCTTCGGGGCCGCAAGGGTTTGGGCGCGCGGCTGGGGAGCTCGCCCAGTCGGTGGCCTTGAACGGAGAGGACAGTCGCCCAGAGCGGATGTGCCATGGAGATGTTGTGATCGCCGCTATCACCAGCTGCACGAATACCAGCAACCCGAGCGTGATGATCGGGGCAGGGCTTTTGGCCAAGAAGGCTGCCGAGCGCGGCCTCTTAGTCAAGCCTCACGTCAAGACAAGTCTGGCACCAGGCTCGCGCGTCGTGACGGAGTACTTGGAAGGCGCCGGCCTGCTACCCTACCTGGACCGGCTGGGCTTTAGCCTGGTAGGCTACGGGTGCACCACATGCATCGGTAACTCAGGACCGCTGCCAGAGACGGTATCGGGTGCCATACGGGAGGGAAACCTCATCGTGGCGGGGGTGCTGTCTGGCAACAGAAACTTTGAGGGGCGCATCCACAGCCTAGTGCAGGCCAACTACCTGGCGTCGCCGCCACTCGTGGTGGCCTATGCGTTGGCGGGCACGGTGGATATCGACCTCACGCGGGACCCGATAAGCCAGGACCCAGACGGTTGTGACGTGTTTTTGAGCGACCTGTGGCCAGCGGCCGAAGAGGTGCAGGAAGCCATAGATGCGGTGATCACGCCAGACATGTTTCTTAACGAGTACGGCGGCATTGAGGATTCCAACCCGACCTGGAACGAGATTGACATCCCACGTGGGGCCCTTTTCGCATGGCAGGACGAGTCAACGTATGTCCGGGAGCCTCCGTTTTTCGAGGAGCTTTCGCGCGAGGCGCCTCCGGTGCTCCCCATCCGTGGGGCGCGCGTGCTGGTCAAGGCGGGAGACTCCACGACTACGGATCATATCTCCCCCGCGGGTGCAATTCCGGCAGACGGGCCAGCCGGCTCCTACCTAATAGGGCGGAGCGTGAAGGTGCGCTCATTCAACTCGTACGGTTCGCGTCGCGGCAATCATGAGGTTATGATGCGGGGCACGTTCGCTAACATCAGGATCAAGAATCAGCTGGTGCCAGGCACCGAGGGGGGCATCACGCGCCTATTCTCAGGTGCGGAGGCGCACAACGGGGCCGTGATGCCGATCTATGACGCTGCCATGCGGTACAGGCAGGAAGGCATTCCGCTAGTGGTTTTGGGAGGTAAAGACTATGGTATGGGTTCCAGTCGCGACTGGGCGGCCAAAGGAACCATCCTCCTGGGTGTGAAGGCTGTCATCGTGGAAAGCTTTGAGCGTATTCACAGGTCTAACCTGATTGGTATGGGCGTGCTGCCACTGGAATACGAGCCGGGTGTTACTGCGGCCACGCTTGGACTTGACGGTACGCAATTCTTCGACGTCGAGATCGACGAGTCCATTAAGGCTCGCCAGCGCGTGCACGTAACCGCAACCCGTACCGATGGCTCAAGCGTGGCATTCTCTACTCGCTGCCGCCTGGATACGCCGGTGGAGGTGGAGTACTTCCGGCATGGCGGCATTTTGCACTACGTGCTGCGCGAATTCCTAGAGCGCGCAAAGTAGGAGCTTCAGCCATATTCAGGGGCCGCTTCCGGCTGCACCCGGCGCTGACCCCCAGCCGCCACCTCCGGGAGTCTTGATGCGCAGCCGGTCGGTAGCGCCGAGTCGGCGTGTGAACTTTCCGGGCAACAGTTCCCGGGTTCCGCCTGCGCGTCGAAGCTCATTGGCGCCGCAGGCGCCCGCCACCCCGCCCGCCAGCCCCCAGGGGGCTACGTGCCGCCGTTCGCTCAGCATGGTGACGATGGCAGGGCGAAGGAGCTCGTATTCGCGGATCATGCCTTCGCCACCGGTGAATCTGCCTGTGCCGCCGGAACCCTCACGCAGGCTGTATTCCCTGATACGCAGCGGAAACTGCATCTCCAAAGCTTCCACCGGTGTGTTGCGCGTATTGCTCATGTGCACATGCACCCCACTTAGGCCATCCGAGGTTGGCCCGGCGCCCATGCCCCCGCCCAACGTCTCGTAATAGGCATAGGGGTGCCCATGGATGTCGCGCCCCCCGATCGTGACGTTGTTCATGGTGCCTTGGCTGGCTGCGGCTATGCGGTTGGGAAGCGCCTGGGCTAGCGCTCCTAGCGCTACATCGGTAATTCGCTGCGACGTTTCCACGTTGCCGCCGGCTACCGCGGCTCCATCGGTTGCATGGAGCAGGCACCCTTCGGGTGCGGTTACGGTTACGGGCGCGAAGCATCCGTCGTTGACGGGAATGTCGTCGGCCACTAGGCACCGCACCACATAGTAGCACGCGCTGCACGTGACCGCGAGCACGGTATTGAGCGGTCCTTCCATCACGGGATCGGTCCCGGCAAAGTCAAAGGTGACTGCGTCGCCACCGATAGTGGCACACACCCGGATCACGGGAGTTCGGCCGCCGGGCAGCTCCAGGCAGTCTTCGAACGTGAATGTCCCATCGGGCCACATGGCAATGGCGGCCCGAGTCATGCGTTCGCTGTACTCCTTAAGGTGCATCGCGTACGCCTGCAACTCTTGGGGACCTGCATCCTGTATCAGGGCCTTGAGGCGACGTTCGCCCACTGCATGCGCAGCTCGCTGCGCTTCCAAGTCGCCGCGTCGCTCCTGCGGGGTACGCACATTGCGCAGGATAATGGACAACAGATCGGTGTTAACCTTGCCGCGCCGCACCAGCTTTACTGGAGGTATGATGATGCCTTCCTGGCAGAGCTCGGTCGACAGTGGCAGCGATCCGGGGCTCATGCCGCCCACATCGGCATGATGTGCACGCGACGCCACAAAGAAGATCGGCTCATTGCCTGCAAAGACCGGCGACACCATGGTGATATCCGGGAGATGGTTGCCCCCGGCGTAGGGATCATTGAGTGCGATCACATCGCCCTCGCACCAGTCGGGAAAAGCCTGCAACGCTGCCGCGCAACTTGCGGGCATGGCTCCCAGGTGTACTGGAATGTGCGCGGCCTGCGCAACCATGGCGCCGGAGGCATCAAAGAGGGCGCACGAATAGTCCAGGCGCTCCTTGATGTTGGGCGAATACGCGGTGCGCCTCAGCGTAGCGCCCATCTCTTCGGCTACGCCGGCAAACCGGTGGCGGTAGACCTCGAGCAGGATGGGGTCAGGGGCATAGGCGGTCACGGGTCGTCCTTATCTAATGCCGGAATGCGTTGTATGATGGCGTTCAGATCTTTGTCAATCCGAGCAGTCCATCCATGCCTGAGCAGTATGGTGGTGTCGTACTGAAAAATGAGCGCCGGTCCCTTCAACAGGTGTCCGGGCCTTAGCAGGTTCCGTTCATAACAGGGTACCGTTTCGGGTCTGACACGCCGCATACACACAGACCGCCAGTTCGTTGGGCGCAAGGTGTCGGTTGTGGAAGGACGGACCTCCATGCGCGCATCGTTGGAATAGCCGCTGGGGATGCTACCTCTGATACGCACAGCAACGCATTCGACGGCGCGCTCTTTTGCTTGGTACCCATAGCGCTGGCTATGTGCTGCGTGGAACGCCCCCACGCTCGCATCCAGGTGCTGCGTGCTGACGGGCAGGCCTAGTGGAACCTCTATCTCGTAGCTCTGCCCCGCATAGCGAAGGTCAAGGGATGCCAGGAGCTGAGGAGTACCGGGCAGGGCAGCCACGACTCTGTGGCGCAGAGCGCTAACATGCTGTTTAAGGGGCGCCAGATCCTTAGCCAAGGCGGCTGTGGGTCGCACGAGTGCTTGAGAGGCATCGAAGGTGATGTCGGCTAGCACCAACCCCAGCGCGCTGAGTACTCCAGGAAGACGTGGCACGACGATGCGGCGCACCCCTAGGGCCTCGGCAAGTTCACAGGCATGTAACGGTCCGGCGCCGCCAAAGGGGACGAGCGTGTAGCGGCGCGGGTCATGTCCCTGTTCTACCGACACTCGCCGAAGAGCCCGTTCCATCGTCGCGTTAGCTACGCGGATCACGCCCATAGCGGTGGCTTCCGCTCCCATCCCGAGCGGCGCGCCCAGGCGCGCCAGCGCTGCGCGGGTGTTTTTCAAGGCACCTGAAGTATCAGGGAGAAAGCGGTATGGATCCAGGCTCCCTAGCACTACGTGGGCATCGGTGACGGTGACCTGGCGTCCGCCACGGCCGTAGCACACCGGCCCTGGGACCGCACCGGCGCTCATGGGACCTACGCGCAGCGCGCCGCCGCTATCAACACGGGCGATGCTGCCGCCTCCTGCACCCACCGTATGGATATCTACGGAGGGAAGCTTGAGCGGAAGGCCGCCGATCTCGCTTTCAGCGGTTCGGGGAATGTCCCCCGGACACAAAGCCACATCCGTGCTGGTGCCCCCCATATCGAACGTGATGATGCGGGGCGAGTCCGTATTTAGCGCGGCTTGTGCCACTTTGAAGGCGCCTACGACGCCCCCGGCAGGGCCGCTGAGCACCAGCCGGACAGGCTGGCGCGCCGCATGAGCGACGTCGATCGTGCCGCCACTGGATTGCATCACCCACACCTTGCGTCCGCCGACAGCAGCAGCCAGATGCTCAAGGTACCGGCTGACCAGGGGTTGCACATAGGCGTTGATGACCGTGGTGGCCGTGCGCTCGTATTCCCGGTATTCCGGCAGAAGCTCAACGCTGAGCGACAAGCGCACCGACGGCACCAAAGCACGCAGCACCTGGGCCGCTTGGCGTTCATGGGATTCGTTAAAGAAGGAGAACAGAAAGACGACGGCAAGACTTTCCGCTCCGCATGCCGAGATGGCTTGCGCCACCTGGTGCAGCTCATTCACGTCAAGCGGCTGCAGCACCTGGCCTTTGGCGTCTACCCGTTCACGCACGGTGAAGCGTCGATCGCGTGGCACCAGCTCCGCAGGACGCTCCTGGCTTAGCCGATAAAGGTGGGGCCTATGCTGGCGGCCTATCGCAAGCACATCTCTGAATCCAGCCGTCGTTAAGAGCGCGGTCCTGGCGCCGCGCCGCTCCAGTAAGGCATTGGTGGCCGTGGTGGTGCCGTGAACGATGACAGCGCGTGGACTGACGCCCACAGAGCGTAATCCCTGTGCCACGGCCTGACTCTGATCCTGAGCTGTGGTGGGTACCTTGAGTACGCGCAAGGTCGGTCCGTCCATATAGACGAAGTCCGTAAACGTGCCACCGACATCAATGCCTACCAGCTCAGCCACGCTGCGATTTTCTAAGGGGCGCCGTCAATAAAGGATCAGTTCGAAGTCTGACGAAGCTGGCGCAGCACATGGCGGGAGCGCTCTGGATACGCTTCAGCCACATGAAAGCGTACATAGTTGGAAACAACATCGGACACTTCCTCCAGGGCGTTGGGGGCCAGGGTTGCCACCACATCAAGCTTAGCGCGCGTCAAGATAGCAAAGGTACGCAGTGCCACCCGCGAGGCGCGAAGGGTATGGGCAGGCGCGTCGTCCATTTCAGCCATGATGCACCCGTCGTCCAGGCGAAGGAATCCACCGCTGCTGGGCAGCGTGCGTACGGCTTCGCGTTCGAAGGCGGGAGCAAAGCCTAGCGCCGTCGCTAACTGCATCTCGTAATGGAGCTGGAGCAGCGCAGCGCTGGTGTGTGGACCTCGCAGTCGCGCCAGCGTCTGTACCAGGAGGTCATATACGTGGGGCAGGGGCTCTTCGTCCTGCAGGAGGGCTCCGGTCAATTCGACCGTACGCAGACCGGCAGCCAGCCGGCCCAGGTCGTCCATCCTTGAGACAAACGTATGGGCACACTCTGACAGCGTCTGCAGCGTGCGGGTTGGGCGCCAGTACAGCACTGCCTCAATGACAGAGAGCACCTGCAAGGTGGATCCAAAGCGGCTCTTTGGAAGACGAGATCCCTTCGCGATCGCGGACATCTTGCCCTTTTTGCGCGTGAAGAGCGTCACGATGCGACTGGTTTCGCCGTAAGGCATCGAGCGAATCACGACCGCCTCGGTCCTTATAATCATACGTCAGAAGAGTGCTAAGACCTATAGTACGCAATAGTACCCCGCCCACGCTCATCGGGGTGGGCCGCGCGAATTGTGTATTTTGCTAAGCTACACTCTGGCTTCTATAAGAAAATCATGCTTCGCCAGTTCTTCGGTTGTGCTCTTTTCCTGCTCCTTTTGCCGCTGCCATCGGCCATCAAGGCGCAGGAAGCTGTCTATGATACCACACTGTTGCGGGCGCTGGAGTATCGGAGTGTGGGCCCCTATCGAGGCGGTCGTTCTGCTGCTGTGGCGGGCGTTCCGGGACGTCCCATGCTGGCGTATTTCGGTGCCACTGGCGGTGGCGTGTGGCGTTCGACGACAGGCGGTGCCACCTGGCAGAACATCTCTGACAGCTACTTTGGTGGCTCCATCGGTGCGGTAGCGGTCAGCACCTGGGATCCGAACGTCATCTATGTGGGAGGCGGAGAAAAGACCGTGCGCGGCAATGTTTCTCACGGGTACGGCATGTACAAGTCCCTGGATGCTGGTAAGTCATGGAATTTTATTGGCCTTGGGGATTCTCATCGTATACCGCGCATCCGGATACACCCGAGGAACCCGGATCTGGTCTATGTCGCGGTGATGGGGCACCTGTCGGGCCCTAACGAAGAGCGAGGCATCTTTCGAAGCACCGATGGCGGTGATACTTGGGAGAAGGTGCTGTACATCAACGACGAGGTCGGCTTCGTGGACTTGGCGATGGATCCTTCCAACGCGCGCGTGCTGTATGCCAGTGCGTGGCGTGTCATCCGCACGCCGTACAGCCTCGAGAGTGGCGGGCCCGGTTCCGGCATTTGGAAATCTACAGACGGCGGCGATTCCTGGGAGGAGATTACTGGCCAGGATAACGGTCTGCCCGAGGGAACGCTGGGCATTAGCGGGGTAGCGATTTCGCCGGTCAATCCGAACCGGGTTTTTGCGATAATAGAGGCGGACGAGGGGGGTGTATTCCGCTCTGATGACGGAGGGACTTCCTGGCGTCGGATTAACAGTGACCGCAGCCTGCGGCAGCGTGCCTGGTACTACACGCGGATCTATGCTGACGTGGAGAACGAGGATGTCGTCTATGTCTTGAATGTCCGGTTTTGGCGCTCCAAGGATGGGGGCCGCACATACGAGAGCATCTCTACGCCACACGGTGACCACCACGACCTGTGGATCGATCCTGAGGACAGCCGCCACCTTATTATTGCCGATGACGGTGGCGCCCAGGTCACCTTTGATGGTGGCCGTAACTGGAGTACCTACTACAACCAGCCTACGGCGCAGTTTTATCGGGTAGCGACCGACAATCATTTTCCATACCGTATCTACGGTGCGCAGCAGGACAACTCGACCGTGCGCATCTTGCATACGTCCAATGGCCGCAACGAGCGTGATTGGGAGCCGACCGCAGGAGGTGAGAGCGGCTGGCTTGCGCCCTCACTGGACAACCCTGAAATTGTATTCGGAGGTTCGTATGGTGGATTCCTTACGCGGGTCAACCACGACACGGGCGAGCGTCGGGCGGTGAATGTGTACCCCGACAATCCTATGGGCCATGGCGCGGAGGGCATGAAGGTCCGGTTTCAATGGAACTTCCCGATCCTATTTTCGCAGCATGATTCGGGCGTGTTGTACACCGCTGGCAATCACCTTTTCAAGTCCACCAACGAGGGGCAGTCGTGGGAGATTCTCAGCCCCGACCTGACGCGCGCTGATTCGTCGAAGCTGGGGCCCAGTGGCGGGCCGATCACCAAGGACAATACGGGGGTGGAGTATTACGCCACGATCTTTGCATTGGCAGAGAGCGCACACGATCCGCAGGTGCTTTGGGTTGGCTCTGATGACGGGTTGGTACATGTAACGCGTGATGGTGGTGCCACATGGACCGATGTGACGCCAAAGGGCATGCCCGAATGGATGATGGTCAATGATTTGGTGGCCCACCCTTTTGAGGGTGGTGGCGTCTATATGGCTGGCACGCGGTACAAGCTTGACGATTTTGCGCCGTACTTGTACAGGACAGAGGACTACGGAGAGACGTGGGCGGAGATTGCGGCTGGCATTGATCGGCAGCATTTCACGCGTGCCATCCAGCCAGACCCTGTGCGGCCGGGGCTGCTTTATGTGGGCACAGAAAGCGGTATGTACGTGTCTTTTGATGACGGGGCGCGTTGGACATCGTTTCAGCGCAACCTGCCGGTGGTGCCCATTACGGATCTGGCGTGGAAGGATCACGATCTGGTGGTCGCCACCCAAGGCCGTTCATTCTGGGTCATGGACGATGTGTCGCTTTTGCACCAGTTGTCCGATGAGGTGGCTGCGAGCGCTATGTGGTTGTTTGAGCCGCAGCCGCTGGTGCGGGGTGCGGGAAGCAGCGTAGTGCTCCGGTACTATCTGAAGGAGGAGCCGGCGGATTCGGCAGCGGTGATGCTACGAATTCTGGAGGAGGACGGCACCATCATAAAGAGCTTTGACCAGGAGCGTCTAAATGCTCGAGCTGGTGCTCAGAGTTTCCGGTGGAATACGCGGTATGAGGATGCCGAGAGCTTTGAGGGGCTCATCATGTGGAGTGGTAGCGTGCAGGGGCCGCGTGCGGTGCCGGGTCGGTACCGCGCACGGTTGGTGGCCAATGGCGACTCGGTGGAGGTGCCTTTTGAGATTCAGATTGATCCGCGCGCCATGTCAGATGTTGCCGACCTTAAGGCGCAGTTCGAGTTCCTTAGTGGTGTGCGCGACAAACTTAGTGAGACCCATCGCGCCATCAAGAAGATTCGGAGCGTTCGTAGCATGGCACGCGATCTGGCCATGCGCACCGATGCGTCAGAGGAGGTGAAGGCGGCTGCCGACAGTCTTGTGCAGCAGCTGACCGTGATTGAGGAGGTGCTATACCAGACGAAGAATCAGAGCCGCCAGGATCCTCTCAATTTCCCGATCCGCCTGAACAATAAGCTTGCCGCGGTAGCCTCTAACGTTTCCATTGGGGACTATCGGCCTACGGATCAGGCGATCGCAGTCCGTGACGATCTAACCGCGAGGATAGATGCAGAGTTAGCAAACCTGCATGCGCTGTTGGGTGCTGCGGTGCCAGCGCTGAATGAGATGATTCGAGCTGCCGATATGCCAGCCATATTCCTGGACCCAGAAGAATGATCGCATTGCGTCCCTTAGGGCAATCTCAGCTCATTCACCGTTGGGTTGTGCAGGAGGCTGGCCCTTGGGAGAGGAGCGACGTGCGTGTACTGGTCCGCTGTGTACCCGCCAGCGTGCGGTTGCCTCCGATCTGAAACGCTGCAGGCCCGGGAGCTGGACCGTTCGACCACCTTGGCGCTTGCCCGTAGTGTGCAGCAATTCCTGGCGCGGATGGTAGAAGAAGGCAAGACGCCATATCCATCACGGAGCCTCAGCACCTGATTCGACTCCTGATTAGTGAAGTACGCACGGGTAAGACAGACATCACGGTGTGCCGTTGCATACCACTTCCCTGCGCCATGTTCCGGTCCGCCTTTGCGCTTGCGCGACAGTGCCACGGACTTTTTTGATTCCTCGTTGTGGTCAAGGCATGCATAGCACTGGGTATCGGACAGTGATTGTAACACGCCCGACCAACGAATAATCGTGAACCCTCAGTGCCTGGTGCCCACAGCGCCCGACGGGCAGCTCAGGGTGGGCCGACTTGTAGGGAGTCCGCCAAGCTTCACGGATAATTGGCGCGAATCCGAATCGCTTCCTCCACCACATTGGCCAAGTGGTTCTTTATCCAGCTGTAGCATTGCCTGCTGTCGTATCCCACCGGGTCATAGCATTTCACGACAGAGGACAGAGAGTGCTGGTACCCGTATTGATCGGGGACGGTGAAGTCTTGAAAAGGGTTACGACCCATCCAGGATTGATTGCGGTCCTGATCAAGGAGTTTGTGTATGTGGATGCCAGCTAACCCCTTCCCTAGCTGCCAGGACTTCTTGATCTCATAATCGATCCAGTGCCGCCCTGCGGTCCATGCGCCGACCAACACCAGCGTACATGAACGGTACTTCATTTGGTCGTTGATCCATTCCTTGATCGCCTTGTCTCCGCCCCTTTTCACGTCCTCCCACTGGTTGTCTGTCGCTGGGCGGTTTCCCTCGACCACACCGATGTTTCGCACAGTCGCTGCGCGCCAGCTATCGGCCGCATAATGAAAGCTGTAGAATACCCTGCGTCTGATCATTCTCCAAATGGTGCGCAATAAGTGATGCAGATCGTCAGCACGGTCAATGTAAGAAGTGAGCCTCAGAAGGCGGCATTAGCAGCAACGACCGAGATCGGACCGCCCAGCACCAATCGCCTAACCAGAATCGGACGGCATTCCTCAACCTCACGATATCCATCGATAAGTCGGTGGCATGCTCGTTCGGCTGGCGTGTGCAGTCGAACAGCTTCCAGAAGCGCGGTGCCTGGAACAGGAGGATCCGTCCAGTCCCCAATAAGCTAGGACAGGAAACAGGGACACCAGGCCCAGCTCAAAAGAGTCGGCTTGGACAGAAACCAGAAGCAGGGGCGGAAACGTAGGGTACTCCATCCCTTCATCTAAATAGGGGGCGGACGCTAGGTGATAAACCACTCCCTGGATGAAATCGAGGTGCTTCGACTCCTTTGTCATGCTTATTCCCCTTTAGCTCACCGCACCGGTTTCATGCCGCCCCTTCGACCAAGGCCGTAGCCGACCCGGAATACGTCTGGAATGTTAACGCGGCCGTCCTTGAGACGCTGGAATACGCCCAAGGATTCGAGGTCCTTGCGAACGCCGATGCTCCCACGATCGATGCTGCGAGGCGGGAGATTGACTTCGCCTTGACTAATCTGCTCAGACAGTCGGTCGAGGACTTGGCATTCACCCCAGACCTTGTCGATTTCTTCGAACCTGCAGGGAACCACTGTTCCCCTTAGCGAGCGCAGAAGGCTATCCACCCATGGATTGTCTTCGCGGAGTTCCTGGACTCGAATCTTCGAGGCCTCTCGGACCCCATGCTTCACACTCTTGTAGTGGAGGGCGTAGTCGTGTTCTGGGTGATGGTTCGAGGTGTCAATAGCCGCAGATCGTAGGGCTACAATAAACGACCGTGGACTAACCATGGCCTTGGCGTCTCCAAGGTGATTGGGAATCCATGTATACGGAAACCCTCGCTTACGGTTTGTACCCATCCAGGGCCCGGCGATGACGGAGTGAAACTGTTCCCGCTGAATGTCTTCGTCGACTGCAAGCGGCGCAGGCACTCTGAAGATCTGCTCACCTCCAGATTCGACGACTGGCCAGTCTCCGTCCGCGAGCCGCCTACGCAGGGCATCTCCGTGTTTGCCATTGCCCAGATATTGCCACAGCATGCCGTAAAGAGCAAGGCGTGGCCATGTCAGTTGCGCTGAGGACGAAAAGACTTTGGAAGCGTCTGGGAAATCGGCGACTCTTGCCTCGTCGGCTTGGTCCAACCTGAGAAACACCTTTGCTCGCAGCCTTCGGTAGGAACGCATGGCGAGGGCGTGGCGGAGCAGTCCGCGGATCAACCGAAACATGGTTGACCAATCGTCGGCGCACCGATCAAGCCCGTCGAATACTACGATGGAGTATTTTTCCTCGCCGTCCAACTTTTTGTCACAGTCGCGAAACAGCCGTGTGATCTCCTCGGGGTTTTGCTTTACGTAATTCGCGCGCTTCTCCCACGATTCCCATTTCCTCAGCGGGTGGTCGACATCCGTAAGGTGATGGGCGTGTACGGTGCGCCAAATGGTTCGGGGTTCCACATTGCGCCTGATAATGGCCTGAATCTCGTCCCTTCCCGGGTAGCTGTCCGGTGCTTCGATAACACCGAACCCCGCCCGAACTTCGGACTTAGCAGTCGGACCCAAACGCGGGTGCAACTCTGTTAGAAATGCCCGGACCGATGGATCCTGGAGCGTGCTCCACCAGAATGTCTTTCCTGCCCCACGCATTCCTGTCACCAGCAAGACATTGGGGTCTAAAGCCTTCCTGTGAGAAGGGGGAAGGTACAGCTGTGAGGGTAGCGGCGCGTCGCCGTGACTTGTACCCTCTGGTAGATCGCCCAATGCGATTCGAACGGTGTTAGCATCGGCCTCTCGTTCTGCTAAAATGATAGGCGTCGCCTGAGCGGTGCGAGCCTGATGCTGCTGCCCGAAACGCTGCAGGAAAGGCTGGTAGGCTTGCGCCACAGCGGCTTCCTTTGAGCGGCGTACCGCGGTTCCGTGGGTAAGACCGCGATTCCACCTGATAACCAGCGGAGTGTGCGGCGCGGCGTCCTCCCCAAGTGCGTAGGAAACCGCATCGGTAGGGACAGCGGTGCCCGCCGACAGGGTGTCGTAGAGGTACTCCGTAAACAGGTCCCAAGCATTCTCACGGAATCGCTCTAAGTATCGCTCGGTGTCGAGTTCCGGCGTTAGGGCGGACACGATCGACAGACGCTCGCGAATGTCGGATGCCAGCCCCAGCGTATTCCAGTGCTCAAAAAGGATCCCGTATCCTGTCCACGTAGCCGGCGAATCTACGGCGAACAGCATGACCTCTGCACCGATGTCGGTAACGGCAGCTGCAGCGATATCATGGAGGCCGCTTCGGCTCTCCAAGATGACCACGGTTGGCTTCAGCGTGTTCTCCAACGTATCCAAAAGCTTCCGAAGTCGCGGGATCCACGGGTCCGCAGCGGTATCCATGTAGACACGCCCCAACTTGGCCAAGTAGTCGCCTGGGTCACGTCCGTGCGCCGGTACTACCCACACGGTGCCTTCCAGATCGCGTGTCCATACTGGGCTCCCTACGATCTTGTCAATGAAGTGATGGCCTTGTCCAACCAGCTCTTCCACAAACCAATCTGTCACTCCGAACTCGGGCTGGACCTTCTCTTCGAGCAGCGCCGACGCCAGTCCAGGCGACTCTAGGTCGAGATCGACGGCCAAGACGTCCTCTCCCCGTTTTGCGAGATACCATGCGAGAACTGCCGCCGTCGTGCTGCGGCCGACACCGCCTTTGACGGAGTATAGCGTGTACCGGATGGGATGTTTGCTCTCTTGCTCACCCACCGTCCACCAGCTTCCGCCAACTAAGACCCGGTCCGCCAAGAAGACGCCGATAGCAATCTCCTGCTTCGTGTTGTCCAGCGTACGCAGCAGGTTTGGATGCACCCAAAGAACGGTTTGCCCAACCGGGCGACCGTGCGCTCCTATGCGGTTGTGAATTGTACAGGCCAGTCTATCCAGCGCCTCACGCAAGCGGTCATTGCTTTCAAAGTCCTCCGACACCGATAACGTGATCTTGCCGAACATGTCGCGAACCACGTAGATTTTGGGCCTATCCTCGGGCAGGTCGACGACACGAAGTGCCTCAATCAAATGATTTCGCACATGATCGAAGGAAACAAATGAGCCGCTCATAACGTGCCGTCCTGTTCCGCAAATTTGACCATGCAAAGGATGCCTCGGGCAGCCTCCCGGTGCTGGTCTACTGCGCCTTTATCGGAGAAGCCAGTCCGTGAGTACCGGAGGTGATGTGACCAGTCCGAGAATGGAGTACCGGGCGGAAGCTTTCCCAAATACATCGACGCCTCACGACCCGCGGCGAAGCTCTTAAACTTCGGCCATAGGTCTTCAATGTGCTTCCGGTATCCTGACTCCCTAGGGTTGCCGGAAGGTGTCAGGTCCATTCCCAGACCCGCCATGACTGCTTTGAGCCCGCACTCTGCACTAATGCCGAAAAGGTGGTCAGCGTTTCCCCATCGCTCATGGGCGTACAGGAGCTCGCCGTCTTTCCAATGTCGCCTTTGTGCGTCCGCGAAACTGGCTGTCGGGGTCACGAATTACGTTTCTCTTTAGCCCGCTGTACGATCAGCTCTAGGCAGATTGCTTAGACTAGCCCTGGACACGATCCGAATACCAATAGCAGCAGCGCTGGCTACGCTGGGGAGCGACCTTGCTGCTACGTATCCGACGTTCCAAGAAGGTAAAACGAGGCGCATGTACAATTTGTTGCCGACCTTGATGCGAGCCGAAAGTATAGCCAGGACGCATCCGTTCGGAAGTCCGTCTATTTCAGCTGATTAGTGCCGCGCGGAGGCGGTATTGCGCCATTAATTGGCTCCAGGCTGGGTACCGCAGGGGCGTGGGGATGCTGGGCACAGCCGGTTGGCAGCTTGCCCTGCTGGTGTGACGGTGTTACGGCAGCTGTCCATCGACGTGATGAGTACTCTGGCGGAGATAGCGGTGGGTGTACGCAGGGCGTTTGAGTGGTGGTGCACTGCTGTGCAGGTTTTGCGCTCAGGAGCGGCGCAGAGGGGCTTATGCGCTGGTGCGTACGCGTGGGAGCTGTGTCTGTGAGATGTGGGCGCTTTCAAGCTTGGCCCACCGATGTGGCAGCAAGTCGCCGAGGGCGGTGGTGTGCGTCGGCATGCACTCTTGGCATCTTCTAGCCAAGGTTGCGGAACAATGCCGTGCAGTTTGCAGGTGAACAGCAGCGAGTAGATGATGACAGTGCTAGGCTGCTTCGTGTGACCCGGCATGCAGGTGGTTCTTGCGCCCCAGCGGAAAGGGGCGGATGCTATTTTCCACGAGTCTGTTGAAGTGCGTCCGACCACGATTGATGAACACATAGATATCACCCTACAACGGATCCCCCTTCATCCCCGAACGAACCAAAACGCACAAGCCGTCAAATCCCTTCCGCAGGTCCGTCGGCTCGTGATACATGCAAAAGCGATGAGAAGGTACCAGCGCTAACATGAGTGGCCATCCTCATCATGAATCAGTGCCGACAGAAACGCCGGCGGCACCGGCGAAAATACACGCAAACAGGCGCCGCCTGAAAACTGTAACGCCATTAGAGCTCCCCCGTCATGCCGAACAGGGGAAGGAACCTCCACAAACGCGGAGCCCACCACCTCAGACGATGATGCCGCGCATTTGCGGCGCCAGTACATCAGCTGACTACGCGTTATGCCATGCTCCTGGCAAAATGCCTCCGCACGCTGCATACCACGCAAATAACGTGCGATCAATGGAAACATCGCCGCCGATGTGCCCCTAACTCTCGTTGGCATGCTAAGACCTCATGGATTGGTCAATAGAACCTCCTACAAGGTCGGGCAATAACTCCAGCTGTTCAAGATGAAGACTTTCGGACGGATACGTGGCGGGGTTTGAAAACGTGATTCTGGGAAATGGCGGTTACCGACCGAGTCCCGTGCGTTGGCGCGCCAGATCCCGACCCTACCTGTGAGAGCTCGGGGGTGACAATCCCACGGGCTGGTCGACCATCACAGCTCGTTGGATGGGTACCGCTCGGCGACGTATGCTCCATACCGGACGCAAATTTCAATGCACTGGTCAGAGACTGCTTAGCAAGCGAATTAATGAGCAGGATCGGATGCTGCGTAAACGGTGAGCATCACTTCGGCACCATCAAGCACACGGTACTCTGGGCGCCTTCCTGAGAGCTTCTGGCTCTCCTGAATAATGATAGGCACGCCGTCGCCCCGTTTCTCCATAAGGAATTGGCGCGTGACCTCGCCCGTAGGATCTGCCCATGCGCACTTCGCCAACAGCGTCGTTAGGAGTTCGTTGCGGGTAGATTGGCGAAGCTCGATCGACTCGACGGTAATCGAATTCGGCAACGGCCCCGGCGAATAAAGCTCCAGCCGGTTCGCAAAGAGAAACAGGCGAATCTTTGAACCGTGTACGGCATAATCGCGGTGTGCCACGGCATTCACAACAGCCTCAAAGACCGCGCGGAGGCTGAACTGAGGAGTCTCTACACGGCCTGGAATTTTGCGCGCCGCCACGCTCATATTGCGCCGCAGGAATGCCATGGCCCCCGCTACTTGTTCATCTAACGACCCGGTAATATCCTGCGCATCGACTTGGTAATTCGTGTCTTGATGTGTACCCCGGTAACAGACCGCTTGGATAAATGCACCAGGAAGCCACCGGTGCGGACTAGATGAAAACATCAGGATGCCAGCAACGGTCGCACGAATATGCCCAGACTCATCCTCGGTTGCAAGATTCATTTTCTTGCACGTACCAAGGTAATCGGGGGCGGCGCCCAATATGTGGCGCAATCGAGCAGCATCGAGATCCGAAAAAGTCGTTTCTGGCACCGCCTGTTCCTCGAACCGGTACTGGCGGGCTTGGCTGCGTTGCTCGAACAAGCGCGAAAGCATCTGCGTAGACATCTGCCGCTTCGAACTCCCCTGACGGTAAAAGTAGCCACCGGAGCTCCTGTGGACATACAGGCCACGCGGGATTTCAACTCTGAGTACCGGCTGCAATTCCCCTACGAAGTCGGGCAGCTCACTTCGATATATATGGCAAGGCAGTGGGGGCTCGATATTGCTGTTGCAGACTTCTAGGACGAAGTGCTCTACTTGGTCCAGCCGATTGAGCGGAATGCCGATGATGGCCCGCGTGTTGTCTTCGACGCCAAGAACCAATGTGCCACCGCGCGTGTTGGCAAAGGCGGCCAGCTCGTCGGCCAAGCTCGTTCGGGTAGGCCCCTTAATTTTACCTCCAGAGATACGGACCTCCTTGAGTTCCAGACTGCTGTCTTCGCCGAGCTGAATCCTGCGGCGCAATGATACGGGGTTCTCAGGCATCAGATTCCCCCCACCGTGATGCGCCGATACCGCTCTTTGAACGCTTCTAGCCCACCCTCCATAATCCTGCAAACGGAATCCCTTACCTCCGCTTCCTGAAGGCTGCCTTTGCAATCCGTTGTCGTCTGTCCTGCCCGTGACGCGAGTGCGACAACTAGTTCTGCATCACCGTTGACCACAATGCTCGGGTTGTGCGTGACTACAATGATTTGCCGCTGCTTCTTCTTGTCTCGCATCTGACGCACAATCAACTCGTAAATTAACTGATTATCGAGGTCATCCTCCGGCTGATCCAGTACAAGCGGTTCTTGGCCGTAGGAAAGAAGAAATGCCAACAGCGCCGCCGTTTTCTGGCCAGGAGAGCCCTCCCGGATTGGGCGCAGCGGTCTTCCGTCGCCTGTCGGGCTGTAATAAACAGCCAGCGAATCATCGGGAAACCAAAGATCCAAACGATCCAGCACCTCCGGTGGCAGTGTGCGTAAATGCGCTGTAAAACGCGAATCCCGGGGTTGGCGTGTACCGTCACGGATTTCGTGAAGTCGCCGCTTCATGCTCGTCAGCGCACTGGCGATGCACTCAGACCCATTACGTGATCCCAGAGTCGCTTTGAGCGGCTCAACAAGATCATTGATGTCCTTCTCGAAACGGCCATCGTCCTTTTGGATCAGTCGACGGAACTCTGCCTCAATGGTATCTCCTTGTCCAAAGGGACGCACCTGGATTCGCACGTAGGGGCTATCATGCAACACGCTTTCCAAGAATGCACGGCGTGCCACTGTCAATTCCCTTCGGGTTTCCAGCAAGCATGTAAGGCTGTCTTCTTCTTTCTTCTTAAGGTTAGCTAATTCCCTTGCGTAGCGCTTCAATTCATCCAACTGCTGCTGTAGGCCATGCTTACGTTGCACCAGTAATCCATACTCCGATGGACCGCCTACCCCAGCCGTCGCTAACTCCTGCTTTAATGACGTGTAGGCGTCGCCAGCCTCATCGGCCGCATTCTTCCATGCCGTTTGATCAAGCGCATTTCTCCACTCAGCAACCGTCTTGTCCGCTACCTCAGCGGATTTCCCTAACTGCATGCGAATATTGATCAGACGCTCTCGTGCTATTCGTGCAGGAGCTACCAGCGAGGAGTCAGCCTGTGCGCCTGCATCTACAAAAAACGCATCAAGCGCATCCGGCACAATATCCGCCTGAACATGCCGAATGTGTTCGCCCGCTTTGGCCCACTGGCTCTCCCAACGATCCACGAGCTGCTTCTGGCGCCGGTGGCGTTGGTAAGCTCGCAACACATCGGCGTGGCCGCGTTGCTCGAAAATCTTCAGCTTTCGCTCCACATCTGCTAGATCACCGGACAACTTCGATTCTTCGCGCATTTCATCGCGTAGTCTTCGTTTCTGGAGACGCAATGACATAAAGTTGTTTTCCTGTTGCTTCCAGCGCTTATCCCACGCATGGCGTTGGACCTCTGGTGCTTCATCCACAACGTCGAGCAGGGCACTGGGAGCCATTGCTAAGTAAAGCACCTGTTTTTGGCTGTACATCCGAACCGGAAATCGTTGGCGCACATCACCTTTAGCAGGAATCCACGAGCCATCCGGTTGCACCTCCTCCATCGCCTTGGCATTACCATCGGCGCTCCATCCGATACGATATTGCGCTCCATCTTTAGAGTAAACGACCTCTATCTTCGCGTCTTTTGTCAGCAGCCCGTCGTCGTTTCTATTCTTGTAAACTTCTGCGTACTTCGCAAATTCCTGCTCCAGTGCTTCTGGCAACTCGTTGTCGCGGCGAAGCGCAAGCCTGAGAAACTCTATCAGAGACGATTTTCCGGTACCGCGCCCTCCGATAATGGCATTCAGCCATGGGTTAAGATCGATGTTGAAGGTGCGTTCGCGGCCCATGTACTTGGTGCCCGTAACGCTAATGGACCGCAATATTGACGAAGCACAATCATCGTTCGGTGAATTAGGGTAGCGGTCGGAGCGGCGCACCGAAAGGTCCCCGTCGCGCAGCGCAAGAGAAAGCCCTTCTAGGGACGGTGAGCCCATCTTTATCCATGTGAAGTGACTCCCGGGATAGCGTTGTTTCGGTCTGCCAGCAAGGTGGTGCGAGTCGGAGCCAAGAATCTCGGTCCAATTCAAATTCAAGCTGTTGTAGAGCTCCGGTTTTTCGAAATCTGCGTCTCTTAGCTCCATGGCGAATATTCCATCGTAACGCAGAATCTGCTCCAACGTCTGGCCGTGCGTTGCCTTGAACAGGCCCTTGTCCTGATCCGCATGTGCCGGAATTGCTATGCCGCCTGCATCAACAATCTCTTTCGCTGTATCTACTAAGGAAGCAGTTGTCACAGACCCAGGGCCCTTGGATCCTACCGCCCCCAGCAATCTATTAATATCAGACGTTTCCTTTTCATTGGAAAACACCGCGAGAACATGCACTCCACCTTGAACCGAGATCTCAGCGCCTGGAAGCACATGCAGTGGCTGATAGCCATCTGGTTTTTCTTTTTCCATCTCCGACAAGGCTGTCTTTAGTTGGTCAATCCATTCGCCGCTGTCATGATCTGTAACGGCCACACAATCGATACCTGCGCGCATGTAACTGAGCAGCCATTCCCGTGGTTGGCAATCACTGCGCTGGTCTTCTTGATGTCGTCCCTTACCGAAGTCATTTGATGCTGGAGTATGCGTATGCAGATCGCACTTCCACCATCGCGCTCCGCCCCAATCCTTTGCCGTCTCAGTTGCGCCTGAGGCTACGTGCCCTTTGTTAATTCTTCGTGTCATGTTATTGTTTTACGGTGGTGCTCGATGTAGGATCCTCCTATTCACCTGCAGGGACAGGGTGCTGGACTCTCTTTGCAAAAGGAGGCCGAGCTCCAGAATGCGGCAACAGTTCTGAGCTCAGGACCGCCGTCACAGGCATGCTCAACACTCTATCGGCACGCGGCTTTCGCCATACAGCTCAGATCGCCCGCTCGTCGAGTTGCATGAACGCCGGCCGAACATCCTCGCCAGCAAAGAGCTTGCGAATCTCCTGGCAATCAGCGATGAATTTATCGGGAGGCACACGAGTGTAGGACCAGCAACTGATATCATTCCTTCGACCGTGGATCGCCTGTTCGGCCTCTTGGAGGTGGCGGGTGGCCTCGGTGGGACGCTCTCCGAGCCACTCGGCCACCGCGAGTGCTTGGAGAGCGTTGGGATTCTTGTCCAGCCACTTCTTGTCATCTTCGGCGTCGAAGAATTCCAGAACGCGGATGAAGGCACCATGATTTGGAACACCGCTCTCAGCCCAGAGGGCCATTGCCAGGTTGAATGCGGTGGGCACACGTCGAAGAGTCATGGATTCCGCCAGCTCCGACTGGAAGTAGCTAAGTGCGGGTGCGCAGTTGCCGACGGCCATGCGGGCAAAAGCGAGCTTCCACTTCCAATTTGCTTTCATGTCGGGTGAACCGTCACCACTCAATAGCACATCCTTGAGAATCGTGACCGCCACCCTTCGCTCATGCAGCGAGAGATCCAGGCGATCCGACACCGCCGCGCGTGCCAAAGGAGGCAGCCCCTGAATGATTGGGCTTGCGTTGACATAGGGCACGCGGTTCACTCCTAACGTTTCAAGCAGACCGAGACCCTTGCTGACAAGACTATAGCGATTTTGATCCTCGTTGGACGAGGAGTCTGGCGACTGCCGGAAGAACGAATGCAGAGCGTCTAACGCCGCTTGCGGGTCGCGGGTTAAACGTCGAGCGTGGGCCAGCGACAGCCACTGGCTAGACGTCAAAGATCTCAGACTCGCCACCCGTTCCAGCAGGTCCGCGGACTCGAGGATGGATCCTCGCGAGCCGTACATCCTAGCCAGCTCCCCGAGCACTCCCGGGTCGTTGTCATACTGCCGCCGAATCCGGTCGAGGAAATCCTCCTCGCTCAGCTTGGGAAGCCCTGGAGTCTCGCCTCGAAGACAATTCAGAATCCCATCGCGGTCCCCAATGTTGTGGGATCGGATCCGGCGGGCCAGCTCCTGAAATGAGAGAGCGAGCCTCGTGCGGGGCCGTCTGTCCGTGTAGATGGGCTGAGTCAAGAGATCCATACTCTGGTAGTGTCTGATCTCGAGGAGTTGCCCAGACGGAATGTCGAGCCGCCGCTGAAACGTCGCCCGGCGCTCCTCGAGAATCCCTTCTTCGTCATCGGCGGCGGGGATTGCGGCCATGACGAAATGGAGCTGAATTGGGCCGTCCCTCCGGGGCATGCGCTTTTCTTCCCGGATAGACTTGACGATCCCTTCCATGCCGCGCAGACTTTGGTCGTCTGGGCGAAACATCGTGACAACTGCGTCGGGCAGATGCCGTGTGCAGATTCCTCCAACGTCCGTGAACCCGGTGCGAGAATCCAAGAGCACATAGTCAAAGCCGAGACGCCCCCATTGCGCCCGGAGATCTTCGAACATCAGGTAGCCGTCTCGAGCCGTATACAGCTCGTACCAGTCAATCTCGTTCAGGCGATGGCCGTAGCTTTCGTCTAACACCCCAGAAGGCATCAGAGCGATCTTACCGCCGCACTTGTCAGGGGTCGCATCCGTTATGTAGTCATCCACGCTGGGTACGCACATGCTCTTGAGATATTCACCAATGAATTCGACCATGCCTGGATGGGAAGAACCGAGGTCCATCGATTCCGTCGGGACGCCATGTCCGGTGCCTCTCCAGCGCCGTGGATGGATGGCCGGTGCCTCCAGGTCAAAGTCAACCACGAGGACTTGGAGACCTGCGTTGGCGAATTCGTAGGCGACGTTAAGAAGAGCCAGGGTTCGGCCGACCCCACCCTTGAAGGAGTAAAAGGTGGTCACATACATCAGGCCCACCTTTGCCGTAGATTCCAGTCTCTGGCCACCATTCGATAGCGTTCCTGATTACTGGGCGTGAGAATTACAAAAGTCACGGCCGCACTGGTTTCGGCTGGCTGCTCTGTACTGGATGAAGCCGCTCGTTTGGACATAGAGGATAGTCGGCGGAAGATCGCGGGATCCTGCAGAAGTCTGAGGTAGCGGTCGCTTGAGATGTTCTGGATGACCTCTCGGCGCTCCCATCGGGCCAGCGTTGCCTCGCCGAAGCCGGTATAGCGGGCGAACGCGGCGCGGGACATGTTGTGGCTCACACGGAGTGCGCGGATCTCGTCGGGAGTCAGGACGTCGAGGTGTCGGCAGATGGCTTCGTGCCGTGCGATCTCGGCTGCCTCACCTGTGTAGGAAACCGAACAATGTGAACAGGTATGCACTGGTACTTCGGCACTGAGCTCCACCGCGTCGGATCCCGCTCCGTAGATGAAGGGATCGCGTATCAACTCGGTCTTGAGTCCCAGCGTCCCACACATCTCGCAGGATTCCGGTCCATAGGTGGGTCGGAGGACGGTCGGCGGGGAGGCAATCTTAGTCATCGTATTCGTCGATATGGAAGCTGCGGAGGAGAACGCTAGACCTGAGGATCTGGAGCTTGATGTAGATGAGCGGTGAGTTGGGGGCCAGTCTGGCGCGGCACACCCAGGCTATTTCGCCGGAAGGTTGTCGGAGAGGTGTCCTTCTCAACGGGATGCCCGATTCGAGCAGCCGGACAATCTGCGACCACATACTTGCCTCGGTAAGAGGTAAGCCGGATTCGGGGTTCAGGATGTTCCAAGGGCGTACTTTGGTCGGCCGTTCGGGTGTGAAAGCCGTTCGTCGTTTGCGCTTCCGGATCAGCCCGATGAGCTGCTGGCGTATCCCGGCGCTGTTTGCCTCTTGGCCCTCTCCGGGCTGGTCCCGAGAGGGCCTCATGTTCGATACCGATCATATGATGAATAACAGTTCATAGAACATGCCAAAGGGATCCAAGATACGTAGAAAGCTACCATATGATTCCAAAAGGGTCAAGTCCAGCTCTGCCCTTGACCAGAAATAGGCGCAACAATTGGACTTACCACCGCAGGAATAGCGTTGATGCTTGGTAACCGTCCCGTAGAATGCATTTGACCCGGGAGACGTGCCCCGCTGATGTTTGGGTGCGGTCCTCAATGGCAATGCGGAAACCTCGGTTTCAGGCTGGTTGGGGTATCCTCACCTCGTTAGGGCAGCCATGGCTGGGAACCCGCGCCTATATTGGTATTCGCTGACATTCTTTGGGAGTCACGTTATGAGTGCGAGCGATCTTCTATGAAGGGTGTACCTGGTCAATGAGCGAGCGGCCATACGGCTGCAGTGCGGACAGGGACATGGCGTGTAACCGGCGCAAGTGGCCTTGCCGCGCAGGTCTGCCAGCGTGTGCAACCGTAGGCCGCCCGTGAGGCATTGCGTAACGGATGGTCGGTAGCGGAGACTGGGCAATGGTCCTGCTCCGCTATCCTCCAATGGAGGTGTCGGAGGATGAAGCGGTTGCCACTGGGGGTAGCTGCAGGTGGATCTCCCTGGACGGATTATGCGGTGCAGTAGCTCCAGGATACTGGACCGTTGGTCCAACCATTCATGGATTTATCATTCACTGCCGGGGGAGAGCATCCGACTGCCCACTAGCGCCGTCGCTCGTTAGATCTGGCCTTCGCGCATGTTCAGCATCCGCAGGGATTTGGCAAATCCTAACAGTTGCAAAACTTTCAGGGCCAAACGTTCGCCTCCGACGGTCCACGTGTCGGTATGATGGACTTCATCAATGATGATGACATCCCGGTCGTCCACGCTGTAGCCCTTGTCCAGCAGTTTCTAAACGATGGCCTCGCTGACGGGGCGGAGAGTTCCACTCTCCACCGCTATGCGGCTTTGTCCTCGCAAGCCATCGTTAATATGGAGGACCAACTTGTGCCATTGCTTTCTGGGAATATTGATGGCTTGGCCCAGGTTAAGGACGGTCCGCTGTTTAGGAGCGCCATTGATCCGGTGGCATTCGACACGCGCGTAGCTGGTGGCCTTGGTGCGGGGATGTAAGGATTCATGTCTTGGCGCGGATGTACTTACGGGCGTGCGGGCGGGTGTTGGGTTCCTTCGCGTCAACATATGGTTTGGTTTCGAAGCGGTTTGCGACTATTCCACTGCCTTGCAACTATTGGTAAAATGAGCTTATACACTGATGTATATCACATGTACAGCGCTGATAATGGGACCACAATGCCACAAATCAGACGCCGAATTCGCTGCGCGCAAGTGACAAACTTGGGCCTAGTGTTCTCGGTTTCAGGCAGGGTCCCCCTTCGTGCGCTTGGACTTTATCAGGACCCAATAGAAGGCGAATGGCAATCCCGTGGCCACAAAGGCAAGGTCTATCAGGGAATTCTGTGGCTCAAACCAGAAACGTATCACGACAAGAGCAAGAATAACGACTAGATAGAGCGCAGGTAACACGGGGTAGCCGGGCATCCTGAAGGCGTCCTGCGCGCCCTCGTTTCGCGTCCGTAGTACAAAAAAGGAGACAGCGGTGACGGCGTAAAAGATCAGAACAGCGAACACCATCCCGGCAATGATGTTTTCAAATGAACCCCGCACCAGGAGAATTACCCCTCCCCACACGCAATGCGTCAGAATGGCGGCCGAAGGCGTCCGGTATCGTGGGTGTACCCGACGCAGAAAGCCGAAAAAGAGGCCGCGCCGCGCCATCATATAATAGATCCGTGAAGAAGCCAGCATCGTCCCGTTCACGCTACCCATACAGGAGATCACAACCACCACCGCAATGATGCTGGCGCCAATGGGTCCGACAAGGATGGTCATAGTCTCGGTAGCGACGCGCTCCGCGGCACGGAGGCCCTCAATGCCCAGCGTGCGGAAATAAACGGTGTTGGTAAGCAAGTAAACGACCGTCACAATCACCAAGCCCAGCGCTATACCTCGTGGCAATGCGCGGCGCGGATTTTTCATCTCTCCAGCCACATAACCGACGCGCTCCATGCCAATGGTCGTGAAGATGACCAGGTAAAGCGCAGCAATAAGGTTGGCGGCAGGGCCAGTGCTGGTTGCCACCGGCGCGGTGGTTTGGAGCTGGCCGCCAGATGCGCCCACCAGTGCCAGGCCCAAGATGATGATGAGCAGCAACCCGCCCACCTTGATCGCTGACGTGGCATTCTGGAAAATGCTGGCAGGCTTCGTGCCCGTGTAGTTGACAAACCCGATGATCGCAATTAGGCCGAGCGCCAATAGCGTCTGCTGAGCGGATGACAACGCCACGAAGTGCTCAATGTAGTCTACCGCAATAATGGACAGACCCGCGGCTGGACTGGTGCGGATAATAAAAAGCTGTGCCCACCCGAACATGAATCCGGCAAAGGGCCCAAAAGCGCGAGTGATATACACGAATTCGCCGCCCGTCTCTGGAAGACGAGTGCCCAGTTCCGCATACAGCCAGCCACCGACAAAAAGCAACATGGCCACGCCCGCCCATAGCCAGAACATGACCGGAAAAGAGTCGACCAACACCGCGATACGCTGAGGCGTCGCAAAGATGCCAGACCCAATGGTGATGCCCACCAGAATGCCCATGGCATCCACCCACGTGAGCACCTTCTTTAGAGAAGGCTGCGACGCTTCAGCCATAGTTTCTGCTGTTTGGTGAAACGATGAATCGCTACGTTGCTCCTGCTGTGCCCCTGCACGCCCTAGAACCCGATGGCTCGGCCGTCATAGCTGCGCGAATCGGCGGCTCCGTACAACAAACCTCCTTCCACCGCAATACAGTGGGCACGCCCCTGCGAGCCGCGGAACCGAACCGAATGCCCTAATGCCTTATAAAGGCGCCGCGTATCCGGCGAAATCCCCCAGGACTCAAAGCTGGTGACGTCAGGCAACCACTGGTGATGGATGCGCGAAGCCTCCACTGCCTGGGCAATGTTCATGTCGTGATCGACATAGTTGAGGATAACCTGTAGAACGGTGTTGATGATGGTGCGCCCGCCAGGCGACCCGACCACAAGGACGGGCTTGCCCTCACGCGCCACGATCACTGGCGTCATGCTCGACAACATGCGCTTCTCGGGCTCCACCAGGTTGGGAGGCGTGCCAATCATGCCGCGGCGATCCGTGCGACCCGGTACCGGGTTGAAGTCGCCCATCTCGTTGTTGAGCAGGAAGCCCGTGCCTGTGGCGACAATCTGTGATCCGTAACTGTGCTCTAACGTGTAAGTCAGTGACACCGCATTCCCAGCACTGTCCACGACGGACAGATGGGTGGTTTCTTCACTTTCAGGTGTCACATACAGACTCGCGAATCGTGCCGAATCGCTGGCTGATGCACGCTCAAGGTCGATGCTCTGGCGCAACAGGTCCGCATACTCTTTGGAAGTAAGTCGAGCCACCGGCATTTCCGGGTTGAAGCGCGGGTCGCCCAGATGCTCGGCGCGGTCGGCAAAGGCGCGCCGCATGGATTCGGTCACCACATGTAGGTAGGCAGCAGAATTGTGACCCATACCTGTGAGGTCATAGCCCTCCAGGATGTTTAGCATCTCTACCAACGCGACGCCACCGCTGCTGGGCGGACCCATGGCATACACGTCCCAGCTGCGGTATGTGCCGTGTACCGGGGCCTGCTCATTCGCCTGATATGCAGCGAGGTCCTCGAGAGTAATCATGCCGCCGTGCTGGGCAGAGAATGCGGCCAGAAGGCGCGCCGTCTCGCCCGCGTAAAACCCCTGGTGCCCATAATCCCGGATCCGCTTGAGCGAAGCGGCAAGCTCGGATTGGCACCAAAGTTCGCCAGGCTTATAGACCTCTTTGCCATCCTTCAGGAACGCGGCGCGCGTGGCACTGTAAATGGGATCCTCTAACTGGCTCAAGTGCTGCAGGAATCCCTGCATTGCGCGCGTGGAAGGAATACCGTCTTCGGCAAGACGTACGGCCGGCTCCACCAGACTGTCCCACGGCATGGAGCCCAGGCGCTCATGAGCGAGTACGAGGCCAGCCACGGTGCCAGGGACCCCGACCGACAGCATGCCCTCATGATTGCTGTTGTTGCGAACTCGGCCCGCTTCGTCCAGAAACATCGTCGCCGTAGCGGCGAGCGGAGCCTTCTCGCGAAAGTTGAACGAGGTCACCGCGCCATCGGCACCATGATAGACCAGGAAGCCACCTCCTCCGATGTTGCCTGCCGAAGGCAGCGTGACGGCAAGAGCGAAGGCGGTGGCTACGGCTGCATCCACCGCGTTGCCACCCTGCTTGAGGACGCGCGTACCAGCCGCCGAAGCCAGATGATGACTTGAAACAACCATTCCGCGCTCCGCAGCGACCGGAATGCGCCCGCTTTGAGCCTGCGCGGCCGTCGTGAAGAAAACCGCAGCTACAACTGCAAGAAGAATGTGTCGCATGACGCTTATGTTTGGGGTATTCGCTCAAAGGTAGGAAAAGCCGATGCTTGATGGCGTGGTCCATTCCGGTGATGCCAGCCGCCCGATGCTGAACTGGCGGTCTCTGAGATTGGGAGCGCTTGTGGTCGCCTGCGGCCTTCTTGCTCGATGCCAGGGTCAGACAGAGGGACAGGCGGACCCAGAACCTGTTAGGTTTGCAAACCTGAATTCCAATTATGTAGGTGATGCGGCCTGCTTCGACTGCCATGCTGAGCAGTGGCGCGGCTTCCAGGAGCACGGCATGGCCCGTTCCTTCTATCCGATGCGGCCAGACAATGCGGTAGAAGACTTTGCCGCGGTTCCGCTGTTTCATCCAGGCAGCGGGTACCACTACCGAGTTCTCGCGCGTGGGGACAGCTTCTATCAGGTGGAATACCGCCTAGATGACTTGGGCAACAAGACGCATGAGCTGGTGCGCAGGATGGACTACGTTGTAGGCAGCGGTAATGCCGCCCGCACCTATCTGACCGAATCCAAGGGGCGCCTCTACGAGATGCCGCTGACCTGGTATACGCAAGCCGCAGCCTGGGACTTCAGTCCTGGATATGAGCGCTACAACAAGCGCTTCAGCCGCCTGGTGCCAGACCGTTGCATGGCCTGCCACAACAGCTATCCCGCTTCGGTGCCCTTCGTGGATGGCAAGTACGAGGAAGTCCCCGAGGGGATAGGTTGTGAGCGCTGTCACGGGCCTGGAGAGTTGCACGTTCAAGAGCGCCTTGAAAGTTCTGAGGTGCAAGGCGCCATCGATCACACGATTGTCAATCCAGCCCACCTTACCATCGACCGGCAGATGGATATCTGCCAGCAATGCCACCTCCATACGACGGTATCTCTGCTGCGCGATGGCCGCGAAGCGTTTGACTTTAGACCGTCTGAGCGGCTGGAGGACTTTGTAGCGCTGTATTCTGCGCCTCAGGACGATGTGCCAGGCACTATTGACGTGATTTCACACGCAGCGCGCCTCAAGCAGAGCGCCTGCTTTGTGGTGTCACCTATGACGTGCACTACCTGTCATGATCCGCATGAGGGGTTTCGTACCAAGGGGCCAGCATATTTTGACGAGACCTGTATCAGCTGCCACAAGGACAGTCCGGCTCAGGGGCACGGTGGAGGCGAGAGCTGTTCTGGATGCCATATGCCTAAGGTACCAGCAGCTGGTGCTCCGCACGCGTCCTTTACCGATCACTGGATACGCGACCCGAACCGGCATCTGCCCAATCCTGTGCCCGCGCACGAGCTGGAGGCCGGCGCACTGGTGCCTTTCTTCGATAAGGACAGCAGCGGATCTACGGCTGGGGCGTATGCTGCACTGGCCGCCTTGGTTCACGCCACGCAGCAGGCAGACGGCATGCTCTTGGAGCGCGCCATCCAGATGGCCGAGCCGGTACACCTCCAGGACCCCACCGGAGAGCTCAGTTTTGTGCTTGGTGTTGCGCTTACCAATATGGGGCGTGGTAGCGAGGCGATCGAACCGCTGCGCCATGCTGTGGCGCAGGCGCCCGTGCCCGAGCGTTTGAACGGGCTTGCGCAGGCGCTGGAGCAGTCCTCTGAGTCGCTCGGAGAGATTGCTGCACTATATGATTCGGCGCTCGCTCGGCAGCCTGCGCTGGCGGACATCCGCGTCAATTACGGCGTTTTCCTGCAGCGGCAGGGGCAGCTGCAAGAATCGCTGCAGCAATTCAGGCTTGCTGCTACGGAAGCGCCCCTTCTCGTGCTGGCCCACACACATCTGGGTACTGTCTACATGCAAGATGGCGCGTTTGACATGGCAGAGGCTTCGCTCAGGCGCGCCATCGCTCTCGAGCCGGATGATGCGGACGCGCTTGGCAACCTTGGACTGATGTATGCCACTATGGCGGGCCGCCGCCATGATGCACGGGGGCTCTTTGAGCGCGCAGCGGAAGCGGCCCCGCTCAATGCGGTGGCACAAGGTAACCTCGGCACCTGGTATCTGAATAATGAATTCCTGGACGAAGCCATTGCGCATCTGTCCCGGGCCGTAGAGCTGGAGCCTGCCTACCTGGGAGGCAAAATCAACCTAGCGACCGCGCATGCGCGGTCGGGCAACTACCTTCGGGCGCGCCGTCTGGCCCGGGAAGTGCTTCAGGTGGATGCGAACAACCCAACAGCGCTGCGCATCCTAGCTGCCTTATGAGGTCCGGGTTGCACGAAGCCGCAAGCCCTCGCTTCCTTAGTGCCAAACCTGCGCCAATGCTGTGACTGTAGCCATATCTATGACCAGATTCGCCGAGCTTATTGCTGCTGTTATCCTGACCGCGATGTTGCTGGGAGGATGCCAGGTGGCAGAGAGCGGTTCTCCCTACCGCAACTTGGATGCCGAGTATGTGGGGATGGAGGCATGTGCCTCGTGCCATGCGGACAAGGCTGCGACATATGAGCAGTCCCAGATGGGACGATCCTGGGAGCCGGCGACGCGAGCCAACAGCGCAGCGGACTTTGACAATGCGTTACCCGTCTACGACCCGCACCTGGACCTGTACTACCAGGCGCTCGCACGCGGAGACTCGCTCTTCATAATAGAGTATCGGTTGGCTGACGGTGACACCATTCACCGCCGCATCGAGCGTGTAGACTACATCGTTGGGTCTGGGCACCACACCAATTCCCACATCATGGATGTAGGAGGTTACCTGTACCAGATGCCGCTCACGTGGTATGTGCAGGAGAGCCGATGGGACCTGGCGCCAGGGTTTAAAGGTCCAAGAAACAACATGCGGTTTGATCGGCCTATAAGGACTAAATGCATCACATGTCACAATGGGATGCCAGAAATCGTGAAAGGCTCCTATAACAAGTACGATGCGGTACCGCACGGCATCAACTGCGAGCGTTGTCACGGTCCAGGCTCCGTACATGTCGATGCGATGCGGAGCGGTCGTGTCGTTGATGTCTCCGAAGAGATCGACTATACCATCGTGAATCCGGCAAAGCTGCCGGTCGAGCTACAGTTCAGCATTTGCCAGGGGTGCCACGTGCAGGGCGCGGCTGTGCCCAAGAAAGGCATGACGTTTGCGGATTTTCGACCGGGCATGCCGCTGGCATCCGTCGAAAACGTGTTCTGGCCCCGCTTTGCGGACAGTTTGCACCAGTTTGTGATGGCATCCCATGGGGACCGGCTAACGCAGAGTGTATGCTTTAGAGAGTCACCACCGGAGCAGCCCCTCACCTGCATCACCTGTCACGACCCGCATGTCCCTATTGAGACGTTTGATAAGGGACGCTATGATGTGGCGTGCCAAAGTTGCCATGCACCGGCAGAAGTGGCAGAGCGGCATCTTGAGCCTGTAGAGGACGGCTGCGTGAGCTGTCACATGCCGGTTTCCGGGGCCGCAGACATCCCCCATGTCACGATCACCGATCACTTCATTCGTCGTCCTGACTCGGTCATAACATCTGTCTTGGCCGATGGCAGTGAGCGGGCTCGTACCCGTTTCGTGCGAATGGCCAGCCTCATCGATCCTGATCCGTCGCCAAAGGAGATCGCTCAGGGGTATCTAACGTACTTCGAAGAGGTGACCAATCACCCGGGATTCTTGGATTCCGCCGCCGTATATCTACGTGCTGCCGAGGAAAGGACGTCGCTGGAGGCGGTGGCTGCGCCGCTGATCCGGATGCACTACCTTGCCCGGGACTATCAGGCGTTGCTTCTTACCGCCCGCAACATAGCAATGCCTAAGGACGCGTGGACGGCCTTCCGTATCGGTGATGCTTATCTGGAGATGGCCAGTGGGGCCGCTGGGCTGCCGTACCTGGAGCGGGCCCATGCGCTTGCGCCCGCGACTCTGCAATTCAGTCGGCGCCTTGCATCCGCATATGTAGTTGTTGGGCGTTTAGCAGAGGCGCTGGCGGTCCTAACTGCCGTGCTTGAAGCCAACGACAGGTATGCCGATGCGTACAGTGACCGCGGGTATGTCCATTTGGCGCTGGAGGATTTCATTCAGGCGGAGGCGGACTTGCACGTGGCGTTGGCGCTCAATCCCGATCTTGAGGCGGCGTTGGCCAATCTGGCTTCCTTGTACTTCAATACGAATCGCCATGAGGAAGCGCGGCCCCTGGTGCAGCGCTTGATAGCGCTGAATCCCACCAACCTGCAGTACCGCCGTCTGTTGGCCAATCTTCGGTAGCAGGGCTGCGGTTTGCAGCAGATCACTGGTGCAACGCGACGAGCACAGACGGCGCCAGTGGGTATGGCAGCGGCCTGTCTTGCGGCAGCGCTTTGATGGCGCGCCTCGCTTGGCGTGCGCCGTGGCGGTATCAGGCTACCCGCGAAGGATTCGAGCGATGAGGACGGGGGAGCAAAGGCTGTTCGGCACAAGATCCCGCTCGCTCCCTGGATGCCTTTGGCCCACATGGTGGTTTGAGCCTTTTCGGGGACTAGTACGCACTAGGTCGTGCCACACATTGCGCACGACAAAAGACCGTTGAGCACAGAATGCGTCCCAGGCCACGTAGTGGGCTGGGACATGTCGGTGGCCGCGATGCTCAGAACCGGCGCATTGGCCGGTTACTCCAGCGTTTTCCAGTAGCGCTCTGCCAGTCGCAGCGGGGTCACCTTACCGGTTTCTATATGCTTAACAATCTGTGCGGCATGGAAGCGACCATTCTCAATGAACCACCGGCTGGTCTTGAGCCCACCGCATACGGTGCCCGCTAGGTACATGCCAGCGCGATTAGTCTCAAATGACGCTTCATCGTATACGGGCGTGCGGTAGACATCATTGCGGGTGGCAATACCCAGCGCTTTAAGGAATGCGTAGTCGGGTCTATATCCCGTCATGGCGAGCACGAAGTCATTGTCCAGCGTTGCAGGTCCGTCGGGGCCGTGCAGCAGCAGCCGGCGCGGTTCGACGGCCGTGACTGCGGTGTTCAGCAGCAACCGTATGCTGCCCTCCTTGATCCGGTTGTCGAGGTCCGGCTTAATCCAGTACTTGATGCGGTCGGAGAGCGCGGCTCCGCGGTGGATCAGCGTCACGTTCGCTCCGTGGCGGTAGCACTCGAGCGCTGCTTTGGCTGCCGAATTCTTGCCGCCTATCACGGCCATCCGCTGTCGCGTGTACGGATACGGCTCCCTGTAGTAGTGGGTCACCTTTGACAGGTCTTCACCTGGCACGTTCAGCAGGTTGGGAACGTCAAAAAACCCCGTTGCGACCACCACCTTGGCGCATGCTATGCTCCCCTTGGATGTTCGGACACAGAAGGCACCGTCGGTCCCTTCCACTTGGTGCACTCGCTCATAGGTTCGGATGCTCAGGTTTTCCTGCACTGCTACGCGGCGGTAATACTCTAGAGCTTCGCCGCGTGTCGGCTTGTACCGCAGCGTCGGGAACGGATAGCCGCCAATCTCCAGAAGCTCAGGCGTGGAAAAGAACTCCATATGGAGCGGATAGCCGACGATGGAGTTCGCCAGCGCTCCTTTCTCGACAATTACCGCATCCATGCCGCTGCGCAGGGTCTCTATGCCACACGTCAGGCCGACCGGTCCTGCGCCAATGATCACCACATCCGCCATCTATCCATGAGGCAAAGTAAGTTCGCTAAAACATATTGCGGCTCCAATGGGTTTCGCGCGCAACGGTGGTTGCCGCGTCGTGAAAGGATGAGAGTGCTGCACCCGTCAGCTGCGCCTGTAGACGGTCCGAGACATATTCGGAAGGTAGTCTGCTCCCGCTCGTTTAGGCTGGTCGTCAACAGAGGCGCGGCGGTCAGTGCTTAGCGCTTTTTAGCGGAGGATATGGCCCTGCGGGAGGGCGGTGCGTTGTCAGGTATGGCCAGTCACGGGAGCCTGAATTTCCTCCAGGATGCGGCAACGCGATAGGGCTTAAGCCATTCAGCTAAGTTCCAGGGCACAGAGCGGGTCAGGAAGGGACATGCTGGCTTATTAGCGGACCTCGGCGTCCGGTTTGCGCGCTCGAGGGTTAGCATTAAGTCATCTTGATACACCGCGTGCAGCTTGACGGATGCGACAAGGCTATGCTCATGGATTCTGTGGGCAAAGTAAAGAAGCTGCTACCTCGTTTTCGTCCTGCGGCATAGGCAACAGCTTCTACTCTTACAAGAAGTTCGAGGCCTTGGACGCCTCTTAAACTTGAATGTGATGCTCAAGCTTGGATTCCGCAATGCGGAAGCTTATAAGCGGGAGTCTAAGCCCACCTCCAGCGTGCGTGGCTACAGCACTCTTGTGTCTGCTACCAACAACCTGCAACAGCGAGGGATGGCGCTGGTACGCACCCACGGTAAGGAGTACTTGGATCGGTCGGAATATGCAATCGACCCACGTACTAGCGACTGACCGACACAAAAGATACCTTAGCAGCCTCAAGACCGAATTCTACCTCAGACCGATCTACCATTTCAAAGACGATCGCATCGCCACACACCCACATCGCAGCCTACACCTACTATGCCTTCCATCTGATTCTGATCCGACTGAAAGCCCAAGGCATCAACCACAGCTGGCCCCGGATTCGCGACTTGCTCAGTACATGGCTACGCGTGACCACGACCCTGACAGATGACTAGGGGTACCAGATTGTTAACCTTCAGGACACACGCCCAGACAAGGATGTCCGTCGAATTGCCGAGCTCTGCGGCGCTCCCTATCGCCTGCACCGGCTGCGCTATCTCATGCCCAGGAAGGCCACCACACTCTCCGAGGATACGGAAGAGCCGTAGTGGCTCTTCCCTTAATTGAATGGGTACGATGTTGTAACCACCGGGAAACGATTTGGGGTGATGCGGATTCTTGGTCGTTTCTGGCTTGTTTCCAGGTCATCATCGCGAGGGTACCAATGTGATCCAACTCCATTAACGCTATATCGCAATTGGAGAAAAATGCTGCTTATCTGTTGCTCATCCGCGTTCTTTGCCCACCTTATTCACTAGTTGGAATTCGTGGGCGGCCCTTGGATGGCGATGTCGAACCCATGGGCTACCCTTCACCCGAGGCCTTCAAGCCATTCGAGCGCGGCGCCTTCGACCTCCGACTCGGTGAACGAAGAGGTGGGTGTCATGTCGCGGATTCCAATGCTCGCTCGGCATCGGGTACGCGGATCTCGCCCGAAATCAGCTTGGGGAGGAGGGTGTCACGGAGGGCAGCCAACGTCTGGGATTCCGCAACGACCAACCGGATGCGCGCGTCAAGACTCACAGACATGGCATCAAACGCTTCGGCGATGCGGCGAGCGGGCTCGGTAACCTTCAGGGCTTGCAACTGCTCCTTGTTGATCGCGCCGAACACGGTTCCCGTGTGTTCGTATTCCCTCAACTCTCTCTGCAAGGCCCAAGCCGAATGGTAAGTGAATGAGCTTGAGCCCGACTTGTGTCTCAGTGCCGCCACGCCTCGTCCGACACAACACCGGTTCCATATCACGTTGATGTCCCCTACGGGAGCCCAGACGCTGAGTAGCGTATCCTCTGGATTCGCAACGCGAGTCGGCGCGGAACAGAATCTCTGTTTCTCAGGGTAGCGAAAGCCGAACTCCGACCGGCCTTGGAAGAAAGGCAAGCCATCTCCATGGTGGTTGTAGGTACTACCCGGGGGCGACTGCCCCATCGCTAGTTTCACGCAGTCTCTCCGCGGCTTTACCTCCCACCCCTCTGGAATCTCCCCTGTCTCGGAATCCACGAGCCGGTCGGGGAACAGGTCGGCGAGGTCTGGCGGCAAGCCCGTGTCCCGGCCCTCCATCTTGGCTCGGACCGGATCGAAATCGACGAACCAGGACTTGAACAGCGCCCGCGCTATTGCCTCCAGCGTCTCATTCATCCGCTGGTTCAACTCGATCTTGTCGTCCAAAGTGCCCAAGACGTGGGCGACGGCGCGTTGCTCAGAGACGGTCGGCACGGCAACCTCAATCTCAAGCGCGGATATGGGCGCAACTCGGTGGTGGCTGTCCGACGTGCCAGTAACCCGTTCCAAGAGTGGGGTCCGAAAACTGGGCGACAAGCACAGATAATGAAGGAAGCGGCGATCAATTGATACGGGACGCAGGACCAGAAACTCGGTGGAGCAGATCGCAGGCAAATCGTCGTAGACATCGGGAGCCCACACGCGAGGGAATCTCGGGTTGAGCCGGGATACGAGGACCGCATCGGACGGGACGGTGAATTTGTTGCTCTGGATCACCGAACCGGACTCTAGAACTGGGGACTGCCCATCATCGAAGGCGGAAATTGAATGAAGAGCAAAAAGTCGGTCGGGAAAGGAGGACGGTGTGATTTGCTCCTTGTGAATGGAGACGAGGCTCCCCAACGGACTACTACGCCAATTCAAGTCGGGTTCCCTGCGGTCCTGCACCAACACTACCGGTTGCCGTTCGATCTCCTCACGAAAGCCATCCGACACCTCATGCCAATCCAGCACATCTACCCGCATCGGCAAGTCCGAATCCTCAAACGCTTCCTTTAACGCTGCGATCAAGCGCGGATTCAGTCGTCCGTGGCCTACAACTGCGATGTCCAGATCGGAGTGATCCCGCGCTGTCCAAGTGGCCCGCGAGCCAAACGCACGGACCTCACATCCCGGCACATGCTGGGCGAGAATAGCCTTCACCGTGGCGAGCCAGTGGGGGCTCAGGTCAATCATTTCGGGTCTCCAACGCACGGAGAAGCGCACGGGCGTCGTGCACGAAATCCACCGTGCCCCGGTACACCGCTTTGGCCTTGTCGAAGTCACAAATGTGGGAAGTCGCGTTCCGCCCCTCATGGTGCCCCATCCACCTCCCGACATCGTTGATCAGGCGCTTCTCGGCGGCGAGGCGGAAGAGCTGACGCCTTGTCACGCCATCCGCGATGCCTGGACTAATGTTCGCGTTCAGCCAGCGGGCGATGAGTTTCCAGCAGAGTTCATAGGTGATCTCGAAGTGCTGGACGACCCCGGCACGGATCGCGACTCGCTCAATGTCAGCCAACTGCCCCATTCGCTCATCGTTTCCGCTCACGGCGGAAACTGCGGCAAGGGCATTGAGCGATTTGCGGAGGCTGTCGTACTGGATCATCGCTGTCCCGTGACGTTCGTTCGAGTCCCCACCGGAAACCCTAGCACCTTCAGGTTCTCGGTGATCGCGGCATCGAGCCGAACCCCTTCGGACTGCTGTTCACGAAGCTCCAAGACCAGCCGTTTCATTTTGTGCTCGAACGGCTCGCCGTCTTCCGCCTGCGGCCCCACCCCGACGTATCGGCCCGGCGTGAGCACGTGGCCGTGCTTGCGGACCTCGTCCATCGAGGCGCTCTTGCAGAAGCCGGGAACATCGGCGTAGCCGTTCCCCTCCTCAGTGGCTCGCCAAGAGTGGTAGGTGTCCGCGATCCGCGCGATATCTTGGTCGGTGAGTTCGCGGTGCGTCCGGTTCACCATGCGGCCGAGCTTCCTCGCGTCGATGAAAAGAACCTCTCCGCGTCGCTGACGCTCACGCCCTAGGAACCACAGACAAGCCGGAATCTGGGTCGAGTAGAAAAGCTGGCCCGGCAGCGCGACCATGCAGTCCACGAGTTCCGCCTCGATCAAGTTTTTCCGAATCTCGCCCTCGCCAGACTGGCTCGACGACATCGCCCCGTTGGCCAGCACAAACCCCGCAACGCCCTTCGGCGCGAGGTGGTGAACCATGTGTTGCACCCAGGCGAAGTTGGCGTTGCTCTTCGGCGGCGCGCCGAAACGCCAGCGCTTGTCCTCAGCCAGCTGCTCGCCGCCCCAGTCCGAAACGTTGAACGGGGGATTGGCTAGGATGAAGTCCGCTTTCAGGTCTGGATGGCGGTCGTTATGGAAGGCGTCCCCGTGGGCGATCTGGCCCCCGATCCCGCGGATTGCTAAGTTCATCTTGGCGAGCCTCCATGTCGTGTAGTTCGACTCCTGCCCGTAGATCGAGATGGCGCCGCGCGCGTTGCTGCCGTTTGCGCTGCCGGTGGCGTGGGCACGAATGAACTCGACCAACTGCACGAACATGCCAGAAGAGCCGCAGCAGGGATCGTAGATCCGCCCCCGATAGGGTTCCAGCATTTCGACGAGCAGCCTGACGACGCTGTGCGGGGTGTAGAACTCGCCGCCCCTCTTTCCCTCGCCGCTCGCGAACTGCGAGAGGAAGTACTCGTACACGCGTCCGAGCACATCCTTGGAGCGAGCTTCGGCGCCCCCGACGCGGATGTTTCCCACCATGTCGATCAATTGGCCCAAGCGCTGCTTGTCCAGCGCGGGCCGTGCGAAGTCCTTTGGCAGCACCTCCTTCAGTGCTGGGTTGTCCCGCTCGATGGCCGCCATGGCCCGGTTCACGGTCTGACCGATGGTCGGCTGCCGCGCTTCGGCCTCCAGGTGCGCCCAACGGGCCTCCGCTGGTACCCAGAAGATGTTTTCTGCGATGTACACGTCGCGGTCCTCCGCAGCCTCTTCACCCCAGTCGGCCAGCACCTCCGTGCGGCGTTCCTCGAACGCATCCGAGATGTACTTCAGGAAGACGAGCCCGAGCACGACGTGCTTGTACTCGGCAGTATCCAACGAGCCTCGGAGCGCGTCGGCCATCGCCCACAGCTCGGCCTCGTATCCGGTGGTGGCACTCCCATCGGTCTGCTTGGTGGTCATGTCGGTCGTCGTCCTCACTCTAGGTCGCTGTGGAGGAGCTGGGGAACTCGATCGCGGGGAAAGATAGGACATATCACCTCTCCTACCATCGTGTCCTTACCGATGCAGGATGTAAAGCCCGGTCCTCTGGTCACCGCAGCAGGCCCGCTACGACCTCAAGCGAGATCGTCGCCAGACGGACGGCGAAGAGGGCTTCGACACGGGTGTAGTCCCGAGCTTCCGGGCGGTGCGCTGCGAAATTGCCCAATGTCCTTCGCGCGCATATCCCCACCTTATTCACTAGTTGGAAGTCGTGGGCGGCCGTTGGGGGAATGCCTGGAAGGCAGGAGTATGACCTGTGGGCGCACCGTCTTGGTGGCCTCCTTGCCCTCTTACGTATTGTCGTCGTTCTCGTCTCCAGGTGATTGGTTGAACAGCGTTGCGAAGATGTCGGTGCGCGCCGCCGAGGACTGCTTACAGGAAACGTATTTGATCTCTGCCTAGTGTCCTTCCGCTTTGCCTCACATCCGGTAGAGTGCAGCTAGGCGCTCGGCATCGCAGTATTCCATTAACATGGACGTGAGCAGAAAGAAGTATTCCGGTTTGTCCAGCGACAACTAGAATTGAGACCAGCTACCTGCGGGAGCAGCCGTGTGCGTTAACGCGCACGCACGGATCTTTGCGGGGCCCAAGGGAAACCCTGGGGCTACCGCGATGATTCTTCATTTGCATCGTGTATTCGGCAGAACACTTCCCAACAACAAGGCGCTGCCCGGCTGCGTGAATGGAACGGTTAGCGGCACTGCCGACTACGGCTACCTCACAACCAGCGCCATGAATCATGGTCGTCGCGAGACTCTAAGGGCGTAGCGAGGAATATGGGGCCGCTTCGTCAGCGGTGGGCTCGGCGGGTTGGTGCATGTACGCCTGCCTCCAAATCAGGCGTACGGCGGTCAGCGCTTATGCGTCGCGCCTGCGGCTGAAAAAGGCTTGCAACAATTGAGCAGAGCGCACAGCCTCTAATCCCGATACGACCTCGACCCGATGATTCAGGCGGGCGTCCTGGACGATGTTGTACAACGTGGATGCGCTGCCAGACTTCTCGTCTAAGGCTCCAAAGACGAGGCGGTCCAAGCGGGCTAGAACAATGGCGCCCGCGCACATGGGACAGGGCTCCAGAGTCACATATAGACAGCAGCCCGTAAGAGACTTAACCTGAAGCGTTTCGCACGCGGCGGTGATCGCGATCATCTCCGCGTGGGCCGTGGGGTCCGACAGCATCTCCACCTGATTGTGCCCACGGCCGATAATCTGCCCCCCACGGGTGACCACAGCTCCCACCGGGACCTCCTGGCATCCCAGCGCGCGTTCGGCCTGACGCAACGCCGCGTCCATCCAGCGACGGTCCGGCGCCAGTAGGGACGAAAGTGTCAATACCGGTTGCGCCTCTGGAACATCGCCATCAGCCTAAGAATGATTGCCACCGCCAGCAATGCCACCAGCACAAAGACGGCGATCTTCAGCAGAAACCCGAACACCGGCAGGAGCATTGCCAGAACCCAGACAGCCATCACCAAGACGATCGCGACTACGAGGGCGCGAAGGATTGGTCCGAGGTTCATGGGGGTCTCAGTATGAAGGATTTTCTGGCAACACAACGAAAAACTCAGAAGCCGCCCGCGCGGTTCCGTCGGGCCCGAATCCGCCCAAGATCAGCACCTGACTCGTTCCTACCGTTGTGGCGGTATGGCCAAACCTGGACAATATTGGAGCCCGGCGCGCAAGACGATAGGAAGCACCGGACCTCTGCGAATACAGCTCGGTGTCCATCACAATGTCAGCAGTGGAATGTTGGCGCCCTCCAGTGAGCACAAGGAGGTTGTTCAGCACAGGTGCGGCCGCATGATGCGTGCGGGGGATATGTAGGGGAGAGGCATCGCCGATACGCGCCCCCTGTGGGGTAAACTCGAAGCTGAAGCTGGTCTCCTGCTCAAAGTTCGACTCAAAACGGGCACCAAACACGTAGTAGGGTCCTATCTGGATGCGATTGAGCGTGTGGCCATAAATCGCATCGCCAAGGTAGGGCGCTGTGGCCAATGAGTTCTCGGCCCACAGTGTGTCGTTCCCGATGCGGAATGATCGGAGATCTGGACGTATTCCCAGGAAGGGATCGTTGCCGTAACGGGTGTCGCCAAGCCCTCCGTGCAAATCCAGAAACTCGCCATCACCCGTTCGCCGAAAGACCGCAACATGGTGGGTGCGGCGAATAGGCTGCCCAACGACCACCCAATCCTGAAATGTCTGTGTCGCGGGATCATACGCCTCTGGCGTCTCCACCAGATCCGCAACACTGACCACGCTCCCCGAACGGCTGCCCCCGACAACCAGGACACGCCCATCGGACATCAGCGTCGCCGTATGGCCGGTCCTTGCATGAGAAAGCTCGGCAGTTGAACCCGAAAAGATGCTCCCTAGATGTGGAATGAAAAACAACGTGGAGTGCGCGGGCCCGTCAACATGCGAGACCCCGCCAATCACCACGATATCATTGTTAAAAAGCCTGGTGGTTGTGTGGCCACCGCGGGGGGAAGGTAACGCGGGGCTGTTGGCCACATGCTGGACAGGCAGAAACAGCGCATAAGCCGTATCCGCGGTCGAGATACCCTCAATGTCGGAAGTATCAAATATCAGCTCATTCACACCGCGCCGCAGGTTGATAGACAGCGCCCAGACCCGCTCGTTGCTGAAATACTGCATGGCGGTGCCATTGACAGCAACAGCATCAATCGAGCGGAATGAGGCCGCGCGTACCTTAAGCTCGACTAGCGACTCCAGTTGTACAAGAGAGAGATCTGGAGCCACAATCACCACATTCGGCTGTCCCACCTCGACAAACGGGCGCTCGCAGGCAGCCAACACAATAAGCAAAGCTAGCGCCGGAATGCGCACCATCTGACCAGGCGAATGACACATTATCTGGTACCCCGGGTCAGAAGTGGATGTTCTACTTGCGACAGACTGATTGTCGAGTGCTGCATGACGATGGGCATCGGGCAGGATGGTTTCAGGGCAGGATCACATTCCGATAGAGTCCCTGGGCACGTTGTGGTTCGCTGCTCAATCCCTGCGCCTGTCGCGACACCGTTGCCTAGCGGAATAGGCTTGGTCCGCGTATTCGCTGCCGAGATGGCACTGCTGTCTCTGACGTCATGCGGTTTCTGCAGACAGCGCTCATCCACGCCGTTAACGATATCATCGATTGAACGACCCCACATGTGCCTAGGCTTGACGTTTAACAGTTTTCGCCTGTTTACCTCACCAGCGCAATGTCGATCCCCGACCCGGCTTCCCGTCCGAGGACAATGCCTATTCGACGCACGCTTGGCCACGGCACTTGTAGGCCACGGCGCAAAGCAGGCGCAATGCGCGTATCCCCTGGGCACCGTCGCCAACCATGCGCACAAGTCACTGTTACCTGCATGCTCCTACATTAGGTCGCACCGCTCCTGGCAGAACGCTACCATATGGCTGCGAAGCCGGCGCAAAAGGTACCAGCATTTGTCAATGCTAAGCATGTCTGATCCGGCTTAACGCAGTTGAGTGAATGGTCTGCGACATTGCATTACCAAGCAGTTTACGATCGTTCAACACATAAGTGACATGTTATCATCAATATGTTTTCTTGATCTCCCGATAATGCACGGACTCCAACACGAGTCCGTGCGCAGGCGCTGCCGGGCCTGCCTGTCGCCGGTCGCGTGAATCAAGAACACGCACCACATCCGTTGGCGCGCGACGCCCACGGCCCACCTCCAGAAGCGTTCCGACCATGGCCCGCACCATTCCGTGAAGAAACCTGTCAGCCTCCACCTCAAATCGCCACAAAGAAGGTCTGTCCTCACGCACCCACGTAGCACGCGTCACGTCACACACCTTGTTCTGCATTGCAGAACGATGTAGGCAAAAAGCCCCAAAATGTTGCTTACGGACAAGGTATGCGGCCGCCGTGTTCATCACGCAGAAATCGATCGCAAATGGGAGCCTATAGCGGAACCGTCGCGCCAATGCTACGGGCTGGCAGCTGACGTGGTAGTGATAACGCCGGCGGATCGCATCAAAACGAGCATGAAAGTCATCGTGCGCAGGGGCGAGTGCCAGTACCGCCACAGACGGCGGTGTAAGGGCGTTTACGGACTTCAGCACGCGGCGCACATCCAACAGGTCTGGCGCGGCAAAGTGGGCCACTTGGCCGCGCGCGTGCACGCCGCTGTCGGTGCGCCCAGCGCCAATCACCTGTACGGGCGCACGCAGTGCGACAGCCAATGCGCGCTCCAGCGTTTCCTGAACAGATGGCTGCCCCTGCTGGCGCTGCCATCCGCAAAACCCGCTGCCATCGTATTCGATCAGGATCCGATACTTCACGGTGGTGTTCTGGTGCCGTTCGGTTCATCGTACGAACAGGCCCGGTAAGCCCCCGAAAAGCACAGACCCAATATACTCCCACGAAGACGCAACAATCATGCCCTGGCAGCGCGTCTTAAATCAAATATTGGCCTGGGCGGTCATGCTTCCCGCCTGCTCTGCGGGTACGGACCTGCGAAGGGGCTTGATCCGTAATGCCCAGCTTACCTCTGGCGCAACATGCAGGCATCCGGCAGCGTGGTACGCGTCAGCGATTCTAATTTAGATGCATGTAGAGGCTACGGGGATACTTGGTTAGCAGACGATATGTGTATGATGGGTGTATGGAGTGACAATACCGGTCCTGCGATGCCCTGCTATAGGGTGCTCTCGTCTTTCACTCTGAGGTACACCCATGAAACCAAGCAAGCTGCTGCGCGATGTGCTGAAACGCATCCGATCGGCCGCCGGTACATTTGAGGATAACCGTTAGGGGCCCAATCTGCGCTACACGCTGGCCGATGCCGTGTTGAGCGCATTTGCCTGCTTCTTTCTGCAATCGCCCTCTTTTCTTGCTTTTCAGCGGAGGATGCAGGACGACGTGGGCCGTTCCAACTGCCAGACGCTGTTTGGCATGCAAGGCATTCCCTCTGACGGGCAGATCCGCAACCTGCTGGACCGCCTGGTGCCAGATTCATTTCAGCTCCTGTTTCTGCACCTGCTGGATACGCTTCGTTCCAAGGGAGACTTTTCGCCATTTGTACGTCTGAGGGATCGCATCCTCGTGGCGCATGATGGCATCGAGTTTCATTCCTCTCGGACAATCCATTGTCAGCAATGCTCCTCGCGTCGCACAGGCAAAGACAAGCGTCCCTCGTTCTTCCATACCATGGTGGCGGCGGTTGTGGTGGCGCCAGGGCACAACCGTGTGGTACCTTTGATGCCAGAGTTTGTCTGCACACAGGATGATCCTGGCGACCAGCACTCGGTGCGGCGTCGCAAGCAGGGTTGCGAGATCAATGCCGCTAAGCGGTGGTTAACGAAGTGGGGAGCTCGCATGGCTCGCTATCGTCCGGTATATCTGGGAGATGCCCTATATGCTACACACCCCTTTTGCCAACAGGTGCTCCATGCGGGCGCCGATTTCCTGTTTGTGGTCAAACCCAAGTCGCCACGCTATTCAAGTTTTTACACGAGCGCTATATCCAGAGCACCGATTGGATCCGGGTGCAGAACAAGAAGACACGTCGCTACGAAGAGCACTGCTATCGCTGGATGACCGATCTGCCGATTCGGAACACGGACGATGCCGTACACGGCACATGGGTGGAAAAGACCGTGCGGGTACGCCAAAAGCAGGGCACCTACAAGCAGAGACCTTCTACACGACGCTTTTCACCAGCCTGACGGTAACGAAGCACAATGTGCAGGTGCGCCAGGCTAACTGGTGCCAGTACAGGGAGTGAAAGTCTCCCGATGTGAAGGATTAACCATCCACGCATCTCCTCGAGCCGTGCGTTGGTACCCGCGAGGGTGCCAGCGAAGCGTCGGTAGAGGTGCGGGTGGGCAGGGCTAATGAGCACCGAAAATGTTATAGTCCGGGATGCCGAGGCTTTCTGCTTGGTCGAAGGCAACACCTTCTTTGCCGTTAATGGTGAGGCGGAGGAGGGTCCCGCGGTGTCCAAGAACCCAGGCACGCACGTACGTACTGCATCGGGACCTGGGAGGTCTCTCCATTACCCATCCCTTCGGGGAGGGTCGCCAAAGCGTAGGCTAAATGCTGATCGGAGGATGTACGGTGGAGAGAAGTCAGATGTGACCATAGTAGCTACGAAGCCAGCGAACAACGCGTGGATGACCACGGGGCGGAGCCGGTGGAGCCAAGGGTCGCACCCAAGGGGAAAGCGGGAAGCTGGATTCATGCCGGACTCTGGGCCGGATTTCGTGAATCTTGTCCAATGGCTGTGGACTCAGAGCCACAGTCGGGGCGCAGGTGTACCGCTTACGGCTGGAGGTGGGTATCCCCACTTCCTAACGTCATGCGCGACAGCGCGACCTGCGGGAGGAGCCGTGTGCGTCACCGCGCACGCACGGATCTGTGCGGGGCCCCAGGGGAAACCCTGGGGCTACCGCGATGAGGTTGCTCGTTGTGGGCGGGCGCGCTGGAAGATCGAGAACGAGTGCTTCAAGCGCATCGCACGACACGGACAGAACTTCAAACACAATTTCGGGCATGGCAAAAATGGGCTGGCAAACCTGTTAGCCACCCTCAACCTGTTGGCATTTGCCGTGCATACGACGCTCGACCAAGTAAAAGGGTTGTGGAAGCAATGCCGAGCATCCTACCAGGTGCGCCGCGATTTCTTTGAGGCGTTGCGGGCACGTACGATACGCTACCCAATTCCCAACTGGCGAAGGCTCTGGGAAAGCATGTTGTTCCGTCCTCCTCCCCTGCTGGCGCCTTCCGCTGTGAGAGCCTGAAAGATTGTATGTCGTAAACAGGATAACCGGGAATTCCAGAGGCCTGGAAGGCCGTCGTATGTCTGGGGTGGATTGGTGGCGCCTCAATTGTAGCTTCTCATTGCCCGTTTCCGTCCACCAACCGTCTACCTCACAGCCCGCGTGCGCGTAGCCTACCGCAAAACAAGACCCGTTCCCCCACTGAACGGTCCAAATTTAGAATCGCTGGGTACACGTACGAGAGCACAGTCGCCTTGCGGCGTATGGGTTATATTGCAGGTGATCGGTAGGTTCTCACCTTCATACGACAAGACATAAGACAATGACCTTGTATAAGTCAGCTTTGTTATCAGGCCTGCTGATTGTGGGCTGGGCTTTTTCGACTAGTGCTCTTGCTCAAAGTAGCTGGTACGTCGGTGGGGAATTAGGGACCGGCCTCGCTCCTGGTGTCACGATGGACGGCGTCAGCAACGACCGCTCAAGCCTTTGCGATGAGTTCATTAACCCGCTTTATGCCAGTGTGCCCGGCTGTACAGACCCGACCCGGGGTTCAGGCGACGGGTGGAAAGCCGCGTTTTCTGGAGCTACCGGCGCCATAGGCAGCGTCTCTCTCGGATACTACGTTATGCCGTGGATGCGTCTGGAAATCCAGGCTACCTCTTGGTCGGCGTCGTATGACGACGCTGTGCCGGTGGGGTCGGCCACGGGCGTTAATCTGGAGAAGCTGAATGATGAGATATTCATCGCTCGGGAGCGCCTTGGCACCTTTAACGCAATCGGAGGATTCCTAAATGTCTATGTGGACCGCCCGATAGGGAGTGCCGGATGGGCGTTTTACGGCGGTGCTGGCGCTGGCATCGCAGACATGCGTGCTACCTATTCCAGCCTCTGGGTCCGCAACAGGGATCCAGACAAGATCGCGACAGGATCCGACCAGCCCAACGCCGAAGAGATCCGCAACAACTTGGCGGGTACGCTGAGCGATGGCAGTGCCACGCTGACGTCAACGGCGCCGGCCATCCAGTTTATGGTTGGTCTGGACCGGCACTGGACACGGCACTTGAGGAGTGGCTTAGTCATTCGCTACGTGAAGTACTTCGAGCTCGATAGCGACGAGTTGCAGTGGGACCCGCTGCGGACCCATGTGCCCAACCTTCGCCGCGATGGCAGCGAGGAGGTGCACGGCTTCATGAAGACCAGCGATTTCGCTGCCTTCTCTGTCGGCCTCGTATTCATGCGGCGGCTATAGCACTGTGCCAGACGCGCTCTGCAGCCGAAGCCGGCGCATAATCCTGGCTGGCTTTATGGGCAGCGGCAAGAGTACGCTCGGGCCACCCTTGGCCCAGGCGCTGAACCTTGGGTATGCGGATCTGGATGAGGAGGTGGCAGCTCGCGCGCGGCGCAGCGTGGCGGACATCTTTGCAGCGGAAGGCGAAACGGCGTTTCGCAGGCTTGAGAGCGCGGTTCTGCGCGCTACCGAACCCGGATGCGTCTATTCGCTAGGTGGCGGAGCATTGACCTTTAGCAGCAACTTAGCTTGGATCCTGCGGCATGGCCTGCTGATATATCTGAAGGTGACGCCGGAGGAGTTGCACCGCCGGCTGATCGCCGATCCTGCAGAGCGTCCTCTCCTGTGCGATCGGCGGGGCCAGCGTTTGGCTGCCGCTCCCCTCATGGCCAGGGTACGGAATCTTCTGGAGGCGCGAAGAACTATGTATGAGCAGGCGCACATCATTCTTTGCGCGATGGGTGATGTTGCAGAAGTCGTTCAGCGCGCCGCAGACGCCATCAGTGCCTATGAAGCAGCGAGCCGAAAGGTGCGACGGTGATGCAATGTCGGGCCATGCGCGGCCAGGGCGGTATAGTGGGCACGCGTTGGATACCCCACATTGGAATGCCAGCCATACGCGGGATGCTCCAAATGTAGCGCGCGCATTATTCTGTCGCGCGTGACCTTAGCAATGATTGACGCGGCAGCTATGACCTGGCTGCGGGCATCACCGCGCGTAACGGTCTTCAGTGGCCACGGACTGGGTGAAAAAGCGCGATTACCGTCAACCAGCACAAAGTCGGGAGGCACCGTCAGTGCGCAGGCAGCTCCATGCATGGCTTCCAGGGTTGCTTGCAGGATGTTCGTTGCATCGATATGTCGGGGATCGCGCTGGCATATCGCCGTGGCTGTGGCATGATGGCGAATAATGGAGTAAAGCGTTTCGCGACGGGCAGGGCGTAGCTTCTTGCTGTCATCAATGCCAGGAAGCACCAACGAGGGTGGAAAGATGACGGCAGCGGCTACCACGGGCCCTGCCAGCGCACCTCGTCCCGCTTCATCAATGCCAGCTACATGGACAAAGCCTCGTTGCCAGAGCGCAGCTTCAATGTCGGTCGGACAAGCCATGGGCCTTGCGGCGTTTGCTGGGGCTCATATGCTGGATTAGCGCTGTACAATGTAGCTCCAGCAGTAATAGGGCGTCGATAGTTCGCATTGCTCCTGGAGGCGGAACTGTTACTCGGAAAACGGGGCCGGGCGATAATGACTTCCCCGACGCGCGCGACCACCGAATCCGGGGTTAATCGACCACCGGTTCCAGCGCAAATCGATCAGTGGCGGCGTGCTGTCGGACGTAGGTCGGGTCGGTTCCGTCCGAAAGTCTGCATCTTGAACGGCTAGAATTATTGCCCGACCTTGTAGGAGGTTCGATTGACCAATCCGTGTGGTCTTAGCATGGCAACGAGAGTCAGGGGCACACCAGCGGTGATGTTTCCGGTGATCGCGCGTCATTTGCGTGGTACGCAGCGTGCGGAGGCATTTTGCCAGGAGCATGGCATAACGCGTAGTTGGCTGATGTACTGGTACCGCAAGTATGGGGCATGATCGTCTGCGGTGGTGGGCGATGCGTTTGTGGAGGTTCCTTCCCCTGTTCAGCGGGACGGGGGAGCACTAATGGCATTACAGTTTCCAGGCGGCGCCTGTTTGCGTGTATTTTCGCTGGTGCAGTCGGCGTTCTTAGCAGCGCTGATTCATGGTGAGGGTGGCAGCTCATGTTAGCGCTGGGTCTTTGTCATCGCGTTTTCGTGTATCGCGAGCCGGCAGATCTGCGGAAGGGGTTTGACGACTTGTGCGGATTGATTCGTTCGGGGATGAAGCGGGATCCGTTGTCGGATGATGTCTATGTGTTCATCAATCGTCGTTGGATATGCGCTATTTCCGGTTGCAACGAATGCTCGAAGACGTTGCGCTGGCGCGAGCAGAGGGCCGGCTCCTGAAGCTGCTGCGTACGTTGTCGCGGCTTAGCGTGCTGGTTGTTGATGATTGGGGGGCTGAAAAGACTCACCAACGTGCAGCAAGATGATCTGCTGGAAATCTTGGATGACCGACACCAGGTCAGCTCCACCATTGCTACCAGCCAGCTCCCGGTGGAACGCTGGCATCAGGCCATGGAAAATCCTACGCTCGCAGATGCTATCCTGGATCGCCTCGTCCACAACGCGCACCGCATCCAGCTGACCGGCGACTCGATGCGTAAGCAAATGGCTAACGTGCACATGCCGGAAAACCCGGAAGACTCATCTTGATTCTAACCACAAACTCCCAGCAACCACAGGGCATGGCAGCTTACGTCACCATCGTAAGGCGGCTGGACAACCTCCAGCGCGGGTGTCCAGCTTGGATCGGATTGGGTGCACGAATTCGTCGGATTATGCAGCCCGCAAATTAGTGGCGCCAAACCACCTCCACGCGGCACCGATCAGCTGAAATGCGCTCAAATAGCCGGACTTACAGATGGATACTCCAGAAGAGCACATCTTCACGAAGTGACGAGGACTCGGGACTTTGCACATGTGACCTAGAACTCAAACCAAGCCGCTGTTTGTCCCGGCCCATTTAACATCGATCCGAACAACGAAGAGCAGAGGATAATCATAGCCGATCGGCCGCGGCGACCGGTCGACAAGAATGTGGATCACCTGCCTCTGCATCGCCAGGAGCAGCGCTCTAAGCAGGCTGGCGTCGACTCTATGAAGTCCACTCGCGGTGCGTGGATCTGCAAAGTAGTATTCTGCGCTCGCGAAATATCTGATGCTCTTAAGAAGAAGGCGCTATCGACCGGGTATCTGCAGGCGAATCAGACGACAATTCAGGTGCAGCATGCGAAAAAAGGCGACGCATCGTGGCTGCTACTGGATCTGCCCGGCTCCGAAATGCGATCTGGCGACTGGAGTATCGCACAGACAGTTCCCAGAGCACCTCCAAGCTGTCTTGAAGCACTATGCTGATACAATGTAAGCGGACGGGTACGTGACGTACGTCACTCTTGATGCCTCCCCACGCAACCTGCCTCGGGCGTCCCTGCTCTCCTGCCACCTTGCAACCGGCCGCCCAAGCCAGTCACAGACAGACAGCTGTATTGCAGCCCGCTAATCACTAGGCCGCTCGGACCTGTCAGGCATTACGCCTACCTGTCTGTTCTCGACCAACACTGCCTCCCAAGAAGCACGCACAGCCTCTTTTGCACTACTTTGTCGAAATGGATACCCATTCTTGTACCCGAGTCGAAACGGGCGGTCCTGCAGCTGCTCGATCGTCACTGCTTCGTGACCGTGATTGTTACGGCCGTCTCCCCTCCAGGGATAGTGCTGCAATCGTTATCATACGATTGCCAAGTGCTCGACACAGAGAGCCTATTCTCCGCTGTGGTGTAAGAACCCTCTACGGACTCAGATACATCACAATTGTCTTCCTCTATGCGAAAAGCCATCCCTACGTCTGGGTTTCGGCCTTCTTCTACGGTGCCGGTAAAGGACACGGAAAAGTCCTCCCCGTCTTCGTCGACCACGGATAATGTCCCCGTCAAGGCTGCCCCCGTCTGCTGAATCGTCATGTTCGCTGGCAATCTTCCCGTCACAGTGCTAAACGTAAACTGAAACTCGCCCGAATAGGATCCGGTCAGGTCATCGTAATCCGGTGAAGACGACGAATCGCAGCTCACCGAGATCGTTGCAATCAGGATCCAGAATGGTAGTGACCTTATGTTCATGGTGCTCCTCCTCTTGAGTCATCCTGCTGTGCGTTGAGACCGACAAGCTATCGGAGCTTCCCATCCACTTCCGCAAAGCCAGCGTCGAATTCTCCATGGAGTTCCTAGGCGTGAGGCTAAAGTACTTCCGGTACGCCGGGCACCGATACGGCCAAGGCGTGCCGCTCACTGCCCGAGTGGTTCCGTCCGCACTTCCAAACTGCAGGCAAGACCGGCTGCCGTCTGCGCTAAACCTGGGAAACCTGCCCCACGTCTTGGAGGCCCGCGTGTAGCCCCTTCAAACCCGATGAATCACACTCCGCCGCGCCCTACGAGCGAAGCTGGCCTCATAGCCCGTCCCTTTGACCAATGCCGTCAGTCACTAGAACAGGTCACGGTCACTCGGATGCGTCTCTCCCTGCGTGTACCGGGTTCGGCGATACCCCACCACCTAGTTGTGCAGGCACATTAGCTGCCGCCAGTAATGGCCAAGCTCGGCTCGCTTGGCCTTGCTACGCCCAGTGACACGACGGTCTACGTTTTCACCTTGTAAGGCATCCAACCCTCACAGCGCACCTGAGTTCCATGGTCCTGTCATCGTTCGTATTTAAGTCCCCATACTTGCCCTAAGGCCACCCCAAGTGTAGCTCAGTGGCAACTTCGTCATCGCACGATAGGGTAGAGGGGGCAGATTACCACCCACAGCGTTGATCGAACCGGAAATAGCCACACACGGCAATCCGTCCCGATTCGCTTGGCAGTCTGATTACTTAACGCCTCAGTGGTGGCACCCCAGCCTCCGCACTGCCGGAATGGCCGACGAATGGGCAGCTGGATCCGGCGTTAATGTCAGAGCAGAAGCGTTACGCGCTGGCGGTCAGAATAGCTGCAACGCACGACAAATGGCGCTCAGAAAACTAATATGACACTCAGTAGCCCGGCACAATCGAGCCCCGTTGCGTCCACCTTAGGCGCATGGCAGAGTGGCACACCGCCTGAGCGCGCAGCACCTTCGAGCGGAGACTTTCAACATGCGCGGAGAATACCGCGGGCTTTGCTCTTTACAATGACGCAATGCATTCGCGCTGGGCGGGAAGCCACAAGCGTAGGCCACATCAGGACCGCGCCGAGTCCACGGTAGGGATAAAGCAGCGCTCACAACTTAGCCACAGCACAGAACCTCGTCTGTGCGTGCCAGTGCAACCTCGCATTTCCCTGCCAACTTGTATCTTGAGGAGTAATCCGAAGGCGATGATCGCTCACCGCTGCTCCCAGGGGCGCACGGCCGCGTGGCCTTCGGGTACAGGCTCATCGCCCCGAAGTAAGGATCCGGCATCAGATTGTGCGAAAACGACAAGCAGCGCGTGGTGACAGAATGGCGGACAACGCGTTTCGCGGCCTCCTGGAGTTTATAGGGGACAAGAAGTTCGGATTCATCCGGGAAATCCGATCAGACGTGCCTAAAGGAGACGGTGATCCCTTTTGCCCGCCGCCCCTGATCCGCAGACTGAACCTCAGGGACGGTTGTGTCCTGGAAGGGACGCTGCGCCCTGGACGCAAAGGCGACATGCAGGTGCATCGGGTGCACAAAATTATGGGCGTCTCCCGCGCAGCATGGGCGCAGACCCGTCCGTTTGAGTCTGGACAGATCGTCTACCCAGATTCCAAACTGAACCTAGTCAAAGGTCCCTCCGACATCACCATGCGGGTGGTGGACATGGCATGCCCAATAGGCAAGGGGCAGCGAGCACTGATCGTTGCACCCCCGCGTACAGGCAAGACGGTAATCCTGAAGGAGATCGCCGCCTCCTTGACCCAGAACCACCCCGAGGTATCGCAAGTGGCCCTGTTGGTGGATGAGCGCCCTGAAGAGGTCACAGACTTCAAGCGATCCACCAACGCGATGATCTTTGCCTCGTCAAGCGATCGGGAAGAGATCAACCACGTGCGCGTATCGGTACTGGCACTGGAGCACTCCAAACGCCTTGTCGAGATGAAACGCGACGTGGTGCTGCTTCTGGATTCGCTCACGCGCCTAGGACGTACCTTCAATCTGTGGGGCGAAGGATCCGGGCGCACCATGTCTGGGGGGCTGGATGCTGGCGCCATGAGAATTCCGCGCCGCCTCTTCGGTGCCGCGCGCAACATCGAGGACGGAGGTTCCCTCACGATCATTGCCACCGCGCTCATTGAGACCGGCAGCCGCATGGATGAGGTCATCTTTGAAGAATTCAAGGGCACCGGTAACGCAGAAATTGTGCTGGATCGCGAAATGGCCAATAAACGGGTCTGGCCAGCCGTCAACCTGCGCAAGACCGGTACGCGCAATGAAGAACTGCTCATGGGCGACATGACGCCCAAGTACCACCGGCTGTTTCGAGCGCTAAACAGCCGCCGCCCCATCGAAGCTATGCAGGCGATCACACGCCATATGCAAGTCTTCGATACCAATGACCAGATGGTCACCTGGCTGCTGAGGCACCTCTAAGCGCCAGCCTTGTGTGCGCTGACCTAGTTCCGTCGGGCAGCAGCATGCCTCCATCGTTTACATCAGCTACCAGCTTCCTTATGCGCAGCCCACTGGACACGATCGTTTCGCTTTGCAAACGGCGCGGGTTCATCTTCCCTTCGTCAGAAATTTACGGCGGCCTAGGTGCTACCTACGACTACGGCCCACTAGGGGTGGAGCTTAAGCGTAACGTGAGCGAAGCGTGGTGGCGAGCTATGGTGTACGAACACGAGAATATCGCCGGGATCGATGCGGCCATACTGATGCACCCGAAGGTGTGGAAAGCCTCAGGCCACGTGGACGCGTTTCACGATCCCCTGATCGACGACAAAGCATCCGGCCGGCGCTACAAAGCGGACCAACTCATAGAGAATCACATCGAAAAGCTGCGTAAGCGTGGTCGCCAAGAGCGTGCCGACCACGTCCACGCCCAGCTGATCGCGGCACTTCACGCGGATGATATGCCCCAAGCGCTGCATGCCATAATCCTGGACGAACAGATTCGGGCTCCCGATTCAGGCGCCTGTGACTGGACCGAGGTGCGGCAGTTCAACATGATGTTCGAGACGCATGCCGGCGCGGTCAGCTCCAGCGATACACGCATCTACCTGCGCCCAGAAACCGCCCAAGGCATCTTTGTCAATGCCTTTAACGTGCGCGACACCGCCCGCCTGAAGATGCCCTTCGGCATCGCCCAGATCGGCAAAGCCTTCCGCAATGAGATAGTGGCTCGCCAGTTCATCTTCCGAATGCGCGAATTTGAACAGATGGAGATGCAGTTCTTCGTCGAACCCGGCACCCAGATGACATGGTTTGAGACGTGGAAACAGAAGCGCTGGCAGTGGCATCGTGCGCTGGGCGTACCACCCTCCAAACTGCGCTGGCATGTCCACGAAAAGCCAGCCCACTATGCTGATGCCGCGGTCGACATCCAGTATCATTTTCCGATAGGCTGGCAGGAGATCGAGGGTATCCATTCCCGAACTGACTATGACCTGTCCCGGCACCAGCAACTTGCTGGCAAGAAGATGCAGGTGTTTGACTCCAAGAGCCGTCAAAGGTACGTCCCCTACGTCGTGGAAACCTCCGCCGGGCTCGACCGCACCATCCTGATGCTGCTTTGCGAAGCATACCGCGAGGAGAAGGCCAGCGGATCGCCTCGGACAGTGATGGGCTTCGCGCCGGCTATCGCGCCATGGAAGGCGGCGGTGTTTCCGCTTATCAGAAGGGGTGACATGCCGCAGGTGGCGCGTGCCGTAGCACAATCGATGCGCCGCGCCCACCATGTGTTTTACGATGAGCGCGGCTCCATAGGTCGGCGTTATCGCCGAATGGATGAAGCCGGGACGCCGCTATGTTTCACGGTCGACCGACAGACCCTGGAAGATGATACCATCACGGTGCGGGACCGGGACACCTCGACTCAGAAGCGAATCCACAAGGATCAGGCCGCCCGCTACGTCCACGACCTTATTGCTGCGGCGCCCGAGTAAGTCCCTCAAGGTCGGCCACGGTTTTCTCGACTGCTTCCCATACGCGCAGCGCATTGCCGCCCAGGATGCCTCGCGGCTGTTCATTCGAATAGCCCCAGCGTAGCAGCTCGGCCACGAGATTCGGGAACATAGATGCATCCTGCAGGCCATCCTGCAGGGACGTGACCCCGTCAACGTCGGAATCCAGCCCCAAGTGGTCGGCGCCAGCCAACGCTACTGCATGATCTATGTGGTATACCACCTCTTCCAGCGTTCCTATGGGATGCGCTTTGCGTGCTTGCTCAAAGGTGCGGACGCCTTCTTTGGAATAGCACTCGAAGCCCTGGACGTCTAACGCGGCCTCCACCGAGTCCCTGAATTCCTGCTGACGGGCAGGGTACCCGCTGTGCAAAAAGGTGGACCCGAAGCTGATCATCAGCACACCGCCATTTGCCGCGAGCTTCTGGATTAGCGCGTCGCTCATGTTACGCTTCCAGCCCCGGGCATAAAGTGGCGGGCAGACGAATGCGATGCGGTTACCGGAGCCTGGGAACGTTCAAGCACCTGCTAAGCGGTCTCGTCGGTCAGATGGGATATATCGCTCATGATGCCCAGCCGATTCATCTCGTCCACGACTGTCTTCCCGAACGGGCTCAATCTCTACCAAGTGCGCGTATTGTCGTAGGATGAATCGCACAGCTGATTGTCTCTGGCATGCGCCAGCGTGAGATATCGGACGCCGCGGTCGTAGAAATGGCTCAGGTTGGCCAGGGACTCAATCGGAGCACCATTCTCTATCCCCCTCGGCAACGATACCAACCCGCGTTCCTTGTGGAACCGGACCTCGACGGCAGAGGTGGCCAACGTGAACCGGTCGAGTGCGGCATCGGCTATGCTGACCACCATGCCATTAAGCGAGTCGGCAAGAGATGCTGCAGAACCCGGAACAACCTGCCGTGCGCTGGGAACATAAATGAACATGAACGGCGCGTTGAACTCGCCGGCTATCGCGCGTGGATAGTCAAAGTCGCCTCCGTATGTGGCGCGGCTGATGTCTTCGGGGTAGAGCGCAAGCGATACGGCACATTGATGTGGTCATCCACGATGATCATCTCCGCCGTGAGTGCATGTGCACTTCCTAAGTGATGGTGATCTGCAGCATCCTACCGGGCACACGCCAGTGGCCAGAGAACAAGTATGGACACCAGGAAAAGCGAACGACTGCGCGTCTTAGGAGACGGTCGATAGAGCAACGTTATCGAGCGTACGAAGTGGCGCGCACCTCGCGGATCACGGTCACCTTGATCTGGCCCGGATAGCGCATTTCATCTTCGATGAGCTGGGAGATGTCGGACGCAAGGGAGCCAGCCTTCGAGTCACCGATCTTGTCATGGTCGACAATGACGCGCACCTCTTTGCCAGCCTGGAACGCAAACACGCGCTCTACGCCTTCAAACGACGAGGCCAGCGTTTCAAGCTGCTCAAGGCGCCTGATATATTCCTCAATTGTGGACCGCCGGGCACCGGGCCGTGCGGCGCTGATGGCATCGGCCGCTTGGATGATGGGTGAAATCAGGGCGGTCATCTCAATCTCATCATGGTGGGCGCCTACTGCGTTGCAAACCGCGGGATGCTCCCGATATCGCTTGCAGAGATCCATACCGACTAGCGCGTGTGACCGCTCTGACTGGTCAGTGATCACCTTACCTATGTCGTGCAGCAGTCCAGCACGGCGTGCCAGGTGGTGGTCCATACCCAGCTCCACGGCGATGAGCGAAGCGATCCGGGCGGTTTCCAGCGAATGAGCATACAGGTTCTGGCCGTAACTGGTCCTGAAACGCATGTGCCCGACCAGCCGCTTTATCGCGGGATGCAGGTTTCGGATCTTGAGTTGGATCACAGCCCGCTCACCCTGATCGACCATATCCTCTTCGAGAGACTCGGTGGCCGCCCTCACTTTCCGCTCAATGTTGGATGGGTTGATCCGACCATCTTTGACCAGCGTCTGCATTGCACGACGGGCGATCTCGCGCCGCAGTGGATCAAAGCACGATAGCACTACGGTGTTGGGCGTGTCATCGACAATCACCTCCACACCGGTTGTGGTCTCAAAGGCCCGTATGTTGCGCCCTTCACGCCCGATGATGCGGCCCTTGACCTTGTCAGACTCGAGGTGTACGATGCTGGCAGTGTTCTCGACCGACAACGACCCCGCGGTGCGCTGAATAACCGTCAGCACCACTTTGCGTGCACTGTGCCGCGCCATCCGCTTGGCGTCTTCTATCGCTCGGTGCACCAGCACCGCACCTTCCTCTTGGGCGCGTTCGACCATAAGCTTCTTCAGCTCCTCGCGCGCCTCCTCGGCGCTCATGCCGCCGATCTCGACCAGGCGCTGGGTCTGTTCTCCAATCGCCCGGTCCAGATCCACCTTTAGGGCCTCAATGGCCTCCACTTTCTTACCAATGGCCTGCTCCCGTTCGTCCAGCGCAGTCTGCTTTGCCTCGGAGCTGGCCATGACTTTGGCCGCCCTGACAGATAGAGACTTAGCGTCGCTGTTGAGCTTCTTGGCTTGGCGATGCAACAGCTTCAGCGCTGCATTAGCCTTTTGTAGCAGCGCGTCGCGCTTGTTCAGTCCCTGCGTCCTGCTGTTGGCCTTGTGCTCACGCCGCTGAAGCCTCTGCCGCATACGCCGCAGCTGGTGCCGGGACTTATCACGCTCGGCTTCAAGAGCGTCTCGCTCTTCCGCTAAGGCCGCGCTGGCTTCTTGGACAAATTCGTCGCGGTACCGGCGCGCTGACTCCTGGGCCCCAGATACCAGACGCTCTGCCTCTCGCTCGGCAGCTTCTATTCGCTTCCGGTTGCTCCGCCTAAGGAGCCAATGCTGCGCAGCAGCGCCAAGCCCAAGCCCCAACAGCAGGACGGCAATCAGTGTACCGTCCACTATTATCCTCGATGATGATCCTCACACGAACACCCATAGGGTGGTGAGACACGACATGCCTCGCATCCGCAGTGGCGGGAATAAAGAACCCATCGATACATGATGGGCACTGACCCGAACCTATCCGTCTTCCTCGGCCCCGCAATGGGGGAACCCCTCCGATGTCGGAAGAGCCTGAGGTCTGATGTCCAGGCTCGGAGATCAGCTCCCTTTAGGTGCAGTGTCGGTTCAAAACAGCCAGCACCACTGCGGATGCCAGACAGTCGCATGGAAAGGTACCCCGAAGGGGCGGAGGGGGTTCCGCCTTAGGCCTTTAAGGCGGACTTGAGCTCGCCCTCCATATGCTGCATCTGACGGTACATGGTCTGCAACACCGAGTTGGAGGTGTCTCGCATCGTGTGCACCTCCTCGGCCAGAGTCAGTGCCGCAATGACGGCAGCCACCAAGTCAGACTGGTGGGGATGGTCCTTCTTGAAGAACTGCATGTACGAGTCAACCGTCCGGGCCACCTCATACATCGCGTCTTCATCCTGTTCGTGCACGCGGAGCGGATACTCCTTACCAAGGATGCGGACCTGAATGGACTTTTGCATCCTAACTGCTGGTTTCTGCCAAGTAGGTGTCGATAGCCTTTATGAAGCTCTTCACCTGATGGTGGAGCTCTTCCGGCTCTTCGTCGAACGTGACCGTGATAAGGCCGGGATCGACGACTCTCCCGGCTTCCAGCTCTTTGAGCTGTGCCGACAACGCAGCATTCTCTTCCTTGAGGCGCCTGAGCTCTCTTGCCGCCTGCCTGACCAGCCGGCCCAAGTTGCGTAAAGCCTCCGCACTCCGAGCCGATGAGAACGGGGGAGGATCCTGTGTACCCTCTGGCGCCGTCGGAGCCGTCTTCTGCCCGTCTTGACTCATGCTCTGACGATGTGTTATAACCTAATGTAGCGCATTTTTGCGACTAATGCCGACTGCCAGCGGCTCGCTAAGGGCCCCGCAGCTCCGCGCCGTGCCGCTGCGAAAGCACACGCAGGATCTTGCCGATTGCCTCTTCCACCTCGCGATCGCGCAGCGTGCGCGCAGCGGCGAAACGTAACGTGAATCCGATGCAGTGGTGGGTTCGCTCAGCCTGGTGGTGGGGGAACAGGTCAAACACCGTCGTCATTTTCAAAAGCGGCTTCCCAGCCTCCTGGATGGTGGCACCGAGCGCAGCAGCAGGCACTCTACGATCCACCACTAAGGAGAGGTCTCGCGTCACGGCTGGAAACCGGCTCACCGGAGCATATCGACGCGCGGCGTGGTCCTTGACCTGCAGCACGAGCCGCGTCCAGTTGAACTCGGCGAAATATACGGGCTCCCGTATGTCACGTGCCGTGCTGACCGTATTATTCAGTCGCCCCATGCGGCCGATCTCGACGCCATCGGAGCGAATCACCGCATGATAATGCGTCAGAACCGTCGCCGCATGCGACGTCTCCATAGTGATCGCGAGCACTCGCAGCGCTTCGAGCAGCGTTTCCACATCGCCTTTGAGGTCATAGAAGTCGGCCACGCGGGCTTTTTCTCCCCATTCTGGAGGGGCCACCAGGCCGCTTATGACCATCGCCAGAGCATCGTATTCGGAATACCCGGGGATGCAGGTGACATGATCGGCGACACGATGAAAAACGTGACCGAACTCAAAAAACCGCAGCACCTGCTGACCGTGCTTCTGGTTGTGGCTCATCACCTGCAGCGCTCCCGGCAGCAGGCTGGGTCTTAGCGTGGTCATCGTCCGAGATACCGCGTTGAGCGTCTCTACTACAGGTCCTCGCGCCGCGAGAACCGCGTGGCAAAAAGTCTCCGCTTCTGCCTTCGGTAACAGGCTGTTGGTATAGATCTCCCGGTATCCGCGCCCTCCCATCATGCCATAAACCTCAGCACGCAGCTGGTCTTCCGGGCGCGGCTGCGGCACGGAGCCCAGAATCTGCGTGCCCTGTGGCAGCGGGATGTTGTCCAGTCCGTGGATGCGCGCAACCTCTTCTATGAGGTCTATCTCCTGCGACACGTCTGGACGCCAGGGCGGTACTTGACATCGCCACCCACGCTCTGTGCGCGTGGGCTCCAGATGGAAGCCCAACGCTTCTAGGATCCGTGCCGCCTCCGTGTCCGGGATCGACATGCCTAGGATCTTCTGGATACGCCGGCTCCGCAGCCTTACCATGGGCGTGATTTGCGGATTCGGGTGTGCATCGACCATTCCGTCTGCCACAGTTCCCCCGGCTAACTCCGCGATCAAGGCAGCGGCGCGTGCCGCCGCCCACGGTTGGTCTGCCGCATCCACCCCCCGCTCAAAACGGTAGGAGGCATCTGTGCTAAGGCCCAGCGCGCGCGCAGAACTGCGCGTGCAGGACGGATCAAAGTATGCACTCTCCACCAGCACACACGTAGTGTCTGACGTGACCTCAGTATTCTTGCCACCCATGATGCCACCCAGCGCGACGGGGCGCTCAGCGTCGCAAATCAGGACGGTACCAGCCTTGAGGTGGCGCTCCTTGCCGTCAAGAGTGGTGAACCGTTCCCCCTCTACAGACTCGCGCACGACGATGGTGTGTGTAGCGATCCGATCGTAATCGAAGGCATGGAGCGGCTGGCCGCATTCGAACATCACCAAGTTGGTGACATCGACCACATTGTTTATGGGCCGCAGTCCAATAGAGAAGAGGCGCCGCCGCAACCACAATGGTGAGGGCGCCACTGTGACGCCATACACGGTCATTACCACATAACGCCGGCACTTATCGGGGCACTCGATCCTGACCGAAACGTCCTTCGCTGCGCGGCCTCCAGGCGCCGGGACTGCCACCTGGGGTCGCCGAAGCGGCAGGTCGCAGCAGGCGCTGATGTCGCGGGCTGCGCCCATATGGCAGGCCGCGTCTGGACGGTTGGGAGTAAGTGCGACGTCAAAAACCGTGTCACTGGCGGTTACTCCAGCGCGCTCCAGGTAGGCGGCAAAAGGCTCGCCCGGTGCCGCATGATCGTCCAACACCAGGATGCCGCTGTGATCGCCCGAAAGCCCGAGCTCGTCCTCCGCGCAGATCATGCCCATCGACACCACACCACGAATCTTGGACTTCCTGATCTTCAGCGGCCTTGCTTTTCCAGGCAGCCGCAGCGCAGCGCCCACCGTGGCTACCGCCACATGTTGGTCTGCGGCCACGTTGGGTGCGCCGCAGACGATCCCAAGCGGTGCTTGCTGTCCTACTTCCACCTTGCAGACGGTCAGGCGGTCCGCATTGGGGTGCGGGCGGACATCCAGCACCTGGCCGCACACGATGCCGCGCACCGTGATGTCGCAGCGTATTTCGTCGTCCACCTCCAGCCCGCACATGGTAAGTCTGTGGCTGAGCTGGTCCGGCGTCAGCGAATGCGGGACGTACTGCGCAAGCCAGTGGCCCGAAATCTTCATGCGTCTGCGGTATGACTCCCGTCAGAACTGGGACAGAAACCTGACATCGTTCTCGTACAGTATGCGGATATCATCGATGCCATAGAGCAGCATGGCAGGACGCTCAATGCCCATCCCGAACGCGTAGCCGGTATATCGCTCCGAGTCTATGCTCACGGCTTCCAGCACGTTGGGGTGCACCATGCCCGATCCGAGAATCTCCATCCACCGGCCGCCTGAAGGCAGATCCCACCACACATCCAGCTCTGCGCTCGGTTCCGTGAACGGAAAATAGCTGGGGCGAAAACGCAGCCGTACGCCGGAACCGAAAAAGGCGCGCGCGAATGTATACAGTATATGCTTCAAGTCCGCCATGGTGATGCCTTCATCCACCACCAGTCCCTCTACCTGATGGAACAGACAGTAGGATTTGTATGTGATCGATTCATTGCGGTACACACGCCCCGGCGCGATCAACCTGAAAGGCACTTGTCCGGCCAGCATCGAGCGAATCTGCACTGGGGACGTATGCGTGCGCAGCATGATGCCGCCTTCGCCGCTCTCGGAAGCCTCCAGAAACAGCGTATCCTGCATGTCACGCGCCGGGTGGTCCTCCCCGAAGTTGAGCGCCGTGAAGTTGTGCCAGTCGTCTTCGATTTCAGGTCCTTCCGCGATACTGAAACCGATGCCCTCAAAAATGCTGGTGATGGTGCGCAGCGCTTGCGTGAGCGGATGGACGGACCCCAACTCACGCTGCCGGCGGCCAGGCAGTGTGAGGTCTATCGGTGCTTCGCCAGACGCTGCTGTGCGCTGCTGCTGCGCCACTTTGCGGGCTGCTTCTAGGCGCTCCTTTGCCTTCTGGCGTAGCCCGTTGAGCGCGATGCCGGCGGTGCGCCGCTCACCTGGAGGCAGGGCAGGGATCTGTTTGAAGAGGTGCGTCACCAGGCCGCGCCGCTGCCCCAGATATCGGACCCGAAACGCCTCCGCCTCGCTTGCGGTCTGCAGCCGGGCACTCTCTACGCCTTGGGCCAAGGCCTTGACCCTTTCTAAGAGGGACGCAAGCGTGACCTCTTCGCCCATCACATCAGCGCCCGAAAATCCTTCGGTCCCTCGCATCGCTGTCACCTTGGCACCTGCAGCCTAGCATAGGATCGCTGCACGTCAGGCAGACGCGGTCGCGGCCATCCGGTGCTCAGGCTGCGACGTCAGGATTGCGCAGCGCGCGCTTCCTGCACCACGCGGGTGAAGGCCACCGGATCGTGAAACGCCAGATGTGCCATCACCTTTCGATCCAGCTCTATCCCAGACTTGTGCATGGCGCCAATCAGTCTGGAGTAGGTGGTTCCGTTAAGGCGCGCTGCCGCATTGATGCGCACAATCCAGAGTCGGCGAAAATGCTGCTTCCGCTTGCGCCGGTCGCGATAGGCATACTGCAGCCCCTTTTCGACGGCGTGCTTAGCAACCGTGTAAACTTTGCTGCGGCCGCCCCAATAGCCTTTGGCCATGTTGAGGACGCGCTTGCGCCGACGCCTAGAAGCGACCGAGTTACGTGCACGTGGCATGCATTCGCTGCTTTGTCAGTTGCCAAGGAGCCGATCCATGCGCGGCTGATCCCGCGCATCCACCAGCGTCTTCTTGCCCAGGTTGCGCTTGCGCTTGCTGCTTTTCTTGGTCAGGATATGACTCTTGAAAGCCTTCGAGCGCTTAAGCCGCCCAGCTGCGGTGCGGCGAAACCGCTTCCTGGCGCCGCTGTTCGTCTTCATCTTAGGCATAACGCTGCGATGATTCAGTTCAGCCTAGTGGAACCCGCGCAACAGAGTACGGTTCCCGCAAGCACCTTCGGCAGCGTGGCCGAGGTGAATCCACAGGAATTTGACAACAGGTCGAGCCTATTTTGTTTTGCGTGGCGCTAGGATTATCGTCATGCGCCGGTCTTCCATTCGGATCGCTGTATCGACCTTAGCCACATCCTCCAGCTCCTTGATCAAGCGGGCCAACACGAGGCGTCCGTGGTCCTTGAATATGATGTCGCGCCCACGAAACTGTACATAGACCCGCACCTTGTTGCCCGCACTCAAAAATCCGCGGGCGTGCTTGGCCTTGAATTCAAAGTCGTGCGTGTCGGTGCGCGGACGAAAGCGCACGGCCTTCATCTGCGTGCTATGCTGCCGTTTGCGTGACTCTTTTTCCTTCTTTTTCTGCTCATACCGGTACTTCCCAAAGTCCATGACTTTGCATACCGGCGGGTCCGCCATGGGCGCGATTTCCACAAGGTCGAGATTTTGCTGGCGTGCTATTTTCAGCGCGTCATTGATGTGGTATATGCCGTGCTTGCCCTGGGGGTCGACGACGCGGACCCGTTGAGCCCGGATGTCCCGGTTTACGAGTGTTCTGCTTCTTTTTGCGATAGTCAGTATGGGTGTTGGTACAACAGGTTACGGCCTGTGCCATGGCACCGCATCCGGGAAGGCGGCAGGGCTACCCCGTGCGGCCGCTGGATCAGCGGAAGCCACGACCAGTGGTGGGTCCTAATGGATTCGAACCATCGACCTCTACGATGTCAACGTAGCGCTCTAACCAACTGAGCTAAGGACCCTCGCGCACAAGATACAATCTTGAGGTTCGCAAGGGGCAGTTCAGAGACTGAAGGCCGCATGAATCATCGGAACCGTACTTTGCGGAGGAGCCGTCAGCGCCACGGTGACCCGCTGGCGCTGGGCGCTGCGCCGGGCGCTCAATGCGGCAATGATCCTGTTGACCACCAGGGCTGCCAGCATTGCCGTCCTTCGTTGCGTCCACGTGTCTGCCTGACGCCGGAGATCGCGAAACGTAAGCATATTTGCTTCGGACTGCCAGTGCCACTGGTAGGCGGGATCATTAACATAGCCGACCTGGTCCCACCGTCTTCGCCGCAGCTGATCCGCGCGATATGCATCGGAGGAGAGATAGGTGCCGAGAGTCACAAAAAACCGCCGATCTTTGCCGTCAAGCAGCGCGTCTGCATAGGTGGTGGCCCACGTTCGGTAGCTTTGGACCGTCTGTTGCCGCTGCCATTGGCTGGTGACCAGCCCAAGCCAGAGGCTGGCTTCGGCCAGCACAAAGTAGCTGGCGGCACCTCTCCAGCTGCCTTCCTGCACCTGGCTGTGTCCGAGCCCGGGCAAGAGCAGGCTGAGCGCCGCTGCGCGGCCAGGGGAGGTCTGGCCAGCGGCCGGAAGGGCCACGGTCAGAAGGGCGAGGAGAATTCCGAATTGCTTCACGGCGCTTTGTACGCACAAGCCGGTTAAAGGATGAACGGTTGCGCGGTGTGCCGGGTGCATGGGAGAAGTGGGTTGGTTGCCGGGATGTTGCTTCGGCGTGCCGCATGGAACCGTGCTCTCTGGCATCGTGACAGGTTCGGGGGTATGAAAGAGGTGGCCCGCGTCACATTCCTCGGCAGCCTTACGCCATGATCTGCGAGCACCGATGGGACCTGTCGCCTCAGGAAGCGATTGCGCTGCAGCGGGAGCTGGCGCCTCGGGTTCGCGAAGAGCCATGGGTCCACAACGCGCCGCGCGTCGCGGCCACGGACGTATGTATCCGCGGCGGCAGGGCATATGCCGCCGTAGTTGTGGTAGCGATACCCGAGTGCGTCATTGAGGATCGGAGTGTTTGGTGCATGCCAGTCCCGTATCCGTATGTGCCAGGTCTCTTAGCATTTCGGGAAATTCCGTGTATCCTGCGCGCCCTCGAAGTGCTAAGCACGCCTTATGATGTGCTGATGGCCGATGGCCACGGCCGTGTGCATCCGCGTCGTTTCGGTCTGGCGTGCCACCTGGGCGTGCTGTTGGACAAACCGTGTGTGGGAGTGGCTAAGCGGCCGTATGTGGGCATCCACAAAGCGTTGAACCTACAGAAGGGCGCTACTGAGCCGCTTTTGGAATGGCGCACCGGCGAGGTGCTGGGAATGGCGGTACGGACGCGAGCCGAGGTCACACCCGTGTATGTGAGCGTGGGGCACCGGATGTCACTCAAGGATGCCGTGGCACTGACGATGCGGTGCACCACTCGTTTCCGTATTCCCGAGCCGATTCGCCAGGCGCATCTGCTGAGCCGACGTGGACTGTCCTAGAGTGTCGCCCGGATGCGCACATTAACCGTGCGCGGCGTCAGACGGGTAGGGATTCGCTGCCAGATTCCAGAGCCGTCGGGTACCCAGGAGAAGGCCACCGTGTTGGTGACGTCAAAGATGTTGAGGACTTCGGCTGTGAGCTCGATGGCCGCAATCGGAAGCGAGAGCTCTTTCGTGGCCCCAAAATCCATGCGCCGATACGATGGGTAGCGTTCCGAAAGCCGTCGACCTGGCATCTGGGTGACTACGGATCCCACGCGCGTCCCGGGGATCGGAGGCGTGTAGGGAAGCCCGCTGCCGTAGATAGCGCGCAGGTGCAGCTTCCACGACTTATCGGTTGGAATATAGTCCTGAATGTACACCGAGATCGTGTGTCGCTGGTCCGTCGGACGCGGATTCCATCCCGTCCGCTGGGGTGTCTGATAACGGGCCAGAAATTGCTCATGCGTCACAAGAAGCCCGTAGTTGACCCAGCTTTCCAGCCCGGGCACAAATTCACCACGGGCCTGCAGGTCGAGCCCCCAGGCGTAGGCCTGTGCGTCATTCTGACCGGAATAGTTGATTCTGACATTCTCCAGCGAATAGGAGATGACGCGACTCAGCGATTTCCAGTACGCTTCTGCACGGACGTAGAGCCGCCGAAGGGGCAGAAACAGCTCACCGCCAGCGACCGCCTGCAGCGACCGCTGGGACCGGATATCTCTGTTGAGCGTGCTTTCAAGAATGGCTCCAGCCTCGGGCGTGCCGCGCAACTCCCTATACGTTGGGGCTTGGTGGTACAGGCCAATGGATCCGGCGAGGTTGAGGTGTTCGGAGGCTTGCAGCCGCATAAAGAAGCGTGGAGAGACGGTCCATTCGCGGTTGAAGGAAAAATAGTCGGCACGCATGCCAGCGGTCACTATGAACCCGGGCGCAACCTGTACCGCGTCCTGCGCATATAGGCCGGTCTGCATCTCGCTCAGCCGTGCTGTTGCGCGCACGCTGTCGACCACGATGCGCACGGGATCCCCGTCGGTATCGACACCCGAGACGGTGGAGGCCTCATCGATCTGATCCTCAAACAGGAGGCGGCGCACCTGCCATCCTGCTTCTGCGAGGTGGCGGCCCCGCAAGTATTCATAGCGCCCCTTAAGGGTGGTCGTCGTTACTCGGACACGGTTGTCGGCGACATCTTCCTGCTGCGCGTTGCCGCGTGGCACTTGATCGTAGTCGCCGTCCGGATCAGTTACCACATCATAGATGATGCTGTTGCCCAAAAGCAGCAGCAGCTCAGTCTCATCGGTCCGAAACACGGACACATCATGCTCTACCGTTACGCTTGGTGTAATGCTCGAAAGGAGCCGAATGCCGCCAAACTGGGTGACGTACCCATCGTTTTCTGAGCTCCGGTCGTCATACTGGATCCAAACCGACTTAAGGTTTCCCGTTGCTCTGTTGCCACGCACGGTACCATAATACGTGCGGCGGCTGCGCGGGTCCAGCGCGAAGGCGTGGCGCGCCCAGATGCCCAAACCCTCAAGCGTGTGCGCACTGGAAATCGACCACCTGAACAGGCCCTGCACATCGGTGTAGTCCGGCTCGTAATTGCCTTTGAGCTCCTGTGTCGCGAAGAATCGTTTGGCTTGCGCTTTGCGAAAGCTGGCAATCCATGCCAAAGCGCCATGTGTGGCGCTGGCGGTGGCACTGGCATCCAGCAACGATACGCTGGTCGAGGCCCGAAACGTGTCCGAAGCCGCATAACGGATGTCGAGCGATGAAGAGATCTTACCGCCATAGCGGGCAGGGAATCCTCCGGTGTACAGCGTGATCCGCCGGGCAAGGTCGGGATTGAGCAGGCCCAGTCCTTCCTGCTCCCCTTGGCGGGGACGGAACGGCATATAGACTTCGAAGCCGTTGACGAAAATCAGGTTCTCGTTGAATCCGCCTCCGCGTACGGAGTACTGGTTGGAAAGCTCGTTGGTCGCTGCCACGCCCGGCAGCGAAGCCAGCGCCTGAAATCCCTTAAACGGTGTCGGAATGGCACGGACATGTTTCGGCTTGATCCTCTGGATGCCCGCGCCTTCGGCTGATTGATCCACCACGGTAACCTCTTCCAGCTCCACGGCGACAGGCTTTAGCCTCACTGTCAGCTCTGTAGGAGGGTTCTGCACGACGGTCACGCTGTCCGTCACGGGGGCATAGCCTACCGACGAGAAGCGCAGCGCAAAGCGTCCCGCGGGCAGCCGCAAAAGGTAGCGGCCATCGGCCTGCGTCGCGGTGCCGAAGTTGGTGCCGTCGACCAGCACGGTGACGCCCGGCAGAGGGGTGAGGGTTGTGGCGTCAAACGCGAACCCGGTAACCGTGCCCCACACCTGCGCTTCAGACGGGAGTGCGGCGGACAGCGCCGCCAACAAAAGCAGAAACCGCATGCTGCCGTAGCTAAGAATTAGGAGAGCGTAGCGGTGGGCGGCAGTAGGCGCGGTTATTGGGACCAGCAGGTGGGAGTACGATCCCAGCGGTGGGCTTGTAACGACTGCAGCAGGGACGGGTTCAGCGGACCCGCGTCGCTTGTGGCCATGTTGGATTCAACATGCCGGGCTTTGCGCATGCCGGGGATGATGGTGCTCACGGCCGGCTCGCTCAGTATGAAACGGAGTGCCATGGCGGCCATGGTAGATCCGGCTGGCACCAGTGGGCGAAGCCCTTCCGCGCGCGCCACGCTGCTCTTGAGATTCTCTTCCACAAAGTACGAGTTGCGCCAGTCGTCCTCCGGCCAGGTGCTGTCGAGTGTGAGGTTGCCTGTCAGCGTGCCCTCATCAAACGGCACGCGCGCAATGATTCCCACGTTGTGTTCCCGACAAGCGGGAAACAGTAAGTCCTGCGGATTCTGATCGAAGACGTTGTAAATCACCTGCACGCAGTCCACCAGCCCGCTTCGCACCGCTTCCACGCCGTTCCATGGCTCCCACCGGTTCACGCTGATCCCGATCGCTCTGATGCGTCCTTGATTCTTCTGCTCGATCAGCTCTTCGATCCACCGGTCGTCCTGGAGCCAAGTGTCTTCCCAGGTATGGAGCTGCATCACGTCAATACATTCCAGGCCGGTGTTTGCAAGGCTGCGCGTTACATATTCGCGCACATGATCTGGCGGAAAGCAGTCGTCGAGCGTGAAGGTGCGCTGACTGGGCCATTGCCGGTTCCTGGGGGGCACCTTGGAGGCGGTGTACAGCCGTTTGTCGGGATTCGCTTTAACTAGGCGGCCCAGAAGCTGCTCGCTATGACCGTTGCCATACGCCCAGGCGGTATCGAAAAAGTTGCATCCCAGATCCACGGCCATCTGAAGTGAGCGCAGGGATTGGTCGTCATCGGAGCCTGACCACCCGGCCATGCCCCACATGCCGTAGCCGATTTCGCTTACGGGCCAGCCGGTACGTCCGAAGTTGCGGTACTGCATAGGGTACAGGTTGTTGATTTGATACAATAGTGTGCTGATTCCGGTACACCAACGCGGCTGGATACGCCTTCAGGCGGCATTCTGGTTCACGGGCCCCGTTTTTGCATAAACAGGGCACAGAGGCGGAGGTTGTTCCGTTGCAAGTCCAGTCACCTTGCTATCTTGCCCCTATGTCTTCCCGCAGAGTTATGACTCCTACCAAGCGTGCAACGTCCCGCACGGCGGTCTTTTCGCTCGCCACTGCGGCACTTCTCATTCTGATCGGCGGTTGCTACACGCAGTTGGGCTACCGCTATGTCGACCGCGAGCCTGACTACGAGGAGGTGACCGTTTACGAGACGGAGGTAGGCGACAGCGTCGTTGTGGACAAGTATTACCATGATGAGGTCTACACGCATGTCGAGCCGTACCGGTATCGCCGGTATTTTTCGCGCTTTTACGGCTACCCCGGGCATCTATATGACCCGTGGTACGACGACTACGGTTTTGGGACGAACATCTACCTGAGCATTAGCTTCGGCAGTCCTTGGTACCAGCCGTTTTATTACCCTTTCTTATATGATCCGTTTGGGTTCCCGGGGCATTATGGCTATGGCTATGGAAATGGCTACGGCTACGGGCACGGCTACGGCTACGGGCACGGCTATGGCTACGGCGGCTGGGGCTATCCGAATTATGCCAACTATGGTTGGGGCGACGACAGCAATTACGGGCCACGCGGGCCCAGTGTTGGTCGCGGCGGGTTGCCCACAGGCGGCCGTACCGGCTACAATGGCCGCTATGGGTGGGGCGGAACGAATACGGGAGGTGGCCTGGCAGGGCGCGGTGCCCGCCGCTCTGGCGTAACATCGTATACCTCCGATTCCGGTGACGATGGTGACAGCGGGCGTATTGGCCGCGGCGGTGTCAGGTCCAGCAGCGGGGCCCGAACGACCGCAAGGCGCGTTCCCGGTTCTGGTCGTACCGGCAGCTCGACGTCTTCGTCTGGCAGGGTAGCACCGCGCAGGACTACCACTTCCGGGGGAGGCACTCGTACCACTGTAGGTCGAGGTGGTGTGACCTCACGCAGCACGCCGTCGCGCACGGTAGGGCGCACTCGAAGCTCGGGGACTACGACCCGCAGCACCGGTCGCGTGTCCAGCACACGCACGCGGAGCTCTTCTAGAAGCGGTTCAGCCAGTCGCGGACGCACCACCACCCGTCGGAGCGGCACCGTTTCAAGGACAAAGTCCCGTTCATCGGGCAGCACTTCGCGTGCTCCGGCCCGTTCATCGGGTAGCACTTCGCGTGCTCCGGCCCGTTCGTCTGGCAGCACTTCGCGTGCTCCGGCCCGTTCATCGGGTAGCACTTCGCGTGCTCCGGCCCGTTCATCGGGTAGCACTTCGCGTGCTCCGGCCCGTTCATCGGGTAGCACTTCGCGTGCTCCGGCCCGTTCATCGGGTAGCACTTCGCGTGCTCCGGCCCGTTCATCGGGTAGCACTTCGCGTGCTCCGGCCCGTTCATCGGGTAGCACTTCGCGTGCTCCGGCCCGTTCGTCTGGCAGCACTTCGCGTGCTCCGGCCCGTTCGTCAGGTGGGAGTAGCCGTTCCCCCAAACGGGGCAACTAGGGCAGATTGAGCGGTAGCTAATCTGCTGAAATGAGGTCCGAAATCCACATTTGCAGGATAGGTATGTACAAGAAGATCCAACATCTTACCACGGCGGCCGCTCTGGGATTGCTTGTTTGGTGCGGAACCGGTCAGGTACAGGCGCAAACCGCAGAAGACGGACTTCGCCTCGGCCAGCGGACATCTGCATCTGGTGCACGCATGGTCGGTCTCGGGACGGCGGGTTATGGTGGGTTCGGTGATGTGGCCTCCATATATGGTAACCCGGCAGGGCTTGGCTTGGTGACCCGGTCCTCCATTTCAGGGACGCTGACCACCTGGCGGACAGAGGATGCCGCATCCTCCAGAACGCGCGGATTCAGCACTAGTGCTCTGGATCAAACAGCCTCCAGCATCGGTCTTAGCAATGTAGGATGGCTATACAGAGCACCGACCGCGCGAGGGGCACTCGTGATCGGGCTGGCCTATAACCAGGTCGCGAGTTTCGATCGTAGCATGCGCTTTAATGGAGAGAATTCCCAAAGCACGATCTCCACATCATTCCTGCCGTTTCCAGGCGAGTATCGACTGTCCGAAGAGGGTGGCCTCGCAGAGCTAGGTGACTACGTCTTTCCTGCATTCAATGGTGGTCTGATAGAGTTTTTTCCAGAATTCAGAGCTGACGATCCAGAAACCTATCCTTTTCTGGAGGCGGTCATTCCGGGAACCACCATTCGCCAGGGCGGCACCGTCAATGAGTCTGGAGGTCTGGGCGAGGCCAGCTTGGGCGGCAGCCTCGAAGTGGCCGAAGGCATGCTAGTGGGTGTTTCACTAAACCTGGCCTTCGGGCGCTATGATCTGCGCAGCACATTTGAAGAGGAGGACATCCATGATGAGAACGGACCTAATGACTACAGCGTATTGCAGGATGACGGCAGCTTGCTGGAGGGGTTTGACTATCTGAGGTTCAGGCAGCGCGTTTCATCCGATCTCCTGGGCGTTAATCTGCGCATCGGTTTTTCCACCAAAGTGACTTCCTCCTTGCGCTTGGGCGTGTCGCTGGAGACACCTACACAAATCAATATCGACGAGTCGTACGGCACCTCGTACGAAACGCACTTTGATGACGGTGGCATACTCTCTTATGGCGACCAGTCCGACGACATTGGCAATGGCACGTATTCCTACACGCTGCATACTCCATCGCGGATAGGTGCTGGAGCATCGTTCGAGCTGCAGCGGATCACAGTGCTGTTAGATGTGGAGGTTGTGGACTGGAGTGGCATGCAGTTCAGCTCAGATGATGAAGGAACCTTTGACGACCTCAACGACCAGATCAGTCAGGACTATGGCACTGTCGTCAACATGAGTGGCGGCATGGAAGTGGGATTCGGACCGTGGCAGATTCGGGGAGGGGTGTCGATGCGTCCAGATCCGTTTCTGAACGAGCTGAGCACCAGCAGCGGTGGTAGCCTCAACCGTGATCAGCTGCAGTTTTCGGCTGGGTTCGGGTTTACCTTTTCAGAAAACATGCAGCTCAATGCCGCCTGGTCGATGGGACAGTTTGACGGTTCTTACCTGCCCTATCCTGCAGATACCTACGGCCCACGCCAGGAGCACATAGTGCATATTGACGAGGCGGTTACGCGGCAGCAGGTGATTGCAGGCATGATCTACCGCTTCTAGGCGCAGGTAGCCAGCCTCTTGCCCAGATAGGTTTGGGAGTGGGAGCGAGCTCTCAGTAGTGCTGGCTATCTTGGCGCGGCGGGCACTTATGGCACACTGGATGTGTTTGCCCGTCGTCGTCGCAAGTAGGACCTTAGCCGCGCCGCATCGCGGTTGTGACCGCTTAGCGTGGCATTAAACGCGTGCCCGCCCTCGGGACTGGCCACAAAAAACATGTAGTCGTGGTGCTCTGGGTCAGCTGCGGCCTCGAGGGATTGGCGCCCTGGGTTCGTGATCGGACCCGGCGGCAGCCCCCGAAACAGATACGTGTTGAAGGGATGCTTCAATCGGTAGTCCGAATAGAAGAGGCGCCGCTTTGCGCCCTCAACTTTCATCAGCCCGTACTGGACCGTGGGGTCCGCCTGCAGGGGCCAGCCTCGCTCCAGCCGATTCAGGTACACCCCTGCCACGGCCGCTTTCTCGCGATCTACGCTGGTTTCCCATTCGACAATGCTGGCCAGGGTGATCACATCCTCCTGGTCCAAGTGCAACCCGCGCTTGGTAGCCAGTGTGTCCAAGTGGTCCTCAAGGAACCTGTCCATATAGCGCTTGATGTACGTTACCACACGGACTGCACTCTCGTTACAATAGAAGTGGTAGGTATCTGGGAGCATGTGTCCGAACAGGTGCCTGGGCTTGGTGCCCAGATCGGCTGCAAGCGTCGAGTCATTCAGTGCCGCAAGAAAGTCCGAGTCGTCAAAAACCATGTTGCGCGATGCCACCCGAGCCACCGCGTTGGGATGCGACCCCGACGGGATCCTCACTGGCACGACCGTCTGCTCTCCAGCACGCAGACGCCGCAGGAGCTGATACGGCGTAGCCGCGTGGCTGAACTCGTAGCATCCAGGCTTGATCTGGGTACCCCAGCCCGTAGCCCGGGCCAGCGGAAGAAAAGCCCATCGCCAAATCAGCATCTCCTGCGCCATAAGCGAGTCGGTCACGGCATCCACTGACGGGCTGGGAGGAATGCGCACCCACCGTGGGCTGGGCGGCTTCGGCGGCTTCTGAACAAAGACCACCAGGTAGGCAAGTGAGGCCGCAACAACAACCAAGCCAGCGACAACCGTACTCAGCTTTCGTACCATAAATTAGAAGTCAGGCATATCCTGATACTTTTTACGCTCTAGCGCGCGCGTTTCGTCAATGATGCGCTCGAAGAGGCGTCGCACAGCGCTGTTGTCGAGCGGTCCACTATTGGCATTGGTAACGTTATGGATAACCTCTTGTTCGCGCATGGGCAGGTATACGGGCATCCCGAGCTGCTTCTTGATTAGGCCGATTACATTTGCGCATTTGGCACGCTCGCTCAGCAGCAGGAGTACCTTCCGGTCAATAGCATCGATGCGGGCGCGCAGCGGAAGCAGGTCCTCTTGCGTGGGTGCGGTCGGAACAGAGGACGCTAGGTCCGCCTGAGGATTCTGCAACGGTTGGTTCAATTCGAAATGGCAGTGACAGGCTGGGTCAGGCCCAGGGTCCCGGTCGTGGTACGGTCCAGCGCAAAGTACGGAATCAGGCATCACCTCAGGCCCTTTCGAGAACAATTCGCAGGCAGCCACGTATTGACTGCCATCGACTGGTGATGTACATTTTGTCTGGTGAACCTAGACCCGATACCCATGCGAAAGACGCTAGCAGTTGTGATTCTTGTCGCGGCCGCGGCCATTCCTATGTCGGCTGACGCGCAGTTCAGGGACGCGGTCGCGCACAATCGGCCTTCGGCCCGCCTGTACCAGGCGACCGGTGCGCTGGGATCGGTGATGAACAAGATCTTCAGCCCGTCCGTTTTCAAGATGAGTCATTCGGTGGAGATGTCGGCTGGCTCATTTGGCGGGCAGGGCTATTCCATGGGGATGTACACCAACACGATGGCATGGCAGTTCAGCGAAAAGCTGGCGATGCGTGCGGATGTCGCGGTGGCCTACTCGCCGCAGAACCAGAATCTGGCGCGCCTGGGAGCGCAAAACTCAGGGCCTCGTGTCTTTCTGCGCAATGCGGAAATTGCCTGGCGCCCTTCTGAAAACTTCCAGCTGAATATCCAGGTCCGGCAGGATCCTTACGGTTATCGTCACCCGTTTGTAAGTCCGTATGGTGGGTATTACGGGTACGGATTCTCCCCGTACTTATCGTATCGCTCTGGCTACAGGGGCGGCCCATTTTGGCGCAGCCGCCGGCAGTAGGCCCGATACAGCACCATGACCCGACGACGAGCCCACATCATAGGATTGAATGTGATTCTGACTGCCATGGGCTTTGTTGTGCTGGCGTTGGGTTGGCAGATGGTCCAGCGCCTCCGCATTACGCCCGTGGTAGCACAGCAGGCAGTGATGCGGGCGGACATTTATCCGTCCGCTACGGACATCTATCAAGTGGAGGTTCGTAACGGTGCTGGCATCAATGGCGCGGCGCAGACGCTGCGAAGCTACCTGAGGTCCAAAGGATATGATGTGGTGGAGGTAGGCAACCATCGCTCATTCGATGTTGAAAGGACTGAGGTGATCGACAGGGTTGGTAGCCTTGATATAGCGATTGAGGTCGCAGCCTCGCTGGGGCTAAGCAGTGATCGAGTTAGGCAGGAGGAGGTTGGCGGGTATTTCATCGATGCGTCGGTAATCATTGGCAGAGATTATTACCTGTTGCCTCCGTTTGCGGACGCGGCAGTTCCCGGTGACGTGCAGCTCTAGCAGCTCTAGTTATTGAAAGCCTCCACCGCATCTGAGCGCCGTGCGCTGGGCGCGTCGTCGAAAGCGTTGGCTCGGCATGCCGTAGCAGCGGTCCTCGACAAGAAGGCCGAGGACGTGGTCGTGATGGATATGCGCGAAGTAAGCGGCTTGGCGGATTACTTCGTGTTGTGCTCTGGGGTCAGCGACAGTCAGATCCGGGCGATCCAAGAGGCCGTAGAAGCAAGGATCCGCGGAGCAGAAGATGAGCGTCCCTGGCATCGGGAGGGCGAGGATTTTAGGCAGTGGGTGCTTCTGGACTATGTTGACTTGGTGGTCCACATTTTCAGCAGAGAGCGGCGGGCGTTCTACAACCTCGAGCGGTTGTGGAATGACGCGCCTCAGGAAACGGTGACCGGCGATGCGTGCACAATGCTTACATAGGGATCGCGTGTTGCGTTGGCCGCTTTTGGCACTGCTCCTGGTTGCAGGGTGTACCGGAGCCCGTGAGGCACCTGTTCCTGATGCTCAGTTTGGTCACCGGTATGAGGATCCCGCGCCTGACGGGCGGCTGACTGCAACGGTGGTACCTGCCAAGGAAGGCGAAGAGTACCGGTACTTCCCTGCCTCTGTGGAATCCGTTACGGTGCGGCCCGCCCCATTTGATGAAAACATGCCTGCCGACAGCCAGGAGGTGGCGGTGGAGGTGCTGATCAAGGGTGCGCTGCCTGATGCTTGCATGCAGCTGCACGCCTTTAGCCAGGAGCGCACGGGCAACATCATCAGTGCCACTTTCCAGATGCGTCGAGCACAGTCGGCCGTCTGCGCCACAGTGCTCCGACCGTATCGATTCTACGTCCTGCTGGAGGGTATGTACGAGCCAGGGCATTACACGCTCAGGCTAAACGGTCGCGCCTTCCCGTTTCAGGTGAGGCCTGCGCGCTCCTAGCTAGCATAGGCGTCGCCTTGATGGCAGGGTGTGGCAGCGGCTTGACAATGTGGCGGCTGGGCATACGAGGCGATGGAACAGCGCTGTGACGTGTAGCCACGAGATGGGTATGAGGAGGGGCTTACTTGCCTGACCCACCTTTGTCGCTCTGGCTGACGGCGGGGCCTCGTTCGTCCTGATTTTCCTCCTAGCGGGCCGATATCAGCGCCGTTTTGCGTCGATATTGCCGCCGATCGCGTTGTAGTGAAATACATAGGCCCCCCGGGCACCCGCCGCAAATAGCGCCGTAACACCACCCCGGACCAGACGCGCAGCACCATGCTTCGTACGAGCCTCTAATTACCGCCGCAAAAACGGCCAGGTGCGAACCTCATTCGCGCTCCTTCAATCCGTACGCGTCGAAGGACAATCCACCCACCGTACCCTACTCAACCTCGGACGGGATTTCAGTATCCCTAAGCAAGACTGGCCCGAACTCGCCAAGCAGGTCACCGCCCGACTAAAAGGACTAGCTCGCATCCCCGTACAGGAAGAGTGCAAATTCCGATGGAAGTGCGCCACCAATTCCAGAGCATGCGCGCCACGTACATGCACATGTGTGCATGGTGGTTGTTGGAGCTGGTTTGATCGGGGGTATAACGTCGTGTAGAAGGTCCCCTTGTCATCGTTATTCTGGGTCTTTGTTTAATCAGACAAGAGGCCCAGAGCCATGGCAACCCATCGTATTCCCATGAAGAGAGTTAGGTGCATTTTGGTGCTTTACTTTGAGCGATCCTACTCTGAGCGTCGAATCGCTCAGCATGTAGGAGTTGGTCGTCGTACGGTATCTCGCACGCTTTCGCGGTTGAACCCGCATAATTCACGTCTGAGATTTGCATAAAACAGCAGCAAAGCATTGCATGGATACTTTGTTACAATACATATAACCCTGAGTGCATCAAATTTCAACTAGAAGGGCGTTTATACGGTCCATTTCAACGAATAAAGAGGCTTTTGCCTATTGATTTACAGCGGATGGCCCCAAAACAAGAGTTTGGCGTGCTTCTGCTCGCCCGCTTAATTGCATTTAGGCCATTGTATAAACATAGTTTATACGTGTTTTGGGGCAGTTGGCGGGATAGTACGGATTCACCCGCTGGGTGAACGATCCGTGGCCCATTTTGGGCCCTTTTGCCCGTCCTAGCAGGTATCCACTTTCCGGGCAGAGCCGGAGATTTCTGCGCCTGGGCGAGCTTGAGAGGGGCACCAAGAGGCAGGCGGATCGGTCTGCTAGACGGCGGACATTGTCATGGCCGATTCGGCATTGCGAGTGCGGCCTGCATCGGTCGCATGCACGGCACTGGGTGCAGGATGGTTATGGGCTGTTTGCGGCGAGCCGGGAGCACCGTGCCAGGGTTATGGGCCCTGGCGGCAATGGCCGAAGGGCTGTGGGCCGTGGCACGCGAAGCGGCATTACGCACGATTTGACTCTCATACTTCACTTTGACAAGACTTGTAATCACCTTTGGACTGCCTCATTGTTGCAGCGTGTAGGACGGTACAGCAGCCATGAGGCAGGGGGTCCCCTTACCCGCTGGGCGGGCTTGCGCACACCAGCACGAGCGCGTCACGGTGCCAGAAGGACCGCTACACGTACCATTCATGATCCAGTGAGCCCATGTCCGCATCCAACACGTTGAAAACGTTCGCGTCGCACAACCGCTCGGTTAAGGTGAGTTTTGATAAGCCCGATCAGGTGACGTCCGATGCGGACGCCTTTGTTGGTCGTCGCCTGCTGGACTTGACGGGCTTGATGTCGATGCTGATGGAGGGCTTGAAGGACTCCCGCGACGAGCGCCGTGTCCGGCACTCGCTGCCTGAGCCGCTGCTGCAGGTGCTGCTGTCGTTCATGCAGGGATGGGATCGTCTGCGCTCAGCGGAAGACTTAAAGAACGACCCCGCCTTCCGCGTGGCCTGCCGTGACCAGCGAGGTGCAAAGGTGCTAGAGGCCGAACACCGCTTAGCTTCGCAGCCGACGCTGTCACGCACTATTGACCAGCTCAGCGAAGAGCCCAAGCTCCAGCATCTGGCCGACACGGTCACCCGGCTGGGAATGGAGACGATATACACCCGCAACGGAGGCAAGCGCGTGCCGGAGCTGGTCATCGACGTGGATAGCTATCCCGTAGAAGTGTACGGGAAGCAGGAAGGCAGCGAATATAATGCGCACTATAGGCACAGGATATATTTGCCTATGGTGGCCACATGCGGGCCCACGGGGGATGTGCTGGGAGCGGAACTGCGTCCTGGCGCTATGAATGACGCAAGAGATAGCCATAAATTCATCCACCGGATTGCGAAAGCAGCGCAAAAGCACATCGCCGAACGGATTATCGTGCGTGCCGACGCGGGCTTCAACAGCCCCATCACGTACGAGAGCCTCGAAAACGATGGCATCGACTACGTCATGCACCTGAAAAGGAACAAGAAACTGAAAACGTTGATGGAGGAGACCGTGGCCCAGCACGGCGGATCACCTACGCACTGCATAGAGCTGACCTATAAAGCGGAGTCTTGGAACCAGGCCCGGCGCGTGGTGATGGTGCCCAAAACGTACTCCAAGGCCGAGCCGGAATACTACTTTCTGCTCACGTCCTTGTCAAAGGAAGAATGCGATGCCCAGAGCATGGCTGACTTCTACCGGATGCGAGGCAAAGCGGAAGCACACCACGCAGAGATCAAATATGCTTCCTGTCAGCTGTCCTCGGCGGCGCGCCCCAACATGTTCGAGAAAGTGGTCAAGCAATCACTCGGAGACGAGAGCGACAGCAAGACCCAAGACGAGAGCGACAACAAGATCCAAGACGAGAAGGCTACCAAGACGGTGCGCCCTCAGAATGCGGTACGCTTGCTACTGAATGTGATGGCCTATCAGCTGATCCACATCGGGCGCCGCCAAATGATCGCCCCCGACTACTTGGCTCCCAGAAACTGGCCCTTGGGACTACCGACCGCCACAGAACCCCCACCAACAGACGTTGGTCCGCTGCCAGAGCCAAGTAGCAACGGCACCGCCGAAGCAAACACCGAGAAGTACGACAAGCAGATGAAGCCTGAGCCCGTACACGCGCCGCTCATGCATGTGCGCAGATTCAGGGAGAACGTGCTCAAGGTAGGGGGACGCCTGACCAGACATGCACGGCGGCTGCACTTCTATCTCGCCGAGTCCGCAAAGAAGCTGTGGGAGACCTTCTGGGAAAACACATGGAAGCTGCGCTGGCAGACCCTGTGCTGGCCGAGTCTGCCTAAACGGTGCTAAGAGGCCACCACCCGGCTTCCTGACCACGTTAACGCACCTCCCCAAGGGCGACCAACCAGAGCCCAGCGCCAAGCTACGCCCGCACGACATTAATTCGCCCCGCTGAGCGGCAAAAGGACACCCTGAGCGCGCCGCAATCCCGCGAAATCGCTCTCTCGCTCCACGACTAGGCCCCATCAACAGGTCATACCCCTGCCTCCCAGGCATTACCCCTCCACGGCCGCCCACGAATTCCAACTAGTGAATAGTATGGGTTGAAGCGTATCCGTCCGAAAATCCGTTTATTTCAGCTGATTAGTGCCGCGCGGAGGCGAGTTTGTGTCGATGTTTGTCGGCAGGCTGCATATTCCACGGAAAAAAACCACTCGTTCCACGGTATGGCGACCACCGATTCCACGGTTAATCGACCACCTGATTCGGCGTGCTGAGTCCGCGCTGGATAGCGCTGCATCGTGACTGTTCTGGGTACCATTTTCACGGCTGTCTGGCGTCAGTTACGCTTGTCTTCTCTGGAAGGTTCTGCCATTTTGGCAGACGCTGTCTCATGGACTCTCCCTTCAGCGCGATGTGGTGTGCATTGTGAATGAGGCGATCCAGGATAGCATCAGCGAGTGTTGGGTCTTCCATGCCTTCGTGCCACACACTCACAGGCATCTGGCTGGTAACGACGATGGATCCCTTCTGATACCGATCATCGATGAGCTCAAGCAGATCCCGCTGGTGCAGCGCACTGATTCGTGACAACCCCCAGTCATCGAGAACCAGTAGGTGGAAGCGCGTCAACTGCTTCAGCAGTTTCAGGAAGCGTCCGTCCCCGTGCGCGAGTTGCAGATCTTCCAGAAGACGATGCAGTCGGTGGTAGCGTACGGTGAACCCCTCCATGCAGGCTTTATGCGCCAGCGCGCACGCCACGAAGCTCTTACCGACACCGGTGGGTCCGGTAATGATCACATTGTGATGTTTGCCCACCCAGTCGCAGGTGGAAAGCGAGGCCATCAGGCGCCGATCCAGATTGCGACCGCGACGATAGTCCAGATCGGCCATGGAGGCCTCTTGGCGTAACCGGGCGCGGCGTAGGCGCGACCGCAGGCGATTGTTGTATCGCACGATCTCCTCGTGGTCAACCAATAGGCCCAGGCGGTCCATGAACGGGAGCTGTTCCATTTCCGGTTGGGTAAGCTGATCACGCAGCGCGCGCGCCATGCCATGCAGACGCATCTGCTCGAGCTTGTCAAGGGTAGGGTGTAGGAGCATCAGGCCTTCGAGGTTTGGTGAGGAGAATCCGATTTGGTGTCGTAATAGCTTGGGCCCCGGATGTTGTCATGGTCTATGGGAGGCGGAGACTCCGAGTCCAGCGGATGCTTGTCGAGTCCATTCTTCAGGATGGACGCGATGCTCCTGTACGAGCGGGTGCCGATAGCGATTGCCCGCGTACACGCGTTTTCCATGCGGCTCTTACCGTAGATGCGAGCCAAGCGGAGCAGGCCCATGAGCGTGCGGTAACGAATCAGCGGGTGCCGCTCAGCATTGATGATCTGCCGCACGATATTGTGTGTGTCCGGCCCGATGCGTTCGGCCTCGGTTACGAAGCGGCTCATATCGTTCATTTGGCGTTGGGCGTCCGGCATGTGTTCATCCTTGGTGGTGACCCCTTTCTGGTGGCTACGCGGGTGCGTCGCCACCCGTTTGTCGTCAAAAAATACCTCAAGGGTGGTATCTGTAAGGCGAACCTGTACCGAACACCCTACATATCGATAAGGAACGCTATAACGGTGCCAGCACACCTCGATGTGCGCATCTCTGTGCACCTTGGCTTTGCGCCACTCCGCGTGCTCGTACGGCTCCGCCGGCAAGGGCTTCATCGCTGATCGCTCCCACGTGTCAAACCAGCTCTTACGACTGCCTTCCAGCTTCTGAAAAGGCCGCTCGTTAAGCTCCTTCAGATGAACACGAATGTGCCGGTTCACGTGCGCTAGACCGATGAAACGCTTATCGCTTAACGGAGCCAGAATGCGCCTCTCTGCATGCAACACGGCTTGCTCGACCTTGGCCTTGTCCCTGGGCTTCCCGGGACGCGTAGGCACAACCACGGTCTTGTAGTGCATCGCAAGGTCCTGATACGACGGATTGATCTCCGGATCGTATCGGTGGGCCTTGCGCACGCCACTCTTCAAATTGTCACAGACCACATAGGAAGGCACCGCCCCGAAATACTCGAACATGCGACGATGCGAGCCCAGCCAGTCCCCAAGACGCTGCGTCCACGTCGCCTCAACGTAGAGATAATTGGAGAATCCCAGCACACCAACAAAGATCTCCACCCGACGCCGCTTACGCGTAAGCTGGTCTATCGCCTCCAGGCGCATGCCTGCATAGTCCACGAAGGCCGAATGACCCGCAGGATGATCCATCGGAACCGTCACCTGGCCGAATTCCTTCTTCCAGGCAGAGTAAAGAGCGCAGAACTTGCTGTAGCCGTAACCATCGCTGTGGTCCCGCCTGTACCGCTCCCACATCAGGCGCCGCGTGAACCCCTTGACCTGCATCTTACGCTCCACCTCGGACCAGTCCGGCAACGGACGCGTCTCCTTGGCAACCTCCGGCGGACCATAAAGCAATGCCTTCAACTTGGCCTCCGGCATACCCTCGGGCAAAGGCCAATGCACACCCGCTGCCTTAGCACGACGCAAGTAACCAAGTACCGTGCTGTGCGATATTCCCAGCGCACGACCGATACCACGTACGCTCAAATCAGACTCCGCAGACAACCGCAGAACGTCCCACAAAACACGCATAACAACCCTCTTGCTTGGCATAAGTACCCCTCTTTTGGTAAGTAAAGAGGGTACGATACCACCTGCGCTTGACCTGCCGCCATCACCCGCGACAGGCAACAATAACCCGTTTCTAACTCCGCCAGACTGCCAATTTGGCAGGCCCGTTAACCGACCTCCTACACCCCGCCGCCACCGGTCGGCGCGCGCCAGCTCAGGTGGTCGATTTGCCGTGGAACCACTGGTCGATTTGCCGTGGAATCGGTGGTCGATTTCCCGTGGAACCACTGGTCGATTTGAAGCGGAATACGCAGGCAGGCTGAGCGCTACAGGGTCGTAGGGACGCTGGGCGCAGCCGGTTGGCAGCTTACCTTGCTGGCGTGACTGTGTTACGGCAGCTGCCCAAGCGACCTGATGGGTGCTCCAGGGGAGCTAGTGGTGGGTGCACGCAGGGCGCTCGCGTGACGGTGCACTGCTGTGCAGGTCTTGCGTTCAAAAGCGGCACAGAGGGGCTTATGCGCTGGCGCGCACGGGTGGGAGCGGCATCTGTGAGGTGGGGGCGCTTTCACGTTTGGTCCACCGATGTGGCAGCAATTCGCCGATGGCGGTGGTGTGCGTCGGCATGCGCTTTAGCACATCTTCTAGCCAGGCTTGTGGATCAATGCCATGCAGTTCGCAGGTGCCCAGCAGCGAGTAGATGATAGCAGCGCGTTGGGCTGCTTTGTGTGACCCGGCATGCAGGTAGTTCTTGCGCCCCAGCGCTAAGGGTCGGATGCTGTTCTCGACGAGATTGTTATCAATTTCGATCCGGCCGAAGCTTACGTACCGGAACAGCTTGTCCCACCGGTTCAGGGTATAGTTGACGGCTTTGCCCCAAGCGCTTGCTGGCGTGCCAGGGTGCTGTTGAAGCCATGCCTTGAGTCCTTCCAGGATGGGGACCGCCTCTTTTTGACGCGCTTGGTAGCGCTCGGTCAGCGTGCAGTTCGCCTCGCGCAGCCTGCGCTCTATCTTGTACAGCTGCTGGATCGTCGTCAGGGCATGCTCGGCCCGTTCCGGATCGCTCTGTTGTGCTTGGACGAACTTACGTCGGGCATGGGCCCAACACCCGTGCAAGATGATATCTGGATTGTGACCAAGTACATTGTAGGCGGCGTAGCCATCGCTCTGAACATGCCCTTTGAAGTCCCGGAAAGTGTGGAGCAGCCCTTTCTGGTCGCGGCCTTTACGATACTCCATCCACACGAATCGGCGCTCCGGTGACCGGTACACCCAGTAATACCCACGGTGGTGCTTGCCGATCTTGCTGCGATCCTGCACCGGCATGGTCGTCTCGTCCACGCAGAGGTATCCGCTCTTGAGGGACTCTTTTATGAGCCTTGGATTGCACTTCGAGGAGCGCCGCGGTGGGGAGTGAGTGCCCTACAAGCATTGAATTGTCCAAGACAAGCGCCGCGTCAGTGACCGGTGGCGCCGGACTGTTGTCGCCCGCAAACCAGAGCCGCAGGCCACTGAGCGCAACCAGAGCTGCCAGAAATGACAGGCCAAACCACATGGTGTACTGCAAACGACTAGTCATCCGCATCCTGAGGTAAAATAAAGCGGTACCGGAGGATCAAGGGGTTGCCTACATCACCATCAGCCAATGGCTCATGGTCTCCTTGGCTATAGATGTAACCATAGCCTGCGGCTAGAGGCTGGTCAGGAGTGATCGTACTGCGAGGGGGAAAGCGACCGACGTTACTGGCAACGCTGATTCCATAGTGGTACCCAGCGCCTTCTACCCCCTCCAGCTGCCACTGATCGGCTAGATTTCTATACAGTACCATACGAGTCTGACTGGTGAGCGCAATGACTGCGTCTGTCGTGAGGTACTTGTCCTTTTCCGCTCTCATCTCCTCTCTAGACATATTTCGCTGTATATCCTGGGGCCGCGGCGAATAAAACTCTGGACGCTGTTGTGTTGACTGCGCATCGACTCGCACAGGTATCGCGTCCATGCTCTCCAGGTACGTGAAGTACGGTCCATCACCAAAACAGTCAATGCTACGGTCCCACTTCCCGCTAAAGGGGAAGTTAAGCCTGGGGAATTTAGGCCATTCCACAGGGATGTCCCGCAGGCTCTGGAGTTCAAGCGAATACACCGCTACGCTATTATGACTCGATGACGTGATATAAGGGTCAGGCCAGACAAGAAAGAAGAGGGAATCGCCGCTCGCACAAAATCCCTTAGTGCGGTGGAGCATTCGCCGGGTGGCGCTAATACAGCGGCCATCTGCGGTGAGAACCACCACCCTGTCCCCAAGGTCCTTCGTGACTACGTGACCCCTACCCGCGAAACGCGCACTATAAGGAGTAAGGTCCTCGTCATCAGGCAAACACTTCTGCGGCGCGTAGGTCCTGATATGCTCCCCTGACGACGCAAACAGGTTAACGCCACCCCCTATGAAATCAGTCACCAAGAAGTCTCCCTCCTGATTGACATCCAAGAACATGATCGCACCTATGATGATGGATGAATCCAAACGGACGGTGTCCGCAGGAGCAAACAGCTCATCAAATGGCACTACCGGTGCGTCTAGGATCTGACTCTCCTGGGGAGCAGCAGTACATCCAACCGAAAGCACAGCCACCAACAGCCACAGCCTCATAACCACGACATGCTGGTCAGTCATGGGCCGCAATACAGGCAGGACACGTATTCGTTCGCTCCAGGGTCACAGCACTTCTCGCCAGCCAGCACATGGAATGTAGTGCATGGGCCAAGACAACCCACGACATAGCAGTCTTCACCACACGCATCAAAAGGCAACCTATGCCAAAGTAATTGCGGCACCGTACTGGCCTGAATGTTCTCAGGATGTGGCACGATAAATGCGGACACAAGGACAACACAGACTAGGCCCCCGAGCGCGCACAGGATGCGGGCTTACGCAGCAGAGATAGCCCGGCGCGGAAGGTTAACAAAGGTTTTCATGGCATCAAGTCCCGGCGGGACTGATTGGTCATAGGTTGCCGCGGCTGGCGCGTCCGGCAACGCGACGCTGTGCGGCAACAGGCACTTCGACGAAGCCCCCCACCGCCGAACATGCACTACACGGTACAACATGAAGATATGCATTCTGCGAACAAGAATCCTGTGCCTCGGTGCCTCGCCAGCGATTCTAAATTTGGAGCTTTCGGTGGAGACCCGAGAGGTCCAAAGCGGTGGGCGCGCTAGTTTTCCAGAAAGAGGTCCTGCTCACGCTCGGCGCTTGCGCCCGTCACGTTGTCCGTGACCGCCACATGCAGCGTATAAAGACCCGGCTCCTGGCGTGAAGCATCCAGGATCTGGTAGAGATTCTCACGAGTCTCGGTGCCGGATCCGTCGTAAGACACCGACACGCCCTAGCGCCGACCGCCAAGCAAGCGACCCAACGTGCGGGAAAGGCCACGGCGCATGTCTTTGGGAGTAAGCGTGTGTTCAGCGACAATTAGAATTGCGGGGGAAGGAATCGGTGAGATGCGTATCTACGGGCAGGATTGTTCACCTGTCAACACGCATTCATTATGGTTACCGATCAGCAAGTCAAGCTCCTGTTCAAGCTCGTTAACGGGAAAAAGAGGGCACGATCAACGGCTGCGGCGAAGGCTGGTATGTCTGAGAACACCGCACGCAAGTACCTGCGTGCGGGCAAACTGCCGAGTGAGATGAAGACCGAGCGAACGTATCGCACGCGTCCAGACGCGTTTGCGGATGTATGGGGCGAAGTACTGCCCTATTTGGAGGAGAACCCCGGGCTGGAGGTCAAGGCTGTGTTCGAGGACTTACAGCGCCGCCACCCTGGCCGGTTCCATTCGGGTCAGCTGCGCACATTACAGCGGCGTGTGAAGCGGTGGCGAGCCGAAGCGGGTCCTGGGAAGGAGGTCTTCTTTGACCAGGCATACGAACCTGGTGAGCGGGCGCAGTCGGACTTCACCTGCATGAACAAGCTGGGCGTGACCATCCAAGGCCAGCCGTTTAAGCATATGCTGTTCCACTTCGTTTTGGCCTACTCCAACTGGGAGGCGGGTACGATCGGCAAGTCTGAGAGCTTTGAGGCGCTAAGTGAGGGCTGCAGAACGCGCTCACGCAGTTGGGTGGTGTGCCCCAGCTGCACCAGACCGACTCGATGAGCTGTGCGGTACGCAATCTGAAGCGTACCGAGAAGGAGGGAGCCCCCTTTACCGATCGATATGGTGCTCTGATGCGGCACTACGGGATGGATGGCAACTTGTTCATGAGCGAGCAGCTCAGGACACGCGAGCTGTCGATAGTGAGTCGCATTGTTGCGGTAGATGCTAAGGAAAAGCTCTTGGCCCTGGAGGAATCCACATTAGCTGCGTGGCTGGCAGGCATGCTGCGTGGTTACGTGGATAAGCTGGTGGTCTGTGATCCACGCCAGAATGCGCTGATTAGCAGGAGTGCGAGCAAGGACGACTTAACGGATGCGTTCCGCTTGGCCCGTCTGCTGCGGATGGGTGAGCTGCGACCGGTCTATCACTCGGATCATCAACACCGCGCCACCTTCAAGGCTATCGCGCAGCAATATCTCAAGCTGCGCGATAGCCAACACAGTCTGAAGACCATCATAAAGGCGAAGTATCGGAGAGCGGGTGTCTTGCGCGTAGACGGGACAACGGTTTTCAGCGCGGCACACCGCAAGAGTTTTTTGGAGCAGCTGCCGAACGCTCCCACTCGTGAGATGGTATCGGATGATTATGATGTGCTGGATTCAACAATCGCGGCGCAGCAGAAGGCGCAAGACCGGATGATCCGAGAGGGCAGACGGTACCCAGAGATTCAGCAGTTCATGAAGATGCCCGGAGTGGGACCGATCAGTGCTCATATCTATGATGCGTTCATTCAGACGCCGCACCGTTTTGCGACCAAGCAGCGGCTTTGGCGCTACTGCAGGCTGGGCATTCGCACACGCAGTTCTGCTGGAAAGCCGCTGGCGTATAAACGTCTGGATCGCTCGGGCAATGGCGAGCTCAAGGCCCTTAGCTATCGCGCCTGGATGAACGGCATACGCGGCGGTAAGGACTCGAATGAGGTGAAGCGCTTTTTTGAGGCCTCGCTGGATCGCACGAACAACCGCACACATGCGCGCCTGAATACGCAGCGCAAGATTCTGGCCGTGCTGTGGACCATCTGGAGAAAACAGACAGCCTACGACCCCAACCTCTTCTTTCCATTGACCCCAACCGCACAAGCGGTCTGCTGAGCCATTAGCAGCAGCGAAGGCCTTGTGCATGGCAGCCGCGACAGGCGGATACGGGTAGCCGGGAAATGCTCCACAGCGAGTATAAATGCCGTACGGTAAGTTCGAAACATAGCGTAGCACCCCGGCCTCCATGCCCCATATGACTATAGATCCCATTAGTGGGAATCTCATAAACGAGCCTGGCAATCGAAAAGCCCTGCCAACCGTCATGCACATCCGTTACCCCGCTGGCTACCAGCCCATGCACTGACCCCTCGCCTACGCACGGCTCTACTGCAGATGCGGTCCTGACCGGGAGTCACGCGCGACCTGAAAAATCTCGCCCATTTTTCAGGATGGGGGACCTATGGGCTTGACTTTCTTTTTGAAACGAGCCTCGCTGCTCCAGTGGACGTGGCTGCCCCGTTATGTTAGGGATTGTCTTCGCCCAACACCACGACCTCGCTCAACGCCACATTGCTCGGATCACACAAAGCCCCTCGCGCACGTTCGCGGGCTTTTGCTGGACGACTCCATCCCATCGTAGCTAAGCTTGAACACATGCGCCTGTTTGGCATGGCCAGCGCTTTGCGAGATCAGCTCGTGACCCCAGATATGGCCGAGTTCGGCTTTGAGGAACGCCTGGGACTGATGGTCGATGCCGAGATGGCACGGCGCGAATCACGTCGCTTGAATCTGAGACTCGGGCGCGCTAAGCTAAATTGTCAAGCAAGTATGGCCGACGTCGACGACGGAAAGGGGCGTGGCCTCAGCAAACGACTCATGCTGCATCTGGCTAGCTGTCAGTGGATTCAGCGGCATGAAAATGTCATCATTACCGGCGCGACAGGCACAGGCAAGACCTACTTGGCCTATGCGCTGGCTCATAAGGTATGCCTAGAAAACTACCGAGCACAATACCACCGACTTTCGCGACTCTTGCAGGATATGCACCTCGGGCGCGCCGATGACGCCGATCGGAAACTCCTGCGTAAGATGTCAAAGATCGATGTCTTGATCACCGACGACTGGGGTACCAGCGAAGTGAACGTCACGCAACAACGCTACCTCCTGGAGCTGTTCGACGACCGATACCAGATTCGGTCCACGATCGCGACCAGCCAAGTCCCCGTGGAACAATGGCACGACACCATGGAAGATCCTACCTTGGCCGACTGGTTCACAATGCACACCACATCTCACTCAAGGGTGAATCCATGCGCAAAACACACGCCCTGCGGAGCATCAAACCCTACGACCAGGCATGACACATACACATGTGTGCAAAGGCCGATTTCGTGCCCCTGACGCAAGACGTAGGGTGGCGCGCTTGAAGCCGGAATTGGTGGCGCAGTGGATCGGAATATGCAACGTTTAGCAAGCGTACCTCCCATCAGAAAAAAACCCAGGCCACCGGAGGGTATGTGCTCAGCACCAGCCATTCCACCTGGTCCGCCAAAAGGATTGCGCGCACCTACTGGCGGCTCTCGGAGATTGAGGCTACGTTCCGAGTCATGAAGTCCGATCTTGGATTACGACCCATCTATCACAGCAAAGATGAGCGGATTGAAGGACATCTGTTCATTACCGTGCTGGCCTACCACGTGTCCCATTTGATCCGCACAAAGCTCAAGGCCAACCATGTCCATGAAAGCTGGAATGCGCTCCGCTTCAGACTCAACCAGATCCATCGGATTACTACGGTGCTGCCAAAGAGTAAGCACCGCTATATCGTCCTCAAAGTGGATCAGAAGTTGACGCCAGTCTTGCAGCGAATCGTCCATTGTCTGGGCATGAGCTACGATCCCGCGGCGACAAGAAGCAAGGAGGAATACTCCAGTGAACCGAGCGATCTGAAAAAACCTCCTGATTCACGAATCCTGTGACGCTCCCCATGCCTCACGCCAGTACCCACTCCAGAAGGAGTAGCGTGAGCTGTGTCCGATTCGGACCGATGAGACCCGATCAAGGGGCTTCAATACGACGAAGGACACGCAAGACACGGGCGAACACCCCGTAAGCCACCACCGACCGCTCCGGTAATCAGCAAGGCTCCATAGCACCCGGAAAAACGCCCCCAAAAACGGGGACAGGGGAGGTCCGACCTCTCACTTCACTACAAGTGATAAAGTCGAGTTAACGGGATGCGGGTTTGTCCTTTCAGTCGGGTGGTAACCTGTCTGGCGAGTTCGGGCCAGTCTTGCTTCGGGATACTGAAATCCTGTCCGAGGTTGAGCAGGGTACGCTGTGTGGGTTCTCCTCCGATGCGTCGGGCCTGAAGGAGTGCGAATGCGGTTCGTTCCTCGCCGTTTTTGAGGCGGTGTTTGGAGGCTCGTACAAGGATGGCGCTGCGCGTCTGGCCCGGGGTAGTGTTACGGGTGCCTTGGCGGCGGGTTCTCGCGCCATTACGCATTTCATTACAACGCGATTTTCGCAAATACCACCCGAATGCTGGGGCAAACGGGCGTAAAAGGCACTGAAATCGGCCCTCCAGGAGGAAAATGAGGACGAACGTGGCCCCACCGTCAGCCCGAGTGACAAAGATGGGCTTAGTACAACCCGCTGAAGGCCAAAAAGCCCCCCTGAGTACGCCGCAAACCCCCGACAACGCCCTCTCCCACCACGACTAGGCCCCATCAAAGGGGCACGCACCTGCCCCCTAGCCCTCCCCCTTCGCCTATTAATCGACTTGACAACACCGTTTGTGTCCGTTACCTTACGGGCATGCAGGGGCCACTTGGGACCTTGGAAACGCTTCGCAGTGCCGTGCCGGAGGTGTCGGCTACGGTAGCGGCGCACCGTGATAAGAGTCGGCGTGCACTCGCGGGTATAGTGTGCGAGCAATTCCGTTTGGTCGATGCATGTGGCAAGAAGCGGCTGGTGGGCTGAATGAAGACCCTTAGGGCTCCCCTTCGAGTATCAATCGACTTGACAACCACGTTTGTGTCCGTTACCTTACGGGCATGCAGGGGCCACTCGGGATCTTGGAAACGCTTCGCAGAGCCGTGCCGGAGGTGTCGGCTACGGTAGCGGCGCATCGTGATAAGAGTCGGCGTGCGCTCGCGGGTATGGTGTGCGAGCAATTCCGCTTGGTCGATGCACGTGGCGAGAAGCGGCTGGCGGGCTGCATGAAGGCCCTTAGGGTGCTGCATTCTGAAGAGCAGATTGCTTTACCCCCTCCACAGGTGAAGCTTCAAATCGCCAAGCCACGGCTATTGGGTAAACCGGTACCAGAGGCGGTGGACGTTCCGGCTGATGTGCGCGAGATCGAGGATTTCGAGATCGTCCGAGTAGACAGCGCACAAGATCGCGCCATCTGGAATACGCTCATGGACGAAGAGCATCCGCGGGGGGTGACCACCTTTGCGGGAGCACAAATGCGCTACCTAATTAAGAGCGCCCACGGTTATCTGGGGGCGGTCGGTTTCTCTGCCGCTGCGCTTTATCTCAAGGCGCGGGACCGGTGGATGGCCTGGAGTCATGAGCAGCGCAGCGGCCATCTTAAGCGCGTAGTGAACCTGAGTCGTTTTCTGATTCGTCCAAGTGTTCGGTGCAAGAATCTGGCGAGCTTCGTGCTGGGTCGCGTGTTTCGGCGATTGTCCTCCGACTTCATGGCCCGGTATAAGTATGTACCTTACGTGGTAGAGACCTTCGTGTGTCCACGTTACGAGGGTACGTGTTTCAAGGCAGCAGGCTTCCAATACTTAGGTCTCACCCAGGGGCGCGGTCGGCATGCACCGAGCGGCGTGGGAAAGCGTTCACGGAAGAAGGTATTCGCCTATGAACTGGATCCTGCGTGGCGCGATCGTCTGGGCGTACCGCATGTGGAATTGCGACCCCGGCTGGAGGTGGGCGCTGGGCTGGCGAGCGACTCTTGGGCGGAACAGGAATTCGGCGGTGCAGCGTTGGGCCATATTCGGCGCACCGCCCGTCTGGTAAAGAGCGCGGCACTAGTAGCAAAGACGATGGGAAAGCCCGTAACCACGGTTCCTAACCGAGACTTAGCTGCTGTAAGGGGATATTGGCGATTCATCGAGAAGGCCGATAGGTTCGGCATCACACCTGCGAAGATACTGGCGCCGCACCGGCAGCGGACCATTGAGCGGATGCGCACCCAGAAAACGGTGCTGTGCGTGCAGGATGGTACAGACATTAGTTACAGCACACGTCCGCAGTGCGACGGATTGGAAGTAATCGGTAGTAACCAGACCAAGGCACAGGCGCGCGGCGTACATCTGCACGCGACCCTGGCGTTGAACGACGAGGGATTGCCCTTGGGAGTATTACGGTGTTCGTACAGAAAAGAGGAAGGGCAAACCACGACGCATCAATGGATTGACGGGCTTCGCGACATAGATGAGGCTGCACAGACGCTGCCGCGCAAGACGCGCGTGCTTAGCGTGATGGACCGGGAAGCGGATGCATTCGAGATCTTTGCGGCGCAGCGCACTTTGAAGCGGACCGATGTGCTGATTCGGGCCAAACACGATCGGAATCTGGGTAAGAACCATGATCGCCTGTTTAAAGCCATGCGCCGTGGACCTGCTGCCGGTGTGCTGGAGCTCTTGGTAGAGCGTCTGAGTCTTCGGGCGAAGTCTGGTCGGATCACGCACAAGGGCCGTCCGAAGCGCAATGCACGCATGGAGGTGCGTTTTCGCCAAGTGAGGCTGCCAGCAACAGGCGGGTCTGCCGAAGATCCCGTGAAGGTCTCCGCGGTCCACGTTCGTGAGATAGCACCGCCCAAAGGTGCAGATCGGATTGAGTGGTTTCTGCTAACCACCGTGGAGGTTACCTCACTACAGGAGGCAGAGCAGATACTGGAATACTACACCCTGCGCTGGCGCGTGGAGGACACCTTTCGGGTACTCAAGACGGGTTGCCGCGTCGAAAAGCTGCGTATGCAGCAGGCAGAGAACCTGCACCGGGTAATAACGCTGTATATCGTCACGTCCTGGCGGCTCATGCTCATGACGCTGTTGGGGCGTGTAACTGCCAGCATGGACGCGGAAGTGATTTTCACGGACGCGGAGATGTATATGTTGCGGGTCTATGCCCGCAATTACGACCTTCCCGAACTTAAGGACCTCGCCTCGGGAATTTTGTTGATGGCGATGATGGGCGGCTACATGAACCGAAAGCACGACCCGCCGCCGGGGCACGAAATCATGTGGCGTGGGTACGCAAGTCTGCAGATGCGCGCCATAGCCTACGAAGAACTCGGAGCGATTTACGACCTTGTGGAGCGCCAGCCACCATAGCGCATGGCGTAGGCTCGGCAATCTCAACGGTTTCGCTCACCGCACGCTCCGCAAGGTGCATGCCCGCAAAGCGAGGGGAATATACGCGCCCGTCGCGGTCGGCGCATACACCCTTAACTCACGCTCGCTACGCGAATAGCCTTGACCCTTCGCATCTACCACTTAGAATAGCGTAACATTCACCTCCAGCGTGAAGCTCCGGCCTCCCGCTACGAGGGCTATGCTATTCTTGTCGGGTAACCGCGTGGTGAAGGGCCAAACTCTGCCCGCCCTATGCACCTTGAGGGCTCGTTGTCAAGCTGCTTGAGTGATTACCGGGTAGCCCTAGCCAACCCCACCCAACCGCCCGCCCACGACCTCCCGCCAGTGAATAAGGTGGGGTCATAGAGGTCTGTTTGCCTCGCGCTTCAGATTGGTCACGCCGCTTAGGACATTCACCTGCGCTGCTTTGGCCCGCTCCTGACTCTGCATCCAACCGATCTTCTTGTTCCTGTTCATCAGTCCTTTCAATGCAAGGGTATCGCTCTTCGTACGGTTGCACGGGGCACAGAGCAGAATGCGATTGTCTATGAAGTTGGATCCACCCTCGCTGCGTGGCGCCTTATGGTCCAGCTCCATAAACTCAAACTCCAACTGTCTTCCGCACCCGGCGCAATTCACCAGCTCTTGGCCGGAACCGTAGCTCTGCCACTGGGCCAGCTGTTCCTTCATCTGCCTGTTAGTAAGCTTCTGCCAAGGCTCCTTGGCTCGCTCCCAGAGGGCCTGCAGCTTGGCGCCAGCACGCTCCCCTTCGTCTGTGCGCACAGGCAACGTACGCGTGTAGCCTACGTCACCGAAAGAAAACATTCCCGCATTGAAATCAGCTTCGCCATTAATGCTGTATCCCATCCGCCGAAAACGCTCAAGGACGACTTCGTGAGCCTTTGGCCAGATGTCAATGCCTATCCACTGTCTATTGAGTCCCTCTGCTGCTACACATGTCGTGGCACAACCTGCAAAGGGATCGAGGACAATATCTCCTTCATTGGAGCTTACCTTGATTATGCGCTCGTACAGCTTAAGCGGCTTCTGCGTCGGATAACCCATGCGCTCCTTCTTCGGCATGTGCATGGCGTCTGGAATATCAAGCCACGTGTCGCCAACAAGCTTTTGCTCAATTACCCCACCACCCTTATGACTTTCCAGAAAATACTTTATTCTGATCTTGCCGTTGCGCGTGACATAGATGCGCCCCTCAGCCTTCAGTCGCCGAATCGACTCATCCGTGTAGTCTCCCCTGGGACTTGTCTTGAACCATTTGCCGTTCTCATCCAGCCTGAATCCCTTGTTTCTGGCTTCTCTACGTGAGTACACGTGCGCCACAAATTGCCTGTTGAATGTGTATTCCCGGCCGCGTGTATAGAACAGAATGACATCCTTGTTGCGCCCAAAGCGCTTGGCAATGGCCTTTGCACCTCTGCCGCCGTAGCACCATGCGATGTCATTTCTGAACTGCTTTCTGCCAAATATCGCATCCAAACAGGCCTTCAGATAGTGCGACGCCGTAGGGTCGCAATGCAGGAAAAGGCTGCCGGTCGGTTTCAGCACTCTGCGCATCTCCATTAGCCGCACAGACATAAAGCACATGTACGCCCCCATGCCCTCCGAGTGAGCGAACCGACCGGATTCTATCGCTTCGGCCAGCGCTGGGTTGTCGTTGTCGATGGTATCCTCCCACTCCTCGTGCACGTCCGCCCACGTCCATCTGTCCTGGAACCTTGCGCCCTTGGCCAAGCTCTCGGGGGTGGCGTGAAAATCCTTGCTCTTGTTAAATGGTGGATCCGTGGCGATCAGGTCTACCGTGCCGCTGTTCATGTTGCGCAGCACATCCAAGTTATCAGCGTGAAAAAGTGTGCGGTTGTTCCAGTTAGGTGTAGCCATGAGTATCTGATATCGGATCCTGGCTTATACCGCAGCGCTGGAAAGAGTGTCCGTGGGGCACAGCTGACCACCGTAGAATTGCAGCTTAACGGTAACACATACGGCGCGGCGTTGCACAATGCACCACGCCTCTACCGGGTTTGCGGAACAGCCCCTGCGCGGTGTGCCGATCACTGGACAGGCGACCAGGACGTGTTTGCGCTCAATCCCCCTGATGATTCTGCGGGCTAAACCGGACGACCGGAAACCAAACAATCCGCGCGGAGCAAGGAAAGGTGACTCCGACGACTTGGTGGCCTATCCGCGCTACAGGATGTCCTCGAACAACACCACATAACTGGGCATAAGCCTGTGCTGCAGGGCAAGAGCGACCAGCGCCTTGGCAGCCTCCTCTGCCGTCTCGTACGTGCGGACAATCGTGGTTTCCGTGCCTAAAGCATAGCCGATTCCTTGATCTATGTCCCCCCGCTCCCACGCTGAAGATAGCTCAATGATATAGTAAGACTCCTCCGACAGATAAGAGGCGACGTACATCTCCTTGGCGGTTCGCTCATCGATCAGACTGAGACTGCCCGTCACGCCGAATTCAGCATCGTGCATCAGCGCCTGAGCAACCAGCCGTACTGCAAACTCCTCTCCGTACGATGGACTCATCGTTGCCCCTCCATAAAGTTGTGCTCGGCAGCCTTCAGCGTACGCCCTCTGAGCGAGCTCGCCAGGCCTGAAATGCCGCTCAGCTCTTCCAGCACAATGAATGCCTCCCCTTTGCTTAGCATCTCGGTCGCCAAACCAAACACCTGCCCGCAATGATGCACCAGAAGGCGGCGCACCCGCGCCTCATCGCAACGCTGCCCCAGCTCCTGGGACAATGAGGTGACAGCGCGGTTACTGATACCACACGGCACGATATGGTGGTAGTAGGTAAGGTCCGTGTTAAGGTTCAAAGCGATCCCATGCATCGTGACCCAACGACTGCAGCGGATCCCCTGCGCACAAACCTTGCGCTCAGCGCCAGGCGGCCCAACCCACACGCCCGAACTCCCAGACACGCGGACCGCGGCTACGCCAAAGTCGGCCAGCGTCCGGATAACTACCTCTTCTAATAAACGCATCAGCCGGTGCAGGTCGCGAAAGAGGCGGTCCAAGTCAAGCAGGAAATACGCGACCAGCTGCCCGGGCCCGTGAAAAGTGATGTCGCCACCACGGTCCACACGATAATACTCGGCTCCGACGCTCTTGAGCCGCTCCTCATCGACCAAAAGGTGAGCAGCATCGCCGCTGCGACCCAAGGTGTAAACGGGAGGATGCTCCAAAAGCAGCACCACATGCGGCATAAACTGCGGCGGCTGCGCACGCTTTGCCTGGACCATCCGCTCCTTGAGAGCCTCCTGCAATGCCCAGGAGCGGCGGTATGGAACCACACCCAAAGGACAAATGAGCGCGTGGTCCTGCCCCATGTCCAGACTAATTGCTGAAGTTCACGCGGACGTTGAAGCCTCCCTCCATGCGCGTGTATGGCAGCCGCCGGCTGTCGCCAATAAAGTCCTCGTACAGAAAAACCATGTCCGCCGACACAATATTGCTGAATTGGTACGAGATTTTCGGCTCAATACGGATCCGAGAAGTCTTGGTGAGGATGTCCGCGTAGGGCTCCTCAAGCGCCATCTGCGTGGTGAAGCCGGTCTCTGTCACCGCAGCCTCTATGGCCCGCCGAATGTAAAAGCTGCGATCATTGTTGGCGGAACGGGAAACCGTCAGGCTGAAGTTAATCCGGTTATTCAGTGCCTCTTTAAAGAAGGGCAGACGCAACCCTGTGACCGCGTACGACGCAGAAACCGTAATCTCATCATTGCGCGTGTCGCTCACCACATTGTTGGTGGTGCTGAGCGAATACGTGTGAGACTGATTCCACGAGAAGCTGGTCTGCACGCTGCCAAACAGGGTCATGTCCAGCCCGATGAGCGGCTGAAAACGCTTGTTCACGCGCGCCGCATCTACCGCAATCGAAGGCCGGGTATACACGACCGTCGGACCATTGGCCAGCGTAAAGCCGTCCTGCGCACCTCCCTGAAGACTGGACCGGAAGTCGGCGTTATAATCCCCGCTGAATCCGTGACGTAACGATGTGCTAGAAGAGATAGAACGAAACAGCGGCCAGTTCGAGATGCCCGAATAGCTGATGCGCCAGCTCGGCAAAGGAAAAGGGATGGAGCCGCTGCTACCGGTGAGATAGGCCCGGTTAAAGTCGTTGACGATGGCCTCATTGGTCAGGACACTGGAATAAATGGTGTCCGGCGGTGTACCTAACGGCCCGCAGTCCGGTCCGCAATCATTGCGATACCGCGCCAGCTGACTTTCAAACAGCTTCTCGTAGGAGCTACCAAACGCCCATACCGAAACCCGTGTGTCCCCGCCACGGGCCGTGTCAGCACCCGGCGTGCCGTCCTGCAGGATGCGGTACGTCAGCAACGTCTGCTCAGTCTTCTCCCAGGTCCAATCCATAGAAATCTGTAGACTCGTAGAAGGGTTCAAGCTCATGCGACCCTGGAGATTGTCCGATCGCGAATGCTGATCGGTTACCTGGAGCCGGTCATTAATTACGCGATCCGTGCCCGCATCAAGCGTCTTCTCCAGACCCAAGCGGTAGCCGACAGAAGGACCACGCCCCCTGAAGATGGCATCCATAAGGCTGTAGCTGGGAACTACATTGCCGTCTTCGTCCAGCCTGCCGACGTTGGTCGCCGCAGCGCGCGCGGATGCAGAATAGTTCAGTGAGAAGTCACGAAGGCCAGCAACGACAAAAAAGGCGCGCCTTAATAGACTCTTCGGCGTCAGCCATGTGGGAAATGAGATTCTTAAGCCACGCCGCACATTCGCGGTGGAATCGGTAGGCGCTGCCTCTTCAGGAGTGCGTGGTGTAGGAGCATCCTCCTGAGGCGGCAAATCCTCTTCGCCAGGCTGGACTTGCACTGTATCCGCCTCGGCTGCCGCATCTGCCTCCCGCGCACGCTGTCGCTCCAGGAGCCGTGTCTCCCTCCGCTTCGCTCGATCCTTGGCCCGCTGTGCACGTTTAGCGGATGAAGCCGCCTCCGCGGCGCGCTGCTCCTCCTCCATCCTGTCGTATAAAGGTAGCCTACGTAACACATCCTGCGGACGCAACGATATACCAGCCCTGGCAGAAACCGTCGTATTGACCTGCGCACCCGTATTGTTGCCGAATGAGCCGTTGCGCCAAGTGAAGTCGGATGAGTAGCTGAGATCGCTTAGATCCAGCCAGCTCAGCCAAGGAGAATTAAGACGCAAACGTAAGGTTGCCCCCGCCCGTGAATTGTACGACTCCGTGCGGACATCCGTACTGTGCGTCCTGCCAAATATGCGCTGCAGAATGCGCCCAGCCCCAGGAGTCTGTAGCCCCGTGAGCTCGAAGGCGGACACGCCCAGCTGCGTACTGTCTATGACTCCCTGTTCTAGAAGCGTGCGCAGACGCGTGTCCTCTAGCCGCGTCTCCGCGCCGGTCGAATCCACCAGGATGACCGAAAATGTGGTGTCCGCGCCAATAGCGTTGAGGCTCTGGTCCGTATTCGTTTCCATATTCATGCCCAGAAACTCGAACGGATTGTAGTTGAGCGAAAACCGCCGCGTGTGACTGAGGCGGTGCTGTTGGCGGACGGGAAGCTCCACGGCGAGCGGCTTTGTCAAAACCCGCTGCCGCACCGGGTCGCGCCGCTGCTGAGACTCGCTAAATGAGCGGGACGCGTTCATGGTGTAGTCGAACGAGCTGGGCAGGTAGTTGAATGTCAGATCACCCAGCCTGCCGACGATTGGCGTGCCCCGCAAGAACCAGAACGGATACAGCAGACGCGCCCTGGGTACCTGCAGGCGGTAGTTCAGGCTGCCATTCCAGCGCCACGAATCGCGCGTTACCTCTCGAGGGGATCGGCTCCTGGTTTCCGAAAAGGAATAGGAAATATTCGTGGCATCGATGGTGTACTCCAAGAGGGGAGAGCGCGAGCGCGACTTGCTCACCCTGGCCGTGTAGGAACGCGTCTCCGATTGTGTCTGGGCCTGGAGGTCAATCTCGTTATGTCGCTGGGCCACCTCGTCCGACGTCAGCGTGGTGTCCGCGGACACGGCATTCTTCAAACTCTGTACGCGCACATCCCCACGGCTGGGGTCAAAGCGCGGCGTGGAAGACCGGGACTTGACTTCCATGCTCACCGGTAGCGACCATCCGAACCGCTCGGGCATGAAGGCGTCCATGTTGATTTGGGTGTTGACCGTCCAGTCTGTCGTGTTGATCTGGGTACGGTCCCCAAGCGTGCTCTGAAGGCCACCAAAGCCATCGGTCTGAACGCGTGCGTTGGCCCTGACACGCCCGAAGTCAGCCAGCCCGACTTCGGCGTTAATAAGGCCAGCCATGCCGGTCTTCTCGTCATAGCCCGCCACGCGGAGCTCATTGACCCACACATTCACGTCAGAGAGCACGCGCTCGGCACCCTCGGGGTTGCGGATCCCTAGGACAATGGTGGTAACACTCGTCAGTGAAGGCGTGCCCTTGATGCCGACCCGCGTGCCTGGCGCAGCAAACTCGTCAATCAACGGTTGCAGACGGCTGTGCACATTGCTCCAGAAGGTCGAGTCAGTTGGAAATCCCATGCCCTGGTCGTCGGTGAACTCGTCCCTTTGGAACTTGAGCTGATTCAAGGCACTCAGCTCAAGGTTGATGGAGTTAAGGTCGATGTGCGACGGACCGTCGGGATCCGGGTTCGGCTGGTTAGTTCGCCATAGGTAATCGCTACGCTGCGTGGCCTCCTCTGGCAACAGTGCCAGCGGGCTGGGCGTGAGCGGTAACTCAATTTCGTAATAGTCATCCACCTCGTTGGCGCCAAGGCGCATAAAGAAGAGGCCCATGCCCCGGTCCTCGTCCTGAAGCTCTATCCCGTCGGCAAGCCCGTCCAGGTGCAAAAACATGCGAAGATTGCTGTAGCGTAAAAAGTCTACAGCCGTGGTGTACGTATGAAAGACGGCTTGCTGGCGGTTCGGGTGGACGTCCCTGACGCGCAGCACCATGGACTGCTCCTTTGCATCGCGAACGGAGCCTGACTGCGGGTCGCGCAGGCGCGTACGTACCGTCCCGTTAGGAATCTCATATCCCGTGTTTTCTTCGTTGTTGACGCTTTCAATAGAGATCGTGCCCGAAGCTAAGTCGCCTTCCTCGGGCAGCGGAACGTCAGAAGCCGTGCGGGCGCTCGCAAACATGGAGGTCCGCCATTGGCTTCCAACGAGCTCAAGCGTGGCGAATCGCAGCGTGATAGGCTGGGTGTGTCCCGAAGTCCAGAGCCGGATGGACTCGATCAGGGTGAAGTCCTGGATGCCGCCCACGCGGCGCGTGAAGTCCTTTACCGGGATGCGAACCAAATACCATCCGGTGCCGGTGCCGCCGCGCGCCTCGATCTCGTTGACCACATAGTCGTCCGTGCGCTCAGGGTCGGCCAGCGCATCAAGCTCGGAAAGGTTGAGCGGCAGCTCATACTGAAAGTAGCTGTTGTCCGTGTCAGCCGCGGAATTCAGGTTGAAGTCCTCAGAATCGGGTGAGCGCGAATTGCCGGTGGGAGCCGTAGCGTCTGACAGCTCCTTGTAGGCTTCAAAAGAGTTCAGCTCATGGCCAGCAAAGAAGTGCAAGAAGCGCTGCTGCACGGTCGCCCCGCCAGGGTAATACCGCGAGTTACCAAAGAAGCTCTGATCCAGAAAGTAGTGATAGTCGTCGGCCGACGGGTCGCGTTGTGCCTTCTCCCTTTCGCGAGCCAGATGTTCAGGAAAGTTCACGCTGGTAGTCGTGGAAAGGGCGTCGAGAAACTCCTCAAACTTCTGCTGCTCCGTCCCGAGTCCGCCTTCGCGCTCAAACTTGTTGTCTGGAAATGATGCCAGCCCGTCCAAGCCCAAGTCCTCTGTGATGCGCTCGGACGGATCGATCGGGTTGATGGCCTGGTTCTGCTGCCCGGTGGAAAGACGCGCAAGCCGGCCGACGGGGCCGCTCTCCGAAGTCGAAAGACCGTCCTCCGTGTTGAGCTTGTTGTCGGGGATGACTTCCTCGGAGATGCGCCCAAGGTCGATGTAAAGGCGTGCATCTGGATCGGTGGCCCCCCCGCTAGGAAATGGCTGGAACACGAATTCAACGAACTCGATGTTCTTGCCCGTAAAGTCAGTGTTACCCTCGGACAGACGCTGGGTCATGCCTCCCCAAGCGGCGCGCGGGTTGTCCAAAAACGCGCCCATATCCAAGTTGTAGTTGTAGGGACCACGCTCATGAGGCGTAAAATGAAAATCCAGCGTGGTTAGAATACGCTCCTGCGCCGACGATTCCCGGTTGGGGAAGACGGCCTGCGGCGACACCAAGCTGACAGCCGGGTCCGCGGGCAACCCGAGCTCCCTCAGCGCATGGTCATTAAGCGTGTACCATCCCAGCGCGCCGCGGCCGTCGTTGGGCAGCTCGACAGAAGGATCGTCCATACCGTCCAGGCCGCCCAGTACCGGAGCGCTGCTGAGGATCCATGCGCCTGGGCGCATCAGGGTTGAAACGTTTTCGAAGCCCTCAAAGTCATCGACATACGAGACCCCGCGAATTTCATCCGCGTTATAGTCTCGTCCTTGGCGGCGCAAGTCGCGCCTTCCGTCTTTGAAGGCGTTAGTCAGGGCCCGGCCCGGCCTGAGCTGCGCAAACTCTCCCTGCACCCGGATATAGCTGGTCTCTTTGGTCTGCAACAGGGGAATGGCATCTATGATGCGCGTCAACCACCGCGGCTCAAGGTCAATCGACCCATCGATGCCCCAGATGACGTTGGAAATGGGCTCCTCGCCGATGCGGTACTTATCCGTGATAGACTTCTGGCTCATCCGCATAATCGTTCCTCCTACCTCGAACCGCTCATCGATGGAGTATCCCAGCCGCGCACCCAGCAACGTCTTCTTCTGCAGGTTGAACAAGGAATTCTCCTCACTCTCGATGGAAAGGTCACGGCCACTGGTCAAATAGGCGGTGTTGATGATGTTGACCGAGCCACCCTGGTAATCCACAACAAAGTCGACCCCTTCGGTCAAAGGTACACCGCCACTGGTGACGCGCACTGAACCCGGTACCAGACCGCTGTATGCCTTCAGGTCATAAAAGGATGGGATCCCACCCTTGAAAGAGCCCTGGATCCGATACACGTTAAGCTTGGTGTTGCGGGCGGCATTGAGGCGCTTGGTGGTGTACAGATCATAAAAGACATACTGCTCACGGGCGGCCGCCTTTTCCTCTTCCGGGAGTCCGCTTTGATTGATGAGCGTTTCCATGCGGAGGCCGAAGGGCTCCAGGTACGGAAATATGAGCAGCCCTTCGCTCTGGATGACCGAGTAGTTGTTCAGAAAGTCGAATAGATTATCCGGCTGATTGGCGCCGTCCTCATTGAGGCGGTCCAGGCCTAGGACCTGTATCAGGGTCTCCTGACCCGTGATGCCGGGCAAGGTCTTGGTGGCCCCACTGCCGGGCGGCTCGTGTACGATGTCTAGCACAAACTCGCTCGGCATAAGCCCGCGCCCAAGCCGGTAAAGGTTGCGCATCTCCAGGTACCAGGCCGGGGGATTGAGTTCGTTCGGCGTTCCCAGGTTGGCCGGCTGCTGCAGGTTTACCGGCTTGAGTAGCTTCAGCACGATACGCTCGCCGGTCTGGCTGTTGTCGCCGCCGCCGGTCTCAGATGAGAAGTCTCCGACCTGATGCTCTTCCCCGCTGGCTAGATATCGGAACGATACCGCTAGCGCTTCGCTCTCCTGGAGAGCGCTCTTGAGCGTTATATATCCCAGAAGCGGATCCAGGTCGTAATGGCGTCCCTCTTCCAGCTTCTTGTACTGACCCACCTGGAAGTCACCCGTGTTGAGGGGACGATCCATCTCCTCAGAAAGCAGATAGTCCCGTGGCACTGCGTCGCCCGGGCGTAGCTCCTCATCCAGCTCTACTTCCGAATACTGGTCCAGATCGGGGTGCGGACGTACGGCGTCGCGGTAGTCATCGGCGTCGCGAACGACTAGTGGGCTTTCCCCCAGGTCCACTACCGCTACGACCTGGCGTACGTTCTTCTCCTCCGGTGCCACCTGCGTAAGCTTCCAGACTTCCAGCTCCGTAATGCCCGAAAAGACGGCGTCAAGGATGATGTCTGGAGGAGCACTTAGCGCGTCCTCCCAGCGGTTGCGAAAGTAGTAGCTGAGAAAGTAGTGGGTGCGCTCACTGTAGTCGGTGGGGCGTCGGTCGAACTCGGTGGTTTCTGCACCACCATCGAGCGAAAGCACGTTGGACTGACCTTCCTGTTGACTGGCGACCGTGGTGAGCGAAAGGCCGCCCATCTGGATCTCGGACTTAATGCCGAATAGGCTTTGGCCGCCGCGAATGAGCGATGAGGGCGTCGTTAGGAACACGTTGCCCGCTTCAATGCTCTGCACGACGTCGTCCTCGTAGCCAGTGTAGTGCAGCTTGAGCTGGTTCTGGTAATTGAACTGGCGCCCGGTATTCCAGTCCACCTCGACCGCGAGTTTGTCGCCGATGGAGCCCTTAACGCCGAGCCGGAGATCCATCTTGAATGACGGGTCTAGCCTCGAGCCCTGGCCCAGTATCTCCTGCTGCTCACTCTTATTGTAGATGAAGCCGGGTTGGATGTTAGCGCTGCCTGTGACGCGAAGGTTGACCGTGTTCTTGCCGAAGATGGTGGTAAAGCCGCTTTGGCGTCCGCCGGGTACCTGTATCTGAAGGCCGATGCCGCCAGCACGCTCATAGCCGCGGCGCTGGGAACGCCGCTGCCATAACTCCTCCCAGTTGCGGTCAAGGCTTGCCTCAAGCTTCTGCTGACGATACTGGGAACGCGTCAAGGTGAGCGGAAAGCGGATGTCACCGTCGGCTACCCGCTCCTTCGCCGTATAGGTCATCCGCACAGAATCGAGCACCAGCTGGTGACGGATCGAGGACACCGGCCTTGGACCCAGACCGCGCCGCTCAGCCTGAAACGTCGACGCGGAATGCCTCTGTAAGCGTAGCGCTGTCAGATATCGGTCCACGCGCACGTTGGTATCGCCAAGCACAGAATCCACCAGTACCGCCAGGAGCGAATCCTGCATGACGCGCACCAGCGACCGGAGTGAGTCTTCCCCCAGCGCACGCACGAAGGCCAGCAGCGAATCCACGCGGTGCAGACCCACCGTGTCGGTGTCTGCGCGCGCATAGCTGATTAGCCCAGCGTCTCGGTCCAGAAACTGTACGCGTGCAAACTCGCCCTGTGCAGCCGTGGAGGCCAGCCCCAACAGGAGCGCGCCTGCTACTAGGCTTGCCAGTCGGCGCAGGGCATCCGGATTTCGCGCAGATTCCTGCATATGCTCAGAATGAGCAAGATTCGGTCAAGAAAAACGTGACGGTAGCGAGAGCGCGCGATAGGAAGTCGTTTATTTCGATGTGTTTTCGTACCCTTGCCGTGTACGAGGCACGTTAAAGGCAACGCGCCGTCAACGAATGGCCTCTGGAATTGTTCACCTTGGTGCTGGTGGAGACGGCCGCAGGGTGGCGTATCGTTCATAAGCATACCGGTGCGGATGCTCCAGAATTCTGATCATGGCAAAAGCCCGAAGCGCACGGTCATTATTACCGGTGCATCCGGGCGTCTGGGGAGCCGCATGGTGAGCTTCTTTCGCGAACAGGGCTTTAGGGTGGTTGGGATTGGTCGGGGTAGCGATTTTGAGGCCGACCTCACCGATGAGCCAGCAACGGTCGAGACGTTTGCCGAGATCGGCCGCCGTCACGGTGCTATCTGGGCACTGGTCCATACGGTAGGCACATGGGAAGAAAGGTCCTTGGAGCAGAGCTCGCTGCGGGACTGGCAGCGCATGCAGGACATCAACCTCACCTCCACGTTTCTTTGTTTTCGGGAGGCGGTATCTTTGATGGCACCCAATGGGGGCCGGCTTATCGCCATTACGTCACAGCAGGGAGCGGACGGCGCTCGTGCCAACCAGGCGGCCTATGCCGCCGCCAAAGCCGGTGTCGTGCGTCTGGTCGAAGCGGTGGCGGAAGAGTTGCACCCGCGCGGTATTATGGTGTATGCGCTGGTACCGAGCACCATCATCTACGACGGGAACGTGAACAGCCGCGGCATTTTGGCCGACCAACTGGTGACCTCGGCGATCCACCTGTGTGGGCCGAGCGGCCAAATTGGAAGTGGTGATATGTGGCGGATGTACCAATCCAGGAAGGAACGTTCTTAAGCCATGGTGCAAGGTTCTTACGGTGCGGATCCAACGCACGAGCCCGCTGCTCGGGCGGATATAGCTAAGCGCAGATTCTGGCGCACCCTGGCGGGTGTGTTGGCGGTCCAGATGGTTGCGCTGGCCCTTCTTTGGCTGCTGCAAACAACCTACGGCCTCTAAGTGCACTGGGTTAACTGGCTGGTTGTCGGTGTCTATCTGATCTACGTGGTCTGGGACGGGTTGCGCCGCTCTCGGGACACGAACCGCATCGAAGGCTATTTCCTGGCCAACCAGACACTGCCCTGGTGGGCGGTGGGTCTGAGCGTGATGGCAACGCAGCTGTCGGCCATCACGATGATCGGCACGACAGGGCAGGGTGCTACAGATGGAATACGGTTTATCCAGTTCTATTTCGGGCTCCCGATCGCGATGGTGATTCTGGGGGTAACACTGGTCCCGTTCCTGCATCGAAGCCGGGTATTTACCGCGTACGAGTATCTGGAGCGGCGTTTTAATGCACCGACGCGTTCTTTGACCAGTTTCTTGTTTCTGATTTCGCGCGGCATGGCCTGCGGGACCATTGTGGCGGCACCGGCCGTGGTGTTCTCTGCGATCTTCGGGTGGCCGCTAACCTGGTGTGTTGCGGTGATCGGCATCCCAACGGTCTTGTACACCATGTTCGGGGGCATTCAGGCTGTGGCATGGGCCGATGTCAAACAGATGGTGCTGATCGTCGTAGCGCTAGCGGCCGTGGTGGTGGTGCTTCTGGTCAAGATGCCGGTGCCAGCAGATGATGCCTTGCGTATCGCAGGGGCGACTGGCCGCCTGCAGGCATTCGACTTTTCATTCAACTTCAATGAGACCTACACCTTCTGGTCGGGCATATTGGGGGGCACCTTTCTGATGCTGTCGTATTTCGGGACAGATCAGAGCCAAGTGCAGCGTTACCTAGCCGCGCGCAGCGTGGATGAGGCTCGCAGCTCATTGCTTATGAGCGCGTACTGGAAGATTCCGCTGCAAGGTCTGGTGCTCCTGATTGGCGTGCTGGTGTTTGTGTTCTACCTTTTCACCACGCCGCCTCTATTGTACAACCCGGCCCACGAGGCGCAGGTGCGTGCGCAGCACGCGCAGGAGTATGCTGCGATGGAGGCGCAGTTCGGCGAGATCTTCGACGCGCGTGAGGATGCCGCCTACGCTGCCGCGGCGGGCACAGGCACGATGGAGGCATTTGAGCAGCATGATGCATCGCTGGGGGAGCTCAGAGAGCAGGCGCTCGACATGGCCGCGAGCGCGAGTGGGGAGCCCAGTCGCGACGTCAACTATATCATCCCGAGCTTCGCGCTTCGGGAGCTTCCGCTGGGGCTTACGGGTCTTTTCATTGCCGCCATCATGGCTGCGGCGATGTCCAGCATTGCCGCGGAGCTGAATTCCTTGTCCACGGCTACCGTGATTGACTTCTATCGACGCTGGGTGAGGCGGGAAGCCTCCGACCGCCATTTCCTGGTGGTAAGCAAGATCGCCACGGGATTCTGGGGTCTGTTTGCATGTGTGGTGGCCACCTTCGCTGCAACACTTGGTTCGCTCATTGAAGTAGTGAACCGTTTCGGCTCCCTGTTTTACGGGTCAATCCTTGGCGCCTTTATATTGGCCATGATTCCTGCGGCGCGCGGCTGGGGTGCCTTCGTGGGACTTATTGCTGGGATGGCCACCGTGGGTGCGGTGGCATTCTTTATGCCTGACGTATCTTTCCTGTGGCACAATGTGATTGGAGCAGCGACCGTGGTGGCGGTCGGGCTGCTGGTACGCAGGTAGAGGGTGGGTGCTGCAGCCAAGCTACAGGGGTCGGCGCCCAGCCAGTGCGCGAGCGAGTGTAGCTTCGTCCGCAAAGGACAGGTCAGCGCCGATCGGCAGTCCGTGCGCCACCCTTGTGACGCTTACATAGGGAGCAAGGAACTCGCGGAGGTAGTGGGCGGTCACGTCTCCCTCGACCGTGGGGTTGACCGCCACGATCACTTCGCGGATCTTGGGCGCTTCGGGATTCTTCGGATCCGGCGCCACGCGGTTAACAAGGTCACCGAAGGTCAGGTCATCGGGGCCTATGCCGTCCACGGGCGAAACCGCTCCCCCTAGGACATGATATACGCCGTTATATTCGCCGGTGCGCTCCAGGGCAACCACATCGCTGGATTCTTCCACCACGCACACCAGCCCGTGGTCCCGTCGGGTAGAGAGACACAGCGCGCACGTATCTGCATCTGTGACATTCTTGCAGATTCTACAAGCGCGTACGCGGTCTTTGACGGCAACGAGCGCCTCCGCAAGCTGCTTTACATCGCTGCGGGGCATCTTGAGCACATGTGCTGCTAAGCGCTGGGCTGACTTCCGGCCGATGGTAGGTAGCCGGCACAACTGCTCTATCAGTTCTTCAACCGATTCAGAGGAGTAGTACATCCGGTAGGTCGGATAAGATCAGCCCTAGGTCGGGTCCGTATCCAGCCCGGCTCGCATCTCTGGTTTGACCGCGTCAATGGCATGTTTGCGGGCGGCCACCGAAGCGGCATCCAGTGCCTGATTGAGTCCAGCCACCAACAGCGATTCCAGCATTTCTCGGTCTCCGGTATCCAGCAGGGCTTGTTCGATGGTGATCGACCGGATTCTGTGGCCTGCGGTAGCGACGACCTTCACCATCCCGCCGCCGGATTCACCGGTGACCTCAACATGATCAAGGCGAGCGGTGACGTTGGCGATGGTCTTCTGAAGCCGCGCCATCTGGCGCATAATGTTCATCGCACTGTCAGGTTGTGAATGTCGCCGTTGGGGTTTACTAGATCGGTTCCACCCCCAGCTTCTCTACCAGAGACTTCACCACCGGTTCCTTACGGACGCGTTCCTCCAACCGGCGATGCGCGTCAAAGGGGCGGGCCGGTCGTCGTTGTGCCGCGCCGCTGCTCCCGCGTACCTGGACCGCGAGCCGGGCCGGTGCACGCCCAGCAACCTGCTGTATCAGCGTGAGCACTTTGCGGAAATCTAGTTCTAGCGCAGTCTGATGCCTGTATTCCGTCACCGTGATGTGGAGGGTGTTTTTATCCAGGCGGTGCGGTTCTGCGGCTGCGATGGCCGTGCCCAGCTCTGTATTGCTGCTGACCTTTTTTGCGACATCATTCCAGGTTGCACGGATGCGTTTGATGTCGAGGGTTGGCTCGTCGTGGGAGTCCTCATTTTGCAGTGCTGGTTTCCCGAGGACGCGGCTGGCCGTGGCCCTTGACTGGACGGAGGGCTTGGGGCCTGCCATTTTGCGACGGTCGGGCCCGGCAGCTGGTGTGTGCTTAGGTGCCTCTTGTGCCGGTGTCGGGCGCCGTGGCTGCACTGCTCGAGGCGTGCGTACCGGGGGACTCTTGCTGGGGCGTTGGGGGGGAGCACCTGTGGCTCCGCGCAGCATACCCCGCTTTTGCATTGCCAGCATCCGGTCCACCTGTGCTAGCGCGTCAGACAGGACCAGGGCGTCTTGCATGGTGGCCATCTGCATCAGAGCCAGCTCCAGCCGCAGCCTGCTGTGCGTGGTGGTGACCAGGTCTCGCTGTGCCGCCTCGATGGCCATCAGAAGCCGCACCAGCGTGGGCTCCCCGAAGTGCTGGCATGCCCTCACGTACCTGGCGCGCATAGCCTGGGACGCTTGAATGAGGTCTGGGTCCGGCATGGTCTTCGCGATGAGCAGGTTGCGCACATGATCGGCCAGGCCTGCAAGGAATTCCTGGATGTCGTGCCCGTTGTGCATCACCGTTTCGACGAGCCTCAGCATCCCCGCAAGGCTTCTGTCCTGCATGTATTGTGTGGCCTCGAAATAGAGGTCCGTATCGACCACACCGAGTGCTGCGGCCAGCTCCGCGTACTGCAGATCAGTCCCGCACAATGCAACCGCCTGGTCGAAGGCAGAAAGAGCGTCGCGCATCGCGCCGTCGCCCTTGTGTGCTAGCAGCAGAAGGGAGCTTTCGTCGGCTGTGACGCCTTCTGCTACGCAGATCTTCTCCAGCTGCGACACGATGGCAGACACCGGAATGCGCCTGAAGTCAAAGCGCTGGCAGCGCGACAGGATGGTTAGCGGCAACTTATGCGGCTCTGTCGTAGCAAAAACGAACAGCATGTGAGGGGGCGGCTCCTCTAGCGTTTTGAGCAGCGCGTTAAATGCTGGCTTGGAAAGCATGTGGACTTCGTCCACGATGTACACTTTTCGCCGCGCACCCTGGGGAGGTACCTGCACGGTTTCTTGCAGCTCCCGGACATCGTCCACCGAGTTGTTGGATGCGGCATCGATCTCGAAGATGGACATGCTGCGTCCTTGCTCGAAGTCACGGCACGACGTGCATTTCCGGCAGGGTTCCGTGTCGGCGGCTTCGCAGTTGACGGCTTTGGCGAGGATCCGTGCTGCCGTGGTTTTCCCGACGCCACGGGGGCCGCTCAGCAGATAGGCATGTGCCAGGCGATTCAGCTTGAGCGCGTTTTGGAGCGTCTTTGCCACATGCTCCTGTGCGATGAGCTCACTGAACAGTCGTGGCCGAAATTTGCGCGCTGAGACGAGGAACCGTTCTGAAGTGGGCATAGATCGTCAATCCATTGTGCGAGGTGCGCAATCGAATGATACTGCGGGCTGCGGTGCCTTGATTCGCTTCGCACTGATAAGCGTCAGATCGCTAGGTTGCGCCGACCGGAAGCCCTTGGCTGTTGATCACGCCTAGGGGCCTGAGCCGTAGGAACGATCACTTTTGCTTTCGTGGGCCGGATTGATGGTCAGCCGTACAGCCCAAGGCAAATGGTGTCCGTTAGCAGCCCTTTCTTGTCTTGGAGCAGCCCTATTCACCTGATTCTTGTTGCCTTTACGTCACATTTGCCACCTGCATTGCAAATAGCCTTCTCCGATTCAGGCTTAAGCACACCAAGTCCCACTGGCCAGCAACCTTTTTCAGTCCCCGAACGCTGAATTGTCGAAAGCCGAGGACAGACTTTATCCAACCGTTGGGTGCCTCCGAGAGCCACTTGCGCTCGCGGTAGACCGCGCGCCCCTCCTGCGTACGCAGCTTGTCCCACATGCGTGCCGTAGCGGGCCGTGTCTCTGGATTGATGGATCCCACCTTCTCGCTCTCCCGACCGACGGCGATATAGCCATCTATGCCACGGGCGTTCAACGCGGTGATATTGGCCTCGCTGCAATAGCCTGCGTCCGCTATCACAATAGCGAGCTGCTGACCATAGGTATCTTGGGTGGCCGTTACCATCGGCAAGAGCTGATCTTGGTCTGTAGCCTGGTTAGTCACGCGTGTTTCCACGATTAACTGGTTGCGCCCGTCCACTACCGTTTGTGCATTGTAACTTTGCTGGAAGCCATCCTGGCTCGTCAGCATGATGCGGCTTTCGGGATCGGTAAAATTGCTTTGTGCCTTGGCTTCGGGTTCCCCGAACGGACGCTTGTACGCTGGACCCCCTTTCGGATTGCGCTTCTGACCCGGCTCGCGCCCCTTAGCCTCATCCCTCTCCCGCTGTCTGGCTTTCAAGTTGGACTTGGCCTTTCGGATGTTGGCAAGCTTCTTCCGCCTGCGTGCAATCTCCTCCTCCACACTGCTATCCGCGGAGACTTCTACGAACAGGTCGGTCGTATCCGTCGGCAATTCTGGAGACAATGAGGACGAATCCACTGCCTCGGTGGGCTATGTCGTGTCAACCCCCTGCTTTTTGCTGCCAACCGCCCTGCTCGCACGCTTGCGTTCCGCCTCCATTGCATCAAGAGCGGCTTTACGACCTGCGCGAGTAGACAGCGCCGGCGGCAACTCGTCGCCACGCACTTCTTATTCTAACAACGCGTCGTCTACTTCATCCTCGTCCTGCGCCTGCGCCAACAGCGCGTCAATCTCTGACTGCAGCCGCTTCTCCGCCTTGTTCAGTCGCGCGTAGCTCATCGCCTTACGCTTACTCGCATTCGCCCTGACTTTGGTGCCATCAATCGCAACCTTCCCCCAATCAATCAAGCCAGAATTCTGTGCCATCAAGACGACCTGAACAAACAAAGCACGGAAATCCTGGAAATGGCGCTGCCGGAACGCACAAATCGTACGATGGTGCGGCATGTTATTGGCCGCCAGTACACGGAAGGCAATATCAGTCTCCAACTTCTGCGCAATCTGCCGCGATGAGGTGACCCCTGTGGCATAAGCGTAGATCAACACCTTCAACATTATGGCAGGATGATAGGGTCTATTGCGGCGCCCATCCCCCTCGTATGGAGCAAGAAAGGGCGCAAGGTCCGCGCGATCTACAAAGTCAGACACGAAATAAGCCAGATGATCCTCTGGAAGCCAGTCCCGGAGCAATGGTGGCATCACCACCGGATCCTCTGGTGCATACGGGCGAAACGTTGTCGGCATGGGCTTAAGGGACGGCAGGTAACACTAATGTACATATACGTACCTGCAATCATAAAGATGCATATATGCAGTGGGTACAGGGTGACTGTTCCAAAGATGCCACGTCAGCAAGCACCGCCACCATGCATAACGGGTGCTACTGCATCGCAGGCTCCTAGCGATGATACAGAGCCGAGGCAGGTTACAGCCACCCCTGGGTACTACAATAACGTCGCGAGAATGTCATGAATCTCATCAGGGCTGGTGGTCATTGCGCTGTGCCAGCGTCCGAAGCCACCGTGCTCATTGACCGCCTCTACCCAGGCTTGCAGGTGCTTACGTTTCACGGTGGCCTCTTCGGTCACTTTACCTTTCGTTTCCAGCACCAGCATGTCGCCTGATTTCAGGCGCACCAGAAAGTCTGGGCGGTACTTGCGTACGACGCCGCGGAAGATGTAGGCGATTTCAAAGCCCAGGTGGTCATTCTTGACCCATGCTTCTACCAGGTCGGAGTGGTCCAGCGTGTACGCGTCCGACCGTTCCCATGTGCTGTCGTATACGCAATAGTTGACATGGCTCTTGGTGGTGGCTTCGCACGGCCGCCCGGTGAACCAGCGTCTCATGTCGCCGGTCGTTCGGATCGGACGGTCCTGATCGAAAACAAGGTCACGCTTTTCGACCTGGCTACATCGGATGCCGCGACAGATGTGCTGCACCACCTTGTTCATGTTCAGCGTGAGGATCAGGCGGCGCAGCTGGTGGTCCGCATTAGCGGTGGCGGGTTTGATCACGATGGACCCGGAGCGAACGAACTGTTCGATGAGGCCTACCAGCTGCTGAAAAAGCTGCCCTTGGCCTCCCTTCCATTCCGATTGCATCGTATGGCAAGTGCGGCGTGCCGCATCGAAGATGATGCTCTGCATCCGCAGCTCCTGCGCGAGCCTGTCCAGCTCGATCCTCTTTTCGTCGGCGTTGTGGGGCGCGCCGTCCAGGATTGGTGCCAGCTCCGCCAGCCGCGTCGTCTGGTGTAGATGGAGCGTCAGGTCTGGCAGCTGCTGCCTATTGATCGACAGGTGAGGCCCGATTTCCGTGTTGATGCGGAGCACGTTGGGCCAGGTGATCTCATAGGTGGCTTTGTCCTGCACAGGCTCGATGGCCACCTTGGGAGGGACTGGGGGAGGCGGCTTAATCCGATGCTCATGCGGCAGGAATGAGAATGGAATGCCGAAGATGTTGACGTATTCGGGTTCGAAGCGCCCGGTGGTCGGGTTCACGTCGTAGGACGTGCGGCGCAGCCCCCGTCCTACCACCTGCTCACACAGTAGCTGACTGGAAAAGGCACGCAGCCCCATAATGTGGGTCACGGTCTTGGCATCCCATCCTTCCGAAAGCATCCCCACCGAGATGACATTCTGAATCTTTTCGCCCGGCTTGCCTGGTTTGCCCACCGTGTTGACCATTTCCCGCAGGTGCTCTCTTTCACGGTCGGCCTTCTTGAGGGTCCCTTGGGCTCCTCCGTCTGTCCTGGTCTCGGCCTTCTGCAGCACCGTCGAATCGATGTGCATGGTGCGCTCTGCGTCGCAGAGCTCAGCGATTGCGATCAGGTTGCGATCGAAGGCATACTTGATGCGCGCAGCGGTGTGCGTCCTGTTCGCCACCGTGATGATGACAGGTGGCGTAGCTGCGTTCCGGTCTTTCCACGCCCGCAGGGTTTCGCGCCAGTCGTATCCCAGGAGGTAATAGGCGTTCGTCACCAGGTCGGGCAGCGGAGCCGTTTCTGGAGCTTTCCGGTTAAGGTCTTCTTTGACCTCCGGGTCGTTGTAGATGTGGTACAGGCGCGACCTGTACGTCTTGGCATCTGGCACCACGTCATCGCGCACCACGACGCGTGGCGTCTTGACCAGACCCGATTCGATGGCATCATTGAGCCCGAAGTCGCTCACGATCCACTCAAAGAGCGTGTCTTCTGAGCTGCGCTTGCCTATGGGCACAAACGGTGTGGCGGTGAAGTCGTAGCAGAGGCGGACGCCGCGCGCCCGGTGTATCCGGTCCAGCGCGCCCACCCACTTGGTGGCCTGGTCGATGGTTGTTTTACGGATGCCGCGCTTGGTGCGATCAGTGACGCGCCACGCGTGATGCGCCTCATCGTTGATGACCAGAATGTTACGCGCCCGCGCGAGGTCACCCAGCACTTCCCGCACGTAGGCCTCGTCGCTCTTGGCGCCTCGCTTATCTACGGACCGCTTCTTTTTAAGCTTCTCAGGTGATTCCCAGGCGAGCGCATGCCAGTTGCGGATGACGACCTTACCTTGATGCAGCTTGTCCGCCAGCGTCGGGGGCACGACGTGGAACGCGTCATAGTAGTTGTCTGGATCCGTGGGCACCAGCACCGCCAGGCGGTCCCTGACCGTCAGCCCGGGTGCCACGATCAGCACATTCTTGGAGAAGCGCCGGTCGTTCGGACGGGCCACCTTGTTGAGGATATGCCAGGCCAGGACCATCGCCATCACGACGGTCTTGCCACTGCCTGTAGCCATCTTGGCGCAGAGGCGCCGAAAGTCGCCACCATCGCTGGGGATGTCGAGGCCCACCTTATCCACCTGGGGCCCTTCTGTGAGCCACATCAGCGTTTCTGCGGCTTCGATCTGGCAATAGTAGAAGCGGCGAGAGTCAAATTCCTCCGGGTCCATCCAGTATGCCAGGAGCCTGCGTGTGACGGCGGTGGCTCCGGGGTACCCGGCTTCGCGCCACTCTTTGACGCGTTGGCGAATCTGGTCCACGCGCGGAATTGGGACCGGGGTCCCGGGCGCGTCGTGCTCTTTGGAGTCTGCTGACGCAACGACGAAGCTTGCTGGGCGCCGTCCCGCCTTCAGGATGAACTGCCGCGTGTGCGGGTCAAAGCTCCAGTGCTGGCTGGGCTCCTCGTATGGCGAGCTGATGATGAGCTGCTTGATCGTGGGGCTGCCCATCACTCCAGGGGAAGGACCTTGAGGCTCTCGATGCCACGATCGTCGATAATCTTGACGGCGGCTCGGCGATGGTCTCCGGCTTCAAACGGCAGGGATTCGGTGCCGCGGTATTTCTCAATCAGGTCAGGATCAATGACCGCTTTGAGGTTCTTGGCCAGCTTCTGCCATCCTTCCTTGGCGCCCGCCATAGGGAAGAAGACTTGGCGTGCAAAAAGGCTGCGCCCATCGTAGTTGGGATCCAGCATCCAGCACGCGATGCGATCAGCGCCGCCGGACTCTAGGTTACCGGTTCGCACGTCAAAGTAGTCGAACCCCTGCACGGTGATCCGGTACCGACCGGCGTTTGGACCTGTTTGCACCTGCTCACAAAGAACATCGGGCTGCCCTATGAGCCAGAAGCTCTCATTGCTGGCGCGCTTCTTTTTCAGGTCTGCTGTTAGCAGATCCGCATTCATTTGAGCCTTGATAAGGGTTGTACCCGGCCAGCGCATCTCATCGATGGTCTTGGCGGCCTCGGGGTCAAACTGGAATGCCGCAAAGACAACAATCTTCGGCTTAAGAACGAGCCGATACGCCTCCTCCAATGCACGTTCTACCTGACGCGGCTCAAGTGGCGCATGCGTAGGTCCAAACGACACCACCGTGCGCCGAGGATGCGCATCGATCGAAAAATCGGGGGGCGAATCCGAATGCACTTCTCCATCTGCGTGGAGCCAATCGGCTGCTGGCAGCGTCTCCAGACGTGAAAACAAGAGCTTTCGTCCGCTCCTGCCGCGGATGCCCGTCTTTTGGAGTTCTGCACACCAGTCGGCGTGGCGGGCCGATGCGCCCACCCGCGCTTCCGATGCATCGGCCGGAGCAGGTGTGTCTGCTGGGACCTTATCGATGGGCATCACTGTCGGCGCTGGCACAGCTTCTACGGTGAAGGGGCCGGAGACGCGCGTCGTGGATCTATCCTCCAGCGGCTGATCGTATAGCACGATAGGCTCTGCCGGCTGATCATACGCCAGAATGCCCGCCGACACTCTGGGCACGCTCTTGTACTCAAATCCGGCACCTACTCCTTCTTCTGGACGCGCCAGCCTGTAGTAACTAAATTGAGCGGTCATCAGCCGCTGGCGTGCGATAGCCAGCGCTACACGCGACGTATCGCACGAAATCCAGCGTCGGCCCCACTGCTCAGCCACGAATGCGGTTGTACCGCTGCCGCACGTAGGATCAAACACCAGGTCACCTGGATCGCTGGACATCAGGATCGCGCGCTGCACGGCTTTCTTGGCCGTCTGTACTACATAGACTTTCCCCTGCACCGGCATCTGCGCGGCCCAAAGATTGTTGATGCGCCTGCCAGCCACCTCGTCTTCATACAGCCTCCACATCAATGAAGTCTGTCCCGGCAGAGCTTCCAAGCGCCCCAGCCGGGCAAGATGATCCATGCCTTCTCTGGAGACCGCCCAATGTCGATTCTTACCGCAGTGGTACTGCTGACCTTGAAATTCGTACGGATCCGAGCGATCGGTCTTAGACCAGCCCTGCGAGGTAAGATTCATTCGTCGATAAACCCGAGCACCCCTGGGCAGGTATCGATCGGGATCGAACCGCTCTTCGCGCGTCAACTTGCGGCGTGTGCTGTCGGGCAGCTCAACCATCACATAGGAACTGAAGTAGCCAACCACCTCCGCTCGGGTCAGCCGCTCATAAAGCTGGCGATACTTCACCTGCGACCGCTGCCTGGCATACCACAAGAGATAGTGTGCGACCTCTGGAAGCGTGGCCGCCGAAGTACCTGAAGATGTCGCGAAGGCGATGGACGCTACACGGTTCTCTGCCCCAAAGACTTCGTCCATAAGCATCGCGGCGCGATGCACATTGGTCTTGCCGATCTGAAGGAAACAGCTGCCGGTTGGGGTGAGCAGCTCGCGGGCTAAGAACAACCGATCGCGCAGATAGGTGAGGTATGAGTGGATGCCCAGCTCCCACGTGTCACGGAAGGCGCGCAGCTGCTCCGGCTCCTGAGTCAGATCCTCGTCGCGACCGTCGTCCGCGCTCCGCTTGCTTACAAACGGCTGAAAGTTGGAGCCATACGTGATGCCGTACGGCGGATCCATATACACCGTCTGAACCTTCTGCGCCATGCCCTCCTTCTCCAGCAAACTGTTCATCACCAGAAGGCTGTCTCCGGCGATAAGCCGGTTAGACCAGCTGTGACGATGCCTGTAAAATTCGATCGCCTTGTGTATGGGAGGGTTCTCTGTCGGCAGGTCAAACAGCGACGGCTGCGCTGCATCCGCCCGCCGCCGACGCACAGCGTCCATGATGGTCTTCGGATCCACGCGCTCATGCACGTGCAGCGATACTGTCGGTACCTCGAAAGAGGCATGCTCCGCCTTGCCTCCCCAGCTCAGTTGCGGATCGATGTGGGGATCGTGCGCGAGTGTGCGCACTGCCGCGTCGGGATCCGTGCCCGCCGTGACTAGGCCGACAGGCGGGTTGTTGGGCCGGTCCTTGTCGGCATGTGCATACGAGGAAACGTCCTTAGACTTTTTCATGGTCACTACTGTCTCTTAATCCATTCTTGGGCTGCAACCCCATCCGCCGTTTCGCATGCGCATCAGTCTCGTATCTCGGGGTGCGCAAAAATAACGCGGCCCAAGCTGCCAATCGGGGTTGGTCTGGTGGCGCTGCAGACGGATGCGCGAAGTCTTATGGCTGAGGAGCGGCTCGCTTACCCAGCCCGATCGGGCCACCTGGCATGGCTATCCGTTGCAAATGCGTACCTTCCGTTCGGGGGCATTCAATAGGTTCCGGCCAGGATCGTGGGCCAGCCCTGGAATGCTGCCAAATACGCTGCGTATTGTCCGCCTTGGACGCGGGTCCGACGCAGGATGCAATCGGAGTGCTCCACCATTCACCGTGGTCATGGCCGCCATTCGACAACCGACAGATGACGAGCTCAGGCTGGTCAAGAACCCTACGGATCTGAGCATCGTCGCAGACAACATCATCCATGTGGCGGACTTCGTCGTGGAAAAGTACGAATTCACGCATGGGGCCAGACTTCCCAACACTTTGCGCGACAACGCGCTGACGAGGGTAAAGCGCTACCTCTGGGAATTCATGGATACGCACCGGCTGCTGCGTCGCCGCTTCGTGAAAGAGCTCTTTGCGCTGGCGGATCAAGCCGTCGATCCCTACAAGAGAAGGCAGCAGGTCGAGCCGCCCGCGGAGGCTCCAGCCGCCACGACACCCCATACCCCCAACCTGCGCCCGGCAGAACGCGCAAGCGTCTGGGCAGAAAACGTCCAGCAGATCTGCACTAACGCCGTGGCACGGTACGAGGAAGCAAAAGGCGGGCTGAGTCCTGCGCAACGTGAGGCTGCAATGGCTGCGGCCGCTCAAGCGCTGAAGGTGCGTCTGGCAGCGCTCGAAATGAGTAGGGCTAAGGTGCTGCCGACCATGTTCAGGGCTGCCGAGGATGCGCTGGTGCGGGTGATCGGATCGTAAGCAGTGCTATATCGCATGGCGCGAAGCCGCCTGACAGCGTCCCTGGTGGCTACTTGGACTAACCCTTGGGCCCGGGAGGATGGATGCTGAAGACGCTATATACGAATGCGGCCACGAGGCTCGTAACAGCCGCGCATCTTTAATAGGCCAGGAATTTGTGCGGGCCGTTTGTATTACCTGCCGCTTAGCGCCTTCTCGACCGTTGAATAGATCTCTATGATGCGGTCAAAGCCGCTGATCCGAACGATCTCCTCAATGTCGCGAGAAAGCGCTGCCATAGCAAACCGTCGGGACGGCGGCCTGAATCGCTTCGCGAGCTTGAGTGAGACGCGAAGTCCAGCGCTGCTGATATAGCGAAGGTTCTTGCAATCCATCACGAGAACCGCATCCGAGGACTTGAAGCTGCTCTGTAACTCGCGGTCAAACTCCCACGCGTTCGAGCTGTCAATCCGCCCGCCTACGTGAGCGGTCACGGTAGTGCCGGACCGCTGGAATGAGAGTTGAAATGTCTGATTGCTTCCCATGGCAGCTACGCTGGATTCTGTAAGGTTAAGTAGTAAGGGCGGTGCTGGGCCGGAGTGCCGCCTCGGCCTGCTGACCGTGTGGCACAAGCCGCAACGGCCAGCAGCATGCAAAATAAGCATTCTTGCGACCACTTGCTTGCCCAATGACCCGCTCCGCAATGGCTCCTAGCTAGATGCATTCGCTGGCGCCTCATTCAAATCTCACCCACCGCATGGGCTGGTAAGTAGCCTTCAATGCCGTTGGGCAGCCGGATGAGATAGTGCGTCCCCACTCGCTCCAGAATTGATACGACCACGCCCTCGGGGACGCCCTGCACCCCTAAGGCGCCAAGCGTGTCGGCGAGCGTGGCAGACCCCTCAATCACCACACCGCGCGAGATTCGGGCGTCCGTCGCGGAAACACCAACCGCCACAGCTAAGAGCAATACGCCCAACAGACCCGAAACCACGCGTAGCCGCCGCTGCCACGCGCTAGCCGATGGCATCCAGATGTGTCTAAGGTACAAGGCAGAAGCAATCCCGTAGAGCATCAACCCAAGAACAAGGAAGGGCATCGGGCCCAGTGGCATCACGAGCTCTTCCCACCATGTCATCCAGAACGGTGGCGGCACCGAGGAATACGGGGTCCCAATGTTGGCCTCCAGAAGCGCAATGTTGTGCTCCAACGCCGGAATATTGCCCAGATGGCGGCGGGCCTTCTCCCAGTACCGCCGTGCCTGACCGTATTGATCAATACGGTAATACGCATTCCCCGCATTAAAGTACAATGCGCCCGTCGCATACCCCGTAGTAAGCACGGAGTCGTAAGCGGCGGCCGCCCTCAGATAGTGTCCATCGATATACAGCTGATCCGCCGCGTCAAAGCTTTGTACGGCTGCTGGGAGCTGTGCTTGAGCCCAAGAGGCCCCTGACGCCAAAATGGCGGTGCAGGTCAGCACTATCGAGACCGAACGGAGCAACCTCACGCGCGAATCACCTCCTTGAGCCGAGCGATCAGGCCAGCGGCAGTCTGCAGTGCCTGATCCATTCGGGCACGGTCAGGTCTCGACGGTGAGAATCGAGCGGCGTCACATTCTGACAGGAATTCCTGCACCGCCCCGAGGGTAACGGTTTGCACACCCGCCTCCTGGAGCGCGGCAAGCAGCTGCGGACGAGTCAGCCCGCGCTCGGAGATGTTCATCCTGTCGCAGATAAAGCCGAGTACCGCGCGCTCCAATTCCTCAAACAGTGCGCGAGCCTCGTCCCGCCGATGCAGCTTCACCGCGCGCCTGAGATGTCGCTTCGCCAAGGGGTGTGCCCGCTTGCCTCGCGCCCACGCCAGATCAGTCTCCATGCGTACTGTGTGACGGCGCCAAAGCGCAACAACCCCCATCGCCAATAGCGGAGCGACTAGAGCCACGTATATCCACCAGCGCAGATGAAGAGGACGCGGAGGATAGGGCACCCAGCGACCCGGCGGGAGCGGAGGTGCAATGTCGTCCACCGGAAAACCGGACGAAAACGTGCTCAATGGCACATCCTCGGTCGCCGTGCCGCTTACCCGTATGGGTGGCAATGCCCGCTCAATCGTGCGGTACGTGGATTCCTTCGGATCGAAAAAGCTGAACCGCAACGGTGCTATGGAGAACTCCCCGTTCGTTCTGGGAATCATGACGTAAGAGTACGTCTTGGTCCCAGCCGCCACCTGAGCACTGCCACGGCTCCTCGTGCTGACCTCTGGATCATACTGCTCAAACGCGCCAGGCAGCGTCACGTCGGGACCTTCGAGCGTGGAAATGTTACCCTCCCCGGAAATCTGGATCGTAAGCTCAACCGGCTCACCCACGTCCACCTCCGACCGGCTCAGTTGCGCGTTCATCTCGTAGGTTCCCACGGCATCCTGGTATCCATTTGGAGCGCCACGTGGAAGCGGCTTGACCTCCATGGCTATCTCGGGCGAACTGCGGAGAACCTCCTGGTAGGCGGGTCGCCTGGAGAAGATGCCGCCCAGTCCACGTGATGCAGGCGCAAACACATCGGTGGCAATACGAAGGGGATCAATCGTTAGCCGCCCAGGACGCGTAGGAAACACCGCGATGCGCTTCACGACTATGGCATTGTAGCGCAGCCCGTCTAGGATCGTAGTGCGCGGCATGGGCCGCCCTTCAACGGGAAGGTCCTCGCGCCAGAATCCCTCCGCATCCCACGAATCAGTGATTCGGCTGTTGCGCGGCAGCATGCCTTCGCGGAATACAAGCTCATAGCTGACCGTTACCTGCTCATTAACAAACGGAGTGGTACTCGAAGGAATGGCTTGGATGAAGATGTCGCGCTCTTCCACCTGCGGGTCTGGCTCCGCAGCCAAGGGGTCTGGCCAGGGATCGAAAATGCTGCGCCGTGCCCTTGTCCGTGTCGGGCGTTGAGATTGCGGCACCACCTGCAGTGTGATGGCCGCTGTCACATTGGGCGTATCGGCAATATTGACGGTGGTCTGCTCGATGCGTGCCTCCCCTTCGCTCAGGGGCCGGTATCGCCACGAAAAAGTGATGGACTGCGTTACGTTGCCGTTAACCCAAGACATGTTGGTGCTCCGCGACGGCGAGGGCGACAGCAGTTCGAGCCCCTGCGCACCGGGCGGGGTGGGGGTCGCTACCTGGCTGAGATCGGTAGTGGAGACTTCTATAGAGTACGTGACGATCTCCTCCGTGCCGACGGTGGTCGCATCCACCAGCGCCTGCACGGATTGTGCGGCTACCCCACGTCCGGCAGCGGTGAGCACCAGGCCAATACCGATCAGGCGAAACCACTGCATGGCCTGTTACCAGTCCTTAGTTACACGCCGCGGGCGACCCTTAGGCTCTTGCATTTCCCGCATAAGCTCCTTTTCCTCATTCTCCAGCGCCTGCAGGATCCGTTCCGCCTCGGCGCGGCTCATGGGAGCGTCCTGCGGCTGGTCCTGCTGCTGCTCTTCTTCCTGCTGTTCCTGTTCCTGCTCCTGACCCTGATCCTGCTGCTGTTCCTGTTCTTGCTCCCCTTGGTCCTGCTGCTGCTCTTGGTCCTGCGGTTCCTGTTCCTGTTCCTGCTCTGGCGGCTGGAGCCGCTTTACATACTCGTAATTGAAGCGGGCATCCTCATTCTGCGGATTCGATAGCAGCGCCTGGCGGTAAAACTCCAGAGCAGTGTCATTGGCTTGCGCACCAAACGAGCTGTTGCCCGCATTATATCGGGCCCAAGAGGCATCTTCCGCTCGCTGGGCCGCTTCGGCTACCTCCGCCGCACCACCGAAGGCGGCCTGCGCCTGCTCATGAGCGCCCTGGCCGTGCAGCGCCAGCCCTAGATTGTTCTGCAGACCATAATAGATGCGGTCACGCGTCCTGCCGTCCCGATATACGTCCAGCCCCTGCTCATAGGCGGCTTGCGCTTCCTGATGCTGGTTGTTTTGCAGATACAGGTTGCCCTGCCACCCCTGAGCTTGAGCACTAGTGTCAGGCGCGACCTGAAACAGGACGAGCACTACCGTCAGCACTTGCATAGCATTGGCGTTCTACTTGAATGCAGGTTTCTTGCGGGCGAAGATGAATCCCTCGGCAAGCAACAGCAATATCGCTAGCGCAAGAGGAAGCTGGTACTTGACATCATATTCCTCGAACTGCTCGCCTGACACCTCTGTGCGCTCCAGTCTGGCAAGCGCCGGGATGATCTGCATGACGCTGCTAGAAGTCCTCGCGATGCGAAAGTAGGAACCATCTTGCGCCAGCCTTTTCAGCTCGGCCTCCTCCAGCTTGGTTTGGACCACGTCTCCAGCTAGGTCCCGGTGAAATGTCCGTCGTCCACCCTCATAAACCGGGATGGGGACTCCGCCCGTCTCTCCGACGCCGACGGTGTAAATGACGATGCCTGCCTCGCGTGCCCTGCCCAGGATGGATTCCAGGTTGGCCACATGGTTATCACCGTCAGACACAAAGATCAGCGCGCGCGAACGTTCCGAAGCTGTAGGCTCAGCCGCTGCGCCGTCAAGCGCGCGCACGGCCTCTTCTAGCGCCCTCTCAAAATCCGTTCCAGGCGTTGCAAGAAGGTCTCGGTCTGCCACATCGAGAAACAGACGCAGAGCGCTGTAGTCGGTGGTTAACGGACACTGCAAAAACGCGTCACCCGCAAAGATTACGAGCCCCACGCGGTCCCCACGCAGACTGCCCAAAAGCTTCCTTATCTCATTCTTGGCCCGGCTCAGCCGGTTCGGCGCCACATCTTCCGCATCCATGGAGCGTGAAACGTCCAGCGCGATTATAACGTCCACGCCTTCACGCGTAACCTCCTTCAACACGGTACCTACTTGGGGTCCTGCAAGCGCCAAAGATAGCAGAGCTACCCCTAGGCATACCAGGGCTGACTTCCAGCGCCTGCTGCGTCCGCTGACGAGCGACGAAAGACGCCGGATTAGCACCTCATCACCAAAGCGGCGACCCAGACTGCGGCGACGCCACCAAGCGTACACAAAGACCAGAACAGCAGTCGGCACCAGTGCCAGGGTCCACAGATAGTGAGGATGTAGCCAGCTCATCGTGCTATGGGAATCGCCTGAGCAGGATATTGGATAACACCAGTTCAAGGACCACCAGGAGTAGGCCCGGCCACAGATAACGCTGATACCTCTCTTGAAAGTCTGTGTACATCAGCGTCTCAATGCGGGTCTGCTCCATCTCACCGATACGGTCGTAGATCGCGCGAAGCGCGTCACTGTTGACTGCACGAAAATACTCGCCACCAGTGTTGGCCGACACGCTGCGCAGCATGTCTTCATCGATCTCTACGTTGATCATCTGGCGCCGTGTTACGCCATAGGGGTCGTCAACAGGGTAGGGCGCCTGTCCGCGCGTGCCGACTCCGATCGCATAGATGCGTACGCCAAGAGCAGCGGCCAGCTCCGAGGCGGTCACTGGATCCACTTCGCCGCGGTTGTTCTGCCCATCAGTAAGAAGGATGATCACCTTGCTTTCCGCCTCCGTGTCCTTGAGCCTGTTGACCGCCGTTGCCAGCGCTGTGCCGATAGCTGTGCCGTCCTCAATCATGCCGGTATGGACTTCTTCTAGCATCGCCAGAAGGAATGGGTAGTCCAGCGTCAGCGGCGCCTGCGTGTATGCTCTGCCCGCAAACACGATGAGTCCGATCCGGTCCGAAACGCGCCCGCGAACAAAATCGGCGCCCACAACGCGGGCCGCCTCAAGCCTGTTGGGTCGAAAATCTTCCGCTCGCATAGATGTAGAAGTGTCCAGCACCAGCATAATATCCACACCTTCTGCGTATCGCTCCACGGTGACATCCCGTATCTGGGGGCGAGCCATGGCGAGCGTGCACAAAGCCAGCGCTGCGACTCGCAACACCAGGGGCGCCTGCGTAACGTAGGAGCGCCATCCGCGAGGCGCGGCAGCCGCCACGCGGATGGCGCCGAAGCGCAGCCCGCCTCGCTTGCGTGCATGCCACCACCTCCACCCTCCCCATACGGGGAGCAGCGCAAGCATCCACAGCCATCCTGGCGCAGCAAACTCCATCAGCGCGAAATCAAGACTGCTCCTGACGGGCAGCATCGAGCTCGAGCTGCCGCTGTTTTGCTTCCAAACGATCCACCAAACGCTTGGTCCGCTCCAAGGCCTTCCTGCTGTCAGGTTCGGGCGGGACATGTTCGGCGAACTTGACCAGATCACTCAGGCCCAGTACCTGTTGCGCGGCATCGGGCGTGCCTCCAGGGATCTTGTAACGCACAATAGTAAACTGGTCCAGCAGCTCACTGGTTGTAAGCTCCAAAGCCGGGATACCTATACGCCGCTCCACATAGGTGCGTACAGCATCAGAGAGCTCCACAAAGTAGGGCAGCTCGGAGCCCTTGGCGTCCAGCTTTGCATCTTCCAGCTTATTCAGTCGCGCCATCGCTTGGTCATAAGGGGACAACTGCGGCTGCGACGGTGCGCCTCCAACAACCGTCTGGGTTCGGCGTCGGGTATACCAGTACCACAGGGTACCTAGCGCGGCGAGCGCGGCGAGCCCCAACAGAATCCATGGCCAGGGCGGCGTGGTACGTTGATCCGGCTTCAAAAAGCGGACCGCCTCCGCCATCGCGCGGATGGTATCTGCATCCGCCGGCACCACAGAGACTACCGGAATCACCAGCCGACGAGTGCTGTCCTCCACGTTGCTCGCGTCAAATGAGACTTTCAGCGGCGGAATCACCGCGCTGTCCAGCGCAAACGTCGTTACATCATATACCACACTATCAACGCGGGCTCTAGGCCCCAGCGAGGTGTAGCCTGAGGAGACCACCCTGAAGGCTTCAAGGTCCCCGAAGGCTGCTGACCCCTGGCGCGGATTCGGAAAACCGGGTGCCTGGTCAAAGGGATGTAGGGCAGCTATGGTTAACAGAAATCGTTCCCCGATGCGCACGCTGTCTTGTGATACCACCGCAGTGACACGCTGCGCAAAGGCAGGTCCGCAAGGCGCCACAGCCGCCGCTACGACCAGCAACGTTGCCAGAAATCGAAACATCACGCCGTTCCAGCCCGCTGTCGGAAAAATCGCATCAGGGGCTCGGTATAGTCTTCTTCGCACACGATGGAGACATGGTCCACACGCGCTCCGCGCAGCACATTGCGTGTTGCGTTACGCTGGGACTGTGCATGGGCTTCAAAGCCGCTGCGGACACGCCGGCTGCTGGTGTCCAGCGTGAGGATCTGGCCTGTTTCCGGGTCGGCAAGGTCAAGGATGCCCATGGCGGGAAGCTTAATGTCTCGCCGGTCATGCAGGCGGATCGCCACGGTGTCGTGCTTTCTGGACAAGAGTCTAAGCGGCCGCTGATAGCCTTCGTCAAAGAAGTCGCTGATGATGAGCACGATCGAGCGGCGGCGCAGTGTGCGCTGGACGAACTCCAATGCGTGGCCGATGTTGGTTCCGCGCCTAGCGGGCATATGGGCAAACAGGTCGCGGATAAGCCTCAGCACATGGCGGCGGCCGCTCTTGGGCGGCACATAGAGCTCCACCTCGCTAGAGAAAAGCAACAGTCCGACCTTATCGTTGTTCTTGATGGCGCTAAAGCCCAGGATGGCGCAGATTTCAGCTGCTATTTCGCGCTTGAATTTGTTGCGTGAGGCAAAGTTGCCTGACCTCGAGATATCTACCACGAGGACGAGCGTCTGCTCACGCTCTTCTTCGAAGATCTTGACGTAGGCATCACCGGTTCTCGCCGTCACATTCCAGTCAATGGAACGGATGTCGTCCCCTACCTGGTAGGGGCGGACCTCTGCAAAGGAGATGCCACGCCCCTTGAAGGCGGAGTTGTATTCGCCCCCAAAAACGTTATTGACCAGCCCTTTAGTACGTATCTCTATGCGCCGGATCTTGGCAAACAGCTCTTTGGGTATCATGGGCAATGGACGCAAGACAGGTCTGGCAGCTTACGAATGACGGCCCCAAATGTTGAGTGCACCAACGGCCTTGCCCAGCCACTAGGTCTTTGTGGCAGCGCCTAGCCAGCAAAAGCGACATCGCCAGCGGCCTGTATCTACACAGCCGACGCGCGGCGGCGCCTTGACTGCACAATGGTATGCGAAAGAATTCGCCACGCTCGCCGCAGCGTCGCGGGTCGGTGTTTGGCCGATGGACCGCACAGGAGAATCGCTCCCAAGCTGCCCAGGAACCTTGGGCAGCCATCCCCTGGCGATGAACATGATGATGGTGTACCAGTTTAAGGAAGCGTACCAAACCGACTGACCGATGAAGACTCGTCTTATGCTGCTACTTGTACCGTTACTCGCGATGACCGCCTTCGACGGTCATGCACCCACCACCTGGTCTATAGATACTGAGCACTCCACGATCGGCTTCAAAGTGCGGCATCTGGGCATCTCCAACGTGCGTGGTGAGTTTAGCAACTACGATGCCAGCATCACAATGGATCAGGAGGATCTGACATCGTTGGAGGCCACAGTGACCATTCAGGTGGGCAGCATCAACACGAACAATGAGGAGCGCGACAACCACCTGAGGGCGGACGACTTCTTTTCCGCGGAGCAGTTTCCCGAGATGACTTTTGAGAGCACCGGGGTTTCCAACCTGGAGGGTTCCGAGTTTGATCTGATGGGTAACCTGACCATCCGGGATGTCACGAAGGAGGTCGTGCTAAGTGCCGAGTATCTGGGTGCCGCCTCGTTTGGGGATTCCCAGCGTGCGGGCTTTGAGGCGCGTACGAAGGTGGATCGTCGCGAGTTCGGCTTGGAATGGAACCGGCTGACAGAAGCCGGAGGCGTCGTTGTGGGGCACAACGTGGAAATCATTCTCGAGCTGGAGCTGGTCCAAGAGGATTGACGCCGTGAATGTCGGTGTTATCGTCTTTCCAGGTTCGAACTGCGACCACGACGCATACCATGTGGTGCGGCATGTTGCGGGGTTCCCCGCCCGCTTCATCTGGCACAAGGAGACCGCGCTGGGTGATGTGGATCTGGTCATCGTTCCGGGCGGGTTCTCTTACGGGGACTATCTGCGTGCGGGGGCGGTAGCACGATTTTCACCCATTATGTCGCGCGTGACGGCGTTTGCCCGCAACGGAGGCCTTGTGCTGGGCATATGCAATGGGTTTCAGGTGCTTTGCGAGGCCGGGCTGCTGCCGGGTGCGCTTCTACGCAACGCAGATCTGCGTTTCGTTTGCCGGTGGGTGCACCTGAGGGCGGAGCGTACAGATACGCCGTTTACCGGGGCGATGAAGCCAGGCCAAGTCATCAGGGTGCCGGTAGCGCATGGCGAAGGCAACTATTTTGCCTCGGATGCGACACTGGATCGCCTGGAACGCGACGGAAGGACGGTGTTTCGCTATTGTGATGAGGCGGGTGCGCCGACGCGAAGGGCTAACCCGAATGGTTCCAGCCGCAACATCGCGGGCATCATCAATCGCGAAGGCAATGTGTTGGGCATGATGCCGCATCCAGAGCGATGCGCTGAATCGGTGCTGGGCGGCGTGGACGGTATGCTCGTATTTCGGAGCTTGATGGCGTGGGCAGCGGCGCGGCATCTGCCCGCGCAGCACGCAGCGGCTTAACAGCGCAATAAGGGGCGACGCATGAGCAGGCCTTGACCATGCGCCGGCGTCGAGATGGCTAGCGCATGCAGCTACGCTGTGCGCCAGCGGGCAGCTCGTACGTGACCATCCCATCGGTCCGCGCGAATAGATATCACGTCCACCATCCTGCGTGGAATTGTCCTCCCTCCAACGTCTTCGCACATAGCGGTGCGCATAACTGAAGGAACCTGGGGGATGTCATAGAGTGCTGGAAAAGGCATTCTTGTCACTACTTTGACCGCTGTCTTCGCCTTAACCTGCCGACCGCGTGCGGATCAGTGCTGGTAATGGGCAAACGGAGGCAATACTGTGTGCTATCAGCAAGTGTGGCGGTTTCTTGGTTTTTGTGCCTTATCACAACGGCAGCTGCTATGCAGGGCTCCAGTTGTTGGAAGTTAGAAGGCAGCGCTGTTGGCGTAAGGATACGAGCATGCTGTATATGAAGAGCGCTCAAACGGTTAGCTGGAGCGCAGTCGTTACGGGTCCAATGCTCTCTGGACCGGCGATACGTCATTCCTTCACCATCTCACCCGCCAGTACTCTGCGCAGCTACAGACGTTCGCAGGGCATATAAGGATTGGCCATGACATCCTGGACCTTACCGGGTCAGCCCGAGAAATAAGATCCCTGCCATGCTACGGTGCACCAATCACGGACGAGGCGATTCGTTAGCTGCTGATCACCCAGTCGGTCTCCACTGATACAGGCTTAAGTCCCTGCCCAAACCACGTCGATCGGGATTGGTGGCGGTGCAATAAGCGCAGTGCCTTTCACCGTCTCGGTGGTTACATGCCGCTTTGATTTATGACAGACGTTAGAGATGACGAGGGGGCGGCGTATCGTCGCCAACAGGGTTATTGAGGCGCATTGGTTGTCCCGCAGCACTCGCCCGTCCAGGCGCCCGCCCCCGAAGACTGTGAGGTTCGCTAGGCTATCGGGACGTTGGTGCTGCCGCATAACCTCTAACCCGATGTATGCATTGACGGGTAAGTGATGGTATGGCGAGTGACCAACGGGCGCAAGACATCAGTGGCGATGGATGGAGCAACGCACCTTATGAAGACGCTAAGTCCGCACTCGGGGTCCCCCCGCCGGATTGCCCGGTCTCTGAAATATCCTTCTCCAACAGCGCGTACTCCTTATCAACGGCGGTGCCCAGACTCCGCAAGAGATTCTTGAGCACCGTATTGGAATCCAGTACCCAGCTCGTTTCGCATGCTTCATACCCGTAGCTGGGTGCCTTGAGCATGGTCTCCAACACGGGGAGCACATCAAAGGCACGGCCTTGATATGCCTTTTTCACGCCCATTAGCGGCATCCGTATCTCGTTGAACCCGCCGAATTTGTCATGCAGCAGAATCTTGAACAGCCCGAATGGGAACAACCGTCCGTCAGGTAACTTCTTCAGCGCCGGGTTGATGTTCGGCAGTGATACAGAAAAGGCAGCCGGCTCTTGGTCAACCTCAACAAAGTAGCAGATGCGCGGGTCGACGATATCTTTGAATTCTTTGGCCAGCTGAAGGACCTCGCGCTCTGTGATCGGCACAAATCCCCAGTTGTTTTCCCAGCCGTCGTTCCATATCTCGCGCATGATCTGCACATCCCTATAGAAGTTGGACATGTCCAAGGTGCGCAGCGTGATACCGGGGTTGCGGCGCTTGATTATCGCGGCGCCACGCGTCAGGCGGTCAAAGTTGGCGTGCTTGTAATGAATAAAGTAGGCCCAGATCTTCATGATATGCTGAAATCCCCAACGCTCGAGGTATTCCAGGTAATGGGGCGGGTTGTAGGGCATCAGTACCGAGGGCATCCGGTCAAACCCATTTATCAGCAGCGCTGACAGGTCATTGAGCGTCGGGTTCGTGGGTCCCCGCAGCGTGGTCAGACCCTGGGCACGCACCCAGCCAGCGGCGGCTTCAAACAGCGCAGTCGCCGTTTCGTAGCGCTCTTCGCACTCGAAAAAGCCGAAAAAGCCTACGCCGTCATCATATGTCTCCAGGTGCGAGCCATTGCGAATGCCCGCGATACGTCCGACCACGTGGCCATTCTCCCCCAGCGCCAGGAATAGACCCATATCTCCGTGCTCGAAAAACGCGTTCTTCTTACGGCTAAGGGTGTGCCGGATCTCCTTACGCAGCTGCGGTACCCAGTACGGGTTCCCCTTATAGAACGAGTACGGAAAGTCGATAAAGCGCCGTAGCGCGCCGCGGCTTTGAACTTCCTGGATGCTAACCATAACCGCGTGCGGGCAGGACCTGCGTTAAACCACCCCGTTACTGCCGATGCCGTGGCGGCGCCCCACGCGCTCAAAAGCACTGAGGATGTGGTCAAGGTCGTCATCAGTATGGGTCGCCATGTACGAGGTTCGCATAATGGCAAATCCGCCGGCCACGGCGCCGCGCCAGGGAACGATTGGATTCACAAACACCCCCTCCTCCAAAAGGTCCGTCCAGAACCGGAAGGCGGTACTCATGTCCTTGCCGATCACCACAGGGATGATTGGGGCTTGGCTGGTCCAGACGTTGAACCCGGCCTCCTTAAAGCCCTCTCGCATATAGTGGGAGATTTCCCAGAGACGCTTAAGACGCCACGTCTCTTCCTCAAGGATGTCCAGACACTTCAGCACGGTTGCTACACACGACGGCGGCATGGACGCGCTGAAAATGTGCACGCTTGCGTTGTGGCGGATGTATTCAATGATGTCGTGGTCGCCAACCGCGAATCCGCCCAAAGAAGAAAAGCTCTTAGAAAAGGTGCCGGTAGTCAGCGGCACCTTGTCGGAGAGACCGAAGTAGGCCGCGGACCCTCTTCCTCCCGGACCGATGACACCGACCGCATGCGCATCGTCTAGCATCAGCGCCGCATCAAACTCGGCCGCCACATCCACCAGCTCCTTTACCTTGGCGATACGGCCACTCATGGAAAAGACGCCGTCGGTGACGATAAGCTTGCCAGCACCAGGATATTCCTTGTCGGCTCTGGTCAGCAGTCTGCGCAGATGGCCGATACTGTTGTGGCGGAATCGGCGCATCCTGGCCGGGCTGACCTGCGTGCCAGCAACGATGCACGCGTGGTTGTCATGATCCGAAAAAATCAGATCATTCTTGGAAGTGATGCCCTCAATCACCCCCATGTTGGTCATATAGCCGGTCGAAAACAGCACACAGGCCTCTTTACCCATAAACGCGGCTAGGCGCGTTTCGAGCTCCAGATGGATGTCGAGCGTGCCGTTAAGAAACCGACTGCCGGTGCAACCCGTGCCGTACTGCTGCATGGCCAGCACGGCTGCCTCCTTCACCCTCTGGTCGGACGCGAGCCCAAGGTAGTTGTTAGAACCCGCCATGATGACCTCACGGCCATCGACTATGGCACGCGTGCCTTCGTTGCGCTCAATAGCGCGGAAATACGGATACAGCCCCGAGGCGATGACCTTGGGCACAAAGGCGCCCGGGGCCATGAAGGCATGCGCCTTGTCAAAGATGGACGGCTCGCGCGGGTCGGCTTGTACTGCAGGCACAGCGGGTGCCGCCTTTAAGGTACGCGTCATCGAAAGGGGAGTCGTCCAGTGACTTGAAAACTAGCCAATTTCACCCAACTAGTCAACGGACCAGCGAATCCGGCGGCCACGCGGTCCAGCGGCCGCCTGACTCCGGTGTCCTGGCGCTAGTGACCGGCTGCACGGACGGAAGCAAATGGGCTGATAGAGGCCATCATGTGCGTGGAGAGTTCCGTATTCGTTCCATTAAGGACGCCCTCTATCGCGGCGATGGCCTCCTGATTGCCGCTTACGCGGTGTGACCGCAGCGTGGTCGCAAAGTGGTCCGCCCGGCTGTGGAAAGCTTCCAGGTCATCCGCGTTGATGTTGCGCCCTATGACGGCTGCTCCAAGGCCCTCCTGCTCGAGAAACAGCGCATTGAGGGTCTGCTCAAAGATGCCGCGGTTTGGAACCGCAAGCAGCGGCTTGCCAAGATAGAGCGCCTCGCTGATCAACGTGAATCCCGCTGTGCACAGCACCGCGCGACAGGTCGCCAGATCCTGCAGGAAATCAGCGATCGAGACGCGCTTGAACGTCACGTTGGGGAAGCTTTCCGGGTCGGGCGGTTGTGGGAAATTGTACACGACAAATGGCCGCCCATCCTTGCGCAGCAGGTCTGGAAACTCGGCATGCCCCTCCGGCTGGTTATAATACACCAGGATGTGCTCGCCGGGCGTGGCGACCAGCCCCTCTACCTGTTTGCGGATTATTGGCGCAATGAGCCGCGTTCGGCCTGGACGCCGGACCGGCGGAAAATAAAACGAAGTCAACAGGAGCAGCTCTGGATTGCGGGGCGCAATAATGTTGATGATGGCCTTGGCCACCTGCGCGTCAATCCAGTGCTCGGTTGGCAGGTCGTAGGATGTCTCGGTGACGACCTGCTGGTGGTTGAATGAGATAATCGGTATGCCGAGCTTATCCGCGGCCCGCCAGGAAAAGGGCTCAAAGTCGGTGATAACTAGGTCCGCCCTGTAAGGGCGCAGCGTGTCGGCCAAGCGCGCGACGATCAAGTCCGAGCTCATTATCGCCTTGAGGTTGGCGATTAACGTAGACGCCGGAAGCATCACATTGTCTCGTAGCACGGTCCGGATGTGGGGCACGTCAATGACCTGTTCGCCGCGCGCCTCCATAATTTCTTTGGCGGTGCCGCTGCAGCAGACCAGGATGTCATGGTCCCGTTTGCGCAAGGCGGAGGAAATCGCCAAACAGCGCGAAGAATGTCCGCGACCCTGGCCGCTAAGTGCGTAGACTATCCGAGCCATCGCATCATGTCCGCTTCAATAGACCCATCGCAGCGTTATCGCGCCCGCCCGGCTCCCGAATGAAAGCGCCAGATCTCCACTGACATCGAAGTCCAATAGGTGCGCAGTAACATATGCATCCAGGATTGACAGCCCGTACCACGCGACTATTCCAAAGTACAAAAGGTCGCGGTTTCTGCGCAGGCTGTCCCGCTGGCGGCGGATCTGAGGCTCCAGGCGGCTGCGGCGAGCGGCTACCTCCTGCTCAGAAAGACTTTCCTCCGATCGCAGGCCCAAGTGCCGAAGTAGCCGGACATAGTCGGTCTCGTATTGGGGAAACACGGGCGTGCCATTGTTTCCAGTCCGTGCGGTATACAGGTAGGCATGTCGGTAAAGAAGGTATCGCTGATTGACCAGGATGGCACCTCCTGCGAAGGCCGCCAGTCCGCCATACACAATCGGTATCTTCAAGTACTGGCGATTGTAGAGCTGCCCCATCCCGGGCACGATGGCACGCTTTAACGCGCGGGTCGGATGATTGATACGGGTGGAATCCACCTGGGCGTCTGTGGGGCGGGCCATTACCACTACGAGGGCGCACAATAGAAGATGCCGCGCGGCGTCAGTGGCCAAGCAGCAGCTCCAGCATACGCTCCCTTTCTTCGGCAGAATAGAAATGAAGCTCGACTTTTCCTTTGCCCGATCCATCGCTGGTAAGCTTGACCTTGGTACCGTATCGACGCCGCAAGGACTGTTCCATATGCCGTAGCTGCGCCGACTGTTGCGGGCGTTTGGGCTGCTTCCGATTCTTTCCGACCTGGCTTGTTAGTTGTGCGACCTTGCTTTCGACTTGGCGGACGGATAGCTGCTTTCGCTCTATCTCCGCAAGCAGCTTGAGCTGCACATCCGCGCTGGACAGGCGCAGCAGCGCGCGCGCATGGCCGGCTGTGATCGTACGTTCCTGAAGTGCCACCTGCACGCGCTTGGGTAGCCGCAATAGGCGCAGGGAGTTGGCTACTGTGGACCGCCCTTTGCAGACACGGCGCGCCACTTGTTCCTGCTGCAGGCCGCATTCATCGATCAGCCGGCGGTATCCTTGCGCTACCTCGATGGGGTTAAGCTCTTCCCGCTGAAGGTTTTCGACCAGCGCCAGCTCGAGCATTTCGTTCGTGCTGGCCAGACGCACGAGGGCAGGGATCGACTTGAGACCTACCTGGCGCGCGGCACGGACGCGGCGTTCGCCGGCGATAATTTCGAAACGTCCGCTAGCTACCGCCCGAACCGTGATAGGCGTGATGATGCCATGCTCGGCGATGGAGCGGACCAGGTCATCGAGCGCCTCGCCGTCAAAGGACTGGCGCGGCTGGTACGGGTTTGGGGTGATGAGCTCCGTGCGGATCTGGCGTGCGCCTTCGTGAACCCTCGGGGTCTCGCTCCTGAGCTCTGACAGGCTCTCCGCAGGAAGAAGGGCACCCAACCCGCGACCTAGGGCGACGACTTTTCTTCTTGCCATAGCATCTGAGGCTTAAGGACGGTACCGCTACCGCCTGGTGGCTGGCCTGCCAAGATCGGCGCAGGGCCCGATCCATGCGGTCAGAGCAGGGTTCGCGGGTCCACCAGCGGGGCCGATGTGGCTACGAGACGTAGGACGCGTTCTTTTCGAGAAACTCTTGTGCTAAGGAAAAATAGTTCTTAGCTCCAGCACTAGTGCCATCAAACATCAGAACGGGCTTACCAAAGCTGGGTGCCTCGGCCACGCGCACATTACGGCGAGCGACGGTCTGATACACATATGGATCAAAATACCGCTTCACCTCGGCTGCAACCTGTTTGGCAAGGCGCAACCTCGCATCAAACAGTGTCAGCAGCACCCCCTCAAGGGATAACCCGGGGTTGAAGCTCTGGCGCATCTTCTTGATGGTGGCCAGGAGTTGCCCCAACCCTTCGAGCGCAAAAAACTCGGCCTGCACTGGGATGAGGACGGAGTCTGCCGCCGTGAGCGCATTGAGCGTCAACAGTCCAAGGGACGGTGGACAATCCAAAAAGATAAAGTCGTAGCGGTTCCGAATGCCGCTCAATGCACGGGCCAGCCGCTGTTCGCGAAAGTCCAGGCCTGAAAGCTCCACCTCGGCTCCAGCCAGGTTGATGCTGCCCGGTAGCAGGTCCAGGTTGGGCACCTCGGTCTTGCGAATCGCATCGCTGAAATGTGCTTCGCCGATGAGCACTTCATACGACGACTGCGCCAGAGTTCGCGAGTCAAACCCCAGTCCCGAAGTGCAGTTGGCCTGGGAATCCAGGTCCACTACCAGCACGCCATGATCCATCACCGCCAGCGAAGCAGACAGGTTGATGGCCGTAGTCGTCTTACCGACGCCTCCCTTCTGATTAGCTATCGCGACTACCTTTTCCATCAGTAAGGCGCCGCAGAAAAGGTGACAAAGCACAATCTGGCTCCCCACGGCGCACGATCAAAGGTCAACTGACCGCGATATCGCGAAGATATGAACACTGAATTGCAGGATAGCCCGGTGCCGCAGGCAACAAGTGGGGCGCCACTGCACCTGCTACCTGACTGTTGCGCACGGCACCAGCTAAAGAGTCCCGCTGCCATCACGCTGATCGGCGAAAGATAATCCGGGATTTCCGCATGCGTTAAGGCGCATGAATGCATAGGCTGCCACAAACCCCGACAAAGGTCATGGAACGCGCCGGTGGGTGGGATGTGCCGGAAGCAGAGATGTATGTGTAACCCTCAGGCACGGCTCTTCGTAGCAAACAAGTAACTTGCGTTCCATCACCGGACCTGGTCGCTCTGTGGCGAACTTTTTTGTAGAACTCTCCGAGGGGCTGGGAATCGCCCGGCGGTCCATGTTTGCGCATAAGCTGCGTAGCTTCCTCACGATGCTGGGCATCGTCATTGGCATCGTGACCGTCACGAGCATGTTCACGGTGATCAGCGGGCTGGAGCGAAGTTTTGAGAATTCGCTTTCGATGCTCGGCACCAACGTGCTGTATGTGCAGCGCACGGCTTGGTTTATGACGCCCTCCGAATGGATCAAGGCACGCAACCGGCCGCGCATCACGAAGGAGTTGGCAGACGATATTCGCGTCCGCGCGCGGTATGTGAGTGCTGTCGCACCTTCGGCTGATTCATTCCGTCCCGTGCGCTATCGGGATCGGGTGCTCTATGGAATCAGGGTGGAAGGCTCGACGCCCGAAGTGACAGAGATCGGTGATATGGATCTGACCGAGGGTCGCTGGTACAACGAGACCGAGCTTCAGGCCGCGCGTCCTGTCGTGGTGCTGGGGTCCGAGGTGGCCGAGAAGCTATTTCCCAGCGAGAGGGCCGTAGGCAAGCGAGTTCGGATTGGGGCCACCCGTTTTGAGGTGATTGGGGTGCTCAAGCGTCAGGGTCAGTTTCTGGGGATGTTTTCGTTTGACGATCAGGTACAGATACCCCTTACCACCTTTGAGCGTCTCTTCGGCCGTTACCGCAGCGTTATTATCCAGGTCAAGGCGGTCTCAGGCGAGGACCTGTTAAAGGCGGAGGATGAGCTGACTGGAATCATTCGCGCCGTTCGGGGCGTGGACGCCGCAGAGGAAAACAATTTCGCCATCAATAAGACGCAGGCCTTCCGGGACCAGATCGGCCAAGTGAAGAGCATCATCTATATGATCGGCATCTTCTTGACAAGCCTAGCGCTGGTCGTAGGAGGCATCGGCGTGATGAACATCATGTTCGTGTCTGTGAAGGAGCGCACACGAGAGATTGGCATCCGGAAAGCTGTTGGTGCACCCCGCCGAGCTATAGTGATGCAGTTCCTGTTTGAAGCTATTGGCGTATGCATTGGTGCTGGTGTCATTGGCGTGGCCATCTCCGCGGGTGCGACGATGCTGATCCAGCGGTTTGTCCCAGCGGTACTAGCCCCGGGAACCGTCGTACTGGCATTTGTTATCTGCGTCGGCGTGGGCATAGTGTTTGGCATCTTGCCGGCTTGGAATGCCGCGCGGCTTAAGCCCATTGACGCTTTGCGGTACAGTTGACACTGATTCCGATACGGAGTTATGGCTAACCTGGAGTTTGTGCGGCTGGCATGGGAAGCGGTGCGCAGCAACAAGCTGCGCAGCGCGCTGACGCTGTTGGGCATCATCATTGGGGTGTTTGCCATCATTGTGGCTGTCACGGCGGTGGAAGTCATCCGGTCGAGTGCCGCGGGCACCATCGAATCGTTTGGCGCCACCACGTTTTCCGTCAGCAGCCGGAGCGGCTTTCAGCAGCGGGGAGGTGTTTGGCGACCGCGCAGGGCGATTACCTACGACCAGGCGCACCTGTTGGCCCGCAGGGCGAAACTCCCCGTTGGCGTCAGCCCGGAAATGATGCAGAACGATCGCGTTGAAGCGCGCGTCGGGGCGGTGGAGACGGACCCGACCGTCATCTTTTTAGGCTCCAATGAAGATTGGATCGCGAACAATGGCTTTGAGATGGGTACCGGCCGGTTCATTGGAGATCAGGATGTACACTTAGCCCGGCCTGTCACTGTTATCGGCGCTGACTTGAAGGACGAACTGTTCCCCAACGAGACTGCGATCGGCAAAGATATTGTTCTTGACGGGCATCGGTACCAGGTAGTCGGCGTGATGGCCGAGAAGGGGGAAGCCTTTGGCCAGAATGTGGACATGATTGCGATCGTACCTATCACGCGCATGATCAACCTGTACAGTGCCGCTCGGCGCGGCGTCCAGGTAACCGTACGTGCCGCCAGTATGCAGGACCTGCAGGCGACGATGGACGAAACTATCGGCATCCTGCGCGTGATTCGAGGAGTAGGTCCGGGTGAGGAGAATGACTTCGAGGCCGAAAGTAACGAGAGCTTTGTTGAACAGATCGGCGACTTTACGGGCAGGATTGCGCTGGGTGGTGCCGCTGTGGGGCTTATCACGCTGTTTGCCGCGGGTATCGGCATCATGAATATCATGTTGGTTTCGGTGACCGAGCGTACGCGCGAGATCGGTTTGCGCAAGGCCGTCGGGGCGCGCCGTCGTGACGTGCTGCGTCAGTTTCTTTATGAGGCCATCTTTCTCTGCCAGATCGGCGGTATCGTGGGTATTATGGCGGGTGCGGCCGGAGGCAATGTCTTGGGTTTGGTCTTTAAGACATCGTTTGTGTTTCCGTGGATTTGGGCGCTGGGCGCCACATTGGCCGTAACCTGCGTGGCCGTCGCATTTGGCGTGTATCCGGCCTCGAAGGCCGCACGTCTGGATCCTATCGACGCGCTGCGCCACCACTGATGGTGCCGCCAAAGCAATAGGGGCAGACCTCCGAAGCATATTGGCCAATACTGGTGCGGCTTGGATGACCACCCCAGCAATAGGCCGGGGTTGAGGAAGGCATCGGGATCGGGGTGATTTGCCGCTGGCCCTTAGCTTTGCTCTCGGTAAGCTGATCCTTTGGGGGCATCTTACGTTTCAGCGGTGCTGCTTAGCCTGCAAGTCTTCTTCCTGTTGCGCATTGTGGGCTAAAGCCGAGCCCCTCCAGGCCACACGACGTATGCCGTGATCCGCTTTCTTGTTGAGGTCTACGAAGCGCTGCAGATTGCTGTGCGGTCGCTTAGCGCGCAGAAGCTTCGCAGTCTGCTCACCATGCTGGGAATCGTGATCGGCATCGTCACGGTTACCGCGATGTTCACCATCATCTCGGGCCTAGAGCGGGAGTTTGAGAACTCGCTGGCGATGCTGGGCACCAACGTGCTGTATGTTGAAAGGACGGACTGGTTTATTCCTGAGAGTGAGCAGAGGCGACAGTGGAATAGGCCGAGGATTGAGCCCAGCCTGGCGGACGAGATCAGGAGCCGCGCCAGATATGTTGAAGCGGTAGCTCCCACCTTACAAACGGTACGGCCAGTCAAGTACCGCGACCGAACGCTGTATGGGATCTATACGCAGGGTTCCACCGTCGACATCACCCGTGTGATGGATATTGACCTAGCGGGCGGCCGCTGGTATACAGAAGTTGAAAACCAGACAGGTAAGCCCGTAGTCGTTATCGGAGCCAGCATCGCCGAAGAGCTGTTTCCACATCAGCAGCCCTTGGGCAAGAAGGTCCGTATTGGCGGTAGCCGTTTCGAGGTGATTGGGATTTTGGCGCGCCAGGGCAAGTTTATGGGGTTCTTCTCCTTTGATGATCAGGTTCAGATGCCGCTGCGGTCGTTTGAAAACCTATTTGGTCGTTACCGCAGCGCACGCATAGAGGTCCGAGCCGCTTCGGCAGAGGTGATCGATGCAGCCCAGGATGAACTTACTGGCATCGTCCGTACGGCACGCGGCGTGGATGCACTAGAAGAAAGCAACTTCGCCATCAACCGTACGGAGATGTTCCGAGAAATGGTCGGAAGGATCAAGGGCATCACGTATGGGATCGGGATATTCTTAACTAGCCTTGCCCTCCTGGTCGGGGGCATCGGTGTGATGAACATCATGTTCGTATCGGTCAAAGAGCGCACGAAGGAGATTGGTATTCGCAAAGCGGTCGGTGCCAGGCGACGCGCGGTGCTGTCTCAGTTCCTGATTGAAGCGGTCAGTGTATGCCTGATTGCGGGATTCATCGGCGTAGCAGTGTCGGCTGGTGTCACACAAATCGTTGCCCGCTTTATTCCAGCGACATTATCGCTTAGCACCGTGGCTTTGGCGTTTGGCATCTGCGTCGGTGTCGGGATCATTTTCGGTCTGGTGCCTGCCTGGAATGCTGCGCGGCAGAACCCCATCGAAGCGCTCCGCTACGGGTAGGTCAGATGGTAAACATCGAATTCATCCGGCTGGCGTGGGAAACAGTGCGCAGCCACAAGGTGCGCAGCGCGCTTACGCTTCTGGGCATGGTGATCGGCGTATTCGCCATCATCGTGGCGGTCACGGCTGTTGAGGTTATCAAGTCGAGTGCCACCAGTGCGGTGGAGTCATTCGGTTCGACGACCTATACTATCAACAGGTCGCGTGGCTTCTCTCGCAGCGGAGTGGGCGTGCGGGGACGTGAGCCGCTGACGTATAGCCAGATGGAGGTGCTGGCCGAGCGAAGCATGCTGCCTGCAGCCATCAGTCCTGCCATGGGAGGCTGGATGGTCGATGCCCGCTATCGTGACAGGAAGACTGATCCCTCAGTGATTCTTGTCGGAACGAACCAGCATCACCTAGCCAACAACGGCCTCAAGATGGATCAGGGGCGGTTTCTGACGGCGCAGGATGTCCATCTGGTGCGCCGAGTGGTCGTGATCGGAGCCGACGTGGCGGACGAGCTTTTTCCTACTGAAACGCCGCTTGGCAAGGACATCATCCTGGCCAGCAACCGCTATCAGGTGATTGGCGTGATGGATGAGAAGGGTGAGGCGTTCGGACAGAACCTGGACATGATTGCGCTGGTGCCCATCACGCGCATGATCCAGATTTTCGGCGGAGCTAAGTGGGATGTCGAGATCAAGGTGCGTGCGGTCAACATGCTGATGCTGGATGCGACAATGGAGGAATCTATCGGCGTCTTGCGCGTCATCCGGCGTGTGGGTCCGGGAGAGGACAACGACTTTGAGCTGGTAAGCAACGAAGGCATCGTGGGTGAGATCACAAACTTCACCAACAACATCGCCAAGGGTGGCGCTGCCATTGGGCTTATCACGCTTCTGGCTGCTGGCATCGGCATTATGAATATTATGCTGGTGTCGGTGACCGAGCGCACGCGCGAAATCGGCATCCGCAAGGCAGTCGGTGCGCGTCGGCGCGACATATTGCGGCAGTTCCTATATGAGGCCATGTTTCTCTGTCAGATCGGCGGCATTGTGGGCATCTTAGCTGGCGCTGGAGGCGGCAACGTGGTGGGGTTCTTCGCTAAGACATCGTTTGTGTTTCCGTGGCTGTGGGCCACGATTGCGGTAGGTGGTGTGACGGCGATCGCCTTGATTTTCGGCGTGTACCCTGCGTACAAGGCCGCCGGACTTGATCCAATAGAGGCTTTGCGCCACGAGTAGTGGCTTTGGCACCTTCGGACCTTGTTGCTGCTAAGCGGGCTGCAGGCAGAGCGGCAGCCGCGTACGCAGGTGATCGCTATCGCTTGGGCCTGGGGACGGGGTCGACGGCGGCGTGTGCCATTGAGGCAGTGGGTCGCAGGATCAGGGAGGAGGCCCTGCGCGTGATGGCCGTGGCGACCTCGAGTGCGGCAGCGCTATTGGCGCGTCACCAGGGCATCCCCCTGGTGGGACTGGACCAGTTGCCGGAGCTGGACCTTGCGTTTGATGGCGCAGACGAGGTCGATCGGTACGGCAACCTTATCAAGGGGCGTGGCGCTGCCCACACCCAGGAGAAGGTCGTGGCATCGGTAGCACGGCGTTTTGTAGTCCTGATTGATACCTCAAAGCTTGTCGAGACGCTGGGCGTGGTCAAACCGCTTCCCGTGGAGGTGTTGCCAATGGCGGCCTACCCGGTCATGAGAAGGCTTCGCAACCTGGGTGCGCGGCCCGAATTGCGAATGGGTGTGCGCAAGGATGGGCCGGTGGTGACAGACCAGGGATTCTGGGTCGTAGACGCCTTCTTTGAGGACGGAATACACGACCCTGCTGGGCTCAATGCAGCGCTTCTCGGCATCCCTGGCGTCTTGGACCACGGACTCTTTGTCGGAATGACATCAGATATCTTAGTGGGCAATCCCAACGGCACCTTTCAGCACTTGGGGATCCAGCGCTCATAGCCGCCGAAGCGGATGGGGTCGGTTCATAGTGCTCGCCTGCCATTGTGGCGGGCCCTTGAAAGCGAGGTGATAGAGGTGTGGTCGTGGTAGAAGGCGGCCTGACCTTGGGGGGTTAAAGCGCCAATGTCGCACTTGCCAGCAGCTGACTTGCCTGTAATGGCTGATCTAGAGAGACCGAATGCTCAAACCCCACAATGACTGGTACGGGATACTATAAGCGCAAGCGCTGCTATGGGTCACTTCAGCCCGCAGCGCACACCGCCCCCCGGGCGTGTTTGTCTCAAGAACGACCGCAGGCACCCTGTTGGATACGTACCACAAGTGCTTAATAGATGGCGCTCAAGAAGCGAGCGACAATAGCCTTGGATGCAGGGCGCCGATTCTGGGATTACAAGAGGTGGCGCCTGTGCCTGCTAAACTTGCCTCGGGGTGGGACCACCCCGAGGCTGCGCCGAATGGAGGACAGAGCACGAAGGAGCGGACCACCTGAAACCGCTCCCTCGTCCCTCATCCACCTGCGCTGCACAGTCTTAGCGCAGCTTGAACTGAATCGGCAGCGTCATCCGTACCTTCACCGCCTTGTTGCGCTGACGGCCCGGCACGAACTTGGCCTCACTGATGACCCGCAGGGCTTCCTGATCACAGCCGGCCCCAATGCCTCGGGCGATGACGGCATTAGATACATTGCCTTGCTCGTCTACCACGAACTCGACAAATACCTTCCCTTCGACGCCGGCTTTGCGCGCGATCTCAGGGTATTTGATTTTGGCAGAAAGCCCCTGAAGACCACCGATAATGTCGGGCAGCTGTTCGACTACCAAGAAGATCTCCGGCTCAGCCTCCTCTTCGGGCTCATCGGCAGGCGGTGGGGGCGGAAGCGCTGTAAGCGGCTCGTCAATGTCGAGTGAAGCATCCAAGTCCAGGTCGTCATCCTCGAGCACTTCATCGTTGGGGACCTCGACGGGCACGGGCGGACGCGGCGGCGGCGGCGGCTTCTGAATCTGCTTGGTCTGCAGAATCTCCTCCATCTGCACGACTTCCTGTTCTACCTGTTCGATCTCCATCGTTTCGCCGCGATCAAGGTTGGCGCGGAATGCGAACACTAGGAGCACTAGCGCGATGGCCATGCCGATCTGAACAGAGGTCAGATACCACTGGCGTAAATCAGCCTTGGGGTTCTTTCTAAGAGCCATTATGTAGCAAGTCTGGTTTCACGGTCGAGTAAAAGATAGCACACACGGCCAAGATTAGCGAAGCACATGGTCGCTGGCGCGTTGTGCTGCCTTTAAGAGTCTTGTGGGCCAAGAAAGTTGCTTGTGCAACGAACACGGTCCGAATGGGCGCTCCATGGTCGCGCTGGTCTCACATAATATTCGGCCCACAGAAGAGACATACTTAAGCTCGTGAGCCTACCGGCCAGAGGACGATCCAGGTGGGGGTACCCTAGCCGCAACGGCTGTGGCGCTGGGGGCGAGGCGAAGACGTCGTCATTGCAGCGTCCTGTTGCAGGGAATGGCTAATTGCTAAGCCGAAACTCGATTCGCTGCGTAAGGCGGACAGAGACTGCTTTGCCGTCGTTGCGGCCGGGCTTGAATTTGCTTGCGCGAACCACGCGCAGCGCTTCCTCATCAAGCTCTGCACCTAGGCTCTTGACTATCTTAGCCTCAGTCACGACGCCTCGCTCGTCCACCACGAACTCGACAAATACCTTCCCTTCGACGCCGGCTTTGCGCGCGATCTCAGGGTACTTGATTTTAGCAAGAAGGCCTTGAAGACCACCGATAAGTTCGGGCAGCTGTTCTACTTCAGAGTACACTTCAGAGCTGGCCGAAGGCACGCTCGGAGCAGCTGGCCGAGGTGGTCCGGTAGGAGCATCCTCTTCGGCAGCACGCAACTTGAATTGGATAGGCAGTACCATCCGCACTGCCACTGCTTTGCCGTCCTGCTTGCCAGGAGAAAACCGTGTTTCTCGCACAACTCGCAGTGCTTCCTTATCAAGCTCGGGGCCCGCGCTGCGATTAACTTCGGCCTCAGTCACGTAGCCTCGCTCGTCGACCACGAACTCAACAAATACCTTCCCTTCGACACCGGCTTTGCGCGCTATGTCGGGGTATTTGAGCCTGTTCATGATGGCTGTCAAGCCACCCTCGGGCTGGGGCATTTCCGAGACCACGAGGAACACGTCCGTGTCGGAGACCTGATTACCCGACGAAACGGGGTCATTCACAGAGGTCGCAGTCAGGTTGCACCCAATGAGCATCATGGCTGCAAGCACCACGGAAAAAGCGAAGTGGCGTGCGTCATTCACGTAGCAGCGGGCGCGAGCGGTCGAGGAGGGGATGCGGAATGGGACTCGGGTCATAGTAACCGGGTGTTGGGTGAAGGAATTGGTGGACCACAACGAATCCTCAGCGTGAGGAGGCTACATGGCCCGCAAGATAGACCGCAAAAGTGCCAAAAAGTTGCTGCTACCCCTCTTCCCAGCCCAATTAGGAATGTGCAAGATGGCGTGGCTGGCCGACGCGCGATTCGCTGTTACCAGACGCGATACGGAGCCTTGGTAGATTTGTAGGCAGGCTTTCGGCCAGCCTGCCAGGAGGCATGGCTAATTTGTATGCCCATCAATTCCTCTGAAGGGAATCCCCAGCGCTGTCGGACCGGTGAAGCAATGCCGTGTTAGATCTGTAGGACTTGGCGGCCAAACGTTTCGGCCCCTGCCCGACGACGTGGCCAAGTTGGAGATGGCCTCGTAACCTGCGCCATCATCCTAGCCTTCGGACCTCGGCATTCCCGAGCTTGGTAACCCACATGTTCTTTGCTGCTAATCCCTTTTCAATCGTCTGCTGCCGTGACGAGCTCCAGGCCGAATCGTTCCTTGAGCATCTTCGGCAGTGTCCGCGACGCGGCAGGATCCGACATGCTTTCCGGGAAGCATCGCTGGTAACAACGATCGACTGTCCTCTTAGGGCTGGCGAAAAATTAACCTATCTGCCTAGTTGGCCTGTGGTCAATTTCGCCTGAACTCGTGGGTGCGCAACACCCCTGCGGATGCAGCTCACGAGCACGATGCTGTACACTCCCCAGACCCGCCACAGCATCCAACAGCGGATGCCGCTCAGCGTCCAGGTGAGCAGACACGTGTTGCGCGTACGATAGGCTCGCCGCCCATCCATCAGGGCAAAGGCCCCGATACAACACGTTCAACGCCGCGTTAACGTCGCGGCACTGGGTCTTTCCGCACATGGCACAACGATGCTTCCTGTCAGCCAAGCCAAGCCTTCCCTCTGGCCTGTGATGGTAAGCGCTGTATCTCTGCGTTGTGTCGTTCGGCGGAACCAGCTCCACCTTGCCGCCAAGCAAAGCGGATTGGTACTTCAACAGCTGCACCAATTCGTACAGCCCTTGCGCGCGCATCGATCGGTTCAGCCCCGTCTTTCGGCTGCCACCGGCGCGTGTTATGCGTTCTACTTTCAGGTCTTCCAGAAACAGATTCGCGGATCGCTTAACGACGTCGGCAGCCACCTCGTGGCGGTACCCGCGGTTGCGTCTTACTACGCGCTCGGCCTCCTTGCGCCAAGCACCGAATCGCTTTCGGCGCAGACGCGTGTCTTTCTTCGTTTTAGCAGCCCGACGCTGCAAAGCGTCCCTGCGGGGCTCACTCTTTTTGATGGGCGCGTAGCTCTTTCCATCCGCCAGCGTTGCGATGGCCTTGCAGCCAAGGTCCACGGCCATCGGTGTGTCTGCGCAGCTGTTCTCTGGCGCCTCGGGGCGCTCGTACACGACTTGTATCGTGTATTCGGTACCCAGCGACGACCGCACGATGCGCACGAACGTGCAGCCGTAGCGCTTGATCAACCCGCGCCGATCGGTGAAACGGACGTACCCGACGCCCTTGATGCGAACGCGATAGTCTTGGCGCCTGACGCGTTCGGGCTTTCGTGGCAGCCTGAAGCTCTTCACCAAGTCGCCGCTGAAACGCGGCGGGCGCGCATGGTGCTTATTGAAAAAGCGCTTGTAACCCTCCGTCACGCCCCTGATCACAGAACGCTGCTCAGCCACGCCGAACTCGAGATTGCGCTCATCGGCGTTGCGGGCGGCCGTCCAGCGCTTCGTTAACGTGAAATAGCTCGGATGCTTCTCTGCTACCTTGTGTGCGTTGCGGCATTGTTCGACCGCCCAGTTACGGACCCACTTACCGTTAACGAACATCCGCCGCAGGCGGGCATAGCCCACCTTCTTTGTATAGCAGCGGTATGTCTGGCCCAGGAGCAAGGCTACGAGCGCGCTCGTGGGCCGGCTTGCAGGCGTGCCGTCTGGGCAGCAGCCCGTATCCGCTTCGAGTACGCAATGGCCTCATCGACAACGGCTCGGCGCAAGACGTCCGTGTACGGCGCCCCTTCGCGCAGGGCAAGACCGAAAGCGGCGTTACGGGCGCTACGTGAAACGTAAATAAGGACTATTCCCGACATTCAGGCGGGAGCGGTTATTGGCGTGCATAGCATCTGCGCAGTTACGGAGCCGATAGTTCCGGTCAGGATAAGTTAATATTTCGCCAGCCCTTAACATGCGGCGCACGCCACGATGTCAGAACGTGGGAAGCCGCAGCGTGTCTGACACAACGGTATCCCATCGGGGGCGTACCTGCTCTAAGCCGCGGAGCAAGACTATCGGCTCGGGTTGCACAAACGGAAGCAGACGGCCGCCATCCCAGCCGCCGTTTGCGTTGACGTCGATAAAGGCGCGGATATGAAATTCGCCCAGCGGTAGACCGTCAAACGTGAAAGTGCCTACAGAATCTGGCGTTGTGCTCATCAGAAGCCGGCGCTCGGTACTACGCAGCTCAATGATGGTGTGTGGATGCACCGGCTGTACGATGCCACTCAAACTGCCCAACTCCGAATTCCCCAGGCGATCAAATTGATGCTCCCATAGTTGAGTCGATTCGCTTGGACTGGGCATGCGTACCACCATGGTCCGCGGGACTCCAGCTTCGAGCGGAGGCTCAAAAATGAGCGTGTAAGAGGTGCCGTCCGTCGTGACGGCGCGTACGCCGTGTGGGGTGCCCACCGAGTCGCGCGCTGATAACAGGTCTTCCAGCACGGCATCGCCAGGAGGTTCGCTAAACGTGATGCGAGGGACCTCATAGGGTGCCAGGTTCATGGCGGCTGCCGAATCAGGAGGATGAAATCCCGTCAGGCGTAACGCGCTGGTATCTGGCCGCGCGACACCGCGAAACGATACCGTGTCCAGTCGCACCGGGTTGCCGCTGGAATCGGTCACCGAAGGATCGGGGACCAGGCGATACGTCGTGGCCCGCAGGGAATCGGTGCGCAACAGAACGGTGCGGACATCTCGGTCTAAGAGATACACGGAGCGAACAGTCACAGGCTCGCCGCTCAGCGAGTCCTCCACCTGCCATGCGGCCGGGTCACGACGACCTAGGGCTACTGCTTCCGACATTCTGACCTGCAGGCGGCGTGAAGATAAGCTGCGTACACGAGACACCTGCGGCGCAATGGTGTCAAGTCTAGCCACCACCCACCGCTGCACGGGTCGCATCGTGTCGGGCGTGGCCATGATGACCTCCTCGGGCGGTGCGGCGAAGGCCTCTGACGGATCCGGCTGCCGATCCCGATCCCTGTCCTGCAGCGCGACCACAAAGTATGGGGCCTCACGCAGATAGGCCAGCTCAAACGAGCCGTCCTCTCCAGATTGCGTGCGGTACGTGGGAAGGGTGGCCGGCGTGGCATCCTGGATAGCGTAAGCGAAAATGTCCATCCCAGGTACCGCAGCACCAACCGTTGGCTCAATGACGCGCCCTCGAATCCAACCCTGATCGATGACATCACCCGTTGAGAAAGCCAGCGTGACAGGCCGCTTCAATGCCACGCCTTGCATATCTCTAAGATCTGTGCCTAGCACCAAGACATAGGTCGTGCTGTCCTGCAGTGCCGCTGGCAGCCTGATATCCACCCGCCGCCTGCGCCAGCGAAACCGCAAACGACCCTGCGGAGCCGGCGTGATAGATAAGGCGCGCTGCAAAGACGCCTGATTCACATACTCGCTAAACTCCAGCCGAATTGTCTCGCCGCTGACGTTGACCGCCTCATTGGGTGGATCCGACGACAACAGCCCCGGCGGCGTGGTGTCGCGCGGCCCGCCCGAAGGGACCCGGGGCTCCGCGCAACCAGCCAGCCAGGCGAGCGTCAGGGCAGCTCCAACCAGCCCCGCCCCCCAGCGATTAGCCACCGGACGGAGCACTGCTGCTGCGCAGGTTGAAGAAAAGAAAGACGGTCAACACCGTCGCGGCGCCCAGCGCCAGAGGCTCCAAATACCGTCGCGTCCAGGAGGCGGGCGGGAGGGTAGCTACAGTTTGCGAATAGGACGGAGACTCCACAGTTGTCACCTCGCTGCGTAAGATGAAATCGTCAGAAGTCCTGGTACAATGCTCGCTCCGCAACATCTGACCCGTGCGGGTAACCCACGAAAAGCGTAGCCCCAATGAAACGCTGCGCGCGAATCGCTTGCGGCGCGCCCGGGCGTACGAGACGTTCGCCTCTTCGATGTCATAGGTTAAGGCCGGGAGTGGATGCACAAGCACAGAGTCGGTGCGGTAGACGGACCGACCGGATTCGGTCCATCGGGCGACCAGCGCCGTTTCCAAGAATGACATCACGCCCGGCGACTGCAGCACAAACGTATGGGCCGTGTCTGGGACGGCAATCAGACATGAGATCGCCTGGTCCGAATAGATTGCCGCATTCGTCGGCGTCTGAGCGCTGGCAGGCATCGCCAATATTGCCACGAACCATACAAGAGTCCCGAAGCGGGTCACAGCAGTCACCGCCGAATCTGGCTGACAAGATGGGGCAGCTCTGGCAAGATCAGCTTCCTGAGCGCAAGCGTAACGGCCGCCAGCGCGCCGGGCATGGCAAAGACCAGGGTGCCCTGTATGACACCCCCGATGGCGCGCGAAAGCATGGCCGCCGAGCCGATGTCCTCGAAAGAAAGCATTCGAAACAGCTCTCCAAAGCCATCCAGCGTCTTGTCCAGAAGCAGAGCCAGCATATCCGTTGTGGTGTCGCGGCGGCTAATGCCGGTTCCACCGGTGAGCAGGACTACATCAGCCTGAGTCGTGGCCTCAAGAACCCGCGACTCGATCAGGTGGGGAGCATCTGGCACGATATGGTAAGACACTACCTGATGACCAGCCTCTTGCACCAAAGAACGCATAACGCTACCGCTGCGATCGGTTCGCTCCGTCCTGGTATCACTCACGGTAAGGATCGCACAGCGCAGAGCGCTCAAAGCCGCCGCATTCTCCTTATGTTCGCGGACGCTCATGACGTGGCTGAATTGTCAGCCTCACGCGGCTCGGAAAACCATCGTGGAGGGTCGTAGCCAACGCCGCCCCACGGGTTGCAGCGAATAAGGCGCCACCCTGCAAGGATGCACCCTCTGATCGCACCATAGCGTTTGCATGCCTCAACGGCATATTCGGAGCATGAGGGGAAGTAGCGGCAGGTCCCGGGCACGAGCGGCGACAAAAGCAGCTGATACGTGCGAATCAGGACAATACAGACGCGCCGCGGGGCGCTTTTAATCCACGACACCATGCTGTTCTTACCGAGGCAGCGGCGCTTTGTTACGGAGGACGTCCTTGCAATCACGTAGCACACCCCATCCAATGGAGACCATCTTGGATCAGGTGACGTTTGACGGCAAAGGTCTGGTAGTAGCCGTTGTGCAGGACTTTCAGTCCCAGGAAGTGCTCATGGTCGCCTACATGAATGCAGCCACGCTGCGCCAGACGCTGGAAACAGGCCTGATGACCTTCTGGAGCCGGCGCCGCCGGTGCGTCTGGATGAAGGGTGCCACGAGCGGCAATCTGCAGCAGGTACAGAGCGTTCGCGTCGACTGTGACGGCGACGCGTTGCTTTTCGCTGTGAAGCAGTCGGGTGGGGCAGCCTGTCACACCGGTGCGCGCTCCTGCTTTTTTCGCCAGCTCGACATCCAGCCATGACACGCCTATTGGTTTTCGTACTTGGTGTAGCTGCCTGCCAAGCGCCAGCGCTGCCATTTCCTGAGCCCGATTGGGTCGCAGATGGGGCCGACGTGCTCTCGAGCAATGAAGAGGCAGCACTGGTGGGCATGCTGATGGACCTGAATGAAGGGACCTTGGTGGAGATGGCCTGCGTCACCACCGACGATACCGGGGACCTGCTAACCTCCGCTTATGCGGAACAGCTGCTGTGGAGGTGGGAGGTCGGCATGCCTGGAGTGTACAACGGCGTCGTAGTGGTGATTAATACGCGCGAAAGGGAAGTGCACTTGGCCGCAGGAGACGGCATGCGCTGGATCCTTACAGGAGAGGCAGAGGCTGCCGTGCTGGACAGCATGACGACGTACTTAGCAAATGCCCTTTACCGTCAGGGGCTGCAAGCGGGAATAGAGGGCATTGGCCGCCTCGTGGCAGATGTGGCTTGGGATGTGACCCACTTTAGTCTGGCCAGAATCCCTACAATCGGCGCTGAAGGCAGCATCGTGTCGTTTGATGCTGTCGTACAGAGGGTAAGCGGAGACACGGTGGTCGTCATGGATGACGACAGCGTCCATGCCAGTGTACTGCTGCTGCCGGGCACCACGCCCGCAGTGCTTGACGACCGGTGGGTGATCCACGGACGCGTGCAGCAACGTGATCCCCTGGAGTTGCAGCTGATGGGCCTCGAAGCAGAATCACTGGAATCTGCTCCAGGCCTCTTCTGACAGGATTATGCCTGCGATGCCAGAGCCGGAGCAGGACGGACTGTGGGCCGAATTGGTGGCCGTGGTGCGCGGCGAGATGCGCGACTACACGCGTGGCAGCATGGCACGCAACATCGTGCTGCTCGCGATCCCAATGGTGCTCGAGATGCTCATGCAGAGCGTCTTTGAGCTTGCCGATGCTTACTTCGTCGGGCAGCTGGGGCCAGCCGCACTGGGTGCCGTAGGGGCGGGCGCCTCGCTGATCATTATAGTCTTTGCCATCGGTTTCGGGCTCGCTATGAGCGTGACGGCGATGGTGGCGCGGCGCATCGGGGAAGGCAACAGCGAGGGGGCCTCGCAGGTAGCGATGCAGTCCATCATCGCAGTTGTGGCTGTCTCGATCCCGTTCGCGGTGCTGGGGGCGCTGTATGCGCCAGAGCTGTTGCGCCTGATCCAGGCACCGGAATCAGTGGTGGCCGCGGGTGCAGACTATACCGCTATCCTCTTCGGGACGAATATCGTCATCCTGCTGCTGTTTCTGATCAATGGCATCTTTCGCGGCGCTGGCGATGCAATGCTTGCGCTAAAGGCGCTGGCCCTGGCGAACATGCTGAACATTGCGCTGGATCCGCTGCTCATATTCGGGTGGGGTCCGGTACCGGCTATGGGCGTGACGGGCGCTGCTATCGCGACATCGGTGGGACGCGGTATCGGCGTGACTTTTCAGCTGTACCTGCTCTTTGGCGGCAGCGGGCGCATTCGTCTCCATATGCGTCGCATGCGCGTGCTATGGCAGCTGATGCGTCGCTTTATCTCGCTTTCAGCCCCGGCGATGCTCCAGATGTTCATCGGCACAGCAAGTTGGATGTTGGTCTTTGCGTTTGTCGGCGTTTTCGGGGAGGCTGCAACGGCTGGCTATACCGTAGCTGTGCGCGTCGTGGTATTTGCCCTTCTGCCAGCCTGGGGCATGGGCAACGCGGCCGCTACGATGGTGGGCCAGAATCTGGGTGCCCAACAGCCGGCGCAGGCGGAGCGGGCGGTATGGGTCACCAGCTTCGCCAACATGGTATTTCTAGGCTCCGTGGCCCTGGTGATGCTCTTCTATTCGGAGCCGCTGGTGCTGGTGTTTTCCAGTGATCCTGCCGTGGTGGCGGTCGGCGCCTCGTGTCTCCGAATCGTTGCCTACTCGTACCCGCTCCTGGCCTTCGGAATGGTCATCACGCAGGCGTTCAATGGAGCGGGCGACATGTGGACCCCCACGTGGATAAACCTCATCTGCAGCTGGCTATTCCAGCTTCCGCTCGCCTGGGCACTGGCTTTTGCTGCGGATTGGGGAGTGGACGGTGTATTTGCTGCGATCACTGCAGGGCAGGCGATGCTGGCCGGAGCGGGGGTTCTGATCTTCAGGCGTGGCACCTGGAAGTCCAAAGTGGTGTAGGCAGACCATTGCGACCGGTAGCACAAGTCCACGGTCCTGAGCACGGGCCCAGGTTGTGCGCTTCCCTTAAGAATTGTACCTTTCAAAGGTACCGTAACCTTACCTGTGGGACCTCATGAAGAAACTTGGCTCCAGAACCTCGACATTGTTTTTGATGGTTGCGACCTTGGTGGGCAGTCAGGCGGCCCATGCCCAAGGTGTAGCAACGTACCGCGTGATTTTTGATGCTACCTGGAGCTCACAGACGCATCCGCAGGATTTTCCGCCCAACCCACACTTTTCCGGGCTCATCGGGGCCGTACATAACACCCAAGTAACGTTCTGGGAAACGGGTAGTCTTGCTTCGCAGGGGATTAAGAATATGGCAGAGCTTGGCAGCAAGACCGCGCTTAGGTCGGAAGTAAACCAAGCGATTTCGGACGGCCACGCCTACAAAATCGTCGACGAGGGTGGGATCGGCAACTCGCCCGGCGTCCGGTCCTTTGAGATTGAGCTCGACCCCTTCTGGCCGCTTGTCACGGTAACGAGTATGCTCGCGCCAAGCCCTGACTGGTTTGTCGGTACGCGCGGTCTGGCACTCCTGCAGGACGGTTACTGGCTAGATACGCTGGAGGTGGAAGCGTTTGTCTACGATGCAGGAACGGACAGCGGCACCTCGTACACATCCCCAAATGATCCGACCAACCCGCCGGAAAACATCAGCCGCATAGAGATCGAGCCCTTTCTGGTGAGCGGCGCGGTAAGGCCTGTAGGTACATTCCGGTTCGAGCTGGTGCGCGTGGAACTCTCGAGTCGCGGATATTTCGGCTCGGACGGCGAAGAGATTCTGAATTCGTCCGGTGTGCCAACCCTGATCAAGGGGATTGGGCTCGGTGGCTGGTTCGTGCCCGAGGGCTACATGTTTCACATATCGACGCCGGGGCGCCCGGACGGGCCGACCGCGATTCGCGAGCAGATTGTGGACCTTATCGGCCAGACTGATGCGGAAGAGTTTTATCGCCTGTTTCGCGAGAACTTTGTTAACGAGAAAGATATCGAGGCCATCAGGGGATGGGGCTTCGATCACTTGCGGCTGCCGTTTCATTACCGCGACTATTACGATCCCGACTCCGACTCATTCGTGGAGGAAGGGTTTGACTTCCTGGATACTTTTCTGGACTGGTGCCGTACCCATGACATGCGCGTAATTCTGGATATGCATGCGGCGCCCGGGGCGCAAAGTGACGGCGGTATCGCCGACAGCGATGGCGAGGCACGCCTATGGACGGAAAAGGAGAAGTATTGGCCGCAGGCGATCAAGATCTGGCGGGAGATTGCACGCCGTTACGCCCAGGATTCCCTCATCATCGGTTACGACTTCATCAATGAGCCGGTAACGCCGGACTCGGATCCCAGGGTTGAGTCGTCCGACCTGCGTAAGCTGTACGAACAGATCATTGCGGCGGTGCGCCCCATTGATCCGAACCATCTGTTCTTTATCGAAGGCAACTATTTCGCTACTACGTTCGGCGACCTGGAGCCCCACCTGGGCGAAAAGACGGTCTATACCTTCCACAAGTACTGGAACGGGATAGGGCAGAACTCCATCCAGTATCTCCTCGACCTGCGTGACCGGCAGGATACACCGCTCTGGTTGGGCGAGACTGGAGAGAATTCCAATCCGTGGTTTCACGCGGTGACGAAGCTTATGGAGGACAATCAGATCGGCGTAAACTGGTGGACCCACAAGAAGCTTGAGACGACCACCAGTCCATTGTCAGCGCCGTTTGCGCCCGGATATGAGGACGTCATCCGATTCTGGAGGGGTGAAGGTGCCCGTCCCACGCAGGAGTATGCGCGGAATGCACTGTTCGCTATGGTGCGCTCTTTGCATATTGACTCATGCAGAGTAAACCGGGGGCTCCTTGAGTCTCTGACCAATCCCAGCTTCAGCACGGAGCGCATCCCGATGAAGCACCACATGATACCGGGTATTATTAGCGCCAGCGATTACGACATTGGCGATCAGGGTGTCACCTATAACGACACGGACGTGATGGCGACTACCGGTTCTCCTGGTGGCGGCAACTCGGGCACCAAGTATCGCAACGACGGCGTGGATATTGAGGTGGTAGCTGATACGGCAGGCAATGGGTACAGCGTTGGATGGACGAAGCGCTTGGAGTGGATGACGTACACGGTGGATGTGGCCGACTCTGCCGAATACGATATTGCCGTCCGGGTGGCCAGTGCCGTGGATGGCGGTGAATTCCGGTTGTTATTTGACGATCAGGTGCTGCCTCCAGGCGACGTTGAGGTGGGCAACACTGGCGGCTGGCAGACCTGGGAGACCCGGATGCTTTCGGGAGTTATGCTGCCAAAGGGTGCACACATACTCAAAGTGCTGATAACCGAGGGCGACATCAACATCAACACCATGCATTTTCGCAAGACCGGTACCACCGGCGTTGCAGAAGATGTCGCTTTGCCGAGAGCGCCGGAGCTGCGCGCGGTATACCCGAACCCGGTTCGTGACGTGATGCAGATCGAACTGTTCTCGACCTCGCTCACGCACTATGACATCACGTTATATGATGTGCTTGGGCGTCGTGTGCTAGAGCGCAGTCTGGAGGCGGCTGCTAAGGGCAGTCACACGTTTGAAGTGCAGCTCAATGGCATGGCGCCTGGCATGTACATGCTCCAGGTCGTGACGGAGTCGCCGCGCACGCGCGTACTTCACCAATTTTCGCGAGCGGTCATGGTGATGCGCTAACGTGATGCCCGCAGGCGTCCGTCTGCAGGCGCGTGCGTATCCCGCTTCACCAACGGCACCTTTGATGCTGAATGCTTGTGGCTTGGCCAGCCGCTTTTCAGGCTGGCTGGAAAGTTCGCGGCGCCAGTGTAGGCGTACGGTTGCTGCTTATCAGCTGCGGCGTTGTCTGCTGGTCTTAGCCAGATTGCTCACGAGGCGTTAGAAGCCTCCAGTATTCCACGGGCCTTATCGGTCAGTTACCAACAAGTGAGGACGATCTTTTCTAGAGCCCAATCGCTGCGGCTGGTGCGCAGGACATACCCTCCGAACGCCTGATCGGCCTATTCCCTTGCTTTTTCGTTTAAAGCGAGTTACCGCCGCCGACTCCGTTGGCAATGATTCGCCCCGGTGACCCGCCTGTGCCATTCGATGAGCGGCGGATTCAAGTAGCCTTTCAGCCAAGATTGTTGGCATCGTCCGCTCGCAGTGGCCGCGCTGATGTTGGAACGCCTCCTAGGGCTTCAGCTGCAGTCAGGCTTCGAATATCGACGCTCCGTGCGCGCTGCCTGTGTGTGCACGCCCTCCTTGTCGTTAGGTCATGACACGAATAGAGAAGGAACTGGTGCTGTCCTGTGCGCTCGAGACTTCGTGCTGAACCAGGGCACGGACACCCAAGTGCGTGCTATGGCGGAACCGCCGCGTGCTTTAAAATGTCTAATTTCTAGAAGCGCTCCAGTGGGCAAGCAAAACGCCCAATCAGAGTCCGCTGTCCGTCACTAGCAACGTTGCTCGAATTGTTGTGATCGTAACCCTTCTGGTCTTCGCAGCCGTGGGTCGAGTCTGTACGGCGACAGGGTTAAGGTAGCCTGGAACACTATGTTGTGCTGTTTCAACAAGGGCGACAACAGCCCCATCCGCCCCTTGCGAAGCCTAGTTTCAACCGTATGTTGACTCGCTTGCGCAGGAGGCCGACAAGAGCCACGCTGTCTCCTCTCTCTCCGCCATGTGTACCGTCTCCAGCAGGTAATCGCTCAAGCTGGCTTGGCTCTTATCACGGCGATGGCTGGCGCAGCCCGGGAACCCGTGGCACAGGATTGCGCATTTGTCGTCAACACCTTCTCGCTTCTGATTTAGGGCGCACTGGCCATGGGGATGTGAATCGGTCTCGCTGTGATGGAACCTGGATCAGTGCGCTACAAGATCAAAATGGTAATCTGCGTCAAGAGAATCGGATCTCACGCGATCGCGGGGCTCACCTACTATATCGTCAGCTGCAACTATGTGTACAACGATGTTGGCGGTGGTTTCATCGGGGCACTCGAATGCTTCTTCGGGCCCTGGGCCAACGAGGCAGCACTGCTGAGCGGGACTGGGGACACTGCAGCGCTCGTTTTTGCAAACAACTACGCCGCTACGTAGGACGGGTTTTTTCCGATTGTGGTCGGAGCGACGACAGCCTCGCTTGTCTCCAGTGCGCTAGTCGAACGGATCTACCTCTGAGCCTTCACCGCTCCTCGCACGACCATCATATTCCCCATCGTGGGTGCCTGGAAAAGGGGCTGGGCCGCTCCCGCAGGAGCAAACGCGGTGGACTCCCGTTAGCGCAAGTTACGCAAGGGTGGTTCGGTGAAAATTATCGCGCCCTCCAACATCCCTGCGGTCACGGTTGCGGTGTTCGTCCCTTAGCTAGGGTAGTTCGGCTTCAACGGCGCTCTCGGCTGACCCTTTCCAGTGCCGCCGACGCGGTGGGGATGAGCAGGGTGAACCTCGATGTCAATCTGGCGGCCGTGGCCGGGATGGTCACCGTGATCTCCGTGTTGGGATCGATCCTGGAGCGCACAGATCTCTTTGCCATACTGAATGGGGCCATCGCTGGGCTGGGGGTGATTACGGCTGGTCCGAGCATTGTCGGCGGTAAGTGGGCCATAGTGATCGGCGCGGTTAGTATGCTGATTTGTACAGTGGGACTAAAGATTCTGGAGCGCGCGCACATAGACGACGGACTTGATGCCAGCGTTGCCGCGTCGGGAATGTTCACCCACTACCACCTGGACTCCCGTTTCTTCGACGAGCTATTCCGCGAGAACGGCATTCCGCGTGCAGTTTGTCGCTCCCTCAGCGAGGCGCTCGTCCGCATCCACGCGGACGAGCTTGTTCGGATCCAGGACAGTGTGCACCGACATTTCGTGCACGAGGGCATCACCTTCACGACTCTCGGCAAAAAGGAGGTGTCCGAACAAATAATCCCCATCGATTGCGTGCCGCGCATTCTCACGGCCGCGGAGTGGGCGCACATCGAGGCGGGAATCAAGCAGCGTCTGCGCGCCATAAACCTCTTCCTGCGCGACATCTACCACGAGGGACATTCGCTGCGCGACGGCGTGGTGCCGCTCGATCTGGTGCTGGGCTGTCCACAATATCGGGTCGAGATGCGGGGAGTCCGGGTACCGCACGACATTTATGTAGCAATCGGAGGCACCGATGTGGTGCGCACTGACGAGGGCTTCATGGTGCTCGAAGACAACATGCGCGTCCCGTCTGGCGTCTCCTACATGCTGGCATGCCGCGCGGCAATCAAGAGAGTGCTTCCCACCCTGTACCGTGAACACCGGGTGCACGAGGTGTCCTCCTACCCCGAACGCCTGTACTCGACCCTCGTTTCTTTGAGTTCGGCAGTGGGAACGCCGCGCGTGGCAGTGCTGACGCCGGGCCGGTACAACTCGGCGTACTACGAGCACGCCTTTCTCGCTGGCGAGATGGGAGTTGACCTCGTAGAGGGGCGAGACCTGGTGGTGCACAACGCCGCCGTCTACGCTCGCACCGCCTCGGGACTACGCCGCATCGATGTCATCTACCGCCGGAAAGACGACGATTTCACCGACCCCGTCATTTTCCGCGAGGATTCGATGCTGGGGGCGGCCGGTCTCTTCCACGCCTACCGTGCTGGCAACGTGGTGATGGCCAATGCTCCCGGCACGGGGGTGGCGGACGACAAGGCGGTGTATGCCTTCATTCCCGACATCATCCGCTACTTCTTAGGCGAAGAGCCCATATTAGCAAACGTGGACACTCACCTGTGTCGCACGCCCGATGGACTTGCCTTTACGCTGGACAACCTGCAGGACCTTGTAGTCAAGGAGGTGGGAGGCTCGGGCGGCTACGGGATGCTGGTGGGCCCCCAGTCCACTGCACCAGAGCGGGAAGCCTATGCGGCCCGTTTGCGCGCGGACCCGGATAACTTCATTTCCCAGCCCGTTCTTCCCCTTTCGCGGGCCGCATGCTTCGTGGACGGTAGCCTCCAGCCCCGTCATGTCGATGTGCGCCCCTTCACCTTGTGCGGTGGCAGTGGCCAGGAAGTGGTACCAGGCGGGCTCTGCCGTGTGGCCCTGCAAAAGGGGAGCCTCGTGGTGAACTCCAGCCAGGGCGGGGGATGCAAGGACCTCTGGGTCCTGAAGGCCTGACCAATTATATACAGGATAGCGCGACGATGCTGGCTCGAGTGGCAGCTAATTTCTACTGGATGGGCCGATACCTGGAGCGGACCGAACACACCGCGCGCCTGCTCCGCTACCAGTTGTCGGGACTAGTGGACGCGCCAGCTGACGAAATAGCGCTGGGCTGGCGGGTCGTGTACCGGACGCTGGACCAGCCCGCGCCGAGTGCGCCGGCGGATGCAGACGAGGCGGAAGTCTTCCTTATTGCCGACGCCTACACACTGGCCGGGAGCCTAGTAGAGGACTACACCAATCCAGATTCGATGATTTCCTGTTGGGGGAAGGCGCGTGAAAACGCCAAGCAACTTCGCCCCCAGCTTCCCCTGCAGGTCTGGACCTGTCTCAACCAAGGGTTTCTGTGGCTCCGCGACTGCGAATTTCCCGCAGCGTGGCGGGTCGCGCCAGCGCAACTTGTCTCAGAGGGGATCGATCGGTTGCACCTGCTGGCGGGGGTGATTCACGTGATCATGCCTCGTGACGACGCTTGGCAGTTTCTGGAGTTGGGCCGGTTCGTGGAGCGATTTCAGCACCAGGCGGCTCTTTTGGACAACTGGGATCGGATCGGATGTCTTACAGACCACAAACCCAGGCTATCTTGGGCCGATCTCCTGCGCGTGTGCAGTGCCTACGAGCTCTACTGCCGCCGCCACACAATGACCGTCCGTCGCGCAGAGGTGCTCGATTTCATGATCCGTGACCCGGAAGTACCCCGTTCGCTGCGTTTCGCGGTGCACCGTATCGAGAACTTGCTCCAGGGTATCGACCCGCTGGGCAATCGCCACCCGATGGCGCCGCCGCACCGAATGGCGCTGCGGCTGGCAGCACTGGTGGAGGCCAATGTGGGAGGTCTGGTGCCAGTGGGTGCTGGTGGCCCAGAACGGGGGCAGCTGGAGGAGGGGATATTTGACCAACTTGCAGGCGACGCAAATACCTTTCACGACCTTGTCATATCTGCCTATGTAGACTACCCTGTAGCCGAGGGCCTGCCCCAGTGATCGTACGTCACCAGATCGAGCACACGCTGTACTTTCGGTACAATGCGCCGGTGCACTCGTCCGTCATGACCCTCTACCTGTGTCCCCTCCAGGACCGCAACCAGGTACTGCTGGATTTCGCTCTTGTGAGTGACCCCAGTGGATCGGTTTTTACCTTTCGCGGTCCGTTCAACAATTGGGGTCATTTTCTGAACCGCCCAGGTCCGTACGATAGCCTCGTGATTGGTGCCCGAAGTCGCGTGGAGGTGGGCCCTGCCCAGAGCCTGCCCAACCGGCTGGGAGCAAGCGCGTGGTCGAGACTGGAAGGAAGCACAAGAGACCCGGAATTGTGGCTCATGTTGCAACCTAGCCGATTTGCTCGCTCTTCCCCAGCCTTGGAGCATTTCATGCAAATCAATGGCCTGGAGACGGGAGAAGACCCCCTCACAACCGTCTTGCAGCTGAGGGATATCCTTCACCGCATCTTCGAGTATGCTCCAGGCAGCACGGCAGCCGATTCGCCCATCGAGCGCATCCTGGAGAGCGGGCGAGGTGTGTGTCAGGACTATGCTCATGTTATGACATCTATTCTGCGCATCTGGGGCATCCCATGCCGCTATGTATCGGGGTATCTCGGGCCTGATGCGCCGGGATCCGTTACTGGAGAGAGTCACGCGTGGGTGGAGTGTTGGCTTCCTGGCTTGGGATGGGTCGGATTGGATCCGACGAATAACAGCGAAGGCGATGAGCGTCACGTTCGCGTAGCGGTCGGCCGCGACTACGCAGACGTACCACCGACACGGGGCGTATATCGGGGATGGGCGGAGTCGGTGCTGACGCCCACAGTGACCGTTACGCGCGAAGACCCGTGACAGGAACGCTCGCTGAGGGAGTAGCGGGCAGGTAAGGAATCGATCATTACCCCATAAGTGCCAACCTGCCTGACGCCAACAAGAGTTCGGAGTGCTACACCTGCAGGCTGGTCAGTGTGTTGGTAAGTGTAGACAGACGATTGCGAAGAATAGGGAGTTCAGCTCTATGTGCCGCTGCTCGAGCAGTTCTCCCGTAACCGTCCCGTAGAGAGCATTTAAGCCAGGAGGTTTGCCCTGCATATATTTGGGTGCGGTCTTCTATGGCTATGCGGTAACCTCGGCTTCGGGCAGGTTGAGGTATCCTCAACTCGGCAGAGCAGCCATGACTGGTAGCTCTGACAGGTATCGCTATTCGCCGATGTTCTTTGGGAGTCTGGTAGCGGGTACGGGTGATCTTCTATTGAGGGCGCACCGAGTCAATGATCGAGCGGCTATGTGGCTGCAGTGCGGACTGGGATTGAAGTGCTTTTTTGGCATGTAGGCGGCGTAGTCACGCAGGTGTGGCCGCGTATAGAAGGGCGGATCGTAGGTGCAGTATTACGTACGGATGGAGGCAGCAGAGCATGGTTCATGGTCTTGCTCCGCGCATCCTTCTATGGAGGTGCCGGGGGATGGAGTGGCTGCCACTGGTGGGGTAGTAGCAGGTGGATCTTTTTGGCTGGATGGCCCGCAGCAATGCGTGGCAGCACATCTTCGAGCCATTTTACGGGATTAACGCCGTGCAACCGGCACGTTGCCAGGAGCGTGTAGAAGGTGGCCATCTGCTTAGCTGCGTGGTGGGATCCGCAGAAGAGGTAGTTTTTGCGGCCGATCGCAACCGTGCGCATGGCCCTTTCGACGGCGTTGGTATCAATTTCCAGGCGTCCGTCGTCGATGTATCGGCACAGCCGGTCCCACCGCGCCAGCGTGTAGTGCTTGGCCTTGCCCAGTAATCCCTTTGGGAGCGTATTCTGCTGCTGGAGCCACGTTTTAAGGTGGCGCAATACGGGTTTGGCCTTTTGCTGCCGCGCGATGCGTCGTTGTTCTGCAGAGGCATGGTTCTCGCGCAGCTGCGCTTCTATCCGGTAGAGCGTTCCTATTTGCTTCAGCACGAAGGCGGCTCTGTCGGGATCGGTACGGAGGGCTTGGTAAAATTTGCGTCGCGTATGGGCCCAGCAGTTGGCCAGTATGATGCCGACATCCCGAATGAAGGTCTCGTAGGCGACATATCCGTCGGTATGCAGCACGCCCTGGAACCCATGCAGGAATCCTCGTGGCACCTTGCTTCCGCGTCCGGGTGCGTATTGGTAGACCAGCAGCTTCTGTTTAGGGCAATGGTAGACCCAGAAGTATCCGCGATGAGTGGACCCTTTCTTCTTGCGATCCTGCACGCGGATCGTGGTCTCGTCCACCTGCAGGTATCCGCTCTTGCGTACCTGATCGGCCACGGCAAGCGCGAGCTGTTCCAGGTCAAAGCCTACCTTATCCATCCAGTTTCCCATGGTGGACGATGGGATCTTATAGCCCGAGCCGCGCTCTATTATCTTGGCTAGGCGGTGAAGCGGTAGACCATCCTCGACTTTGGACGTAACAAGGTGCGCCAGCAACGATTCATGTACTCGCCCGCTGGGAATAGTGCGCGCAGGGAGTGGAGCGATACGCAGCCCCTTCGAAGGATCGGTGCTATGCGCAAATACGCGGCGCCTATAGTGGATCTCCTTCAGGTACCCTGGCACCCACGCTACCACCTTGGTACTCTCAATTCGAATCGGTTTCCAGCCTTCCAGGTCCCCTTCGGGGTTAAGAAAGATCTCTTCACTTGGCAGGTCGTCTGGCAGTTTGCTACGCTGCCCTTTGCGCCGCGTCTTGGGTTTGGCGTTCGCGCGATGGTCCTTAGTCGGTGTGCCCTGTACACCCGGGCGCGAGGCCGACGTATCTGCGGTCGCTGATGGTGGCGGCTTCTGATCCGCTGTCGCGCGGATGTCGTCGCTCACAGGCGCCTTTGGCTTCACAGGCGCCTTTAAGCGCTCGCTTGTGCTGCCGAAGAGCTTTTGGGAGAGCTCACTGAGCTGGTCTTTGAGCTTGGCCATATCCTCGGCCAGACCTGCGGTCGTTGCCTCCGACCGCTGCCGTTGCGTACGCTCCTCGCTATGCAGGCGCCGCCAATGGTCACGCTCCGAACGAAGCCGCTCGACCACCGCGCGATGGTCCAGCTCGAGCCTCGCGCAACGCGGACAGGGGCGCTCCTGGGCAGGGATACTTGGCACGCCCTATTAACTCATGGCATTTGCAAGCAGTTTCGAGAAGTTTATGTGAAGATAGTTATGAATCGGAACCCCGCAATCGGCATCGATAGCGTACCGTCGAAAGCCGTACCCCGTCCAAGGGCATCATGGGCTCCGTCCATAAAGGCGTCGCGGTCTCTGGCAGCTCAAACGTCCGCGACTCGAGACGCTTGTTGTACAAAACCCATCCGCTGCGATCCCAAACCAGAAATGTGATATGTGTCCGACGGCAGTTGATGAAAACGAACACATCGCCCAAGAGAGGATCTCGCTTCATGCCCGAGCACACCAGACCGCACAACCCGTCAAAGCCTTTGCGCATGTCCGTAGGCTCCCGGCAAAAATGAAACACGTGCGACGGCCCCAATGCTAATATGACTGGCTCCGCTCACGCTGTAACGCAGACCCGAGAAAGTCCGCCGATACCGGCGTGTACCCGCGCAGACGCGCGCCGCCTGGAAACTCGACCTCCATCAACGCCCGCTCATGTACCTCCGGTGACGATACATCCACAAACGCGCCCGAAGCCCGAGACACAGATGCCGCGTACTTCTTGCGCCAGTAGTAAAAACCACGCTCCGACAGGCCGTGCTCAAGGCCAAACGCCTTCAGGCTCTGCGCACAACCAAAAAACGCTCCACCAGCGGAAACATGTCGTCCAAACTACGACGTAACGATGCCATTGCACCCCCCAGTTAAGTTGCTCACTGACCGACGCAACAATATCGGCAGCTCAAGCCCCTCAACGTAATATGTACACTACGGGACACTTCTTCCCCGCCGGTGACGACCACTACATGCCTGGAGCAATCCCATAGACACCTGCTCGGTATCGCAAATCCAAGCCGTCAGGTCACGACTGAGAATGCTCCCAACCTGCCTGGAGCAGAGGCTACGGCATAACCACATAGAATCCCATCAAAACATAAGATGGCCACATGGCCTGCATTCAATGTAGTCTACGGGACGGTTACGTTCTCCCCACGCCTCACCCGCGGAGAATAGCGCTTGGCAGATACTTAGACGTATCCGGTAACAGGCGGTAGTAATCTATCCCCACGCTTTAGGGCACCGGTTCCCTGAGGTAAAGGCCTATATACCCTCACCCCATATGCTGAGACCGCTCTCAATCACCTGATCTAACCAAGCCCGAAAACGCTCTTCCGCCGCTTCCCCCTAAAGGCCAAGTAAGGAATGCAGCTGTTGCGTAGAGGTCTGCAGCTCGGCTCACCGCATGCAGTGAGATAACGAACTGGGTGGCCCCTACTTGGAACTCGAGGATTCTGAGGGACAGCGAAATCCAACGGTGTGACCTATTGAGTTCAGCGTAGTAGGCCTGTTTCTTTGCGGCTTCGATAATCTGCCAGGCCCACCAGTCTTGCTTATCTGGCTCATCTGGCTGAACGCGAGCCTCCAACTGAACATCTTTGTTGCGGAAGGCACGCTCACGCTCGCCTGCCACTTCCTTTAGTCGATCGTGGGCCACGGCAAGTAGATGTTCCATTACCTTCCTGGATTGCTCTGTGACTGGATCTTGTGGTGCATTGCCCGCTCCGCCATCGTTTCCGACATGCGGATTATCGATTCGCCTCGAAGTTCTCTGATGGAGCGGATCGCTTCGTTCAGGTCGCCGATCTGGATGTCGGCGAAAAGGTCCACCAGGGGCTTCAGGTCGCCACGGTCACCAGCCTCCAAGGCGTCTAGGTAACGTTCCTTGTGCTCTTCGTTACGAACGACCAGAGCGAGACAATTGGCCCTCAGGAAGACGGCTGTGATGAGCGCGCGTGCGACGCGGCCGTTGCCGTCTTGGAATGGATGAATCTGCGTGAACCGGTGATGGAGCCACGCGGCTTCGACTTCGGGACAAACTCCAGCGTGCCTCAAATGTAACTCAAGCAGCTTCTCTATTTCGTCCTGGACGAATCTAGGTGGACAGTACTCGTGTATTGATCCGTCTGGGCGCATCGGGTTGTTCGAATGCTGCTTCCACTGTCCCTTTCGGAGCTTTACCTGGATACGGTTCCCATACGGATCCACGGCATCACATGTCTCTTGACTCAGGGTAAGGCGATGATGGAGTTCCTTGATGTAGGAGTCGGATAGGTCACGAGCACTGCCCACAAAATCCAGAACCATCTCCAGGGCTTCACGCTGGTCGGCGATTAATGCACGGGCTTCCCTGGAGATGGCACCCCGCGCGTGGAAACGGCCCAGTGCATCCATTCCGGCGTCGAGGATTTGAATGGTGATGCGGCGATCGACGGTGTATAGACGCTCGATAATCCCTGTCTCGATGGCCCAGCGGAGTGCGATCTCCTCACGGATCTTCTGGATCTTGGTGCCATCCCGAATGAGAGCACGATCGTGTTTCCACTGTCTTTGGATCGCGCTGAGGTCTTCACGGCACAGGTCCCGCCAGTTCGTTGGCAGATCTTCAAGTGATTGCCACTTGTGAGACAATGCCGGCGCCATCGTGTTAGTCTGGTTCAAAAGGGCAATGGAAGGTATAAGACTACAACTCGGCGTTAAATCGACGAAAGTTCCTAGTGTTCTGTCCCGTTAATGCGAGACGCTAAATGCTGAACCCTGCTAAAGACCGAGTCCGCCGTCGCTACCCACGCAAACAGCTTCTTCTCCGCATTGTACACCGCGATGTACCACGCTATGGTTGCGAAGCGCGGCATCGAATCCGGTGCAAGCGCGCCACTTACATACTCGTATGTGCATGATTGGCTTCGGGGCATTTGGAGCTGATGTGTTCGGGGGGCATAGCGTCGCGTAGTAGGTCTCTTAGTCATCGTTTATCCGGGTCTTTGTGTGATCAGGCAAGCGTCCCAGAGCCATGGTAGCTTGCCGTACTCCCATGAAGAGAGTAGGGCACATTTTGGCGCTCTGCTCTGAGCGGTCTTATTCTGAGCGCCGTTGAAGTAAGCATGCGGAAGTCAGTCGTCGCACGGTATCTCGCGCGCTCTCGCGGTTGAAGCAGGCGGGATCGACCTGGGCGTAGTGCAAGGAGTTGAGCGATTTCGACCTGAAAAAGAAGCTTCACTGCTCGTCTGGACCGCAGCGCGACACGAATCATCCATTACCGGACTGGGGTAGGGTCCAAGGGCAGCGGCTGATGTATTCGTATGTGACGCGGCAAATGCTGTGACTCGAGTACAACGAAGACTATCCGAATCGCTTGGAATACCGTCAGTTCTGCAAGCGGTACGGAGACTGGCGCCGGAGCGATCCGAGCGTGGACATGCGCGTGGAGCATCGTGCGGGCGACAAGCTATTCATTGACTACGAATTGCTGCGTGAACCAGGGTGGCCGGTGAGCACCACCCCCTGAACGAGGGCTCTGGCAAAGGCGTACCAGAGGTTTCACAGGTCGAGCGATGAACGAAGAGCAAGTTGGACATCTCCTGAACTCGCTGCCGCAGGCGCCGCTGCTCAGGGCCGTGGGGGAAGAAGCCGCACGCCTTGGCATCGAAGCCTATGCGGTGGGCGGGGTAGTGCGCGACATGCTGCGGCAAGCGCCAACCCAGGATGTGGACCTTGTGACCTTGGGCATTGGCAGTGGCATACGCCTGGCACGAGCCGTAGGCAAGCACTTGGGCGGGCTGACGGCCCATGTGTACGACCAGTTCGGTACCGCGGCATTACGCATTCGGCAGGATGATGGAGACGTGGCCGAACTGGAGTTTGTGGCGGCGCGCAAAGAAAGCTATCGCGCTTCCTCGCGAAAGCCGAGTGTTCAGGCGGCCACACTATACGAGGACCTCCTACGGCGTGATTTCACGGTTAACGCTATGGCCGTGAGTGTAATGCCAGACCGGTATGGGGTCTTACTCGACCCCTTTGGGGGGCGGCGGCACCTGGAAAAGCAGTGGCTGATTACGCCCCGCCCGCCGCGGCGCACGTTTGCGGATGATCCGCTCCGAATGATTCGTGCGGCCCGCTTTGCTGCACAGCTGAACTTTACGATTGACGAGCGTCTGATGCATGCCATGCGCCAGGAGGCGCACCGGCTATCGATCCTGAGCCAGGAACGGATCACCGAGGAGCTGGAGAAAATTATGGCCAGCCGGCTTGCTTCTTATGGGTTTGAGCTCATCGACCAGGGCGGCATGCTGAGCAGGATACTGCCCGAGGTGACGGCGCTAAAGGGTGCGCAGACCATTGCTGGGCAGCGTCATAAAGACAATTTCCATCATACGCTGAAGGTGCTGGACAACCTTGTTCTGGCCACTGGCGACGAAGAGAATCCGCCTGCCCGTTCTTACTGGCTGCGCTGGGCGGCGCTGCTCCATGACGTGGGCAAGCCGGCGGCAAAACGATTCGTTCCTGGAACGGGATGGACCTTCCACGGGCACGAAGATCGGGGTGCCCGCATGGTGCCAGGGATCTTCCAGAGGCTTAAGCTCCCGCTTGACGACCGCATGCAGTATGTGCGGCGGTTGGTGGCGCTCCACCACCGGCCGGTGGCGCTCGTCGATGACATGGTCACGGACTCCGCGGTGCGCCGCCTCCTATTTGACGCGGGGCCCGATATTGATGAGCTGATGATGCTGGTACGCGCGGACATCACTTCGCGCAATCCACGCAGGGTGGCCCGATATCTGCGGGCCTTTGACCGTGTGGAGGACAAGTTTGCCGAGGTGGAAGCGAAGGATCACCTGAGAAACTTCCGCCCGCCGATAGATGGCAAAGAGATTATGGAGCGCGTGGGCATCCGGGAAGGCGTGGCGGTTGGCCTAATCAAGGATGCTATACAGGAAGCGATCCTGGACGGCGACATACCCAATGAGCGCGAGGCAGCGCTCGCATTGCTCACGGAGGTGAAAGGCGATGCTGTAAGGCGCGCGGCGCTGTACGAAGAGACGGTACTGACGCTGCCGCGCAGCGAGAGACAAACGTCGCTGGCTGTTAAACAGGCAGTGCTCTACGGGCCGCTACCGCCCGGCCGCGAGGCCGCACTGACGTATGTGCATGCTGTCCGCAACAAGGCCGAGCAGGAGGCACAGAACCGCCTACCTGCATCGGAGGTTACGTCGGCCGCACATCCCAGGTAAGCATCTGCTCTATGGACGCGTAGTCGTATTCTCCGTCCAGGTCCGTAAACCTGTAGTCACCGGTAGTGGCACGCATGATGGTGCTCATCCGCTTCCACGAGACGTCCTCTTGGTCTGCGAATTCATCGGGAAAAGGGCAGGGCACTCGATAGGAAGGGTTATAGTGCTTATACGTCTGATGGGCCTGGTAGACCGCCGCGCGACGCGCACCGGGCCGAGTCAGGCTCTGGCCGACAACGCGGTAGGGTGCGACAAAGATCGATGCTTCCACGCGCCCTCCGTCCAAGTCAACATAGTCGGGTCGCATAACTTCGAAGGCGCTGGGAGGCGGATAGGCGCTGCGTTCTGAGGGACGGTGCATCAGGGTGTAAGGTGACAGGTTCAGCCGGTGAAACGACGAATCGGGCCGATGGATTCCAAGGTTCGCCGCATTCGTAGGGCTGGTATGCTAGTGCTTGCCAGAAAAAAGGGCCTACCTTGCGTAGACGGCTACATGGGATTCAGCAGGAGGCAAGATACGCCAGAAATAGGCGTGTTTGCTTGCTAACGGTCCTTCGAACCCACGTTGAACCTAGGCTGTGCCCATTCCGGCCAAGAGCTTGAATCCGCAAATGTTGGCTCAGATCTGGCTTTTCTCTGCGATAAGCATGATGTTGAGCTCTGAACCTGCCCACATTCGCCCGATTCATACACATGAGAGCGGTCCTTAAGTCCCAGTCGGATCTGTGGGTCACGCTGATTAAGCAGATTGAGCTGAATCCCAAGTCTAGGGACGATATTCCCCCGGTATTGCGCGGCCTGCAGTCCCTGTTTGCGGATAAGGATGTGCGCGACGAGGTGCTAGGCGTCCTCTCGCGCAGGATTCTTCCCGGTGTAGATCGGACTCAGGGTCGCCCTGGCATAGATTTCTGGCAGAGAATCGTGTTGGGTGTAGTGAAGTTCGCACTCAACTGCGACTATTATCGTCTGGAGAATCTGGCCAACCACCATATTGCGGTGTACCAGATGCTCATGATCAGCGACGTCAGTAAGAAGCGGTTTTCTGTGCAAACACTGGTCGACAATGTGTCCCTGCTGACGAGGGAGGCGCTCGACGAGATTTACTAGGTGGTTGGTCGCTAAGGGTCATAAGGAGCTCAAGCATGGCGCCAAAGATGCCTTGCGCAGCCGCGCGGACTCGGCCGTTGCGCGTACTAACGTGGAGTGGCCCACGTACGTACGGCTTCTCTGTGATGCGTTGCGCAGTCTGGTTAACGAGTTGTACGCACACTGCAAGGCGATAGGAATGAAGGGCTGGCGCAAGGCCCGCTGGTGGGTGAAGTCAATAACGACGATCTATCGCCGTTGCTGGCCCGTAAGAATGGCTTTCTCGGCCGCGTACATTACTTCCTTACGATTGCGCGCCACCCTACGCTTTGCGTCAGGGGCACGAAATTGGCCTTTGCGCACATGTGTATGTGTCATGCCTGGTCGTAGGGTTTGATGCTTCGCAGGGCGTGTGTTTTGTGCATGGACTCACCCTTGAGTAAGATGTGGTGCGCATTGTGAATCAGTCGGTCAAGGATGGCATGGGCCAAGGTAGGATCTTCCATGGTGTCGTGCCATTGTTCCACGGGGAGTTAGCTGGTCGCGATGGTGGACCGACTCTGGTATCGGTCGTCGAACAGCTCCAGGAGGTAGCGTTGTTGCGTGACGTTCACTTCGCTGGTGCCCCAGTCGTCGGTGATCAGGACGTCGATTTTTGACATCTTGCTCAGGAGTTTCCGATAGGTGTCATCGGCGCGCCCTAGGTGCCTATCCTGCAAGAGTCGCGGAACACGTTGGTATTGTGCCCGGTAGTTTTCCAGGCATGCCTTATGCGCCAGTGCACAGGCCGAGTAGATCTTGCCCGTGCCTGTTGCGCCGGTGATGATGACATTGTTATGCCGCTGAATCCACTGACAGCTGGTCAGATGCAGCATGAGTCGTTTGCTGAGGCCATGTCCCTTCCTAACGTCATGCGCGACAGCGCGACCTGCGGGAGGAGGCGTGTGCGTTTACGCGCACGCACAGATCTGTGCGGGGCCCCAGGGGAAACCCTGGGGCTACCGCGACGAAAGCGCGCGCCTGTTCAAGTACGGGTTGGGCGTCGGCGCGGACTGGTCTACCCTCTGGTTTACATGCGATAAACTATCGGGTGGCGGGCAGCCTAGCAGTCCGGCTAGCTTCATGTGCGTGCAGGATGCGACCGGTGGCACAATCAAGAGCGGTGGCACGACGCGGCGGGTGGCGGTCATGCAAACGCTCAAGGTGTGGCACCCCGGCATCGCAGAGTTTATCTGCGCTAAACGGGATAAGGAGCGAAAAGCGAGGGCATAACGGGCTATTTGCCAGCAAAAACCCTGCATTTTAGCGTAGTCTGCCCCGCAGCGAGTGGGATATTCACACTAACCCCCTATAAGTCCGAGTTTTCTGACAAGCACTACGTAGTCCGCACGGCTCATAACGGGCGGACCACTAGCTCGGCAACACTGAGCACATAGAAGTCACTTTCATTTTTCCGCCGAAGGTAGATGCGGCCTGCCGCATCCTGCCACAGGATGGACATGGAGGTCTTGACCCTCTTGTCGCCATCCAACCCGGGATCATTTAACTGTAGCGGCCCATACCCCACAAGGGTGCCGTCTCGGCTGAACATTTCCGCGCTGGTATATCCAGTGTCACCGAGCGGGGTCTGCATCGTAAAGTTGACAATATCGCCATTGGCCAGAATTATGAGGCCTATACTCCAGTTTAAGATTTTCGCACGGAAGATCCCCTCCGATGTTGAGCTCAATATAGCCGCTTTTCGATAATCCAGGTTCGCCTCCATGTCGCGCTCGCTTACGAGGATATATGGGGTTTCGGGAGCTGGCCCGCCTTTCAGCTTGCCCATTACCCAGGTGTCATTCGACCTTGTGTATCGGTAGACGTATCCATCGTAAACCTGTGGGGCTAAGACTATCGTATCCGACCCGTCCGTTGCGACCCTTAATCCATCTCGGCTACGGGACCGTGACCTCTGGAAAGGTATATCAAGGTTAAACAGGTTCCCCAGCTGCGCAAACGACCCGAGCCGGTCCAACTCGGTGGCGTGCAGGTGCAGCACCGAGCGTTGCCCAGCAGGATCGCCTCTAAAGTTCACGTACTTGAGTACAAATGAATCTCCAAGTGATAGGATTGGACTTGGATAGATGGTCCCCTCCACCTCGAAGGCTTTTGTTTCGTGGCTATTGCCAAGATCTGTGAAGATCGTGAACCGTGCGAGCATGGCATCGGATACGATCAGCCGATCTTGGCCATCAACGTGTATGCCGTCGATGCGCTGCATTTCCCCCGGACCTTCGCCTCTGCTTCCGATCGTGGTGACGTACTGCCCCCTAGCGTCGAACACGCGAACGTCCGCCCGCCTTCGATCCTTCACATAGATTCGGCCTTTCGAGTCCGTCCGGACCCGCTCGGGAAAAGTGAAGAGGTATTCGGCGGCCGCCTCCTCGTCATTCCCTAAGACCAACTGCTCTACGAGCGTGAAGGATAGCTCCTGGGCCGAGACTGGGGCCAGGATGCAAGGCACTATGGCCAGGGCGACAAGGAATCGCCGCAAAGCAACATGACCGTTCATAATCCGTCTTTGTGGACCGAAGAGCTGCATCAGATGCCGGCCGCGAAAAAGCCAGCGCTGAGTCCAGGCATTATCCAGTGACTGCTCCATATCAACGACTTAAGTAGTTAACTGACCGACTCAGCTGCTTGACCGCAACGGACGTGGGACCATCTAGGGTCGGCCGGAAGAGATGACCATCCGTCTTAGGCTACTCGTCGCCGCTGCAACCGCAAAACTCCCCGCTCACCTCGCAGCCAATAACATCGCCAGTATCGGGGTGAAGGATTAAATCGCAATCCTCGAAACCCATGCTATAGTCAGCGTTAAAATAGTCTGTGCCGAGTAGGCAGTAACCCACCGAACCGCAGTTCTTGCAACACTTGTCTGGCGCCACGACCTGAACGGTGTCGCTCCCCAAGACCGAAGTCTGCTCGCTGTACACAAAGACGCACAGGCAGCAGAACGCGAATGCAAGCACCCGCTGCTTGAGATTGGCCGTCCTTCCTTTCTGTTTCATGATCTAGCCTCCTGAGTTGGTTTGAGTTGTTTCGCTGATAAGTGCCTCATATGCGTTGTGGGCTTCCCATAGAATCTCCTCCCTGACCTCCGGCGGAGACCTTAGGCCCACAGCAAGGCGTGCCCGAAAAAATATGCGCCCTTCACCTGGATCAACCAGCATCATCTGGTGTGTTACAACGATCTTTCCAAACGAGTGAAGCAGCCGATTGTAGGCCTGATCCGAGCCGTATAGGACCTCCTGCTCGAAATCGTTGGTCTTAGCGAAACGCTTAGCTGCCATCAGATCATCACCTACCACGACGATTTCGGCCTGCACCGGCTTGCCACTAAAACCGCGTTGCTGGAATAGCGCACGCAAGGCATGCACTTCATTCATGCTGTCAAGGCACGGATCAGCAGGCACGGTGAAAACAGCCAGAATATGACCCGGCTCCCGAAGGGCTGGCGGTCCGTAAGATCGGAACCCCTCCGAGGCTCGAAGCGCATCGAAGTCGAAGGCATCACTGGTCGCAAGATAGCGGGTTGGTACATCGGCACTCTTCGTCGTACCGTACCAAGCCTTGCCCGCGAGGAGAAGAAATCCTACACCAACAACGTAAAAGCCAACTGCAAACCTGTCTGTCATTCTGCCGGATGGATCGGTACGACCACGCTGGTCTGCCAGGTTAAGCAATACAGTGTCCCTTAATCAAGTGCTCAAAAAAGTTGACCCTACCCTGTGACCCACGGTCCGTGTTAGCACGCAGCGCAATCGGCTCTCTAAGCAGTTGGTTGGCCGCGTAAAGATGTGAACTAGGGCGTATTCCGCTGATTCAGATGCATGTCGTCCCTCCGACTGGGTCTTGGTCACCTAGCACGGGCCTGCATGCTGTGGGATTGCCAACCTGCACCGCACGCCAAAACCTTAAGAGGGCTAGTCCCAGAACGATAATGTACCTGTGCGCAGCACGCGCGAACCTTGTTGCCTGGGGGAATTGATACGTCTGAGCGATCTCTTCCTCAGCCCTGAAATCCTCTTCGCGTATGTCCAACATTGACAGGAAACGTAGGGTCGGGGTCTGGGCCGGATTTCGTGAATCTGTGCAATGGCTGTGGACTCAGAGCCACAGTCGGGGCGCAGGTGTACCGCTTATGGCTGGAGGTGGGTATCCCCACTTCCTAACGCCATGCGCGACAGCGCGACCTGCGAGGAGCCGTGTGCGCTAACGCGCACGCACGGATCTGTGCGGGGCCCCAGGGTTTCCCCTGGGGCTACCGCGATGCCGTCAATTGTTGCAGCATGTCGGTGCAGAGCTTCATCAGAAGCCGACGCGAGTCATCGGGATGAGTCATCTGGGCATCTGTAGGAACCTCCGTGCTCCCCAAGACATGCTGGGACGGGTTCATATGAACGCAAAGTAAGGGTGGAGAATAGGGGTCACTCCCACAACAACTCACCGAGAGCCAACTGGATATGGTGCAATGCCTAGCCGGGGATCGACGCGCCCAGAGGGGCGTACTCAGAACGCCGAGAATCGCAAGACATGCGTGGACTATTAACGGACATACAGGACAGCAATGACGATCAGGCGGGCTACAAAGGGCGAGTATGCTACCAAATACATGCAAAATCGGACCAGACAGCCCCTTTTTAGGTTATCCACACTGTGGATAACTTGTGTACGAATAACGGACATTCCTTAGCCGCAGGCCCGGGCTTGAGGTGTATCTTACCGTGCCTTAGCGTCGCTTTGGCAGTGGGATTGACGAGTTGCTGCTAAGGCGCGGCGCAGTCGCCCGCCCGTGAAAGCCGATCAGAAACTGATCACGACAGTAATACGAATGACGAACGAGAGCAGCCAAACGGGTGATAAGAGGTTAGGGGGGGGGGACACTGCACTACCCCATGCGGATGGCCTGGTCGTTGAGCGGGTGTTTTCCGCCCAAGGGGCGAACCCGCTCGACTCCGTCGAGTGGGAAACCCGGGACGCGGTAATCCGCAATCAGGCTGGCGAGGCGATCTTTGAACAACGAGGCGTAGAATTCCCCAAGAGCTGGAGCACACTGGCTTCCAACGTCGTGGCCTCTAAGTACTTTTACGGGGAAAATGGGTCGCTCCACCTGGAACCCGACGAAGGAGGACGCGAGCATTCGCTCCGGCAGCTTATCCACCGGGTGACGCGGACTATTGCCGACTGGGGTCTTGCGCAAGGCTACTTCGCCTCCGAAGCAGATGGTGAACGCTTCTATGACGAGCTGACCTGGCTGTGCGTCAACCAGTACGGCGCGTTTAACAGCCCGGTATGGTTCAACGTCGGCCTGCACCATCGCTACGGAGTGACGGATACGGGCAATAAGACCATCTCTGGATGGGATCGTCTGCGCCGCCAGGTGACAGACGTAGACCCGTACATCCGTCCGCAGGCATCCGCGTGCTTCATCATCTCCATCGATGACTCCATCGACGACATCTGGCAGCTAATGGGCGAAAGCGCACGCCTTTTCAAGTACGGGTCGGGCGTGGGCGCGGACTGGTCTACCCTGCGCTCTACATGCGAGAAACTCTCGGGCGGCGGGCAGCCCAGCGGTCCGGTCAGCTTTATGCGCGTGCAGGATGCCACCGGAGGCACGATCAAGAGCGGTGGCAAGACGCGGCGGGCGGCAATCATGCAGACGCTCAAAGTGTGGCACCCAGACATCGTGGAGTTTGTCTCCGCCAAGAAAGACGAGGAGCGCAAAGCCTGGGCGCTAATTGAGCAGGGATACGATGGCTCATTCAACGGACCAGCCTACGGATCAGTAGCTTTCCAGAATGTGAACCAGTCCGTCCGCGTGACGGACGAATTCATGCTCTGCCTAAAGACCGGACGTCCGTTTCCACTGCGTGCGGTCACCACGGGCGACACGGTCACCCGCATTGACGCGAAAGGGCTCTTACGCGAGGTGGCTGACGGCACGCATGTCTGTGGCGATCCAGGTCTGCAGTATGAGGATACGATCCAGAAGTGGCACACGTGCAAGACCAGCGGGCCGATCAACTCGAGCAATCCCTGCTCCGAGTACATGTTCCTCGACAACTCGGCGTGCAACTTAGCTAGCCTCAACTTGTGCAAATTTCAGAGGGAGGATGGCAGCTTTGATGTGGGGCGTTTTCGGGCCGCCACGCGCTTGTATCTGACGGCTATGGAGATTCTGGTGGACAACGCCGGATATCCGAGTTCTCGTATTGCAAAAAACAGCCACGACTATCGCCCCCTGGGCCTCGGCTTCGCTAACCTGGGCGCCTTGCTCATGGCCATGGGGTTGCCCTATGACAGCGACGAGGGACGTGCCGTTGCCGGTGCCGTCATGGCTATTGAGCATACAGAAGCGTACGCGCGCAGCGCGGAAATCGCCGCCAACCAGCGGCTGGGGCCCTTTAACGGGTTTAAGGAGAACAGGGAATCCATGCTGCACGTGATCGGCCTGCATCAGGCGGCTACGCGCGAGATCGGGGATGCCTGTCCAGAGTACCTGGCGCAGGCCGCGCGGGAATCCGCTGATCGGATGCTGGCGCTGGGCACGAAGCACGGATTCCGCAATTCGCAGGTCACTGTTCTGGCGCCTACCGGGACTATCGCTTTCATGATGGACTGCGACACCACCGGCATTGAGCCTGATATCGCGCTGGTGAAGTACAAGCTCCTAGCAGGCAAAGGGGAGGGCACCCTCAAGATTGTTAACAAGACGGTTCCTAAGGCGCTGACAAGGTTGGGATACAAGGCAGACCAAGTACACGACATCCTGGACTATGTCTATGAGAACGACATGATCGAGGATGCGCCGCATTTGCGCCCGGAACACCTGCCGGTGTTCGACTGCGCCTTCAAGCCATTTAACGGCAAGCGGAGTGTGGCTCCGTCCGGTCATGTCAAAATGATGGCAGCCTGCCAGCCCTTTGTGTCTGGAGCGATCTCCAAGACGGTCAACATGCCGGAAGAGTCCACCGTAGACGAGATCGCCGACACATATGTCAGCGGGTGGAATATGGGCCTGAAGGCGCTGGCCATTTACCGCGAAAACTCCAAGCGCAGCCAGCCGCTGGCTACCTCAAAGGGCGGCAACACCCAGCCGCAGGTCAGTGAGCCCGCAAGCTCCGGCGATGGACTACCAAACGGATACGAGCCGGAAATAGCCGAGCGGATCGTCGAGCGCGTCAAGTACCGGCCGGTGCGCCGGCGCCTGCCGGATGAGCGCCCTGCGGTGACCCACAAGTTCACGCTGGCGGGGCATAAAGGCTATCTGACGGTTGGGCTGTATCCCGATACACGGTTGCCAGGCGAAATCTTCATACGCATGGCGAAGGAGGGGTCCACCATTTCGGGCCTCATGGATGCGATAGCCACCTGCACCTCTATCGCGTTGCAGTATGGTGTACCGCTGGGCGATCTGTGCGAGAAGTTTAGCTACATGCACTTTGAGCCGAGCGGCTTCACCAACAATGAGCGGATCCCGATGGCAAGGTCCATCATGGACTACATCTTCCGCTATCTGAAGCTGAAGTTTCTACCAGATGTGGCAGACGACGATGAGGGCGATGCGTCAGAGTTTGAATCAGTCGTCCAGCGCGACGGACCTGCGGAGGATCAGACTCAGTTGTCTTTGCCGTTTAAGCAGCGGGCTGCTGCTATGCAGACCGCCACGGTTGCCGCACACGGAACGCAGGCGGATGCACCGCCTTGTTCTCGGTGTGGGGCGATGACCATCAGGAGTGGGGCCTGTTACACCTGCATCCAGTGCGGCACATCCAGCGGGTGCGGATAAGCCTCCAGCAGGCACAGGTCACCTGGCTCTTGCGTTCGTGCCAGTAACGCGGTCGCACAAAATCTGACGCGTCACGTGTCACCTTGATACCGTGCTGCCGCGCGCTAGGGCATGCGCTGGAAATACATCAGACCACCGCCCATGCCGCCGCTGAAAAGGTCTGCCAAGCCATCCTGATCCAGATCCGCAAAGGCTGGCGCGGAATAAAAAGGCAGCACCACATCCAGCGTGCCAAAGGCTTCGAAACGGAAAGAGGTGGTATCTCCGCGGTTTAGGTACACCAATGCCTCGCCAGCTTCGCAACCGATGACAAGGTCCCAATCCTGATCTCCATCTAGATCCGTGAATGACGGTGCGCTCATGCGCCCAGCATCGATGTCGTCGAAGTTGTCGCTGATAAGCACGAATCGCGGCTCGATAGCGGTGCCGTCATTGCGGTAAAAGTTGAGCTCCCCGGAAGCCTCTCCCACAAATAGATCGTAATCCCCGTCGGCATCAATATCCACCAGCGCAGGCCTGGCATAGCTGCCGCGCGTCAACTTGAATGACTGTGCTTCCACCTCCGTGAAGCGGTAGGTGCGTCTATCTCCGTCATTGCGAAAGTAGCGGAGCCCGTCATTCCAGGTCCCCGCCACCATGTCCAAGTCGCCGTCGCCGTCCAGATCCTGGAGCGCTGGAGCAAAGCTGTGGTAGCCCTCCAAGGGCAGCCGACCCTTCAGATGCAATGCCACCTGACCCGCCTCGGACCGGTTCTCAAAATGATAGATGTGCCCGGTACCGGCATCCTCCTGGTCAATCTTGTTGGAAAGGAGCAGGTCCTGGTCCCCGTCGCCATCCAGATCCGCAAAGGTCGGGTACGAATCCGCACCGACATCAATCTGCGCGACGAACTGGCGCGTCCGAAGCTCGTATCCGCCATCGGCGGACTCCAGAAAATAAAAGTTGTGGACCGCAGTGCGCGCCGGCCGAAATGCGCCGCCTAAGACACCTACAAAAAAGTCATGGTCGCCATCCGCATCCACATCTGCAAAATACGTGGCATTGTAGCCGCTGGTCAGAACCGGGTTGGCTTCGGGAAACACCTCTGGCTCGTTACGCAAGTTGGGCGCAGCGCACGTGCCGGTGTTGCGAATCAGCAAGACGCCTGCCTCAAAAAAGTCGCCCCAGAATAGATCTGGATCGCCGTCGTTGTCCACATCGTGGAAGGTGAGCGCGTTGGCGCCATGCAAGGACCCGAACTGGGCCACTATCTCGATGTCTTCGAAGCGCTCTGTGATAAGCTGCATTCGCGGAATGCCCTGTGCATCGTCTCCAACGGACTCGTAATGGTGTACGGTACCATCGAGCCTCCCGACAAACAGGTCCAAAAGCCCGTCGCAGTCGACATCAATCAGGCTGGGGATGTTCTGGCGATCCGCAAAAAGTGGTTCGCCGGATGCGTCCCGCAATGAGTCGATGACCGTCCCGAAATCGGGTACCTCTGGCGTGCCGTCGTTGCGAAACAGCCGGACATACGCGTAGGGTAACTCACCCAACAGGTCTAGATCGCCATCCTGGTCCAGATCCACGAAGCGATACCACTCTCCGACATCTAGGCCACTGTACCGATTCGTGCGCCACACAAAGGCGGGCTCCTTAGCGCTGCCGATATTTTCAAAATGCATGAGCTGGCCCGTTAACTCCTGCAGAAACAGGTCCAGATCCCCGTCGCCGTCAATATCGACCAGCTGCGGACGCGGCAGGTTAAGACCACCCAGGAACGGATGATCTACAAGCGCACCCTCCGCATCGTGCACTTCAAAAGGATAGATCTGGTGCTGGTAGACGGGTGGAAACGTTGTCGTAGCGGGAGCCGCGGTCTGAACCTGCGACTGATGGACGCCGGAGCAGCCAGCAATAGTAACGAGAATGACTAGACAGCCCCCAATCCCCCAGGGCACACACTTAAACGTCGTCATGACACTACCTTAGCGCGGTCCCGAGGCCCGTAGCATTGGGTCCGACCTCAAGCATTCGCTCCACTGTACGCGTCTTACGGTCGATGACGGCTACCACGCCGGGATGATATCCAAAGTTGTAGCGCGACGTATACTGCCCACCCAAGTTGTTGTTGGAGATGTAAACATAAAGTCCGTCTGTGCGCATCGCGGAGCCGTGCGGCTGCGCCATTCCTTCGATCACGGCCGCCACTTTCCGTTTTTCCATATTCACCACCGTGACGGTCCCGGCCATCTTATTGCCGAACCAAACCTCCTGGCCGTCAGGGCTGAATACGGGATGCCAGGGGGCCGCACCTACATCGATAGACTCTTCAAGTACCGGCTGCGAAGGATCCGACGTGTCAAAAAAGAACAACTTGCCAGTGAGCTGCCCGCCTGCTACCATGGTTTGGGCGTCTGGCGTTACCGCAAACTGCACAAGCGTGTGAATCGGCCCTGCAATAGGTAGCAACGAAATGTCACCAGTGACATGATTGATCGCAGCTATCTGGTTTTCGGCTAGGCTTCCCACAAACACATCTTTGCCAGCTGGGTGGATAGCTAGGGCGTGAGGTCGAGGAAAAAATACATCGATCTCTTCGACCTCCATGCTCGTGCGCCCGACCATGCCGATGCGCTGTGGCGGGTTGACGGCCTTCATTGAGCGGCCCACGAAGAGTATATCCTCGTCTGGATGCAGCGCCAGCATCCCTGGGCGCTCAAATGCCACCTGTCCGACGAGCTCATGATTGCGGTCAAACTTGAGGACCACATCATCGCCGATCAACGAAACGTACCATGCTGAGCCGTCCGGCTCCACAGCTACATGGTGTGGCTTGGCGTCTGCAGAGAAGCCGAGAGACTCCAGCCGGATCGTACGAACCACGAGTTGGGCATCCATGTCAATGACAGAAATCGCCGCTGCGCCCTCGTTGGCCGCAAATAGCAGGTTGCGGCTGTCCGCGTACGCCACATCGCCGTCGTCATTGCGGGCCCCGTGCTCTATCCAGCTCCGAACTGTAGCAAGGTCCTCAGGGGTGAGGCCATCGGCATAGGTGCGCAGCGAATCGGTGCTGTCAAGCTGGGTCGCCAGCCTGATGAGCAGGCTGGCTGCTGCGTCAAACGGGATTACTAATTCCCCAAAGTCGGATCCCGCCATCAGGGATTCCCATGATTTCAGGCTCAGGCCCGATTCACGCTGTAAGAGCGGCGCGAACTTGTCCTGCAACAGCGGCAGCACCTCGGTGGAGAATTTCGGTGCGCTCTGGGCATGGCTCTCGTAAAGCCCAAGAGCAGGAAGGCTGATGAATGCAGATAGCAGCAGCGCACGTGTAACCATAGAAGAGGGCATTTGAGTATGCAGTACTGAGTCTAGGCGTCGGACGTTGGTGCGGCGCGTGCCAGACTGATGGCCAGCCAGCGCCACTTTGGCAGACGGAGCGCTGCTGGCGATCGGCCTGGAATCGTTCCGCTGGACGCAGGCCATATAATTGAAACGCAGCCGCCTAGGCAGGTTTCCCGGGCCCGTCATCACAGCGCGCGCCAGACGGATCCTCACCCGACCGGCGCGCGCCAAACTTCATATAAGTACGGGTGCAGCCGGGGCGCCTCGGATAGCACCGCACAAGAGTGCTGATTCGGCCAAGCCGCCTTAGTCGCCTATTCGGGCACGGTCAGATGTCCAGAGCTTGCCGCTTCAGGATAAACAGGCCTTCGCCCATGCTGGAAACGATGATGGTTCCGCTATCGAAGTAGGGATAGTTGCTCCAGGAGCCTGCAAACCCTGGATCGTCGTCACCGGCCGGGAAGGTGTCGAAGAAGCCCACCACCGTCGGGTTCGCACGGTCGGTGATGTCAAAGATGCGCAGCCCGCTCTTGTAGTTGGACTGGTACATGACGTCGCCCCGGATGTAAAGGTTGTGGTCGCTGGACAGGTTTTCCGACTTATATTCGGTCACCAGCGTGGGGTCGTCCAGATCCATGAGGTCCCATATCAGCGTACGTGTACCGACTACCTCGCCTCCGAGCTCATCCAGCTCATCATTCATATAGAAATACCGATGGTCGTCTGTAAGCCATCCCTGGTGGGCATAGCTCACGTTGGGGTAGTCGGCCGAGCTGAGCGCTACAGGATTCTCTTTGTCGGTCACATCCGCGATGCTGAGCGCCGTTTCGTTCGATCCAAGGCATATCTCCTTGCCCAGATAATCCTCATCGGGACCGTGGTAGATGACGCATTGCGCGTCGTGAGAGTAACCGGTACCTGAACGGCCTGTCCCCTCGTGCGCAAAGCATCCCGCGAATGTCGGATTTAGGGGGTCTTGGATGTTGATCATATGGAGGCCGCCGCCACAGCCCTCGCCGCCGCCCCTGGCGCCTACCGCATAGGCAAACCCCGTGTCTTCGTTGATGACGATGTTATGGGCGCTAGCGATGCCTGCGTAATGCGCGGTGGCCTCATACGCCACTGGAGGAGATTCAACGTCGCGAAGCTGCATGAGGTCAAATACCTGCATGCCATGCTCACCTGCGCCGTCGGCGACGATAAACGCGTGATTGTTGAACACCTTGATGTCACGCCAGACGGCGGCGCGGGCACCCTCAGTCATGGCCAGACTGCCCAGGTAAACCGGGTTTGTGGGGTCACCGATGTCGATAAAGGCTGTACCGTCACTACGTCCTAATAGCGCGTACTCGATGCCCGAATCCGGGTCTGTCCAGCCCCAGATATCCGAGGCGGTCACGCCTTCGCCGCCGCCAATCGCCGAGATCGGCAGGAATGCCAAGAGATCGACGTTACTGCAGCCGAACTGCCAGGCCAGACTGTCCGCACACTCCGAAGGGCCATCGCTGGGGACCATGTCAATGCCGGCTGTTTCTGGCTCCGGCGGCTCTGCGCCGGAATCCACCGAGCCCTCCTGCTGCCAGCCGTCATCAGAAGCCCGAAACACATATGCGGCTCCTATCCCGCTTCTTGCCGCAGGCGCCGTGATGACAAGTACATCGCCTTCTAGTGCCATCGCCAGCCCGAAAGTGACCGTGCCTTCGGCCGAGATGGTGTCGGTGCCATGCCACTGGTCGTCATCATTTTGCGAATACCGTATCACGCGTCCCTGGAACTCTTCGGCCAACGGCGCGCTGATCAGGACATCGGATTCATATGACAGTATGGCACGACCGAAGAAGTCATACCGTTCGGTTGGTCTCAGTGACAGAGTTTGTGATTCAGTCCAGCTGCCTTCCTCACCTGGAGTGAAGACGATGACAGCGCCTGGTGGTGGCGGAGCTGTCGGCTGACTGTTGGGCCCGATGCCTGGTGCGCCGACCAGTAGCATGCCAGAGTCAAGAAAGTGAAGGGATCCACCAAAACCTATCAGTGTAGTGTCGGATGCGCTGAGCATCGCCTGATAGGAACCGTCCTCGCGACTGAAGATGTGAACAACACCGGCGCCGTCTAAAGCACCGGGAGCTCCCACAAACAGAGACGCGTTGCTCATAGCTAAGGACGTACCGAACGCGTCACCTTCGCCAATCCCGTCCATGGTGACGATGCCCGTCCGCTCCCAAGCATCCTCACCCCGCGTGAAGACCGTGACATGGCTCCCGTCACTGACGCCTCCCGAGTATACCTCCGCTCCGAAAAAGTGCACCGATGCACCAATCCTATCTTCCTCGGAACCCACTATGGATTCCACGTGAATTATGTCTCCAGTGTCCGCTGCGCGCTCTAAGACATGGATGACCCCTTGGCTGGTGTCTTGCGATGGTGCACCGACGAAGAGCTGGCCAGCGTGCACTTTCATGAAGTAACCGAAGAAATCTTCATCCGCCGGTTCCGCCGCCATTATGGTGTCGGTGCGCTGCCATACGCCGTCGTCATCCTGATTAAATACGAAAATCATTCCCGGGCCTTCCCCGATGGGCCGGCTGACTAGCACCTCATTGCCGTAGACCGAGGCGCTGATGCCAAAGGAGCCAAATTGCGCGACGGCTGGCGCCGCGGTTAACACCACGAGCAGTGTCGTAGAAAAAAGTCGTTGCATGCAAAAACGTGCCCAGGGAGGGCGTTGTGGAACCGTAACCCAATTATACGGATCTCCCCAAGAGAAGGGTTCAAGGTACAGACCGGGGCTCGCATGTACGCGGAGGGCGCCACAGGTTCGAGGGATTGCATGGCGGATCGGAATTGCGCGATCCTGCCTGATCTCGGCCGTTGTAGCGATGCCGACCTGGTGTGCTCCAGCATCAGCACGGCCAGAGGCTAGTACATGACCAGAACGCCAGGCTCCTGGTCGCCGGCTGGCACCGTATTGCTTGTCCACGCCGCAGATAGCGGCATGCCGCTGCCGCCGGCATCGCTGTTCACCCACACGGTACAGCTGCTTAGCTGCGGCACGCTGAGGCACCCGTCATGGCGGGGCAGGGACGTGCAATCCAGCACAACCACCAGCGACTGCCCAGCGCTCGCGCGCGCTGGATAGGCCAACAGGTTGTGAATCGCATGCTCGGTGGCCGCATCCCTCTTCAGCTCTCGTCATGCCATAGGGTGGAGCGCTGCCTGTGCAAGGTATTCAGGTCCGTGGACCGCGCATTTAGTGGGTCGTCTTCCGCGGCCTCCTTAGTCTCCCGGTCAAAGTTCTTCTGCAGAAAGGAGGGCCAGCGCTGGTAGATTGCCTCGCCCACCGCGGTTAATTGCCACTACTCCATGAGATCGGCATTCTTCGCGTCCTCCCGCTGATGGAGCTGCTTCTCCCCGTTATCTTCTATATCTTGCCTCCACACAGCAATTCTAGATTTAGATACCCGTTAAGGGTTTGGTCGTATCGTCATCCGCCTCCGCTGGATCCTTCCGGGGCCAGAGCCTCAACGATCTGTATGCTAAACAGGATCACCGGGTCTTCCAGATACCTGGAAGACCGTCGTATCTCTCGGGAGGATGGATGGCGCCCAAATGTGGCTTCTCATTACTCGTTCCAGCCCTTTCAACAGCTTCCTCTGCAACTCGCGTGCGTGTATCTCGCAAAATGATCCGTTCCTCCACCGAAAACCTCAAATTCAGAATTGCTGGCCTCCACATAGGAACAAACTGATTTGTCCGTAGATGTTGTACTTTGGGTTGTCATTGGCATAGGGAAATCGCCTACCTGCTTTACGACTTGTTCAGGAGACTCAATGCGACCACCGGCTACCAATACAGGTTTTGAGGGCGGGATTCGGCCATCTCGCGTCACATCGATTTCCAGAGTGCGCCGAGCTCCGATGTTCGCTGAGGAGCTTCTTGTATTCCTGCTCAACAAGCGGAGTGGCCATTTGCTACACATGCCGGACCGGACCCTTCATTACGCACTGGCAGGAGCAGTTCTGATGGATCTGGCACTCGAAGAACGCATCGATACCGACCTAGAGCGCCTGTGGGTGGTAGATTCGACACCGGTGGGCGAGGACCTCCTCGACCTGGCGCTCGCATTGATCGCCAAAGACGCTGGCAGCCACGACGCGGCCCACTGGATCGAGTGTCTCGCCGTGACGGAGATTGCTGGGCAGATTCGGGAAGCGGCGATCACACGATTGATCGAGCGAGGCATCATGGAGCGAGATGCGGGCGGCTTTCTGTCTGTGACCCGTCTGGTGAGGAGAGCCCAACGATACCCCACAGTTGATGGTCTTGCGGGCCGAGAGGTCGAAGCGCGCATCATGCGGATCCTCTTTACCGACGATATCCCTGACCCCCGTGATGCCATGCTCATCGCCCTTGTCGATGCCTGTGGCATTTTCGAGCGCGTGCTAACCCTGGAAGAGCGGGCAGAGGTTGCGGACCGCATTGATCTGTTGCGACGTCTCGATCTGATCGGTCGGACGGTAGGCGAGACGATTCGCTGTTTGGGGGCTCTCGAGCCCGAGGGTGCGCCCGAGTCTGGGAGCATCATCTTAGACGGCGAAGAGTGCGCCCAAGTGCTTGCCAGGCAGCCGATGGTCCCCGGCGGTCTGCCGATTCTCGGGCACGGGCTCAGCCTCGCGACCGATCCGATGGCGTTTCTCACCAAGCAGTACCTTACCCACGGTCCCGTCTTCCGTGTCCGTGTGCCCGGCAACAACATCACGGTTCTTGCTGGTCCAGAGGCAAACATCTTCATGCAGCGCCAAGGCCGCCTGTACCTGCGCTCGTACAAGGCCATGGGGCCCTTGGTGCGGCATTTGGGCGCCCACAGGGCGATACTCAACATGGATGGTGACGAGCATTTCCGGTTGCGTAAAGTCATGAACAAGAGCTTTTCGCCCAAAGTCATCTTTACGCACCTCGACACAACGTGCGATGTTGCCGCCGAGGAGCTCGCCACCTGGCCCGAGGGGAAGCCTCTGGCGGTGCTTCCGGCGTTGCGGCGCATCTTCATTGAGCAGACCTCACAGGTATGCACCGGAACGTCCGCGCTCGAATGGGTCGATGATCTCACGTATTACATTGAAACGATCATTACGTGCTTTGCTCGGCGTTCCCCCCAATGGAAGCTGCGGTCGCGGCGCATGCGGCGCGCGCGTGCTAGCGCGACTCGGCTGGCGGAGGTTGTGCTGAATGCTCACGACCCAGAGCTTCGTGCAGGCACGACGCCCGACATGATCGACGACTTGATCGAGCTGCACCGCGCCGACCCCCAGTTCTTGCCGCAGAACGAGTTGCGTGCGACCACCCTAGCCCCCTTCTTAGCAGGTCTCCACACCACCACTGCTTCGGCTGCCTTCATGCTCTACCAGGTGCTCAGACACCCCGAGATTTACGCCGCCATGCAGCGCGAAGCGGACGCGCTGTTTGCAGGCGAGGGCCTGACACCGGCCAAATTGCGTAAGATGGACGTAACGCACCGAGCCCTGATGGAGACCCTGCGCCTGTATCCGGTCGGGGGGGTGTTGCTGAGGGATGTCGTCAACACCTTCGAGCTTGCAGGCCACACGATTCCGTTTGGCGAGCTAGTCATGGTCCCCGTTACCGTACCCCACTTCTGCGAGGAGTATTTTCCCGATCCCCTGCGGTTCGATATCGACCGCTACCTTCCCGAAAGGAACGAGCATCGGCAAAAAGGAGTGTATGCGCCGTTCGGTATCGGGACGCATCGTTGCATCGGTGCCCGCTTTACGGACGTGCAGGTCGCGCTGACCTGCGCGACGCTGCTGCGCCGTGCTGACCTTGCGCTCCATCCACCGAACTTCAAGCTGAAGCCCAAGTACGCTCCGGTCCTCACGCCAGGCAAAGCGTTCAAGATTACGGTTGCGCCCAGGCACTGAGCGCGCGGCATCGCCGACCCCTTTTGTGCTCACAGACGTATCTGCGGGTAGCCGACACCGTCGGCGCGACACTTGGAGGGAAGGAGCGAGATCGCGCTGCTACCGCCGTTTGAGCTTCCCTGCGGCGCGGCGCACCCGATAGCCCCAGGCGGATAACAGTGAGAACATTCTTGCGGGGCTTAGCAACGGGCGGGGACTAGGAAGCAGCTTACCGGCGTCCAGATCCTTGATCGCGATAGCGAGTCGCTTCAGTAGCAAATCCATCCCCTCCGCCATGCGGCGGTCAGAAATGTCCACCACACCGCATCCTACGATTAAGGGCATCAGCACCGCTAGTATGTTGCTGCGATAAGCGCGCCAGCACTCCTCGAAAGAGATATCGGCAGCGCCCTCGGCGCAGATGATACGATGGTATTCCTCGAGTGCCGGCCGTTCAATCTCACGGCGAATCTCGGACGTCACGCTGTTGATGAAGAAGAAGGCGATATCGTACAGTCCGCAGTGCATCGATGCCATCTGCCAATCGATCACCGTCACCTCGCTGGAGCTGGGCTCTGCGAAGAACATATTGGTTGTGCGATAGTCTCCGTGTACGAGTGTGCGGGGCATCGTGGCGGCTAGGTCCGCGAAATGGTCGGCGAGTCTGGGGCCATAGGCTTCTGCGAGCCAGCTCATGTCGCCGCGCAATATGTCCCCGAATCTGTCCAACGCATGGCCCAACATGGCCAGATAGTAGAGCTGGAGCAGCACACGACGCCATAGGCTCGCGAATTTGGGAATCCGCGCCAGCACCAACGATCCTTCGCGATCCCAGAACGCCGCGTGCAACCGCGCCGCTGCCCGGATGGCCGTCATCACCTGATCGGGATTGGCTCCGTCCCTGAACTGGACCGACTCCATGCCAGCCAGATCCGCAAGCAAGAGAACGAAGCTGTGGTCTTTCGGGTTGAAGTCCCCGTACAGGAGGGCCGGGGTGGCGACTGGGGCGTTCACTGCAATGCGCAGGTAGAACTCACACTCGACCTTATAGACGGACATCAGCCAGCTCGTCCTTCTGACGCTGCGTTTTGCTGTGGGAAGCTTCACGATCACTGTCTCAGGACCCGGTCGGCCACCGCCTTTGCGATAGGCTATCTCGGCGCGGAAGGTGTCGCTGACCGCACCTTGGTCAATGGCATCCATGTCCTCGAAGACTAGCTTTTCCACTGGTGCGCAGTCGGCCAGTCCTCCTGCGACCAGAGCCCTGCGCATCCAAGAGGCCGTGATGTCGTCCCGCGAGGCGGGCAATGGTGGTTTTATCATTGGGCCGCCTCCGAGGTTGGTTCCACTGGTCTCGCAAACGCGAATGCTAGTATTGCGATGAGCGCGCACCCTGCGATGCCGATGGCGGTGGTGGCCAGCGTGCCACCGTGGAATGCGTCCAGCCCCGCCCCGGCCAAGCCCCCCACCACGTTGGGCAGGGAGCCCACGATGCCAGACGCGATGGCACGCGAGCCGGGAAAATGCGCCAAAAAGCATGCGATAGCGTTCCCGGCGATAATGCCCAGCGTGCCCGAAACCACCGTCGTTAATGCGATGACGACGGGAAGGGAGGGTGGCATGAGCATAACATGCGCCAGTAGCAGCAGAGCGGCAAGGAACTGGGCGCCGCATGCCATGGGGACGAGCTGCTCGGCGTGGTGCTTAACGATGAGGCGAAGATTTAGTATGGCGCCACCCATGTACGCCACCGTGCTTAAGGCCAGCAGCAGGCCGAAGGGTCTCGGACCGACGCCGAACCACTCCATGTAGACGAATGTTGCGTCGGTAAAGTAGACGAAGCTACAGCCCGCCGCGAAGCTCAAACCGATGGCATATGCCATTGCGCGAGGCTTGCCGAGCACCTCCTGGTAACCGCGGATCGCCTGGCGAACGATCGCAGGATGCGGCTCTGTGGACCCAGAGACTGTCTCGGGAAGCTGGATCCATAGGAGCCATCCGAGGAGGCCGCAGCACACTAGCAAAATCACGAACGAGGACTGCCACACGAACACGCCCACTAGTAGCGCGCCGACGATGGGGGTTAGGATGTATCCGATGGCCTGGGCAATCTGGATCAGGCTAAGCGAACGCGCTGTGTTTTTGGTGGTGCCCAAGTCCGCGATTACGGCGGCGATGTTGACCGCGGCCATGCCCAGGACAGCGCCTTGGACGAATCGAAACACTACAAACAGGTCCGCGGTAGCGGAGAATAGGATACCGATCGTCGAAGCCGCGAAAAGCCCCAGCCCCAGCTGGGTCGATGATCTTCGGCCGAACCGGTCGGAGATGGGGGCACCCACGATCTGCCCGATGCCAAGCCCGACAAGGAACATGCTCACGGAAAGCTCGATCCGCTGAATGTCGACCCCGAACCACTCGCCAATGTCAGGCAGGGCTGGCATGTAGAGGTGCATCGCCAGTGCCGGCATAATGGCCAACGCCGCGAGGGCCAATATGGGGATCTCCCCAGACCGTCGATCGTTAGAGGCTGCGATCTCGACTTGGGTCATCTAAATCTCTCATAAGAACCGCGCCACAGGTAGTTTGTCTTCTGTAGGCGAGGAAAATAAGGGACTGGAACTTCCGCTATTGGAATTTTCAAAGGTATCCAACCGAAGCCTCCAAGAAAACGGAGGCACCCATGTTCTGTGGAAGAAAGATTCTGTGTTCCTAGACAGTGCTTGTCACAAAATCAGGACTTACGTTGCGTTAGTGTGCACGTGTCACTCAAGAAGGGACATTGTACAGTAACCAGCAGGGGTCTTGGTGTTTCATGGCTCTGAAGGTCAAGGCATGGCCCACGTCTGTCCTACGCTTGGTACCGCGAATGTTAATGCATGACTAGCTTTGCTGCGCGAAAAGCGCAACCATTGCTCCCAGATCTACAAGACGAACGCACTCCCGCTCTTCCTGCCTGATCAACGAAGCACTATCAAACGCACTGGTGCTTGACAGACCTTTACCACCTGTGCTAGCCTGAATGAGCTCACACGAGGAGACGTACGATTTGTAACCGAGCATCGCCGGGCACCAAGCGACACCAAAGCCGTGACCGAAGTCCTTACTGCGGCTGGGTGCCCGCTGGGCTAATTTTACGTCAGCCGAAAATTCCAAGCCGCGCGACTCCACAGTACATAGACAACCGTCTGCGGCCACCAAGGCCCTCTGAGACATTTATGGGGACACGGATCTGGATCATAACAACGCCACATTGCGCCTAACCCAAGTACATGAAGGTAGTGCCTGCCAAACTCATTAACTTCTATGCGCGATGCATGCAAATCGAAAACACATTGGCGGACGCCATTGAGTTCTTCCATCTGGACATCCACAGCAGTGCGGGGCCTTGGAAGATCGAAGTCAATCTGCAACTCACGCTCATGGCCAGCAGAGCAAGGACTCGAAACAGCGAAGCGCGCACCATCTCTAGAAGCTGGCACGAAGCCGAGCCAAAGTAGAAATCCTACCTGACGACGTCATCGTCACACGGGCGAATCGCGCCAGCTCTCCACACTTGATGGCCCCTGGATACACTGGCGCCGACGAACGTATTCTATGGCTGAAAAACAAGAATCTCTGCATCTGATTCCAATGAGTGCCGAGCCAGAAATGTCATGTTTGAACTTGAATTAGGTCACAATCACCATGGGTATGCAGGGAACCTGGAGTGCTCCAAGTACAGCACGGCTAGAGGTGGGAGCGTGACCAGAATGCTGTGCTCGTGGTCGCCGGCGGGCACTGGATCGCTCGTCCACGCCGCAGGCAGTGACATGCCGCTGCCGCCGTAGACGCCGGCATCGCTGTTTAAGCGCACAGCATAGGTGCCTGGCTGCGGCACGCCAAGGCGCCAGGCGTGGCGGGGCAGGGGCGCGAAATTGAGCACAATAGCTAGCGACTGCTCAGCGCTCGCGCGCTGGTAGGCCAACAGGTTGTGATCCGCATGCTCCGCGAGCCACAGCCATCCAGAGCTCTCGTCATGCCACAGGGCGGGGGAGCGCCTGTACAAGGTGTTCAGATCCGTAATCCACCGCATCAGGCTGGCGCGCAGCGGGTCCTGTACCAACTCCCAATCCAGAGCGCGGTCGTGATTCCATTCGGAAGTCTGACCGAACTCGCTGCCCATAAACAGCATGTTCTTGCCCGGATGGCCCCACTGGTGGCCGTAAAGTATGCGCAGGCTGGCAGCCTTCTGCCAAGCGTCTCCTGGCATCTTGTTCCAGAGCGAACCCTTACCATGCACTACCTCGTCATGCGAAAGCGGCAACAGATAATGCTCCGTAAAGGTGTACATGAATGAAAACGTAAGCCGCCCGTGATGGTACCTGCGATATGCCGGGTCCTGCTGCAGGTACGCCAGGATATCATGCATCCACCCCATGTTCCATTTGTACAGGAATCCCAGCCCGTCATCATAGGTGGGGGCGGTCACGCGAGGGAATGCCGTGGACTCCTCGGCCAGCGTGAAGGCGGTGGGGAATCTCCGGTAGATGGCTTCATTGGCTTTCTTGAGAAAATGTATCGCCTCCAGGTTCGTGTTGCCTCCGAACTCGTTGGGAGTCCAATCGGAGCGCGAATAGTCGCGGTACAGCATGGAAGCGACCGCGTCAACGCGCAGTGCGTCGACGTGGTACTTGTCGAGCCAGAAAAGCGCGTTGGAAACAAGAAAGTTGCGTACTTGGGGCTTCGAATAGTCAAAGATGCATGTGCCCCAATCCGGGTGCGTGCGCATCTTCTCGTCTTCATACTCATAGAGCGCCGACCCATCAAACCATACCAGCCCCTGAGGATCTACTGCAAAGTGGGCTGGCACCCAGTCCAGGATAACCCCGATCCCGCGCTGGTGCAGCGTATCAATCAGATACATCAGGTCGGACGGCGAGCCATGCCGAAACGTCGGAGCATAATAGCCGACGACCTGGTACCCCCAGGAGCCGTAGTATGGGTGTTCGGCCACCGGCAGCAGCTCCACATGCGTGAACCCGAGCGCGCTCACATGGTCGGCCAGTGGCACGGCAATGGCGCGGTAAGAGAGTGATTCGCTGGGTGCGCCGTGCCTCCACGAGCCCAGATGCACCTCATAGACCGATATCGGTCCGTGTAGGGTTGCAGGACCCTGCCGACGCTGCATCCAATCCTCGTCGCCCCACTGGTACGTGAGCGGGTCAATGATTGCCGCGAGCCCATGCGTGTTGCTGCCCTGGGGAGGCTCAAGGGCAAACGCGTAGGGGTCAGCCTTGTCGGTCGCGTAGCCGCCCCTCCAGATACGAAACTTGTACCGGTGCCCGGGCTCGGCTCCATGGGCAAAGCCTTCCCACAGACCGGCGCCGGTGTGCTGCAGGACGCACTTGTCCACCTGCCAGCCATTGAAGTCTCCGATAACCGAGACGGCATCCGCATTGGGAGCCCAGACAGCCATCCAGGCGCCACCGGGAGCCAGATGCGCGCCAAGGCGCTCATAGCTGTCCTCAAACTCGCCCTGATCCCAGTAGTAGCGATCCTCTGTACTCAGCCACCCCATACGCGCTCTGCTATGTTACGTTATCAGACCCGATAGATGGCTGCGGGCATCACATGCGGGTTCAGCCGGATATGCTGCCAAACGCCCTGCCAGGTAAAGCTGCCCCCGCCCAAGAGGTCTTCCACCGTGAAGGGCTCATGGCCAGACAGACCCAGATAGTCCAGCGGCAGGACTACATCTGCTGCCTGCTCATGGAATGGATCCAGGTTCACAAAGCAGACGATGCGGCTGTCGCCACTTACCTTGCAGTAGCCGAGGATGTGCTTATTGCGTACGTCGAAAAACCGGATGGAACGAAGCTGCTGCAGCGCAGGGTGGGCCCGGCGGAGCTGATTGATTCTTTGAAAAAGTGGCTGCAAGGATTCCTCGTCGTGCCAGTTCCAGTGCCGGACCTCATACTTCTCATTGTTCGCATATTCCTCCCGCTCTGGATGCTGCCGGCAGTCCACATGTTCGAACGGGGGCCCGTAGACGCCGTAGGTCGCAGATAGCGTGGCTGCTAGGATGAACCGGATCACGTGGGCAGGGCGCCCGCCCTGGACCAAAAACTCGTGCAGGATGTCTGGGGTGTTAGGCCAGAAATTCGGCCGAAAGTACTCCGCCACATCCGAATGCGCAAGCTCCGTCATGTACGACGTAAGCTCCTCCTTCGTGTTCCGCCACGTGAAATAAGTGTAGGAGTTGTTAAAGCCCAGTTTGGCCAACGTATACATCGTTCGCGGCTGGGTGAAGGCTTCGGCCAGAAATATGAGGTCGGGATCCTTGGCGCGCAGCTCCCCCAGGCACCATTCCCAGAAGGTAAACGCCTTCGTATGGGGGTTATCTACGCGAAAAATCCTGACGCCGCGCTCGATCCAGAACTCAAAGGCCCGTTTTAGCTCTATCCACAGCGAGGGCGCTTCTTCGCTGGTAAAGTCGAGAGGATAGACATCCTGGTACTTTTTAGGCGGGTTTTCCGCATATCGGATAGTGCCGTCGGCGCGGCGCTGAAACCATTCGGGATGCTTGCGAACGTACGGGTGGTCAGGCGAGCATTGAAATGCTATATCCAGTGCCACATGCAGGCCCAGCGACTTTGCGCGCCCCACAAATCGGTCAAAGGCCGCCAGCCCTCCGAGTTCTGGATGCACGGCGGTATGGCCGCCTTCCCGGCTGCCGATAGCCCAGGGGCTGCCGGGCTCGCCTGGCGCGGCAGCAGGGCTATTGTCTTTACCTTTGCGAAAGGTCGTCCCAATGGGATGCACCGGCGGGAGGTAGACCACGTCGAACCCCATGGCCCGGATACGGTCCAGCCGGTCGGCCGCGTCGTCTAGCGTGCCGTGGCGGCCAGGCACCGCAGATGCGGAGCGTGGGAAGAATTCGTACCAGGCTGCGAAGCCAGCAAGCGGCGGATCTACTTCGAGCACGTACCACCTGGATGTGGTGGCGCCGCGCTTACGGTCGTGGCGGCGCATCAGCTGTGACAGCTCCTCGTCGAGCGCGGCCGATGCTTCGCAGCGTTCCATGGCTTCTGCGAAGCGCTCCAGCGCCTGGGGGTGAGCGATGCGTCTTGCTGCTTCGCGGACAAGCGCGGCGCCCGTTAGGAGCTCCACTGTGACCTCCTGAGCGTCGGCATGGTGCTCGACCCTGCGCCGGAACTCGTCCTGCCACGTGGCAAACTCGTCAACCCAGGCGCTAATTCTGAACCGATAACGGCCAGGTGTCGGGCAAGCGAAGGAGCCGACATATTCGTCGTTCCATCGCAGCTTCAGGCGCTGGGTTGTGGGCTCACCGGCTGGCGGTCTGACCTCGATCAGGACCGCGAGCTTGTTGTGACCATCGGCAATCACTCCAGCCATCACTGAGACTGTTTCTCCAGCAGCGCGGCGGGCTGGCCATTGTCCGCCGTCGACCGAGGGTGCAACGTCGGTGATGATGGTTCGGTGATGGCGTGCGACCTGCATTCGATCCTCGATTCCTTATTCTTCGACGCTTACGGATGCAGCATTGCTGCCAGAGGGTGAAGGTACGGATTTGGGCATCGTATGAACCTTGCGAAAAAGAACGAGAAGGGCAACGTTGTGAAGAGCGGCCAGCCTATGCCTCTGGGCGCACGCTGGGATGGCCAGGGGGTCAACTTTGCATTGTACAGTCGCCATGCACGGCGTGTTACGCTCTGTCTGTTTAACAGTCCATCTAGCACGGCGCCAGCGCGCGTCGTTCCAATGAAGGATCGTCACGGGCCGGTCTGGCATGCCTATGTGGCGGGCCTGGGGCCCGGGCAGCTGTACGGGTACCGAGTAGATGGGCCCTTCGCACCCAGGTCCGGCCATCGTTACAATCCGAACAAGGTGCTTCTTGATCCTTATGCACGGGCCATCGGCCGCATGCCGAGATGGGATGCCAGCCTGTATGGTCAAGACAGGGACGACTTGTCGATGTCAACTCTAGACAGTGCTCCGCACGCGCCGCTGGGGGTGGTTACCGATGCGGTGCCACTGCACACGGAGCGCCCCCATATCCCCTGGGAGGACACCATCATTTACGAGACCCATGTAAAGGGGATTTCCCGGTGCCACCCCGAGGTGCCGCCAGAAGTGCGCGGGACGTTTTTGGGCCTTATCAGCTCGCCGGTGCTTGGGCATCTCAAGCGGCTGGGCGTCACTGCAGTGGAGCTTCTGCCCGTGCATGCGGCAGTGCAGGATGAGCGCCTGATCAAACAGCGGCTGGCGCAATACTGGGGGTACAACACCCTGTCGTTTTTTGCGCTGGACCCGCGGCTGGCCGCCGGTGACGGCGTGCGGGCTATCGCGGAATTCCAGGAGATGGTGCGCAGCCTGCATGCGGAAGGCATTGAGGTGATATTAGATGTGGTGTACAACCACACTGGAGAGGGGGAACACCTGGGCCCGACGCTGTCATTCAGGGGTCTGGATAACTACGGGTACTACAAGCAGCGCCCCGACAATAGCCGTTTCGTGATGGACTATACCGGGTGCGGAAACACTTTGGATACCGGTAATGCGGCGGTGAGGCAGCTCATTATGGACAGCCTGCGCTACTGGGTTCAGGTGATGGGGGTGGACGGGTTTCGTTTTGATTTGGCTTCCGTCCTTGCCAGGGAGCGCTACGAAGTCAATATGCAGGCCTCTATGCTGCACATGATCCATCAGGATCCGGTGTTAAGGAATACAAAGCTTATTGCCGAGCCTTGGGATGCGGGACGCGACGGGTATCAGTTGGGGGCATTCCCGTGGCGATGGAGCGAGTGGAATGACCGGTATCGCGACACTCTTCGCCGCTTTTGGCGAGGCGATCCGGGCATGGCTGGCGAATGTGCCACGCGTCTGGCAGGTTCGAGCGATCGCTTTGCGCGCAGGCACCGGCGGCCGTGCGCCTCGGTCAACTTCGTTACTAGCCACGACGGGTTCACACTGGAGGATCTGGTGAGCTATTCCCGCAAGTACAATGAAGCCAATAAGGAAGGCAACCGTGACGGCAGCAGCCAGAACTACAGCACAAACTGCGGAGTCGAGGGGAGCACCCAGGAGGTTGCGGTGCTTGCGCGGCGTGATCGTCTAAAGCGAAGCATGTTTGCCAGCCTTCTGGTATCGCAGGGGGTACCGATGATTCTGGGCGGCGACGAGCTTTCTAGGACGCAGCGGGGCAACAACAACCCTTACTGCCAGGACAATGTCATCAGCTGGTATGACTGGACGCTGGATGCACGTCAGGAGCGTTTCTTGGACTTTGCCAGGAAGGTGGTGGCCTTGCGCCGGGCACATCCGAATCTACGTCGGACTCATTATCTGACCGGACAACCCAACGAAGAAGGCAGGCGCGACGTCACTTGGTGGCATCCTGCTGGCCGCGAAATGAAACCGGGTGACTGGTCGCGCGCCCGCTGTTTCGCGATGCAGATTGACGCAGGGCCTGTAGACGCCACTGCCCTACTGTTGGTGTTCAACGCCGCCTCAGAAGAGGCGAACGTTGTGTTGCCCGCTGGGCGCTGGCGCGTAGTGCTGCACGAGGGATCAGACGAAGTCTTTGACGCTGACGATGCGTTGCGGATGCTGCCGTCGGCGTTTGCAGCGCTGGAAGCCGTGCGGGCTGCGCCGTCCCGGTGAGGGCTACCAGCATATCACTGGTGGAGAAAGGATTCGGCCAGCTCAATGCCATCACATGGCGTAGCAGGCCGGTGCCGCACCCTGTATGGCTTGAGCGATGTTAAGGGCCCAGAGCGGATGTGCGTGATTACCATTTAGGTCAGGAATCGGGCACCAAGTGGGTGGGTCGGCCCTCAGCTGCCGCGCCGATGGGTCCGGGTGAGGCTGCGCAGGTGGCTGGTTACCTCGCCCACCATCGCGGCCATATCGTTATGGCGTAAGCGCCAGGCCCAGTTGCCAAACGCGGTGCCAGGCGTGTTCATGCGCGCTTCGCCTCCTAAGCCGAGCACATCCTGGACAGGAAGGATCACCACAGCGGCGTCGGATGCCATGAGCACATGCGCGGACTGCCAGTGCCCTTCTGTTGCCGTAAGGCCAAGGTAGCGCTGGGCAAAAGCCCGGACGTCAGCAGGAGCCCGGGCCACCCAGCCACACCACGTATCGTTATCGTGCGTACCGGTAAAGGCAACTAGGTTGGGGCCGTAGTTGTGCGGCAGGTACGGGTTCGCTTCGTCGCTGTCGAAGGCAAACTGCAACACGGCCATCCCTGCGAACCCGAACTGATCTTTGAGGGCCAAGACATCCTCAGTTATCACCCCTAGGTCCTCGGCGATGACCGGCAAGGGGCCGAACGCATCGGTCAGCCGGTTAAACAGCGCTGGACCCGGTCCGACAACCCATCGGCCGTTTACCGCCGTCGGCTCCGAGACTGGGATTTCCCAGTACCCGGCGAACCCGCGAAAATGATCCAAGCGCACCACATCGAACAGGTCAAGGGCCCGTCGGAACCGGCTGCGCCACCAGGCGAAGCCGCGGTGTTGCATCGTGTCCCAGCGGTATAAGGGGTTGCCCCAGCGCTGGCCGGTATCACTGAAAAAGTCAGGAGGCACCCCACCGACGGCCAACGGGTCGCCCTGGTCATCTAGCTGAAACAGCTCCTGCGCGGCCCAGACATCTGCGCTGTCGTGAGACACGTAGATGGGCAGGTCTCCGATGATCTGGATTCCGCGCTCGCGACAGAACGCTCGCAGGCGTTGCCACTGCAGCTGAAAGACGAACTGCCCAAAGCGCGCGTGCGCCCAATGGTGGGAGAGCCGCTCTTGGGCATAGGTGACTGCGCGTGCCACATCCTTACACAGGAGCTCGGGCCATCGGGTCCATGGCTTGCCAAAGTGTTCCCCAAGTGCCACAAATGCAGCATAGTGATCCAGCCAGTAGGCTTCCTTCTGACAGAAGCGCGCAAAACCCGATGACGCCCGCTGTGCAGCGAATCGCTTATATGCCTTGGTGAACAGAGCAGACTTGGAGACGACGACGCGGGCATAATCCACAGCGGCACTTCCGGCCACATGGTGCCTTTCTAGGTCGGCTGCGCTCAAGAATCCGTCGGATACCAGATCCTGGGGGCTCACCAATAGTGGTTCCCCGGCGAAGCAGGAGGTCCCGGCATACGGCGAGTTGCCCAAACCGACGGGTCCTACCGGCAGTACCTGCCACCAGCACTGCTCTGCTTTTGCCAGGGCGCGGACAAACTGGCGGGCCCCCGGCCCCATGTCGCCAATCCCAAAACGCGAGGGGAGGGAAGTGATGTGCAGCAGCAGTCCGCTGCTACGTGCGAAATTCATAGATGAGGGCAAAATGATATCTTGCGGTGCAAAGGTACCGTGCGGACATGAACTGCAGCATCAGGCTTTGTGGCGAGCGGCATGTGGGCCTGGCCGTAGAGCTATTTGAGCAGTATCGGCAATTCTATGGCATGCCGCCAAACAAAGATGGCGCGCATGCTTTCTTGACGCGGCGTCTGAAGCAGAAGGATTCAATCTTTCTAATGGCAGAGAGCGAGCGGGGAGTGCCGCTGGGATTTGTTCAACTCTATCCCATGTTTTCTTCGACGCGGATGGTACGGCTTTGGGTGCTCAACGACCTCTTTGTGGTCCCTGATGCCCGCCGCAAGGGTGTTGGGATGCGCCTGATGGAGGCTGCTCGGTCTCATGCAGAGCGGCACGGCGTAAGGGCCATAGCGCTGGCCACGCAGAAGCACAACGCTGCAGCCAGGAAACTCTACGAGGGCCTCGGCTACCGGCTGGACACGGAGTTCGATCACTTCGAACTGACATTGTAACCTAGCGCATCTGCTTACGTCTGAAGGAACATGAGAGATATTCTCCATCCGCTTAATGCGGCGGATTACCACTTCATTGTTAGCATCATCAAAGGACCCAGACAGCGGACCATGGAGTCGCTGGTGGATTCTGTCGGAGCGGGAGATGAGGATGCGCGTGAAGAGCTGTGCGTCATACTCGAGCACGAAATCCGCTATCTGGGAAGCGGAGACATACCATACCAGGCGCGCAAGCTTTTGGGTATGGTGCCTGGAGTGCCGCTGCGTGTCATCATTCGTGATACCGGGAAGGTGCTGAAGGTCCCGGTGCGGCGTCTGACCACCGACCGCGAACTGCTTCTAGGTCTTGCAGAAGACTATGCTACCGCGGAGTTTGCACGACTGGATCCGGCAGAGCAGCAGTCCATGCTCGAAAACCTGGGCATTGACCGGCAGCGGGCGGCAGCCTTTCTCAAGCAGGGCGCCGGCGTGTTTGCGGTGCCTGTCATGATCGAGGCCTTCGGTCTGATAGTGGTTCAGGGTCTGATTAAGACGGTGATATTCGGGATTATCGCTAAAGTGATCGGTCAGCAGCTCGCCAGTCGATTGTTGGCCTTCCTGTTTTCGAGGGTGCCGTGGTGGGCGGGGTGGATTTCGCCGATGGCCTGGGCACTTTCTGCTGGGTGGACGGCCATCAGTCTTCAGGGACCAGCGCGCCGCAAGACGGTGCCCGTACTGCTCTATCTGGGGCTTTGCGCAATGCGCGAAAACGAAACCGCATAGCCGGACTGGAATCTGCCGCAAAAAGCTCGACCAGGCGGCAGGCGGCAGGTGGCAGGCCTGGCAGCTGCATCAGGCGCGCCAGGCTGGCCAGCTGACAACAGCGGCCACCTCACTCGTTACGAATCCTGAGCCCAGCGCAGGTCTTTTCGACCTTCGGATGGTGACTCGTGAGCCTGGCGGCGCAGCCACATGTGCAGTGCGTGTGGACGAGGTAACAGCCTACCTTCCGCGCGACTGTGGCTCTCCCTATGCCGGTGCCACTGTCTATGCTGTGCAGCAAGCGCTGACGATAGCCGGGAGCGGATCCGGCGTGGCCAGCGCCGAAGACTTCGTCCCCGTAAACGACTTTACGCTAATCATTGGCGCCGAAGCCGCCGAAGCCGCCGCACCCTTCACGCGTACGCCCGTAGACTACCAGCACAGCAAATCCGACGAAACCATCATTCTGCGCAGCGACTACTCGATCGTGCTCACGAATAACGACGGACCCACCAGCACGGACTAGGCGAAGGTGGCCGCTGGGATCAGCTTCATCCCACCTTACTCGAACCCCAGCACGGGCTCCATCACATTCACGATCACCGTACACGAATACCTGGGACCGGTCAGTTTGTGACTCTTCAAAATCCTGGGTAAGCGGGTCGCCACCTCCTCGATGCCACTCTGCGGCTAGGCGAATACACGGTACGCTGAAGTAGCCACCGCGTGCCCGCTGGGGGGTACGCCTATGTGCTGGTTTCCAACGGGCACCAGCAAAGCGGGAGCCTAGTGGTGACTCGTAAGAAAGGTGCCGCCAACGGTACCGATCCTGAATCAACGAATCTGTTTCCAAAGGTACCTCCAAACCAATAGATTGAAGGGATCACCCTGCGAGTGCCCAGATCCCGCCCCCAGCCTCGCTTCACCGTCCACCCAATAAGCACCTCGCGGTACGATGCGGGCCCTGTATTAACTGGTTGCGGCGGTAAGGAAATGGCTTTATCCTTCGAGACTGATCCGATGGGACGATGCGCACCTGATAGCGGTGAGCAGCATCACCGACACGCCGAAACAAGACTATTGCACTACTGCGGCTCTTGGCCAGTGTCTTTCCAGCAAGTAAGGCAGACCAAGGGACAGCGTCAAGATGCGTGCCGCCTCTAGGCCTCGCGCTTCTCCCTCGAGCGGCGAAACCACATCGCCGCCTTCACAAAGTCTCGCGGCACACCCCTTCCTAGACGATAGGCCGCAGACAGCCTTTCCTGGCTGTCTACATGCCCCTGCTCGGCCGCCAGCTCGAACCATTTCGCCGCCTCCACGTCGTCTTGAGCCACCCCACGCCCCTCAGCATATAGCGTACCGAGCTTGAACTGGCTCTCTGCATAGGCCCGCTTCGCAGCCAAACGAAACCATTGAATCGCTGCTTCCTGGTCCTGAGGCACTCCGATTCCGGCCTCATAATAGCAGCCAAGCTTGTATTGACTTTTCCGGTATCCCTTATCGGCCGACAACCTGTACCACGAAATCGCCTGCGTCTCGTCCTGGGGCACGCCCCTGCCAGCCTCATAGTAACAGCCAAGCTTGTACTGACTCTTCCTGTTCCCCTGGTTGGCCGACAACCTGAACCAAGAAAACGCCTGAGTGTCATCTTGGGGCACGCCCCTGCCGGCTTCATAACAGCAGCCAAGCCTGCATTGACTTTTCCGGTATCCCTTATCGGCCGACAATCTGTACCACGAAATCGCCTGCGTCTCGTCCTGGGGCACGCCCCTGCCAGCCTCATAGTAACAGCCAAGCTTGTACTGACTCTTCCTGTTCCCCTGGTTGGCCGACAACCTGAACCAAGAAAACGCCTGAGCGTCATCCTGGGGCACGCCTCTGCCAGCTTCATAACAGCAGCCGAGCTTGTGCTGACCCTTCGCGTACCCGTGGTTTGCCGCCCGTTTGTACCACGCTGCCGCCTGAGCGTCATCCTGCGTCACACCATTGCCCGTTGCGTAAATGATGCCCAGTTTGAGCTGGCCTCTCGGATAGTCCAGCTCCGCCGCCATACGGTACCACCTGTGAGCCTCTGCCAGATCTTGGGCTACGCCCTGGCCGTGCTCATACATCAGACCCAGATTGACCTGGCTGGCGCTATAGCTTTGGTCTGCCGCCCGGCGATACCATTTTACGGCCTCTTCTTCATCTTTGGCTACCCCGCGGCCACTCGCATACATGTTGCCCAGGTTGCACTGGCCTCTCGGATAGCCCTGGTCTGCCGCCCGGCGATACCACTTTACGGCCTCTTTTTCATCTTTAGCCACCCCGTGGCCACTCGCATACATGTTGCCAATATTGCATTGGCTTGACAAATATCCCTGCTTCGCCGCCAGCATATACCACTCTGCTGCCTCAACTTCGTCTTTTTCGACCCCCCGGCCATTAAGAAGCATCTTTGCCAGATTGGATTGGCCTCGCGCGTATCCCTGCCGCGCGGAGCGGCGGTACCACTTGACCGCCTTTCCCTCGTTCTTGGTCACCCCCTCGCCCAAGGCGTACAAGTTGCCCAGATTGCACTGAGCCGGCGCGTATCCACGCTTGGCCGACTGCTTGTACAGCTCCGCTGCCCGAGTTTTGTCTTGAGCTACGCCCCTACCATCCGCGTACATCCTGCCAAGCTTGCACTGGCCACGGGCGTACCCCTTAGAAGCCGCCAGACGGTACCACTTCACGGCCTTGGCCTCGTCCCGAGCTACCCCTTTGCCCCTAGCATACATGGTACCCAGATTGCACTGGCCCGGCGCATAGCGCCGCTCAGCCGAGAGGCGATACCAGTAAAAGGCCTCGTCCTTATCCTTCGGAACGCCTTTGCCATGTTCATATAGATGGCCAAGGGCACACTGAGCGCGCGGGTACCCCTTGTTAGCTGCCTCCCGAAACCACCTGACTGCCTCATCCTGATTTTTTTCCACGCCTTTGCCTGCGGAATACATGTTCGCCAGATTGCACTGAGCAGGCAAAAACCCCTGCTCCGCCGATCGGCGATACCATTTAACCGCCTCCTGAGCGTCCTTGCGAACGCCTCTGCCTAATGCATACATGTACGCCAAGTTGAACTGGCCCCATGGATTCTCCTGGTCGGCAGCCCGCCGGTACCACTTCACGGCCTTGTCCCAATCCCTGGGCACGCCCCAGCCTCTGTCATAAATCCTGCCCAGTTGCCCCTGACTCTTTGCACATCCCTGCTGGGCAGCTAATCGTATCCACTTGGTTCCTTCAACCGCGTCTTTGGGCACCTCTCGGCCAAACAGGTATGTCTCACCCAGTCGGGTCTGACTGCGCAGATGGCCCTGCTGAGCAGCCAGCCGCCACCACTTTATTGCCTCACTTCGGTCTACGAGCGCGTCCCGGTCGGACACCAACAGTTGCCCGTAGTGATACTGCGCTTTAGCGTAGCCATTTTCAGCTGACCGCCTAAACCACGCGGCTGCTTCGACCTCGTCGCTTCGAACGCCTCTGCCGACTTCATAACAACGGCCCAGCCTGTACTGGGCGGGTGCGTACTGCTGCCGTGCCGCCCGGTGGTACCACCTTAATGCCTCCACGGTGTCTCTAGCCACGCCACTGCCCGACTCATACATGGAACCCAGCCTGTACTGGGCGGGCGCGTGACCCTGTATTGCCGACTTCTTGTACCAGCGGGCGGCTTCCTTACTATTCAGCGGAACGCCGTTGCCGCCCTCGTACTTCAGGCCGGTATCGTATTGCCGAAAGGCATCTGCCAGCTGATCCGAAGCCGCTCGGCGCTGGTTAGCTTCGAGATCCGCTAGATGATTCTTGTCGTGACTTAGCGACATGCTGTATCTGACTTGGAATTGTCTGTACGTGTGCCTTATAAATATAACCGACAAAGTCGCCCGGAACAGAGTCGTCGACTGCGAAACGGCATCACCGAGCTTTGTCGCCTGCTGGCAGTGCCTTATGGCTGCACGCGAAACGTGTCCAAGTAGCGAAACATCACGTGCCCGAGCCCGCGATGCTGGCACGCAGCCCAGCATAAAGCGCCTCCAACAACGTATCCGCAGCCTTTGTAGGAAGATCCACCACGCGCGGATAACGGAGGACTCCAGCACCCGCCGTGTCAGGCGTCACCGTACACAGCCCCAATCGCCGCTGAAACCATGTGCCATTGACACGAAACGTCTGCAGACGCTCAAAAGGTACAACCCAGATCTTCTGCTTAAAGACGCCGTGTCGGATATACACGGTGTCCGCACCCACCACGTATCCGTGATTGCGGTACTGAAGCCATGCCATAACACCCAAGAGTGGCAGAGTGCTGAGTCCCCACAGTGCTGCACTCCCCAGCCAGAGCCCCAACGGCAATAGCACCACGATAAGTGCCCGAACGTACCGAAGAAACGTGCGCCTGATGGCCAAAGGTGAGACATGCTCATAGGACTCCGGTAGTTCAAAAGGCCGGATGCGCGGTCCTACCTGCGCAATCTCGTCAAGGCGCGCCAGGGGTATCGCCATGTTGCCGCCGCGGCGTGACACGTCATATCCGATAGTCTGCAGCTCGATCCTGAACCACCCGAAGGCACGCATCAGGGGGTTGGACCGTACGATAAGCGCTTGGATGCGCTTCAGCGGGATGGTGGCCTCCTGTAACGTGAGAAGTCCGTGGCTGCGCACGAGCTTGTCCTCCATGCGCCGCAATCGGTACCTGTAAAAGCGTACCACCGTCGCGACTATCCCGCTGATCCACGCCAGCACAATGGCTAGCACAACGGCGAAAACAGCAATGCCCCACATTTTGGGAACATCCATCACCAGGTTTGTGCCCCCGTTACTGAGCAACCAATCCATCACTGCCTGTTCTACGGTGCTGTTGAACTGTTGCGCGTACGCTACTGCGGAAAAGATGATGGCGATATACACCAGCGAAAACCGAAAGGCCCCGGCCAGGAATACGCGTCGCAGCGGCATATCAACCAGCAGCTGTCCAGTCGCGGGCTCAGTGTCCGAAAAAGCCACGTCCGGCTGTATGACCTGAGACCCCTTGCGGACCAAATCACGTATATCCAGTGCAACGCTCTGGCTGGTGTATTCCAGCACACCCTCTGCCTCTGCACTGCCAGCCGTCATAATCTTTACACTTGACAAACCCGCCAGACGGGGGAGCAGGCTGCGCTCAATAGCTACGTTCTGGATGCGCTCTAGCGGAATGTTGCGCTTGCGGCGCCGAAAAACGCCGCTGCGGATAATGATTTCGCGCGGTGTGATGCGATAACTGAATTTCAGAAAGTGCGCAATGATCAACGGTACCGCCACAAATGCATACGCGGCGGACAATCCCAACATGATGAAGTTCTGAAACCGCTGTTGCCCATCCGGGACTGCAGCCGTGGAGGACAGTATGGCTATCGCAAGCGCGGGGATGCTCTTAGCGAAGCGTAGCAGCAACGTCAGCGGATGCAGGCGCCGCAAGACGCCCTCAGACGGCATACTCATTGATGGCGTGCTTTACCTCGCTGCGCAGCCGCTCTGCCTCTTCAAATTCAAGTCCTGGCACCACAACACTGCTGCCCTGGGTACCGGCCGTGTGGACTATGAGGCGACCCAAGCTGAAGTTGCGCTCGATGACATCCTGCGAAACATCAAGGTGTTGTATACGACGTAGCGGAACGACCGTGTGCACCCGATTCCATATGCCACGCGTCAAGGCCAGCTCTTCTGTGCGCAGCTCGTAGCGCCAGAAACGGTGACGCAGGACCGGCAATAACGTAGCGAGCAATCCGCCAATCAGCACCGTGGTGCCAGAAATGACTCCCAGAGGAATGGCGCGGTCGGCCTTGGCTATCCCAGCAATATCTATCACCAAGGCCACCATCAGCAGGAAGCACCAGAAAAGAACGATCTTAATGCGCCAGACAGTTTTTATGGCCGGAGCCAGGGGTCGCATGCGCAGCACGGTGGTGGAGCACGAAGAAGGGACTGCTGTAACACTGCGCCATCTAGCCTGTTTCACAGACATCCTCATGGCACAGAAGACCATCAGCATATTGGGATGCGGGTATCTGGGGCTGCCCGTGGCCCGCGCCCTTCTTGCAAAGGGGTGGCGGGTGCGTGGCTCAACCACTCGTGTGCAAAGGCTGCGCGTGCTGCTTGACGCTGGTATAGATCCTTTTCTTCTGGAGCTGACGCCGACGCTGCAGGGCCGGGCACTAGTAGACTTCTTCAGCTCTCCCACCATCCTGGTCAACTTTCCTCCAGGCAGGCGACGCTCTGATGTCGAGACGTTTCTGCCAGCAGCCATGCGTGAGATCCTGGTCCGGATGGCCAACACGTCCCACCTGATCTTTGCCAGCTCCACCAGCGTCTATGGGGAAGGGGTGGTTGATGAAAAGAGCCTAGCGCCGCCACGAACACCTTCCGGGCGTGCTCTCAGGCACGCGGAATCGTTGCTCACCGCGCGCGGTGACTTCACGACAACCGTGCTCCGCTTTGGCGGTCTTTACGGCTATGCGCGCACCCCGGGCAGGTTCATGCGCTGCATCGCCAATGGCGCAGCACACGTCAATCTCGTACACCGTGACGATGCTGTCGCGGTAACCGTACTGGTGGCCGAGAACCTGGAAGCAGCAGCAGGCACCTATAACGTGGTTGCCGACAGCCACCCGACCAAAGCGGCCTTCTATACGCAGGCCGCGCGCTGGCTTGGCAATCCGCCGCCAGCGATTGAATTTGATTCCGCCATCCCGGACAAATATGTAAGGAATGACTGGCTTCGGCAGCGGCTGGGCTACCGGTTCAAGGTTCCCGATCCCATGGTGCGCGCGCCATAGCGGTGGCAACCTGAACGCCATTTTCCGGTACCACGACTTAGACGATGCCATATTGGGCCATGGCGACACGCAATCTGCTGACGAGACAGGAGCAGTACATCCTGCTCCACAAGGGTACAGAGCGTCCGTTCACCGGCAAGTACAATGACCACTACGAGTCGGGCACGTACCTGTGCAGGGCGTGCAATGCGCCACTGTACCGCTCAGAAGCCAAATTCAAGTCTGGATGCGGATGGCCCAGCTTCGATGAGGAGATCGCAGGCGCGGTAACCCGGAAGCCCGATGCCGATCAGCGCCGCACTGAGATTATCTGTACACGGTGCGACGGCCACCTAGGACATGTGTTTGTCGGCGAGCGGTTCACCAACAAGAATACACGCCACTGCGTCAATTCACTTTCGATGAAGTTTGTCGCGGACCCCTGCCCCGATACCTAGCGGGTATGATTCATTCGCTGACAGGAGCAGCCGGTGCCGGAGGTGGGATTCGAACCCACACGCCATGCAAGGCACAGGTTCCTAAGACCTGCGCGTCTACCATTCCGCCACTCCGGCTCGTGCCGCTCTATTCCCTTGCCTTACCTTTTGTTCCACTCTATCGCGGGCATGTCGCCCGCTACGGCGCTGGGCCAGTCCTGCTTATGGTGTCCATGCTGCTGTTCCTAGTGCCAGCGTCCGCGCAGCAGGAGCCTGCCCGATGGCAGCTGGGACTGGAATCCCCGGTACGTCTGGACAGCATCTGGGTGGAACACCTTCAGCAGGGAGCTGTGCGCCTGGGAGGCTGTACGGCGACATTTGTGTCCTCCACCGGATTGCTGGTTACCAGTTACGCATGTGCTCGGCGCAATGTGCGCAGTGCTTGGCGCGTGGAGCATGTGCCGATGGAAGCGGGCTTTTATGCACCGGACCTGATGGATGAGCGGCGTGTACCATTGCTGGTGGCGGATCGGCTGCTGCAGGTGCGGCGTGCCAATGGGTCGATGCCAGCAGACTCAGTATGGAGATCGAACGACGGTCTGATGGTGACGGAGGTGCGCCTAGCCGCAGACAGCACAACCTACCTGACGTACACGTTCCGCCGCTACGAAGATGTGCGTGTGGTGATGCTTCCAGAGCGAAGCGTTGCCTGGCTCGGAGGCGAGTCGGATAAAGGCACCTATCCGCGGTTCAGTTTGGGAGTCGGGTTTCTGCGCGTGTACGACTATGACGGTCACCCGGTGCTGACAGAGTCGTACCTTCCGCTAAGCGGCGCAGGCGTACTTCCGGGTGAGGCACTTTACAGCATTAGCTTAGATAGGCCCGGTCCACACATCGGGTTCGGGCATGCCCGTGGCATGCCCTACAACGGAACGTGGGCACCCCCCTATACGACGCTGTTTGGGTTGTTCGATCTGCACTATGCACATGGGTCCGGAACCGCATGGGAGGTGCCTGCATCCTGGCATGCGCAGGTGGCGGTGATGGATCTGTCGGCGCAGCTAAACGTGGCTTCCACTACGCCATGTGTGGCGGACGGGGCTCCGCTGGTCAACACGGACCTGGAGGTTCTGGCCGTGTCGTTCGATGTCACATCTGTTAAGAGCGACACCCGTTGTATCGGCGTTGTGGGGCCCGGCATCTTTGAGGTGTTGCGCTCGGTGTATCAGGCTGCCGCATTGGTGGCGGAGCTCGACCTGGAAGGGCTGGACGATTATGTCGAATAGTTGGCTTTTGGTGCTTGCGCTTCTGCTCTTAGCGGGCTGCGGAGCCGCTCAGGAGGTGGCCGTGGTAACCCAGCGCGCCGAACGCACCGACCTTCCCGAAGCCGCTCCAGTAGCCGAGCGTGGCGGCCAGGCCATACCCATCGATACCACTGCGCTTGCTGCGATGCGCGGCCGTTTTGACGGCGGCAAGATGTGGACCTTTGATGACCCGCCGCTGGCATACCTGGCCGAGCAGTTTGGCTTCAGCCCGGACTCTGCGTGGCTGGCAGCGGCGATGCGGGGAGCGCTTCGCTTCGGGCGCAACTGTTCGGCATCCTTTGTGTCCCAGCGCGGACTGGTGATGACCAATCACCACTGCGCACGCGAGAGTATCACAAGGGTGGACCAGGCCGAGGAAGGTCTGCTGCGTGATGGCTTCTATGCCGCCACCACGGAGGACGAGCGCCGGGTGCCGGACCTGTTTGTCGAACAGCTGATGGCCATCCAGGATGTGACTTCCAGCGTGCATGCCGCCAGTCGCAGGGTTCGCGGTGACGACGAACGCTCCCGGGTGCGGGCGCAGCGCGCCGCGGAGATAAGCCGCAGAAGGACAGCGGCATTGGCCTTAGAGGATTCCACCCTGCGCGTTGAGGTGGTGGAGTTGTTCAGCGGAGGCAAGTACGCGGCATACACGCTGCGCCGGCTGCGGGATGTGCGCCTGGTGATGGCACCCGAAAAACGACTCGGCTACTTCGGCGGTGATGCGGACAACTTCACGTTTCCGCGCTATGCTTTGGATATCGCGTTTTTTCGTGTCTACGGTACCGATGGCCAGCCACTGGCTACCGACGACTATTTCCGGTGGAGTGCGGGTGGCGCCGCGATCGGGGAGCTGGTCTTTGTGGTCGGCAATCCCGGTTCCACTAGCCGTCTGGGAGCTGTAGCCAGCCTGGAGCACGAGCGGGACTACGCGCTGCCGCTCCAGATCGAATGGCTGGAGGCACGCGCGGATGTGCTGGCACCGTTTAAGGAATATGATGTGGCTGGCAATGCGTACTTCGCGCTCCTGAACAGCCTGAAAGCACTCAACGGGCAGCAGGCAGGCCTGTTGGATGGGGAGCTGATCCGACGCCGCGCCGCGGATCAGTTGCGCATGCAGGCCGCCATCGCCGCGTCTGATTCCCTGACGGAGCTGTACGGAAGCCTGTTCCGGGACCTGGAGGAACTGCAGATTTCAAAGCGGTCAGAGATCGCCCGGGCCCGAGCCTTTGCCTTCTTTGGCACATCGCTAGGGTCACGCGTCCTGACACGCGCGCTGTACGCCTACTACTATGCGACGTTGAAACGCCGCGGCTATACGCCCCCCGAAGAGCTCAGAGATATCCGCAAGGAAGCGATGTCTTTCGAAAGCCTGCCACCGGAGGCGGAAGAGGCCCTCATCGCGCTTCGCCTCGATGACCTCAAGGAGGCGCTTGGCGAGGGGGATCCCTCTTTCCGCCGGATCACCGGAGGGTTGCCGACCGACAGTGTGGCGGGGAAGCTTGTCGACGCGACCGCTTTAGTGGATACCACCGGCCTTGACTCGCTTCTGGCGGGCAGCTATCTGAACAGTGGCGACGCTAGCGTTCCCGTGATTGAGGTGCTAGCGCCGCTGGTGCTGACCGCCCAGGGCCAGGCGCAGAGCTTCGAAAACCGAGAAGTGCTGCTGGAGTCTTCGCTGGCGCAACTTAAATTTATGCTCAACGGGTCCGATGTGGCGCCAGACGCGTCTGGATCGCTTCGTCTGGCCGACGGGGTCGTGCGAGGGTACGAATACAACGGCACACGGGCTCCGGCCTTCACCACGTTTTTCGGTCTGTACGACCATTACTACGCCTATCGTGCCATCAGCACTGAATGGGACCTGCCGGATCGTTGGCTCACACCACCAGACTCGTTTGATCTCTCTGTACCAGTCAACCTGGTCAGCACCAATGACATCACCGGAGGCAATTCGGGGTCGCCGCTCTTGAATCAGGAGCTGGAGGTGGTCGGGCTTATCTTCGATGGCAACATCGAGTCTTTGCCCAACGTGTACATCTTCTCCGACAGGACCGCGCGCGCCGTCTCCGTTGACAGCCGCGGCATCCTAGAAGCGTTGGAGCACATCTATGAGGCCGACCGCCTCGTGGCGGAAATCCTCTCAGCGGCAGATAAGTAATTGCGGGGCCTACAAGTTCTGAACAGGAGCGAGGTCCCGCAAGATGCATGGCGCACGCCCAATCAGATGATAGGCTTCTTAGGACATATGAGAAAATGCGCGCTATGGCTGGTCCCGTTGCTTCTTATAGTCCCGCAGTCCTTGGCGCAGGTATTCCGCGGTGCAGTGACGGACGCGGTAAGCGAAGAATCGCTACCCAGCGCGACTGTGCAGGTACTGGGCACGTATCGCGGCACGATCACGAGTGAAGAAGGTCTGTATGAGTTGAGGGTGGACGCGGTGCCGGTGACGCTCGTGGTGCGCTTTATCGGCTATGAGACGGCTACGCGGACGTTGACCGCTGTTGACCCTGTCCTGCAGAATTTCAGCCTGTTGCCGTTGCCTGTCGAGATGGCGGCGCTCACGGTAACCGGCGCAAACCCCGCTGTCAACATCATGCGCGAGGTGATTGCGCGAAAACGGGTGTGGCGCGGTGGGCTTCGCACCTATGAGGCCCAAGCATACAGCCGGTTCAGTCTGTCCGGTGATAGCAGCATCGTCTGGGTAAGCGAGTCGGCCTCCACGGCGTTCTGGGATCGCGACCGCGGCATGAAAGAGCGCATCACGGGCAACCGTTCCACTTCCAACCCATGGGCGTCCGATGCGGTGATGCCGGTGGCCCAGACGGTGGCCAACCTGTACGACGACAATATCTTTATCGCCGGTCACAACTTGGTTGGTGTAACACATCCAGATGCGCTAGGCACATACCGTTTTATGCTGGAAGGTACGCGCGTGTTGGACGGCCTTACGGTATACGATATCCAGGTGGCGCCACGCAACCGGCTTGCTAGCGCCTTTGAGGGCCGGGTGTCCGTGCTGGACAGCGCGTTTGCAATGATAAGCGCGGAGCTGACTCCCGGCGAGTCGTTTCTGTTTCCTCAGCCTATACAGGAGTATGATGTCACGTATCGCCAACAATTCTCTTCTTTTGGCGGCGAGTACTGGATGCCAGTGGACTTTCAGAGCGCTATCGTGGCAAAGGTGAGCATGCCAGGCATACTGACGTATCCCCGATTCAACATCAGTCATGTGGCTCGTTTTTCTGACTACCGGATCAACACAACGATTCCAGAAGATCTCTTTGCAGACGATAAGCCTATAGTGGTCGACTCGGCTGCGGTGGAATCGGGCGAAGTTTTTGGCGAGCCTGGACTGGTGGTTCCGCTGACGTCTGAAGAGCAGGCTGCTTATGACAATCCAGATATTGGTGACGACCTAGTGGAGACGTTCACGCCTGGGGGCTTGCTGGGTCGATTGATGCAACGGTACGGAGAAGGACCGGGGAGTGGTCGCGCTGAAACAGACAGTTCGGACAATGGAAGGCGAGCCTTATTCTCGAATCTGTTACGTCCTGGCATCTGGTATAACAGGGTAGATGGAGCTCACCTGGGGTTAGGTCTGGCAGCGGACCTGGGGTCCCGCGTGACCGTCGGGGGAGGCGGAGGATGGGCGTCTGGTCTGACGGGGCAAGATCAATGGACCTGGCATGTTACCGCGGGGGTAGAGTCCGAGGGCACCAACTCGGTGTTCCTCAGGGGTCGTGCAGGAAGTCGTACCGCGCGCCGCTACGGAGAAAAAAGTAAGATTCCGCCACTGTATAACGGGCTGGTGATGCTCTCTGGGCGCGAAGACCACTTCGACTATTACCACAATGAAGGGTGGGAGCTGACGGCTGGGCTCAATCTGTCCCGGCTGGACATGCGCCTTGAGGGCACGTACAGGAGCGAAGACCATCGGGCGCTGCCCATGACTACAAGCTACGACCTGTTAGCTAGGCCTACCCGGTAATCACTCAAGCAGCTTGACAACGAGCCCTCAAGGTGCATAGGGCGGGCAGAGTTTGGCCCTTCACCACGCGGTTACCCGACAAGAATAGCATAGCCCTCGTAGCGGGAGGCCGGAGCTTCACGCTGGAGGTGAATGTTACGCTATTCTAAGTGGTAGATGCGAAGGGTCAAGGCTATTCGCGTAGCGAGCGTGAGTTAAGGGTGTATGCGCCGACCGCGACGGGCGCGTATATTCCCCTCGCTTTGCGGGCATGCACCTTGCGGAGCGTGCGGTGAGCGAAACCGTTGAGATTGCCGAGCCTACGCCATGCGCTATGGTGGCTGGCGCTCCACAAGGTCGTAAATCGCTCCGAGTTCTTCGTAGGCTATGGCGCGCATCTGCAGACTTGCGTACCCACGCCACATGATTTCGTGCCCCGGCGGCGGGTCGTGCTTTCGGTTCATGTAGCCGCCCATCATCGCCATCAACAAAATTCCCGAGGCGAGGTCCTTAAGTTCGGGAAGGTCGTAATTGCGGGCATAGACCCGCAACATATACATCTCCGCGTCCGTGAAAATCACTTCCGCGTCCATGCTGGCAGTTACACGCCCCAACAGCGTCATGAGCATGAGCCGCCAGGACGTGACGATATACAGCGTTATTACCCGGTGCAGGTTCTCTGCCTGCTGCATACGCAGCTTTTCGACGCGGCAACCCGTCTTGAGTACCCGAAAGGTGTCCTCCACGCGCCAGCGCAGGGTGTAGTATTCCAGTATCTGCTCTGCCTCCTGTAGTGAGGTAACCTCCACGGTGGTTAGCAGAAACCACTCAATCCGATCTGCACCTTTGGGCGGTGCTATCTCACGAACGTGGACCGCGGAGACCTTCACGGGATCTTCGGCAGACCCGCCTGTTGCTGGCAGCCTCACTTGGCGAAAACGCACCTCCATGCGTGCATTGCGCTTCGGACGGCCCTTGTGCGTGATCCGACCAGACTTCGCCCGAAGACTCAGACGCTCTACCAAGAGCTCCAGCACACCGGCAGCAGGTCCACGGCGCATGGCTTTAAACAGGCGATCATGGTTCTTACCCAGATTCCGATCGTGTTTGGCCCGAATCAGCACATCGGTCCGCTTCAAAGTGCGCTGCGCCGCAAAGATCTCGAATGCATCCGCTTCCCGGTCCATCACGCTAAGCACGCGCGTCTTGCGCGGCAGCGTCTGTGCAGCCTCATCTATGTCGCGAAGCCCGTCAATCCATTGATGCGTCGTGGTTTGCCCTTCCTCTTTTCTGTACGAACACCGTAATACTCCCAAGGGCAATCCCTCGTCGTTCAACGCCAGGGTCGCGTGCAGATGTACGCCGCGCGCCTGTGCCTTGGTCTGGTTACTACCGATTACTTCCAATCCGTCGCACTGCGGACGTGTGCTGTAACTAATGTCTGTACCATCCTGCACGCACAGCACCGTTTTCTGGGTGCGCATCCGCTCAATGGTCCGCTGCCGGTGCGGCGCCAGTATCTTCGCAGGTGTGATGCCGAACCTATCGGCCTTCTCGATGAATCGCCAATATCCCCTTACAGCAGCTAAGTCTCGGTTAGGAACCGTGGTTACGGGCTTTCCCATCGTCTTTGCTACTAGTGCCGCGCTCTTTACCAGACGGGCGGTGCGCCGAATATGGCCCAACGCTGCACCGCCGAATTCCTGTTCCGCCCAAGAGTCGCTCGCCAGCCCAGCGCCCACCTCCAGCCGGGGTCGCAATTCCACATGCGGTACGCCCAGACGATCGCGCCACGCAGGATCCAGTTCATAGGCGAATACCTTCTTCCGTGAACGCTTTCCCACGCCGCTCGGTGCATGCCGACCGCGCCCCTGGGTGAGACCTAAGTATTGGAAGCCTGCTGCCTTGAAACACGTACCCTCGTAACGTGGACACACGAAGGTCTCTACCACGTAAGGTACATACTTATACCGGGCCATGAAGTCGGAGGACAATCGCCGAAACACGCGACCCAGCACGAAGCTCGCCAGATTCTTGCACCGAACACTTGGACGAATCAGAAAACGACTCAGGTTCACTACGCGCTTAAGATGGCCGCTGCGCTGCTCATGACTCCAGGCCATCCACCGGTCCCGCGCCTTGAGATAAAGCGCAGCGGCAGAGAAACCGACCGCCCCCAGATAACCGTGGGCGCTCTTAATTAGGTAGCGCATTTGTGCTCCCGCAAAGGTGGTCACCCCCCGCGGATGCTCTTCGTCCATGAGCGTATTCCAGATGGCGCGATCTTGTGCGCTGTCTACTCGGACGATCTCGAAATCCTCGATCTCGCGCACATCAGCCGGAACGTCCACCGCCTCTGGTACCGGTTTACCCAATAGCCGTGGCTTGGCGATTTGAAGCTTCACCTGTGGAGGGGGTAAAGCAATCTGCTCTTCAGAATGCAGCACCCTAAGGGCCTTCATGCAGCCCGCCAGCCGCTTCTCGCCACGTGCATCGACCAAGCGGAATTGCTCGCACACCATACCCGCGAGCGCACGCCGACTCTTATCACGATGCGCCGCTACCGTAGCCGACACCTCCGGCACGGCTCTGCGAAGCGTTTCCAAGATCCCGAGTGGCCCCTGCATGCCCGTAAGGTAACGGACACAAACGTGGTTGTCAAGTCGATTGATACTCGAAGGGGAGCCCTAAGGGTCTTCATTCAGCCCACCAGCCGCTTCTTGCCACATGCATCGACCAAACGGAATTGCTCGCACACTATACCCGCGAGTGCACGCCGACTCTTATCACGGTGCGCCGCTACCGTAGCCGACACCTCCGGCACGGCACTGCGAAGCGTTTCCAAGGTCCCAAGTGGCCCCTGCATGCCCGTAAGGTAACGGACACAAACGGTGTTGTCAAGTCGATTAATAGGCGAAGGGGGAGAGCTAGGCCGCCGCTTCAGGGAAACCCGGCCATAAAGGCCGGGCATCTGGAGTCGCTGACAGCCACGGTGGCCATCGGCAGCCGCGCGTTTCTGGCTGGATCGAGAGGAAACCGGGCCCTGAACGTCACTGCGGAATTCAGCCTGCCAGCGTCGGACTACGATTTTTGGCGGTACGAGGTGGATGCCACCTGGCGTCAGCCCACAATTGGCCGCCGGCGTCTGTTGCCAGCCATTCTGGATTTGCGATTCAAGGCGGGCTATGGAAGCAGCGCACTCCCACTGCAGCGCGCCTTCATGGTCGACAGCAGCGTTGGATCCTATGCGGGGCCTGGGATGCTCCGTAGTGTCGGAGGACGGCCATTTGAAGGTGACGACATGATTGCGTTCTTTTGGGCGCACAACTTCCGCACCATGCCCTTTGAGATGCTGAAACTTCGGAGTCTGGTCAAGGGAGGTTATAGCATCATCTTGTTTGGTGGCCATGCAACGACATGGCTGCCCGATGTGGACTTTCCCGATGCGGACGCAGACGCGATCCGCCGGTTAGGGACGCGGGGCATCTATCATGAGCTCGGCTTTTCGCTGGCGGGGATCATGGGATGGCTGCGGTTGGATGTGGCGGCTGGCCTGGGGCGTAGCTCCGTTCGCATGGGCCTAGGTGCCTACAGTCCATTCTGATACCGGCTGACGGGGGTAGACTGTCCAACATGCTGTGCTTGGCGGGTTGCGATCCGGCGGATGTCCGCGCAAGGTGGTTACTGACGGACCCGAATAGATTGCCACCAACGTCACCGTCGAGCATGTTGGACCCGCCGTGCCATGGTATGGACGACGTACGTGGGTCGTGTGCGTGCTTGCGCGGATCTGTTACAGCCGGTGCATGGGCGCGCAGCTTCAGCGGTAATGTGGCTGCCTTGGGTGATAACAGGTTACAAGAGAGCCTAGCGGCAGCGTTCTGGGCCTTGCTGTTGCCGGTGGGAAGGTTGGCCTGGGCACAGATGGACATTACCGCAACGATGCGGGATGCCGCAACGCTGCATCCGCTGGCCGCTGCGCCTACAGTCGTCGAGGGTCAGCAGCAGGGCACCATAAGCAACAGCGCCGGTCCGTTCGAGATCTTGGTGCAGGCGTTATCCGTGGTGCTTCTGGCCCAACACCTTGGATACGAAACCGTCCGCGTGGAGGTTGGCCCCAGCAATGCGCGAAGCATCGCCGTAGCTCTTCCCGAGGTGATCTACCAGATGGAGGAGGTGCTGATTGCCAGAGACGAGTTCGCAGAAAATCTGATGCGCCGAGTTGTTTGCCACAAGAGCTGGTGTGAGCCCACCTGAGGAGAGGACCCGGCGGTCGGGGCTATGCGCGGATCGCATTGGAGCCGGACCACGCAATCCTCCTGGTAGCAGCACATGTTTTTGACCTCTACCGGGATGCGCTGCGCGGGCTGCGAAGAGTGTGTTCGTTCGTGGTGGGCTACTCCCACCTTCTATCAGGAGCTCTTGGGATAAAGACCGTTCCACCGGACTTCTCTAAGGAGATGGTTCGCATTCGGGGGCTGGAGTCATTGGACCCGGGCATCCAGATGCGCTCTTGCATTACCACTTCTCGTTTACGGATAGTCGCAGATTCCAAGGCCAAACCATCTGCGATCTTTCGTTGCCCCCAGAGCTGGATTGTGGGCTGCCTTCATCGGTTTCATCGCGGTTCTTTACAGCCCGAGCCTTTTGCAGATTGCGTTTCTGGCGCCGCCAGTTTTGGCAATCGGCGCTTGAATGTCAACCCAACTTCGTTACTTGGCTCAGCCTCGTGGCTGTTGGCTGGCCTGACCTGTGCCCCGCGCGGGGCCGGAATGGGGAAATATGCGGCTGTCTTACGGCAATTGGCGCGTTCATACGTCTGCGATCCGGTCTTTTGGGTACTCCCCTCAGGGACGCGTGGTGGTCTAAGCTGTTTACGGACCCGTGGCTACGCACCGTACACTCAGGGCGGTTTGCGGTGCGCCATGGGCGGAGGGGCATGTGTTGGGTGTATTCTGGGAGCACGACCTTAGAACCGTGCCGTATGATGTGGCGGGCCTGCACGGTCTGGTAGAGCAACGCACCGAAATTACGCGGGGTGCGGCCCACCCTCGCGTCTGGCCGGGTGCTGAAGGTGTCCACCATGAGGTGACCCTATCTTTAGCCGAGGTGCTGGGCAGCCCTTCGCGGATTGACCTGACGTGCCAGAGGTGCACGGGCCCGTGGTTTGTGACGATAGGGCTGGCGCGGATGTGGTAGATGTGCAGATGGTGGCTGTTGGCAGTGCAACGGAGTGACATCATGCCGCATGAGCGGGGCGGCGCCACTGATCACCACCCGGTGTCAGCTGTGGCACCGCCGTTGCTGTGGATCGACGTGCGGCGCCCTGGTAGCTCATTGGCGCGCCACAGGTACCATGCCGCCGCCGATCGGTAAGGCCTCCAGAGTTCCGCGCGGGCCCGCAAGGCACGAGGCTCGGGCATCCGGTCGAGGCTGAAGGCAATCTTGAAGCCGCGACGCACCGCCAAGTCCGATGCTGGAAAGATGTCGGGACGCGCTAGGTAAAAAATTAGGAGCATATCCACGGTCCAGGGGCCGATGCCGTTGAATGCCGTCAACCTCTTGCGGATGGCTGTGTCGTCCATCGCTCTGAGCGTGTTCCGATCCAGAAGCCGGCCGTGGACCGCCGCAGAAGCCAGGGTGATCAGCGTGGCGGCCTTTCGTCGTGAGATGCCTGCGGAAGCAAGCTGCACCTCGCTGGCTTGGGCAACCTCCGCTGCGGTAGGAATACCTTCCTCGCGTAATGTTGCATAGAGCCGTTCGCGCACGCTCATGGCCGCCTGCTTTGAGACCTGCTGCGCTACCACAGCGTGCATTAGGGCCTGGAACGGGCTGTGATTCGCAAAGGTGGTCAGGCGCAGTGGACCGATGCGTCTGATAAGTTGAGCAAGCGCCGGGTCAGCTGCGCACAGTGCCTGGGTGACCAAATCCGCTGATGCCGTCATCGAAAAAGTTGGCTCAGATGCATCTAGGCTGTAACCCGCCTTCCACAGATTCGTAAAGCGCTTCCACAACGGACTAAACCTTCACAGTCAAACCCTGACGACCCATGAAACCCCTCATCACTTCTGTTCTTATCGCGCTTCTCGCCGTTCCGGTCTTTGCCCAGGATTCGGAGCCTGCACCGGTGCCAGAGGAGATTCGCTGGAGCTTGGTAGCCACCCAGATTAAGGCGTCACTCGTAGATGGCCAGGAGGATATTAAGACGCAGACGCTCAAGAATGCCATCGTATTCGCAACGCTGTATCGCGATAAGGTGGACCTTTCCGGCAGTGTTTCTGCCATACGAGAGGTCTACCAGCACTCCAAGATGGCCACCAACCAGCGGCTGGCTCTAGCAGCGCTGCAGGCGATAGGCACCTCCCGGGCGCAAGACTTCGTAACCCGTAACACGACGCCAGAAGAGTATGACGCGGGGCGCCTGGTGGTAGCCAGCGTGCTGAACGACTTCTACCTGGCGCATACGGCAGCAACCGACGCGCCTTCCTGACACCTCGCGAGGTTCGCGGCACCAGTACTCCTTGGGCCCTGGGTGGCTGTAACCCCCGGGGCCTTTTCTGTTTTCTGTCTTGTCGTGCGGCAGGTCTCACTGCTTCGGCAAGGCCACGGTGTCGGCAGGCTCCGCGGCGCTGGACCCGATAACCCTGCTCCACAGGGTGCGCCACGAATCGAACTGGGTACGGTAGTTGAGCCCTACGCCGGTCTCGCTGGTGATCACGCTTTCGCTTAAAGCATCGCCCTCCCTTCGGTAAAACAGGTCCACCGATACGTTTGGGTTCAGGCGGAGCTCAACCACAAACTCACCCTCGAGCCCCTGGTTGGTGGGCTGATCCACTTGGTGGCCGCGATAGACTCCGTAGCCGCGAATCAGGAGGCGCTCATCGAGCAGCGTGAGCGCAACGCCCGCGGAGATGTCCAGGTCCTCTGCTGTCTCGTCGCTTACTAGCCCAAGCGCGAAGTCAGCGTTTGGCAGCACATGGCTCAGGTATCGGTTGATATGTCCCGTCGCCAGCTGAGAAACACTGTTCAATGCCGATCCCGTGAGCATCTCGGTGCGCGTACCCTCCGCCGAAAGAAGGAATGAGTTGGTAAGCAGCACGCTGGTAGCATGCTGCGCGGTACGGTCTGGCTGATTCAGGTAGGCCTCCAGGAGCGGTGCGTCGCTGATAGCATCGTTGCGCTGGTCCAGCGCGATGCTGAGGTCCACCTCGACCGCGTTGAGCACTCCAGCGATATCCAGGTCAACGATGAGCGGCAGGCTGGAATTCAGTGTGCCGCCTATATCTTCAGGCAGTCCGCTGCGGGAAGCCCGCGTACGGTACTCCGCCTGAAAGTCCAACTGCGGATCGAGCGGATCGCCTGTCCAGCGAATCGTTCCCTCCTGTATGAGAAAGCGGCGGGCGAACAATTCGCCGGCTGTGAACAGGTAGTCTCCTGACGTCACACCAAAGCTGCCGTGCGTGCGCATCACACCTTCGCGAAGCAGCAGATGAACTCGGGCTGTGCCTCGCCCGGTGATGACATCGCCCAGCAACGGATCAATCACCAGCCGGATGGTTGAGCCTTCGGGAGCTGTGACATACAGGTCCACATTGAGACCTGCGCCGAATTCGCGCTCTGTCGCTGGCCGCGGGGCCAAGATGCTGGTGCGCCGCGTCTCACTGGGTAGCTCAGACGGATTCGCTCCAGGCTCACGGTAGGTGATAAAGCCAGGGTCGATCGCGTTGCGACGGGCGCGAATCGGAAAGTTGAATTCGCTCCTGGGGCTGGTCGTGATATTGCTGGAACTGAGCACGGCATTGTCCAGCGGTCCGGTCAACGTTACATTGCCAGAAGCCCACACGACTCCATACCAGTCGAGGTCGCGCGAGTAGTGGGGCACGTTCATGACCTGAAAATCGCGAAACTCACCCTTAGCGTTAAAGGAAAGAAAGCGATAGTCATTAAACAGCAGCCAACCGTCAATGTCGGCCAAGCCTCCTGTGGAGTCGCGTACAGCTAGGCGTTCGAAATGGACGCCGCGCCGATCTACCGCTGCATGGCCATCAGCCTCCAATAGAAGGTTCTGTTTTGGAAGCTCAAAGCGCAGAAAGGGGATTTCAAGGTCGGCTGCGAATACCGGTTGCGAAATGGTACCCCGCACGGCACCGCTTCCGGTGATCAGTCCGCGCGCATCCCTGGTAGCTGGAATCAGCTCTTCAATAAACAGGGCATCCAGCCTTCTGATGTCCACTGCAAGGTTCAGTCTCCCAGAGTCGCTGCTAACGGACGGTCGCATAGTGCCCGCAATAACGATGTTGTTTTGCCTGATTCCGGGGCCGTGCAGCGGCGACAGGCTCACAGTAAGGTCTACGTCTTCGGCCCCTGCATTCAGTTGGCTCGTGGCGCGCAGGCCTCCTGCTACATGGTTACCGATGCGCAGGGTATCGACAATTACGAGCCCTGCCACACCAGTCTTTGACGACCATGTAAGCGCGCCGTCCAGGGTGCCGCCCAGGGTGTGGCGCCATTCCAGAACTTCTGAAAGCTGCTCCAGGCTGAACCCCTCGAAGCTTGCTGCTACGCGTCGCTCACTGTCAGCGCCCGAAGTTGCCAGGCCGTCCACTCGTACGTGTTGCACATGCAGGTCCGTTCCGGTTGTAGCCAGTCCGCTGAAGTCGACAGCATCCCAATAAAGATCCGCAACCTGTCCAGGTGCAAGATGCCATCGCTGGCCAGCGATATCCACCGTGCCGCTGTCCAGCGTGACACGGTATCGGTCATCAAGGATGGTAAGCGTCAGATCCAGCTGCGCTGGTCCGAAGCGTTCGTCTGCGCCCGTGCGCAATAGAGTTGCAACCTGGCCATGTGCAAATCGCGCAATCGCACGCGGCGAATCTATCGTGATGCCGTGCGCTTCATAGTCAGGAATCTGCACCATCACACTGCCTTCGAGACTCGTTTCCAGGGGCGCCTCCATGGCCGCTGTCAGTTCGAGCTCCAGGCCTGCTGTGCTTGCGTCAGACCACGAGCCAGCAACAGCTATAGCGTCTGCGTCCGCATCAACAGAGAGCCGAGCCAAGTGGTCACTCGCGGTGGCGTCGCCCATGGTCTGCGCCAAAGGGTAGGGGAGGCCGGCTACGGTTGCCAGATAGGCTCCCACCCAGTCAGCCCGGGCGATCCCCAGGTCCAGCGAAACGCTAGCACGCTGTATACCTGCAGCCCTGAGTGCCTGCCGGGCGCCGGTTCGGGACCTCGTCACACTCTGAGGCGGCCATGCCGGTGGTGGAATGTCGGGTTGCTGTCCTGCGTTTGCCCATTGCTTCATGCGTTGACGTCCCAATGATTCGCGCACTGCTGCGGCATAGGTAGCCGCAAGGGCCTTCAGTACCGGCAGCTGCGCATTGGCCCGCAGAGTGGCCTGGGCGAGATCGCCATCGATAATCAGGCGAGGCGCTCCTGTGCCGGGCGGGTTGGCACGCACGGTCAACTGGTGCTCGGGTATGGACCATCGGCGCGATCCAGCCCGGAGATCCGCATGGTCGATCTGTGCGGTGGCGACCCCTTCAAGGGTTTTCCAGTGCAACCCTTGGCCAGTCGCGGTAAAGGTGCCCGTGATAGCGGTTTCTACGGAATCGCGTGCTACGAGGGGCCCTATATCGAGGTGGGCGGTGCGGAGCTCCGCCACAAAGCGCGCATCCTGTAGCGGTAAGGTCGCCTGCGCTGTTACGTGTGCGGACTGGCGTCCGCGACGGGCGTATACCGTTGCCTGTAGTTCTCTTCCGTGGGCAATAGTTGCTGTCGCGGTGAGGCTGTCTATTTGGTGCCCCCCAACCCGGGATGGGCCCAGGACGCTGGTCATCGAGGCGTCCAGATTGTCCCAGGCGGTGCCCGAGCCCGCGATCCGGGTAGCTCCGGTCAATAGCGCGCCAGCGGGCGGGATCGCGAGCGAGTCGGCGTCTATCGCGAATTCGTATACCCAGCCAGCGTTGGCACTTCCCTGAAGCGATGCGCCCAGTTCAAAGGCGCCGCTCAGTGCCTGGCCACTGGCTGCAGCTTCAAGGTGCAGGACGCTATCGCGCCAGGCGCCTGAGGCGCCGACGGTCAACTGAATGGGGCTGCTGGTCAAGACCCACGACGGTGCTGCCTCTTCTGGTAGCAGGCTCTCTAGATCCGCGATATCGATCACTGAGGGGAGCAGGTCCAACGTAAGCTGCAGAGAATCCGCAAAACGACGCACCGTGGTGTGGCCAAGCACACGGGAGTCTCTCCAGCCCAGCGATGCATCTTCGACCCTTACCGTGCCGCCGCTGCTACTTAGTCGAGCCGCGATTAGAATCCGTTCCTCGGGAGCCTTCCAGGGCAAAAGCCACCGAAGTTCCGCCAAATCCACCTCAGATTCACTGAGCACGGCCTGCCAGTCATCCAGCCCAGCGTCAGCGTTGCGACGTACTGCAGCGCGTTCACATAGGATGTGTGTTGCACCTAGCCGCAGATCCAAGTGGCCGACACGGATTGAATCTTCCGTGGCATCAAGTTGCAGGTTGAGGCTGTGGATCGGCAGCTCCTTTTCGGCAATGAATGCCGAGAGCGCAACAACCTTCAGATGCTGGACGTTGGGTCCTGTTTCAATTTCCGCGCGTGCCGACAAATCAGACAGGCTGACCTCGCGCAGCGCTTGCGCCCAGAATGGGCCGCGCGCCTTTGTAGAAGCGGCATTTATCGCCCCGTCTTCGATCACCAGTCCGGCAGAATCGAACGTCCATGCCTGAACTGCAGAAGCTGAGCGTCGGCGCAGGAAGCTATTGAACCCCGGATCCTCGTGGATGGTCAGTACCGGGCCCAGCACCCTCACGCGGTTCAGCCTGAACTGGCGGCTGAACAGTGCCTTCCAGTGGGGCGTGGCGACCACCGAATCCACCGACAGCCACAGGCGGCCCAATTCGTCATATAGCCGCACATCGCTCAGAAACACCTGCTGGCGCAGGTTACCTCGTATTCTTCCTATCGCAAGTTCACCGTGATAAGCAGAGGCGAATCTTGCCTCCAGCTGGCGGCCCAGTGCGTTACGACCAATTTCTGTACGTGTCGCGACAACAAACAGCAGAACGCCAAGGAGCAGCAACGCGCTGACGACATACAAAAAAGCGCGCATCCTGGCGTGTGTTGAACAATCGTGCCGCGGACGAATCCCTCAGAGTTGCAACAGATATGACTCCCAATTGTGCCATGGCATTTCTGTTCGTGTATCTGGAGAACGCTTACGCAGCCCTTGATCGGCTCATCGGTCGCCCATCATATTCCAGAAGGGCTCCCAGGTCCGCTTTACCATTAGTGGGAACCATCATCGGTTCGGAACGGGGCCGCGGGCAGGCCATCCGCATTGTAGAGGCTGGCCGTGACGGGATTGTCCGCCCAGGCATACCGGACGGCAACAGGGGCTGGGACTGCTGCACTGGAAACCACGACCGTCGCACCCTTGATGCGAGCGTCGGCCCAGACAAATACACTGTCCGCAGCGGCAATGGCAAATCCGCCCAGGGTATCCGTTGATGATTCCAAGCCTGCACCGACATGATTGAACGCTATATGAACCTCGCTGCCCTCGATTGTGTGGCTGGCGTAGGTGGGTCCAGAGTACACGAGGTCTTCGCCATAGGCAAGGTGGCGCGCCGCTAGCGCTAGGCGCCGGCCGACCTCTTGCTTGTTGCGCGGATGAATGTCGTTGGCTTCGCCTATATCGATCGTGACTGCCTGACCGACGTTAGGTAGCGATAGCGCTGCGGACTGGGATTCTCTCAGTAGAGCCCACATGCTTGGGGCTGGATCGGGCAACGCCTGGCGGAAGTTGGCCAGCGAGACGAAAAGTAAGGGAGCATCCGCTCGGCCAAACAGCTCACGCCATCGCAGTATCAGATTCTGAAACTGTTCGCGGTACTGGTATGCGTCGGTTGGGTTGGATGCGTTGGATTCGCCTTGGTACCAGATAAACCCCGTGACCGGGTACGCTAGGATCGGGTGCACCATCTTGTTGTAAAGCAAAGTCGGCATGTGGTTTGGGGCGTCACCTGCGTCCACGAAGTACTCACCTACCCGAAACTTCCACATAGAAGGCAGCGCCATCACGCCATCGGTCGTTTCCAGATGGAAGGGGTGGTCACTTTCGGTGATGCCGCCGTTGCCGCCGGTGTCGCGAACGCGGATCACTATGGTGTTTTCACCTGCCTGGAGTACGCCTTCGGCAATCTCATACGTGCGGGGCAGCCGGAAGCGGTCTGTGCTGCCTACCAGGGTGCCGTTTACCCAGGTCTGGTCCCGGTCATCGATCATGCTGAGCTTCAGCGTCGCCGCGCTGGCCTGGGCTTCGCTCAAGGTCAGCTTACCGCGGTACCATACATACCCGCTTAGTCCTTCGAAGCCATGGGCCTCGAAGAGTGCCGGTGCAGGCATGTCGGCCCAGTCCGTGTCATCCATCTCGGGATCGGCCCAGATGGCGACTTCGCCATCCATGCCGGGATCGGCGGTGCCAGGCGCATTGCGTGAGGCTTCGAACAGTTGGGCTAGCGAGTCATTACGCACCTCGCGTGCGGTCATGGCGGCAGCGACGGCCGCACTGTCTTCCATCTGCGCATGAATATCCAGCCATGCTTCAATGCGGCTGCCGCCCCAGGAGGTGTTCAATATGCCGATCGGCACCTCTTGGGTTTCTCTTAGTTCTCTGGCGAAGTAGTATCCGACAGCTGAAAACGCTCCGACCGTGGTGGAATCCGTGACGTGCCATTCGCCGCCGGCAAGGGTAGCCGAGGGTTGGTGGGCCCATGTGCGTGGCACCTTGTAGTGCCGCAGCTTTGGGTCGCTGGCGGCGCGGATTTCCGATGCTGCGTCCATGGATGCGTGCACAGGCCACTCCATGTTGGACTGACCGGATGCTACCCACACATCGCCAAACCACAGGTCTTGCGCCTGATGCATGGTATCGGGTGTGGAGACGGTCAGCACATAGGGACCTCCCGCGCTGCGAGTTCCCAGGACCGCATGCCAGGAGCCATCGCTGTCTGCTACAGCGGGATGTGAAACACCATCGAGCGCAACGGTCACGTGCGTGCCTGGTGCTGCCGTGCCCCACACCGGTACAGGCATGTCCCGCTGCAGGACTGCACCGTCAGTAAACAGGCGGGATACACTAAAAGTGACGTCGTCGGAGTGGTAGGAGCCCAAGAGTGAAAGGGCGACCAGCAAGGGAACGAGATGGTACATGATGAACACGGAATATCGGGAGTGAGGTTTGACCAAGGTAGGGACTGGGTGAATCATTGAACCGGCGCAGGCTGGCCTCAGTGCGCCCGTTGCCACGGGACCTGTCCAGCCTGTTGGATGTATCTGCGGAGCGCTGCAGCCAGGCGCCGGAACATGTCTGGATGATCTTGGCTGAGGTCGTGCTGTTCCTGTGGATCCTGGTCCAGGTTGTATAGCGCAAGCGGAGTGAACGGGCTGTTCTGCAATAGCTTCCAGGCTCCATGGCGGACAGCCTCGACCGTCTTGCCGTTGTAGCGGAGGTTACCTTCCCGTCGCGAAAAGAACAAGTGCCGATCCTCCCAGTCTTGGGCTTCGCCCTGTAGCGTCGGTAAGAGGCTTATGCCTTCGATATGATGTGTCACGGGTACGCCGGCTGCCTCAAGTAGGGTGGGGTAGAGATCCATCGTAAGCCCAGCGTAGTTGGTTGCCGTGTTGGCGCCAATCTTGCCTGGCCATGACGCAATGGCCGGGACACGGATGCCACCTTCATACAAGGACCCTTTACTATCGCGCAGCGGTCCGTTATTGGCGCCCACGTTCAGCTGTCCGCCGTTATCGCTGACAAAGATCACCAGCGTGTTGTCTTCAAATCCGCTGCGTCTTAGCGTGGTAAGCACTTGGCCGATTCCATGATCCATCTGTTCGATAAGGGCCACAAGGCGGGCGCGGTCCTCTGCTATGCCGGGTTCTCGTGCCTGCACGCGCTCCACCCAGTCCTCAGGCGGCTGGATGGGCGTATGGGGCGCGTTGTACGCTAAGTATAGAAACCAGGGAGCAGAAGACTCAGTGCGGCTGCTAATGTACTCCGATGCCCAACTCGAAAACAGATCGGTGGCATGCCCTTTGGGGTTGATGACGGCATCGTTGAGGCGCATATAGTTGATGCCGTGGCGGCGATGATGGTAGTAGTCGTCCATCATGTCGCCCAGAAAGCCGTGAAAAAGGTCGAAGCCACGATCGTGTGGCCGATCCGGCGCATACAGCCCGAGGTGCCATTTGCCGACCATAGCGGTGTGGTACCCGGCGCGGCGCAGCATGGCGGGCAGCAGCAGGATGTCGGGGGCAAGCGCGCCCCAGCTGTCTCGCGCTCGTGTGCGGATAACTCCCGGCACTCCGGCCATAGGTGGGTACCGCCCTGACAGCAGCGCTGCTCGAGTGGGAGAGCACACCGGCGAGTTGGCATAGAACTGTGTAAAACGCATGCCAGCATTAGCCAGGCTGTCAAGCACCGGAGTCGCTAAGTCGGTAGCACCGTAACTGGATAGGTCACCGTAGCCAAGGTCATCCGCCAGGATAAGAAGGATGTTGGTCGGGCTTTCCTGGGCATGGGTCGCAGCAGGTATGCACAGCAGCAGGGTGCACGACAGTGTAGCAATTCGGTACATGGCGGCAGGGAGAAAAACGAATGCAAGGGAAAGGTACGCCAAAGGCTGAACGGAGTGCGCGGCCTGTCGTTCGAATTCTCATGGCGATGCTCAACGAATGCATCACGGTGGAATTGGGTGGTGGGCGTGGTTATCCGATCTGGTTTGCGCCACTGGCCGCCTTAGGGTCGCTCATGGAGGAGTGTGGCCTCAGGCGGGGGCGCTGCATCCTCGTCACGGATGCCAACGTGTCCGATCGCTGGCTGCCGGCGAGCCTGCGGGCGCTTCAGGGCTGGGATACGCACATCCTCGTGTTACCGCCCGGCGAGGCGACAAAGGCGGCGGCATCACTTAATCACATCTACGATAAAGTGCTGCCTGCAGGCATAGACCGCAGAACGCCGGTTATTGCGCTTGGTGGTGGCGTCATAGGCGATCTGGCGGGCTTCGCGGCGGCGACCATGCTGCGCGGCCTGCCAGTGGTTCAGGTGCCTACCAGCCTCATTGCACAGGTGGACAGCGCTATAGGCGGCAAGACGGGCATCAACCATGGGGTGGGCAAAAACCTTGTTGGGGCTTTCCACCAGCCGCGCCTTGTCTTAGCGGACACATCGGTCCTAGCAACCCTTCCGAAGCTGGAGTGGGCCAGCGGTCTTTCTGAGGTGGTCAAGCATGCACTTATTGCGGATCCTGCGCTCGCGAGCTTTCTGGAATCGCAGTGGCATAAAGTGATGGTGCGTGAACCTGCGATTGTGGCGTCCATGGTGATGCAGGCGGCTTGCATCAAGGCGGAGATCGTGGCGGCAGACGAAAGGGAGGAAGAGCGCCGAGAGCTGTTGAATTTCGGACACACGTTTGGTCATGCGATTGAGCGCGTGGAGGGGTATGGGCGCTTTACGCATGGAGAGGCCGTCGCTCTGGGGATGCGTGCCGCGCTGGCGTTGTCGCTCCGGTATGCTCCCGAATTTGACGCGCGCCACGCTGCGGCGTTGGTGAGCCGGATCCCTGTTCGCCACCGCCTGACCGCGAGCGATGACCGTCTTTCTCAGGCAATGCGATATGACAAGAAGGTACGCGCTGGCACGGTGCGTCTGGTTCTGTTGCGTGCCCTTGGCGATGCTTTTGTTACTGCCTGCAGGTCGCGCTGTGATCTCACCTTTGCCTGGAAAGCTGTTATTGGATGAATCGCTGGACGAGCCGCGTCTTCGCTAGTTTGTGTGTGTCACCCGTTATTTAAACCCGCATTATTCATAAGCGGGAGGTTGTGGGCGGCCGTTGAGGGGGAATGCCTGGGAGGCAGGGGTATGACCCATTGCTGGGGGCCTAGTCGTGGGGTGAGAGCGCGCTTTCTGGGGATGCGTGCCGCGCTCAGGGTGTCTTTTTTGCCGCTCAGCGGGGCGTATTAATGTCGCGCGGGAGTAGCTTAGCGCTGGGCTCTGGTTGGTCGCCTCTGGGGAGGTGCGTTAACGTTGTCAGGAAGCCGGGCGGTTGCATCTCAGCACCGTCTGGGCAGACTCCACCAGCGCAGCTTCCAGGAATTTTCCCAGAAGGTCTCCTACAGTGCCCTAGCGGACTCGCCCAGATAGAAGGTCAGCTGCCGTGCATATCTAGCTTGGCGTCCCCCTACCTTGAGCACGTTTTCCCTGAATCTGCGCACATACATGAGCGCTGGGTATATGAGCGCAGGCTTCTTCTGCTTGCCGTCCTTCTCGGTATCTCCTTCGGCGGTGCCGTTGCTGTTTGGCTTTGCCACCGGGCGAGGGTCTGCTGGTGGGGGTTCTGCGGTGGTCGGTAGTCCTAAGGGCTGGCGAAATAATAACCTATCAGATGTCATTGTAGTGGTATCAGTTTGAGAATGAACCTGTGCACACGTAATGTATGTGACTGGAGGGTAGTTGGATATCCTCCTCCTCCTCGCCAACCTCAATTCTCATTGTCGTTGGACGCTGACGGGCGGAATGTCGCTCTCACCTCGGCGCTACCCTCGAAAACACCCTCCCGCACCACGATTACGCCCCTCTACCAACGGGCCACGCAACCAAACCCTGGCCAGTCTCACGCTTCCGTTCACAGGCTCCCATTGGTGTACAAGGCGGATTCGGGAAAGAGGCTACGGCTGCCCAGTCCTGCGAAACATAGACTCATTTTCTGTGTCAGAGTAATAAAGACAATCCCAGTGTCACTGATTTCTGACCTGTGGCCCGCTTCGTGGTGGGATCGTGGAAATATCGGGCGTACCTTTGGAAATATCGGACGTACCTTTGAGCCTCGAAAGTAACGGCTACGCGGCCTCCCACGGGTACAGTTAGACGCCCTCCCACTTCAACGGCTCCGTACACATATCGGAAATCTCTGCGTGGAAAGTCCGGTGACCCCGTACCACAGCAGCCGGTGCTGCCCACGTAAGTAGCATTCACGAGATGATATGACAGCCCAATAAAAGGGTTGACGAACTTCAGGGGCACGGGTGATGGGTTCAAGAAGACTCGCGCACCGGCCATAAAACTATTGTAGGTGTGTAGAGTTCTAGAGCAAGGGATAGCGAAGCACCGATACGGGCGAACTTTCTTGCCTTGGCCGCCACTCCAATAGCCGACATAGAATGCACCACTGATAGCGATGTCTCTATTTACTGGCTCGCTACTGCTAAGAACGGTGACCAGCTCCTTTTCGAGCTGTACCTCCGCATAAAACGCGTGCTGGGAAAGCTTTGGAAACATATGAGGCCACTCTCGCGGAATGGGCAGCATAGCTCCACTCTTTATAGAAATGGTTAGCGGCGACGGTTGCGCTACCACGGCAATAGGAAGGCCGAGGGCACTAATCAGAATAGCAACTATCAGGCGCATGGCATTCGTTTTGAAACCAGTGTGACGCAGACAACTTCCCTGGGATCCTCTCATGTCAGCTTGTTGATAGTTCGCACGACATCCCCACGGTGTGCATCAATATAGTAGTTAACGTAACGGAGCGGACGTGACGAAAACAGCCCCACTTTCCAAACCAATTGAAACGAGATGATTCCCGCATGCACGGGGAGAATAATCAGCTCCGCGTCGTCACGTACCTTGGCGATATGTTCGTTGAAGGCCTGCTTTGCTAAGTCGATTGCTTCCATCGATGAGAGGGTTGGGACAGTGATAACTTCTACCCTCGGGTAAGAACGGCCGCCCAGCGAGATCACCTCACCATCTGGGCTGATGCTGTATCCGATCTCAGTCCATTCTACTGGTACACCCTGGTGTATCTGCCGATAGGATACAAACCACATCTCACCATCCGTGTCGGCGCGTTGCAGTTGCACTTGGCGGGCGTCCAGCGTGAGAATGGGACGAAAGCTGTCAAGCAACTGGCCAGTAGGGCGGTCAATTGCCTGTGCGTGGAGATGCTCGTGATCGATGCCATGATCGCTCAGATGTACCGACGGAGCGAAGACGCGGAGTGCACCACCGGTCGCGGGGTCTACCACCACACTGAAGGACCTGCCCTGCGTATCTTGCATAGAAGCGTAGTTCTGCCCAGGCGCTGCATACAGCGGACCCACAGCCAGCAAAACAGTGACAGCAATTGTCTTCCTAGGAATCACCCAGTCAAGTAACATGCGCCCAAACGCAGATCCTGCGCGGGCAGTGTGAAGCGGCAGAAAAAGCTTCCGCGAAGGGCGAATTCGCGCCTCCGACTGGCACTAGTACAGTTAGACGGCGGAATATACCTAGTGCTTGTCAGAGAATAGGGTATTTTGGGCGTCTGCCTGGCTGGAGCAAGGTCGGGGGCACACTGGGGGCCCGATAGGAACGCTAGTCTGAGCGATGGGAAGGGTAACAGAAGCGCTGCGCGGCCATTTCTGACCCTCAACCGGGCTTCGTTAACTCCTGGCGGCGCAGAGTGGATACAGCTTACCCGTCGCGGGCTTGTCGGACACAGAAAAAGACGGGCTCAGCCGAAGCTAGAGCGGGCGAGCCTTAAGTGGCCTTCGCGCGAGCGGCGTGCCAGGCTCGTCGTTTCGCTTCTTTTTTTCTGACCACTTTGCCTAGTCGGTGAATGTTTGCCGCCAGCACCGCCAGCTCTACCTACCGATCGAAGCCCTCCTTTCCGTGGGTACGTATGAGCCCCATCCCCCGCTGCTGCAGGTTGTTGATGGCGGACTCGATTGCAGGATGCTGTAGACGCACCTTGACGAAATCGGGATGAGACTCCCGCTCGCATTGTTTCGCATTGCGGTAACCAGGCTTGGGCATGACGTTCAAGTCCAGCAGCTCATCCAAGGCGTCGCGATTCTTCGCAGAGTAGAAGCCCTTATCCATGCTGCAGGACGTAACCCACGGTTTGTCAAATTCGTCCCATGCGCAGCGACTTCGGGCTTAATTTGTGGCAATGTGGCCTCAAAGTATGTGTTGTACCTATGATCCATATGGCGTTGATACCTCTTTATTTCTCAAAGTATCCAATGTAGTGGAGTTGTCCAGAACTATTTCGCTTCTAAGCCGTATATTGACGCATGGGCACCCGATACCTGCACGCACACACGCATGTACATCCGCGCCAAGACACGCATCCTTAAATCAGGTGCCAAGGCCACCAGCTACGCGCTGGTCGAATGCCACCGTATCAAGGGCGCTCGTAAACAGCGGACCGTCCTCAACCGTCGTCCGTCGATTTGGTGGAGAAGATCAACCGGGAGGGGTTCGTCGAGAATGATGCGTGTGCGCGTTTACGCAAAATTGAGCTGGGGGCGCTTGGGGTGATGGAGGCGGAAAGGTGAATTGATAAGAAGAGGGTTAGGCAGCGCCTCGAAAAGGCGTCGGACCCCGATGCGCCTCGAATCGAAAAGCCCATCCGGGAGCTACGGTAAACTCTGAATAACCAGGGTGCCAGGGAGGCATTTGAACCGTACATCGCGATGATTGAACAGAAGTATATTGAGATGCAGGAGACGCGGCTTGTTCCCGGTATGTCAGGTCTTAACCACGCTGTTGTATTCCACGAAGTCGAACGAGGTGTTCGCGTATTGCATTGGGTCATCGTCGAGGATAAGGACTTGGAAGACGCTGCCCGCCAGGCCCAGGAATTGATGCGAGTTCTGGACGGATTCACCACACTGTTGCGACGAGACAGCAAACGATACCACAACGTTAGCAGACTCGTGGGGGCGGCGCACCGATTCAATGTCTCGCGGTTCCGATACCACCGCATCCGCTTTGATAGTCCATTGTTGGATGGCGAGGGTGACTTCGAATCCCGATTCAGGTTCAACCTCGTTCTGGGAGCCCTGAACAACGTGATCGACAACGCGCTATATTGGATCCGTGCGAGATGGCCGGAATCTTCCAACGATCACGCGGCGGACAGGCACTTGTTCGTGGGTGCATTTCACGGCTTTGAATACGGACCGGCTCTTGTCGTGGCCGACAGTGGAGGAGGGGTCCAGGACACCCCTGCGGACATTGTATATCCGTTCTTCACACGCAAACCCGACGGCATGGGGCTTGGTCTTTATTATGCGAATCTGGTGATGGAAATCAACAGCGGCCAACTTGCGTTCCCACAGCGAGGTGAAGTGGAGGTCCCGAAGGGGTGCGATGGAGCCGAGGTCGCGATGATCTTTAAGAAAGGGCAGAGCTAGGTCCCTGTGGAACAGTGGCACGACTCCATGGAAGATTCTACCTTGGCCCACCCCCATTCTTGACCGACTGGTTCACAATGCGCACCGCATCTCACTCAAGGGTGAATCCCTGCGCAAAACGGACGCCCCGCGGAGTTTCAAACCCTTCAATCAGCCATGACACATGCACATGTGTGAATAAGCCGATTTCTTGCCCCTGAAGCAAGACTTAGGGTGGCGCGCTTGAAGCCGGAATTGGTGGCGCAGTTGATTGGAATAGGCAATAGATTGCCGCATCGAGTCGATATCCCTCGATCAGGTGCTCCCAGGATCTAGCTGCGCCTTAGCGAGAAATGGAGCCGGTCACTTATCGTGGGTCCGATCGAACGGTCGGTACTCCACTAAGGCCGACCGCCCGATGATGTCAATGATGGAGATCGTCATCTCGACGCCGTACGCGTCCGTTAGCCTCAATGGTTTACCCAGCCGGAAAGAGACCGGCTGCTGTCTTCCCTCATCAATAGCGATGTTGTCGCCGTACAGGTACGTTCGGTCGGAGATATCGCGTATCGGGTTTAGCCGTCCGTGCAGCCCGGGGACATTCCCAGTTGCATTCGGAAATATGACCGCGCCTCCAGCTGTGAGTGGAGCTAATTCCAGTAATAAGCCGCCCTGGCGTGGCGTCCACTCCCGTGCCAGCCCAGCACCATATCTAGGTACCGCAGCGTACACGGTCATCGGCAGGTGCGTCGTATACAGATCGAATTCCGCTTCACCTGCCTCGTTGGTGGTTGCCCGTTGCCAAGTCTTGTTCGGAAAGAGTGCCAGGACGTCGACGCCGACGAGGGGTTCACCCTCGGAGTGCACTGCGATCGTCGCGTCTGACGGTGCGAGTTCGAGTTTGGCGGCCGGAATGATCAAGACTAGATTCGATTCATTGATGACTCTGTACTCCGGTTCAATGCCAGCGGTCTCGCGGGTCTTCTTGCGGATGATTGAGACGCCGTCCCCTCGTCGTTCCATCATGTATTGGCGATGGTTAGACCCGGGCACTGCGCTAACGGGGATTCGTCCGAATACGGAAGCGAGGACTTCGTTGCGGGTAGCCTGGCTCGAGTCCATGCCGTCTATTGTCATCCCATTTGGAAGCTGACCGGGCGAATCGATTTCCAGTCGGTTCTTGAACATCGACAGTCTGATGCACCTGGACGACATCGAATAGTCGCGGTGAACAACAGCGTTGACCACTGCTTCAAACACCGCTGTTTTGCTGTATTGCGGAATATCTTCGCGGGCCGGTGTCTTTCGTGCCGAGACGCGCATGTTGCGAACTACGAATTTCACTGCATCGGCGATCTGGGCGGGTAGCGGCCCTTCAATATCCTGCGCGTCCAATTGGCGGGAGGCGCGATCCTTGCCACGATACAGGGTTGCTACGATCTTGGCTTGCTGCAGCCAATCTTTGGGAGAGTCAGTGCAAAGTAGCACGCCTGCGACCGTAGCTCGGTCCACGTTGGATTCATCAGACGCCAGCAGCCTTAGGTTCATCAATGCCCGGCGAGGGTCGGTCGCTCCCGTAGCACTAAGCAGTGGTTCCCACAGGCGCTCATTAAGGGTGTGGAATCCGGTATGAGGAACAACCTGGCGGTCGAACCAAAGATAACGGCTCTGAGCACGTCTTTGCGCCAGCCGCAGACGTTCGTCACCTCCAAGGCGGCGTTTGGTTGCGCCGACCCGGATGAAAGCGCGACCGGCACGCTCGTGCACGGAATCGCCCCGAGGTACATCCACGAGTACGAAAGCTTTTCCGTCAAGCTCTCGATGATAAACGTTGATGCGGAGGACAGGATCTACGGCATCGGTGCTTACCTCAACCAGTAGTTGGTCGACGGTGGCCATCTGCTTCGTAGACATCCCCTGAAGCTGTCCGCCGTCGGAGACCCCGCAAAGAAGCATGCCTCCGTTCGCGTTTGCGAACGCTGTCATCTCATCGGCGAGGTCTTCACGCCGGGGGCTCGTCGGGCGGTCGCCACTGAATTCGATTTGCTTGAACTCCCAGCCGCTGTCCTCGCCTAGTCGTAAACGCTGGCGGATCTCCGCATCGGTCATGTTCATAAGAAACCTCCAGGCTTTACATGGCCCCTATCCCCAATGCCCAATACCATTAAGTTCTCGGCAATCGCCGCATCAAGCCGTGCGCCCTCGGCCCGCTGTTCGCCCGACTCCACGACCAATTGCATCATCTTCTCCTCGAAAGGTTCGCCATCGTCCTCTGGGAGTTTAACCACGACGAAGAGACTCGGCGCGAGGACATGGCCATGCCGCCTCGCATTGTCCTGCTTCGTGCACTCACAGAATCCGGGCATATCGGTGTAATAGTAATCTTATGGTCTTCGCTTGTGGCAGGAGTTCGCGATCAGGGCGGTCTCATCGCCTATCAATGCGCGATGCGTCCGATCTGCTATTCGTTCAAGCTTCCTCATGTGGATGAAAAGAATCCCTACACGCCGGTTGCACCGGCACATCAGAATCCTCAGGCACGCCGGAATGTAGGCCAAATAGAAAAGCTGGCCCAGCAGCGCGGCCATGCACTCCACAAGCCCCGCCCCGATCAGGTTTTTACGAATCTTGCCTTTGCTGGCTTGACTTGACGACACGGACGTGTAGGTCAGCACGAATCCCAACCCACCCTTTGGCATGAAGTGGACAACTAGGTGCTGAGCCCAGGTGACGTTGGCGTTGCCCTTCGGCGGGGCGCCGAAGAGCCAGCGCTTGCCCCCGGCCAGTTGCTCGCCTCCGCAGCCCAAGATGTTGAACAGGGGGTTAGCAAAAATGATTTCCGCTTTCTGGTCTGAATGGAGGTAGCTGTGGAAGCTGTCGCCGTGGGCGATCTTTTCTCCGATGGCTAGGTTCACGTTGGTGAGCTGCCCGGTCGTGAATACTGATACCTTACCGTAAATCGAGATATCGCTCCGCGCGTTATCGCCGTTAGCGTGGGCGCGGACGAATCCGACCGACTGCTTGAGCATATACGAAGAGCCGCAGAAGGGATCGCAGGCCAGTGCCCGTGAGGGCTCAAACATTTTGATAAGCCGCCAGAGGGCGCAGCGAGGGCTGCAGAACTCGCCACCCCTCTTCTCCGCGGTGATTGCGAATTGCGGGAGGAAGCACTTGTGCACAAGTCGGAGCATGTGCTTGGAGCAGGCTACGGCATCCCTGGTATGGGTGTTGCACACCGTGTTGATCAACTGGACCAAGCGATGCTTGCCCAGCACAGGCTACGCACGGTGTTTGGGCAGCACCTCCTTCAGAGGCGAGTTGCCCCGCTCGCTGGCTGCCATGGCCCGATTTACGTTTTGGTCGATGGTAGGCTGCTGGAGTTCGGCCTTCAGCTGTGCTCAGCGGGCCTCCGCTGGTGCCCAGAAGATGTTATCCGCGATGCACTCGTTGCGGTCCTTCGGCCTAGTTGGCTAGCAGCCGCGTGCGGTGCTTCTCAATGGCGTCCGAGATGTACTTGAGGAAGTTGATTCCCTGCACGACATGCTGGTACTTAGCAGCGTCCAACGAGCCACGGAGCGTATCGGCCTTCGCCGACAACTCGGCCTCGTAGCCGGCTGTCGCGCTGTGGCCAGACTGCGGGTCTATCGTTGCTGTCGTGGTTCACATTATTCGCTGTATGACGAACCTGGGAAGGTGATCTCGTAAGATACGAATTGGCGTCTGACCAGCCGTCGAAGACCTCGATGATGGCAGGGTATCCTTTGCCTTGGCGTAAGGGTGCTGCGCGGGAGCCGCCTAGTGCACCGTTACTCATTGATTTGTGGGTGGAAGTAGTTGAGCTTGTAATGGCCACCGTGATTGGTTATGTGCCAGTAAATACCGCGCTGAAAGACATCGGCAGCGTCATGCATGGTGCTCGGCCAAGAGATGCCGATGCAGACCCACGCCATTTAGCTGCTATAAGTGAAGATCCAACAGGACCGCTACATCGGAACACGTAGCAACAAGGCCTCCGCTTATAGATCGCGGTAGTGTATCATAACGTTATGTTGATTACGGTATTACATGATAGACATATCTTCTACATGTGAGAATGCCACATGCAGGCTCCTTTTCTGCGTCATCCGTTTGAGTGAGCTGCCGCTACCCGGTCTGGATCAAAGACGGTGGCATTTCGCAGCATGGCACACGCAACAAGCAGTAATCGGTCTCCTACGGTGCGCAGTGCTCGGGCGTGTGAATGGCCGCGGGCGCGCAAGGCTCTGTACCTTGCATTGCTTACGGGATCCCGCTGGGCGGCCACTCTACTCCAATGGTAGACTGCGTTTACCAGACCGCTGTGACAAGCCCGGCGACGGACGACGTATCGCTTCTTTCCAGATCGTCGGGTAACCGGTACAACGCCGCACAAGCAGCGGAGAGCTCGATAATCCCGAGCTTACAGTGCACCAGACGCTTCGGAAAGCAGGGTGGCAAGGACTACGGGACCAACGCCCGGCAGCGAGGAGAGAATGGTAGCATCCGGCAAAGTATCGGGCTTTTCCGGCGTGGACTCGCCATCGGCGGGCTCGGCACGGGCCTTGAGTGAATCAAGTTTGGCTTGAATCTTCTGCTCTACCGCGGTCAACTCCTCTCTAACCAGGTCGACCCTCCGTACGAGGGAACCGATATAGGAGGTTGCAGACGCCGTAACTCCCTCAGGTACGGTAAGAGGTTTGGACCGAAGGATGTCGATGACCTGCCTTGCTGTGAAGCGTCGGATACGGTGCTTTTTGAGAAGTTTAACAACGGTGGACATCCTAATGCGGCGGGCCCGCTTAGGCGTGGGCGCACGATCCCAGAGCTCCAAGACCCAGGCGGCAGCAAGATCTGCCTTAAGTTCAAGGAACTGCGGGTAATAGCGCCAGAGCTGCTGACGGATCTGGTTGGTCAGCCTAGTACGCTCCTTTTTGAGGTCCTCGGCCCTGCGCGAGCAATCACGAAGCTCAATAACGGTGTCATCGAGTGGGGCGATGCTGCGTAATCCGACGAATTCGTGCACCCAATCCGATCCAAACTGGACACCCATTCCGATCCAAACTGGACACCCATTCCGATCCAAACTGGACGGGTAATCCGAGGTAAGCTGGACAGTGAATCCGATCCAAACTGGACACCCGCGCTGGAGGTTGTTCAGCCGTGTTTTGATGGTGACGTAAGCTGCCATGCCTTGTGGTTGCTGGGAGTTTCTGGTTAGAATCAAGATGAGTCTTCCGGGTTTTCCGGCACGTTCACGTTAGCCATTTGCTTACGCATCGAGTCGCCGGTCAGCTGGATGCGGTGCGCGTTGTGGACGAGGCGATCCAGGATAGCATCGGCGAGCGTAGGATTTTCCATGGCCTGATGCCAGCGTTCCACCGGGAGCTGGCTGGTAGCAATGGTGGAGCTGACCTGGTGTCGGTCATCCAAGATTTCCAGCAGATCATCTTGCTGTGCACTGGTGAGTTTTTTCAGCCCCCAATTATCAACAACCAGCACGCTAAGCCGCGACAACGTACGCAGCAGCTTCAGGAGCCGGCCCTCTGCTCGCGCCAGCGCAACGTCTTCGAGCATTCGTTGCAACCGGAAATAGCGCACTTTAAAGCCTTTCAGGCAGGCGGTGTGGGCCAGCGCACAGGCAATATAACTCTTACCCACGCCGGTGGGGCCGGTGATGATCACGTTCTGCTTTTGGCGTATCCAGTCGCATCCGGCCAAATACAGCATGAGGCGACGGTCCAGTCCGCGATGCATGCGATAGTCTATGTCCTGCATACACGCCTGTTGCCGTAGCCGAGCGCGGCGAAGCCGTGACTTCAATCGAATGCTTTCACGCCGGTTGGCTTCGCGATCCACCAGCTCACCGAGGCGGTCCATGAATGCCACCTGCTCAATGCCAGGATGGTTTAGCTGATCGCGCAAAGCGTCGGCCATGCCATAGAAGCGAAGCTTCTCGAGCTGCTCTATCGTTGGGTGTGTCAACATGGAACTAAGCGTTGTTGTCAGGGGGGTCGGCGTAGTACTGGGCACCGCGGATGTTGTCGTGCATGATGGGCGGGTCCTCCTCTGCCTGGTACAGGGTAAGCCGCTCAATGCCACGTTTCAGAACATTAGCGATGCTGCTTGTGCGGAAGATCTGGTGCACTAATGCCCACTTGCAGGCCGCCTCGATGTGCTCGCGCGGATAGGCGCGCTTAAGGTCCAGGAGCCCCCTGACCGAGCGGAAGCCCTGCTCAGGATGCCTGCGGCGCTCTATGATGGTCAACGCCACCTTCTCCGTGTTCGGACCGATCTGCGCGGCACGCTCAAGCAGGCGATGCTGCTGGGCGTACTCCTGATGATTCGAAGGCATATGCTCTGGATGTGTGCTCCATCCGTAGACCTTGGGGCATAACATGTGAGATGCTATACGTTGGTTGCCAAGGTATATCTCCACGGTAGCCTCCCCCACGCATACATTCACCTTGCGCCGGACATGCCGATACGGGACGCTGTAGAACCGCTTGTTCACCGCCACGTGATAATCAAAGCTCACCGTGGCCACTTTCCACTCCCTATACTCAAAGGGCTTCGAGGGTAAAGGGCGCATCGCGGGCAAATCCACCGCCTCAAACTGACTGCGACGGCTCCCTTCGCGCTTCTGAAAAGGAGTATCATTCAGGGTAACCAACCCCTTCGCAATCCGCTCATTGAGCATATCTAGCGTGAGGTAAGGGACCGTACCCAAGGCGGCCAGAATCCACTGCTCCACTACTTTGACCGCAGATTCGACTTTGGCCTTATCCCTTGGTTTTCTCGCGCGAGCCGGCAGCGCTACCAGATCGTAATGCTCGCACATCTCCTGGTAGGTAGGATTGATTTCCGGATCGTAACGGTGCGCCTTCTTGACTGCCGCCTTCAAGTTGTCAGGCACCACCGCCGCCGGTACCGCACCGAAAAACTCAAAGGCCCGACGATGTGCGCCAATAAAGCTCCTCAGCGTCTGGTCTCCGGTGGCCTCCGCATACGTGTAACTGGAAAAACCCATCGTGGCCACAAAGACCTGAGCTGGCTTCGGCTGATCACGCACCTTTATCGTCATGCCCGCAAAGTCCACATAGAGCTTCTCACCCGCCTTGTGGTGCAGATGCATGGTCACCTGCGTGCGGTGGCGCCAAGCACGATATAGGTCACAGAAACGACTGTAGCCGTAGCCGTCTGGATACGTTGCACGGTAGGACTGCCAAACCAACTTCAGCGTCATGCTCGACCGCGACATCTTCCGATGCACCTCCTCCCACCTTGGCTCAGACTTGTGGCGCACAGAAGCCTCCGCATACAGGCGTGACTCCAAACCATGATCATCCAAATCCTCCGGCAGAGGCCAGGACAGACCCGCATGCTTTGCACGCTCCAAATACGCGCTCACCGTACTGGCTGAAACGGACAGACACTTCGCAATCTTACGATTGCTATACCCCTCCCGGAAATGCAGCCGAAGCACGTCCCTAATCGCCCGCATAGACACTCGCTTGTTTGACATCAGAAACTCGGTTGGTGATTGAGTCCCTGATATTAAGCGGCTGACGGATCCCCTCCGATACCGCCACTGCTCCACTGCCACCAGCCAAAACCACACACCTGTAAAGGCCTCTACTCAGCCCCGAGACAGGCGCCAGCAGCCCTCCACAAGTGTCCAGCTTACCTCGGATTACCCGTCCAGTTTGGATCGGAATGGGTGTCCAGTTTGGATCGGATTCACTGTCCAGCTTGCCTCGGATTACCCGTCCAGTTTGGATCGGATTATGCACGTCTTCGAGGCGCTCGTACGTGATGGGGCTGTTGAAGCCCGCGTCGGCACGCACGATAATCCGTTCGGCGACGTGCTTTTGCCCTGCTTTCGCAATCCGGTGGATGAATTTATGGCTATCTCTTGCGTCATTCATAGCGCCAGGACGCAGTTCTGCTCCCAGCACATCCCCCGTGGGCCCGCATGTGGCCACCATAGGCAAATATATCCTGTGCCTATAGTGCGCATTATATTCGCTGCCTTCCTGCTTCCCGTACACTTCTACGGGATAGCTATCCACGTCGATGACCAGCTCCGGCACGCGCTTGCCTCCGTTGCGGGTGTATATCGTCTCCATTCCCAGCCGGGTGACCGTGTCGGACAGATGCTGGAGCTTGGGCTCTTCGCTGAGCTGGTCAATAGTGCGTGACAGCGTCGGCTGCGAAGCTAAGCGGTGTTTGGCCTCTAGCACCTTTGCACCTCGCTGGTTACGGCAGGCCACGCGGAAGGCGGGGTCGTTCTTTAAGGCTTCCGCTGAGCGCAGACGATCCCATCCCTGCATGAACGACAGCAGCACCTGCTGCAGCAGCTCAGGCAGCGAGTGCCGGACACGGCGCTTGTCGCGGGAGTCCTTCAAGCCCTCCATCAGCATCGCAATCAAGCCCGTCAAGTCCAGCAGGCGACGACCAATAAAGGCGCCCGCATCGGACGTCACCTGATCGGGCTTATCAAAACTCACCTTAACCGAGCGGTTGTGCGACGCGAACGTTTTCAACGTGTTGGATGCGGACATGGGCTCACTGGATCATGGATGGTACGTGTAGCGGTCCTTCTGGCACCGTGACGCGCTCGTGCTGGTGTGCGCAAGCCCGCCCAGCGGTAAGGGGACCCCCTGCCTCATGGCTGCTGTACCGTCCTATACGCTGCAACAATGAGGCAGTCCAAAGGTAACCATAAGTTTTGTCAAAGTCAAGTATGAGAGTCACATCGTGCGTAATGCCGCTTCGCGTGCCACGGTCCGCAGCCCTTCGGCCATCGTCGCCAGGACCCATAACCCTGGCACGGTGCTCCCGGCTCACCGCAAACAGCCCATAACCATCCTGCACCCAGTGCCGTGCATGCGACCGATGCAGGCCGCACTCGCAATGCCGAATCGGCCATGACAATGTCCGCCGTCTAGCAGACCGATCCGCCTGCCTCTTGGTGCCCCTCTCAAGCTCGCCCAGGCGCAGAAATCCCGGGCTCTGCCCGGAAGGTGGATGCCTGCTAGGACGGGCAAAAGGGCCCAAAATGGGCCACGTCTCGTTCACCCACCGGGTGAATCCGTACTATCCCTCCAACTGCCCCAAAACACGTATAAACTATGTTTATACTATGGCCTAAATGCAATTAAGTGGGCGAGCAGAAGCACGCCAAACTCTTGTTTTGGGACCACCCGCTGCAAATCAATAGGCAAAAGCCTCTTTATTCGCTGAAATGGACCGTATAAACGCCCTTCTAGTTGAAATTTGACGCACTCAGGGTTATATGTATTGTAACAAAGTATCCATGCAATGCTTTGCTGCTGTTTTATGCAAATCTCAGACGTGAATTATGCGGGATCAGGCAACCTCGGTTGCTAAGCTCTCCACCTCAGTGATCACCTTCAGGATGCACACCAAGAGTGTTACGTACAAGATACAGGGGTTCTGCCAAAGATCACACCCCAAGCACGCAATCGCCAATGACCTCGTCAGGCGCGGTGCAGGAAGCCTCTTGGCGCTATTCTGGCTTCCTCAAAGCTGTGCGGAACATCAAAAAGCCGCTCTGAACAGTGTACCGCTTAACGGTTAGCTTGATAGTATCACCCTCCTGGGCCCGGTCGTAGACGCGCTTGAGATCTCCAACACTGGCAATCGACACCCCGTTGGCTTCCGTAATCACATCAAGGCGCCGAAGCAGTGCGTCCTGTGCAGCATCGCTGCCGGGATCCACCTGGGTGATAAGCACCCCTTCAAAACTTGGTGCGTCGCTAGCCTCGAATCGTTCGCGCATCTCCTCCAGATCAAAGTCCGTCAGCGTGAGGCCAAGCTCCTGGAATCCCGTACTTCCCTCGTCCTGCACATCGCGCATGGGTGGCCTGTTAGACGCCAACTCCTCAGGTATCTCCCCGAGGCGAACCTCAAATTGCAGCGCGGCGTCATCGCGCACCAGATCCAGCACGACGATGTCCCCCGGCTGGTTGGCGCTGATCCTGGCCAGAAGGTGCTGGTAGTCGTCCAGCTGTTTTCCATCCACGCCGGTGATGATATCGCCTGCACGCACTCCCGCCCGTTCCGCCGCTGCTCCCTGCCAGACATCGGTCACCTGTGCCGATCCGGGCGGGATGTCCATTGCTTCCACCAGCGTCTGCGGAACGCGGTCAAAGGTCACTCCCAAAAAGCCGCGCTCAACCGTTCCGGTATTTGTGAGCTGCTCTACGGCATTGACGACCGTGCTTACAGGCACCGCGAACCCGATGCCCGCATAGTATGCCGTAGGGGAGGCGATTAGCGTGTTGATTCCGATAAGTCGTCCGCGTAGATCTACCAGCGGACCACCGGAGTTGCCTCGGTTGATGACGGCATCGGTCTGGATCAGCATGGACCCCCGGTTGAGGTCACTCACGCGTCCCAGGCCGCTAACGATGCCAGCTGTAACCGTGTTATTGAGGCTCGAGGACAACGGAGAGCCGAATGCCATCACCCACTGACCTACACGGATGTCTTCGTCGGTGCCGAACGGGATAGTCCTGAGTCCTTCAGCCTCAACCTTGAGCACAGCAATGTCAAAGAAGTCATCGCTTCCGACAAGCTTGGCCTGAAGGACACGGCCATCGAGGAGCGTGATGTCAATGTCTTTCGCGTTAGCAACCACATGGTGGTTGGTCAGGATATATCCGTCCTCACCTATTACGAGGCCAGAGCCAATGCCCATGCCCCCGTCGCGTTGCTGCGGATCGGGCATATCAAAGAATTGCTCAAAGGGGGTACCGCGGAGAGGGTTGGCGCCTCCCTCAACAACCCCAGCCCTGGTTCTAATCTGCACTACGGCCGGGTTGACCGCCTCGGCTACGTCAATAAAAGTCTGTTCGAGGTCCGTGCGACTGGCTGCCAGTGGCGTCGCAATAGACGCAGCCACGCTTTCAGTTGCGAAGCTTTCGCCCTTACCCGTCAGGTTACCGCCAGCTGTGGCAAACAGGATGCCCGCCACAAAGGCGGCAACAACTAAGATTAGGCAGGGAATAAGCGCTGCCTTTGTTAACCTCATATTCATCTTCAGCATTTACAGTCTGGTGGTATAAGCCGGTGCCAAGAAACGTCCAACACCGCAAAATCGTATCTACTGGCCAGGAATGCCGGGGCGGGTCATGCCGCGGATATCCAGCACGGATTCCAGCTCACCTTCTTTAAGAAGTCTCCTCTCCTGGACCACTGTGCGCACCGAGATACGCCGCTTGGCGGCCTCTTTGGCCACGCGGGCTGCCTCGTCGTACCCGATAGCCGCGTTGAGCGCGGTGGCGATGGAAGGGTTAAGCTCTACCAGCGCCTGGCAGCGTTCCCGATTCGCCTCAATGCCGGTGATGCACCCTGCAGCCAAGGCGCGACACGCACCGGCCAGCAGCCCGATGCTCTGCAACAAACAGTCCGCCATAACCGGCATCATAACGTTGAGCTCCAAGTTGCCGTGCTGCGCACCGATAGTGATGGTGGAGTGGTTACCCATCACGCGCGCACATGCCATCATCATGGCTTCGCACAAGACCGGATTCACCTTGCCTGGCATGATCGACGAACCTGGCTGGATCGCAGGAAGCGTGATTTCTGCTAGACCGCTGGTGGGACCGCTGGCAAGGAAACGGATATCGTTGGCCACCTTCATGAGAGCCACTGCCACCGTGTTGAGGGCGCCGCTTGCCATGACAACCCCGTCTTTGGCCGCCTGCGCCTCGAAATGGTTGGCGGCTTCGACTAGCGATAACCCCGTCGCCTCGTTGATGGCGGCTAGCGTCCGCTCTGGAAACTCCTCGTGGCGATTAATGCCGCTGCCCGTGGCGGTGCCGCCCAATGCCACCTCAGAAAGCTCGTCTATCGCGCTGCGCACGCGCCTTATGCCATGCAACAGCTGCGCCGCATATCCTCCAAACTCCTGGCCTAGCCGGATGGGCGTAGCATCCATCAGGTGCGTCCGCCCGCTCTTTATCACATCGTCGAAGACCATACTCTTCTCGAAGAGCGCCTCGCGCAAGTTGCTTAGCGCTGGCACTAGGTCATCACGCAATGCCAGTGAAGCCGACAAATGGATTGCCGTCGGAACGACATCATTCGACGACTGGCACATGTTGACGTGATCGTTGGGGTGCACGGCTGTCGTGCCCAACGTGTCACTGGCGACGCGGGCAACAACCTCATTCACATTCATGTTGGACGAAGTGCCGCTGCCGGTCTGGTACACATCAACCGGAAACTGGTCCGCAAGCTCGCCCGCCGCTACCCGCCCGGCCGCCCCCATGATGGCGCAGGCCCGCGGACCATCTAAGAGCCCCAACGAATGGTTGGCTTTGGCCGCCGCCTGCTTGATGTAGCCCAAGGCCTGCACAAAGAGCGGTGGCATGCGCTGTCCACTGATCGGGAAGTTATCCACCGCGCGCTGGGTCTGAGCACCATATAGGGCGTTGGTCGGTACCATGACCGGACCTAGTGAGTCGTGTTCTGTCCGCGTCGTAGCCATCACCTCTTGTCTGTGCACAGTTGTAGCTTCTTTATATATACGCTTCATTATGGGCAAGGTTAACGGGGTGGAGGTGATCCGCCAGGCGGACACGATGCGCGCTCGAGCCAGAGCGTTGCGGCGTGCTGGTCGTAGGCTCGTGCTGGTGCCAACGATGGGAAGCCTGCACAGGGGCCACCTTGCGCTGGTATCCGCCGCAAGCAGCCTGGGCGACCATGTTACGGTCTCGATCTTCGTAAACCCCACACAGTTTGCTGCCAGCGAAGATCTGGTGCACTACCCGCGGGATCTGGCAAGGGATTGTGCGTTGCTAGAACGTCACACCCAGGTGGACACGGTGTTTGCCCCTCCAGTAGAGGAACTGTATCCAGGCGGCAAAGAGGCGCAGCAGGTCTGGGTTAAGAGCACACGCCTTGCTAAGCACCTGTGCGGTCCGCATCGGCCTGGACACTTTACCGGCGTGCTAACGGTCGTCACGAAGTTGTTCAATTGCTGCCTGCCGCACGCGGCGGTGTTTGGCCTCAAAGACGCGCAGCAGCTTTTTGTGGTACGGCGCTTGGTGCAGGACCTCGCGATGGATATCGATGTGGTCGGACACGAGACCGTGCGCGAAGCGGACGGTTTGGCGCTATCTTCCCGCAACGCCTACCTGACACCTTCGCAGCGCTCCGCAAGCACCGTCTTGTCCAAAAGCGTCTTTGCGGCGCGAGCGGCAATAGTGGCTGGCGAGCGGAGCGCGCATGCAGTTCAGGCATTGATGACTTCAATCATACTACAGGTGCCTGACATACGCCTTCAGTATGCTGAGGTGGTGCGCACATGTGACCTGCAACCCGTGCAAGAGCTTCGACCAAACGAGGAGGTGCTGGCGGCAGTGGCAGCATATGCTGGCCAAGCGCGCCTGATAGACAACGTGATAGTGCGCATACCGTGGCCTTAACACCATGTGCCACATAACAAGGGAAGGACGCTGGCTTTTTCTGCTGATGTGGCTGCCGCTCAGTGTGGCGGCACAGCCGGCGCTGTTTCCGTTTGTGGAGCGTAGCCGTTACGGGCTCATTGATCAGACCGGCACGGTAGTGGTGGAGCCGAACTATGAAGGTGCACAGATGTCGTCAGAAGGCTTGGCGGCGGTACGGTTCGGTGGTGCCTGGGGGTTCATCAATGCGTCTGGGTCTACCGCGGTGGGTTTCCAATTTGTGAATGTCTTCCCATTTTCCCATGGCCTAGCCCGCGTGGAACATCGCGGTGCTTGGACTTTCGTGGATGCTGCCGGGGACCGAATTGGACCCGACGAATACAGCAGCGCGCTCGATTTTTCGGAAGGACTGGCTCCCGTCAAGGGTGCGCCGGGCACCGTAGCCGGGCTTGAGCCGAGATGGGGATACATCGATTCAAGTGCCACGCTGGTAATCCCGGAGCAGTTTACGCGCGCGCTGCCGTTTTCTGAAGGGCTGGCGGCCGTGGAAATCACCAAGAAATTTCTTGTAGTCAGCGTCGGCACGCGATGGGGCTTTATCGACAAAGCAGGGCAGTGGATCATCAAGCCGGAGCTGATGAGTGCGAGGAGCTTTGCCGGGGGACTAGCACTGGTGCGCGACGCGGACGGGTGGGGCTATATGGACCACGAGGGGGCCATGACGATTCGGGTGGACTATGACCAAATGTTCTCCTTTACAAAAGAGAATGGTTTGGCGCGCGTACTAAAGGATGGCCTCTGGGGCTATATCGACACAACCGGGGCAGAAGTCATACGCGCGACCTATGAGCGGGCCAACGACTTTTCCGACGGCCGGGCCCAGGTGATGATGGGCGGGCTGTGGGGATATATCGACCGCGAAGGGCAGGTCTTCATAGCTGCGCAATTCGAGCACGCACGCCCGTTCCGCAATGGGCTGGCATACGTGACGCTGGAGGGTCGTCCAGGCTATATCAACCGCGATGGCGCATTCGTGTGGCGCCAGGATCACTGAAGCCCGTTGGTGCTGGGGCGCGGGCCGCACCCGCCGCCACTGAAGCACAAGATGTCTGGACGGCGCTGCCCCAGCGCAGCTTACGGCCGATTGCGTTGGTCGTACGCCTCGATAATCTCCTTCACCAAGCGGTGGCGCACGACGTCTCCCTTGTTGAAATAGACGAAGTCGATCCCGTCGATCCCGTCTAGGATCTCCTGGGCCTCCACTAGTCCGCTGTCTGCTCGGCTCCTGAGGTCGATCTGCGTCACATCACCGGTCACAATGGCGCGGCTTGCGACGCCCAGACGCGTCAAAAACATCTTCATCTGCATCGCGGTCGCATTCTGCGCCTCGTCCAGAATCACAAATGCACCGTTGAGCGTGCGGCCACGCATAAACGCCAAGGGTGCTATCTCTATCACGTTTGACTCCAAGTGCGCGGTGAGCCTCTCTGAAGGTAAGAGCTGCTCCAATGCGTCATACAGCGGGCGCAGGTAGGGGTCGATCTTGTCACGGTAATCTCCCGGCAAAAATCCCAACCGCTCCCCAGCCTCCACGGCGGGACGGCACAGTACGATGCGCCGCACTTGTTTGCGCTTGAGTGAGGCTACCGCAAGTGCAACCGCCAGAAAAGTCTTACCCGTGCCAGCCGGACCCACCGCAAATACGATGTCGCTCTCATGCGCCGCACGCACAAAGCGAGTCTGGCCCGGTGTCTTGGTGCGAACCATCCCGCCAGTAGACGTGTATAGCACGATCTGACCGATGTGACTCTTAACATGATCGGGGCTACTGACAACAAGCGACAGTACCGCGCTCACATCGGTTTCGGTGACCACACCATTGCGGCCAGCAATCGAAGTGAGCTCATCGAAGGTGCGCTCAATCATTTGGATGGCACGCGCCGGACCGCGCAGCGTGACGCTGTTGCCACGTGCAGAAAACCGGGTACCAGGAAACGCGGCTTCTACCCGCCTGAGGTGAACATCATGGGTGCCAAACAGGAGGAGGGGACTGACATTGTCAATCGTAAGCGTCTTTTTAGCCAAGGGCAACGTGAACGGGTGCAACGGTGAATCGTGAAGCTGCTAGCACTCCGCGCACTGCTTTTACCGCTATGAAGCGCCGGCTTGTAGTCGAGTTTACCAAAATGAACGGTGCCGGCAATGATTTTGTCGTCATCGACAACCGATTCTATCACTTTTCAAGAGGCGAGCTCTCTCGGATGGCCTCCCGCATCTGTGCTCGCCGGACCGGAATCGGAGCCGACGGTCTTTTGGCGTTGGGTGATCCGCCTTCCCAAGGGACGGATTTCCAGATGGTATATTTCAATGCCGACGGTTCCGAAGGAACCATGTGCGGCAATGGGGCTCGCTGTCTGGCGCGCTATGCCGTCAGCAGCGGCATGCCCCCCGGCACGATTTGCATAGCCACAGCGTCTGGGCTTTGCACGGCGCATGTGCCACAAGATCCAGAAGCACCCGTGCGTGTGCATGTGGGCTCGGCCAAGCATTGGCAGCCTGCACCTGACTTGGCCAGTAGCGTACCGTCTGCCATCGGCAGCGTGCACTTCCTATGGACCGGTACCGAACATGCGGTGTGTTTTGTAGACGATGCGGCGCTCGCGCGCGTCGACGAGTGGGGGCGGGCAATACGCTTTGACGATGCCTTCGGGCCGCAAGGCACCAACGTCAATTTTGTCCAGGTGGTCGGCGCCGCGAGCCTTAACATGCGCACCTTCGAGAAAGGCGTGGAGCAAGAAACACTGGCCTGTGGCACAGGTGCACTGGCTGCCGCACTGGCCGCCCGTTACCTCGGCAAGGTGCTGCATGACACGGTGACGGTGCAGATGCCTGGTGGCACACTTAGCGTTGGCGTGGCTAACCCGCTATTTCTTGAGGGACCCGCACAAACCGTGTACCGCGGATCGTTTGAGCTGTGATCGTGGCGGCTACTGACTCAGTGGCAACAGGTCCGTGCGGAGGTCCTCAATGTCCGAGGACTCGCGCAGAAAGTCGATCCATCTGTTGGAGAATTGACCTCCCAGCTCAGCGCTAAGGCTTGCTAGGCGAGCGTTGAGGGCATTCTCATCCAGTAGAGCGGGCTCGTTGATGGCAGTGGTCTGGACCACAAATACCGCATTTGACCCTTCAACCACGCCGGAGTCCTCGCCTTCCTCCAGTCCCAGCAGCGTACCTGCAAAGGTGAGGTCACGACCTAGCCCGGGTATGAAGGCGGTCTCTAATGAGATGCCTTCAACCGATGTGGGCTGCTGCGCCAGCGCCTGGACTAGGCCGTCAAAGCCGCCTTCCTCATACGCGGCTTCCATCCGCTCCCGCTGATAGGCCCGCTTCTTCTGCAGTAGCGCCTGCGGGCGCACGACAGATTCCACCTCATCCAGCGGCCGAGTGCCTTCCTCCTGGATCTCCACCACATGCGCCATGATGGCTACATCATTGAGCTCAATGATGGGGCTGGTGTCACCTTCGGCGGTATCCTCTAGAAATTTGGCTAGCGCACGGCTGGTGCCCAGCCCCGGCAATGTCGTCTGCCCTGCCTCCATTGACATTGTCTGCAGCGGGATGCTCCGCCGACTGGCTTCGCCAGCAAAGTCCCCGCTCTCTTCCCCGAAATAGCTCAGATCTTCCAACGCCTCATTTAGGGCGTTAAGCGTCGCCACCGAGGCATTCATCGGTAAGCCCAGCCTGGCGATCCGCACCTCCGAGCGAGCGCGGTTCGTGGTTTCTATCAGGTGCAACCCGAACTGCGTCTGCACCGGGCCCGCCACGCTGCCTACAGGCGTATCGTACGCGGCCTCCTGAAAGGCCGGCACCATGGTGCCGTCACCGAACCAGCCTAGATCGCCTCCCTGGGCGCCGCTGCCGGTATCGTCGGATAGCTCCCTGGCTAGGTCAACAAAGGACTCGCCGTCATCTAAGCGGTCCTGCACGGCCTGGATACTGGTACGGGCATCGGCTACAGCCGCAGTATCTTCTTCGGCAGCCCGGATAAGGATGTGCCGGGCCCGCACGTTGGTCTCTTCGGCAGGGCGCGTCTCAAGAATCTTGACGAGCTGCAGCATGCCGCCAGCTATGACAGGTCCGAGCACTTGGCCGGTCTGAACAGGATCCGTGCTTTCGAACAGTGCTTCAGCCAAGGCGGCGTCCAGATCCGCCGGTCCCAGAAACGCGTCCGACCAAGGGGCTTCCGAGCCGACACTGGCCACAAATGCCGAGTCATCTTCCGCAGATTCAAACCCGGAACGCATTCGGTCCAGATCGCCCATCACCGCTGTGGTGTCTTCCGCGGACGGAAGCTTGGACAACGAAGCCAGCTCTATGGTATAGACCCGCTCCCGCTGAAAGTCCTCTTGATGCTCATTGTAGAATCGCTCTACATCTCTGTCGGTGAGTGCAACCAGTGAGTCAGCTACGGCAGCATACCGCAGAAAGAAAAACTCTCCGCTGGCATTTGTCTCATCCAGCCACAGCCGGTCGCTGGCGTCGGCGCTGGACACGCGTACCGTGGCGTCAATAAGTCCCGTAAACTTTTGGCGGCGGCGGTCCTGGCGGATAAACTCCTCAATCTGGACCCAGGTACCTTCCTGTTCGGGTGCGTCAATGACACTTTGGAGCAGTTCGCGGTTCACTTCGCCGTCTTCGCCAGCAAAGTTAGCTGTGATGATGGAATGCGGGTTGTTTCCGGTGATCAGCTCCTGGATTTCAATGGTGCTGACTGTGATTCCGATCCGGTCCATCTCTCGCCGCAGAATCAGGTCGTTCACCAGCGTGTTGAATGCGCGCTCCCGCTCAAACTCCAGCCGCTCCGGCTCTACGGCGGAACCGGTGCTCTGCCGAATCTGCTCAAGCTGAAACTCCAGCTGCTGATTGTATTCCTCCCGCGTAATCACATCGCCGTCTACGATGATGACTTTGCCCAGCGGGTCTACCCCGATCGTGTCAAAGACGCCGGAGTCCTGCAGCACCCATAGCCCACCAAAAGACAGCACGAGGATCCACAGGACGATGCCCGTGTTTTCCCGCATGCGATTCATCATGCCCATGGGACATTCTCAGGTCTAGTCCTTCTTATATGTCTCTACGCCTATCCGGCAGGATCCCTTAATGTACGGGATCCACATGGACATGCTTCCGGTTGCCGCGCGTGGTGGTAAACCTCACGGTGCCGTGTGCCTTGGCAAACAGCGTGTCGTCACCGCCTCGCCCGACGTTTAATCCGGGATGAAACTTGGTTCCGCGCTGTCGGATTATGATGCCGCCGCTTGGCACCGCCTGGCCGCCAAAGACCTTGACGCCCAGCATCTTGGGATTGGAATCCCGCCCGTTCTTGGTGGAGCCGAGCCCCTTCTTGTGTGCCATAACTGAATCCTATCCTACTGATCTTCGTCGGTGGAGGTGGAGAGTGCATCCACCCTGATTTCCGTGTACCGCTGCCGGTGTCCGCGCTTCACCTTGTACCGCTTCCGCCGCTTCTTTTTAAAGACAATAATTTTGTCTCCCTTGACGTGGCGAAGCACCGTGGCATGGACTTCCGCATTGGCCACCGTAGGTGTGCCGACATGGATATCTTCGCCGTCTGCCACGAGCAGCACGCGATTAAACACCAGCGGGTCGTTGGCTTCTGATGCCCTCACGTAGGGTACAAACAACGTGTCCTTTTCGCGGACCTGGAACTGCTTACCTTTTATATCTACGATGGCGTACATGTCGCCTCCTCCTGTAAGGAACACCATACCGGCGCTGTGGCGCCAGCACGTTGGAACGACTGGCTGACGGCAAGGATCCGCCTGTTAGCAGCACTGCAACCCCTTATTTCAACCCGCGATGACAACCATGGCTGCTCAAAGTGCGCCCCCAGAGGCATGCGGTAAGCTCATCTGTATAGGAAAAAACTATGCTCGGCACGCGGCCGAGATGAACAGCACGGTGCCAAAGGAGCCGGTAGTGTTTCTAAAGCCTAGAAGCGCGCTCATCGGGCATGGATCCTCGGTGGTGTTACCGTCTATGTCCGAAGATGTGCACCACGAGGTGGAGCTTGTAGCGCTTATTGGTCGCCGCGGCAGAGATATCCCGGTCAGTCGTGCGCTTTCGCACGTTTCTGCCTATGCCGTGGGGCTGGACATGACGGCGCGGGACCTGCAGGGCCGTGCCAAAAAGTGCGGCCACCCCTGGACGGTGGCCAAGGGGTTTGACACCTTCGCCCCGCTGGGGGGCTTCATGTCGAGCGATCAGGTGTCCGCTGTCCAGGACCTGTGGCTGACCCTTTTGGTGAATGGAGCGGTGCGCCAGCACGCGAACACCAGGGACATGGTGTTTACGGTCGCAGAGCTTGTTGCGTGGTGCTCCCTTGTGTTTACGCTAGAGCCGGGCGACTGCCTATTTACGGGGACGCCCGAGGGTGTGGGGCCTGTCAGGCCGGGGGATGTGCTAGAAGCCCGATGTACGGGACTGTCGCCGCTTCGCGTCACGGTACGATAGATCCCGCCGGGGCCATCACCCTACTGACAGCCGCGATTGCGCGGTCGATGTCCGCTATGGACACGTCGCGATGCATCGTGGCCCGCACTGTGCGCGGCCCGAACGGGACCATGGCCACCCCGGCAGCGCGCAGTGACTCCAGAAAGGGCCCGGCTTGCTGGTTTAGCAGCTCAAACATGACAATATTCGTCTGAGGCACCGGCACCTGGATGCCTTGGGCAGCGCGGAGCCCAGCCGCCAGGCGGCGGGCTTTGACATGATCTTCGGCTAGGTCCTGTCGGTGATGTCGGAGCGCATACAGGCCTGCCGCCGCCAGGATGCCTGCCTGCCGCATGCCCCCGCCCAGCATCTTGCGTACGCGATGGGCGTGTTTGACCAGCGCGGCGGAGGCGGCAAAGACGCTCCCCACCGGAGCGCCCAGCCCCTTGGAAAGGCAGACCGTGACCGTGTCAAAAGGCGCAGCATAATCCTTTTCCGCGATGCCGGTGGCGGCGCTGGCGTTCCAGAGCCGTGCGCCGTCCAGGTGGCATGCCAGACCGCGCTCGCGTGCGATGCCGGTCAGGGCGTGCAAGGTCGGGAGGGGGTACAGCACGCCGCCTGCTGCATTAAGCGTGTTTTCCAGAGACAGCAGGCGTGTGCGCGCCTCCCAGTAGTTGCCTGGACGGATCGCGTTTGCCACCTGGCGCGCAGAAAGTAGGCCGTCGCGTCCCTGCAGCGGATGCAGCACCACATGGGCCAGTGCGCCCGCGGCCCCCGACTCATGGTTGAAGATGTGGCTGGACTGCTCCACTAGCACCTCGTCGCCGGGCCGGGTTAGCGCATGCAGCGCCAACTGGTTGCCCATCAGGCCGCTGGGCACAAAGAGTGCGGCCTCTTTGCCCAGGAGCGCGGCCACTGTCGCCTGCAGCTTGTTGACGGAAGGATCCTCACCAAAGACGTCGTCACCGACTTCCGCTTCGTACATGGCCTTCCGCATCCCCTCGGTCGGGCGGGTGACCGTGTCACTGCGCAGGTCGATCACGAATTGCGTGTCACTTCCAGCACCTCAAACACTATGGTACCGCTGGGCACGCGCACGCGCACCACATCGCCAGCCTTGGTGCCGAGCAACCCCTTCCCGACCGGGCTGGCAACAGATATCCACCCTTTGCGGATATCGGCCTCCTGAGTCGATACAAGCTTGAATGACTGCTCACGCCGGGCTGAACGGTTGCGCACTCGCACCGTGGAAAGGATTCGCGCATGCGACGTGTCGACCTGCGACTCGTCCAAGACGCGGGCATCGCCCAGCGTATGCTCCATCTGCGCTATGCGGGCTTCCAGGAGGCCCTGGGCATCTTTGGCCGCGTGGTACTCCGCGTTCTCCTTAAGGTCGCCATGGGCGCGGGCCTCCCCGATGGCGCGCGAGGCGTTGGCGCGTTCCACGGTGCGCGCATGGTGCAGGTCGCGGCGCAGCTTGTCGAACGCTTCCTGGGTAAGGTACGTTGGCATAACAGAGCAATGGTTACCAGCCGGTACGCGGGCGCCCCGATGGCTTCGAGCGAGGTGGAGTGGGGTCCGCGTCCGCCACGTTCAATGGCGACAGCAGTATTCTTCGGGCCGCAACCAGTGCCGCAAGGCCATCGGTAGCAGCCACCTGGTCGATGGTCACCCCCTTTTCTATTGAGACATGCGCGAATTCGCCCTGTCCGAGGTAAACACCGACATGGAAGGGGCCAGATGACATTCGGAACACGAGAAGGTCGCCTGGCAACAGTGAATCGTGCGCAACGGCCTTTCCAGCGTGGGCGATTGTCGACGGTGTGCGCGGCAGCACAACATTGAACAGCTCCTCATAGAGGATCCGAACAAACGATACCGGGCCAATTCCATCGTGGTAGGTGCCGCCCGGAAGATACCGCGTGCCGTGCCATTCGGCTTCAGCGGTGCGCAACCGGCTCTCTATAATCGCGGATCCGGTAGTGCTGGTGCTGTTGACGGTCGTCGCACAGCTGGCCACCAGCACTGCCAATAGCCCCAGGCCCGCGCCCGCGCTGGATCCAATATGCTTCATAAAGGTTTCCACGACCGAACCAGACGATGGAACGATGCCATACCCGGAAATGCTCCTTCAGCCTATGCGCCTCGAGCTCACCCGCCTGGGTGTGGAAGAGCTGCGCTCAGCCAACGATGTGGATGAGGCCTTCGAGGGCACCGATAGCAAGACTATGGTGCTGGTGGTCAACTCTGTGTGCGGCTGTGCCGCGGCCATGGCACGTCCTGCTGTAGCCCTTGCCCGCCAGCACGCCATCCAGCCGGACAGGTATACTACGGTTTTTGCGGGACAGGATATGGAAGCTACGGCGCGCGCACGTTACCATATGGCTGGCATCCCACCGTCTTCGCCCTTCATTGCGCTGATCAAGGGCGGTGAGGTGGTATATGTCATTGAGCGTCGCCACATTGAGGGGCGCAGCGCTCAGTCCATAGCGCGGGACCTGACGGGCGCCTTTGACAAGTTCTGTGCCAATGACGCCATGCCAGACATGCCAGAGAGCCCGAAGATTGAGTCGCCCATGCGGGCCTTCAGGACCTTCCGCCGGTTCTAGTCATTCGTGTGTGACCGCGTATGTGCGTACGTTGGTCGCCCCTACTTTTTTGGGCCGAGGTGGTATCACTTCGATCTTCTTGACGAAGTGCGATACGTCAGGGCCGTACACTTCCTGCGCGTCGGGTGCTGTCAGCTCAGCCGAGCGGAAGTAAACGGTGGCCTTCGGCGTGCCTCCTGGCGGCGGACAAATGGTCTGAGGGCCCAATCTGTCGGTGGTGATCTGCTCCTTTGGGGTTGTGGGCCTCTGTACGTGAAGCTCCAGAGGGCCCATGGGACGCATGATGTGGACTTGAACGGGAGACTCCAGTGCTGCGGCCAAGTGGTGCACATGAACCGTGTGCCTGGAATGAAGGCTGTGAAAGAGCCTCGGCATGGTGAGTATCTGTGAGAGATTCAGAAGCAGGAGCACGATCGCGATCGAGGCCAACATGGTTACCAAGATGGGCCGGTCTGGAGTCATAATTCACGAGGTTTGCGGAGAGTATGAGAATGCTGGGCATGCTGCCTGCCCATCAACGTATGTCGAGCATCGATATTGCCGCGGCTGCTCCTATTCAAGCAGCGGCCATTGCCCATCGCGTAGGCGTGCACCTTGCTGGACCCTTTGGGATACGATCGCAGGTCTGTTGCAGATGCGTTGGCACCAGAATCAGTTCGATTCAGGGTGCTTCCAGACGTACGGGGATGCCGTACCGCTGTAGATAGCGCTTGGCTTGGCCGATCGAGTACTCGCGAAAGTGGAAGATGGAGGCCGCCAGCACGGCATCGGCTTGCCCGATTAGCAGCGCGTTGCGCAGGTGCGCTAAGGTGCCGGCTCCTCCAGAGGCGATAACCGGAATCGACAAGCACGCATGCATGGCTTGAAGAAGGTCCAGGTCGTACCCGTCGCGCGTCCCGTCGCGGTCCATTGAGGTAAGGAGAATCTCTCCAGCGCCACGATCTTGGGCCTCTTGGGCCCACGCGACCGCATCTTTGGCAGTAGCCCGTCGGCTCCCATGTACAAAGACCTCCCACGTGTTGGCATCGCGGCTCTTGGCGTCGATAGTAACAACGATGCATTGGGACCCAAAGGTACGCGCACCCCGCGTGATGAGCGAAGGGTCGCGCGCCGCCGCAGAGTTGATAGCGATCTTGTCGGCATCGGCATGCAGCATGCGCCGCATATCTTCTAGCGTCCGCATTCCTCCCCCAACAGTCAGTGGAATAAAGATCTGATCCGCCGTCTGGTGCACCACACGGTGCATGATATCTCGCCGTATGTGCGTGGCGGTGATGTCCAAGAATACCAGCTCATCTGCACCTTCGCGGTCACAATGTCGCGCCAGCTCCAGCGGGTCCCCCGCATCAATAAGGTTTACAAAGTTGATTCCCTTAACTACGCGACCAGCGTCGACATCCAGGCAGGGAATAATTCGCTTCGCCAGGGCCATGGGAGAAGAGCGGGTTATGCGGCCTCGCCGCAGCCGCTGGTCCACACATGACGCAGCTCCTGGCGCGAGAAGCGCTTTTCATACAGGGCGCGCCCCGTGATGACGGAATCCAGGCGCAACGGCGCCAGCGAAGAGAGCGTGACAAGGTCCTCAAAGTGGCGGTCGTCCCCAGAGGCAGTTATTTGGGCGGCACGCAGGTGCTGGCCCAGCGCCCGGTATGCCGCTAGGTTTGGGCCCTACATTGTGCCATCGCGCCCAATGTCGGTGTAGATGAGGCGCTGCACGCCGCACCGCTCCTTCGCTAAAGCCAGAGCGATGGCATCAATGCCGCTGCCTTGGGTCCATCCGTCTGTGCGCACCTCACCCTCCATTGCATCGATCCCAGCGACGATAACAGTGGCCGAGAAGCGCTGCACAGCGGTTTGTACCAGGTCTGGGCTGCGCGCTGCTGCGGTGCCCAGGATGACGCGGCTTGCGCCCAGAGCCAGCGCCTCATCAATGTCTTCTAGCGTTCTGAATCCGCCTCCCACCTGCACTGGTATGGATACGCTGGCGCAGATGGCTGCCAACTGGTCACGGTTGTGTGCCTGTCCACTGCTGCCGCGGGCGGCATCCAGGTCTACCACATGCAGCCATGGGGCACCTTGGGCTTGCCAGTGGCAGGCTACCTTGGCTGGGTCCAGAGCGTAGATGGTTTCGCGGTCGTAGCGGCCCTGAAACAGGCGCACGCACTGGCCGCCCTGGAGATCAATCGCCGGAATCATCTTAATCATCAGACGCTGAGTGTTGCGAAGTTGCGCAGGATGCGCAGCCCCGCGTGCTGGCTCTTTTCCGGGTGAAACTGTACGCCAAAGATGTGGCTGTATGACACGGCGGACGATATCGTCAAGCCGTGACAGGTGGTCGCCAGGATGTCGCATTCGCGATCACAGACTGCGTGGTAGGAGTGCACGAAGTAGCACCAGAACACCGGATTCATACCATCGAACAGTGGCGAAGGACGCGTGGGTTTCACTTGATTCCATCCGATCTGCGGGACCTTCAGGCCGGGGTACGCCTCTAGCTTCAGACGCTGCACGCGTCCAGGCAACAAGCCCAGATCCTGGTGAACACCATCTTCTAGGCCGACCTCGAAGAGCATCTGCATGCCTACGCAGATGCCTAGGAGCGGCACATGACGACGGACGGCTTCTTTGACCGGCTCGGCCAATCCTCGCGCTATAAGCTCGTGCATGCATGTCCCGAAGGCGCCGACGCCGGGTAGCACTAGGCGGTCGGCGGTAAGGATGTCTTGTGCGCGTCCGCTCAGCCTGACATCGGCGCTTACATGTCTTAACCCACACTATTCACTAGTTGGAATTCGTGGGCGGCCGTTGAGGGGTAAATGCCTTGGAGGCAGGGGTATGACCCGTTGATGGGGCCTAGTCGTGGAGCGAGAGAGCGATTTCGCGGGTTTGCGGCGCGCTCAGGGTGTCTTTTTGCCGCTCAGCGGGGCGAATTAATGTCGTGCGGGCGTAGCTTGGCGCTGGGCTCTGGTTGGTCGCCCTTGGGGAGGTGCGTTAACGTGGTCAGGAAGCCGGGTGGTGGCCTCTTAGCACCGTTTAGGCAGACTCGGCCAGCACAGGGTCTGCCAGCGCAGCTTCCATGTGTTTTCCCAGAAGGTCTCCCACAGCTTCTTTGCGGACTCGGCGAGATAGAAGTGCAGCCGCCGTGCATGTCTGGTCAGGCGTCCCCCTACCTTGAGCACGTTCTCCCTGAATCTGCGCACATGCATGAGCGGCGCGTGTACGGGCTCAGGCTTCATCTGCTTGTCGTGCTTCTCGGTGTTTGCTTCGGCGGTGCCGTTGCTACTTGGCTCTGCTGGCGGACCAACGTCTGTTGGTGGGGGTTCTGTGGCGGTCGGTAGTCCCAGGGGCCAGTTTCTGGGAGCCAAGTAGTCGGGGTCGATCATTTGGCAGCGCCCGATATGGATCAGTTGATAGGCCATCACATTCAGTAGCAAGCGTACCGCATTCTGAGGGCGCACCGTCTTGGTAGCCTTCTCGTCTTGGGTCTTGTTGTCGCTCTCGTCTTGGGTCTTGCTATCGCTCTCGTCTTGGGTCTTGCTATCGCTCTCGTCTTGGGTCTTGCTATCGCTCTCATCTTGGGTCTTGCTATCGCTCTCGTCTCCGAGTGATTGCTTGACCACTTTCTCGAACATGTTGGGGCGCGCCGCCGAGGACAGCTGACAGGAAGCGTATTTGATCTCTGCGTGGTGTGCTTCCGCTTTGCCTCGCATCCGGTAGAAGTCAGCCAAGCTCTGGGCATCGCATTCTTTCTCTGACAAGGACGTGAGCAGAAAGTAGTATTCCGGCTCGGACTTGGAGTCCGTCTTGGGCGCCATCACCACGCGCCGGGCCTCGTTCCAAGACTTCGCTTTATAGGTCAGCTCTATGCAGTGCTTAGGTGATCCGCCGTACTTGGCCACGGTCTTCTTCATCAACGTTTTCAGTTTCTTGTTCTTTTTCAGGTGCATGACGTAGTCGATGCCATCGTCTTCGAGGCGCTCGTACGTGATGGGGCTGTTGAAGCCCGCGTCGGCACGCACGATAATCCGTTCGGCGACGTGCTTTTGCCCTGCTTTCGCAATCCGGTGGATGAATTTATGGCTATCTCTTGCGTCATTCATAGCGCCAGGACGCAGTTCTGCTCCCAGCACATCCCCCGTGGGCCCGCATGTGGCCACCATAGGCAAATATATCCTGTGCCTATAGTGCGCATTATATTCGCTGCCTTCCTGCTTCCCGTACACTTCTACGGGATAGCTATCCACGTCGATGACCAGCTCCGGCACGCGCTTGCCTCCGTTGCGGGTGTATATCGTCTCCATTCCCAGCCGGGTGACCGTGTCGGACAGATGCTGGAGCTTGGGCTCTTCGCTGAGCTGGTCAATAGTGCGTGACAGCGTCGGCTGCGAAGCTAAGCGGTGTTTGGCCTCTAGCACCTTTGCACCTCGCTGGTTACGGCAGGCCACGCGGAAGGCGGGGTCGTTCTTTAAGGCTTCCGCTGAGCGCAGACGATCCCATCCCTGCATGAACGACAGCAGCACCTGCTGCAGCAGCTCAGGCAGCGAGTGCCGGACACGGCGCTTGTCGCGGGAGTCCTTCAAGCCCTCCATCAGCATCGCAATCAAGCCCGTCAAGTCCAGCAGGCGACGACCAATAAAGGCGCCCGCATCGGACGTCACCTGATCGGGCTTATCAAAACTCACCTTAACCGAGCGGTTGTGCGACGCGAACGTTTTCAACGTGTTGGATGCGGACATGGGCTCACTGGATCATGGATGGTACGTGTAGCGGTCCTTCTGGCACCGTGACGCGCTCGTGCTGGTGTGCGCAAGCCCGCCCAGCGGTAAGGGGACCCCCTGCCTCATGGCTGCTGTACCGTCCTATACGCTGCAACAATGAGGCAGTCCAAAGGTAACCATAAGTTTTGTCAAAGTCAAGTATGAGAGTCACATCGTGCGTAATGCCGCTTCGCGTGCCACGGTCCGCAGCCCTTCGGCCATCGTCGCCAGGACCCATAACCCTGGCACGGTGCTCCCGGCTCACCGCAAACAGCCCATAACCATCCTGCACCCAGTGCCGTGCATGCGACCGATGCAGGCCGCACTCGCAATGCCGAATCGGCCATGACCATGTCCGCCGTCTAGCAGACCGATCCGCCTGCCTCTTGGTGCCCCTCTCAAGCTCGCCCAGGCGCAGAAATCCCGGGCTCTGCCCGGAAGGTGGATGCCTGCTAGGACGGGCAAAAGGGCCCAAAATGGGCCACGTCTCGTTCACCCACCGGGTGAATCCGTACTATCCCTCCAACTGCCCCAAAACACGTATAAACTATGTTTATACTATGGCCTAAATGCAATTAAGTGGGCGAGCAGAAGCACGCCAAACTCTTGTTTTGGGACCACCCGCTGCAAATCAATAGGCAAAAGCCTCTTTATTCGCTGAAATGGACCGTATAAACGCCCTTCTAGTTGAAATTTGACGCACTCAGGGTTATATGTATTGTAACAAAGTATCCATGCAATGCTTTGCTGCTGTTTTATGCAAATCTCAGACGTGAATTATGCGGGCTTAAGGCCTTCTCAATGGACCGCAGGTTGCCGATGCCGTAGTCAACGATTGTCGTCACAGCGCCGGCTCGGGGCGTCCCACCATTCCACTGAGCTGTGCCGAGCGCCTCGTGGCGGTCGCGACCGCATTGATGAACATGGTGCGCAGCCCATGCGATTCCAGCTCTGCGATCGCGGCGATAGCCGTGCCGCCGGGCGTAGTAACCTCGTCGCGCAGGATGGCAGGGTGCCTGCCGGTCCTGGAAACCAGCGTGGCCGCGCCTAGCACTGTTTGGGTAGCCAGTCGAAAGGCGACCGTGCGTTGCAAGCCTTGCTTAACGCCGGCATCGGTGAGCGCCTCAATAAGCATGTACACATAGGCGGGGCCGCTGCCTGAAAGGCCGGTGACCGCGTCCATCAGCTGCTCGGGCACATACTCCACCTTACCAACCGCCTCAAATAGGTGGCGCGCCACCTCCATGTGCCGGGTGCGGGCAAAGGCGCCCCCCGTTATAGCGGTCGCGCCCTGGTCCACAATCATCGGAGTGTTGGGCATGCTCCGCACCACCGGGTGCTCACCTCCTAGTGCCTGTGCGATGGCTCTGGTAGTCAGGCCCGCCAAGACGGACACGATGAGCGTGTCGGTGCCGATGTGGGGTCGGATTTCGCTAAGAACATGCGGAGCGCTAAGTGGCTTTACAGCCAGCACCACTATGGAGGCATCACGAACCGCTCGTGTGTTATCTGAGGTGCACACCATGCCTGGAAAGTTCTCACCGAGCGCGGACAGCGCATCTGGGCGCCGCCGCGTGGCGCGGATGTTGTTCGGTTCCAAGTGGCCGCCGCGCACCAGCCCACCGATAAGCGCGCGGCCGATGTTGCCAGCCCCGATGATGGCAAGGGTCTGAGTGGCAAGTGTCATAGCCTAATGAGTTCGGCAGCGTGGGTAGAACGGGTGACGCAGAAGGCGCGCGTTTACAGCATTCCCTTAGTCGACGGCATCTGTCGGCTTGCCGGGTCGCGCTTAGCAGCTATCTTGAGGGCGCTGGCAGCGGCCTTGAAGATGGCTTCGACCTGGTGGTGCATATCATTCCCATCCAGCAGCGAAAGGTGCAATATGCAGGCGGCCTGTTCCGCGAGGTTGCGCCAGAAATGCCGCACGAGCTCCGTCGGCAGGCCGCCTACCCGGCCCCGGCTGAATGCAGCCGCAAAGTGTAACGTAAAGCGCCCGGACAGGTCAATCACCGCCCGCGCCAGCGTCTCATCCATCGGCACGTAGGCCATCCCGTAGCGCGCTATAAACTCTTTGGTGCCCAGCGCCTGTCGTAGGGCCTGACCAAGCGCGATGCCGGCATCTTCGACAGTATGATGCTCATCGACATGCAGGTCGCCGTCGCATTCCAGGTCGAGGTCCAGACCAGCGTGGTGTACCAGTAGGCTGAGCATATGATCGAAAAAGCCGATGCCGGTGCTGCCTGTATGCCAGTCGCTGCCGTCGAGATTGAGACGTACCGGGATATCTTTTTCGGCGGTGCGGCGGTGCACTGCGGCCACCCGGTCTGGCAAGGAAACGTCTGGCATGGTCTGGTACCTAAGGTCGAGGTGCTGGGTGGCAAGGCTCCGAGCAAAGCGCAGAAGATAGGCTGCACGCGGGTGTCTAGGGGGTCAAGAACCGGTGAATGGCTACGCGGCCGGATCACGTCGGGCCGTGCAAGGTAACATAGATGTTAAACGCATCGCACAATCCTTCTCTACCGCGGGGCCACAGTGGACGAGTATGCTGACCGGATGCTGGTCACCTCCGCGCTGCCCTACGCCAACGGCCCGATACATATCGGGCATCTTGCCGGTGCTTATCTCCCTGCCGACCTCTATTGCCGTTACCAGCGGCTAAGAGCGCGCGATGTCGTCTATGTTTGCGGCTCCGATGAGTTTGGGGTGGCGATCGTGGTCCGGGCGCTGCGCGAAGGCACGACACCGCAGGCGATAGTCGACCGGTTTCATCCCCTGATTCGCGACAGCTTTGCCGCCTTTGGCATGAGCTTCGACCATTACGGGCGCACGTCGGGACCAGTGCATCGGGAGACGAGCCAGGACTTTTTTAGGCGTCTGGCGGGCAATGAGGTCTTTGTTCTGAAGACGGACGAGCAGCTCTACGATGCTACAGCCGGCGTCTTTCTCGCGGATCGCTTTGTGAAGGGTATCTGCCCAGAGTGCGGCTATAAGGATGCATATGGGGATCAGTGTGAACGCTGCGGTACCTCACTCAGTCCGGCGGAGCTGCTCAGTCCGCGCAGCACGCTATCTGATGCGGTTCCCGAGGTGCGCACCACCACGCATTGGTACCTGCCGTTGGGCGACTGGCAGAAGCGCCTTCAGGAGTATGTAGCGTCCCATTCGGAGTGGAAGCCGAACGTGCTGGGACAGATCGGGGCGTGGTTCACCAGTGGCCTGCGGGACCGGGCCATCACGCGTGATGTGCCCTGGGGTGTGCCTGTCCCGGCCGACGTGGCCAAGGCGGCCCAGGTGAGTGCCCGCGGCAAAGTGATTTACGTCTGGTTTGATGCGCCGATCGGGTATATCTCTGCCACGCGTGAATGGGCTCAAGCGCAGGGGGATCCCTCTCTTTGGGAGCGGTATTGGAAAGATCCAGCATCGAAGCTGCTGCACTTTATTGGTAAGGACAACATCGTGTTTCATACGCTGATGTTTCCGGCTATGCTGATGGGGCATGGCGACTTTGTGGTGCCGCACAATGTGCCAGCAAACGAGTTTCTGACTATTGAGGGCAGGAAGCTGTCCACCAGTCGCGGCTGGGCGGTATGGCTCCACGAGTATCTGGAGACGTTTCCGCCAGACTATTTGCGCTATGCGTTAGCGGCCACGTTACCAGAGTCCAAGGATGCTGATTTCAGCTGGAAGGAGTTTCAGCTGCGCGTGAATTCAGAGCTGGCGGACATCCTGGGCAACTTCGTCAATCGTGCGCTCACCTTCGCTAAGAAGGAGTTTAGCGGCGTTGTGCCGCCGCTGGTCAGTCCTTCGGACCGGGACCGCGACATCTTGAGTCGCTTGGCTGACTTTCCGGGCCGCATTGCCGTTGCCTACGAGCGGTTCAGGTTTCGCGAGGCTGTTGCGTTAACGATGGATGTCGCCCGCTTGGGCAACAAGTATTTCAACGATTCACAGCCGTGGAAGACGCGTCGTACCGATCGTTTGGCGTGCGGCAATGCGATTCACGTATCGTTGCAGCTGTGCGCGGCGCTCAGTGTGCTGACAGATCCTGTGCTTCCCTTTACCGCAAAGAAGCTGCGCACCATGCTTCGCCTGGAGGGTATCCGGTCCAGCATGCCGGGAGCGCAGCCGGCCGGGCTTATCGGCTGGGACGGGGCGGGAGCTCCGCTCTTAGCGGAGGGGCATGTGCTGGGTCCCCGGGCCATATTGTTCACCAAAGTTGATGACGCAGTGATTGATGCCCAGGTGGAGCGCCTGACCCGGCAGGGTGAAGAGCAAGGGAAGGCGCCTGCATTGCCGTTCGCCGAATCCAAGGCCATGATAGACTACGAGGCGTTTGCGCGTCTTGATCTGCGCATGGGGATCGTGCTGTCGGCCGAGCGGGTCAGAAAGTCCCGTAAGCTGATCTGCCTGCAGGTGGATCTGGGGTTTGAGGAGCGTCAGATACTGGCGGGTGTGGCTCAGCACTTCGACCCGGCGGTGCTGACGGGGCGTCGTGTGGTAGTGGTAGCCAATTTGCAGCCCCGCAAGATGATGGGAATGGAGAGCCGCGGCATGCTGCTTATGGCTGAGGATCGCGACGGTCGCCTGGCCCTAGTTACCGCAGACAGCGAAGCAGGCGCGGTCGTTCGGTAGGCGCCACCGGTCCAGAAAGTACAGGGAGCAGTGTAGACACAGGTTGCCAGGACACTCCGCCCGGGTAAGGTAAAAGATATTTGCGAACAGGGCAGGGGAGCGTACACCAACAGTACACGCGCCACACGTCACGGCCAACAGCGTTTTGGGTCGAAGCTTGGCTAACTTCTGGGCTCGCGCCATGGCAAGCTCGTCAGGCTTGGCCCAAGTTTGTCAATGTAGTGGATTTTTTACGTGAGGTAACACATCCCTGACATACAGGGATGGTCAGAAGGGCGGGTTTGACCCGTGTGTTTTACATGTTCGCGTGCCCTTTAGCGGGGCGTCTTGCTTTCATTCTGCGGGTGTACGTGCCGGTTTTGAGCCCCATCGCGCGGAAGACTTTACGATGGAACGGCTTGAGGTCCTGGTCTTTCTTGAGCAGGGTACAATGGGTTGCGTTTTGTGGGAGCACGGTTGTTACACGATGCATCTGGTTGAGCTTGACCTTGAGTGTGCCCCAGCTGCTGTGGATGTCGACGGTTCTCAATAGGCTGCGTATCAGATGCGCTGCGTGAAAGGCGAGAATGGACAGGAAGAGGTGGGCTTCTATGCGAAGGTCCCGACTGTGGTAGATCGGACGTAATCCGAGATCGGATTTCATGGTGCGGAACGTGCGTTCGATCTCTCCTAGCTGCCAATAGGTCTGTGTGATTTTCTTGACCGACCATTCTGCGTGGCTGGTGCGCAGTACATACCCGCCGAGGGCCTCCGTACATGCCTCGTAGGCAGGCCTCTGTGTGAGGCAGATCTTTTCGGCGTGGGTGCTGCCAGCCTTCCTGGTCACTTTAACATCATACTGGTAGGCCACCTGCTTGTACTTTTCTATGAGTCGGCCCACCCGGATCTGCACCTTATCGAAGTTCTTCAGACGTCTGGGCAGCGCAAGTCCCGCGTTCAGGTGCGCGATGGCCTCCTCGAATTTCACACGCTTTGCTCCAACAATCTGGTCGCTGACTGCTTGTCGGGCTTCACTGTGCAGATACACGCGCCGTTCTCCTCCTTCGTCTGGGAGTGCCCAGGCACGCACGTCGACATCGCTGGCGGTCTTGAAGACTTGATCCGGTGCGTCTTTGGGTACCGGCGGGGTCGTCGTACGCTGCACGCAGATCCAGTCCAGATCCTGTTCGTTCAAATACGCCAGATTGGCCTCTGTAGCGATGCCAGCGTCCATAATCACCGTGGGCTTGGCTCCGTTCAGCTGTGCAATGGCCTGGTGCAACGTGGCAGGTTCACTGGCATTGCCCGGGAGGATTTCCGCCGTGCGGGGGAACCCCGATGCATCCATCATCAAGGCCAACGTCACCAGTGGGCAATCAGACCGTTTTTCCTTGCTGCGACCATGCCGCAGCAAGTCCCCTTTCTTGCGGCCCGTGTAGAACACATTGGTGACAACATGGAATCAAAAAGACTGCTGCGGCTGGATCGTGTTTTCGCCCGGCCCTAGTGATGGATCATTTGCATATGATCATATAGTTTTGGTATTATAGGATGCATGAAACGAGCCACACTGACGGAGCGCGCCGAGCGCGTGGCTGCAGCCAAGGTGCTGTGTCGGGAGCACAGCGCCGCAGAAGCGGCGCGCATGCTTGCCGCACGGTTCGATCTCTCCCGGGTGCAGGCTTCCCGTTACGTCCGTGCGGCGCGCGAAGCGGATTCTTCGCTGGCTCGGGCGGAGGCTACCGCGCCCCTGAGTGTCCGGATTCCCGTGGCTCTGCTTGCGCGTGCGCGGGCTCGTGCACGCCATACCGGTGTGAGTCTGGGGGCGCTGGTGGCTCGAGCGCTGGCGCGTCTTTTGGACAGCGATTCACCGTGAATGCGTCCCATCCGCCTGACATACAAACCGGACCGGGCTGCGCAGCAGCGCATAGCCCAGGCCTACGAGCTGTTGGTGCAGCCCTGGATTTCGGACAACAATACCTCCTCGCATGAAGCAAGAAGAGAAGATCGCGGCCGTGTACGTGCGCGTATCCAGCGAGAGCCAGCGGCGCCAGCAGACAATTAACAGTCAACTGGAGGCCGTGCTGATGAATGCGCGTGAGCGTGGCTGGGCCATCGATAAGCAGCAGATCTTTGCTGACAACGGCTACAGTGGTGCCACCCTCGCTCGCCCCGGATTGGACGCCTTGCGCGACCTGGTCGCCCACGGCGTCCTGGCGTATGTGTTGGTCTTGTCTCCCGATCGGCTCAGTCGTAAGTTCGCCTATCAGGTTCTGCTTCAGGAAGAGTTTGAACGATACAACACCCGTATCGTCTTCGTAGAAGAGCCCGATAACGCGACGCCGCAGCAGGTACTGCTGCGCCAGATTCTGTCCGTCCTGTCAGAGTATGAGCGTACGCAGATTGCTGAGCGCTCTCGCCGCGGCAAACTCTATCGGGCCCGCCAGGGCTCTCTGAACATGATCAGCAAGCCCCCTTACGGTTATGACCTGATCCGTAAGACGGAGACCTCCGGCGCACGATTGGTGATCAATGCCTCCGAAGCGGCGGTCGTGCGTCTGATTTTCAAGCTTTATACCGAAAAGGGCGGCACCATTCCGGTAGTGGCACGGAAACTGGATGCACTGGGCCACAATCCCCGACACGCAAAGTACTGGGGCATCTCCACCATTTCCAGCATCCTGCGCAATGAGGCTTACATTGGTAAGGCGGCGTATCAGAAGACGATGACATCGGAGAAACGGGTTCGGCACAATCGCACCGGACGCAGCAAGAACGGCGCCGTGCGGAGATTGTATTCACGAACGGCTCGTCCACGAGAAGAGTGGATTACCTTGCGCGTGCCACCAATTGTTGACGAAGCAACCTTCCAACGTGCCAAAGAGCGGCGCAAACATAACCGTCGCTTTTCGGTGCGAAACACGCGTGCGCCAAGTCTTTTGCAGGGGCTATGTATCTGCGCGCATTGCGGATATGCGATGGGACGGCTCCAACATAAGAACAGCCGCAGAAAATACTATCGGTGTAATGGGACGGAGGGCTGGCGGTTTCCCGAAGGCGCCGTATGCGACAACCCCTCCGTCAACGCCGAAGATCTCGACGTAAAGGTGTGGAAGGCGGTGGTGGGATTGCTGGAAGCTCCTGAACTCATTCAGGCCGAGATTGGTCGTCGAACCAAAGCGGCACGGAACAAGGGCCCGGCGCAACGGCGCAAGGACGAGTTGCAAAAGGAGCGTCTGAGCTGTGGAAGGCAAAGCCGCCGACTGGTGGATGCATACCAGCAAGGCCTTATAAATCTGGACGAGCTGCGCGATCGAACCGGACCGCTGCAAACGCGACAGCGGGCCATTGAATCCGAGCTCAGGGCACTACAGGCCGATCGGATGGACGCCGCGTCTACCTTGACGCTCGCCCACAGTGTTCAGAAATTTGTGGCGCGGATGCACGAAGGCGAAAAGGACCTGTCCATCACGGAACGGCAGCAGTTGGTTCGGCTCTTGGTTCGCGAAGTACGCGTCGGCAAAACTGAAGTCACCGTATGCCATTGCATTCCGCTGGCACCCTCAGCAGACCCCAAGCAACGCTCCGACACGCCCCTGGCCTCACCGGCCAGCGAAAACGACTTTTTGATTCCACGTCGTGGTCAGGTCAAAGAAGGCCATGGTTTCGCTGAATCCCAAGAGCTCCTTCGTGGTGCCGAAGAGTGCATCCATGATCGACTGACGGTGCTCGTAGAGGGCATCTCCGATACGGTAAAGGCTGCTCAGACTGGGGAGGTCGCAGTGCAGTAACTCCAGGATGCTGGATCGTTCGTGCATCCATTCATGCGTATGTCGTTCACTGCCGGGGGAGAGCATGCGCCCGACCACCAGCGCCGTCGCCAGGTGAATCTGATCTTCGCGCAACTTCAGCATTCGCAAGGACTTTGCGAATTCCAACAGCTGCAACGCTTTCAGCGCCACACGTTCGCCTCCGACGGTACGAGTGTCGGTATGATGGACTTCGTCAATGATGACGGCATCACGGTCGTCGCGTGGATCGTCCACGTTGTAGCCCTTTTCCAGCAGCTTCTCAACGATGGTCTCGCTGGCATGGCGGAGGCCTTCACTCTCAAACGCTAGGCGGCTCTGTCCTCGTAAGCCCTCGTCAATATGGAGGATCAATGCGCGCCATTGTTCTTTGGGGATTGCGAAGGATTGGCCCAGGTTGAGGACGGTCCGCTGTTTAGGAGCGCCCTTGATACGGTGGCATTCGACCAGCGCGTAGCTGGTGGCCTTGGCACCTGATTTAAGGATGCGTGTCTTGGCGCGGATGTACATGCGTGTGAGCGTGCGGGTATCGGGTGCCCATGCGTCAATATACGGCTTTGCAGCGAAATAGTTCTGGACCATTCCACTACATTGGGTATTTTGAGAAAAAAAAAGGTATCACAGCCATATGGATCATAGGTATAACACATAATTTGAGGCCATATTGCCACAAAATAAACCCCGATTTCGCTGCACATGGGGCGCAATTGACAAACTTGAGGTGGGTGCGCCCTTTCCTTTTCCGGTCCAGCTCTACCTGGTCGGGCTTCAAAACCCCGAGCGCCCGTATCTATCCGTCTTATGATTCTTCTTCATGGCAGCTGGACCTTTGTGGTCCCCATTGCGAAAGCGCATTCCAGCCTGCGAGCATGACCGCTACTGTGGCATGGTGGCTAATCGGCGTGGCCGGAATCTTTCGCTCTCTGGCTTAGAAAAGCTTTACGCCACCGACGTTCGGGTGAAAACAGTATCCGATCAATGGTTGCCGTAAGTGTGATCCAAGCCAGGAACGTGCCCACCAGGGCATATGGAATGGTCTCGGGGGCAGAGGTCAAGATGATCCAGACTGCCTTCCCCACCAGCGCCGTCAGGCCAACCCAGATGGAACCCACTCCAAGCGCAAGTAGCCACCGCACCCAAACAACTTGCGCCTCCACTGATCATACTTTTCAGTCAGCTCGGCATGGGCAGACCGCCTACACACAAGTTCCTCCAGATCAGCCGCTCCGAGGTCCGCCTCCAGCCGCTTTGACTCGCGACGCGTGACCGTATTAGGATCAGGATTGCCGTCACTAGTCATAGAAATCTCTCCGCTTTTTAAGGAAGTGTATACGGATTGCCTCGACGGGAATCTCCGTTTCGAGCATGTCCTGTTTCTTGATCTCGCTCCAGGGCGTGCCTTCGGCGTGCGTCAGTCTTCTGAGCTCTGCCGCTGAAAATTGGCCGTAGGCCTCCCATGCCCACGAAACGGCCTTCCTGGCGGCGCGGTCCTTTAAGGGTATCGATCGCACGACCGTGGAGCCATCGGGTCTCAGATGGAAAGACCTTCCCTTTATGGGTTGCCACCCAAATACCTTGAATTCGTGGTAAAGACTCGGAATCACGGGCCCATGCTCCCAGGCCTGAATGGGTTCGGTGAACAGTGCGATGTCTTTCAGTACGAGGCCCCATCCAAATGCAAAATAGACCAACTTCTGAAGTTTCATGGGGGAAACAGATACGCCATCGCGCTCAGCCAGATCCAGAAGGTAGTTAGCTACCTGACCGGCGGAATATGGCTTCTTGCTGATACTGGGCGGCGCGGCACTTGGCATGGTGAATTTCTTGTTTGTGGACTGATACCACTCCTAGTTCACTGGTCTACACACACGCATATAGGTTGTTTCCTGCCAACCTTCCAACACCAGATCAGGTCCGTACCGTCTTGTTGCGCCAGAGCCTCCGGTTGGGTAGATCGCTTACGCAGCCCCGATGCTGTGCGATCCTCCCTCCCTAATAAAGTCTAGGAGAAGGGACAGAATCGGGAAATCCTTCTGAATTCCCCTGTCCCTGACTAGAAGACCTTGGAGCATAGGGGCTTAGCGGGACTGCTGAGCAGTATACAGCGTTGCAGTTAGTTGGTAAGCATCTGTGCATGTAACCTACTCGGCGGCCTGAGCCGCGGCTCAAGATGCCAAGTACCTACGCGCACAGATCTCCGCATGTCCCAACGTGCTGTTGGGCCAATCTCTTAGCCTCGTCTGCAGGGAAACACCCCATCTAGGACCTGTACGTGATCGAGGCACGGAAGTCTTTGACGCAGCTGCGCTAAGTGATCGAAATCGAGGTCGGCCATAATCACGCAGGACCGGTCGGGCGCCTGGGCCAGTATCTGCCCCCAGGGATCAACGATCATGGCATGACCGTAGCTCTCGCGACGATCATTGTGGCGGCCTTGCTGCGCCGGTGCCACCACATAGCAGAGGTTTTCGACAGCCCGGGCACGCAGCAATAGCTTCCAGTGATAGGTCCCCGTGCGCCACGTGAATGCGGAGGGAACGAAGAGCACCTGTGCGCCGCGCAGTGCCAGTCGACGAAACAGCTCGGGGAAGCGAAGATCGTAGCATATACTCAGACCCATCGTACGGGCGTACGCCTTGAACGTCACCAGCTCGCAGCCAGGTACAATGTAGCGGCTTTCCCGAAAAGCGTGGGCGGCATCCAGCTTGACGTCAAAGAGGTGAATCTTGTCGTAGCGGGCAATAACGGCGCCGGTGCAGTCAAACACTAGGCAGGTATTCGTGACTTTGTCACCAGCCTTCAGCGGCACGCTGCCGCCTACGATCGTAACGCTGTGCGCTGCGGCAAACGAACGAAGCAGCTGTATGCTGAGCCCGTGCTCCAGATCTTCAACGACAGACAGCTTGGCACCCTCCCAGGCTAGAAATGAAAAATTCTCGGGCAACGCAATCAACTGCGCCCCCCGAGCAACGGCTTCCTCCATCAGAGACTGCACCTGAGCTAAGTTGGCGCTCCGGTCCTGACCGGAACACATCTGTATTGCTGCGATGCGTAGCATCCTCATAGGGCGTTAAGTGGAAATGACGAAATTAGCAGCGCCTAGGGCTGGGTGGCATGCAACCGTACCACCCTTACCTTTGTTGGATAATAAGACGGGCTATGGTGCGCTATGACGGCCAAGCCCAGACTTCTAGTACAAGTTCTAACCGACGCCATGCGATTTCTATCCACGCTGTGCTTCATGGCCTTGATGGCAGGCTGCCAGCCGCAACCCGCAGATCCGGCTGCGACAGAAGAGGAAGCCATCCAGGAACGGCTTATGGCTACCGATGGCGGGCGGATTCTTCTCCGGGCTATTGATGCGGCCGGAGGCATCAGAGCCTGGCTTGAAGCGCCGACCAGCGCATACACCTGGGAGTATGGCGGCGAAAACTTCCTAGTGAAGTCGCATCTTGTTGCAAGCAACCGTAGACGCGTAATCTATCACGATCTGCTGGCGCTAGGGAGTAGGCCAGAGCCCAAGCCGCTTACGGCGCAGATGGCCTGGGATGGCGCCAACGCCTGGGTCTATCCAGACACCACGCAAATCAATCCGCGGTTTTGGGCGACTACAGCGTACTACTTTCAGTCTATCCCTTTTGTACTTGCAGACCCCGGCATTCGGACAGACGAATTACCGAACGACACGCTCGACGGCACCGTGCATCAAATGGTGCGGATAACATACGACGACGGCGTGGGCGACTCGTACGGCGACCGATACACACTTTACGTACACGCGGAAACCGGGCGTTTGAGCGCGATCCGATACTCAGCAACCTTTGGGCGTGGACGCCCAACGCCGGACCAGATGACCGAAACACTGATGTACTACCTGGACTACATCACCGTGGATGGACTCACCGTGCCAACACGCTTTGAGAGCTACGCCTATAGCAATGGCCAAAAGGGTGAACTTAGGGGGACGGCTTCGGCGTCGGACATCTCTTTTCGCGCACCGTTCGATGAGTCGCGCCTTGTAATGCCGGAAGGAGGGCGCGTACAGACGTTTCCGGCAGTCAGCGAGTAGTGACGTTTTCACCTTATGATGGTAGCTCTGTAGGACCGATGCGACGGCTTGTGATACGGTGACGATGCCGGGACGTCAGGACGGAGGCAAACACCGGCACTTGAGGACATCCTTAGCGCAGCATTGCCTGTTGACCGCTTACACCCAGACCTGGACCTTTTCGGCTCGCAATGTTCGGTGGCAAAAGGGCTTAGCCTCGACTCTGCAGCTAGCGCTTGGCTCATTCCGGCTCTGCACAGCAGAACCTGGGCCTTCCGTAAGGGGATCATTAAGAACTCGCTTGAACCCGCATATGTCACTGCTAAGATTGATATAATGGCTTTCCCCCTTGTTTAGATATTATAGTACGGACGTGGCTAAGGCGATGAGGTATCTTGCCAACTAACCTCTAACCACCTACGCAGCGCTCATATGAAGAAACTTAGTAACGCAAACGCTCAGCAGAGAAAGGTCTTCGTGGGCCTTGATGTCCACAGGGACACGATCGCTGTCTGCGCTTACGATCCGCAAAAGCACACGAACTGCTATACTCTGGAGATTTCCAGCCATGACCCGATACGGCTCCGCACTGTGATGGAGAACATCCGCGACCGATTCGGTGAGCCGCAATGCTGCTATGAGGCGTCGTCCTGCGGTTATACGCTCTATAGAACGTTGCACGACCTTGGGTTCAGCTGTGAAGTGATTGCACCGTCCTCGGTGCCACGGCGATCCGGTGATCGGATAAAGACGGATCGCGGTGATAGAGCGAAGCTGGCCCGGTATTATGCGGCCGGTCTCTTGACGGTGATTCACGTTCCAGACGACGCACTGATCAGCGAGCGATCCGTCGTGCGCCGACGGGTTGCACTCACGCAAGATCTGACCAAGGTCAAGCAGCGTCTAGTGCTCTTATTACAAAGCCGCGGTCATGTATACCGGGCAGGTAAGAGCTGGACGCAAAAGTTCTGGCTCTGGTTGAACGGCCTTCCTCTTAACGAAAACGATGCGTTTACGCTGGGCACCTTGATGGCGCAAATTGATACGCTGGATGCCCAGATCCGGCATGTAGAAGGCCGAATCGCGAAGATTGCGAAAACCTCCCGATACCAGCGAACGGTACAGGAACTGCAAGGCTTCCGCGGCATCGCTTTCTTTACAGCCATGCAGTTGGCCTATGAACTGGGTGACATCCGCCGTTTCGCACATCCCAAGTCGCTGATGGCGTACGTTGGGCTAGTACCTTCGGAGCACTCTTCCAGAAGCCGCACACGACCCGGTCCTATCACCAAGACAGGGAACGCTTTTGCTCGTAGGGCGCTGGTCTCTGCGGCGTGGAACTACACGCACCCTCCGCGGCGCAGCGTGGCCTTGATCCGTCGCCAGGAGCACTGCACGCCAGCCGTGATTGCCATTAGTTGGCGGGCCCAGCAACGACTCCACAAACGGTACCAGCGGCTGGTGCATCGTATGGCACCGTCTAAAGCTATTGTGGCCATCGCACGTGAACTTACAGGCTTTCTCTGGGAAGCTATGCAGGGGGTGCCGCCATTGGCGGCACCGTCTCAGGAGCCACGTATCACACCTTCAACCTGAACCCTTTCCGGCAAGGGGACCCCTGAGCACGGATGGAGAATCCATGAACCCACTATGCGGTAGCCCTTGCGGTGAGCCCGCGACTTTAGATTATGGTAGCTCCCGACGAAATCAGTATCAGGTGTTACGGTTGGCTCTGCCGACCTAAACACGCGAACACCTGTGTGATCAGCCGTCGGCTGTTCAGCGACAATTAGAATTGCGGTTGGCGACAACTAGAATTGCGGGGGAAGGAATCGGTGCGATGCGTATCTACGGGCAGGATTGTTCACCTGTCAACACGCATTCCTTATGGTTACCGATCAGCAAGTTAAGCTCCTGTTCAAGCTCGTTAACGGGAAAAAGAGGGCACGATCAACGGCTGCGGCGAAGGCTGGTATGTCTGAGAACACCGCACGCAAGTACCTGCGTGCGGGCAAACTGCCGAGTGAGATGAAGACCGAGCGAACGTATCGCACGCGTCCCGACGCGTTTGCGGAAGTATGGGGCGAAATACTGCCCTATTTGGAGGAGAACCCTGGGCTGGAGGTCAAGGCTGTGTTCGAGCACTTGCAGCGTCGCCACCCTGGCCAGTTTCAGTCGAGTCAGCTGCGCACATTGCAGCGGCGTGTGAAGCGGTGGCGAGCCGAAGCGGGTCCTGGGAAGGAGGTCTTCTTTGACCAGGCATACGAACCTGGTGAGCGGGCGCAGTCGGACTTCACCTGCATGAACAAGCTGGGCGTGACCATCCAAGGCCAGCCGTTTAAGCATATGCTGTTCCACTTCGTTTTGCCCTACTCCAACTGGGAGGCGGGAACGATCTGCACGTCTGAGAGCTTTGAGGCGCTAAGTGCGGGGCTGCAGAATGCGCTCACGCAGCTGGGTGGTGTGCCCCGGCTGCACCAGACCGACTCTATGAGCTGTGCGGTACGCAATCTAAAGCGTACCGAGAAGGAGGGAGCCCCCTTTACCGACCGATATGGTGCTCTGATGCGGCATTACGGGATGGAGGCGCAGCACACGCAGCCACGGCGCCCCAACGAGAACGGGAAGATTGAGCAGAGTCACTTTCGGCTCAAGCGCGCGATCGGTAACCAGCTCGCCTTGCGGGGCAGTTCGGACTTTGAAAGCAGGCAAGAATATGAGGCATTTCTGGCCAAGGTGTTTGCGGGGCGCAATGCTAATCGAGAGGCCCGTCTCAAAGAGGATCAGGCCAAGCTGCGCTCGTTACCCGAGCGGCGCCTGAACAGCTATCAGCGCAGACGTATGCGCGTGAGCAAGGGCGGGTTGGTCCGCGTGAAGAAGAACTGGTATTCGGTTAATAGTCGGCTGATCGGGGAGCTGGTGGATGTACGGATTTATGCGGAGCGGATCGAGGTGTGGTATGCGCAGCGGCGCGTGACGCAGATGCCACGGCTCCACGGCACAGGTAAGGCTCGGGTCGAATACCGCCATGTGATTGACATGCTGGTGCGCAAGCCTGGAGCCTTTGCTCATTATCGGTACAAGGCCGATCTATTTCCGTCTCATACGTTTCGCATGGCGTATGACGAGCTAAAGCGTGTCCACTCGAGCTCGCTTGCGGCCGACAAGCAATACCTGCGCGTGCTGCATCTGGCGGCCAAAGAGAGCGAAGCCGCCGTATCTGCTGCGCTTAGCCAGTTGCTCAATAGTACGCAGCCGCTTACGCTCGTTTCGGTAAAGACGCTCATGAATCAAGAGATTGAGGAGCCCTCGGTGCAGGTTTGTGCGGTGGATCTGAGCGCCTATAATAGCCTGTTACACCACGAAGCGCAATGAAGACACTGACCACCGCGCAGCTGGACCGTGCGCTGCGTGCAGGCTTGAAGGAGCTTCGTTTGCCGAGTATGCGCGACGGCTACCGGGATAGGGCGGACTTGGCTCGACGAGAGTCTTTGAGCTTTGAACGGTTCTTGTGGGAACTGGTCGAGACGGAGGTGCACACCCGCCGCAACAACCGGATACAGCGCTGGCTCCGGGAATCCGGGCTACCACTGGAGAAAACCATGGACACGTTTGACCGGGGTCGGCTGCCAGTTCGAATCGATCACCATGTGAGCGTGCTCCTAGAAGGTGGCTTTCTGGATCGCAAGGAGAATGTGCTGGCCTTCGGTCCTCCAGGCAGCGGAAAGACCCATTTGCTGTGTGCGCTGGGCCGGGAGCTCATCTTTCAGCACCGCCGCGTGAAGTTTTATCGCTGCGGCATGCTCGTCCAGCAACTACTCGCCGCTAAGCGCGACCTGCGATTACCGCAGATGCTGAAGCGCCTGAGGCGATACGAGGCGCTGATCCTGGACGACATCGGCTACGTACAGCACAGCCGCGAAGAGATGGAGGTCTTGTTCCACTTGCTGGCCGAACGCTACGAACGCGGCAGCATCCTGATTACCAGCAATCTCGCCTTCAGCCACTGGGAAAGCATCTTCAAGGATCCGATGACCACCGCCGCTGCCATAGATCGCATCGTGCATCACAGCGTGATCCTGGAGCTCAACCTGCCCAGCTATCGACTGGAAGCATCCAGGCAGCGGCAACAAGCCCAGCATAAACCTAGCACCAACACAGCAGCCCCATAGCGGTTCCATGGAGCCGTCGCGAGCGCTTAGCCGTCGCGGCGGGCTCTGCCCTTACCTAGTGCTGATCCAGATGAGATACTCGCACCCAATAGTGGATCTGAGCGCCTATGACGGCCTGCAGCGTCCATGGAACAGGTTGATCGCGATACCGCCGAGCAGAAAGGTCGGTTCACCGGGAGTCTGTCCGGTGTCTCCGAGCTGTTCAGGCCGTCTGCCGAAGCATCGGGTCAACAAGCAGCGGAATTGCGGATTCCCGCGTCAACATGCCCAGCAAAATCCCTTGAGAACGCAGCAGCTCCTTAGTGGTTCCATGGAGCCGTCGCGAGCGGCTAGCGGTCGCAGCGGGTCTGCCCTTACCTAGTGCTGATCCAGATGAGATACTCGCACCCAATAGTGGATCTGAGCGCCTATGACGGCCTACAGCGTCCATGGAACAGGTTGATCGCGATACCGCCGAGCCGAAAGGCCGGTTCACCGGGAGTTTGTCCGACGTCTCCGAGCTGTTCATGCCGTCTGCCGAAGCATCGGGTCAACAAGCAGCGGATTTGCGGATTCCCGCGTCAACATGACCAGCAAAATTTGCCGAGAACGCAGCGGCTCCTTAGTGGTTCCATGGGGTCGTCGCGAGCGGCTAGCGGTCGCAGCGGGTCTGCCCTTACCTAGTGCTGATCCAGATGAGATACTCGCACCCAATAGTGGATCTGAGCGCCTATGACGGCCTGCAGCGTCCATGGAACAGGTTGATCGCGATACCGCCGAGCATACAGCTTCGTTCACCGGGAGTCTGTCCGGTGTCTTCGAGCTGTTCATGCCGTCTGCCGAAGCATCGGGTCAATAAGCTGCGGAATTGTGGATTCCCGCTGGAGAAGATCTCGGGGGTCTGTGATCAAACGCGGCCGCCCACTCGCATCCATCATGACCTGAGCGTGTACTTGGAAGGCGGCTGCCGGGACCAGGGAGCACACAGGACCCCCTTCAGTCCACCGAACAGCGGTGAGATGTCCTTGCTGTGTTCTGGGTTGCACGGTTCCGGATCGCCGTATGATGCTCAGGGACACGTGAGAAAGGCGCTTACGACGGTCTCAGCCCGGACACCCTGGTACGCCTCCAGCACAGGCGAGAGCGCACCGAGGGCCTGTACGATGGCTACAGAGACCGCACGAAAGCGATCCCGCGAGGAAACGGTATCGACCAAACGGGGCAGCCTACGAACCACCCGCCCCGTTGCCTTCAGCCAGCCGGAAACCAACGGCACGCCTATGGTGGGGGTGACGGCCGCCCTAAACAGGCTCCAGCAGCACTACCACAGCGGATGACTGGAAGCCTCCAACCAACGCCAATCAAACAAGGAAATACCTGAATCATATGTCTCCCATACAGCAGTATCTTTACCCCGAACGAACGAGGTACGGACCACTGAACGCCTACGAAATCGGACAGACTCCCCGGCTTCGCAGCTCGCTGCTCCGCCGGGGAGTCTCCTCCTCCCGAAACGCAATTCTAATTGTCGCTGGTCTCAATTCTAGTTGTCGTTGGACAGTCGGCTTAGCCAATTCCCCTTTCTCGTGAGCGGTTCCGTGAAAATCATGTGAACTCCAGTCACATATCGCCCGTTCGGTTGCAAGTGTCCGTGCTACACCAGTGGGTGAGCTCACCTGCAGACGCTTTCGGGGTATAGATCCAGGCCTCCGAGGTGAAAGTAAATGGCATTGGCAAATCGCCGTTTGTTGCGGAAGCCGCTACAGCGCACTTTGATTGTTTTGATCCGGCTGTTGATGCTTTCCACAGGGCCATTGCTCACCTTCAGGATGATCGCAGTGAGGATACCCCATAGGTGATTCTTGATGGTCCTGGCGGCTGCTTCTACCGGTTTCAGCCGACACCGCATGGCCCACATCAACCATCGCTCCCACCCCTCAGGCGCCCATGGGCGGTGGACACGGTGCCACAATTGAATAGCCGCTTCCTTGATGGCCCACGCGCGGGCCGTCTTCAGCGTGCTGGTACGCAACTGCTCGAAGCGCGCCTTCTGCTTGGCAGACTTGTTGACCGAGTGAGTCAACCAATCATACTTAGTTCCCTTAAGGTCGTCGCGGCCTTCCTTCATCAATGCCCAGTGCTCCTGGCGCCGAACCTTGTGTACGGCAGTTCCCAGGCTCTTCACTACGTGAAACTTGTCAAAGGCCACCTTCCGCTGCGCCTCTGGTACATGCTGCAGCGTGGCGTTGATGTAGGCTGGCCACATGTCCATGCTAACACTCTCGATCCCCTCCAGCTGCTCCACAGTGAGTCCAGCATACCATTGCGAAAGTGTTTCTTTCTTACGGTCTTCGCCCACATGCAGCACCGTACCCGCCTTTGCATCCGAAAAAAATGGTGACATTCGTGTGGCACTTGCGAAAAGAGGGCTCATCCGTGCCAATATGGGCCACATCGGATTCCTCTCTGCGCGCAAGACCGCGTTGCACCGCACGCTGCATGATCCCATCTATCGCATTCCAACTCACCTTCATCAGACGAGATACCGCCGATATGCTCGCCTCCTGCAGCCAATCAATCACCAGCGCCTCAAACTCCGCCGTATACCGTGACATAGGCTCCGCCCACGGAACCGGCACGGTGCGCACTCCATGCTTTGAACACGCCATGCGGGGAAGTAGCACAACCGCCATAGTGCGATACCCGCACAGATCCAGGTGGCGCCATTACCGACGACGGTGATCGTAGCCCGGAGACGGTGAGCCGCACTCTGGACAAGGAAGCTGATGGCCGTCCTCGTAGGATACATGGATCCACGCTTCTCGCGCCTCATGGTCAAAGGTCACGTCGGAAACCTCCCAGGGAGCACGGATGCCCAAAAGACAAGCGATATTTTTCTTCAGTTGCGACATATCATGGATGGAGTTGGAAAACATGGGTACCATCGCGATGATGGCCTAGAAACAAGCCAGAAACGACAACGAATCCGTATCACCCGAAATCGTTTCCCGGTGGTTACAACATCATACCATCCAATCAGGGGAAGAGCCAAGAATTAATGGGGAGACCTAGCCCGTTGCGTACGCGGCAGCGGCGATTGCTTCCGAGCTGAAAGCGCTGCAGGCCCGGGAGTTGGACCGGTCGACCTCCCTAGCGCTTGCCCATAGTGCGCAGCGATTCGTGGCGAGCACGTTCGAAGGCGAAAATGCCCTGTCCATCACCGAGGTAGCAATTGATTTGACCGCTCGTTAGCGAAGTACATGCGGAAAAGATCGACGCCACAGTGTGCCACTGCAAACCGCTGACACCTTCAGCCGACCACCATGCCGCGCCCAGTTCCAAGCCGCCAATGCACTCGAGCGCCAGTGCCACGTCCTCTCTGATTGTACGCTGTGTACTTCGCCTGAATTAAACGCGCTCTACGGGACGGTTACAGATCAATGCCAACGATGGACTGTCGCGATCTTCATGTGCTTCGACTCGCACTACGCCGTATAGTGAAGCCGAATCACTTGAAAACAATGGAGGCGGCGCTTACGTATGAGGTCCACCAGAGACGACAATATGCTTCTGCAGTCCAAATCTGCTTTCCGAGCAACAAAGAATGAAGCAACCCCTTCGATTCCAGCCCCTCCATTATCGCGCCCGGCTCCTGATATGCGGTACACTGACCGCCCATTCTTTCAGCGGCTTCATGAATGATGCCGTGACGCAATCCTCATCTGGCTACAGATGCTGTGCTCTGGTATGACCGTGATCGTGTTGGTGATGCTTCGGGAGCAGTGTCCATGAGGACCTTGGTCCGTCGTTGCGCTGAATCTCTCGTGGCGGCCAAGCCTCTGGATTAGAGTGCCACTGAACGCATTCTTGCGCCAGAATTGCTATCTTGCGTGAAATCTGGCGCTCTGTAGCCGATGAAACTCCGATCTTCCCTGTAACCACGCTTCCTTAACGCCATGTCAGAACACCAATACTACGAGTTCATAGCCGTCGACCGGCCACTTTCCGACGAGGATCGGGCCACGTTACGGAAAATGTCGAGCCGGGCGCAGATAACCACTGGAAGCTTTGTAAACCATTACAACTGGAGTGACTTCAGAGGGGATCCAATGGAGCTTATGAGGCGGTGGTTTGATTTGCATCTGTATTGGGCCAACTGGGGAACGCGGCGGTTCGTAGTTCGGATTCCCACTCGCTACGCAGATCATAACGTGCTAGAGGCGTTCAAGAATAACATAGGTCTGCTTACCATCAGCGAGTTTGACGACCACCTGATCCTTGACATCCATGGCGATGGCGAGCAGCCGGATTACTACGAGGATGTGGAAAACATACCAAGCTCGTTGAGTCAGCTGGCCCCGCTGCGCCAGGAACTCTTGTCGGGTGATCTGACCGCGCTGTATCTCGTTTGGCTTGAGAGTGTGGCATCCGGCGCGGTACCTGATGAGGCTGAGGAACCATTACCAGGAATCGGTCGGTTGTCCCCTGCGGCGCAGACTCTCGCCAGATTCTTTCTTGTTGACAGCGAACTGATTGAAGCCGCAGTTCACGAAAGCTTAGCATTCGGGCCCAGCGCAACTGAACTGCAGTCCGCAGTGCAGTCGCTGCCGCGTTCTGAAATCAATGCGCTGCTCGTTAAGTTTGCCAGCCGTGATCCTTATGCGGAGGCAGAATTGCGCAAAATGATTCTGGCTAGGGCCGCGTCGTTGCAAGGCGCCAAAACGCGGCGTACCGCGGCGCAACTTCGAGCCAAGGCAGAAGCGATCAGGGCTGCCCACAGAGCTGAGGCTGCGAGAAAGGAGGAACAAGAGAGAAAGCGCCGCGAACGTAAGGAAGCCGAAGCACGTGCAATTCGTGTAGCGGAATTGAAGGAAGCCGGAGAGAAGGCATGGGACGAGGTAGAAGAGAATATCAACCTCAGAAACGCCAAGGGATACCAGTGGGCGGCGAGCCTGCTGGATGATTTGCGCGCATTGGCTGAGTCCGAAGGTACGCTCGCGGAGTTCTCTGATAGGTTGGCCAATGTGCGTGATGAACACGCCAGAAAGAGAAACTTTATGAAGCAGCTGGCCGCACGTGCTCTCAAATAGCCCTGTCGGCGCAACTGGGCACGCTAAGCCAGCTTTCCAGGCTTAACAGGCGACAACCAAGGCACCGCGAAACCAGCGTTACTAAGTTTGTAGCGTTCGGTGGGGGAACGGATCTTGTTTTGCGGTAGGCTACGCGCACGCAGGCTGTGAGGGAGGCGCCGGGTGGACTGAAACGGGCAATAAGAAGCTACATTTGGGGCGCCACCAATTCGCCCGAGACGCACGACGGCCTTCCAGGCCTCTGGAATTCCCGGTTATCCTGCGCGTAACATACAATCGTTCAGGCTCTGGCAGCGGAATGCACCGGCGGGCGCGAACGACGGTACGACATGCTTTCTCAGAGACTTCGTGCATATTCCGATGGAAGCGCGCCATCGATTCTGGAGCACGCGTGCCACTTGCATGCACCTATGTGCACGGTTAACTTCGGGGCTTTTGCAGCTGGGGTGATCGGGTGTACAACATGGGGTAGAAGGTCCTGTTATCATGGCCCCGAAAACGCCCGTTAGAACCACAAATAGGTCCTCGTCAAAGGGGCATGCACCCAGATCGCCAGCCAGTCCCCCAGCGGCCGCTCACGAATTCCAACTGGTGAACAAGATGGGACTAAGAATGACTCCCTTCCTACATGGGCGCTGCACGGACTCTGATGGCGGGAATATGGTCAATCAAGAAGGTGCACGAAAGCGTCGTAGCACTAGCTGGTGCTTGTCAGAAAATAGGGCATTTTGGGCGTCTGCCTGGCTGGAGCAAGGTCGGGGGCACGCTGGGGGCCCGATAGGGACGCTGGTCTGAGCGATGGGAAGGGTAACAGAAGCGCTGCACGGCCATTTCTGACCCTCAACCGGGCTTCGTTAGCTCCTGGCGGCGCAGAGTGGATACAGCTTACCCGTCGCGGGCTTGTCGGAGACAGAAAAAGAAGGGCTCAGTCGAAGCTGGAGCGGGCGAGCCTTAAGTGGCCTTCGCGCGAGCGGCATGCCAGGCTCGTCGTTTCGCTTCTTTTTTCCTGACCACTTTGCCTAGTCGGTGAATGTTTGCCGACAGCACCGCCAGCCCTACCGACCGATCGAAGCCCTCCTTTCCGTGGGTACGTATGAGCCCCATCCCCCGCTGTTGCAGGTTGTTGATGGCGGACTCGATCGCAGGATGCTGTTGACGCGCCTTGACAAAATCGGGATGAGACTCCCGCTCGCGTTGTTTCGCATTGCGGTAACCAGGCTTGGGCATGACGTTCAAGTCCAGCAGCTCATCCAAGGCGTCGCGATTCTTCGCAGAGTAGAAGCCCTTATCCATGCTGCAGGACGTAAGCGACGGATAGCGCTTCTTTGCTTCGTCTATGAAACCCATGATCATGGCCTTATCGCCCCCGTCGTGCTGCACGTGGTGCATCAAGATGAATTGATGCTGATCCTCCAGCACGCAGACCGGAATGCCGAGCTCAGCTAACACACCGGCCTTTCCTTTCCTGACCCACTGCGTATGCGGCTCGAAAACAGAAAATATCTTCTCTTTGTGGTCAATCTCTTCCTTTTTCAGCAAGCGACGGTCCACTTGGTCTACCAGTTTTTCGCTGGCTTCCAGGTACCACGCCATCTTGTCGGTCACTTCCTTCAGCGTCTTCACCGTCCCTAACGCCTTTGTGATGATCTGGCGCGCAACCGCAAGGAACTGACGTACGCGGTCGAGGAAGCCATTCTTACGGGCCTTACGGCAACGGCGATACGCTTTCGTTAATCTTTTCACCCACCAGCGGGCCTTGCGCCAGCCCTTCATTTCTAGCGACTTGCAGTGTCCGTACAACCCGTTAACCAGACTGCGCAATGCATCACAGAGAAGTCGTACGTCCGTGGGCCACTCCACGTTGGTACGCGCCACAGCCGAATCCGCGCGGCAGCGCAAGGCATCGTTGGCGCCATGCTTACGCTCCTTATGACCCTTTGCTACCACCACTTGGTTGATCTCGTCGAGCGCCTCCTTCGTCAGCAGGGACACATTGTCGACCAGTGTTTGCACCGAAAACTGCTTCTTACTGGCGTCGCTGATCATGAGCATCTGACGCAGCGCCCTATGGTGGTTGGCCAGATCCTCCAGACGATCATAATCGCAGTTGAGTGCGAACTTCACTACACCTAGCACAAAGATCTGCCAGAAAGTCATGCCAGGGCGACCCTTCGTCCGATCTACGTCGGGAAGAATCCTGCGCAAAAGGACCTCCAGCACCTGTTCGCGCACATCCTTATCCGCATACAGGGACTGCAGGCCGCGCAACACCGCGGGGGTATCGTCCCTTGACTTGGGGTTCAGCTCAATCTGCTCAATGGGCGTGACAGACAGATCCGACTGGTACTTAAGGACCGCTCTCATGTGTATGATTCGGGCGAATGTGGGCAGGTTCAGAGCTCAATATCGTGCTTTACGCTGAGACAAGCTAAATCTGAGCCAACATTCGCGGATTCAAGCTCTTGGCAGGAATTGGCCCACAATGGGTCCAGAGTGAGTTAGACCGACCATTAGCCCGCAAAAACGCCTATTTCTGGCGTACCTCTCCCCCTGCTGGCCCCCATGTAGCCATCTACGCAAGGCAGGCCCTGTTTTTCGGACAAGCACTAGCTGCAGCAGTTACCGCGGCCGTAGGCGCTATAGGCCAAACCTTCCCAGGCTCTTGGGCCAGAGGCTGCACCTGGAATCTGCCCGTTTCAGGCCCAGACCCGTATGTCCCCTGCTCAGTGCTGGCACCGGCAGCTTAACCGTCTGAAGGTTCCTGGAATGCCCTTCTTGGGTGGGACTTGGCCGCGTGATACCATCCCGGACCGGGGACGCGCCCAGTCAGGCCTTCCAGTGGGCTGCGGCTGAAGGACGGCTCGGGCCCAAGGCCTGGGCGCCCCATCAGGTGTTGATGGGCATACCGTAGGCGGCGCGTGTTGCCTCAAGCACGGCCTCCGACAGGGTGGGGTGCGGATGCATCGTGTCAAGGATCTCGTGATAGGTGGTTTCCAGCTCACGAGCCGCCACGACCTCGGCAATCAGCTCTGTGGCGTCGTGTCCGATGATATGGCAGCCCAACAGCTCGCCGTACCTAGCGTCATAGATGACCTTTACAAATCCAGCGGAATGGCCAGCAGCCGCAGCCTTGCCAGACGCGGAGAAGGGAAACTTCCCGACCTTCAGCTCATAGCCGGCTTCACGCGCCTTCACCTCGGTGAGCCCCACAGAGGCGATCTGGGGCTGGCAATAGGTGCAACCTGGCACGTTACTCTTGTTCAGGGGGCGGACCTTTTTGCCAGCGATATTCTCCACGCAGAGGATGCCTTCGTGGCTAGCTTTGTGGGCCAGCCACGGCGGTCCAGCCACATCCCCGATAGCATAGACGCCGGGCGCTTCCGTAGTGCCGAAATCTCCGGTGACGACAAACCCGCGCTCGGTCTTAACTTCCACATCCTCTAGACCCAGGTCCTCAACATTGCCAGTGATGCCGACTGCCGACAAGACCTGATCGGCTTCAATAACTTGGCTGCTTCGCTTGCCGCGAATATGCACCTTCAGCGGATGGCTGTCCGTTTCGACGCTGCTCACGGCAGAACCCGTCAACACCTTGATGCCTGTCTTGCGAAACGTCCGCTGGAGCTCCCGCGAAACGTCCGCGTCCTCTATCGGAACCAGACGGTCCACCAGCTCCACCAGTGTTACCTCAGTCCCCATATGGTGGTAGAAGTAGGCGAATTCCACGCCAATGGCGCCAGCGCCTACAATCACCATCCTGTCTGGACGCATCGTTTGTAGCAGCGCACCCCGGTAGTCAATGATGTGGGTGCCGTCAATGGGAAGAGGTGGAATCTCGCGTGCCCTCGCGCCCGTGGCAAGGATCGTGTGGGTGGCCTGCACGGTCTGGCTCTTACCTACGGTCTTACCGTCCATATCGACCGATGGCGTTACCGTTACTTTGCCGCCCGGTTGGAGCTTGGCCCGGCCCCGAATGACGCCAATCTTGTTCTTTCGCATCAGAAAGTTGACGCCGCGATTCATCTTGCCAGCCACCTTACGGCTGCGCGCGACGACTTTGGCAAAGTCGGCCGTTACCGCGCCGCTGAGCGCCAGCCCGAAGCGTCGCAGGCTCTTGGCGTATTCCATCAACTCCGCGCTCTTGAGCAGTGCCTTCGTCGGTATACATCCAACGTTGAGGCACACGCCCCCAAGCTTGTCCTGTTCGATGATGGCCGTGGAGAAGCCGAGCTGCACCGCGCGGATGGCGGATTCGTATCCCCCGGGACCGCTTCCGATTACCACGACATCATAGTGCTTGGCCATAGAGCAAAGTGGCTGGTTATAGTGGTGTTGAACCTGAACGTCTCAGGGCGGCAATATACGCTATGAGGGTGGGGAGCAGTCGACGGCATGTGGCAGTGTGGACAATCACTGGCGACCCGGTGGCATGAGCTGCTCTACCGTGATCCACGGGATGCCCAATGGAGCATCCAGCTCAAACTCCAGTCGCTGCGGGTCCATGGTTAAGCTGCGGTACGTGGCCGCCAAAACGATGCCTGCGCTGGGCTGCTGAAAGATTAGGCGGCCCGGATATGACACGCCATCGGCGACCTGGTAGTCTGCGTATCGCACCGATTCAAGGATCTCACCATCTGGCGCACGGCGTTCGCGCATGAGGACGCGCCAACGTGCCGGGTCAATCAGATAGCGCTCGTCAGCGTCGTCACTGGTGATAACGACCTCGGGCCCGGCTTGGTCCAGGGTCCAAGAGCCATCTGCGGCAGGAGTGATCAGCCCCAGAAGGCTTGCAAAGGCATCGGTGACCGCAAATAGGTCTGGAATCAGCTCACTTGCTTGTATCCAGTGACCGTAAACAAGCCTTCGCTGCACGCGGTCATAGAGAAAAAAGCTGTCGCGTGTGGCCAGCAGCCGACCGGCTTCAATGCGCAAAGCGGTCGCTGTCAAGGAAACAAAGAGTGAGTCTTGGCGGCGATGTACAATGTGTGCGCGCACGCTTCCGGTGAAGGCTGGGGAACGCAGGGAGAGGTCCGCCTCTAGCACAAAGGCTTGGTGGGGGGTACGTGCCTGCGCACGAACCCGGCGCACCACCTCCTCAGCACTGAGTGCCTCACGGGCAGAGGGTCCCGTCGCCGTGCGGCTGGAGGCGCACCCGGTGACCCAGACCAGGACCCAAGCAGCAAAAAGTGTCGACTTCACGGGATTCGCTGTTGTGGTCCAGAGCCCCAAGACAGTTTCGACCGGAGAGTCTGGAAATAGTGATGCCCCTTAAGTTGTACCAGACGGATACCTCGCGAGGCGCGCGCGATCTGGACCGATGCTCCTTCCGGCAGGGAACGGTTCATGCCGTCTACCGCGAGGACACATCGCTGCCCAGCAGCGGCTACCTGCACTACGAGCACGGTATTGCCGGGAAGCACCACCGGTCGCGCCGTAAGGCCATGGCTGGCGATGGGCGTCACGACCAGGGCGTCTGTGCCAGGCGCAACGATGGGTCCGCCCGCCGCCAGCGAGTACGCTGTAGATCCTGTCGGGGTGGCAACAATAAGGCCGTCGGCCCAATAGGTGTCCAGCGCTTCGCCATCGGCCTTTACGGTGATTGCAATAAGACCGGCCAGCTCTGCCCGGGCGAGCACCACATCGTTGAGCGCCCACCAAGAAGGACCCGAGCCCGACTGGGCACGGACCGACAGCGCCAGACGCGACTCCACGTCAAAAGCGCCTGCCTCAAGCTGCAGCACGGCTTCCTGAACCCGTGTAGCATCCACCGCCGCCAGAAAGCCTACGCGCCCCAGGTTGATGCCAAGAATCGGGATGCCGCTGCCCGCCACCTGGTGCGCCGTGCGCAGCAGGGTGCCGTCTCCGCCAAAGGAGAGCTGGATGTCCGGGGTGGCAGGCGGCACCTCGGTCAGAGCCCGGAATGAGTTCCGGGCGCGAAGGCCGGCGGCCACGTCGTCATGCAGGCTGTAGGGCAGACCTTGCTGGCACAACCACCGCAACAAAGCAACGACTGGTTCCCATATTTCAGCTCTCTTGGCGTTACCGGAAATGCCGTAAGTCATGGTCCACCTGTGTCTGCGCAGCCGTACCTTTGTACCTTCCAGGGTCGGGCGGCGCGTTCTAGACGATCGAAGCCGCGCATTCGCACGAAACGTCCTAACGCAGCATGGCGCGGCATGTCGTCATTGTCGGCAACGGCATCGCAGGCATCACGGCCGCACGGTTTGTGCGCAAGCTACGCGCCGATCGCATCACCGTGGTCGCCGATGAAACGGATCATTTCTACGCCCGAACAGCGCTCATGTACCTGTATATGGGGCATATGCGGTATCAGGATGTCAAGCCGTACGAAGACGGCTTCTGGGAGCGTAACGGTATCGAGCTGCTGCGGGGCGTCGCCACGCACATAGATACGGCCAAAAAGCGGCTGCAGGTGCACGACGGACGTGTACTGCGGTATGATGCGCTGCTGCTGGCCACAGGATCGAGGTCCAACAAGTTCGGCTGGCCGGGGCAAGATCTTGATGGCGTACAAGGCCTGTACGGCATCCCAGACCTCATCACGATGGAGCGGTGGACTCGCGACATCGATCGGGCTGTGGTGGTGGGAGGCGGCCTGATTGGCATCGAGATGACCGAGATGCTGCATTCCAGGCATGTCCCGGTCACCTTCCTGGTGCGCGAACCGCGGTATATGGATTACCTGCTGCCCCAAGCGGAGTCGGACATCATCCACGCGGAAATTCGTCGCCACGACATCGACCTCAGACTCCAGACAGAACTGAAGGCTATCCTCGGCGCCGAGCGGTGCGAGGCCGTCACCACGACGGAATCAGAAGTGATTCCTTGCCAGTTTACGGGACTTGCCGTTGGAGTGCACCCGAATACTGATCTTGCACGTGCCTCAGACATCCGTACGGGGCGTGGCATCGTGGTGGACGAATACTTCAGGACCAGTGCTCCAGATGTATATGCGGCAGGGGACTGCGCGGAGTTTATTCGCGACGGAATCGGCGCGCGCCGTATAGAACAGCTCTGGTATACAGGTCGCCAGCACGGTAGGTGCGTCGCGCGAAACATCTGCGGCCTGCCGACAGCCTATGACAAGGGTGTGTTTTTCAACTCTGCCAAATTCTTTACGATTGAGTATCAGACGTATGGCGACATACGGCCCAAGCCTCCAGACGGCGTACGCACAATCGCTTGGAAGGATGGACGCCGTCGGAAGCTGCTGCGCATTGACTACGAAGAAGAGAGCGGCATAGTGCGAGGGTTTAATGCACTTGGGACCCGGCTCCGCCACGATGTCTGCGAACATTGGATTCTGAGCGGTGCCACGGTGGCCCAAGTGGTTCGGGAATGGGATCGGGCGCACTTTGATGCGGAATTCGCGCCGCGCCACCGCCGTGCTCTAGCGCGTGCACTCAAACAATCACCGGTGGCCTATGCGTAGCACACCCAGCCTTCAGCTTACTGCGCCCGGTGCGTCCTACAGCCTGCGCGAAAAGGGCAGCCTTACCCTGTTGGGCGCAGGGCTGCTTGCGCTCCTGTGCCTGCTTCTAGGAGCAGGTAGCACGGCACGCGTATGGATCCTTTGGTTGGGTATCGGGTGCCTCGCGGGCGGCAGCGCGGTGCTTTTTGGCGGCTATCTGCAGCGCCCAGCGGGCGTGGACAACAACGGTGTATGGTTTTCGCCCGCTCGCGCGCGCGGCATGGCCGGATGGCTGCTAGGGATCCTATTTACAGGATTCTACGTGATCCTGTACTGGGCACCTGGCAACTTGGAGCACCTAGTGCGCGGATCGGATGGTCTCAGCTACATGATGCGGGGACAAGCGGCGGACCGGTGGTTCTTGTACGGACTCTTCTATACGCTGGCCGTGCTCATCATGGGCGGACGCATGATTCTCAAATACCGGGACAGTGGGTACCAGATTGTCCGCACCATCAGCGTGATGTTTTTTCAGCTCGGGTTTGCGTTTTTGATTCCCGGGCTGCTCTTGCTCCTGAACCAGCCGGAGTACTACTTCTCCTACTTCTGGCCGCTCAAGTATGACTATATCTGGCCCTCGAGCTTCTCGTATTTCTCCAGCGCCTCCGGCTTGGGCGTCTTCATGTTGTTCTGGGGTGTGGCGGGCATCACCATCATCACGCCGGTCCTGACGTTCTTTTACGGCAAGCGTTGGTATTGCTCCTGGGTATGTGGGTGCGGTGGCCTGGCCGAAACCGCTGGCGACCCGTTCCGGCATCTGTCGGACAAGTCCGTGCGCGCCTGGAAGGTGGAGCGCTGGATGGTGCACTCGGTCCTGGTGCTAGTGGTGGTGACTACCGGGCTTCTCTGGGGTAATGCCGCGGCTGGGGGAGCCCTCCTAGGTAGCATTTCCGGGCGATTTGCAGTGTGGTATGGCTTCTTTATCGGGCTGATTTTTGCTGGGGTGATCGGCGTCGGATTCTACCCGATCATGGGCTCCCGTGTGTGGTGCCGCTTCGGGTGTCCGATGGCCGCTGTGTTGGGTTTGCTCCAGAAATTCTTTTCGCGTTTCCGCATTACTACGAATGGGGGGCAGTGCATCTCTTGCGGAAACTGCTCCACCTATTGTGAGATGGGCATCGATGTCCGGTGGTATGCGCAGCGGGGTCAGAACATTGTGCGCGCCTCTTGTGTGGGTTGCGGCATGTGCGCGGCGGTTTGTCCGCGCGGCGTGCTACGCCTGGAGAACGGTTCTTCCCGCCGCCGCTACAATGGTCCGGTCCTGATTCAGGAAGACCGAGTCTCGGTACAGCAGGACGACGAGTGGTGGGCACGCCGGCCCGCGATGCCACCGGCGCAGGAAGATATCCCGGTGTTGAATGAGGCCGACGCGCAGGCGCTTCGGCTAGGGAGTCTCGTGCCGAAGTGACCTGCGTTGGCTGATCTGACTCCTAATGTGGCTTCGCGGAAGGTTGTGTCTATCAATCCACCAAGGCCTGTCCTCGGACCGCGCAGTGGATGCAATTGCGGAGCAGTGTGATGCGCAGTCCGCTGGTTTTGTTTCTGTGTCTGGCGTTGTTGGGCTGCCGGGAAGCACCGCGCCCACAGGGCACCGCAGATAGTCTGACAATCGCAGTACAGGTGCTCCTAAACGACGCAAAGCGTATGGGAGCGTGCTCGGCACTTTCCGCACGCATATCGCCAGAGGCGGTCGTGCTCGCACGTGTGCCCATCGCTGCCGGTACATGGCGTTGCGACTGGCCCGATTCGCTCGGATGGCTCAGCAGAGTTGAGGTCGCATCCGATAGCGACTTCGGCTACAGTGTGGGAGCGTGGGAGGCGTCTGACTCCTCAGCGTGGTGGATCGCTGTTTGGCGGCGGCCTCCAGAAGGAGTGTGGATGGTGGAAGCCGCGGCTTTGACACGCCACCCCAGGACATCGGGCGTTGGTGGCTTCAAGGCGTATGCGGGGCTGGGAGCGATCCGTGCGACCCGGCAGTTGTACCAGGAAGCCGCGAGAGTTTCAATGCTAAAGTCCGATCGTGACTTGGCTGTCGCTTCCACTGATGTGGGTCTTGAATCTGCGCTGGATGTTGCGATGGCGGATTCTGTGCTTCTATTGCACGCAGGGCGCCCCCCGGCCGTTGGCCGCGACTCCGCTCAAAGTAGCCTGCGGCGCCTGCAAGGGATGGGCATTGTGACGTGGCTCCCCATTGGCGGCAGGGTAGCGCGTGCTGGCGACCTGGGGTACACATACGGCATTGCGACACTTCGGCCATCCGCTGCCGACTCAGCGCTTACTTCGAGCACCTACTTGCGCCTCTGGCGCTCAAGTGATCAGGGCCAGTGGAAGCTCGTGCTCGATGCCCAAGGCAGCGGACAGTAAGGGGGAGAGGCTGCCAGTCTTGCTGCAAGCCACGTTGAGACTAGTGAATATTTGGGCGCGTTGCGCGTTTAACAGTCCGTCGCCAACCATTGCACGCCGATGACCGTCAAGACCGCTGCTGCACTGCTTCCTGCTGGGGCATCCACCTGGCTGGCCGATGTGCACTACCGCGACATGCCGCGCCTGATTGCCTGCGCGCTTCTGGAAACCTCCCAGGGGCTGGTGCTGGTGGATCCTGGGCCCTCCGTGTCGTTGCCCAACCTGGAAGCGGCTATGGCTTTAGCGGGTACGGGGTTACAGGAGGTGTGCGCTGTACTTCTGACGCATATCCACCTGGATCACGCCGGCGCGACCGGTACTATCGTGAGGGCCAACCCCGATGTCAGGGTATATGTTCACGGCCGGGGCGCTCCCCATGTCGCGCAGCCCGGGCGGCTCTTAGCAAGCGTACGGCGCATCTATGGGGATCGGATGGATGCCATGTTTGGGGCGGTCTACCAGATTCCAGAAGCCAACATCAGAGTGGTTGACGGTGGTGATCGCCTAGCTTTCGGGGACTTGTCGCTGCAGGTGGCCTATACTCCCGGCCATGCTATCCACCACGTATGCTACCTGAATGACGGGACCGGGATGGTTTTTGCTGGTGATGCCACCGGGATGCGCGTAGCAGGTACTTGCTTCCTCGTGCCGGTGGCCCTGCCGCCCGACATTGATCTGGAGGCGTGGCGGAGCACCTTGGCGCTATTGCGCTCATGGGATGCATCACAGCTATTTCTGACGCATTTTGGCGTGATGACCGATGTGGCCTGGCATCTTGACCATGCCGAAGATCGGCTTAATCAGTGGGCAACGGCAGTGCGCGCCACGCTTGACGAAGAAGGGGACGATACGGCGCGTGCGGCGCGATTTCATGAGCAGGAGATGGCACATGTGCACGCATCGCTGAGCCAACAAGACCGCGAACCTTACCTCCACATGGGGCAGCCTCGCGAAAGCTGGTATGGTCTCGCACGGTACTGGCGCAAACGGTATGGTGTCGCACTACAGGACCAGCACGCGTGATCGGTATCTGGACTCAGCAAGTAACGCCGGAGCAGCTCAACCTGGGGCGGACTGGCACGCTTGTGGATGCGCTAGGCATCGTGTTTACGGAGGTGGGGGAGGACTTTATTCGGGGCACTATGCCTGTAGATGCGCGCACCAAGCAACCTGCGGGGCTCTTGCACGGAGGCGCCTCTGTGGCATTGGCGGAGTCCCTTGGCAGTGTGGCAGCCTGGATGTGCGTGGACGCCGAGCGCCAGACGATTGTAGGACTCGAGGTGAACGCGAACCATGTTCGCGCCGTACGCGAAGGCATTGTCATCGGCACAGCGCGTCCAGCGCATGTGGGGCGCACGACCCACGTGTGGATGATCGACATCCACGATGAAAAGCAGCGGCTCGTGGCCACAAGTCGCCTTACCGTGGCCGTCTTGCCGAAGAACTGGTGACCGATGGGGTATGCCGTTAAGGAGGTGTTTTATACGCTTCAGGGCGAGGGTGCGCGTGCCGGGCGCCCAGCGGTGTTTGTGCGCTTTGCGGGATGCAACCTGTGGTCAGGTCATGAACGGGACCGCATGCATGCGATATGCCGATTCTGTGACACCGACTTTGTAGGCATAGACGGGCCCGGGGGAGGCCGTTTCAGGTCGGCTGAGTCGTTGGTGGCCGCTGCAGTTAAGGTATGGCCCGGTCCTGTGATCCCCGCTACGCGGCCCTACGTGGTCTGCACAGGTGGTGAGCCGCTGTTGCAGCTTGATGAGGCGCTTGTGCGTGCCCTGCATTCAGCAGGTTTTGAGGTAGCCATTGAGACAAATGGCACCTTGCTTCCGCCCGATGGTGTGGACTGGATCTGCGTGAGTCCCAAAGCCGGGGCGCCGCTGGTGGTGCATCAGGGGCATGAATTGAAGCTGGTCTTTCCTCAAGAGGACGCGCCACCGCCGGACTTTCTTGGGCTGACCTTTGACCACTTCTTTTTGCAGCCGATGGATGGTCCTTCGGTGGAGGCGCATACGGAGGCGGCCGCAGCCTACTGCTTGCGGCATCCGCCCTGGAAGCTGAGTCTGCAGACGCATAAGATTCTGGGTCTGCCATAGTGCGCTTCACAGTGGCTGTTGCAGCAGTCAGGCGGCACCGGCTTCTGGCTTCTCGGGGGCCTCAGGTGGCGCCAGCCGAACATAGGGTGGACCAATCAATCGCGCCGATATTGGCCACACCCACCAGCATGCTGGCTATCTCTCCCACTTAATGTTATAAACGACTTAACAACGGAGCTTACATCCGTTACCTCGCGGACATGCAGGGGCAACTTGGGATCTTGGTGTGCGAGAGAAGCCGCTTGGTCGATGCGCGTGGCAAGAAGCGGCTGGCGGGCTGCATGAAGGCACTCAGGGTGCTGCATTCTGAAGACCAGATAGCATTGCCTCCGTCACAGGTGAAGCTTCAAATCGCCCAGCCGCGGCTATTGGATGCCCCGGTAGGGCGGTGGATGTTTCGGCTGATGTGCGTCAGATCGAGGATCTTGAGATCGTCCGTGTAGAAAACCCACAAGATCGCGCCATCTGGACCACGCTTATGGACCACGAGCATCCGCAGGGGGTGACCACCTGTGCGGGAGCATAGATGCGCTACCTGATTAAGAGCGCCCACGGTTCTCTGGGGCCGTCGGTTTCTCTGCCGCTGCGCGTTATCTCATGGCGCGGGCCCAGTGGATGGCCTGGAGTCATGAGCAGCGCAGCGACCATCTTAAGCGCGTAGTTAACCTGGGTTGTTTTCTGATTCGCCCAGGTGTTCGGTGCAAGAATCTGGCGAGCTTCGTGCTGGGTCGCGCGTTTCTGTGATTGCCCTCCGACTTCAGGGCCCGGTACAAGTATGTACGTTACGTGGTGGAGACCTTTGTGGGTCCGCGTTACGAGGGTACGTGTTTCAAGGCAGCAGGCTTCCAATAATTGGGTCTCACCCAGGGGTGCGGTTGGCATGCACCGAACGGTGTAAGAAAGTGTTCACGGAAGAAGGTATTCGCATATGAACTGGACCCTGCGTGGCGCGAGCTGCTGTGCGTACCACACGTGGAATTGCGACCCCGGCTCGAGGTGGGCGCTGGGCTGGCCAGCGACTCTTGGGCGGAACAGGAATTTGGCGGTGTAGCGTTGGGCGAATTCTGGTCGGATCACGCACAAGGGCCGTTCGAAGCGTAATGCACGCATGGAGGTGCGTTTTCGCCAGGTGACGCTGCCAGCAACAGGCGGGTTTTTCGAATGTCCCGTCAAGGTCTCTGCGGTCCACGTTCGTGAGATAGCGCCGCCCAAAGGTGCAGGGGGATCACCAGGGTAGCGGCGTACCGTCCTTCTTGGTGCGTTCCCAGTACAGGTCGCGCAGACGCACCGTGAGAGGGCCCGCAGCGCCCTGGCCAATCACCCGCCCATCGACCTCAAGAACGGGAGAAAGCTCGCCCATCGTGCCGGTCGTGAACACCTCGTCCGCGTTGTATACCTGTGACAAAGAGACATTACACTCATTGACATGTATGCGGGCACCCTTTGCCAGTGACAGGACCTGTGCGCGAGTGATGCCCGGGAGACAGCTGTCCGCATGCGGCGTCAGCAAGATGCCCCGCTTAACGACAAACACGTTCGTGGCATTGGTTTCCGACACAAACCCGTGAATATCCAGCATCAGGGCGTCATTAACCCCAGCCACGTTGGCCTCCACCTTGGCGAGGATGTTGTTGATGAGGTTGTTATGGTGGATCTTAGAATCCAAACATTGCGGCGTGTTGCGCCGTACAGAAGCAGTAATCAGGCGGATGCCGCTCTTAGCGTACACCGGCTTTTTCCATTCTGCCAGAACAATTAGTGTGCAGCCGAATCGGTTCAGGCGTGGATCCATGCCCGACGTCGTCTTGCGGCCGCGGGTAAGGGTCAAACGCACATGGGTCTCGTCGCGCATGCCGTTGGCCTTTAGCGTGTCAAATAGCGCTGTGCAGACCTCGTCTCGGCTGGGAATGCCCGCAAACGCCATCGCTTTGGCCGAATCCATGAGGCGATCGAGATGGGCATCGAGCAAAAAGACGCGCCCGTCATACACGCGCAGTCCCTCCCACACGGCGTCGCCCCCTTGGACGACGCTGTCAAAGACCGATACCTTGGCCTCTTCACGCGGCAGCAGGTTGCCATCGACGTGCACCAGAAGCTTGTCATTGCGGGCATCAGGAAGGCTGATATGCATTGGTCAGCATGCAGTGGTCTAGTGGATCAGGCGTCGATAGCGAACCGGTAAAGGTACCTATAGTAGGGCACGCATTCCTTGAGCAAAGGCTCCAGGAATTCCGGGAAGGGCGCGGTCTTCGCGCGATATGACTTGAACCCCGTAGTTGTATGAATGACATGGTACCAGTGCGGTGCCCACACGCCTTCTTCAGGCCTGCGTCTGGCAGGCCACTGCAGCATGCTCGGATCAAAGCTGAGTCCGACACGCTCGCACAGCTGTACCAGCACATGCTCGGGGTTAAGCAGGAGCAGCCGTGCGTCCAGAACGGCTGGATGATGGCCGCGTGCGCGCAGATAGTCCATGATATCCACCTGGCGATCAAGCGCCGTGTCGGCCAAGGCCGGCTGCGGTACCTGATTGATCAGAGAAGGAAGCATCTCTTTCGGGTCCCTTATCAGGAAAACTGTCGTCATCTGCGTCAGAAAGTCCCAGTCCAGCTCCACCAGATGATGCGCCATATTCTTGACGAAGAGCACCGGCTGCTGACACGGACCCAACAGCACCTCGCGCACTACGCGCTTGCCCTCCTGGTCCATATTCGCCAAAATTTCGTGGCGGCCCGGGTGCTGGGCGCCGGTGCAACGCAGGTAGTGCGCGTAGAGCGGCTCGTCTACAACCCTGGTGTCGGACCGCTGCGCGAACGCATACATAAGTGCGGTCGACACGTTGCGCGGGCCAGACCAGAGGTTGATCCTAAGGCTGTTCACAGCGTGCATGTCGTCAGCAGATTGGCCAGAATAGGAATCCCCGCGTACGCGGCAGCACCGGAAAGTTGCACACATGAACGCGTTTGTGCAACAGACCTGCGGTCACTGCCGCGCGCAACCTCAGCCCTTACCTGATGCAGGACCTGAAACGACTAGAGCCCCTCATAACATCTTTGGGCGTGAAGGCCGTTAGGGCCCGTGCGGGTGTCACATCCAGAGAAAAACAAGACCGAACGCTCGTGACGGACGTGGACCTAATGGTCCAGCGGAAGCTGGTGGGTACGCTGAAGCAGCTTTTTCCGCATAACGGCATCATCGCGGAGGAAGAAGGAGTACGTAAACCTTCGTAAAATGGTCGTTACTGGACCATTGGCCCCATTGACGGTACCGTGCCATATCTGGCTGGCATTGTGACCTGGTGCATTGCACTGGGATTGCTGGAAAACGCCGTTCCGATTGGTGGTTACATACTATTGCCTGCTTCTGGAGACTTCTTCCACGTCCATCCAGGCCAGGTGCCGCGGCGTAACGGTCTGGCATTGAAGCTGCAACCTCCCGGCCCCGTCGGGTCGCACAGCTTTTTGTTGGGTCTAGCCACCGTCCACGAGACGCTCGAGCTAAAGCGCACGCTGCTCGGACGTCGATTCGTGCTGGGTTTGGCCTCTGCCCACCTGGCACTCGTGGCCGCCGGAAGCGCGGATGCGGTGCTTATTGGGTACGACAAGACCTGAGACCTGGTGCTGGGTATGGCAATGCTCAGAGTTGCTGGTGGGATCCTCCACTATCTTGATGGCACAGAGGTGATGCTGGACGACCTGATGGACGGCAGTGTCGTTCCGCTGCCCATGCTCGGCGGTCACCCTGAAGCCGTTCGCCGCATGTGAGTGCATATCCGCTTCCATAGCCCGTTCACAGGTAGCAAAGAGCCGGAGTACTTCCATGGGTGAGGCGCAGGCCATCAGAGAGGCGCTGGTCCAGGCGGGCGTGACGGCCATGGAGCACTTCCGCCATGTGACGCCACGCTGGAAGGAATCCCGGTCCTATGTCACCGAGGCGGACCTTGCCGTACAGGCCTCCCTGGTGGCGTGGCTAAGAGCACGATACCCGCGAGACGGCATCATTGCCGAAGAAGATGGATGCCGCGTGAAGCCGCAGGGATCTGGCCGAGTATGGACGCTGGACCCTATCGACGGCACCGCCTCTTTCGTTGCCGGATTGCCACTCTGGGGTTTGGGTCTGGGCATGATGGTGGGCGCACAAGCACGCGCGGGGTACTTCTATATTCCCATGACCGGCGACTTCTATGCTTGCGTCCCGGGTGTAGGTGTCCGTCGCAACGGACAAAAGGCGGGTCTGAAGGATCCGGCGCCGCTGCACCGGGAGTCGGTACTGCTGTCGATCTCCAGGACCCACCAAGCGGTGCATGTGCATGACGCGTATCCAGGCAAGATCCGGAGCCTGGGGTCAACCATTGGGCATATGTGCTTTGTGGCCACGGGCAGCGCTGATGCTGCGCTCCTGGGTCGCGTATGGATCTGGGATCTCTTGCCAGGGTGGGCTCTCCTTAAGGCCGCTGGCGGAGTACTCAAATACCTACATGGACCCCGAGTCGATCTGTCGGCGCTGCGCGATGGCTCGCGGGCCAAAGGGCTGATGCTGTGCGGCCACCCAGAGGCGGTGCGGCGCTACGAAAAGCTGTTACGCGCGGCGTAGCAGAAGGCGGCTTGTACTCAGCTCCCTCGCGAATACTGTGCGTCATTCGACGCCGCGCCCCAGTCCTATAGCCTTTATGGCGTCCGCTAACGTGTGGTCTTCACTCATACGGGGGACCTTCGCCTGGATGTTCACACGCTCGCGCGAAGCCTCCAGCCACCGGGTAAACGTGCCGGAAGGGAGCACAGTTAGCAGAGCAGCGCCATAAGCCCCCGCGTTCCTTCGGATCTGGTAATGCCTATTGATTTGGAGCAGGATAGCATCCAGATCCTGCTCAAACTGCCCGCGGTCTTGGGGCGGATCTGCAAACTCCACCAGCCATTCCAGAAAAGACATCCGCGCCTTCGACGGCGGCCGTGCGGTGACGTGAAAGTCGGCCACATGAGCGCCCGAACGCCGACACGCTAGCTCCATCACTTTGCGGACATGCTCCCCGAACACCTTCTCCCCGTAGCGGTCCAGCACCTCAGCAGTCCGTCCAACCACCTGCACCTTGGGCGGGCGCAGATCCGTGAATCGGACCACATCGCCTACAGAGTATGCCCAGAGTCCGCTGCAGGTTGTGACGTGCGGTACATACCGCACGCCAAGCTCTACATCGGCTACGGTGAAACGATCAGGCGCTGGCGAATGCAGGTCTTCCAGGCGCACAAATTCGTAAAAGATGCCGTTGTCCAGATGCAGCATCATGGAGGTGTCCTCCTGGGCCACCTGGTAGGCAAAGAAGCCTTCTGAGGCACCGTAGGTCTCCATAAAGTGCATGTCAGGCAGGCCGATGATCGACTCTAGCAGCCTACGGTAGGTGCGCAGTGCCACCCCGCCGGAAATAAACAGCTGCAGATTGGGCCAGATCGCGCCGATAGTCTGCACAGACGTGCCATAGCGCTGGTAGTAGCGCTCACGGACGGATTGGAATAATGCCAGCGCCCATGTGGGCACTGTGGTGATGACGCGGATGTCCAAGTCCAGCGCATGCGCGGCTACCGCTTCAATCTTGTTCTTCCAGTGCGGCATCAGCGCGATCCTGCGCGGCACATTCCGATATAAGAAACGGAACTGCGCGGGGACAACGTCAAGCAGGAATCCGCTCACCTCGCCCACGCGCGTGCCCGGATACTGCGAATCCTCGCCCGCATAACCCGGCATGCTGATCTGGCGGCCACGCAAAACGCGAAGGTTGCGGGTCGTCCACAGATAGTCAAGCGCCGCACCGTACCCGAAACGGATGTTGCGCCGAATCATTTCATCGCTAAGCGGCAGCAACCTGCCTGCGGATGCTGTTCCGCTTGAAATAGCAAACTGCCGTATATGGCCTGGCCACAACACGTTGGCTGCTCCCTGACGAATACGCTGCATATCGTCGGCGATGCGGTCGTAGCTGCTAAGAGGCATGGCCGCCTGGTAGGCCGCCACCACATCGGGCGCACGCGCAAGGGAATCGAACCGGTAACGATGGCCCCATTCCGTGTGTCTGGCCTGCAACAGAAGACGCCGAAGAACCTTGGCCTGAACCAGGCTAGGCGCTTGGGTGAAACGCCGGATGCGTTGCCCCAGAACCATGGGCATAGAGAGTGAGATAGGCACCGATTAATCGCCCCCCTGCAAACCCCATAGACGGATCCGTGATCCCAACGATCGAAGGTGCCCCGCGCGGAGGCGATCTCGCTATGGCGAGTATGAATATGGCTCCTGACCTGCTGCGCTGCCGTGGGTTATCGCTGGACCTGCGCCACCGTGCCCATGTCGTGGGGATCCTGAATGTGACGCCCGACTCGTTTTCTGATGGTGGCCAGTATATGCAGGTAGAGAATGCGCTGCGTCGCGCGCTCAAGATGGCATCAGAAGGCGTTCGGATGATCGACGTCGGCGGGGCTTCTTCCCGGCCCCGAGGGACGGTCTATGGCGAAGGAGCCCAGGTAGTGTCACCACACGAGGAGATGGCGCGCATTGTGCCCGTCATCGAGCGTATCGCCGCCGCGCTGCCGGGGATGATTATTTCCGCAGATACGTACCATCCAGATGTAGCACACGCAGCGCTTGATGCCGGAGCCCACCTCATCAATGATATCACCGGACTGCGGCGCTACCCGGCGATGGCAGAGCTGGTAGCTTCCTATGATGCCGCGCTGGTGCTGATGCACTCGACGGGCCATCCTGGGGAGATGCCGCATGAGGTCAAGAGCGCGGACGTCGTGGAAGACGTCGTCCGGTCTCTTGCGCGGTCGGTGCATGTAGCCGAAGTGGCAGGTGTAACGCAAATAGTGGTGGATCCCGGCTTCGGGTTTGGCAAGACGCCTGCGGACAACCTGCGCCTCATCGGCCGGTTGGATCGGCTGCACGAACTGAATAAGCCCATCATGGTTGGCATATCGCGCAAGAGTACGATCGGACGGGTCCTGGCGCGGGGTAGCTCGGCCGCTCCCATTGCACAGCGGCTGCACGGCACACTGGGCGCGACCGCCGTGGCAGTGTTGCGTGGCGCACACCTGGTGCGGACGCATGACGTGAAGCCGACTATGGATCTGCTACAAGTGATGAGCGCTATAACGGAAAGCCTGTGAGCATCTTTGGCGTCATCCCGATAGAGCTGATCGATCTCATTGAGATCGCGCTGGTGTCGTTTATCTTGTTCCGGCTCTATTACATGATGCGCGGCACCCTGGTGTGGTCGATCCTTGCGGGTGCACTGGCGCTGTTTGTTCTACAGCTGATCGTTCAGCTGACCGACATGAAGATCCTGTCGGCCATGTTCGGAGCGCTCAGCGATGTGTATCTTCTAGGGGCGATTGTGGTGTTTCATCCAGAGATCCGGCGACTCCTGCGGATGATCGTGCAGAATCCGCTGGTAAGGCGCTTTTTCGGGTCGGATGCTCAGGAAGTCGAGATCACCGAAACGGTTGCTGCCGTCACCGAAATGAGTCGCCAGAAAATCGGTGCTCTGATAGCTTTTCAGCGCGTAGAGGGGCTGCGCGTCTACATCGAGTCTGGTCAGCAAGTGCATGCGGATATGAGCAGGGACCTGTTGACCACCATCTTTTACGGCAAAAACCCGCTGCATGACGGCGCGGTGGTCGTGGCCAACGGGCGCATCGCGGCGGCCCGATGCATCTTACCGGTGTCAAAAAATAGGAGCCTTGATCCCGCCTTTGGGACCCGCCATCGGGCAGCTATTGGGCTGTCGGAAGAGACCGACGCCTTTCTCGTTGTAGTTTCTGAAGAGTCTGGAAGGATCTCTGCGGTCGAGGGTGGGGAGATCACCTCTGGCCTGACCCCTGCTGCGCTGCGCGCACGGCTCAACAAGGCACTGAGCCCGGCGACGTTGTCGTTTGAATCCGGCGCAAGCGCCGCCGCCGAGGCGGCTCCTGCCTAATCCATGGCTGACTCCGAACACTTTTATGTGCGCCGCCGCGCGGCGCTGGTGGAGCTGCTGGGCCAATTAGGGATCACCGATGAAGCGGTGCTCAATGCCGTGGGCACCGTACGCCGGGAGCTGTTTGTAAGCCCGGCATTGCGCAGTCGAGCATACCAGGATGTCCCGCTGCCTATCGGGTTGAAGCAGACCATCTCGCAGCCCTATACGGTGGCCTTTCAGACCATGCTGCTCGGCTTAAAGGCGGGCGACAAGGTGCTGGAGGTGGGTACAGGCAGCGGATACCAGGCGGCTATCCTTTGCGCTATGGGAGCACACGTTTTTTCCGTGGAGCGCCACCGCGCGCTGCATTTGCGTGCTCGCGCCATTCTTCAGCAGCTGGGCTACCGTGCGCTGACCCGCCACGGTGACGGCACAATGGGATGGAAAGCTTGCGCGCCCTTTGATGCGATTGTGGTCACGGCCGGCGCACCGGTCATTCCCGAAGCGCTAAAGAATCAGTTGCGCGAACCAGCGGGGGATCAGCCAGGAGGACGACTGGTGATTCCTGTCGGTGGACGCCTACAGCAGCAGATTATGACACGCATTGTCTGCACCGGGCCGGAGCAGTTCAGCGAAGAACGGCTGGGCGCTTTTCAGTTTGTCCCGCTAGTCTGCGGCTGATGATCCCGCGGATCGTCAATGACAATGCCGCCACCCTGGATGTAGGCTTCTTCTAGTGCTCCCTGAGCGGTCCGGTACAGCACTTTGCCGTCCGCTTCCACATCCGCCTCTGAGTCGCGCCATACCGCCGCGCCGACAGCCATAGGTCCACCGAGTACGCCCTTTTCCTCATCGAAGCTGGACTTGACCTGCTTATGCCACCGCGCGGCACCGCTGGCGTCCTGATAGAGAAAGACGCCTGCCATCAGCGGGCCCGTTGAAATGACGGTGCATTCCTTCCACGCAGACACCAGCCTGCTCTTGAGCTTGAAGCCGACTTCTTTGACGACCCCGTCGCCAAGCTCCACCAGCTGATCATAGTTGACTGGCGTGACCAGTGCCAGTGTAAGGTCCCTTTTCGCAGCGCGAGCCAGCACCATCTGGTGCGAGATTTGTTCATGCACCTTCCTGGCGGGATTCTCCTGCTGAAACAGTACCCGGATAATCTCTGTGTAGAGGTGTACCAGGTTTCGCGTCATCCGGTGCGAGAGCCCGCGCGGCACGGTGGTGTGTGCTAACAGGATCAAGGGTGTATCCGGTACTCTGGCTGCTACGATGCGCTCAACGGAGCCCGGCGTGCGCGTGTATTTAAGTGCGCGCGGCGTGAGATCATCGGGCACCGCCTTTATTGCCATCTCCTCGCCTTCGAGCAAGATGGGCGCCGGGGTATCGAATGATTCACCGGCCTGTTTGACGAAGTTGTCTCCAGCGGTGCCCACCACGACGTACTGATCCTCTGGATGCTGGCGCAAGATGCACACGACATCGGATCCCAGCGCCGCGCGGATCCCTTCCAGCACAGGCGAAAGCACATCCGCGTGGTAAGCATCTGGCAAGCCGCCGGCTTCGATGACGGCGGCCGCGGAAGGCAGCAGGCTGGGTTCCGCGTCGGGAGTCGGGGTTTCGGTCCCGTCTGGTTGCAAGGCTATCGGGTTGGGCTTGGGCAATGATGGCGGTGGCCGCTTCTCCGTGATGCTCATGATGCCCAGCGTTTCCAGGTCTTCCTCTTGGTCCTGGGGCGCTGACTCGGGCACGACACGCTCCCTGTTCCTGTTTGCTTTGCGGTGGCGCAACCCCCGTTGCACTACGAGGAACACCGTGATGGCGACCAAGAGTGCTGCAGCGATAATCAGGTACTGCTGCCGCAGCACTACGGCGAGCACCAGCGATGTCACCGCCAACATGCCAAGCAGACTACGCATCGGCGTTCCAATCGATTAATTCTGCGCAAAAGGTAGGAACTCAGGCCGCCACATTCAACATTCGTCAGGGCGCGTTCTTATGTTGAGACCGTTGCCATCGGCTCGTGGCTGATGTACAGCCCGTCTGGAAGGTCGTTGCGCTGCGGCCGATAGTTGATCAGGCCCCCTGTTAGGGGGAGCTCAAACGCGGTCAGGAAAGGTGCAATCGCAGAAAACCAGAACTCTTGCTGAAATTCCACAAAGGTGTCCTCACAGTCGCCGCGTGCGTTGCGGTGGCCTTCGATATCGAGATACATTATGCGAGGCCAGCCGGGATAGCGGTCTTCGGCTTCTTGGATAATGCTGAAGGCGGCCTGCGCCGCCGAATCGAAGCTGTCCGCAGCGCTGACGACAAGGTAAATGGACACGGAGTTGTCGAAATTCATCCACATGCCCGGGTGATCAGGCTTGCTGTAGGCAGGCACCACCGGGGGCTCTGGGAGTCGATCCATTGAGCGCAAAGGAATTCAGGGCATAAGGTGGACATCACAGCTGGGCAACACGTAGGAAACGGCTATCCAGACACCAGGCAGCGGATCGCGAATCATTTCTGCACCATAACGTACTTTATGCCTTACCCGCTAACTCTGTAAAATAGGCATTTGCCACATGACCCAGGCTACCCTTTCTCTGCACGATGGCGACCTTGCGCTGCCGGTCCGAACGGGCACGGAGCAGGAGGTGGGCATCGACATAACGATGCTGCGCGGATCCACCGGAGCGATCACTTTAGACCCGGGCTATGGCAACACCGGCTCGTGCCTCAGCGCCATCACGTATATCGATGGCGAGGCCGGTGTGCTGCGGTACCGGGGGTATGCCATTGAAGATCTGGCCAGCCATGCGTCGTTTGTGGAAGTCATGTACCTGTTGATCCACGGCGAGCTGCCTTCGGCTGCGCAGCTGTCGTCGTTCAAGTCGCAGCTGTCGTTGCACACGCTGCTGCATGAGGATATGAAGAAATTTTACGAGGGGTTTCCGCCTAGGGCGCAGCCGATGAGCGTGCTTTCGGCCATGGTCGCATCGCTCTCGACGTACTACGACGCGGAGGACGACCTCAACTTTGTGCGGATGCTCGCGAAGCTCAAGACGATCGCGGCGTTCTCGTACAAGAAGTCTATTGGTCAGCCGTTCATCTATCCGCGCAACGATCTCGATTTCGTCGAGGACTTTTTGCACATGATGTTCGCGGTGCCGTCAGAGCGGTACGAGGTTTCGCCGGTGGTTCGTAGGACGCTGGACATGCTTCTGATCCTTCATGCGGATCATGAGCAGAACTGCAGCACTTCTACGGTCCGTATGGTGGGCAGCAGTGGTGCGGACCTGTTTTCGACGATTTCCACGGGGATCAGCGCTCTATCGGGTCCGTTGCACGGCGGTGCAAACACGGCAGTGATAAGCATGCTGCGTGCCATTCGTGCCGATGGCGCCGACTATGGCAAGTACGTAGCGAAGGCCAAGGATCGCAGTGACCCTTTTCGGCTTATGGGATTCGGGCACCGGGTGTACAAGAATTTTGATCCGCGCGCCCGCCTTATCAAGGCGGCAGCGGACCGGTTGTTAGAGGAGCTAGACCGGACGGATCCACTGCTCGATATCGCTAAGAATCTGGAGCGCGTAGCGCTCGAAGATGAGTACTTCATCAAGCGCCGGCTGTATCCGAACCTCGACTTTTACAGCGGCATCGTGTACCGCGCGATGGGGTTGCCGACGAGCATGTTTACTGTGCTCTTTGCGCTGGGTCGACTGCCAGGCTGGATCGCCCATTACAAGGAGATGCGTGAGAATCGTGACCGGCTGCACCGGCCCCGGCAGATCTATGTCGGCTCGACGCTACGGCCCTATGTGCCAGTAAGTCACCGCTAATTACCATGTATATGATTGCCGTACGCAATGGGGCGCTCTTGTGCCTTGCAGCAGCGCTGGTGGCTGGATGCGGTGCCTTGGACAAGCGTCAGTTTTCCAGCGTGATCGCTACGCATATGACGCGGTATCCGATTCAGGAGGTGCAGGACTTGTACAAGTTTGTGTGGCAGGCGGCGATGGGCGACGAGTTCTGGGTGGCAGACTCTTCAATGGCGGTCCGGCTCATGATGAAGGACCTGAGGGGGTTGCCAGGGCCAGAGAATGAGTGGGTATGTGACCCGGTGTCGCCGCACGGGGGCTTGGTGCGCGTCAACTTCCGGCAGACCATCCTTATAGGTCAGGATGCCGACGCTTTGGTAAGGGTCTATGAGAAGTCTTCGCGCAGTATTGAACCTTCCGTGGCAAAGCTGGAGCGATACTGGGGCTACGCCGAGTCCATGGCCTTAGCAGGCGCATTGCCCTACACCTTGACTGAGATGCAGGCCTACTTCAAGGAGCGTGCCGTGGACCATCATTCCCCCGTGACACATTCCAGCCGGTACGGTGTGGCCTACCGGCCTGCGTATCGGGTGATGCGGCGCAGCATGTTGCCTTTCAAGTGCCAGTAGCCGTTGGCCAGCTGGGCGGCATTAGTCCGTAGCGGCCAGGATTAGCGCATCGAGGAAGTCGCCGAGCATGTTCCTGGTGCGGGCGCCGAACACGTTCCATGCGTTCACCACGCCTATGAGGTCATGGGCTGGCAGGACTAGGAGCGCCTGCCCGCCGAAGCCAAGCGCGGCCCAGACCACGGTGTCGTTGCGATCCAGGCGCCACCATTGGTACCCGTAGCCCCAGCCCCCGGAATTGACCCTTATCACCTGCCGTGCGGTGGCGGCATGGACGAATGATTCGTCAATGATGCGCTGTCCGTTCCATTCGCCTCCGCGCAGGTACAGGAGCCCGATCTTAGCGAGCTGCTCCGCTTCGAGGTAGAGTCCGCCTTCGGTATCGGCAAAGCCTTGCGGCGTCTTTTTCCAGTGGTGGTCCAGGACCTGTAGCGGCCCGAACAGATGGGCCTGGGCATAGGCATCCAGATGGAGGCCGGTGGCGGACTTTATGACTCCAGACATGAGGTGGCTGCCTCCGCTGTTGTAGACCCATCGTTCACCAGGCGCAGCGTCGGACGGCTGGTTGAGCGTGAACTGGATCCAATCTTCGCTTTGCTCAAGCTGCAGCGTTGTGTTGGTATGGTCCAGTGGTCGGTCCTGCTCATGCCATTCGATGCCCGTCCGCATAGTCAGCAGGTCTTCCAGGGTGGCCTGGCGAAGCCGAGGGTCCGTGCGTTGCGTGTTGTACTCTTGGAAGAATGAAAGCAGTGGCACACCCAGGCTGTCGATCGCTCCTTTGGTCAGTGCGATTCCTATGACGGTGGCCGCAACCGATTTAGTGACTGACTGCAGCGAATGCACCGCGCGGCCATAGTAATAGGGGTGCGTGTTGGGGTGGAAATAGTTGTAGGGGTCGTCCTCTTGGTCTTCGGTGCATGTCTGGTATCCGCAGCCGAGCGCACCGCTGTGTCCAGCGCTGATGGTGTCGTAGTTCCGCTCGTAATGTTGGCTAAGCACCAAGTATCCGCCTTTTGCTACCACCAGGCGGTCCACGTTGCCGTAGTGACCAGTACGAATCGCAGCATCGAGCGTCTCCAGGGGGGTAGGAGACAGGGCCAGCGATTCCGGGGTGGCGGTGATCCAGGTGGAGTTAGGCCAGATCGGCTGCGCCGCCGAATACAAAGGTGCCAGAGCCCAAAGCAGGGCGAGAAAGACAATCGAGGCACGGCCTATCATGGCAAGGCCCGTGCCACGGAATTGCGCGCACAGGCGGCTGCGTCGGACGGGTGCCCGGGACTGGAGTCGAACCAGCACGCCCACGAGGGCACTGCCCCCTCAAGACAGCGCGTCTACCTATTCCGCCACCCGGGCAATGGATGCAATGCGCCAAATGGCGCCGCGGTGATCCCACCAGGGCTCGAACCTGGGACCCTCTGATTAACCTGCCACACCGGCTTTCACCGGCCGCTTGCAACGTTGTGGTCTGGACCATCTCTTCACCCGTTCCCTGCAAGAATTCTGCATCTGCAGGGGGAGGGTGGGCTGCGTATGGCCTCTGAGGGCTCTCCCGTTTGCGCTATCCGCACGGAGTGCAGCGCGCCAATGGCGGCAGCGTGCCACTGGGCGGCGCTGCGCCAATCGGAGGTGGCCAGACCTGCGCAGGACATCCTTCAGCAGTCACGGCTGAGGGTGCGCGGCTCCAGCCTACGGGGTTGCCTGCTGATTACCCACGTATCCTTGACATTTTTACGCGTGACGGCGTAGCCAAGGCTTTAGGGCGTTCCAGCATACAGCAGCCTCCACTTGTACGGTTTCCCGCACAAGGCTCCATCTTGAAGTCAGATGCTCTACCAACTGAGCTATGGGATCAGCATGTACGAGAACAGCCGCGCTGTGCGGCAGTGGGTAATGTAACGCTAAGTAGCCGCAGGGGTTCGCTAAGTGTCTACGGTGGCACCTCTGTTGCGCGCACACCGAGCGCGTCCCACAGGGTATGCATAGGCTGACGCAGCACGAGGAACCCTGCCATCCTGGTTTGATCAAAGTTGAGAAACCCTTGCGCCGTGTAGATCTCCCCTGGCGCGCAGTCGTAGAGGAGCTTCACTTCGCGGTCCCCTTTGCGCACATCGTATGTCACGATAAGTCCGACTAGGCCAAGCGGCTCGGTTCCTACGAAGATGTCCACGCCTTCGCCGTCAGATGCGGTTGTTCCGTTGACGAATCCGTAGTTCATGGGGTACACGATTTCCTTCCACACCGGGTGTGCGGCCAGAAGGGGCCGGTCTATTGTGAGGCCTGCGGCGCGAATCCATTGCTCCCAGGCTTGCCACCGAAAGTGCTTTCGGAGCACCTTGCCTAGAGCTGGGACGTTATTCAGGGAGCCTAAGTGCAATGTGGAGGTCGGCCAGGTTGTGCGGATCTACCGTGGACGGCGTGCCAGACATGGGTTCTTGCGCGCTCTGCGTCTTCGGAAAGGCGATGACGTCTCGCAATGAGGGTGTGCCCGTCATCAGCATGATGATGCGGTCGAGGCCGAGCGCGATGCCGCCGTGGGGGGGAGCACCATAGCGCAATGCCTCCAGAAAGAAGCCGAAACGGCCTCGTGCCTGTTCCTCATCCAGACCTAGGAGCCGAAACATGTCTTCCTGCATCCCGGGATCGTGGATACGTATGGAGCCACCGCCAAGCTCGTTGCCGTTGAGCACTAGGTCATAGGCGCGTGCCCGCACCTGGCCGGGCTTCGATTCCAGGTTGTGGGCGTCTTCCGGGTGTACCGAGGTGAACGGGTGATGCACCGAGGTGAAGCGTTCCTCTTCCGCGCTCCACTCCAGAAGCGGAAACTCCGTGACCCACAGAAAATTCCATGCCTCCCTGCCTTCTGTCAGACGCAGCTCGCGGGACATGTGCAGGCGCAGCGCGCCCATCTGCAAGAACACCTTCGGAATAGGGCCACAGAGTATCAGCAGTAGGTCGCCGGCTTGGGCGCCGGTTTGACTGATGGCGGCCTCCACATACGGACGTGGAAGGATTCGTGGATTGACCGAGCAGGTTGGCTCCGCACCATTTGAGGGAAGGCGGACATATACGAGGCCGCCGGCACCGATCTTGCCGCGTACCACACCCTTGTCCAGGCGATCCATGTATCCGCGGCCGCGGTCCCCCATACCGGGAGCCACCAGCCCCATGACCGCGCCATTGCGGGCGAGCGTCGACTCAAAGACACGAAAGCCGCATCCTATAAAACACTTGCCTAGTTCCTCAATCTCCAAACCGAAGCGCGTGTCAGGTCTGTCGGTGCCGTAGCGGCGTAGCGCCTCGTTATACGTGAGGTGTGGGAAGGGCACCTTGAGCCGGACCCTGAGCAGCTCACTCCAGAGCTCGCACATAAGCCCTTCGGTGATGGACTGCACCTCCTGCTCATTAGTGAAGCTGAGCTCCACGTCGATCTGGGTGAATTCCGGTTGGCGGTCGGCGCGCAGATCTTCATCGCGAAAGCACTTGACGATCTGCATATAGCGGTCCATCCCTGCAAGCATGAGCAGCTGCTTATAGGTCTGCGGGCTTTGCGGTAGCGCATAGAAGCGACCAGGATGGACACGACTTGGCACGAGGTAGTCGCGCGCGCCTTCCGGCGTGGACTTCATCAGTACCGGGGTTTCCACCTCCACAAACCTGTGCGCATCGAAGTAGCGGCGAGTAATCTGGTACGCCTGGTGGCGCACCATCAGTCGGTGCTGCATGGCTGGCCGCCGAAGGTCCAGGTACCGGTGGCGCAGACGTCGCTCCTCGGTCGAATGCTGACTCTTCTGGACATGTGCCGACACGCCGAACGGTACGGGCGCGGACTCTGCCAGAACAGCCAGGTCAGACACGCGCACTTCGAGTGTTCCGGTCGGCAGAAGGGGGTTGACCGTTGCGGGAGACCGCCGTTGTACGCGGCCCCGGATGCTGATAACATATTCACTGCGGAGCTGTTCAGCCGTTGCGTGACTGGGCGTATCGTCCTGCGGAGAAAAGACGACCTGTGTGAGCCCGTAGCGGTCGCGCAGGTCGACGAATATTACTCCCCCCAGGTCGCGGCGCGTGTCCACCCAGCCTTTGAGGACTACGCGGCGCCCGATGTCTTCGGTGGTCAGAGAGCCGCAAGTATGGGTGCGCAAGGGGTGCGGGTCCGTCCCGGGAAACGCGGTCGGAGGTGTTGGCTGGGCAGTCAAAGCATGTGGGATTAGAGGTGAGCCGGCGGCCTTCTGACAGCACCTTGAACGACTGCTGTCAAAGGCTGTGTTTCACCGGGAATCTGAATTATCCGGTAAACTGCCCACCGGAATCGCTATCTTGCCTGTGTACCGTCAAGAGCGCAAGTCCATGAATGAACGCACAGCGGCTGCCAATGGTGGCGAAGCAACGTGGTTCGGCCACCCTCGCGGGCTGGGCACCCTCTTCTTTACCGAGATGTGGGAGCGATTCAGCTACTACGGCATGCGCGCGCTTCTGGTGTTGTTTATGACAACGGAGACTATGGGTGCAAATCCGGGTCTCGAGTTTGACATTGCCACCGCGACCGCCATCTACGGGCTCTACACCTTCTTCGTGTATGTGCTGGCGCTGCCTGGCGGCTGGATCGCAGACAACCTGTGGGGGCAGCGCAAGGCGGTGTTCGTAGGTGGTTGCGTCATTGCGCTCGGGCACTTCACTATGGCGGGCCCGATGGTGGGGTTGCCGGACGAGTTGTGCTTTTTCCTAGGTCTTTTCTTCATCATTATCGGGACCGGGTTGCTCAAGCCGAACGTCAGCACGATGGTCGGCGACCTGTACCCGGAGGGTGGTGCGCGGCGCGACGCGGGGTTTTCCGTCTTCTATACTGGCATCAACCTGGGCGCGTTTCTGGGTCCGATCCTTACGGGACTTCTTGGAGAAGGGGGTTTGGAAGTTTTTGGGATTGAGGCCAGTTGGCATTGGGGATTTTCCCTGGCTGGCATAGGCATGGTGCTGGGTTTGATTCAGTATAGGCTGGGCGGCAAGCATCTGGGGACGGCTGGCCTTCTGACTAATGCGCCGCCGCCTGCGCAGCTGAAGAAGCGGGCGCAGACCACCTATGTCACTGCCGCTGGCGCAGTGGCGGTGCTGGGCATTCTGGGATGGCTGTTCTTGTCGCAATTGGGGTTTGAGCTGTCTCGCGTGGCGGGGTGGATGGGGTATGCTGTGATCGCCATTGCGGTCCTGTATTTCGCTTATCTGCTGCTTCTTACCGATCACACGCCACTGGAGAAGCGGCGGTTTGGCGTCATCTTCTGGCTGTTCGTCTTGTCGGCGATCTTCTGGTCGGGCTTTGAGCAGGCGGGTTCGTCGCTGAACCTGTTTGCGCGGGACTTTACTGACCGCGGCATCGGTTCGTGGACGGTGCCCGCGAGCATGCTTCAGTCCATCAACTCCACGTTCATCATCATTCTGGCTCCCGTGTTTGGATCCTTGTGGGTCTTTCTTGCCAGGATCAAGCGCAACCCGTCTATACCGGTCAAGTTCGGGCTTGGCCTGTTGGGCTTAGCTGCGGGCTTCTTTGTTATCGCGTGGGGTGCGGCCAATGCCAGCACGGAGAACCTTGTTTCTCCGGCGTGGCTTGTGGTGATGTATTTCCTGCACACCGTTGGTGAGTTGTGTCTCAGTCCGGTGGGGTTGTCATCGGTGACGAAGCTGGCGCCGGCTTCTCGGGTGGGTCAGATGATGGGCGTATGGTTTATCGGCACTGCGCTAGGCAACCTGTTTGCGGGTCTGGTGGCTGGTCGGCTGGAGTCGCTGGCACCGGCGGCGGTGTTTCAGACGGTGGCGATGATCATTGGTGCTGCGGGTCTGGTGGCGCTTCTGGTCTACAAGCCGGTGAAGAAACTGATGGGCGACATCGATTGACCCTGACTGGTGGGCGCCGAGTGTCCTGGGCACTGCCGGGCAGGGTCTTTGGACGCTGCTGCGGCCACGGTCGTGTGCTGCGCGCTTCGCAGGCACGGATGCAGCATCAGCTGAGCGTTGGATGCGAAGGGGGTCTTGCGCCACCATGGCTGCTATTTGATGGAATCGCGCACGCTCGGCTGCAGGCAGCCATGTGAATGCTTGGGTCGTATAAGTGCGAGTGAGCACGAGGCAGCCACATCAACGGTGGTCGGATGCACATGCCGACCTGTGCCGTTTGGGGTGTGCCTTTCGCGCTCAATCCTTTCGCGTGGGGTCGGCGTATTCCGCACACGATTTGTACGGCGACGAGCGAAGATGTGGGAGCCAATACGCTGTGGATGCTCGTGGTGCACCATGGCGAGTCGTACGTGTCCTCCCTAGAAGGGTAGGGCAGCGGTGTAGCTATGGGCTATGGTATGCCCACAGCCTGCCGTCATGGATAGTGATAGCAAAAAGCGCAGACGGGCGTCTTGGCCTAGGCGATGCGGCACGCCAATCGCGGGCCATACCAGCGCTGTATCGATCGCCGTGCCGTTTGACTGATTCTATCTTTGGCCGAGCCCAACGGGAAGAACCGCACGCTATTTCACGCAGATAACCTGGATGTACTGCGTGGCATGAACAGCACCGCGGCGGCCCTGATCGCTACCGATCCGCGATTCAACATGGGCTGGGCATTCCATGCTACGCGCGGTTTGTTGGCCAGAGGCGCTGGTTTCTCGGATAGATGGGTATGGACCGACGTCCACGAAGCGTAGAAGGACACCATCGACCATGCCAACAGATCCCTGGCGGAAGCGGTTGGATCTGCTCGACATACGCAATACGCACTCGAAAGAAATGGGGGCGTACCTGTGCTTCATGTCCGTGCGTCTCATAGAGATGCATCGTGTCCTGAAGCTACCGGCAGCATCAATCTGCACTGTGACCCGACAGAGCCCCATTGCCTGAAACCCCACATGGACGTCATACTCCGGCGCAGCTGCTTCCGCAATGAAATTATCTGGGGGTACGGGCTCGGAGGGAGCAGCAACCGAATCTGGTCCAGAAAGCATGATATAGTTCTGTGCCCTACCCAGGCTGAATCGCGAAGGGTGCTCACTTTTCACAAGCCGACCGTTCCGGCGACCAGTAGGGTGAAGGGCATGCAGAAAGGCTGTACAGATACGTGGATGGACATCCCATCACTGAACAATGCGGCCAAGGAGCGCACCGGGTACCTAGCACAGAAGCCGGCCGCACTCTATGGGCGCATCATCAGGGCCAGTTCCGACGAAGGAGATTTGATCCATTCGCTGGTTCCGGGACCACATGTGTAGCCGCTGAGCAGTTGGGCCGTCGGTGGGCAGGTATGGATATCTGGCCGAAGGCCCATGAGGCCGTACTCGAGCGGTTTGTCTGGTTGGGATGAGCATCAGCGGCACGAAGAACGCGGTCCCGGAAATCACATGCATGGCGAGGTGTGCTACACACGCAGGCTGCCTAGTCGAACAGACACAGAATAGCACGCTGGTGAGAAGCCGGATTCCGTTCTGAAACGGACGACTGGGTCTTAGCATCACCGTACAGACTGTGTCTGGTATGTGCAGTCGATGGAGCTCATTACTGAATGAGGCATCAAGCCCTGACAGGTGTCGCAGATTGCCCAACCTCAGTCCCAACATATGCACAGAGGGCGTGTGTGTAGCCTATCGCAAAAAGACCCGTTCCTCCACCGAAAACCTCAAACTCAGAAATGCTGGTGAGATGTGCGAGCTAACACCATAAAGCATGCGCGTACGTATTTTGACACTGGTATGCAGCTGCCGATACGGATAGGTAATCCGTCTGCCGCCAGATCTCCAATAGTATGAGCACGATCCTTGACGTTGCCCAGCAAGCAGGTGTAAGCGCGATGACCGTGTCAAGATATTTCAACCAGCCTGAAAGGCTGGCACCCGCCACCTATGAACGGGTTCGGACGGCCATCGAGCAGCTGCAGTACGTACCGAACGCGGCTGCGCGCAGTCTGATCAGTGGCCGAACCAAGACAGTTGCCCTAATTCTGACTGACATCACCAACCCCTTTTACACAACCATCGTCCGCGGCGTTGAGGACATTGCGCAGCAGCACGACTATACCCTCATTCTGGGCAACACAGACGAAAAGCTCGAAAAGGAACGCTGCTACATTGACATCATGATTTCCCGGCGCGTTGACGGGGTCATTATTGCCTCTGCTCCAGGCAACAACCATTATCTGCAGAGAGTTTTCCGGCGAGGCATTCCGGTCGTGCTGATCGATCGCACTGTTAAGGATATCGATGCCGATGTGGTAAGAGGTGATATCTACACCGGCGGCAAGCGTTTGACCGAGCATCTCGTCAACCAAGGATTCCAAGACATCGCACTTATTGGCGGCTTCACGGGAGTATCATCGCTGGAGGAGCGCCAAGCGGGTTTTAGATTTGCAATGGAAGCCGCTGGCCTCACGCCGAAAGTACATCCAGGTCGCACGGACCAGCTAAGTGGCGAAGAAATCACGGAACGGCTTTGGAAGGAGGGGAAACTTCCTGAGGCCATCGTAGCCGCCAACAATCATGTGGCCGTGGGTGCGCTCGTGGCACTCCGGCGCCTCGGACTGCGCGTACCTGAAGACATCGCGCTCGCAACGTTTGACGACATCGAAAGCGCGGCGGCAATCTATCCGTTCCTTACCGTAGCTGCTCAGCCGGCTTACGACATGGGCACACAGGCCATGGAGTTGCTGCTTGATCGTATGCAGGGATATGCCGGCCCTTCGCGCAACCGACTGCTTCCCACCGAACTGATTATCCGGCGATCATCGATTGCCCCTACCGTTGTAGCCCATTGATCGACAACATGAACGGCTTGGTCGTCGCACCGTGGCACTGTCCGACAACGGCACGCGCTGGCGGTTTGGAGTCTGCTCCATAGGAGAACAGTCTTCCAGGGGACCGGATTACGTCGATTTCAATACGCTCGAAGGGGCTTGATCCCGATTCTGACCCGCCATTGCACCGATTTCCGGGTCTTATTGGAAATCGAAGCACCCGATACCTCCGCGTCTCGGACTGCTGCCGCAAGCGACGCGTGTTCGCACGGACTACAACTCGTTCACCTGCACCGTGAATGTTATCTCGTCGCCTTCGGCAAACACCTGCCGCTCGCCAAAGTCATGGTGCCCGTATCCATTCAACGTAACTCGCGCCAACGTCAGATCTCCATTCAGCGAGCGCAGCGTGACCAATCTCTGTCTGCCCCCTCCCGAAATGACTACATTTCCGTACTGATACCCATTTGACCAGAAGTATGCACCCACGTTCGCGTTGAACGCCATGCGGCCTTCCACTGCGGAATACTGGAATCCGGTGTAGGCCAACAGGCCAGCCCAGGCCGCCATCGCTCTTGCGTAGCGGTGCCCGTATTCGCCTTCATTGAAGGGGTTCCGCTTGTGGCCGTCATAGCGGTTGCGGATGGCGCGAAATACCTTAAGGCCCGCGTCCACTTGGCCCTCGTAGATCATGTGCGCGGCGGTGCTGTACTCGAATCCCGTCATGATTTCCGTGTAGTACGGAAACGGAAAATCAAGCAGGTCTCCCCGCGGATAGCTGGCCATCAGCAACCCAGCTTCGCTTCCCAGCCCGAAGCTCCTGAACGTATTGAAGTGCTCATTGAAGTCTTCAATGTAGTTGTACTTCATGATGCTCTGGAGCGTCGTCTGCACGTTCTCCTTATCCAGCAGATAGCCCAGCCCCGCCGTATGGGCCAAGTATTGACCGACCAATTGATCGACGAGGCACCCCTTCCCGAGTTGGGCCACCGTGCTGGTACCTTCGGGAATGTGGTGCTCATAGTATTCGCCGTTAAAGATGTTGCCGTCAATCCAAGCACTGCCTCGCTCAAACAGCTCCGCGGTCTCATTGGCAAAGGCGTCGTCCCCAACGTGCCGGGCCATCTCTTCCGATGCGCGCAGAGCACCCAAATACCAGCCAGCCATCTGCGGATTGGGGCCTCGGTAGTTGATATCCATGGTGTTGTGCTGACTGCCTTCCATCACCCCATCTTTGTCCTGATCCCAAATGCCTGTCCATGCAAAGCGCATCGCCTTGCGGATGTTGGGCCACATTGCCTGCAACACCTGGTCGTCCCCGGAAAGCTGCCAGTCACGATAGATCTTGATCAGCGTGCCCATCTGGCCGTCTGCTGCCCAAGCCTGGAAACTTCTGGCCCGCTGGTCGATCGGAAGTCCGACACGGTGGCTCATTGCGCCATCGTCATTGACCGAGTGCATGAACTCCACTTCGCGGAACTTCAGGGCCAATTCTCCGAACAGAAAGGGAACGGTGGACTCGTAGTTCCAGACGTGAAAGCAGGAACCGAACCCCCACCCGGAACTCTTGGATGCACCGATTTTGGTCCCGTGGATGCTGCCAGTACCCTCGAAGCCGAACGGCAGGCCATCCGCCGTCCGAAAGACGGTCTGGCTCCTGAGGTGGTTGAGGTTGAACAATCCGGCCTCCTTCAGTACGTCCGGCACATCGCTATCTACCAGCGTCTGGACGAATTGCACCGTTTCTGCCTCCAAGTCCGCCAATTCAGCCGCCGTCTTTACGGCGACATCCCACGCGTCTTCATACTGCGTCGTGTAGTAGTTCCCTACAATCTCGGGACCCCCATAGGCACCCGCATGGTGGACTCCATGATCCCACGCGCGGCGATTGGGAAAATGCCAAGTTAGCATGAATGTGATAGCCCGGGACTCGCCCGGTTCCAAGGCAACCTTGACAGCAACCGTGGCGGGAGGCGTCTGAATAGCATGAGCGGTATCAGGGTGGTCTACCAATTCACCGTCTGCAACAAAGTCGTCCCAGAATTCTCTGAACGTCCAGTTCCAGCCAAGTGGCGCCCACGAGGTGCGATACGTTATGTCGTCCGATGTTGATGTGAGCGCCATAGAGCCCCAGTTAACATCCATGGAATCCACACCATCGGAGGTCATGAAGATGCCGGACACGCCAGCCCCGGTACGATACGTGTTCACATTCCGGGACGGCGCGCCGCTCCAGCCATCGGCGCCGATGTAGTTGGGTACCATGCCGACCACAGCCGCCTCCAGTGAGTCGCTGGAAGCATTGGTGAGCACATAACGGAGAATCGCAACGGGGATGCCGCTCTTATCAGCGTCCCCAACGATGAGTGGATTAAAGGCTTCAAGGCGCACACGCATGGGCATGTCTGCGTGCTCGAATTCCACTTGGGCAAGCGGATACGCCGCCGCGAATGTTGTAGACTGAAACCGTGGAAAGCCTGAATTGACCGCGTCGGCACCCCAGTCTCCACTGTGTTCCCGTGCTGGAACCGGCCCCTCCAGCACCCGAATCTGACCGGTGCTCCCCGGCTGCTTGTAGTAGAGGGCAAAAAACGGGCCATTGGCAATGGTTGGCTGGACCAGCTTGAACGCAGGCAGGTAACCCAGTGCACCTCTGTTCATGAGTTCCCAGTCGCGCAGATCACCACGACCACCTAGCGAAACCGTGCCCGTACCAATGCCGCCGAGTGGCATCGCGACTTCGTCCAGGTACTTGCCCGAGTAGGTCTTGAGGATGGGCCACCCTGACCCTTGGAATCGTTGCACTTGGGCTCTCTCGCAAGCCGGGAAGGTGGCCAATGCGGCCAAGGCAATCAGTATAGCCAGCTTTGACATCGTATGGCTCCGATTCATGAGGTGGAACTGCAAGGAGGTAGGGGTGACGCAATAGAGCCTTGGCTGGGCACAATCGCCATGCAGCGGCTACTGCGCAAAGGCCGAGCGTATTTCCGCGATCGACTTGCCGAGGACCGCAACGGCAACGACATCCAGCGCCCCTTCGTCTCCCTGCAGATGAAACGTCCGGTGAACGTGCGTATGCGAGGCACCGGGCTCCAGTGCCATGGCGGGCGAGGAGGTTTCAAGCTCATAGAATGGTCCCAAAGGCGCGACTCCCGGGGCCGGTGGGCCATCATTGTAGCTGTTGATCACGTCCCCGGAATAGGGATTCTCCTGCAGCTCCCACATCGAGTTGACGTAATCAGCGGCACCTTCCGGCGCCGTGTACTGCACAAGAGTAAGCACATGGTTTATATCATCATAGCTGCCAAATGTGGGCATGCTTCGGTACTTGGACAGTCCAATCTTGCTGCGATACTCCCCATCGCCCTTGAAAAAGACGGCATCGTCGTCAACGGCCAGTCGGTCCAGTGGAACGTTACCAAAATAGCCTGCATTCACGATTGGTCCGCGTTCCTCCTCACTGCCGGCAGCATATGGAACGACGATGGTTGTCGCGGGAGACGGGTTGTACATACCCAATATCCAAACCGATAGCAAGCCTCCCGCTCGCGTCCACGCTGCTTCACCGGTGTTCGTGACCGTATTTATGGTTTCGAATGCTACAACTTTGACGGACGGATCCGTCTCAAGACCCAGGTGCTCATGAATCAGCGCCCTACCAACCAGGCGCACCTCGCGGTTCACCTGCAGCTCAAAATCCGTCCCGGAATAGTTTTGCAGCTGCATGGATTTCTCGAACGAGACGCTGCCCATCTCCTGCTCCACGACGGGCCACGGGTCCCAGTCAATGGCCGCCGGTACATACCAGTGATCCAAGTCAAATGGGTCACCTTCCTGGAAGTAGATGGAGTACTGACCACCCTCGGGCCCGAGCCAGAAGCGGTCCTCGCCCCCGAATACGTTGATATGTTCTTGGCGCACGCTGGATGCAATCACCGCTCGGTTGATCCATCCAAAGCCAAGTCCGTCAGTACCCGAAGCGGTGCTGGTCAGCACCCGCCCCTGCATCTCTGGGCTGACAGCGACCTGTACCTCACCGGTTTCATCGGAGAGTAGCACCAAGTCCGTATGCTCCTTCAGAAAGGCCACGTCATCTCCGAACGTGGGAACGTCAGTCTGCTGATCTACTTCCATCGTGGTTTCCGGCTGGTTGCACGCCAAAAGCAGCGCAAGCACGAGCACACTGTGACTGAACCGATTCATCATGGTCTACCTCCATCTTTTACGGTGCATGGAATTGTGGTGCTGCGGTCCGTCCTGGCTCTGCCGCCTAGCGCTGCCCAGTATTTACCCTAGTAGCTGAGTCCTCAAGGTGCATAGGGCGGGCACAGCTTGGCCCTCAGCCACGCGGTTACCTGACAAGTAGCATAGCCCTCGTAGCGGGAGGCCGGAGCTTCACGCAAGAGGCGAATTTCACGCTGTGCTAAGTGGTAGACGCGAAAGGTCAAGGCCCTGCGCGTAGCGGGCGTGGGTCAAGGGTGTATGCGTCGACCGCGATGGACGCGTGCACCCCCTCACATTGCGGGCATACACATCTGGCTCGGTATTGCGAAGCGTTTGCAAGATCCCGAGTTGCCCCTGCATGCCCGAAAGGGAACGGATGCAAACGCCGTTGTCTAGAAGTACCAAAACTAGATGGGAGACCTAGCGGGAACCCGCCCATCGGATAGCCGCCTCCAGTGGGACTTCACGGGATCCCAAGCCCATGTGGCGAAGCATTTCATGGCAGGATCTCGACCGGAAAGTCCGCAAGTTGTGCCCTGGTGAGAGCAGCGTACGCCTGATTGCCGATCACCAGATCATATGGACCCTCATCTGGCAGGCCCTCAACCTTGAGGTGTACGCGGTATGGCTTTTCGTATGGCACCGGGAGCGCTGACAGAAGCCTCGAGACCTCTATGGTCAGCGTTTGACCCTCCAGCGCATATCGCCGGACTGCAAGCCCATCCACACCCACCGCGAGGCCACGCTCCACATCAACATACAGTCCGCCCAACAGCCGGAGCACATCGGCTGCGGCCATGAGTCCACCAACTTCAGCCCAACTTGGGCCGGAGCGCAGCGGAGTCTGTGGAAAACCCTCATGATCGATGTTTTCCGGCCCCAGCCCCAGTGGAAACGTCGGGGCGTTATAGATGCCATTCTGTACGTGACGAGGATGGGTGACCAGCGTCAGCGAGGAGCGCGCAGCCGCGACTCCACGTTCCATCAGATCTTGCCGGCCAGCCAGAAGTCCCAAGCGTACCAGTATGCCAGCAAAACGGTGATCGCGCTGATCCAGCCATTCCGCGTCGCCAATCTGTGAGGAAAAACCGCCAAACGGGTACGCCGTGATGATGTAGTGCGGCGCCCACACCGTCTGCAGCAGGCTGGCGTAGTCCGCAACAGCCACTGCGGCATCCAGGAATTGGCGGTCGCCGCTTGTTTCGAAGAGGGACACGAACCCTTGCAGGGCCCAAGACATCGCCATGGCATTGCGTGGCGGCTGCCCAGTACGTTCATCAAAAAAGGTTTCAGCCTTCACTGCGCACGAATAGAGCGCTTCGAAATCAACCCACCGCTGCGTAGGCAGCACTTCGTTTATCAGGAATAGCGCGGCGCGCGTGGCTGCGGACAGATAGTGCTCTTCTCCCGTAGCGCGATAGAGCTCGCTCAAAACCCACACATTCGCGCCGCCTTCCGCATTCCACCGCATGCTGGGTCGCGGCACAAGGTGTTCGTCGAACCAAGCAGGTACGCTTCCGTCCGGCTCCATGCGGTCGATCAAGAAGTCTCCAAATCGGCGGACATACGTCAGAATGCGCGGATCCTTCTCAAAGAGACGATGAAATTCCATCAGATATCCGGCGGTAACGCTCGCTGATGCCGTATGGTAGTCAGACTCTTCCCAGTTCCAATACGTCCGCGTTTCGTCCGGGTCATATCCCTGGCTCGGGAACTGCCATAGGCTGCGCTTCCAGCGACGCGCATCGAGGTCATACAGAGCAGGAAACAGTCCCTCGCTCTGCGGAGCCGTAAGCGTTAGGTTGACGATGCGCCGCGCCTTATCAATGAGCTTGGCATCGCCCAGCTCTTGTCCCCAATAATAGAGTCCGCTCGCATCGGCCATGTTGTTCCACCAAGCGGTGTTGTACGTCAGGTGAAACCACTGCGGTGCCGTCAATCGCAGCATACCCACCGGCAGGTCATCCATCTCCCACTCCTGCCAGGAATTCCAGTCATCGGGACCTTCTGGATCCCTGTGGACCATTTCGGGCACGCCAGCGGAGAATTCAACAGTGTAGCCCTTGTACGAAAAACTGGCCGGATACAGTGTGGTCGCGTAGTCCGCAAGCGGCATGGCCTGCGGCCTGGGCCGCTGCATATGACGTGAACCATAACGCTCCCATAGAAACCTTGACGCCCGCCGGTATCCGAGGTTTGGCTCCGCGTCGGCAGCTAAGAGCAAATCCATGCCGTAGCGCACTACACGGTTGGACAGCGTGCGAACCAGCGTGCCGCCCGCGTTTTCGTGGCGCCAGTAGACATGCTGCTCCGTGATGACATCCATCATGCCATAGGCCACAAGCGGGTGGTTGGTCATGCCTGAAACAAGCTCCAAGTCAAGTACGGCCGGCAGGGAAATCCTGGACGAATCAATCGGTACGCCGAATATCCAGCGATGCTTTTGCGGGCGGGCTTCCTGCGCATACACCACGTGCGCATTGATCTTGTCCACATCAGGGACAATGGCGGCAAACAGACCGCCTTTCTGTACAATGGCGGCGGGCGAAAAGAATGCCCGGTCCCCGACAACGTCGCCCGGCGAGCGCTTGTACGCCGGCAGGTGCGTGAAATCGGGTGCTCCTGCTTCGGCAAATGCGAATGGGGATAGCAAATACTCAAGGCGTGGCGGATCATCCTGCAGCTCTCCACGCACATCAATGTGGACGGACGCTTCTTGTGCTCGCAGCGTCATCGTTTGCTGCACATGTACTTTTTCGGTCGTACCGGACAACGTGATCTGCACCTGGTCGCGTTCATGGACCGTAACTTCCACCGCATCGAGCACTTCGGACACAATGATCCGATAGGCTTCCGCCACGCGTAGCGCGCGTCCGTGCTCGTTGGAGCGGTCCAAGTATAATTCCGTCGTGCTGGTAGGCCGGGGACTGGGCGGCCTGAATGCTTCCGCAACACGCACCCACTCGCCGCCCTTTGCCGCGAAGAACGTCTGGCTTATCCCAACCGAATCCGGCTCGACAACGATCTTTACAAAGTCATTGGCAATAGTTACGCGCCCATCGGCCTCATGCACCGTGACCTGACCCCAGACCGATCCAGTTGCCATGACTGCAACCAGCGTGGCTAGGCCAGCACGCCGCAGCGTGGCTGCCGCACAGGCGAGTATGCTGCTAAGTGCGGCGTGGGGTGTCCATGAGTATGCAGCGTGACGCATCGTATCGACCTTAGTTCGGTGGTGGGCGGTACCGGTAGAAGTCAGGTGTTCATGGGCGCTCGCCGCCGCCGCTGGGTGCGGGCTCCGCGCCGGTTGCATCAGTCAGGTGTGACATCACGGCCTAGGTTGTGGTGACCTTGCTGCGTGCGCAGGTGCCGAAGGCGCCTGCGATCGTCCATCAAGTGCCTGATACGACGCTGGTCGCGCCCTGCCCGCTCCCAGGACCCTAGCTCATCCCGGGCTCGCGCTGCTTCTGCGAGCAACCGTTGTACGATCCCCGGATGCTGAGACGCCACATCACGTGACTCGCCAGGATCTTCATTCAGGTCGAACAGAAGTGGCTCTGCAAGCTCACGCAAACCGGTTTCCCACCAAACCAGCATTTCAGTGCGACGCGGCAGGTGCAGTTTCCACCTTCCCTCACGCACAGCCTGCAGGTTCAGCCCGTTGTAGTAGTAGAACACGCGGGTTCCGGCGGTCATTGACGCGTCTCCGTACAGCAGCGGGCCAAGGTCAATGCCGTCGATGATGCGGTCCTCGGGCAATTGTGCACCCGCGAGCGTGGCTATAGTTGGCAGAAGGTCCATCGCATTTGCCATCGCATGGCTGGTCCGCCCTGCCGTGATACGCGCAGACCAGCGCATGATGCAAGGTACGCGCATTCCTCCTTCAAACGTACTACCCTTGCCGCCACGCAGCGGCCCGTTCGAGCCGTAGGCAGCGGAGGGGCTCGACCCATTGTCGGAGGCGAAGATCACTAGCGTATCCGCGGCAATTCCGGTGTCCACCAACGCGTCTAGGATCTCACCCGTGCTCCAGTCCATTTCCTCCACCATATCACCGTAGACACCGCCCTGGGACCTTCCCGCAAACCGCGGATTTGGCATCCATGGGGCATGCGCCCGGGTGTGCGGCAGATAAAGAAAGAATGGTCGTCCGGGTTTCGCACGTATGAATTCCACGGCACGCCGCGTAAAGTGCTCGGTCACGGTAGTCACATGGGCATCTGGATCTACGATGCCGTCGTCTTCCAATAGCGGAGTGGATCCATCGGGGTTCGTGTTGCCCACCATCCCGTAAAACAGGTCGAACCCATGTCTTTTGGGGTGGAACTCTGACTTGGAAGTAAAGCCGGCATGTGTGCGGTAGTCGAATCCTGCGGGAATGCCTAGGTGCCACTTTCCAATGCAGGCCGTTCGGTACCCTTGCGCTTTCAGCAATTCGGCCACCGTTACTTCGCTTTCCTGCAATCCCAGGTCAGAATAAACGCCGCCGACAGCAAAAGGCATACCACAGCGTGACGGGTAGCGCCCGGTAAGCAGGGAGGCACGCGAAGGGCTGCACACCGAACACAGGGAGTGATAGTCTGTGAATCGAATCCCCTGCTCCGCCAAGCGGTCAAGATGCGGCGTCCTGATGGTGGAAGATCCGTAACATCCCAGATCGCCATAGCCTAAGTCATCGGCATAGATGATAATGATGCTGGGGCCTTTCGCCTGCGACGCTGCACCCCAGCAGCCAGCACCAGTAGCGACCGCGGCGCAAGCTACCGACTTGAGAAAACTCCGGCGGGTAACGCTTCCCAGATGTTTTGGCCGACTACTCATTTCCACCTCCTATCGCCGGGGCATCGTCCATATAATCTTTGAGAAACCGCGCCACATGGTCATGGCCGTAGTGCGTGGCAAGTTCCAACGGCGTTGGCCCGGTCCCGCTCTGCGTGCCTGCGTCCGCTCCTGCGGCCACCAATTCCTTGGCCAAGACCAGACTTCCGCTGAAGGCTGCCCAGTGAAGCGGTGTCCAGCGGTGCGCGCCGTTCTTGGCAGAAATGTCTGCTCCGGCCGCGATCAGTACGCGACCTGTGCCCTCTTGTCCTGCCATCGCCGCCCGCAACAGCGGCGTCCAGCCGTCGATACCTTCGGCCTGCACATTAGCACCCCACTCGAGAAGGTGCACAGCCATTTCCTCATGGCCGAGCTTTGCTGCGCGGTGCAAGGGAGTCCAGCCACCTGTCCCCGTGAGATCCACCGTGGCCCCGACTTCGAGCAGCGCACGTGCTACTACCACATTGCCCGTAGCCGCCGCGCGGTGCAGCGGAGCCCAGTCTCCTAGAATACCATCCGCATTGGCACCCCCTTCCAGCAGGGCGGTGACCCTCTCGAGGTCGCCGGTTTCCACAGCGAGATGCAGCGCGTTGTCTACTTGGCTTTGCATTAAAGCCCTGGAAGTTGGCTTTGCTTTAAGCGTCCTGATGCATACTACTCGAACACCAGTTCCATGTGGTTCCGATACCACTGTAATTCAAGCTGCTCGCGGGCATCGAGGCCGTCTTGCCGGTTCAATAGCTGAAAACGATACTGCCTGAATGCTCGCATATCTTCTTGCATGCTGCGACTGGCTTCACGCCAGTGCTCGCTCCCGAGCCACTGCTTCGGGTCTGGGTAGGCCGGATGGGAGAAGCCGGTCGGCCGCACACCGATCCCTTGTTGGTCGTAGTCCCCCAGTTCCTCGCGCGCCCGGTCGGCCAACGCTGACAGTCGAGCTACGATTGCTGGATGCTGTGCTGCCAGATCGTGCTCCTCACCGATATCAGCCTGCAAGTCATAGAGCTGCGGCGACTGCATCAATGTAGTATTTACCGTGAACCAATCGGCACACTCTCCATATATGCCATCTCGCGGCTCGGGCCGCGCAAGATGCAGCTTCCAGCGGCCTGCCCGAACAGCTTGCAGCCATGTGCCCGCGTAATAGTAGTAGACCTCATGTGGGCTCCGTGCACCTTTGTCCGCCTGCATCAGCGGCCAGAGATTCTTACCGTCTATTGTGCGGTCCTGCGGCAGCTGTGCCCCGGCCAAGTGGGCGAACGTAGGCATGAAGTCCATTACGGTTGCCAACTCACTGCACACCGTGCCAGCCGGAATATGTCCCGGCCACCGCATCACACATGGTACACGAATACCACCCTCCCATGTCGTCAACTTACCGCCGCGCAGGGGAATGGCCGAGCCTGACTGATCTCCAAAGCCCAGCCAAGGTCCGTTGTCAGAGGTGTAGACTACCAGTGTTCGGTTATCCAGGCCAAGGTCCTGCAGTGCATCAAGAATGCGCCCGGTGCACCAGTCAATCTCTTCAATGGCGTCGCCGTACAGGCCAGTGTTGGAGGCCCCCGCAAACTCCTTCCCAGGATAAATCGGGATGTGCGGCATGGGGTGCGCCAGATACAGAAAGAAGGGGCGCTCGCGATGCTGCTCGATAAACCGTATGCTCTCACTGGTGTAGTCCTGCGTGAAGCGAAAAAAGTCGGGCCTTTCGGTAAGTTTTCTGTCGTTGTAGAAAAGGGGCACCGCGAAGTTTTCGAATGGTTGCGTCCCGGTCACAATTCGCGTTCCGTAGAACAGGTCAAAGCCCTGGCGATTCGGTGCGAAGAGATCGTCTTGGCCCAAATGCCACTTGCCAACGCAGGCTGTAGCATACCCGTGGCTCTTGAGCATGTCCGCTATCGTCACCTCTTGCGGACTCATGCCGAATGGTGCACCATACAGGTGGACATCAGGAACACCGGCTCGTACTGGGTAACTGCCGGTTAGCAGCGCAGCCCTTGAAGGCGAACAAATGGGGCTTGCGTAGAAGTCGGTGAATCGGATCCCTTCTTCAGCCATGCGATCAATGCGGGGCGTCTGGATGTTTGGCGAGCCGTACACACCCAAGTCATTGTAGCCTTGGTCATCGGTAAAGATGATGACAAAGTTGGGTGCCTCGCCGCGCGCCGATCGGCACGCCTGAAGCAAACCGGACAGGCCCAGCGCTGCGGCGCCGACTCCGAGCGTCTGTAGAAAGTTGCGTCGACTTCGTGGCTTATGCGTCTTTATCGTATCAGCAGGCTGCAGCGCAACGTTCCGTGATCCAGCCGCTTGGTGAAGGTGGTAGGCCATGGAATCCTACAGAGCTCGCACTGCCGCATAAGAGTTCTTCACCCAAAGCGCGCCCGACTTGTCCCGCTAAAGGCTGAATGCCATGGATACGAGGTGCACCGCACCGAGCTTGCCGAAGGCCCAATAGGCGTAGCCTACCGATAGCTCGTAACCTCCGACGCCGGCGTTCACGCCCGTACCGAGGGTCAGGCCTTCCTCGTCATAATTGTAGCGGTACCCTGCGCGGAGCTTCAGCAGATCACGAAAGGAATACTCCGTTCCAACGTTAACCTTTTCTGGGCCATCGTTCGGGTGCACGAATTCCACTGCCATTGTCCACAGATGCATACTGCCCGCGCCTCCTTCCAGCAGGTCGTAGGCCGCGCCGAAGCTGAAGTTGACGGGCATCCGGATGTCCGCCGGCTCGTAGCCTATGCGCTCATCGAACTCGGCAATCTGCGTGTCAGGGCCAATGTTGCGTCCCACCATGGTGACGCGCAGGCTCCGAATTCCGGTATAGAAAACCGTGCCGATGTCTATAGCCCAGGCGCCGACCGTAGCATCATCCAGCGTCTCAGAGATGTATTTGGCGTTCACACCGAAGTGCAACTGGTCGGTGACCCTGCGCGCAATACTTGCTCCGATGGCCAAGTCTTGTGCCGTGACTGTGCCCAAGTCTGTCAGCACATCGACCCGGCCGGTAGGCAGGCCGTCCTGCAGGATGGGTCTGTTTTCTGTTCGGGGCATGTCCCCGTAATCCAGGAAAAGGACGTTGACTCCGATCGTACCGATGCCCTCGAAGTACCGCGCAGCCGCTGCGCTCGAATAGTTGATGTCGGCAAACCAGCGCACATGGTTCAGGCTTATGTCGATGTTCTCCACGCCCACCGTTGCGGCCGGATTGGAAAACGCGGACGATGCACCACTGTAGCCCAGCGATGAGTTGATACCACCCATGCCCGCCTGGCGTGCACTGGAAGGCAGTTTCAGAAACTGGAAGCCGGCCTGTCCGACACGGCTAAAGTCCTGCGGCGGAACGCCCTTGCCTATGTTGGGATCTCCCTGCCCGTACGCGATGGAGTACGGGGCCGCAATCATGAGTGCGGCGCAGGCCAGACAAAGGAGGCATGTTGATCGTTTCATGACGTACCCCGGTAAATTATGCCAGCGAAATGGACCATTCCGCCATCACTTGATGATGATGAACTTGCCCGTACTGGACTCACCTACGTGGCCCGGTACTCGTGATTCGATGTGATAGATGTAGACCCCAGGCTGCACGTTCTGGAAAAAGCGTGTCAACAGGTAGTCACCGTGCAGCGCCGATCCCCAGGCCTCTTCACCAAATCCGTCATCGTGCTCGATCATCCGTATAAGCTCCCCGGCTACGGTGTAGATGCTGATCGTACACTGTCCAGGAATGTTCAGGAAGCTTATTCGCTTCTCTTCGGACGGATCGGTCAGCCCGCTTACCTGCCGAAATGGGTTAGGCACTACCAGCACCTGGGACTGATCGTTGCTTGGCGCGGGCTTGGCCGCCAGCGCGTGGTACGTATAGGCAGTAAACCCGCTTTCGAGCCCCTCCGAGTCATATGAGGTAACCCAGTGACGGTAGGGGATGCCGGGCTTTGCCGACAGGCGGTATGTTACCTTACCCCCAGAGGTCAGCGCCGCTGCCGCCGCCCGCGGCATGTCGGCGGCCTCTATCCACGGGCCTTCGATGCGCGATTCGGAATGGTACACCTTGTATCCAGCAAAATCGTTTGATCCAGTCAGTGGATCAACATAGTTGGCTGGCACGGCATTCCAGGTAAGTTCAAACCCTTGGGTTCCCGCCTCGATGTCGACGAACAGCTTCACATCGAGTTCGTCCTGGTTGCTGGCAAATGGCGCATCAGCCACGGTGGGCGGCGGAAACCCGGTGATGCCCTCATTCCAGTTCCCGGTACGCTTGAATCCGTCAACGATGCTAAGGGCCGCCTCCCAGTTCGCCTTCAGATTGGCAAGTCCCTGCTGCAGGTACTTCTGTGTGGCGTCCAGGCCGCCCAACTCGCTGACGTTGCGGTCCATCGCGCCCAGCGCCACTACGCGAATGAGTTCCACCGAGTCTCCTGGAGCAATGTCGTAGGGCCCGATGCCCAGATTGAATGACGGAACACGCTCGTACAGGTTACCATCAATCGTGCTGCCGTCCCCACTGGCCTGCTGCCAGTCCATTCGCGCCTGCTGCGTGGTCATGCGCGTAAAGACATAGGAAGGATCCCTGTTGGTGGGTTGCCAGAACTCCGCATCGGGCGCGCCGGGATTCTCATTGAGTATCCTGTGAAAGATGCCCTGATAGACGGTGGTTTCGCCGTGCTTATTCGGTGTTAAGTACACAATGTTGTCGGTAAACAACTGGGGCGAATAGAGCCGGCGGTCAATGGAGTTCTGGATCGTGATGTTGCCCGGATCCCCCCGGTCGCCCGTCACGTCGCCCGGCGAGATACCATAGGCTACTGGCTGCTGGTTCGGCGGCATGGACGTATCGTCATAGAAGACGAAGTTACCTTGCTCAGTGCGGAAATTTCTGAACTCGGTGTCCCAGATGTATTCGTCATCAAAGGACACGCCGTACGGGATACCGGTGCTGATGTTGATGCCGTAGGCCACGCTGTAGTACCAGTTCTCGATAGCACTTGCGCTTTCGTTGATGAAGACCTCGCGGTGAATGATGAAGTCGTCGTATTTCGGAAGGCTCCAGACCATGCGCTTGCGCGAGACGGTCAGCGGTATTATCGGATCTTCCGCCCCTCCAGGGTCAACCGACGACACGGTCTCATAGGAGTATTCTTCGGCTTCGGTGAGGCTCTTGGAGAAGTTGTAGTTCTTAACCTGCGTATGGTGGACGACGTTGAAGCTCGGCCACCCGGCGGTTATCACTTGCGTGCCCTCAACGTCTCCCGCCCAAAAGCTCATGGTGTTGAACCAATTCGTCGGTGCCTCGAAGTAACCTGGATATGATGCCAACCAGATCGGCGGGTTGGGCACCGCCTCGCTGATGACGGTCCAGAACTTGCCGCGGGTGAATTGGTGGTCCGTACTTGCCTGGCCTGAGGCCACCATCGACTGAGCGACCGCCAGCAGGGCGACCGCCAGTATAGCGGAGCAGTTTCGTTTCAGTGTGCTCATCTATCCCGACTCCGGTTAAGGGTTAATGGAACAATTCCAGGGAGGCCTAGAAGGTTACCTGAAGTCCGAAGTAGACCTGCCGCGGCAACTGCCCCTGGTTGTACCAGTCCCACTCACTTTCTTCGCCCGTGGTGGGGTTGACCGGCAGCTTGCCTTCCTCGTGGTACGTCTCCAGGGCATTTCCCGTCAGGACGTTGAGGCGTTTCGTATTGAAGAGGTTGTGTACGTCAACACTGAACTCCACGGCCGCGGATCCGGCTACCTCTATCGCCTTGGAGAGGCGCAGGTTGGTGTTGTGGTAAGGTTTCCACCGCCGGTTGTTGGGCTCCGTTGAGAAGTCCCCTGGAGAGTGATAGGTATAACGGTGTCCGCTGGCATAGACGTAGTAGGCATTGACGTGCCAGTCCGCCAGCGGATAGAATCCGCCAATGCCGGGGCCGAATTCTTTCGGAGAAAACAGGTCGGCGACCACTTTGATACTGGAAGTCGGGTTCCAACGGTCGTTGTTTGTGCCGGATACGCCTTTGTCGGTCAGGCTTACGCCATGCAGCGTATTAGGACGCACTGGGTCTCCGTTCTCATCCTCGATAAAAATCTGCCGGAACCCGTACTGACCCGACCGCACGATGGACCGGCTGAAGATCAATCTGGCCCGGGCATGCCGAAGGAAAAGCGACTGGAGCGAAACCTCAAGTCCCCTTACATCTACATAGCCGCCATTGATCGTTACGCGGCTACGCCCGCCTCCAGGGGCAAAGCCGAGCGGGTTGGCTGCATCCCAATGAACCTCTGCCGTGACAGATCCTCCGATGCCAAACACATTGGCGCCAAGGGTGTTGGGCGATTGCCGTACGCCGAGTGAGGTAAGGTTTTTTCCATCCCTGTAGTAGACCGTTGCATCGAGGTTGGCGATGCCCGGAATGTGCTGATCGAATCCGAGCTCGTACTGGATGATCTTCTCGAAGGAGAGGTCTGGGTTGCCTGTGTTCGTGTTCGGATGATAGAACACGAACACGTACTGCGCCGTGTCCGGCGAGGCGTGGGGCGCTCCGGCCGAGCTGCCGAAGACGTGAAATATCGTAGGTCCGCCGCCGATGAGTTGCCAGGCTGCTCGCTGGTTGAAGTGTCCATACGAAAAGTGCAGCACTGTTAGGTCCGTGATGGGATGGGAGATGCCGAAACGGGGTGACAACACGGCCTTAGCCGTGGTCTTCACGCCATGCAACTCGTCGGAGTACGTTACAATCTCGTTGGGCGGTACTCCCGTCATGTTGGTGATCATGGCGGGATCAAATATGGAAGGTGCCACTTTCGTGTTGGCATCAAATGCGTCTAGGCGCAAGCCGGCGTTGATTACCATCCCGTTCGCCTCGATTCTGCCTTGGAGATACGCTGCGGCGTCCCACGGATTGAAGTCCGGCTTTGTGCCATGGTTAGAGTAGATGGCCCCGGGCATGGCACCCGCCTTGAATCGCTTCGAGACGTACTGGGGCGAGAACATGGCTCCGGTTTTCAGCTGGAAAAACCGATTGATCTGGTTGGTGTAGTCCGCCTTGAATACCGCAGCCTCCGAGCGCACACGAATCTGGAAGATGCCTGGGTGCTCGCGATGGAAGATTGGGGGCAGCAGAAATAGCGGATTGCCCGGAATCATCGTTTCGTCCCAGATCGTCCCAAACTGCTCAGACTCAGGGTCGTACGCGTCGCTCTCTTCCAGCTGCCTGAAGTTATTCCGATCCAGCTGCATCGTGGTGTAGCTGCCTTGAACATCCAGGTAAGAAGACGGGCCAAAAACGTGCGACCACTTCAATTGCCCGCTCTTGAGCCGCATGTACTCCGGTGGCGATGGTACCTGGAAGATGTGCGAGGTTCCATACGGCCAGTACTTGAATTCAGAGTAGCCAGAGTAATAGAACGGAGCAGGTCCCCAGAGGCCAGCAATGAACGAGTCCTCGCTTGACCAGTAGCTGAGGCGTGCTCCCTCCGTGTTGTTGAATCCCTGGAGCATTCCAGACAGCTCAATCCTGTCACTCCTGGTGAGTCGGAGATCGACCTTACCCTGGTAGTTCCAGTCTTGCGAGTACGGCAGGAAGGCTGGAAACTCTGGAGCATCCTTCAGGAACTTGCCTGACAGCAAAAAGCCAACTCGGTCTGTGATGGGACCATAGATGGTTGCCTCCGTTTCCCATGTCGCACGTTCCGCGTAGCGCTGCATATTCTTAGACGGTTCGCCGAACAGCTCGCCGGAAATAAATCGCGTCCACGCATCTAGGCGCTCTTGCGGTGTCTTGTCGGCCCAGGCACCCCCACCGGTATTCTCTGTCCAGTACTGCAGCGTTGCCATGGTGGACCACTCATAGTTGTCTCTGCTGTAGATGTTACGACCCCAGTGATACAGGCCTGCCGGTCGTAGGCGGGCTCTGACGATACCGTGTATGCGATCCGTGGCGGACTTGGTCACGATATTGATGACCGAGCCCATCGCGCGCCCATATTCCGCATTCCAGCCCCCGGTGAGCACTTCCAATTCGGAGATAGCCGTGGTGTTGATACCGGTGAAATTGCCGCCCGAGACATTGTCGCGCAAGCTGAGCCCATCTACGTAGTAGGCATCTTCCAATCCGAATCCGCCTCTGATACCTCCGTTGATGTTGGTGGCAGCTTGGATCTGGATGGCCTCCAGAACCGTCTTGGCCCAGCTGTTTGCCAACTCTTCCCCGCTCATTCGCTCCTTGCTGCCTGTCAGGTCGACCTCAACGGGTGGCCGTTCGGCCACCACAACGATCTCTTCGGACTCGAGGTCGGCTTCGGCCAGCGCAAAGTCAACGCGCGCGGTCTGGTCAATGTGGACCTGAGCATCGGTCTTCGTCACGGTGCCGTACCCAAGAATTGACGCCCGTACGGCATGCAGCCCGGGCGGAACCTTCAGTATGAAGTAGTTGCCGTCTTCATCGGTGGGAGCCCCGAGGAGTGTGCCGATGACCACCACGTTAACGCCGACAAGCGGCTCTCCCGTATCTGCATCCGTGACGGCGCCGACGATCTTGCCGGTCTGGGACTGGGCCATGGCAATGCCCTGGCATGCAAACAGCCCAGCGAGGATAAAGGAAGCAAGTCTTTTTGCCATGATCGACCTCCGCTTTCTGGATCGAGGAACCGGTAAGTGGCGATGGTGCAGCGCCAGCATAGCTCGCTATGTTAAGGTTAACATTGGCACGTCAGACCGAAGGATCACCCATCTGCGCACGCGCAAGGTGGCGTCCAGCTGAGCCAAGCCACCCTATAACATAAAGCACTCTACAGTAAATGTCAAGATTTGGTGATTTTTTTTCTCCCTCTGACCTGGCTGGATGGAGGCCTCGTGGGTGAGCAATCACCGCGGTGCGTACTCAGTGTTGGTCTGACCGCAACCTTCCCCTCCTTCACAGGTCCCTGGCGTTGCCCTGTCCGCACATGCGGCCCTTAACATCGTATTCCGTGCTTGTTAGTTTGCCGGTGTGGAAGCACAACGCGGAGTTCTCACAACACTTCCCAGGGCCGTACCAGCCCTGTCGACGACACTGGCAGCACACCTGGATCAGAGCCGCCGGACCCTGGAGGGCGTATATGGGTGGCCAGTTTGGCTTTTTCGATGTGCGTGGCCGCAATCAGCGCTCCCCCTGCATGAAAGCATTGCGAGTGCTGGAAGCCGAATGGCACATTACGCTCCCGCAGCCACAGCGCATGCCGCGTTCCTTTGGGCCACGCCTGTTGGAGGCACCGGTGCCGGAGGCGGTGGATGTGCCTGCGGATGTGCGACAGATCAAGGATCTGAAGGTCGCCGTGGTGGAGCGTGCAGAGGATGTGCGCTTTGGAACACGCTGATGGATCGGCAGCATCCGCGGGGGACGACCATCTTTGCAGGGGCACAGCTGCGCTATCTGATAAAGAGCGCCCACGGCTATCTCGGGGCGGTCGGCTCTTGCGCCGCTGCGCTGTATCTGAAGCCCCGGGACGCGTGGATGCCGCGCGGCCTGAGGTACTTGGAGCCGGGCATGCTTCGCCGTGGGACAGGGTCACGCTATGATGATCGCCTGAACCCGGTCCTTCACTCACCTTGTGGCCCGGTATGGATTCATCGCGCGGCGCTTGGCCCCCGACTGGGCGGTGCGAGTTCTTGCTTGGTTTGCCTCAGCGAAAGCCACAGCGCGGAGGATGCCATCTACCATGACATCCAGTCCCAGTTGGGCGCGTGCGAACGCCAAAGCGTTGCCTGCAAAACGCCCCCGGTCATCTAGGATTTGCGTCGCGGCCTCCGCCATGGCTTCAACGCTGCCGTAGGGCGTAAGGAGGCCGTTTTCGCGAGAGGCGTTAGGTAGTCGATCTGGGGGCTGTGATAATGGATGTGCGGACCAGGAGAGACCAGTGACACCATCGGCAGCCCCAACGCGAACGCGTGATTGATCGTGCGCCAGGCTACCTGGTGCCAGTACAGGGAGTGAAAGTCTCCCGATGTGAAGGACTAACCATTCACGCATCTCCTCGAGCCGTGCGTTGGTACTCGCGAGGGTGCAGGCGAAGCGTCGGTAGAGGTGCGGGTGGGCAGAGCTAATGAGCACCGAAAATGCTATTGTCCGGGATGCCGAGGCTTTGATCTTGGTCGAAGGCAACACCTTCTTCGCCACTTCGCAGGCGCAGGAGGTCGCGCCATGCCTGGCGAGGCATCGGCCGATCCTTACTCGTCAAACGGGATCGGGAGAAAGCGTGTGGTATTGGAATAACCTGCAAACACTCCCAGTGCCCCGTCAACGTTGGAGTAGATATTCTGGGGGATGGAAAAGGTCGGATCCCAGGAGGTCTGGGTTTGCAGTGTGCGTTGGTATTCGAAATAGTCTTCGCTCAGCGTTGAGAGCAGCAGCAGTATTTCGTTTCTAGAACGTCCCTGGTCGAGCGTTATTGTAGCAGCGAACTGGTATGTCTGCCCATCGAAAAGTCGATCCGTTACAATCCCTTCGTAGCAATAAGAGCCTGGCTCGATTGGCGTAGTGCTATCCGCAAAATCATATCCGCAAAACCAAGAGACCTCACCAGTCTGCATGGGTATGATGTTGTACGTGCTGTCTGGATGACTGTATTCCGGCCATTGGTGCACATCGGAGTTATAACCGTACCGGTAAATCGCGAGCCTATAAAAGTTCTTCCCCGGTGCATCTTTGATGCGAAACTGGAGTCGGAAGTCGTATTCCTCAAAGCCTGGAACACTGACGACGTTGCCCAGCGAAAAGAAGTCCGTTTCGATTATTGGCGCAGGTACAGGTGCTGCCGATACCGCGCTGACCGAGGGCCATTCGGGTGCTTCGACGCTTAACCGGTACGACCTGCCAGCCTCTGGGTACGTGTCGCTGCCAGACACATAGCGGCCGCGACCATCATATACGAGTTCGTCCACAACACCGCCAGCATGCAGAATTTTGACAACCGCATCATTGACCACCTGCAGTCTGGGATTCACGGCAACGGCAGCGCCCAGACTCGTGTGAATGAGTGTTGACCAGACGCTGTCAGGCGCAAAGTGGCTGGTGACAACCAGCAGTGGATCATATGCCGGTGGGTCAATTTCAATCACTGACTCACAGCCTGCCAACAGCAGGCTGCCGATAGCGGCCAACAGGTAAGAAAAATGGATCTTCATCTACCACTCCAGCCTGAACGTGACGAACGGAATGATCGGGAACAGGGTGATCTTCTTGTACTCCATGTGGCTTGGGCCCCCGTCTTCAGCAGCTACTGCCGTGGGCGCTACCGCAAACGCATTCCGGCGATTATAGGCGTTGTACAACCCGAATGACCAAGTCTGCCTGGTTCGTCGTCTTTCTTTATGTAGTCGCACGGCGATATCAAGGCGGTGATACGCGGGCATGCGCGACGAATTCCGTGGGCCGAACGCGAGAATAGTTTCTGTCTCCCTTGGGTTGACGAATGGATCGCCTGCGTCGTGCAAGAGACCGTAATACTGTCCGACAGGCAGCCACAGCGCCTGGCCGGTCCCATACACCCACGTCCCCGTTAATTCCAACGATGGGCGTAGTCTGTGCGTTACCACAAGTGAGGCATCGTGCAGACGGTCGTACGTGTACGGAAAAGGTCTGCCGCCGTTAAGGTGTTCAAATCTCCGCATCGACCTTGACAGCGTGTATCCGATCCAGCCTGTCGTTCGCCCCAACCGTTTTTGAACGAACGCCTCGATCCCGTAGGACCACCCGCGCCCGCTTGTCACTTTGTCCTGCCATTCGCCAGAAACTGACGTCGTCGTTTCAACGCCATCCTTGTATTCGATCACGTGCCGCATACGCTTGGAATACCCTTCCAGCGTGACGGCAAAGCGGTCATCGAGCAAGGTCGTAGCTATCCCTACCGCCACCTGGTTGGCCGCCTGGGGCTGTATCCGCTCGGTAGCCGGCACCCATAGATCCGATGGCAGTGTGAGGCCGGTTCCAGAAGGCAGCAGGTGAATGTACTGCTGCATCGTTGCAAACGAAGCCTTCAGCGCTGTTTTTGGTGCGAGGCCCCACCAGAGGCTGAATCGCGGCTGCACTGAGCTATATGTAGTCGCTCCAACTCCGAATGCCGAGAGATGCACTCCTGCATTGACCTTCAGTTGCGGTGCGATGCGAGCCTCTATCTCAGAATAAGCGCTGGCCTCAGCACTCGCCGTTAGATGGTCTGGGACAAGAAGCGTATCAACTGGCGTAATGCCCACTCCCGAGAGCCGTTGCTGAAGGGAGCCCGTATTGTACTGGTGCAAAGTCCCTGCGGCGCCAGCCCTGATGACGTGATCACGTCCCAGCGTGTACTGAAAATCCGCACGCAGCAGGCCATCGGAAATTCCGCTCACTCGGCTTGAAAAATAGTAATCCGTCAGGCTATCGGGATCGGATTCGTGCCGGGAGACTGATTCGCTTCGATTGCGAAGGCGGAAACGGGTGTAGCCGCCAAGAACGCTCAAAAAGAGCTTAGAGCCTAGAATGCGGGTCCACCTTGCAGTGGCTGTCACGTTGCGCCAGCCGATGTCCGTATCGGAGCGGAAGCTGGTGGGTTCGCCAGATTGCGATGTCCGATGGGATGAGATGTGGTCGTGCCCCGAATAGAAGGCCACAAACACGCGGTCCCGATTAGAGAGAATCGCACTCACTTTAGCGTTCACGTCATAGAAGTTGTACCCCTGCTTTTCATGACTTGGCATCAGCGGCCAGGCGAGAAGGTCCAGATAGGTACGACGCGCAGAAACCAGAAACGAGGCGCGATCTTTGCGCAGCGGCCCTTCGACGGTTGCTCCAGCAGCTACGATTCCCGCATAGGCCGATCCCGTGAATTCCTTCCGGTTGCCTTCTTTCGTCGTAATGTTAACGACCGAGGAGAGACGGCCCCCATATCGCGACGGGAATCCTCCCTTAATTAGCGAAACGTCCTTTATGGCGTCTCCATTGAATGCACTGAGAAAGCCGAAAAGGTGAAAAACGTTGTAGACCGTCGCGCCGTCCAAGAGAATCAGGTTCTGATCCGGTCCGCCACCACGAACGTAGATTCCGCTGGTTGCCTCGCGTCCGGATGCTACGCCTGGAAGAAGCTGCAACACTCTTAAGAGGTCGGATTCACCCAGAAGCGCGGGAACAGACTGCAGCGCCTGCGTGGGTAGCGTGATCTGGCTCATCTGCACGGCCTGGACAATATCGTCGGCTTCTCCTACGACCTGGAGCGTATCAAGCCCCACCGAACGTAGTGGCATCTTGACGTCGAGGCGCAGGTCTTGCTCCAGCCAGATGCGCCGAGTCTGTGGAGTATACGAGATGTGGGAGAACACGAGTGTGACCGAATCAGCTTCCAGGGAGAGGCTGAAGTAGCCGAACGAATTCGTTATTGTGCCGCGTTCACGGACACGTACATACACGGTTGCACCAACGATGGTCTCCCCGCTTTCGGCGTCAGTGACATACCCGCTCACCGTGAACGTAGTGGCTTGCGATGCACGCGTGTCGCTCTGGACACCTGGCATTGTCGTGCCGTTGGCTCCAGCGAAACCGGCCGCAGCATAGGGCAGTAGCCAAACGCAGGTCCAAGCGACCAGAAGCCAAAAGCAGTAGAACCTCTGCGCCGACGACCGAAAATCAGGCCTCATAGAGCTATTCCCAGTGTTTATGGAAGGCAACATGGTCAGCATATCATGCTGCCCAAGAAGCGATAGATTGCGAGGCCCGTTAGGAATCAATGGATGGGATAGTTATCGGGAAGCATCGACACAGCGGTCATGAATGCCGCATGCTGGCTCCACATCCCGGTTCCAGCACATCTGGCGATGGACGCTCGCACGGCCAGTCCATCCCAATCCCGCGCCGAGCGTAAATCTCTGCACGCCCCCCACCAACGCCGTTTCTGCGTATCCACCTTGGCGTACATGGAATAAGCCATTCCTTGCGGCAAATCACTTCCGCTTTCGGTAGCAAGCTTCAAGTCAGACCCCACCTCCTGTACTTGTAGAATACAGTATAAGCTTCTCCCCAAGGCCGGTATGTCCACGTCCTGTACGATGTGTTCCACATCACAACGGCACCGGGAGCATTAGGCGTGAAACCCAAGTCTTCTGGATCCACCTTAATGCCGGGATATCTGAAATCAGCCACACACATGTCCGTCGTACTCGTCGCGCCGAGCAGGGTTTCTAAGAAAGTCAAAGTCATTCGAACGTCCGCAACCCGACAGTTCTCCAGTGGCACCCTGCGCCCCAAACAGCTCCACCACGCTGGACAACTGCCTTTTCGTCAGTTCCGCGTTCAGGCGACTTTCCATGGTCGCCGATGGATCGAACTTCTCCAGCGGAAATGTCGCCTCCTCCTGAGAGGCTATATGCCGCTTCGAATATGAAGCGTTGCGCAGGGTGTAGAGCGTGTCGCCAACAATCAGCTGGCCATCCTGATTCACCATGGCGAGCTCAATCATCGGCACCATACGACTGAACTTCACGTATCGTCTTAGCGCGTGATGGATCTTGATCGGTACACCGCGCAAGGTGGATTCCTCCATCGTAAAATCTAGGGCGCCCTCATATTCTGCAGCTGAGGCAAACCTCTGAACAGGTCGATTTCCGGCATTGAATTCGAACGTTGGGGCCTGTGCCTGAGCACCCGACGCAGCCAGCGCTTCGAGGGACTCAATCTCCTGCGCATCTATCGTCACATATTCGAAGTCAGGCACCGTGTACGCATCCGATACCGTGGTCTGGTCGCATCCAGCCAAGAAAAGCACTGCGGCAACGGCATGTTACTCCTCATGATTCCGTTCTTGTTTGTGGGCACCTGCCACTGCCCGGTGACTTGGTACGGCCTATTACGAACATGCACCGCCCCAAGATTGAAGTGTTTCGGCGCAACAGTATGAAGACTGAACGAATTGGGTTGTTCAAACAGATGGTTTCGTGCGCTCTTCGAAGTCGCGACGGTGTATCTGTGCACATTCCGACGAATTCGTGCATCCAGCCCGATTCCGAGTGGGTGCCGCGCGGGCCGTTGTACCTAGCGCCGGGCGTACTTCGCGGTCTGACAGGATAACGCTATGATAGTCGCTGGAGCCCGGTCTTTCACTCACCTCGTGGTCCGGTGTGGATTCATCGCGCGGCGCTTGGCTCCCTATTTGGCGGTGCAAGGTTTTGGTTGGTCTGCCTCAGCGAAGGCCACAGCACGGAGGATACCATCTAACATGACATCCAGTCCCAGTCGGGCGCGTGCGAATGCCAAAGCGTTGCCTGCAAAACGCTCCCGGTCATTCAAGATCTTAGTCGCGGCCTCAGCCATGGCTTCAACGCTGCCGTAGGGCGTAAGGAGGCCGTTTTCGCCAGGCGTCAGGTAGTCGATCTCGGGACTGTGATACCGGATGCGCGGATCAGGAGAGGCCTGCGACACCACAGGCAGCCCCAACGCGAAAGCGTGATTGATCGATAAGCCCAGGTATCCCGGGTTAAGGAGCAGGTCGGCGGCATAGAGGTAAGGCGCAGAAGCCTCCCAGTCCGTGATGGCGCCGAGAAGGCGGATTCCGCCTGACTTACGTGCCTTGGATTCAAACAATTCCCGGTCAGGGCCCTCTCCGATGACGACCAGCTCCGCACCTGCATGGCGCTTCCGTAGCTGAGCGAAAGTGTCGAGGAGCATCTTCGTGCCCTTAGCGCGAATCAGCCTGCCAAGGTACACGAACACGGGCGCATCCGTGTGCAGCTCCAGTCGCTGCCGGATGGCTCGGCGCCCGGAGCGCTCCAGCGCTGCGCGTAGCGTTAGTAGCTGACCGGTGTCCAGCGTGTTGGGAGCGGCGAATAGCCGCGCCGGATCCACATGAGGCTGCAGCATCGTCGCGATCGACGCTGAGTAGCAGATACAACCTTCTACGCTGCGCGCCAGCATTAACCGGTACCTGGTGGCGGGCGAATCCAGTGCAAACGGGCGCCTGTTTGACGAGAAATGCCCCCACAGCAGGCGCGCGGCGCCAGCCCGCTTGGCGCGCCAAAGCAGGAAAGGGAGCGTGGCCGAACGGACCGACTCCTCAGCAATAACAACAGAGGGGGCAGGATAGTGCCGGAAGATGGGCCCAAAGGCTTGCATGTGAAGCTTTTGGCCACCTACCCATAGGTTGCGCAGCGGCAGCAGGGGATACCCTTTTTGGGTGGAACCGATGAGCGATTGCATCGAAGACGCCTTGGGGGGTGCACCCGCGCAGACCACCAGCCGATGCCCAAGCCGCGCGTTAAGCCGCGCAAGTGCCGCGTGCCGGTAGTGCGGAACCATGCGCGCGACGTACAGCACGGTCCCGCGATGGTCAGACCCGCGTTTGGTCCTACGCATACGATACTGCGCCGCTAGGAGTCTGCGCCGCCGAAAAATACAGTCTAAGTATATCCTTTGCTGGCCCGCAAGGCGCAGGAATGGTACGGGAATGGCAACGAAAGGACCCACTTCCGTTGAAAGTACAGTACATAGTAGAATATCGCTATCATATATTAATCATGTAATTGTCAGATTCACCGAATATAAACGCCTCAAATTTAGACAAACCAGCCCAAGTTCCATTCGCCGCTGACCTTCGTCTGGCCTCGGACATTGAATCGGCGAAAGCCGAGAACGTTCCTGATCCACCCATTGGGGGCCTCCGAGGGCCACTTGCGCTGCGCATAAATCGCCCGCACTCTTGGGGTAGCCAGCTTTGCCTGCATCTGGGCCGTCTGTGGACGAGTCTCTGGGTTAACGGACATGGCCTTGCGTCCCTCACGCCCTAATGCTGCGTATCCGTTCACACCGCGCGACGCTAAACCAGCAAGATTGGCCTCGCTGCAATAGTCCGCGTCTGCCAACACCTTTTCGGGCCGCTGAACATACGTCTTCACTACCGCCGACACCATCGACATCAATTGCTTCTGATCCGTGGCTGGGTTCTCACGCACGTCTCCACGATCAGCTGATGCTCGGACTCTACCACTGTCTGTGCGCTGTACGCTTGTCGGAAGCTATGTTGGCTCGTCTTCATGATGCGGCTCTCGGGGTCGGTGAAGTTGCATTGAGCCTTGTCTTTCGGCACCCCGATGGGAAGCTCATAGGCCGGACCACCCCGTGGATTGCGCTCCTGGCTGGGCTTGCGCCCCGTCGCCCCGTCCGCCGCACGCTGCCTGGCTTCCAATGCCGCCCTCCCTTCTCCAATGATCTTGAGCTGTTTCTTGTGCTGGGCTATTTCTGCGTCGATGGTGCTGCCTTCTGGAACGTCCACCTCCGACGGCAGAGCAGACTTCGGATCCTTCAGGCGGTCCTTATCCCCAGCGGCGGCCAAACCATCACCGCGGCCACCTGCTGCCTCCAGGGTCGAATCTGATCTGTGATCGGCAGCATTTTGGAGTTCTTTGCCCGAGAAGACCCCCCAACGTATCGCCTGTGGCCGCGTCGGCTTCAATGGCAGCGGCAGAACGGCCCACCGGACGCTTGGCTGGTGCACTGGATCGCAAATCCGACGGACTAGACGCATCCGCAGAATGATTGCCAGACTGCTTCTTGGCAGATCCCACCGCCTTGGCCTTAGCAGATTCGTGCTCGCGTCGGAGCGCCTCAAGCTGCTGTTCCGCTTCATCCCACGCCTTCTGTCGACCGCATGAGTAGCCACGGCTGGCGGCAATGCAACGTCGTCACCCTCCCTCCCGAAGCGCGTATCCTCCTCTGCATCGGTACGCTTCGAACGCGCCAGTAATTTATCAATCTCTCACTGAAGGCGCGCCGACTCTTTGACCATGCGATCGTAACTCATCGCCCTCCGCTTACTCGCGTTGGCTTCCACCTTCGTGCCATCTATCGAAACCTTGCCCAGCTTTGTCAACCCCGCCGCACGAGCCATCATCACCAGCTTGACGAACAACTTCCGAAAATCCTGTAGGTGGCGCTGACGACACGCGCAGCTCGTCCGGTGATTTGGACGATTGCCCGCTGCTAATACCCGAAACGTTACATCAGTTTCCAAACGGCAGCAATCTTGCGGGCCGAAAACATCCCGACCATGTACGCATAAATCAGCTCCTTCAACATCATCGCGGGTGGTACGGCCAACTGCGGCGACCATCACCGTCGAAGGGAGCGTAAAATGCACTCAAGTCCAGCCGATCCACGAAATCAGATACATAGTATACCAAGTGATCCTCCGGCAGCCAGTCCCGGAGCGATCCAGGAAGCAAGCGCCCCTCATTCGACCGGTAATAGCGATACGTCGATCTCATCGGCCCAGCAGCGATAGCGAGCAGCAGCGTAGTTCCCCAAAATACGGAACCAATGGGCAATAGCGATCATTGCACCAAGGCCACCGATATAGGTGCAAACCGCCTACCGTCGCTCCTAAGCGTTTCTGCGGCGCAGACTCCTAGCTGAAAGAGCAGCATGTGGGCCGCCTGGATTCATGGCACGTACGGAGGCCATTTGTCCCCGCCAAGTTGTGTTCGCTCCCGCCGGATGGGCTTGGCCATGGTACACTGGCACAAGGTGGTGCAAACTAAGCATCCTCTATATGGGATTACCGCCGAGCGCGTCAAGCGAAGTGCGCGAGCCCTCCATTCAGGAGGCGCCAGCGGCTTGTACAACGTCCAGGAAGCGGTCCGCTATTCGTTCTATTTGAAACGTCTTCTTAGCATACGCGCGCCCGGCACGCCCCATGCGGGTGCGCGCTGACTCGTCAGCGAGAAGCTCCAGCGCGGCCTGCCCGAAGCCGTCAGAGTCTTGGGGCGGAACGATCGTGCCCGCACCCGCGCGCGCGACTAGGCGAGCCGCCAGATTGGCGGCGGGCACCGCCAAAAGCAACGGACGCCCAGCGGCCAGATAGGTCAGCACCTTGGACGGAACCGAAAACACGCTGGCATCTTCATCCAGGATCGCTACCAGGACCGTAGCAGCCGCGTAGAGCGCAGGCAGATGGCGTGTGGGCTGATACGGCAGCACCGTGAGCTGGGTGAGTCCTCGCGACGCCTGTTCCGACCGGAGCCAATGGGCACCCATACCCTGCGAAAGCACCACTACGCGGGCCCGACCCGCGACCGCTTCTGCCAAGCGCACCAGAAGCTCAGGGTTGTGCTTCATACTAAGCGTCCCGGTATAGAGCAAGCACGGCTCTTGGGCGATTTTCTGCGCCAAGGGCACCGGGTCGGGCACGGAAGGGGGCGCCAACGGAGCCCAGTTCTCGATGACATGGATGCGGTTCGCCTGCACGCCCATAGCTGTGACCATTGGCACGAAATCAGCCGAGATCGGCACCACAGCCGCGCTGCTCTTCAGGAGTCTAGCCTCCAGCGCTTGGAAGTACCGACCTGCCGCCTGTCCAACCCATCCCAGACGCTTGCCCAGGATGCGCCGGGTCGCCTCGCCGATCAGGTCCTGGAGCCAGTAGATCAGTGGGATCCCTGTTGCCTGGCAGGCCCGGAGCAGTCTATGCTGCGCGCTCAGCGGCGCATTGCCCGAAATCACCACCGAAGGCCGCCAAGCGTGGCACTCGCGAGCGACAAGGCGCCCGTATTCCCTTTCCTGCCGCCACCGCGTGATAAGCCGGTACTTGTCCAGAGGCTTGCGCAGGCGTAGCGCGCACACGGTGGGCCCTATGCCGGAAGCTCCGTCCATGCCGGGTGGCGTGGTCTGGTGGGAGGCGCAGTACACGTGGCTCACGGTGTGCCCGCGGGCGGTAAGCTCACGACTAAGCTCAAAGGCGAACGCATACCCGCCAAAGTCATGCACAAGGATGCGCATCTATCGTTCCTCCTTGGATACCGCAGCCGGCAGCAGTATCTCAAGAATGGTCTGACTGAATCGTTCCGCCGTGCGGGCAGCACCGAAGGCGGCTGCACGCACTGGATCAAACGGAAAGGGACCATTACCGAGCCAAACCGAGAGCCCTTGTGCCAAGCTGCAAGGGCGCGTGGCATTGGTCGCTAGCCCCAATTCGTGCTCGCGCACGTATTGTCCGACAAGGCCATAGTCGGATGCCAACACCGGGATACCGGCCTGCGCCGCGCGCACCAGCACGCCGCTAGATCCGACATGGCGCTGGTAAGGCATCAACACTAGATCCGCGCTGGCAAAGAGCGACGGCAGCTCGGCTTCGCTAACATACCGGTCCTCATAGATGACGTGCACACGGGAACGCTGGCGGCAGGCAGCAACCTGAGTGGCCAGCCGGGCATGATCATGCGGCGCAGAACGTCCCAACACTACGACCACCAGCTGCCGCTGATGTGACTCTGGTAGCATGGTCAAGGCCTCCAGCATCTGGAAGATGCCCTTTCGCGCGGACAAGCTGCCGAAAAAGAGCGCTACACGCCGTCTGGAGCCCGCCTCCCAGCGGGTGCGAAGCGCAACCACGGAGTCTGGAGCAGCTCCGATTGGTGTAACGCCGTCTGGGAGTGTTATGAGTCGCGCTTGGCGGGTCTTAACATAGGGTATCACGTAGGGATCCAGGCTGAAGAGGTGTGTCACGTGCGGGTTGGCGAGCGCAGCCTGAAGCAGTAGCCGCTTGCGCACACGCGTGACCGTGTCCTTTAGTATGGCATCGGCATCACGCGCATAGTGGAAAGTAGGCCGAAAGTATATCCCCGAGATGGAGACTGCGCGCCTAAGCCGTAGTCCGAGAGCCAGCGAAAGCTGCACATGGTCCATGTACATGCATAAGACATGCGTAGGAGCGAGTGACCCGATGGTGCGCTTGAGCAGGCGGCCGTGCACCAGGGCGCGGCGAGCCAGACCGCCCGTCGGGGCTGCGGCGCAAATCGATTGGCAGGCGATCCCGGTTGCAGAGGTGCGCGACGCTAGGTCTATCACGTCGCTATGGAGATCCAAGAATTCCTGGCTGGCTGCCACAGTAAGCCGTCCAGGCATCCGGTGCGCGATCCAATATTCAAGCAGCTGCCGTACGTACTGGCCATGGTGACCGCCAGCGTACAGGTCAAACACCACCAGATGCGGTCGCGTCATCTGCCAGATGTAGGCAAGAGATCGGTTAACCACCGTTGCAGGTCCCGCCGGGCCGGGTGGTGCCAAGCGGGCAGGCACAGTACGGCAAGAAGCGCGCCGGGCGCGGCTGCCGCTATCCAGAGCTGATCGACAAAGGGCGGCAAGATCAGCCACAGAGCTCCCAACCCCACAGCACCCACGCACGCGAGCACCAAGCTCTGGCGGTCACCAAGCGAGGCCAGCCGCACCCGATACTCTCTGTGGTAGGCTACAACCGTGACAGCGCTGCCGATGAGGAGCGCCACCACGAATCCGGCGACCACCCCAGTCCCGCCCACCAGGGAGCCGAACAGCCACCCCAACGTCACGTTGAGGACTCCGATAACAATCCTCCCCACCACATTCCAGCGCAGGGTCCCGATGCCCATATAGGCAAAGTAGGCCGGGTTGGACAGCAGGTTGCCAAACCACCCCGCGAAAAGCAGCGAGGAAAACAGGATGAACACTGGCTCGGCCCTCCCGTGCCATAGGTGCGAGATGAGTGGCGCGGCAACCACCATGAGCGGGAGCGTCACCAGCACCAGAAACAGTATGACGCGAAATGATTGCGCATACACGGTCCTGAGCAGCGCAGCCTGGCGCTCATACAGCTCCGCAATAGTCGGCACCAGGGACTGGTGGGCAGCCACGATTAGCGCACGCAGCTGGAACACCATGCGGTTAGCAAATTCGAACCATCCGGCTGCGCTCAAGCCGCCAAAGAGGGAGACAAGCCAGCGTGTCAACGGTTCGACCAACAGCCAGAAGATGGCCATCACCTGAAAGTTCAGGCTGTAACCCAGGATCTCCCGCAATGTAGGCCAGTACCATCGCCAACGCCATGGCCAAAGGGGCAATGTGGAAAGCAGGCGCCTGGCCATCACCCAGGAAGCACCCAAGAGCCACAATGCCTGCGCGCAGTGCGCTAGGGCAAGGCCAACAAGCGCATGCTGCGGGACCAGCCAGAGCGCGACACCGAAGTAGATCAGTGTACCGCACACCTGGATTCCGCTTCGCAGGTCTATGCGCTGGTGGCCATCAAGTGCGCCAAGGGTAACGCCAGCCGTGGACAGCATCCAGAACGATAGGAAGGCATACGGCAGGATCGCATAAGCCTCATCAAGAAATGCGGGAGCCGCTTCGAAGGCCTCATGGTTGCTCAAGGCCCAGCGGGCTACCGGATAGAACAGACCCAGAACTAGGGAGAGCACGGCAGCCAGCGTAATCATTGCAGTCTGCACCACCTTGGTGGCACCGACAGGGTTGTTCCGGGCAAGGTATTGGGCCACGAACTTGACCACGCTGCTGCCCAGGCCCAAGTTCGCCAAGCTGCTGACGCTGGCTGTAATCAGCACCAGAGACCAGATGCCGAATCGCTCAATGCCGACCTCGATCCTGACAAAGCGGTAAAGCAGAAAAAACACCACGCCCGCAACGAGCACCTGGACTGTCGCAGCCAGCGTGTTGATCGTAAGCTGGCGCTGACGGATCATCGCACGGCCGGTGCGCTGCTTCTGAAAAACAGTCCGTCGACCTGTAAGAGCTGGCCCGTCACGGGATCATCGATGACCGGCTGTACAGACATCAGGGCAAACCCTCGCTCCTGCAGATACGTGACAAGCTCGACCAGGGATGGCTCGGCCTTGTACAAAGGAACGAGCGACAGCTCCAGCTGCACGCCGATCATGTGCGGCAGCGTTGCGGACGATCCCAAGAGGACATGCTTCTCAAATCCCTGCGTGTCAACTTTGAGAAACGGCCGCGAGCCCAACGACTCAAAGTCGCTATACACATCATCGAGGCGTCGGACAGGCACGGCTTCACGGCCGACAGTAGCAGCGCCAGGATAGGCGTCGGTATGACGGCGGTGCACCGGAAGGAATGAGCTGCTTTCGCTGTTTTGTGCCAAGTTCAGCGTCGCCATGCCTCCCAGGCTGCCAAGCGCGCAGCGCACCACATGCCACCGCGGATCGCTGGCGGCATGCGCCTCCAGTTTGGTGAAGGCTTCTAATGAGGGCTCAAACGACACTATGGCGCCCTTGAATCCCGTCGTTCGCAGCTCCTTGCCATATCCGCCCGTGCTGGCTCCCACGTCGAAAACGAGGTCAATGCCATAGTGGCAAAAGAGGCGCAGGCGCCGTGCCAATGGTGACGATCGCGGATTAAAGCGGATGAGGTCGAATCCGCTTAGCTGTATCATCCGTTTGACAAGAGTCTTGGCGCTCATGCGGTAGTAGCAGCGGTGTCCCGCACTTCACGGCGGCTGCGCAGATAGGCGCCGCCAGCCAGACCTGTCGTAACGCTGAAAATGAACAGAGAGTCTTTCAAGAAGAATGGGTTGGAAGTCACCGTGGAAAGCACAAAGCCTATCAGGCTGATGCCAGCGGCCAAGCCGCACAGGCGTGTCCAGTACGTGGCGCCGCTCGTCTGGAAGGCCTCAAGTCCCTGCCAGAGGGTGCGCCCCCAGAAGAACAGGATCAGCCCCAGGCCCCAGAGGCCGAACTTGTACCAAAGCCCAACATAGCCGTTGTGAACCAACGGATCAAAGTCCGTCCACTGATGCGCGATGTCGTAGAAATAGTAAGATACCCCCATGCCGTAGCCGATGAATGGGTTCTGCCAGATGCGATCCAGCACCGTGGCCGCCTCCCTGAATCGGTTGACCAGCGAGAGGTCCTGTGTCACCGCGGTGCCGATTGATAAGATCCGCTCTACCAGGCCACCTAGGAGCAGGTCCATATAGGATCCGACAAGAAGATACCCTGCTCCAATCATCGTGCCGAGCGCGACACTGCCCATAATCAGAATGAGCCTCCGCCTACGGCGATCTGTCAGACACACCAGCGCCGCGAAGCCGAGGAAAAATGCCATCCAGTAGCCGCGGCTCTGCGTCAATATGAGGCCGCCAAAGCAGAGAAAAAAGCCGGCACCGGCTGCAATGAAAGACTTCAGGCTCCGGGCATACACCACCAGCACCACCGAGAAGAGGGCGCTCACCATGAGCAGGTTGTCATTGGTCACCACGCGGCCCGTCTGCACCTGCCACGCCTGCGTGACCCTTCCTAGCATCTGCCAGTACTCGTAAAAGTTGCGCAGCGCTACGAGCATGCCCACCGCCATCACCGTCAGCACTAGCGCCTTGGGTCCCCAGCGGTGGCGGGCGGCGACCTCCTTTAGCGGAAAGTAGAGCGCCAACAGCGAGAGCGAAAACAGCTCGCTCACCGCACCAACGAAGCGTCCGCTAAACAGGAGAGTGAGCACCAGCGTGCATGGCAACAGCACCATAAAGATGCCCAGCGCCCAGTCTGCGCGTGTTCTTAGCAGCGGCGCACGTGCAACAGCTACGTGCCGTACCAACCACACGCTAAGCGCCGCATACAGGTACAGAGCATAGACGATTTCGCGCAGCTGAAATCCCGCCTCGTTGTTAGCAACGATGACGAACCCGATCAGCACCGTGAACAGGTTCAGTGTCGGATGCCGAAAGAGCCACACCGCTGCGGACACAGCCAGCATCCCGGCGGGCAGGGCGGCAGCAAGGGTCCAGTCCCCGGTAGAGGCGACAAAGAGCGTAACGATGACCCCAAACGCCAGTGCCGCAGTAAGAAGCGCGCGTCCCCATTGCCAGACGCTGCGGGCACGGGGTGCGGCGAGAGCGGCAGGTGGAGCGCTCATGAAAAAGGCCGTGACAACCCTGTCTATGCAGGGCTGAGTTTGCGCGCCAGCGTGCGGTAGTTCTTGCGCCACCACGCCAACAGCAGCACATATGCCACGCTCAGCATAAATCCGCTGGCGGTCGATGCCACACAGATCACCGCACGTGCTGGACGAGCCTTGTCCACGGGCGGTACAGCCGCATCGATAACCTCTACTGCCTCAATCTGCCGCAGCTCTTCCAAGCGCGCTTCCTCCAGAACGGGGCGGATGTAGGCTACCAGCTGCCCCAGAATCAGGCGACTGGTTTCGAGATCCACAAACTGGCGTGCCAATTCCGGTAGGCTGTCTTGAGCTACGGGCATCACGGCTTCCTGTCCTTCGAGCGCGGCCTGGTACTGCGCCGTGACAGCGTCCAAAGCGCGGCGGGCAGAGCGCGTAGCAGAATTCTTCTCTCCGTATAGGTAGAGGAGACGTTCATGTTCGACCTCGGTCACCAGAAGACTCATCCTGACCTCTACCATGCCTGTCATGAATGCTTCTGCCTGCGAGGCGATATCCAGCACGCCGGAATGCGCCTGTAGATCGCGCACCGCATTGTTGATGGAGTCCAGCTCCGCCTCCATAGCTAAGTATCGTACCTCGACCTTTTCGCGATAGGCGCGAGCATTCTGTGAGGCAAGCGCGGCGTTGCGCCGGTTCAGCTCCGCCACGACAAAGTTGGCTATATCCGCGGCGCGCTGCGGGTCCTTGTCGAAGGCGCGTACGGACAGGTGGTTGTATTCCTGGTCGACGACAAAGGCTAGGTTTTCAGAAAGCACCTCTATCGCGCGAAACTGCGGGGCATCGCTGTCGGCCACGTCATACACCACGACCAGATCGAATTGGCCCACCACGCTTTCTTTCATGGTGCGGCTGTCAAGGATGGACAGATACCGCTGGTAGTCGCCGGAGATGCCGCCCAGAAGGGAGGAGGCCGTAGTGGGCATGGAAGCGCCGCCAGCAAGCGCAGAAAGCAGGCCGGAGGCCATCCGGCCCGGCAGCAGTAGCCGCGTCTCTGCCATATACCACGCAGGCAGGAGAAGGCTGATGATTACCGCACCCACCGCAGCCGCGCCGGTGATGCCTACCACCACCCAGCGGCGCTGCCATATTGTGCGCAATGCGACAAAGATCGGCGAATCCGACTCCTTGCCCGCAGGGGTGGCGCGCTCGTGCTCGCGTTCCAAAGCAGACCTCAGTTCTTGCGGAACAGCGCTATGTACGTAGTCAGAATGCTGGTGACCGCCGTGATGCCCGCGACAATAACCTGCGTGATCTGAATGCGGTTCTGCTGTTGGCCAAGCAGCAGCTGCTGCATCTCGGGCGTTTCGGCAATGTCCTGGCGATCGACGAAGATCGTGTCCCCGTTGCGCACGACTGTCCCTTGACCCTTGCGTATTTCGCCAGAAGCGCTGCTGAACACAAAGATGCCGGTGCTGCCGGGCGCCGGACCGCCGGCCTGGTCCACATAGTAGCGAGCGGAGCGACCCTCTTCGAAAGGTACATAGCTGGGGCGTGGTACCTGTCCGCTGACCCGCACCGTCTGTTCGTCGCGCGGAAACACCACGCGATCCCCGTTATAGAGCACGATGGATTCGCCTCCCGAGCTTAAGGCCGCAGCGATATCTACAAGCACCCGGTACGCGGCTTCGCGCGAAAACGACTCGGCAAAGTTGCGACTGAAGAAGTCCAACGTGCTCAGACGTGCAGACTCTTTGAAGTCAAGCGACTGGCTCCGCTCCATAAACGCGCCATCGAGGTTCGCATCCTGCTCCAGGCCGCCGGCCATCTGGACCAGCTCTTGAATGGTGGTCTTGCCACTCTCGATAGAATAAGAGCCCGGATACCGCACTCTGCCCTGAATCCTAGCGATGGCCAGCTCCGGGGATTGCACCACTAGGTGATCCCCGGGCTCGAGCTGGGGGTTGTGCTGGATGTTTTCGAGTACGCGTTGCACATTCAAGTACGATGTTTCCACGCCACCGGTCCGTGCCAGTCGCACCGAATCCAGCCGGGCTGTGCCCGCAGGACCTGCAGCCAGCCTGAGCAGGTCGGCAGCCGTGTCACCAGGCCTAAGGTCGTACGTGCCAGGATATGCCACATCGCCCGAGACCCGAATGCCGTCACGCAGCTGATGAAACGATTCTACCACGATGCGGTCGCCGTCGCGCAGATATGGGTTGTGCTCGGTGTCGCCGAAGATGTAATAGCGGACCAGATCTATCCGGGTGACGGTGCTGTCCCGGTGTCTGATTTCCACGTTGCGAAATGCTGGCAGGTAGTTGGCCTGGAGGCTGGGGCGGCGCGCTGGCAGGAAGATGTACTCCCCGGTCTCGATATCGAAATATTTGGGAGTAAAGGTTTCTGCCAATACCTCGTCCACGCGCGATATGGGCAGCATGAGGTAGCGCCCAGGCTGTGGCACGGCGCCGGAGACATGCACATAAAATGATCGTGCCTGGACCAGCGAAACGCTGATCGGGACGTTGCTGTGCTGCTCTTTAAGTGCGGCAAGCGATGCAGACTGCACCTGTGCCAGCGTGTGTCCCGCCGCGGTGATCTGTCCAGCTTCGGGCAGGTCCAGAAAGCCTCCTGCAGAAACTGTGACGTTGTACGTGTTGGACAGGATACCTCCGATACCGATGTTAAATCGGTCGCCCGGCCCCACGACATAGGCATCGGGATCCACGGCGCCCTCTAGTGCTAGGGCGCTCCCTTGCATCGCGGCTTCCTGGACGCGCGCCTGCAGTTCGGACAGCGCATTAGCGCCGCCCAGCCCAATCAATGCGGAGGCAGCGCTCTTGTCCTGTGCCTGAGCAGCGTAGGTCAGGAGTGACCACAGCAGGCCGAGCGCGCACAGCACCGCTCCATAACTCGCTCTTCTAGTGTTACTCATCGAAAAAGAGGTTGATGAGGTAGCGGTCGTGTGATGCGCTGTGGGGGGATGTGCTGGGGCAGCCAGATAGCGCACGCTGGAACGCGGCCTAGAGCTGACGGTTTCTAACCATATGGCACCGATGGCAGCGGGGGTTCGCACCGCGCGGGCGCCGGGCAAAATCAACCTCGGGTTGCGTGTTCTGAGGCGTCGCCCAGACGGCTACCACGACCTGGATACCGTCTTTTATCCAATAGCATGGGCTGACACACTCCAGGTGCAGGCGGCTGCCCGACTTGTCCTGCGTTGCGATGCGCCCGGGATACCGGTGGATGAAACCAACCTAGTGATGCGCGCCGCGCGTGCGCTGGCCCAGGAGACCAGCACCCAAAGAGGCGCGGATATTGAGCTTATCAAGCACCTGCCAGCGGGCGCGGGCCTGGGGGGCGGCTCCAGTGATGCGGCCGCCACGCTGCGGCTCTTGGCCGACCTTTGGCAGACGCGCACGCCCAAGACAGTGCTGCAACGCCTGGCGTTGGCCATGGGATCGGATGTGCCGTTCTTTTTGAATTCCAAGCCTGCGCGCGCCAGTGGGCGGGGCGAGGTGCTGGAGCTGATGGCGGGATACGTGATGCCCTTTGCGCTGGTGGTAGTGGTTCCGCGTCTTCATGTGTCTACTGCATGGGCTTTCAGCAAGGTCAAGCCGCGGGCGTCGCATGGCAGCAGCCTGTGTGCTGCTGTAGTTTCCAACGACCTTGGGCGCTGGCGCCGGGAGCTGGTAAACGACTTTGAGGGGCCCGTCATGGCGGCCTTGCCCGAGATACGGACACGCAAAGAGGCGCTGATGACTTTGGGCGCCGGATTTGCGTCCCTTACGGGGACCGGCTCGGCCGTGTACGGTATGTTTGAAGATGTGCGGCATGCCCGCGCGGCTGCGGCGGAAGCCCAAGAAGCGGGGTGCATAGTGTATATGGAGCTGGGCGCAACGCCCCAGGTTTGAATGGAAGCTCCAGGGACGGATCCGCAACGTCAGAATCCATAGCATACTCCATTATGGTCCGTGTGAGAACCTTGTGGACGCTGAGCCTGATACTTGTGGTCTGCGGCTGTGCGGACCAAGATCAGACGCGGCAGCCCAATGTCATCATCATCCTTACCGACGACCAGGGATGGGGAGATGTTGGCTTTAACGGCAACACCAACATTTCCACACCCAACCTGGACCGGATTGCGCGCCAAGGCGTCCGCCTCGACCGGTTCTATGTCAGCCCTGTCTGCTCTCCGACGCGGGCGGAGCTGCTGACCGGACGTTACCACGTACGCTCAGGGGTGGATGGCACGAGTGCTGGCCAGGAGCGCCTGGATCTGAATGAATCTACGCTGGCCGAAGTGTTTAATGCTGCCGGCTATGCGACCGGCGCGTTTGGCAAATGGCACAACGGCTCGCAGCCGCCCTATCATCCGACAGCGCGCGGCTTCGACGAGTATTACGGCTTCCCTTCCGGTCACTGGGGCGACTATTTCAGCCCGATGCTGGATCACAACGGGACATGGGTACAGGGCGAGGGATACCTTCCAGATGATATAACCACGAAGGCGCTCGCCTTTATGGAAGCCCACGCGGACCGCCCGTTCCTGGTGTACCTGCCATACAACACGCCGCATAGTCCGATGCAGGTGCCCGATGCGTTCTTTGACCCGTTGGACGGGGATACGCTTGCGCAACGGCACCGCCAGCCAGAGCGCGAAGACCTCGAACATACAAGGGCGGCGCTGGCCATGACCGCCAACATTGACTGGAATGTGGGACGTATCCTGGACTGGCTTGCTTCCTGGGCGCTGGATAGTCAGACCATTGTGCTCTACCTTTCTGACAACGGTCCGAACGGTGCTCGTTTCAACGGAGGAATGAAAGGGCGCAAGGGATCAACGGACGAAGGGGGCGTGCGGGTACCATTCGTGGTGCAGTGGCCGGGCTCTGTGGAGGCTGGGCAGACCATCGACCAGATAGCCGCTGCCATAGATATTAGACCGACGCTGATGGAGCTGGTGGGCTTGACCTTAGCCGACACCACGCTTCCCTTTGATGGTGTGAGCCTGGCCCCGCTGCTTTTGGGACAGCCATTCGGCCATGCGGACCGGCTGGTGCCTAGCCATTGGCGCGGCCGCACCAGCATACGCAGCCAGCGGTTTCGTCTAGACCATCAGGGAGCGCTCTTTGACATGGTCGCCGATCCCGGACAGTACGAGGATGTGGCTGCGCGCCATCCCGAAGTGCTGGCAGCGCTGATAAGCGCGCATAAGGAGTTCGAGGATCTGGTTCGCCGCGAGGTTACTGCGCGGGAAGCCCGCCCGTATACGGTGGGCCACCCGCAGCACGAGTGGACCCATCTGCCAGCGCGTGACGCCCAAGCCAGCGGTGCGATCACGCGATCTAACAGGTATCCCAATGACAGCCACTTCACCTCGTGGGTGAGTGTGGAGGACTCCATCTGGTGGGAGGCGGAAGTGTTGGCTACTGGAGCGTTCGTGGTGACACTGTACTACACGGTGCCACAAGGCAGCGAGGGCGCCGAAGTGGAGGTGCGTTTCGGCAAACACCGGCTGGCCGGGATTGTTGCTCCATTCCACGATCCGCCGCTTCGCGGCATGGAGCGTGATCGGACGCCGCGCATCGAGTCGTACGTCAAGAATTTTCGACCGCTGACGCTTGGGACGATGACGTTGAGCGCTGGGCGGGGCGTGCTGGCACTGCGCGCGAACACGCGCCCTGGGGATCAGGTGATGGACTTCAAGATGTTGTCGTTCAGGAGACTGCCTGAATGAGTCAAAAAGGACGCTCAGGATGCGGATGCAGATGCGGCCAACGGCCCCTGATCGAGGCCAGCATCCAGTGCCAGCGCTTTCTCTATCAGGGCATCTTCTAGCTCCTTGAGGTCGTTGCGCTGTGCGATATAGCTGGTCAGTGCCTCCTTGAGCGAAGCCTCTCGGTGGACACTGGTCACATGCTTGCGGGTATCGCTGTCAATGATCCGGTCGATGGCCGCTATCGCGAAGGCGGGCTTGAGGGCGTGGCGGATGCGGCTTACCTCGATCGTGGACCACTGGGATTCGGTGATTTTCATGCGCACGCGGATAATGCTGCCAGCCACCTTTTCGCGTTCTATGGCCTTGAGTACCGCCTCGGTCGGGTCCGCCTCGGACTTCAGGTCTAAGTCGAGCGCGATGAAGCGCCGGGCTGGCGTTTCAATGAAGCGGTACGATGTCTTCTTCGAGGCGCCTTGTCTGGCAATGGTAACCAGAACAAACCCTTTACGACTGTCGCGTTCCCGAAAGGTGACACGCTCAATGCTACTGCTATAGACGACGGGTACCGCGTCGGCGTCGGTCGCACAGTTCTGGTGGTGGTGGATATGGCCTAGCGCCACGTAATCTATCGGTGGCACCGCGAGCTGCACAGGAGATAATACCGGCTCCTGCAGCATCAGGGTGGACGCCTCTGACCCGCCCTTAAGGCTGCCGGTTACGCTAAAGTGGCCAGCCAGGACGGTCGGCAGTGCAGGGTCAAAGCGGGCCGCCTCCTTCTTGACGAAAGCGTGATATTTCTGTTCGATGGCTTCGCAGAGCGCTTCGGGCGTCATCCGCTTGTATTCGGCTCCTGCCAACAGGACGCTGCGCACGGGCCAAGGCATGGCCAGTAGCTGCAATGGGCCTCGCCGGGTCTGTATTCTCGCGGCGGTAGGCTTCCGAAAGACATGCACATCCCCGGTCAGATACCCGAAGATATCTATGGACGTCGCCTTGCCGTAGGATACCGGATGGTCATGGTTGCCAGAGAGCATCACCATGGGGACGCCGGCGTCCGCCAGGGGCTTCAGGCACTGCGCAAAGACTTTCTGCTGCGTCGGGGTGGGCCGGGTAGTGCGAAACGCGTCCCCACAGAAAAGAAAGACGTCGATGTCTTCCTCAAGTCCACGTTTGACCATCGCATCAAAACACCGGCGAAAATCCTTTAGCCGGGTGTTGAGTCCATCCTTAGGGTCAATGGTGCCAAACGTGTTGGTACCAAGGTGAATGTCGGCTGTATGAAGAATTTTCAAAATGGTGGCTGCTGCCGGTTCCTAATACTCGTATCTGTCTGTCTCGACGGACTCGCTCGTCTCGGGCATTGGAAACTTTGCCTCGAGGCTGATTGCTACCTTAGCATCCTTGGTGATCCGCTGCAGAAAGTCTCCTACCACAAAGAGGGCATTATGCGCGCCCTGGCCCCACCAGTCTGATCGAAAGGCGATACGCCGGTCATTAAATCCTACCCACGAGCCGGTGACAAGCTCAGGATGCATCAGCATAAACCATCCGTCAGCGCGCTCCTGCGTCGTTCCCGTCTTGCCCGCGAAGTCGTAACCATGGAGCCCGAATTGCCACCGGATCCTGTGGCCGGTACCGTACGGCTTATCAATCACATCCCGCATCATATCCAGCACGGTGGCTGCGGTCTCCCTGAGCAGCTCCACCCGAGGCTCCAGATGGTATTCGTACAGCGGAGTGCCATCCTGATCTTCAATGCTTAGCACAACCACCGGGTCTTGCCTTGCGCCCAGATTAGCGAGCGTGCTGTATGCGGTCACCATGTCTAGAAGCGACACATCGCTGGTGCCTAATGCCAGAGACAGAACCGCCTCTAGGTCGCTCTTGATGCCCATTCCATGGGCGAACTGGACCACCTGTTTGGGCCCGAGCTCATGTATCAGCTGCGCCGAGATGGTGTTGAGGGAGCGTGCGAGCGCCTCACTCAAAGGGTAATACTTTCCTGTTGACTCGCCTCCTGAATTCTGCGGGGCCCAGACGGTACCGGATCCAGGCACCGGGTATGAAAACACCTTGTCCTGGTATTCCTCGTCGGGGGACCAGCCTGTCTGGATGGCCGAAGCGTACAAGATGGGCTTGAAGGTGGAGCCAGGCTGGCGTCGCGCCACACTGACGTGGTCGTACCACTCGGTGGCTAGGCTGCGTCCTCCGACCCAGGCTTTGACATGGCCGGTACGCGGGTCCACCGAAAGCAGTCCGGTTTCCAGGCGCGTCTTGGCATTCTTGAGGGAATCTATAAACGCCGCATCGTCGCGCAGACGATTCAGTGCTTCCAAAGGCGTTATACCAGCACGTACCAATTCGCGGAAGTGGGCGGTTTCGCGGATGAACGTCTTCAGTTCCTCTTGGTGAGTCTCCCAGTACCAGGCGAATCGCTGCGGCGGGTCTTGATGGCAGGCGTCGGCCATGTACAGGGCCATGTTGTCGAAAAAGTCCAGCCGTTTCGATGTGGACGTGCTCCATTCGCAATTCGCTACGGCCTGGAGCGAGTCCAGCATCCCTCTGGCAGCCGTCTCCGCGTGCTGCTGAATGCGCCCGTCGATCGTGGTGTACACCACCAAGCCGTCTTCATAGACGTCAAATCCTGCCTTCTCGCCCCATGCCTGAACCCACTGGCGCACGTATTCTGCGGCATAGGGGGCAAAGCTCTGGGTCACATCAGCTGTGCGCAGCGTCGTTGGTGTCAGCCGATCCTTATGGTGTCCATAGAATTCGGGGCTGAGGTTGTCTCGCCGCACCATGGCGCGCAGCACCGCATTGCGGCGGACGCGGGAGTTTTCTGGGTTGCGGGCAGGGTCGTAGCGGGTACTGGCAGCCAACATCCCTATGAGCGCCGCAGCTTCTAAGGTATCGAGCTGCGTGGCGGGCTTGTCGAAATAGGTTCGGGCGGCGGCTTCGATGCCAAAAGCGTTGTGCCGGAAGGGCACCGTATTCAGGTACATCTCAAGGACCTCTTCTTTGGCGTAGCGCCGCTCCAGCTGCACAGCGGCGCCCATCTCCTTGAGTTTGCGCTCGACGCTGACCTCGAATCCAATCTGGCTGTTGTATAGGTTGCGGGCGAGCTGCTGGGTGATTGTGGATCCACCCTGCTGTTCAAACGGTAGCCCGATCTTGCCGAGCAGCGTCTGAGTCAGCCCGGAAAATGTCCGCCACATATCGATGCCCCAGTGCCTCCAGAAGCGGTGGTCCTCGATGGCTACGAGCGCGTGCACCACATGTCCAGGGAGGCTGTCGTAGGTGATCCAGGTGCGGTTCTGGCGGCCGTAGCGCCCCAGCACCTGGCCGTCGGACGTATAGGCAACCGTCGCCAGGGTGAGCTCGAAATTCTGACTTTCAATTTCCTGCAATTCCGGCAGGTTATTGCTGGTGGTGAACCAGTAGGCGTATCCTATGGGCAACAGTGCGGCTAGGGTTATAGCTGCTGCCAGAAGGAACAGAACTTTGGTCGCCCGCCTGAACCTGCCGTGGGATGATCTTTCGGGTCGCCGGGTCGTCATCTGTGCTTTATTAGCCCTGGCCAAAGGTGGCGGTACAATAGTGGTGTGGTCGAGGCGATTTGCAGGTGTCCATCGGCGGCGTGCAGGTTCCGTCACTAGCCTCGGTGCCAATGCACTGGGCAACGCTACCACGTCGCCCTACGCTGCAGGCGGCATCGCTGTTCCAGCATCGTAATCACCTGACCAGATCCGCCAGATGGCTGTGTCCGATAGCCAAATCCAGTGTGCGCGCGGCGTAGCACTTCCACTGGTCATCTGAAGCCGGGAAATCCGCCTCCCGACGGAATGCCACCTCCAGATCCTGGGCGACCCGGCCCATAAAGCCTCCTACCACGTAAGAGGGCATTAGGCGCCGCCTGGCCCCAGAAAGCTGATCGGATGGTGAAATGCGAGTCATGGAATCCTACCCAGGCGCTGGTGATCAGCTCAGGATGCATTGGCATGAGCCACCCGCCAGCGCCTTTCTGCGGGGTTGCCGCCTTCTGGGCTAAGTCGCACTCGCGCAGTCCGTACGGCCACCGGATCTGATGGCCAGTGCCATTTACCTGGTCGATTACATCCCTGAGCATATCCACCACGGTGATCGTTGTCGTCCAATGAAGGCCCACCTGCGGCGCTGGGTGGTGTGGGTACATCACCGTGCCGTCACGATCTACGAGGCTCAGAATGACTACCGCGTCCTGCTTTTTGCCCAGGTTGGCCAGCGTGCTGTATGCAGTCACCAGTTCCAGAAGCAACACATCGCTGGTACCTAACGCCAATCATGGAACCGTATCCAGGGGCCCGTGATGCCCATCCCGCGGGCGCACTAGATGACGGGCTGCGGACCGAGCTCATCGATTCAGGTGCGCCCGGATGGTATTGAGGGACCGCGCAAATGCCTCACGCAGAGTGCAATATTCTCGGGTCGGCACGCCTGGAGAATTCTGAGGGGTCCAGACGCTATCGGATCCAGGCTCTCGGCATGATACCACAGTGTCCTGGTAGACGTCATCTTAGGACCAGCCAGTCTGGATGGCCGCAGCATACAGGATGGGCGTAAAGGGGGAACCGGGATGGCGCCGTGTCATATCGACATGGTCGTTCCAGTCGGTAGCTAGGTCTGCCCTTTACCCATATCGCGACCTAGTCTGACGACTTCGATGGCGCCAAAGGGCCCCACGCCGCTATCAAGGAGGTCTTCGGCGGCTTCGTGCAGGTGCAGCGCTGCTGTTGGCACAAGCGGGAAAACGTGGTGGCCCACATGAGCAAAGAAGATAAGCTCGTATATCGGGCGCGCCTGCAGAAAGCCTATCACATTCCAAACTGCAGAGACGCGAAGGCGGAAGTCCTATCGATCAAGGACGACCTGGAAGCCTCCAACCAACTCAAGGCCATGAAGTGTCTGGAGGAAGGCATGGAGGACACGCTCACGATCCAAAGGCTCGCAATAGCCAAAGAGCTCGGCCAAAGCCTGCGCACCACCAACTGTATTGAGAATCTCAATAGTACCCTCGGCAGATTGACGCGCAATGTTTGCAGTTGGAACAACTCGGCACAGGTCCACCGCTGGATGGCGCTGGCTCTCATGTATGCAGAATCCAAACTGAAAACCATCCCCAATCACCAACACCTGCTCAAGCTCCGAAAGGCGCTTATGAAGGTCAGGGCCCGACTGCCAAACCCCAAAATCCCCTTCTCCCCCCAGCGGGTGCCTTGGACCTATCTTCAGGCCCAGCAATAGTGCTCAGTTCGCGGCGATGAGTGATCATGCGGAGCTCCCTTGCTGACTTTTTGCACTTCGCCGCCCGTAAGGTTTCGACATGCCGTCACTCAATGTGCGTTCAGACTTGCATTAGAGGTATCCACTGCTTACGATGCCAGTGCTGCTCCGTGGTGGCGTGCCTCTGGCTCGTGCGTCGATGCGCGACAGGGTCAAGAAAGTATGCTGCTCCCATGGCCATAGTCGCAACCAAGCCCTTCTCGATACGCTGCCGGCAGTATTTCGTACCCAAAGCAAATGGTGGATAGTCGCTCTAATCCGCGCCACATGATCTGAAAGCCGGGCGGTCCATCGCGAGTTCGATTCTGATAGCCGCCCATTACTGCTACTAGCAGAAGCGCCGCTTCCAGGGTGCGGGGTACCGGCAGCTTCACGTTCTTAGCATAAAAGGAGAGAGCAATCAACTGCATCGGGGAGAATATCAGCTCGGCGTCTAATCCAGGGACGGCACGCCCCAGTAAGGTGAGCATCATGACATAGCAGGCGATCACGCAGTACACCGCCAACCCACGTTCCAGGCGCGCTGCCGAACGCATCGCCATGCGTTCCACCTTACAGCCACTCTTGAGCACACGGAAAAAGTCTTCAACACGCCATCGCCGGGTATAATAAGTCAGGATCTGCACCGCTTCTTCTGCGCTGTGCACCGCCATACTGGTCAGCAGATACCATTCCACCGCCTTCTCTCCCTTCGGGGGCGCGATCTCCCGGACATGCACGCCGTACATCGCTACGGATCCCCCTTGCCGCTGCGTGGCGGGCAGCTGTACGCAATGGTAGCGTACCTCGGCTCGGGCAATACGGTGACTACGTCCGTGGCGCACCTTCTTCCTGGAAGACTTCGGACGCGCCGTGACCCGTTGGATCTCTATCCGCACCTTCGCTGCGGCAGGACCGCTGCGAAGCGTCGCAAACAGCTTTTTATTCTTCGCCAGTCTCCGGTCATGACGGGCGCGGACCAGGAGTTCCACGCGATCCTGTGCCCGCTGGGCGGCAAATAGCGCAAAGTTATCCGCCTCCCGGTCCATCACGCAGATGAGGCGACACTGCTTGGGAATCTCCTCTGCTGCTTCGCAGATGTCCAGAAATCCGTCTAACCACTGCTGCGATCGAGGTTTGAGCGGTCCCGTATCTGGATCCCGATAACTACAACGTAATATCCCCAGAGGCAGGCCATCGGTAGTAGTAACCAGCGTGGCATGAAGGGGCATCCCACGGGATTTTGCTTTCGTCTGGTTGGTACCTATGACCTGCAAGTCTTCACAGGCGGGTCGCGTGCTGAAATTCAGCTTGGTGGTATCCTGTATGCAGAGTACCACCTTCTGACTCCGTATCCGCTCAATCGTACGTTTGCGATGCGGCGCCAGCATGTTTTCGGGTGTTACGTCGGTCTGCTTGCTGCTCAGAAGCCGGTAATGGGCCTTCACCGCCGCCCTATCATGGCTTATATGGGAGCATATAGGCTTTCCTATCACATCGGCCAACAACGATGCGCTCTTCACCAGCCGCGTGGACAGCCGCCGGTCTCCCAGCGGAGCATCTCCGAACTCTGCCTCAACCCAGTCGTCCATGCCTTCGTGCGGTTGCCTGACCGGACGCAGCGCCACCTCGGGTACGCCCAAGTACGAGCGCCACCGGCGGTCCACTTCGTACATGAACAAGGCCTTCGGCGCTTCTTCTTTGGAATGTGCGTGGCGCTTGCCCCCAGCAGTATAGCCGATGGACAGAAAATTGGCCGCCTTGAAGCAGGTACCTTTCCATGGAGGTTCCACATACGTTTCTATCAACCAGGGGTGGTATCCATAAAGCGCATAACAGTCGTCAGATAACTGCTTCAACACCCTGCCGAGTACGTGACTGGCCAGGTATTTGCAAGTGCCGCGTATCAGAAAGCGGCTCAAACAGAAGATGCGGTGGAGGTGCGCTTGGCGTTGGGCATCGCTCCATGCCATGAAGTGTTCCCTTGCGGCCAAGCGCAAGGCCGGGGCGGAAAAACCTACCGCGCCCAGATATCCATGCGCGCTCACTACCAGGTACCGCAGCTGGGCACCAACAAGGGTGGTCGTACCACGAGGATGCTCATGGTGCAGCAGGGTATTCCACACCGCACGCTGTGCTGCGGTCCGAACTCTTACTACTGCAAGACCTTCCACCTCACCCAAAGTCGCGGGCATCGCCACCGGTGGAGCAACCGCCTCGTCCAACAGGCGGGGCGATGCCTGCGCAGCATGATTGTTGAGCGGTGCTGGCAGCGTGATCTCACCCCGTGCCTCCAGCTTCAAGAGGGCTTTCGCGCAGGTAGCTACCTGTGCCCTGCCTTTGGCATCTACAAAGCCAAAGTCCTCACATACACGGCGCGCAATCGCGGTGCGATTGGGAAGGCTCTCGTCAGAAAGCCTCTTCTTCAAGCGCATGCGCCCCCGGGGAGCACTGAGAGTCCGCAAAATCTGATTCTGCTCGAACATGCTGCTATAGTAAGCAACACGACTTACAATGTCAAGTGGTCCCTATGGGCCGGGGGCAGACCTGAGCACTATTGCTGGGCCTGAAGAGAGGTCCAATGCACCCGCAGAGTCGTCAGACTAGGTCGCGATATGGGTAAAGGGCAGAGCTAGGTCGCGTCTTCCAACCCAGGCTCTGATGTCCCCGTTACGCGGGTCAATCGTAAGTAGCCCGGTTGCTAGGCGCATCTTGGCGATTTGCAGAGTATCCATAAACGCCTCATCGGCTTGCAGGCGATTCAGCGCTGTGGACTGCGTTTCGCGGCCGCTTACCAGTCTATTAGAGCGCGGACCGTCGCCGACGATTATGTTTAGGTCTTCCGGGAGCGTCTCCTAGGATCAGGTGAACCACTGCAGCGGGTCCTAATGGTAGGCGTCGGCCATATACAAGGCCATGGAGCCGCGCAACTTCAGTCGCGGCGAGCACGCTGCGCTCCATTCATAATTCGCTACGGCCTGCAGTGCATCGAGCATACCAGTGGCGGCTGCATTCGCGTGCTGCTATATGCACGTTTCACGGGCGGTAGTCACTGCCAGGCCGTCTCTATCGACGTCAAATCCAATGAGTCGACCAGCTCTTAGACTCGCCGGCGCACATGCTTTGCGGCATAGGGGGCGAGGCTGCCAGAAGCGGCCGCAGTGCGCAGCCTCGTCGGTGCGCGGATCCTTGTAGCCCTCGTAGGTCTCGTAGAACTCGGAGCAGAGGAAGTCTTGCCGCATCATCGCGCGTAGCACCGCCTTGTGGCGGACGTGGGACTCCCGGGTTGCGCTCAGGGTCGTACAGGGGTGGCCACTCACATCGCTACCAGCGTTGCAGCTTCAAAGGTATTTAGCCGCGTATCCGACGTGCCGAAATATGTACGGACGGCTCCTTCGATGCAAAAAGCGTTGTGCCAGAAGGGCACCGTATTCAGGTGCAACTTAATGACCCCTTATTTGGCGGAGCGCCGTTCCACCCGCACGGTGGCGCCCATCTCATTGAATTTGCGCAAGACGCAGACCTCAAATCCAAACTGGCTGCTATAGAGGATGTGGGCGAGATACTAGATGATTGTGCACCCGCCCTGCTGCTCAAGCGGCAGGGCGATATTGCTCAGGAGCTTCTGTGTCACCGCGGAAAGCGTCCGCCACAGAGCGATTTTCCAGTGGCTCCAAAAGCGGCGGTCCTCACCAGCCACGAGCGCGTGCACCACATGCGCAGGGAGGATGTCATAAGATATACACGTGTGGTATTGGCATCCGCAGCGCCCCAGCGCCAAGCCGTCGGACGGATAGCCTACCGTCGCTAGGGGTAGCCCAAAGTTCTGAGGTTCGACTTCCCACAGTTCCGAAGGATTGTCGTCGGTGCCGAACATAGCTCCGTAAGCGACCGGCAGCCTTACGGCCACGGCCATCACACGTGCGAGGATCGACAGAATGATGGTCGCCTACCTACGCCTGCCCTGGGTAGACTTCTCGGCACGCCGGTTGGGTCGTGATGGCTGGTATGAATCCGCCAACAGTAGCGTCACATAAGCGGTGTGGAAGGAGCCGATTGCAGATAATCATTAGCTACATGCGGCTGTTGTCTTTATCACGGGCCTGCCGCAATGCCACTGCACTAGACGAACATGGCCAGACTCCATAACGCCAAAGGTGGCCTCGTCCCTGAAGCTTCCGGGGTTCAGATAGGTGCCTTCCGGCCACCGGACGAGCTCCGCTGCATGACTGTGCCCCATAATGACCACCTGTGCGCTCGTATGGCGCAGCGTCTGGCGCGCGTAGTGGCGCAGATCCGAAGCGGTACGGGGATTCGGGGCGCGGTGTCTTAACGCTTGGCTGACGGTGCGTGCAAGTGCCACCCCAAGATCAGCGGGGAGGAGGTTCCGATAGAGCCAAACTAGGCATCGGTTGCGCAACAGTCCTTGAAACCAGCGCACAGGGCGCGCGATGTGCCCGATGCCATCGCCATGCCTCAGGTAGCACTCAGCGTCCTCTTTGCGCACCACCGTGTATCCCGGTACCATGTGTACGCCCATCTCGGTGGCAAAATAGTCACGGTGCCACAGGTCATGGTTTCCGATGAGATACGTGACATCGATGCCGCGATCTGTCCACTTCAATAGAAGCGACATCAGGCGCACAGAGACCTTGGGCATCAGGAAGCGGTGTTCGATGTACGCGTCGAAGATGTCGCCGATAAGAACGAGGTGGGTGACCCTTGCCTGATAGTGCAAAAGGCAGGCGATCAGGGATTCTTCGTGGGCACGATCCTGGCGTTCGGTGCCGTGGCCGAAGTGCGTGTCGCCTACGAAGATCACCATAGGCCCTTCGGCCGCTCCGTGAATGTGCAAGTCTGCACGATGCAACCTTGCAGGGCAATAAACGCTATAACAGGCTCAAAGATTGTCTTACCTGTATGTATCAGTACCAGACCAGACCGTCGTTCTTCGCGTTTCCGCCGGTCGTCAAAAACCTTCTCATCGTCAACGGTCTCGTCTTCATGGCGCAGATCGTTTTGGGGCAGGTCCTGTTCGGAGCCTTTGCGCTTTGGCCACTGGGTAACGGGTTCTTGCCTTGGCAGCTGGTCAGCTACTCATTTCTTCACAGCGGAATCTGGCACTTGGCGCTCAACCTGTTTGCGCTCTGGATGTTTGGAGTGCAGGTTGAGAGCTTGTGGGGGCCCAGACGGTTCGCTTTATTCTACTTCGTGTGCGTGGTTGGGGCGGGCATTGCGCAGCTTCTTGTTAACCCGGGCGCACCGACGGTGGGTGCGTCGGGTGGAGTTTTCGGCATCTTGGCCGCCTTCGGCATGCTGTTTCCAGAGCAGCGCATCATGCTGTTGTTTCCACCGATCCCGCTCAAGGCCAAATATGTTGTTATAGGGTACGGGGTGCTGGAGCTGTATATGGTCATGTCAGGTGGGCAGCCTGGGGTTGCTAACTTCGCACATCTGGGGGGCATGGTTGTAGGAGTGCTTCTTATCCTTTACTGGCGCGGCAGCTTGCCGTTTAAGCCCCAACGGCGTTCACCTTACCGTTGAATTGATTCGAAAACGCCAATTGCAGCTGCAATGGACAGCGTTCCGCATGGTGATGCGCATGCTGATACGCTGGGTAGCTTCGGGACCCAAAGTGGTCAACACTCTGATGTTGATCCATCTGGGTACCATCCTGCTGTGGGTGTGCGTGTTGGCTCATCTTGATTGGGGTCGCAGCTTGGTGCTCGACCACTTGGTGCTCCACACGTCTTGGGCCGATCTCTTGCGTGCGCCGTGGGTGCTGTTGACGTACAGCTTCACGCATGTGGGGACTGGCTTCTTGGAGTGGACCACGATGGCCATCGTGCTGCAATGGACATACCTGATGGCGCGCCAGATGGAAGAGGCCTACGGGTCGCACGCACTTCTTGGATTCTACATCCTTGTCAGCATCGGGTCCGCTCTTTTCAGCGTGGCGGTCTATCCTCTGTTTTCGTCCCATGTTTTGATGGTGCATGGGGCCTCGGGCGTCCTTCTTGGGTTGGTAACCGGGATGGTAGTCTGGCAGCCGAAGATTCGAATAGACCTCTTGCCGAACCGCCCGGTACGCTTGGTGTATGTGCTGCTGGGGTTGATAATAGCAGAAGCAGCTATTTGCGCGCTGTATTTCAATTCTGCGCCGCCTCCGTTCCCGTTGCACTTAGGAGGAATCGTTGCAGGTCTGTTGGTGGCTGTGGTGGAGTCGCGGGGCGGGGAGGTGCTGGTCTGGGCCCAGTGGTTCGCGAAGCCGCGCGTAGATACGGTCGAATCTCTCCTCGTACGAGCGGAAAATAGAGTTTTCAGCCTGCCCACTCCCAGCCCAGAGGTGCATCCAGTGGCCAAGGCGCAGCCCTTGCCCCCTGAGGTTGCGCCGCGCACGCTAACAGAAGACGACCTAGATCGCATCCTTGAGAAGATCAGTGCGCAGGGGCTTGATTCGCTGACGCGCCAGGAGCGAGCGGTCCTGGAATCATTCAGCCGGAGCCGTTAGCGTGATTGTCCAGCGCCAGAGCCTCGCATCTTGGCTGTTCTTAGTGCTTGCGGTTGTTGCATAGCAGTCAGCCCTTGGGCTGCGGTCTCTGCCATGTAAAGGCTTCGCGCATACGCGCCGTCAGGCTGCCTCCGCACCGGCGTGCCCATTGCCGGCTTCGTCCTGTTCTGGCTCCTCCCAGGTCTCGATGGCTTCGAGCACGGCATTGACGATATCCTTTTCCGGGACGGTGCCGGTCACTTTGCCACGCTTGAAGAGGTGAGCACGGCCGCGTCCAAGTGAGATGCCCAGATCCGCGCCTTGGGCTTCCCCGGGTCCGTTCACCGCGCACCCCATCAGGGCCACGGTCAGGTCTTTGGAGAACTTCCGCTTGCTGACGGCGGCCTCCACCTCTTCCACAATGGAAAACAGATCTCCTGTGAGGCGTCCGCAGGTGGGGCAGGCGATGATGTTCACTCCTGGGCGCCCCAGGCGCAGCGACTTCAGGATGGCGTGTCCTACTTCCACCTCTTTCACGCTCGGCGCAGCCAAAGATACACGGATCGTGTCACCGATTCCGTCTGCCAGAAGGGCGCCGATGCCGATGGAGCTCTTGATGGTTCCCGCTGTAGCGGAGCCGGATTCCGTGACCCCCAGGTGCAGCGGGTAGTCGGTGCGTTCGGCGATCAGGCGGTAGGACTGGATCATGAAAAAGACATCCGAATGCTTAACGGACACCACGATATCCTCAAATCCGTGGCGCCTGCAGATGTCGATGTGGCGCATGGCGCTCTCGAAGAGCGCCTCAGGCTGGGGGTAGCCATACTTGTTGAGAATGTCGCGTTCCAGCGATCCTGAGTTGACGCCGATACGAATCGGTGTTCCGGCCTCTTTGGCCGCTAGGAGCACTTCCCGTTCCCACGCCTCCTTGCCGATATTGCCCGGGTTGATCCGGACTTTGGCGACGCCAGCCTCAATGGCTTTCAAGGCATACGTGTAATTGAAGTGGATGTCCGCCACTATGGGGACCGGTGATCCCTGCACGACATCTTTGAGTGCGGCGGCATCTTCAGGCCGCGGCACCGCGATACGGACGATGTCAGCGCCGGCTTCTGCGAGCTCCCGAATTTCGGCTAGGCAGGTGGGTACGTCGTGCGTCTTTGACACGGTCATGGATTGGACCGAGATCGGAGCACCGCCACCGATCTGTACGGGTCCGACACGCACTGCGCGGGAATGTCGTCTGGGACGCTGCATGCGACTGTAAGCGAGTGTAGAGGGCCGCAGTGACGATTTTCTGAGGCATCCTGATGCCGCTGGGGGCCGGGAATGCGCTCTAGCGATCAGGGACGCGGCTAGCCAAGCTCATACGCTTCGGGTCCGGCTTTGTGACCTGAGCATGCTCCGTGTTGCCAGCGTTGCAGGGTGCCAAGCCCTGCCGTTTTCCCATGAATCCCTCTTAACTCTCTGATATCTGCCGCATAGCTTACGGGCTATGTTCACGCAGAGCCAGGTATTGCGCACGTTGCGTGCGGCGGATTTGCAGGTACGGTTCGAGGCTGTGTTGTCGGATGCGCGGCTCAGGGGGCGCGCGGCGATGGCTCGTGGTGTGTGTGCGAGTTTCGACTTTGTTGACGCATGTGGGCGCTGGCAGGTGGCCAGTTACGTTAAGGCGTTGGCGACTCTGGAGGATCGGGGCCTCGTGGCGCTGCGAGCGCCGACGAACGAGTATGCTGCTGGTATCGGTCTCAGCCTGTTGCCAGAGCCCGTGCCGCGCTGCACGCGTGTCCTGGTACGGTGCAAGATGTACAGAGCTTGGCCGTGGTGCACGTGACCTACGACGCGCAGCGCGCGGTCTGGAACACGCTCTTACATCATGAACTTCCGCGCGGCACTACAACATTCTGCGGCGCGCAGATGCGCTATCTGATCTGTATCGCGCATGGCTCTGGGTGCGGTAGGCTTTTTGCGGCCACACTGTGCTTAGTTGCCCGCGAGCACTGGATGGCCTGAACCGATGCCCAGAGGCAGGCCCACCCGCATCGTGTGGTGAGTCTGAGCCGCTTTCTGGTGCGGGGCCGCTGCAAGCACCTGTCATGTCCTGGCCCACGTGTGCGTAGCCTATCGCAAAACAAGATCCCTTCCCCCACCAAACGCTCCAAAATTAGAATCGCTGAAGCACACTGACCTAGTTGTATATGTTGCGCTTCGAAGGTAAGTTAGGATTAGGACACTAAGAAACTGGACAGCATCTGCTGATATGTCTTCTGGACTTCTCCCGGTAATTTGTGTGCTTTCCGTAGCCTTGGTGCTGCAATCTGCCGGTTGCGGCGTACCCGGCGCCGACCCCGGTGACGCCTGGTCCGGCTCCATTGATACGCTGGAGTCTGGGGTAATCGTGATCCAAAACACAGGCGAATCCTCTTGGTCGCCGGAGAGGGCGTGGCGGGTCGTAGAAGAGATTAGAATCGGAAGCGATTCGGACGACGATGCCGTGCTGATAGGACATGTTGAGTCTTTTGACGTGGATGCCCGGGGGCGCATCTTTGCGCTTGACTCGCAATCCCAAGAGATTTATGTCTTTGATGCAAGTGGCGAGCTGACTCGGTCGGTAGGCGGCCAGGGTGCCGGTCCAGGGGAATTCGAGCAGGCGCATGCCATTGACCTCGGCGACGATGGCCGGCTTTGGGTCATGGAAATGCAGCACGGGCAGCTTACCATTATTGACGAGAACGGTGACTATCTTGGCGCAGAGCGGGTCGCGAGTACGGGCTGGAGCTATTCTCCTTACCCGGGTGGCATGGATCACAAGGGTCGCTACAATGCTGCGGTCATCGTGCAGGAGGAAGATGATTCACACCTTGAACTGGCCCGTTATGACCAGTCATTCGTACCCATTGATACGATAAAAATCCCCAGCCGCACGGAGCCCACGGAGATGTTTGAGTATGTAACAGAACGTGGCGCAACATACAGCGCGACTATTCCCTTTCGGGGGTCCTTTTCATGGCGCTTTTCGCCTGGGGGCAATTTCTGGACCCTGCAAACCAAGAAGTATGAGTTAAGTGAGGTTACTGGCGCTGGTGAAACGCTTCGAAGGGTTACGCTCGACCATGATCCGCTCCCCGTTACCGAATCGGATCGGGAGCAGGCCATAGAGAGCTTGAGCTGGCTCCTTGAAGAGGGGGGCAAGATTGACCGGTCAAAAATTCCTAAGACCAAGCCTGTTGTTTCCAACTTCTTTTGTGACGACGAAGGCAATCTCTGGGTTATGCGGATACCGGAAGACGAAGAAGACGAAGGCGATGAAGGTCAATGGATTGATCTGTTTGGATCTGAAGGGCGATTTCTGGGAGGCATCCGCCTTCCGTTCTCGTTGCGAGCAAACCCTGAGCCCATCGTGCGTAGCGGCTTTCTCTATGGCATTACCACGAATGAGCTTGGTGCTGAAATTATTGTCAGGGCCCGAATCATCAAACCCTAGCGGGTAGGGGACTCGGTTGGTAACCGCCGTGTCCTGGAGGCACGGGTTCAGACCCCGCCACGGCAAACTGCGGCGTGCGGTTTTCCCGCACTGGACATTCCTGCTAGATACGCCGTGAAGGTCATACGCCGTTGGGGTGGTGTTGAGCGACAATTAGAATTGCAGTGGGTGTAGGGGCGAGCCCGGATGCGAGTTAGAGCCTGTGGCCACGGTCCGGGGAGTCATAGTGCCTGGCGCGGGGTTTCTGGGGGCTCCGGGATCGGGGCCCATATTCTGAAACCAGCCAGTTGTGCATTGACGGGATGGGAGGAGCAAACCCCTTCCCACGCCGGGCGAGCACCCCCTTGAGCAGCGCATGCTCGAACAGGCGGTTGGCTTCGTCCAGGCTGTAATTCTTGGCCAGGGAGGCCAGGATCACCCTCTTAGCTACTCCGTCAGCCGGGGTGCCGGCTAGAAGTGCTTCGGTCAGAGGCCCAAGCTCCTCTGCGGTGAAATCGTCGGTCCGTCCTTGGTAATAGGCCCTCCGTCTGGCCTTACCATTCCTGAGCACGCCAGCCAATCCCTGGTCGGTCAGATATCCGTCGTCCTTGTGCAGCTGTTCCAGCGCCGGTTTCACGTACGACAGGATGTGCTGCGGCCAGCCGTGAGTTTCTTCTGTGATGGCATCGATCCAAGGGGTCACATTGCCTTGGGCCTTACCATCTTTAGTCAGCCAGTCGTGCAGCACCGCCCGTTCCGCCATCGGACTCAACCGCCCCAGATTCACCAGACAGTCTCCCTCGAAGCGGGAAATCCCCAATTTCCCAAACGCACTCCGGGATGTGCTCAGCCCGCCAGCCAAAAGTATGACGGGCTGGCCTAATTGACCGTTATGAATGCGGGTAAGGACCGTGCTCACGGATTCGACAGTCTCCACAGGCCGCGTGGCGGTCAGATGAAGCCGCTGAGCCTCGTCCAACACGAGGAGCAGCGGGCCTCTACCGCTCTTCAGCAGGCGGATAACAGATAGCGGTGCACGGGCGGTGACGCCTGCCGATGCAAATCCGAGCACACCCAGGCGCCCCTCTGCTGCCGTGACCTTCATTTTGCGGCCTACCCCCATGGAGCGATGCAACTCATGCGGGTCCCATAGCGCCTGGGGGTCAATGTTGGCGGTCCGCCAGCCTGCCGCCTTGGCGCGCTTCACGCATTCCGCGAGCAGCGCGGTCTTGCCAACCCCCGGCGCCCCTTGTGCCAGAAAGATAGTACCGGACTTATCTGCGGCGGCGTCCAGACACTCCTGCGTGAATGTGGTCAATATTGCGCGCCGTCCGTGAAAATACTTGGCTGGGCCGCGGTCGCGTGCGCGGGCATGAGACGAACGTTCAGCCCGCTGCCGGCGGCCGCGTTTACGGAAGAGTCCAAATTTACGCATGTTGCAGCGGGTCCTAGCCTATAAACGCCTTCATACCAGAGTAAGACAATCCTGATCAAGTCCTATAACGTAAACGGAGCACAGCTGCTTCCACCCACCGGGCCTCGGCGCAGTGAGTGATCATATAGAATGGACTTCAATGCCCGGTTGGTGGCGTCATCATTGAACGCTCATGGTGGGCGGACCGTCACGGGTGTGAACGAAGCAGAATCGGGTCCAATCAGCTGGGAGCTGCCTTATTGTGATTGGATGCCCATGCGAGCGGGGCCGTAACGAGCAGGATGAAAAATGCCCGGTACAGACTGTTTGGGCCCACCTGCGATCCGTCGCTGGAAAGCCAGTCTCGTACGAACGCGTTGTGGTCTGAAGCATCGCCCAGCGCGGAATCGATATGGTAGACTGAATGCACCCGCCGGGGTATGACGCGTGTGATACGTATTTTGCGACGGCGCTGAATCCAGCGCGCTGACCTTTGGTGGAATGCAGGGCCATTTTCGGGCTGTTCCAGCGGTTTTCCTGGTACAATTCCAGCCTCTCGGCGCTGGCTGCGGCCAGCGATGGCGCCATTTCGACACGCAAACTATGGCTGCCGAAACGCGGCGGGGTTTCGATGCCATTGGGTTTGGCCGATTTCTAGGCAGCGGCCTTGACAAAGTTGCGGATGGTGACGGTTGAAAGCCCGGCATCCAGCACGTTGCCGCCTTGCTGGCGGCAAGCATGTAGGCGCGTGGGACTGACATCGTTTCGGCGTGTACGTACTGGCTTTCGCCTTTGCTTGTTTGGTCCGTTCTCGATTGCCGGATGTAGATGCGTCCGCTGCCGTCCAAACTGGCCGGAGATATATTCGTCCTATACTGCGGCCAATTCGCAGACGCGTAACATGCCCTCGCTGCCGACAAGCAGGATTAGCACATTCCGCCAGCCAGCGTACCGGAGCTTTGCTGGATGCGCGCAGGGGCCAGTATGTGGGCGAATGGCAGCCCGGCTAATTGCCCGCGGCCCCGGCCCCGGCCTCTGCCTTTGCGCGAAGCGCCGCGATGGGGCGCCCGCGTTTCTGGACTCGCCGGATTGGGCACTTCCGTAAGCCGGGCCGCACCGGACACGGACGCGATTTCCAGCCGCAGCATGTTCGATGCGGTACCAGTGGCCAGGGGGCGGTGACGTAATCGGCAAGCGCCGCACCTGAAAGCGGTCACCCGTTCAAGGCTTGCGCAATCCGCTCATGCAGCCGCAGGTACTTGATGCGCGCGCTTTTGGCAATGGATGCCCGCTACAAGTCGCGCGTTCCGGCAGACACGGAAACGATGCTGGCGGCAATTAGACCATTTATGGTCTGCCTACCTGCGTGTTCATGCGATCACTACGAAGTAGATTCGCAAAGTCTCCGAAATGGGAAGCCACGATGAACAGTGGCTCATGTGCAAGATGCGGCAGCATGGCGCATGCACTGCGGCTCCCGCTGGCGGGGCAACTTGTGACCCGGACCTGCTGGGTAACGCGCTGGCCTACAACGTGCGCCATCTGCCGGTGGCGCTGGACCGGCTGAAGATGGCCGGAGCCTTCTTTTATCTGGTTCCCGGTCCGCGCATGCTGTGGCAATTCCAAAAGCGGAGCTACGGGTACAGCGACAACGGTGAACAATGTCTGCGGAGCAACGACCGCCCGCCCATTGCGCCCCGCTCCCAAACCAATCCGGTGGGACTACTAAGACGCCCCGCTGCGTGCGATGCTGTATGGTGCCTGGTCCGCGCTCATCAACCTTAGGCAGCAGCACGTAGTGTTTCGGAGCCCTGCCACCACGGTCACTTTGGAGGTGGCCAGTGCCGTCAAGCGCATCTACCTTGCGCGTCCGACGATGGAGGTGGAGATTGTCGGCAACTTCGGCGTTACTCTGCAGCCCAATAGGTCGAGAATTACCACGCCGCCACGTTACTGATACGACTTTTTCAGTGGCGACTCGGTGGATGTGACCGGCAACCGCAGCGCGACGCTCAAGCCAGGAGAGTTTCGCATCTATTCGACTAGACGCCTCGAAACGCCGCCGGAAGGCCTGCTGACGGTAGGGGCAGAGCAGGGCGGGCTGCCGCCGGTGCGAGAGCTGAACTTGGAGAAGCCCTTTCCCAACCCGTCTAGCGAAAGCACGGTGCTCACGATTCAGCTGCCGGAAGCATCCGAGATGCGCCTAGTGGTGTGTGACCTCTTGAGATGTCGCGTGGCTACACTGGCGCGCGGCCACTATAGAAGCGGCAGCCATTTGGTGCAGTTTGAGGCCGCCCTTCTGCCCACCGGACTCTATTTCGCCAGGCTTCAGACGAAGGGGCGAACGGCTTCCCAGCCGACGCTGCATGTGCGGTAGGGCAGGCCCGGAATCTATGGCCAGGCGCCGCAACGGGCGAACCGGGGATCGGACTAACCTGCGGAGCAGGAGGGCCGCCGGTTTGTATTACCTTAAACGACACGTAAAGCACGGCGATGCGGGCAATCAGATATACGGCGTGGGATCCCAAGCGGCACGGCAACATTCCGCCACCGTTTGAGCTGCTCATGGATGTATTCAACCAGCTCCTGCAGCAGACCGCGGGCGATGCTGGCGAAGCCCTGCAGTGGCTTACGCTCTTAGACCACAAGTACAACCTCACCGACGGTGTGATGGGCATCGGCGACTTTATTGAGGAGCTGAAGCGGCAAGGGTACCTGAAGGTGGCTCCGCCCGACCGGCCGGTAATCACCGCGCGCATGGAACAGTCCCTGCGCAGCCGTGCCCTGGAAGAAATCTTCGGACAGCTGCGCAAAGGCGGCCGAGGCCTGCATAAGACGGCGTACGCCGGCGCCGGCTTTGAGCGCCTCCCCGAAACCCGCCGCTGGCATTTTGGCGACGACCCCCACCTTTTAGATGTCACCGGCACGCTGTCTAACTCGTATCGGCGGGCTGGCATTGACAACTGGAATCTGGCCGAAGACGACTATGAGGTATATCAGACGGATCATCACACCAGCCATGCCACAGTGCTGATGATAGATCTGTCGCACTCCATGGTGCTCTATGGCGAGGATCGGATCACACCCGCGCGCAAGACTGCGATGGCGCTGGCGGAGCTCATCATGCGACGCTACAAGAATGATACGCTGGACATCGTGGCCTTTGGCAACGATGCGTGGGAGGTGTCGGTTAAGGACCTGCCGTACCTGACGGTGGGGCCATACTATACCAATACGCGTGCAGGGCTGCAGCGGGCTCGCGCGCTGCTGCATCGCCGGCGCAATCGTAACCGGCAGATATTTATGATCACCGACGGCAAGCCGAGTTGCCAGATCGTCGACGGTCGCATGTACCGCAACGCATTCGGGCTGGACCGCCGCATCGTCAACGGCGTGCTGAATGAAGCGGTCTTATGCCGGCGGGAGAAGATCACGATCACGACGTTTATGATCGCCAGGGATCCGTACCTGCAGCAGTTTGTTCGCGATCTGACCCAAGCCAACAGGGGGCGCGCCTATTATGCCAGCCTGGAAAATCTTGGCGAATTCATTCTTGAGGATTATGTGCGCAACCGGCGCAAACGCATGCGATAGGTGTCGACCGTCGCAATGGCGGGTGCGGCGGCAGCCGTCCCGGTGACTGATGGCGTTGCCATTTAGTCCCAAGAGGCGCCTCGGGCAGCACTTTCTGGCTGACACCAACCTTGCGTCGAGGATCGTTCGCGCCTTGGAGGCGCCTGCTGATGCGCCCATCGTTGAGATCGGTCCTGGCACAGGAGCGCTTACGCGGCTCCTCCTTGAGCGACATAGGGATGTGACCGCCATAGAGGTGGACGAGCGGGCCGTAGCCCACCTTGCCGCCACCCTGGACGGGCTTGAGCTCTGGTGCAGTGACGCTCGTGTGACGGACTGGACCGCTCTCGCGGCAGCCAAAGGCACGCGGCTGCATGTGATAGGCAACCTCCCGTACAACATTGCTAGCGTACTGGTCTTTGCGCTCCTGCGCCATCATGCCGCTCTTACGCAGGCGGTGCTCATGGTGCAGCGCGAGGTAGCAGAGCGGCTGGTAGCAGCGCCCCGATCCAAGCAGTACGGCATTCCGAGCGTGCTGACACAGCTGTACGCTTCGGTAGAGCTGCTTCTTAGGGTGCCGCCTGCGGTCTTTGTACCCAGACCGGCGGTGGAAAGTGCGGTGGTTCGTTTGCGCTTCAAGACTGAAGGGGTGCCTACAGTAGATCACGATGTGCTGCGACTTGTCGTGCGTGCCGCGTTCGGGCAGCGGCGCAAAGTGCTTCGCAACAGCCTGCACCAATGGACCCGACAACAGCAGATAGCGTTGCCTGGGCGCTGGAGCGGGCGCCGGGCGGAAGAGCTTACGCCACACGGCTTCGTGTCGCTCGCGAAGTTTTTGCAGGCGGCGGCTCCAGCAGGTGACACGGCAACCCCGTCGGGGGAGCCAGCAACCCGGAAAGCATGATGAGTGAGTGGGCGAACGACGCGGAAAGGGCGCTGGTTGAGGAGCTGGCGGACCTGTTGGATCAAAGTCGGCTCGATGCGGCGCTGACCCGCGTGGCCGGGCTGCACCACGCAGACCTAGCACGCATCATTAGCAACCTTTCCAGGTCCGACACGGAGAAGCTGTTCGTGGCGCTGGAAGCACCGATCGCAGCCCAGGTGCTGTCGGAGCTAGACGACGCATTGTGTGAGGACCTGCTCGAAGATGTTGGTCCCGAGCGGCTGAGGAATCTTCTCAATGCACTCAGCTCCGATGACGCGGCGGACGTAGCAGCACTGATGCCGCCCGAGATGGCGTCGAAAGTGCTGCCGCAGCTGGAGAATGCGGACATTATACGCGGGCTCCTAGCCTACGGGGATGAGACCGCAGGCGGCATTATGGCCAAAGAGCTGGTGGCTGTTGCGCCTGACTGGACGGTGTCCGAAGCTATCGAGGAGGTGCGGCGCAACCGCAAGATGGTCGAAGAGCTGTACGTGATTTTCGTGGTGGACACCGCGGGCTCGCTCCGCGGTTTTGTGTCCATCATGCGGTTGCTGTTGGCGCCTTCCGATGCGCCTATTGGTGAGGTGATGAATCGGGATGTGCAGTCTGTGACGACGGATATGGACCAGGAAGAGGTCGTCAGGATTATGGAGCGTTATGACCTGATTTCTTTGGCCGTCGTGGACGAGGAAGGGCGCCTCTTGGGTCGGGTCACCATTGATGACGCTATCGATGTCATCCGGGATGAGGCAGAAGAGGACTACCAGCGCCTGAGCGGTATCACCGGTGACGAGGAGCCGACAGATACCGTCGGCCGCATCACGCGGGGCCGCCTGCCGTGGCTGCTGCTCGGAATGGTGGGGGCCGCCTTCGCAGGATTTGTTATCGGCTATTTCGATGAAACGATCCGTCAGGTGTCGATGCTGGCGGCGTTCATCCCCGTCGTGATGGCCATGGCGGGCAACGCCGGCATACAGAGCTCCGCCATCGTCGTGCAAGGACTGGCGTCCGGCGATGTGTGGTCCACCAACATTCTGCGCCGCCTGGGCAAGGAGGTGGTAGTGGCAACGATCAATGGCGTCGCGCTGGGTGCGGCCATCATGGTGGTGGTAATGGTGGTGTTTGCCGCCGGCGCGGACTTGTTGGCGCTCTCTACCGATACGCGGCCCTTGCGCCTGGCGGCGACGGCAGGGTTGTCGCTGTTTATCGTGATCCTGCTGGCTGCGGCTACCGGAACAACGATACCATTGCTGTTGGATCGGTTCGGCATCGATCCCGCGCTTGCGACCGGTCCGTTTATCACCACCAGCAACGACATCATTGGGCTGGTGGTCTTTTTTGCGCTTGCGGCCACGCTGTACCTGCCGTATATATGAGGCCTACCGACTGGAGGCTGCCGTGAAGCAAGCATCAAGGATGCAGCTCGGTGACGGCGGCGCAAGGGCCGGGTCAGTTCCTAGAAAATGCGGCCTATCTCGCCTGCCGAGCGATCCTGAGCGGTAGCGGAGGGCACGTACAGCCCACTGCCTACAGATGTGAAGGGGTCTCGGCCTCGCCTTGCAAAGCTCTCGCGTCGTTGTATTTCGACGGGCACTTGATGAGGATATCCTCGGCCACGAAAATGTCTCCCTCAATCCGTCCCTGAACGACTACTTGTTCGGCATCTTCAAAGGTGGCCGGCTTGACATCGTAATAGTGCACCTGGCGCACAGCACCTTCCTCATCCCGCATAAAGAAGGAGAACAGGTTTTGCGCTGGATCATAGCGTGTCTCGTCTCTAGCTACCCAATCGCCAATAACATGCGCACGCGCCTGGCTCTCTACGGCCTGCGCAAAGCTCATATAGCCGCCCACCTGGCTTTCGAAGCTGAACAGGAGCAGGCAGAAAAAACCCGCCATAGCGATTAGCCCGACCAGGGTTTTGCGCTTCATCATGATCAAACAGAGGCGAATGAGTCAGGAAGGCTGGTCTTTGGGATACTCCCTTGGAGGCGGCTTGGGAGGGAAAGCCTCTTTTTCCAGGCGTACCAGCCGGCGATCCACCTTGAAGATGTAGACGACGATCCCCGCCCAAATGATCAGCACGACCGCTAGAACGACAAACAACTTGTCGTTCGCCAGCATCACACTGTCTAAGGCCTCCTGAATGGCTACCGCCAGATATACGCCTGCCCGCATCAGTGCATGTGTCCAATCAACGCTTCCGACCCTCTACGGTCTGCGGCCGCCTCCAACCGGTAAGTTCGTACGCGCTGCCGGTAAAGCAGCCAAGCTACGCCGATAAAGCCAGCAATGGCAGGGTAAAAGACCAGGCGCATAACCGGGTGTGTAATTTCGCTAAATGCCGGGTTACCTTCGGCGCCCGGGTGCAGACTCTCCATCTGCCGCGGCAGCACATAGAGCAGGAAGGGTACCGTCACAAACGCGAACACGTTATATACAGCCGAGATGCGCGCACGTTTCTCGGGTTCATCTAGCGAATTGCGCAGCGCAAAATAGGCTCCGTAGATGAGTACCTGCACAGCCGCCATCGTCTGCTTCGGGTCAAAGTTCCACCAGATGTCGGTGCCTTCATACCAAGTGTAGTGCGCCCAATAGCTGCCGGTAAGCAAGCCGAGCACCCCGAATAGGATCGCCACATGCACCGCGGCTCGGGCCCGCATGTCGCACTCCAGGTCGCCGGTCTTAAGGCACCGGAATGACTGCCATGCGGCCATGGCGGTAAGTGCCATCATGGTAAACCACATCGGTACATGGAAATACAGGTTGCGGGCCGTGTGTTCCAGGATGGGGATCCGAGGAACGTTAAGCAACAGACCGCCGAACGAAAAGGCGGCCAACAGCACTAGGGTCATCCAGGCGACCAAGGCAAGCCGGATGCTCCGATAGCAGGCTCCAGTGAGGCTCATAAACCTATTTGTGTTTCGAGGCTTGGGGCAACGATCCTGTGTTGCTACTAAGCCGAGCCGGCTCTTGAGTAGCGCGTGGGATTGGGCCAGCTTCGGCTCAGCTTCCGTCACGGGGCTGGCGGGTGCGTGGGTGACATCAGCAGTCAGTCGTGCCAGACGTAATCAAACAGCAGCACTGAGGCCGAGATCACTACGCCCGTGAAACCAGCCATGGCCAACAGCGAATCTGCCGCGGCCCTCCACGTTCCCAGCGGCACACCCGACAGACTAAGGTGCGTGGCACTGACCGCGGACAGCAGGAGGGGACACAACAGCGGAAACAACAGCATCGGAAGCAGAGGCCCCCGGCGCGCGGTGCGCGCGATGATCGCCGCCAACAGCGTGGTGGCGCCCGCAAGCCCCAGCGTGCCCAGTGCGATGGTCACCATCAGAAGGCCGGGGCGGGCGACTTCAACGCTGAACAACACCAGAAAGGCCCCCAGGAGCACGCTGTTGACGACCAGCACGGAGACAAAGCTGAGCACCAGCTTTCCCGCATACACTGTGGTACCTGTCGCGTTCAGGCGCAGCAGCAATACCGTGCCGCGCTCCTCTTCGGCGACGAAGGACCGCCCAAGCCCCAGTGCCGCAGCAAACAGAATCACAATCCAAAGCAGGCCCGCCTGAATGCGCGCATCCAATGCATCACCGCCCGCAGCCAGCGCTACCACCAGTAACGCACTGAGTACGAAAACGAGCAGCACATTCACCACATACCGGCTCCTTAGCTCCAGCTGCAGGTCTTTTTGCAATAGCGCCCAAGCGGCGCTGAGCCACCGTCGCATTGTTAACGCCCGCTCTTGCGCATCCTGGCCAGCTCTTCCGCGGTCACCAGGCCGCGCGGTCGTGGCAGAAAAACGGGCGCAGCCGGGTTGGGGCTCTCAAAGTCGCCGACAAAAGAAATCTCGGTAGCAAGTTCGTACCCGGTACGTTGAAGCACCATATTGTACACGTAGGCGATAAGGGCTTGAAGGTCGCTGGCGCGCCCTTCACCGGTATTGGTCATGATGTTGGCATGGCGGTGTGTGATGGTGATGCCTCCGATGGTGGCGCCCTTAAGGCCACACTCATCAATCAGTCTGCCTGCCCCGATGCCCTGAATCTTCTTGAAGATGGACCCCACGCTGGGTTCGGTGCTAAGCGGAGGATGGCGCAATGCGCGCCAAGCAAGATTTTCTCTTGCCGTTTGGAGCATCCGGGCAGGATCGGCTCGCTGGAGCAGGAATGTGGCACTAAGCACCACATCGCTCCGCACATGCAGGATGGAATAGTCATAACCGAACTCAAAATAGTCAGCATCTACGGTTCGCCGCTCGTTGTCTTCGGCCAATATGTCGGCCGAATGCAGCACCTCTTCAATAAACATCGTGCGCTCCCTGGCTGGCGCAGGCGCCAGAAAATGCAGGTTCTGCCAGAGCGCGCCCCCTGCCGTAGACGGAATGCCTACGTAATGCTCCAAGCCGGCCAGCCCATGTACGATCGCGGAGCCGATGACGTCAGGGTACATCACGGCGCCGCTATCCACCGTGATTCGGCACGCACGCTCCTGGACAAAGATGCCACCCGCGCAGTTGCGGATCACAAGCCCCCGAAAGCCGCGGTCACCGATCGCTACGTTGGCACCCATGCCTAAAAGGAAGTGGGGAATTTCCATCTGACGAGCCCCCATAATCGCTTTGGCGAGTTCGTCTGCGGTCTCTGCCTCAAAAAAATAGTCTGCCGGTCCGCCAAACTTGAAGGTCGTATACGGGGCCAGGGATACCTGCCGACGTATGCGTCCCTGGCCCACATCCCGCTCCAGCGTTCGCATCACGAGGTTACTAAGTGCCATATAGCAGGAATCAGGATTCGAGTCCTGACGTTTAACACAAGTCTGGAAACGACAATCTACTCATTTGAAAAGAGCAGCAGCTATGAAATCAAGCTCTCCCAACTTCACGCGCCTGGCAATTCGTATCGCGATAGGCGTGATCGCCTTCCTTGTCTTATCCGCGATGGCGACGGGTTGTATGACCACCACCATTGAATCGGGCGGAGCCGGCGTCCGCTACAGCCCCTTTGGAGGTACGGACGTGGATAGGACCTATGGCGAGGGTCTTAACCTGCATGCCCCTTGGGTGAGCGTTATCAAGTATGACGTGCGCGTGCAGGAGCAGCTGGAAAATATGGAAGCGCTGTCCTCGAACGGGTTGTCGATCGGCACCGACGTATCCATCCGCTGGCGCCCGGAGGCATCGACGCTTCCCAGACTGCACCAGACCTATGGCGTAGACTACTATCGCAAGCTTATTCAGCCTGAGATGCGCAGTGCCGTCCGTGAAGTGATCGGCCAGTTTACTCCCGATGAGCTGTACTCATCGAAGCGGACACAGCTGCAGGATAGCATCTTTGGTCGGGTCAGCCGCAGCGTGGAGTCCGACTTTGTGCTGGTGGAAGCCATTCTCATCCGAGATATCCGGCTTCCAGATCAAATTAAGGGGGCTATCGAAGAGAAGCTCAAAGAAGAGCAGGAAGCGGAGCGCTACGAATTTACCATTCAGAAGGAGCGACTGGAGGCCGAACGCAAGCGTATCGAAGCCGAAGGCGAAGCGGCGTACCAGCGGATCATCACCGAGAGCCTGACCTCGCAGTACCTGCGTTTTAAAGGTATAGAAGCCACACAGGCGCTTGCCAACTCACCTAACAGCAAGACTGTTATCGTGGGCAGCGGCTCTGACGGTCTGCCGCTGATCCTAGGAGGCCAGTAGCGGCCCCATAACGCGCGGATCGGAATACCGGCCGCGCACATCTGCAGCATCAACGAACTGCCCAGCCGGTAGCGGGCTGCCAAGGGTGTCGGCGCCATTGCGGCGTGGGGCCTTCTACGAGCACCACAAGCCAATCTTTGCCATGAAGACGGGACAGATTCTTTGCGCCGCCTTAGTGGCGGTATGTTTGTGGGCGCCACTGGCGGTAGCTCAGACGGTCGTCACCGGCGCGGTGACCGATGCTGAAACCGGCGAAATGCTTCCCGGGGTGAACGTGTCCGTAAAGGGCACGCTCCAAGGGACTGTGACCGCCGCAGATGGCTCCTTCACCTTGCGCCTGGAGTCCGACGAGGTGCACCTGGTATTCCGCTTTGTCGGCTATCGGACCCTCACCGTGCGCACGGGCGAGGGAATAGGCGTGCTTACCATCCGCCTGCGGGCCAGCACACTCGGCCTCAATGAGATCGTCGTCGTGGGGACGCGCAGGCTTCCCCGGATGGTCAAGGACTCCGTGGTACCTGTGGACGTTATGGGACCCGAAGACTTGGCTGGCGCGCAAACCACCGATCTGGACGATGTTCTGCGGACACATGTCCCTTCATACAATGTGCGGCGTAGCGGCGGTGATGAGGCGTCGCTGGTGCGGCCTGCCACGCTAAGGGGGCTGCCGACAGACAACGTCGTGGTCCTTCTTAACGGCAAACGGCGACACCGCTCGAGCTCCATCGCACTTAGCGGCAGCGCGCTCAACAAGGGGGCGCAGGGTCCTGACCTTAACACGATTCCCGCCATCGCGGTCAGGCAGGTCGAGATTCTGCGCGACGGTGCATCAGCGCAGTACGGTGCGGACGCTGTGGCCGGCGTGTTCAACCTGCAGCTGCGCGAATCGTCGCGCGGACTGATCGTCAACCTGCAGGGAGGGCAGTACACCCAAGGGGACGGGCGTTACGGTCGGATGGCCGCGAACCTGGGATTGCCGCTGACCACGCGCGGGTTTCTGAATCTGAGTCTGGAGGTGCGCGACCTAGATCAGGCTATACGCAGCGTTCAGCGCAGCGATGCCGCAACCTTGGCACAGCGCGGGTACCCGGTCAATAATCCTGCCCAGCTATGGGGGCATCCCCAGGTGCGCAAAGCATGGACCGGATTTGCCAATGCGGGCCTGCAACTAGGAGGCAACATGAGTGCCTATGCGTTTGGCGGTTTTGCGCAGCGTACGCCCGAGACAGGATTCTATTTTCGGTCACCGGGCACGGCTTCGGCCCGCGGCAGCGTGTTCCGGTTCGGTACGGGCGATGCGGCTACGCGCGCGGTGATCGATCTGAATCCCGAAGACGATATCGTCTGCCAGGACCTCAAAGAGCTTCCAGGCCTGGATTCGGACATCAGCGCGGTGCAACAGTTCATCGGTGCCTATCAGGGGCGGTGCTTTCTGTTCAATGAGCTGTATCCGGGAGGATTCACGCCCCGATTTGGCTCCGACATGAAGGATTGGAGCCTAGTTGCGGGGCTTAAAGGGGGATCGCAGTCTGGACTGCAGTGGGATGCCAGTATAAACGTGGGCTATAGCATCCAGGACTACTATCTCAACAACACGGTCAATGCGTCCTACGGACCCGAGACCCCGACCTCATTTCGGCCTCGCGGATATATCCAGCAGGAGACGGAAGCGGCGGTAGCGATGAGCTACCCGGTGACCGTCAGCGGCCTGGCTTCTCCTCTGCATTTGGCCTGGGGCGTGTCCTGGCGCGACGAGACTTTCGAAAGCCGGCCGGGCGACGAGGATTCCTACAAGCCGGGCCCGTACGCGGATCAGGGGTTCAGCGTGGGCTCGAACGGCTTTCAGGGCCTTAATCCGGCCTTTGCAGGCCGATGGAGTCGCCCCAACATGGCTGTATATGTGGATGCGGAAGCCGACATTGACGCGCGCTGGGTGATCGACGTGGCGGCGCGCTACGAGAATTACTATCAGGATTTCGGCAGTACGCTCACAGGCAAGGTGGGCGGGCTGTATCGGGCGACGGACCGGATCTCGTTCCGCGGGACGCTCAGCACGGGATTCAGGGCTCCGACGCCGGGTCAGGCGAACCTTAACGTGTTTCAGACCACGGGATTTTCGCCACTAACGGGACTGATCGAGGTGGGGCAGTTGCCGTCTACGCACCCTATTGCGCAGGGACTGGGCGGGAAGGCACTGACCGAAGAAAAGGCGCGCAGCCTTTCTTTGGGGCTGATTATGGAGCTCTCGGAGGATCTGACGCTGACGCTGGACTATTTCGACATCGTTTTCAAGGACCGGATCGCCGTTACGGGCAACATCCCGATGACCGACGAGATGGTGGAGATTGTGGACAGGAAAGATCTTCTTGGAGGCGTCAGCAACATCAGAGAGATTCGTTTCTATTCCAATGACTTTGATACGTGGACTCGCGGGACGGATTTGGTCCTCGCCTGGGAGCGTGAGTGGGACCGTCGCGCGTTCTCCCGCGCAAGTCTCGCGTGGAACTGGACGCAGCTGGATCTGGTGGATTTTGCTCAGCCGCGCCAGATCCACGAGTTTTTGGGCTCGCCGCTCAAGCAGCCGGTTGAGCTCAGTCTGCTTACGACTGCACGGCAGACCGAGATGTTGACACTCAACCCCAAGCACCGCATGGTGTTGATGGCGCAGCACCAGGTGGGTGCGCTCAGGGGCCAGATCCGCCTTAACTACTATTCATCGTTTCAGGTCTGCGCGTTTGGAAACTCGTCTTGCCGGCTCGAAAACGGCCAGAGCACGCTTGAAACGTATGGTAGTGCGATTATCGCTGCGGCAGAGCTCAGCATCGCGCTGCGTCAAGACTACCACGTGTCCGTAGGCGCCAACAACCTTTTTGATACCGTTCCAATCACCAGCGAGGCCGAAGCGCAGCGGATAGGGAATCGCCATCCTCGGACGCTGCCATGGGACCATAGCGGCCGGGCAGTCTACCTGAGGCTGTCGGCGGACATCTTCTAGTTGCTGCGCGAAAGAATTATTAACTAAGGCGCTTATAGGGTGCAACATCGGCCCACACGCTGCAGAGAGTGCTGCCTAGTGCGTATCTTGCCGTTTGTCGTGCAATGGGTATTGCAGAAACCTTAACGGTAATTCACTCGGCGTCGCGCCCCCTGCGGGCTGCACCTGTGTGATCAGGAGCGATTGTGCTGATAATAGGCGCGTTGTGCTGCGCCGACGGGCGCGTTCGGGCCTTGTCGTTCTTCAAGCCTGTTGCACGCCTCTAGTTGTTTCACTCACCGCAAGACTTATGAAACGCAAGCTTACGATGGCACTGGTGTGCCTGCTTCTTTTGCCGGGCTTGGCGCTCGCACAGGGAACCATCATCTCTGGCAGCGTGACCGACGAGGATGGTGAAGCGCTTATTGGCGCGAATGTCATCATAGAGGGCCTGCTGATAGGTGCTTCTACCGACATTGACGGGAACTATTCGTTCCAGGTTCCTGCCGCCAATACGGGGCAGACGGTGGAGCTGTCCGTGAAGTACATCGGTTACAGCCCCCAGTCGGCCACGATCACGCTGGCGGAAGGGCCGATGACCCAGGACTTCGTGCTAGCTCTAGACCGCATGAACCTAGATGAGGTTGTAGTCACCGGGGTTGCAGAAGAAACGCCGCGAAAAAAGTTGGCGTTCACGGTTTCCGAGGTCAGCCAGGAAGAACTGACGGTGGCCTCTGGGTCCAGCCCCATCTCCAACCTAGCAGGCAAGGTGGCGGGCGTTTCGGTGCAGGCTTCCAGCGGCACGCCAGGGGACGCGATTTCTGTGCGGCTGCGTGGTTCTACCAGCTTGACCGGAGGTAGCGCGCCGTTGTATATCGTCGACGGTGTGGTGCTGGGCGCCAATCAAGTTGACATCGATGCCCTGGACATTGAGAGCATGGAAATCGTCAAGGGGGCCGCAGCGTCATCTTTTTACGGTTCGCGTGCGCATAATGGCGTGATCAACATCACGACGCAGCGCGGCAGCAACATCCCGCTGAACCAGACGCGCGTGGTGATACGTAACGAGTACGGCGTCAACAGCCTTGGCGAGAATCTGGTTACCAACCGTTCGCACAACTATGCCACGGATGCCTCGGGCAACTTCCTCAATGCCGATGGTGAGAGGAACTCATGTGACAACTGCCTTCCCAACGGGTATGGTCCTGGCGCCGCACTGGCCAGGAATGCTCATGGGGAGTCTTTCTATCACACTCCGTACGCGGGACAGCTGTACGACGCCTTCGATACCTTCTTCGATCCTGGCGACTCGTACATCAACTATGTCGGTATCAGCCAGAACAGCTCCAAGACCAACTTCTTGGCCAGCTTCACGAATACGTCAGAGCAGGGAGCCATTCGGGGGCTTCAGGGCCTCAATCGGAAGAGCTTCCGTGTCAACCTTGACCATCGGGTCAGCCAGAGCCTGACGTTTTCCGCTTCCGGCTTCTACTCACAGTCGACTAACGATGCCGTGACCTCGAGTCTGGCATCCGATTCGGCCATCAATCCATTCTTCGGGTTGATGTTTACCAATCCATTGGTCAACCTTAACGCACGTGATGAGGCCGGAGAGCTCATGGTGCAGGCGGATCCGTTAGCGGTTGAGGAGAATCCGATCTATACGATCGAGAACGCGGACCTGGACCAGGAACGCTCCCGCGTCTTGGGCAATTTCCGGGCGCGGTTCAGTCCGGTGGACTGGATGGATGTGCAAGGCAACTTCTCGTATGACCGTTCGGATCGTGATGAGAAGGAGTTTTATGACATCGGGTTCAAGACTATTGACGCGTCGGCGCTCAATGACGGCCGCGTCGAGCGCAGGAATGCCACTAGTGAAGCGCTCAACGCGGATGCGACCATCTCGCTGCGTCGTACTTTCGGACCGCTGGCTACGCGAATGCAGGTCAAAGCGCAGGTGGAGGATTTTCAGTCATTTAGCGAATTCGTTATCGGTACGGACCTGACCACGCAGGGTATCTCCGACCTTTCCAATGTGGAGACCGAAGGCGAGAAGCTGATCGGCAACGGCGCCTCAACGGTGCGATCAGAGGGCTATTATATGACCTTTGGCATTGACTATATGGACCGCTACATTGTGGACATCTTCGGGCGTCGTGACGGCAGTTCTCTCTTTGGTGCAGAGGAGCGTTGGCAGACGTATTACCGTGCCAGTGGCGCGTGGCGCGTATCCGAAGAAGACTTCTGGGGTCTCGACAATCCGCTGAGTGAATTCAAGCTACGTGCCTCGATTGGGACCGCAGGGGGTCGGCCGAGATTCGAGGCGCAGTATGAGACGCTGAGGCTCGCCAACGGCCAGTTGAGTAAAGCTACCCTCGGCAACAAGTTCTTAAAGCCTGAGCTTCAGACGGAGATCGAGTTCGGGATGGATCTGGGTTTCCGGGACCGCATCTTCTTGGAGCTGGTCTATGCGCAGACGACGGTTCAGGATCAACTGCTGGCGGTACCGTTGGCTGGTTACTTCGGATTCGGTTCGCAGTGGCGCAATGCTGGCGATCTGGCGACGAACACTATAGAGGCTACGCTGTCGGGCACGATCATTGACCAGTCGGACCTGCTGCTGGATATGAGCGTCACCTTCGACCGCACGCGGCAGGAAATCACCGCGTTTGACTCGAACCCTTTTCTGGGTGGCCCGCTTGACCTCTTCTTTATTCGCGACAACGAGCGGCTTGGCACCATGTACGGCAACCTGTTCATTACCGACATGTCCCAGCTACCGACGGGCGCGGAGGCCAGCCTCTTTGATATCAACGACGACGGTTATGTGGTGGCAGTAGGAAGCGGCAACTCGCACATGAGCGGCACGGGCTCCGACGGCATGGTAGGCACCGATGATGACCTGTGGGGTACCTCTGTGGATGTGGGGGGCACCTCCTACCGCTGGGGAATCCCGATTAAGTACTACGATGAGACGGAAGAGACGGCGATCGTTCGCATTGCCGATGCGGTACCCGACTTCAACATTGGCGTGAACACGACGCTCAACTATAAGGGCATAAGCCTCTACATGTTGTGGGGTGCCCAGGTAGGAGGCGATGTATACAACTTCACCAAGCAGTGGAGCTATCGCGACGGTCGTGCGGCGGATCAGGATCAAGGAGGCAAAGCGGAAGGGCTCAAGAAGTCCATTACCTATTACGAAGTGCTGTATGATGCGACGGCCCGCAATAGTCACTTCGTTGAAGATGCCACCTACATCAAGCTGCGTGAATTATCGATCGGATACACGTTCAATCGTCGTCAGCTCCAGAGTGTATTTGGCAACTCGTTGCACTCGATCGGCATCAGCCTGATCGGACGCAACTTGATTACGATCACGGATTACTCGGGCTTTGATCCAGAGGTGGGCAGTGCTGCGGAGGAGTTCGGCGATGCCACACTTGGGCGCGTAGACAACTTCAATTACCCGCCCTACCGCACGTACCGCGCGAAACTTGAGATACAGTTTTAACGCGTAGGCTCCCTACCACTAGAATGTACGAGGTGCAAATCATGAAACAGACTTTCGTTACCGGTTTGGCGTGCCTCCTCCTATTGGGAGGTTGCCAGGACTTGGCGGTGGAAAACCCGAACAACCCTGACCGCGCGGTGGCCTTTGCGCAGCCGGGTGATGTGGTAAACCTTATCAAGGGAACGTTCCAGGATTACTGGCTGGGATTGCAGAATTGCAGTAGTGGCGCGATGTTTTATTCCACGATAGCCGACGAGAATTCCTCCTCATGGGCCAACTGGGGTATGCGGGATATGTCCTCCGAGCCGCGCATTGCTTGGGACAACAGTCCGACGTACAATCGGCGTAGCTCCACGCAAGAGCCGTGGTTTGACGCGTATCGGGGCATTTCCAACGCGAATGACGCGTTGCAGGCGATCGCTCGCGCAGAGTCGGAAGGTGGCCCGTCGAACAACGTCTTCACGCGGGAAGGCTACGACACCAACCTGTTGAAGGCCTTTGCCAAGATGAGTCAAGGCCTTATGCACGGCACCTTGGCGCTGATTTTCGACCAGGCTTTTGTGGTCGATGAGACCGTGGATTTGGAGAACGACCAGATTGACTTCCGTACCTATGGTGAGGTGGCCATGGAGGCTGTTAGGATGCTGGATGAGGCAAGAGCCATCGCGTCGGCCAACTCGTTTTCCATCTCGGCTGCGGATGACTGGATCTGGGGCCTTGATGTAGACTCAGACCGCATGGTTCGTCTGATCAACTCCTTTGCGGCGCGCATTATGGTACAGTCCGCACGGAATCCAGAAGAGCGGGCCGCGGTCAACTGGCAGGAGGTCCTGTCGCGTGTTAATAGCGGCATCACCGAGGACTTTGCACCTATCGGCGACGATGACGGCACCGTGGAGTGGGATTGTCTCAAGTTTTATGGGCAGAACGGAACCACATGGAGCCGTGCCGACTATCGGACCATTGGGCCAGCGGACGAGTCTGGTGGGTATGCGGATTGGCTTTCAAAGCCGCTGATTGATCGATTGGTGTTCGACATTGAGACTTCGGACCGCCGCATTGTCGGTAGCGCGAGTGATGTCACGGTGGACGGCTCCGACTTCGAGTATCAGGGCACCAACGGACCGTTCCCTGCTGCACGTGGGACGTATCACTACTCCTCACACAACCACAAGCGTTACCAGTACTATTACAATGGCAATGCCAACGGCCCCATGCCGCATATGATTATGACCGAGATGGACATGTACAAGGCCGAAGCACTGCTACGGACCGGCGGCAGCAGCGACGAGGTGGCGATGCTGATCAACAAGACACGTGTCAGCCGGGGGATGCTTAATCCCGCTATGGGAAGTGACTCCAGGGGCTCGCCTTCGGATGATCAAAGCCACATGGATTCTGCCAGTCTCTGGGCTAAGGTCAAGCATGAGCGCAGGATAGAGACATTTCAGACTGCCACAGGGTTAGCCTACTTTGATGATCGAGGTATGGGAGATCTTGTGCAGGGTACGCCGATTCATTTCCCGGTACCTGGCAGGGAGCTGGAGACGCTGGGTATGGCCATCTACACCTTCGGTGGCGTGGGAGGCACGGGAGGTGCTCCTACGGCATTCCGTGATGATGGCGTGGATGATCCGGTGCCAACCTTCTTCAGGCGGTAACAAGGCCGTCTTCGCAAGAAAGAGAGTAGTGCGTCAGGAGGCCAGTGCCGCCAGGGTGCTGGCCTTCTGTTGCACTGTACAACATGCAATCCTTGGATGGGAACTATGCGATTTCTTTCAGGACTGATGATTGCTGCGTGGCTGGTGACCGGTTGTTCCGGCTCGGGTGCCAGCGCAGACGGCGGTGAAAATGTCAGAAACACGATGCGGGCGAGCCTGGGAACGTCGACGGCGAGCCACATCGTCAGCGCCTCAGAGGATGCGCTGCTTAACCGTTACGGTTACCAGTTTGAGCGGCGCGTCGAGACTACCGAAGATGTACGCCTGGAGACGTCTTGGAAGGAGCTGCCGGCTACGAGCGACGAGAAGGCATTGGGATTCGGGTTCGCGCGCATCAGGATCACGGTTCGGGCTCGACCTCGGGACAGGGCGGCCGGCACGTTTTCGGCGACGCTAAACGCGTGGGTAGAAGGTAGCGGCCCAGCCAGCGACATATGGGTGCGGATCCCGGTGACGGACGAGCGCGAGGCGTACTTAAAGGAGGTGATTGACTTTTTGGAGAACGAGTTCAAGGGTGGCGTCCGTCGGGGCACTCCCTGATGTTGATCGGTTCTGATGGGCCGGCTGACTGTTGTGCGCTGTGGCAGCCAGTCGTGCGTGCATGCAGCGTGGCGCCGCATTACGCGGATTCTATGGTTCGCGTATAGCGGTCTGACTACAACGCGGTCGGCAGCGTTGGCTGGCGAAGCTCGGCTGTAGCTACGAAAGTCGTCTTGAGGTTTGTAGATGTGGTCGTTAGACATGGTCAGCCGGAGCTGGGCTGGAGCAGTCCTTATTAGTGGCCGCACATACCTGGTGCGTAATTGCCGGCCGGCGAGCAACGGGTCCCAGTGGCCACAACAGGCGCAGGTTGATGGTCAGGGCCAGAAGCGGTGCGCCTTGCCGCTTCTGCCGCGGGTGCACAGGCCTGCTCACGGGCTCTAGTAGCGCGTGCTATCCCACCTGGTGGCGTGTCCGATCCCGCAGCGACTGATTACCTACCTTGTGCGCGGACGGATGGACGCACCGCAGTGGAAGGCAGGAAACATCGTACCGGTCACCGCAGCATCCGGGCGTCAACCGGCTTTCGCTGCGGCGCAAGAACGTGGGCCGCGTGCCTAGTACTCCTGGCCGCATGCTCGACTCCGCCCGAGTACGATCAGGCATGGATCGAAGGCGACGGATACCGGAAGCAGGCGCTAAGGCCGCCGATGGGGCGGGGCGAAGGCTTTACCGAGATGCGTGCGGCCCGCACCAGGGTCGACTTCAACAACACGCTGCCGGATTCCCTGTGGCTGCGCAACCGGCATCTGGTGAACGGGTCGGGCGTAGCGCTCGGGGATGTGGATGGCGACGGATGGTCCGACATCTTTTTGGCCAGCATGGCGGGGCTCAATGCGCTGTACATCAACCACGGCAACTGGACCTTCGGAGAGGTAAGCGATCACGCCACTACCGAGGCGGAAGCCAGAACGAGCGGCGCTGTAATGGCCGACATGGATGGAGATGACGATCTAGACCTCATTCTGACTTCGCTCGGCGGCGGCATCACGGCCTTCGAGAACGAAGGTAAAAGGAGCTTCATTGACATCACACACCAGGCCGGACTGTGGCGCCCCGGTGGCGCCACGTCCATGGCATTGGCGGACGTCGATGGAGATAACGATCTGGACCTGTATGTCGGGTACTACAAAGCACAAACTGTCAAAGACCTGTATCCGCCAGAGCGGCTGGCGTTTGAACGTGTCGTCCGGGCAGTGGGCGACACGTATGCCATCGATCCAGAATTTGCATCCCACTACCGGCTGGTGCGCCAAGGCAATCGGCTGATGCGCCTTGAGGTCGCCGAGCCGGACCACTTCTTTCTGAACGACGGGGAAGGGCGCTTCGAGGAGGTGAACCCACTGGGAGGGGCATTCAGAGGTGAAGACGGGCAGCCGCTTAGAGAGACGCCCCGGGACTGGGCCCTTAGCGTGCGCTTTCAGGACCTGAGCGGGGACCGGATCCCGGACCTGTATGTGTGCAACGACTTTGAGAGTCCCGACCGTTTCTGGATCGGGGATGGGAAGGGCGGCTTTGATGCGGCGCCCGCTACAGCGGTGCGCAAGACCAGCCAGTCCACCATGTCGGTGGCGGCAGGTGACGCCAATGGTGACGGCCACGTGGACCTATTCCTGGCGGACATGCTTAGCATGCACTATGTGCAGCGCCAGCGCCAGCATCTGGCGATCCCGCCAGAGGTGGTGACTATCGGTGACCTGGCAGCCCGTCCGCAGGTGATGCAAAACATGCTCCTGGTAGCCGACGGCGACGGGACCTTTGCGGAGGTCGCATATATGGCCGGCGTCGCTCAGACCGGCTGGACGTGGAGCAGCGCGTTCCTCGATGTGAACCTTGACGGCCACCAGGACCTGTTGCTGACGACCGGCCATGTCTACGACGCCATGGATTCTGACGCGCAGATGCAGTCGGGGAGGCCCGGTGGCGACTGGCGTACGAAGCTGCGGCTATTTCCGGGGCTGGACCTGCCGAACGTAGCATTCCGAGGCCGTGGCGACGGCACCTTTGTGCTCATGCCAGACGGGTGGGGGCTGGGCTGGAGCCCGGATGTCTCGCACGGGATGGCGTTCGCGGACCTGGATGGTGACGGCGACCTCGATGCCGTGATCAATCGTCTCAACGGGCCTGCCGGACTGTTTCGCAACGATGCTACCGCGCCCCGCCTAGCCGTACGCCTGCGCGGTACCGCGCCCAACACGCGCGCGGTGGGCGCGCGAATCGTCGTAACCGGGGACGGCCTGCCGACCCGGCAGGCCGAGGTGATCGCGGGCGGCCTCTACCTGTCATCCAGCGATCCGCTGCGCTCCTTTGCAGTGCGTGAACGGGCAACCGTCACCGTGCACTGGCCCAGTGGCCAAGAGAGCGTCATTCGGGATGCAGAGGCTGGTTACCTGTACGAGTTACGGGAAGGTGAATCTTGGCCCGTGGCGCCACCCGATTCGATCATAACGCCACGCGCGTTGATGCGTCCTGTTACGTTACCCCTGGTGCACTATGAAGCCCCATACCAGGACTTTGCGCGCCAGCCCCTGCTGCCGCGGCGCTTGAGTCAGCGCGGTCCCGCCCTGGCGATCACCGACGCGGACGGCGACGGGGAGGATGATATCGTGATGGGGGCTGGCCGTGGAGGCCGCCTCGCGTTCGTTAAGAACCCGGGAGGCGCTACGGTGCGCATAGAGCACCTGGGACCGCTAGCGAGCGGAGACCACGCCGGCGTGGTGGCCGCAGGAGACGGCCGGCTTGTTGTAGCGGTATCCAACTATGAGCGGGGTCCCGTTGATGCCGAGGAGGCCGCCATGCTGCAAGTAATGACGCTGGATGCTCCAGACGGGACGCAGACTATTACACTTGGTGCGGCAACGCCTGGCCCGCTGGTGCTGGCCGACTTTGATGCGGATGGCTCGCTGGATCTCTTGGTCGGTGGCCACTTTGTGCCTGGAAGGTATCCAGAGCCCGCGTCCAGCCAGATCCTGCGTGGGTATTCGGATACGTTCGTTGCGGATCCGGCCCTGAGCCAGCCACTAAAGGATGTCGGCCTCGTGAGCGGAGCTGTGGCGGGAGATCTAGACGGGGACGGCGACAGCGACCTAGCATTGGCTGTGGAGTGGGGGCCGGTAAAGGTATTTCTTAATGACGGGCGAGGCCTCCTAACGGACCGGACCGAGGCGCTGGGTCTGGGTGCGTACATCGGGTGGTGGAACGGGGTGGCACTGGGCGACTTCGACGGGGATGGCCGGCTCGACATGGTGGCGACCAACTGGGGTACCAATACGTCTTACGCGGGCTCTGGTCGACCGCTTGTTGCCTATTATGGTGACCTAGACCGCAATGGCACCGTAGATATCCTGGAAGCGCGCTTTGATGCGGGCCTTTCGGAATACGGCATGGTGCGCGATCTGCGCGTGCTGTCGCACGCAATACCACCGATTGTAGGCCGTGTGCGCTCCTACCACGAGTTTGCAGAGCTGAACGTTACGGAGCTTTTTGGCGAGGTGCTGGGCGCTATGGAAAGGCATGAAGCCCACACGCTAACCAGTATGGTGTTCCTGAACCGTGGCGACACGTTTGAGGGTTCCCCACTGCCGCTTGCCGCGCAGCGGACGCCGGCATTTGCAGCCGCGGTGGCGGACTATGACGGTGATGGCAACGAAGATCTCTTCCTCAGTCAGAACTTCTTCGCGGTGCCTGAAACACAGCCCAGGATGGATGCCGGACGTGGGTTGATGCTGCTCGGCGACGGACATGGTAGCTTTGAGCCGATGTCTGCGGCAGCGGCCGGGATAGCGGTTTTTGGAGAGCAGCGGGCAGCGGCTGTAGGGGACTTCGATCGCGATGGCCGTGCCGACTTGGTGGTGACGCAGAACGGCTCACCGCCCGTGCTGCACATGAATCAGGGAGAGCGGCCCGGCATCCTTGTCACGCTGAAAGATCCTTTTGGTGGCATAGGAGCCGTGATGCGGCTCCGCTATGCCGATGGCACCGCCGGCCCTGCGCGCATCGTGGCGGCCGGATCAGGCTACTGGACGCAGCATGCGCTGGAGCAGGTGCTGGGCGCCGCTGGAACGCCCGTGGCGCTTTGGGTGCGCTGGCCTGGCGGCGTGGTCACCGAGTCGCCCCTGGCACCGGACCAGTCCGCGGTCGTGTCCTTTGGGCCCAATGACCGGTAGCGCCGCGCTTCGGTTTGTAGCGGCGCTGGCCGGGGTGTGCTTCATGGCGGCATGTGGGGCTGAGCTGGGTGAATGGCAATCGGAAGACGAGGTGCGGTGGCGCACACTCGCGTCGCCGTCTGGAAGAAGCGCGGGATTCAGGCAGGTGGCGCCTGCCCGTACGGGGGTTACCGCGGGCAACTACGTGTCAGGGTCGCAGATTACGGCCAACCGCCACGTCATGCACGGCTCGGGTGTGGCTATTGGCGACGTCGATGGGGATGGGCGGCCAGACATAGCGCTGGCGCGCCTTTTTGACGACAACGTGTTGTATCGCAACGATGGCCACTGGCGCTTTACGGATGTTACGCGCGAAGCCGGGATAGCGCTGCCAGGCCGCCAGTCCACAGGCGTCGCACTGGCCGACCTGGATGGCGACGGGGACCTGGACATGCTGGTCACCACGCTTTCTGGACCAGGGGCCGTGCTGCGCAACAATGGTATGGGACGATTTGCCGATGTCACCAATGCCTCTGGTCTGGCGCTGGGATCGGGTGCGACCACGATGGCACTAGCGGACATCGATGGCGATCACGACCTGGATCTCTACGTCGCCCGCTACAAACGTATAGCACTGGCGGATAGCCTTCCAGCAAGCGCCATCAGCTGGGAAGAGATCCTGGTGGACTCCACGTACAAGGTTCGGGCCGCGTTTGAAGATCATTACCGGTTTCGGCGGTACGGCGACAAGGTGGTGCGCCTGGAACTGGCAGAGCCCGACGCACTGTACCTCAACGATGGTACAGGGGTCTTTGAACCGGCAGACTGGACCGGCCAGTCTTTTGTAGATGCGCACGGCCAGCCGCTGGAGGCGGCGCCCAGGGACTGGGCGCTCACGGCCCGCTTTCACGACATCAACGGCGACGGCTTTGCAGACCTGTATGTATGCAACGACTTTGAAAGCGAGGACGCGCTATGGTTCGGTGATGGCACAGGCACAATGAAGCTGGCCGCGCCACATGTGCTGCGCAAAACCAGCAACGCCACCATGTCCGTGGACTTTTCCGACATAGACAGGGATGGCCATATGGACATCTTTCTGACGGATATGCTAAGCCGTGACTATGCTCGACGCCAGCGCCAGCGCAATACGCGCATCCCGTTGCCGGTGCGCGCTGGAGACCTGGACGCGCGCCCGCAGGAAATGCAGAACATGCTCTTTCTTAACCGGGGTGATGCCACCTTCGCGGAGGTGGCCCGCCTAGCGGGCGTGGCTGCGTCAGACTGGTCCTGGGCTACGAGCTTTCTTGACGTTGACCTTGACGGTTACGAAGACCTATTGATCACTACGGGCCATGTGTTTGATATCCAGGACCTGGATGCGCAGGCCAATGAGCAGGAGCGCCTGCGGCGCGCTGTTAATATGCGTACGGCTCGCGCGCTGATTCTGGACTTTCCGCCATTGGCGCTTACCAACGTGGCCTTTCGCAATAGGGGTGACCGCACGTTTACTCCGGTGCCTAACGGTTGGGGCCTGGGCAAGGAGGCGGACGTCTCGCATGGAATGGCACTGGGAGACCTCGATGGCGATGGCGATTTGGATGTCGTCATCAACCGCCTGAACGCCGCTGCGGGCTTGTATGAGAACCGGGCACCTGGCCGTCGCATTGCGGTGCGCATCAAAGGGCCTGGGCGCAACACATATGGCGTGGGTACCACCGTGCACGTCTATTGCGAGGGATTGGCTGCGCAGCAGAAGGAGATCACCGCTGGAGGCCAGTATGTATCACACAGCCAGATGGTGGCGGTGTTTGCGGCGACCGAAGACAGCTGTAGCCTCGAGGTCGCCTGGCCAGGCGGCAAGCGATCGAGCGTGGCGTCCGTCTTGGCAGGTCGACTCTATGAGGTATCGTACGAAGGTGCCGTAGCATTGCCCGCGCTGGTGGATGCGACGGGGGCTACCGATGCCGTCTTTGTATCGACCCAGGTGCTGCCGCCCGTAACCGAGACACTCTACCATGACTTTGCTCGGCAGCCCCTGCTGCCGCGTCGATTGAGCCGCCGCGGTCCTGCAGCCGCTGCGGCCGACCTGGACGGCGACGGGGACCCCGATTTGGTGCTGGGAGCCGGCATGGGCGGGCGCCTGACAGCATGGTACAACAGAGGCGGAAGGTTGCACAGAGCCTATGCATCGGCCCCTGTATCTGGGGATGTGACCGGGATCGTGGTGCTGCCGGATTCGGTGGGCACTGCCCGCATCCTGGCGGGTATCGCCAACTACGAGCGCACCCCAGACACCACTGGAGACTCGTCATATGTGCTGGAGCTTGCGGCCTCCACAGCGCGCAGGATTCCCTTCGGCCTTGATGCACCCGGTCCTATGGCGCTGGCGGACATGGATGGCGACGGGGATCTAGACCTCTTCGTGGGCGGTTCCTTCAGGCCGGGTGCATATCCGCTAGCGGCTACAAGTCGTATCTACCGCAACACGGCGGGGAGACTGGAACCCGACGACGCATGGAGCCGGCCGTTTTATGGCCTGGGCATGACGTCTGGAGTGGCGCTTGGCGACCTGGACGGCGACAGCGATGCCGATGTCGTGCTGGCCCAGGATTGGGGGCCGCTAAGGGTGATGATGAGCGAAGGCGGCACGTTTGTGGACCGAACGCAGGCATTGGGGCTGGCGCAGCATACCGGCTGGTGGCGCGGCGTAGCGATGGGGGATTTTGACGAGGATGGCCGGCTGGACCTCGTCGCCACGAATTGGGGATGGAACCATGTGGCGCACGAGGCTATGCCGGTGCGTCTGTATTATGGTGATATCGACGCTAACGGGATGATGGACCTTTTTGAGGCGTTGTGGGAGCCGTCGCTGGACGCCTACGTGCCTGCCCGGCAGCTGGGTGATTTGGCGTCGGGCGTGCCGGCGCTGCGGCGCCGGTTCGCTTCCCATGCTGCCTTTGCCTCCTTACCGCTGGCACAGGTGCTCCAAGGCGCGTGGAGCTCGTTGCACTACGTGGAAGCGACCACTTTGAGCTCTACCGCGTGGCTTAATCGGGGCAGCCACTTTGAGGTGCGCTCGCTGCCACAAGAGGCCCAGCAGACCGTGGCTTCCGGCGTCGTAGTCGTGGATATCGATGCGGACGGTCACGAGGATCTGGTGCTGGCGCAGAACTACTTTGCTTTGCCTTTATCCACGTCGCGTCACGACGCAGGTCGCGGGCTCTGGCTTCGAGGGGACGGCCATGGTGGCTTCATCTCCATGGGCCGGTCAGGCCTAGCCGCCTATGGTGAGCAGCGTGCGGCGGTCACGGCGGACTGGGATCAGGATGGACGCAGCGACCTTCTAATAACGCAGCACGGGGCCGCGCCGGTGGTGCTTAGCAACGTGTCATCGCGAAGTGGTCTGCGCGTTCGCCTGGAGGGCCCTGCGGACAACCCCTGGGGTATTGGCGCCACCGTCAGGATCATTTATGCCGACAGCAGCCGGGGACCGGCGCGCCTAGTGACGGCAGGCTCTGGATACTGGTCGCAGCAAGCACCGGTGCTCGTGCTGGGCCGGCGTTGGGGCGTAGAGGCGGCAGGGGCAGCGGTACGCTGGTCTGACGGCGCAACGTCGCTGGTGCCAGTGGTACCAGATGCACTTGAGGTGACCGTCCAGCGCAGCGAAGCAAAGTGACTGCGCTACGTTCCATGTTCTGGCCCGGGGTGTTGGTGGCCCTGCTTCTGGCGCCGGGATGCGCTGTGCCGCAGAGCCACGGCACCCGCGAGATGGCCCAAGTGCTAGAAGCGATCGCCCTCGAGACCGACCGGTATCCTCGCAGCAATGCGCACGCCAACAAGGCGCGCGTGCGCGCGCTGCGCGCGGTCCAGCCTCCGTCCGACCCGGAGGAGCATGTCCAATACGCAAGCCTGCTGGGCCAGGAGCTGCTGCGCGCCGGCGATAGCGAAGCCGCCATCGCACAATTTGAATCAATACTGCGCGACATCGAGGCAGCACCTGACGTGTTTGATGCCTCTTACCTGCTCGGAGCCCAAGACTACCTGGCGCTCAGCTACCTGCGACTGGGAGAGCAAGATAATTGTGTCGCCAACCCCAATGCTCAGCGGTGCCTGTTGCCCATTACCGCAGAAGGTGTGCACACGCTCAAGCGCGGATCCAGGGCCGCCATGGGCCTCTACCAGGAGCTGCTCACAGCAGATGCGGACGACTTGACGAGCCTGTGGCTTCTAAACTTGGCCGCCATGACGCTGGGCATCTATCCCGACAGCGTACCAGCCCAGTGGCGCGTCCCGCCCCAGGCACTGGAAGCCGAAGACGACGTGGGCAGGTTTGTGGACATCGCACCCCTATCTGGCGTGGATGTGATGGGGCTCTCTGGCGGCGTCGTGATGGAAGACCTTACCGGTGATGGCGCGCTGGACATCCTGGCATCCTCCTGGGGGCTGCGCGACCCGCTGCGCTTCTTTGTCAACCTGGGCCAGGGCACCTTCGAGGATCGGAGCGCACACGCGGGCCTTGACGGGCTCACCGGAGGGCTTAACATGGTCCATGCGGACTACGACAATGATGGCGATGCAGACGTGCTGGTGCTGCGAGGTGCCTGGCTGGCCCAAGGCCATCCCAACTCGCTGCTCCGAAACCGCGGCGACGGCACCTTCGAGGATGTAACAGTGCAGGCTGGATTGTACACGCTCCGCCCTACGCAGACGGCCGTATGGACCGACCTCGACCTTGACGGGGATCTGGACCTCTTCATTGGCAACGAATCCAACCCCCAAGCCGGGTGGCACGACTGCGAATACTATCGCAACCTCGGCGACGGCACCTTTGAAGAGGCGGCAAGGGAGATGGGGCTCGCGGTGACTGGGTATGTTAAAGCTGTAATCAGCGGGGACTATAACAACGACGGATGGCCGGATCTGTACGTGTCGCGCTATGGAGATCCCAACCTGCTCCTGCACAACGTGGGCGGCGTGGCGTTTGAAGAGGTAGCGGCTGTGGCCGGGGTGCAAGAACCGATCGACAGCTTTCCGGCATGGTTTTGGGATGTGGATAACGATGGGTGGCAGGACCTGTTTGTGTCTGGATGGCGGGCAAGTGCGGCAGATGTGGCGGCCGAATACCTAGGGCACGAGCGCGAGGACGCCAGGGCCAAGCTGTACCGCAACAACCAGGACGGCACCTTTACCGATGTGGCGGGTGCGTTCAGGCTGGACCGAGTGATTTTTGCGATGGGCTCGAACTTCGGGGACCTGGATAACGACGGCTGGCTCGATTTCTATGTCGGCACGGGGGATCCGAACCTGAGGGCGCTGATACCTAATCGGATGTTCCGCAATGACGCTGGTAAGCGGTTTGTGGAGGTTACCACCTCTGGGGGCTTCGGACATCTGCAGAAGGGCCATGGCGTCGCGTTTGGCGACATCGATGGCGATGGCGACCAGGACGTGTACGCAGTGATGGGCGGTGCCTTCGAGGGAGACCTCGCCATGAACGTGCTCTTTGAGAATCCTGGCCACGGCAACGAGTGGGTAACGCTCGAGCTGGTAGGTACCCAGAGCAACCGGAGCGCTATCGGCGCGCGCATCCGTGTGGATGTGGTGACCGAAGATGGCCGGCGTTCTATCCATCGTACCGTCTCCGCAGGCGGCAGCTTTGGCGCCTCCAGCCTTTGGCAGGAGGTGGGGCTTGGGCAGGCGACAGCCATCGAAGCCCTCGAGGTCTACTGGCCCGCGCTGGGTAGCGTGCAGCGCCTAGAACGCGTATCCATGAGGCAGAAAGTGCGCATCGTGGAAGAGGAGCGCTAGATGTGCCCAGAGGCGTGGCGTCCCTGGGCTGCGCAGCCCTGCGCGAAACACCAAGCACAGCCAACAGTCCTAGGTAGTTCTATCGCATTCCTACACCAATTCCCGTTTTTATTTTCGTCGTGATCAAGCGATCCTGCCTGCTGCTGTTGCTGAGCTCCGTTGGCACCTCCCTTACCTACGGACAGGTGGTTAGCGGCCGGGTGCTGGCAGCGCTTTCGGATTCGGCACTCGCGGGTGCCTCCGTCACGCTGGAGCGGCATGGCATCGTGGCTCACGGAGCAGCGGCCGACAGCGCAGGCCGCTACTCATTGGTGGTGACGCGCGCTGGTACGTACCGGATCGTGGCTCGCCATGTAGGCTTTGGGACAAGCGCAGCCGCTATCCATGTCGGGGAGGATCCGGTCACGTATGACTTTAGACTGACGCCAGTGGCCATCGGTATGGAGGAGATCGAGATCCATGCCGAGCGTTGGCAGCTCGCTTACGATGTCGGCGTGGCTACCAGCCGGGTATCGGCGCGCGATGTGCAGGCGCTCGCCGGGGCAGGCGAGGATGTGCTGCAGGCGCTGCGGGTTTTCCCTGGGGTGCAGACGTCAGGTGACTACTCGACGCAGCTCTATATCCGCGGCGGCACTCCAGATCAGAACCTCATCGTGATTGACGACATCGAGGTATTCAGCCCATACCAGCTCAGCGGCATGGGCAGCCTGCTGAATCCAGAGCTGGTGCGCGAAGTCGAGCTCTATCCGGGCACGATGCCCGCCGAGTACGGGGACCGCCTGTCGTCCGCACTGGTGGTAACAACGCGCGAAGGGCGCACCGATGGCGCGCTGCACGGTCGCCTCAACACCACGATGATGACGGTGAACGCTACGCTCGAAGGTGCTACTGGCTTTTGGGATGGAAGTTGGATTGCTAGCGGGCGCAAAACGTATTTCGGGTCGTTTGCAAACACGCTGGCGCGCAGCATCGGCATATTCAACGAGATAGCGTTTCCCAACTTCGTCGACGGTCATTTCAAGGTCACGCTTCGCCCTGCGCCCCACCACATGATGCGTGCTACCGTTCTTGTCAGCCAGGACCGTTTGAGCTGGGTGGTGGACGAGGATGCCGTCGCTTCGCAAGGGGACACAGAAAGCCTGCAGCGTGGCGACAAAGACCTCTCACATTCTGCGGCGGGTATCCAGTGGCACTACGTGCCCAGTGCGGCCACCAGCGTGCGCGGCTATGTCAACTGGTACGAAAACCGTGGCGGCAGCACGCTGGGCGGCGGCTTGCAGGCGTGGATGGGAGGGCTTAAGAATTTTGACAGCCCGTTCGGGCCGCCCGACCCCGTGTTTCCCAGCGATGCGGAGGCCACCTTCATTCAGGAGGAAGCGTACGCAGTGCGGAAAGTGTCGGCTGGCGTGCGCGCCGCGCTGGCGCGCCACACGCACATGATTGAGGCGGGCGCCGGAGCGGATCGCCTCACGTCCGCGCTCGACTTAGACTTTCGGGCCAACGAGTTTGCCCAGACCTTTTTTGATGCTATCCGCATGGCTGACCCGCTGGTGTCCGCGTTGGGCGACATGGCGTACATGGATCGGATGGACATGCGTGTGCATGCCTTTGTACAAGATCGAATCGAGGTGGCAGGAGGCGCGCTGTTTGTGCAGCCGGCGCTCCGTTACGACTATTTCGGTATTGTGGGGCAGGGTTACCTGACGCCGCGTCTGAGCCTTTCGATGCCATTGGGCACTGGATCCACGGTGCGCTTTGCTGGTGGACGCTATGTGCAGAGCCCGGGACTGGAAAAGACACTGGACCCGGACGACACCTACAACGCTGCACGCTTCCACAGCCTTGCCGGGTTGGCGGCCGAGGAAGCTTGGCATGCCGGCGCCAGCCTGTCGCTGAGGATGGGGCGCCGCTGGCATGTGCGGCTGCAGGGGTACCGCAAATGGTATCGTGCGCTTTTGACCCAAGACTATGCCGTGGAGCCGCGCGCAGTGGCCACCTATTTCCCTACCGGATCCCCAGAGGTTGGAAGGGTGGGACCGCTTACGCCCAGTGCGTGGGTGATAGCATTTCAGGAGTCTCCAGTGCTGTTGCCTGGTCTAGTCAACACGGGGCGTGGTGCTGGCAGCGGCGCCGAGATTATCGTCGCGCTGAATCGGCTCCGACCTTCGGACCGGTTCAGTGGCTGGCTGTCCTATGCGCTGGCCGACGCCTGGCGCGAGGCGAGCTATGGAGCCGGACCGCTACGGCGCCCGTTTGCCTATGACCGGAAGCATACGGTGAGTCTGGTGGCGGCGTGGGAAGTGGCCCCCAGGTGGACGGCCGCGCTCACATGGCGATTCGGCACCGGATTTCCGTACACGCCAGCCACCGCCATGCGGGCCTTGGTGGTGCTGGTGGAAGACCCGAATGCGCCCGGCGTCACGCAGGAGGTGGTGCTGACGGATCCCAGCACCGGGTATGCGCGGCTCGTTCCCATGTTTGGCGGGCCAGAAAACCTGTATGCCGCGCGGCTACCCGCCTACCATCGGCTGGACCTGAGGGTCACTTATGAAGCCCGCTGGGAGGCGCTGGATGTGCGCATATATGCCGAAGCTATCAACGCCTACCATCGGCGCAACACGATAACGAACAAGTACCACGTTGGCACGGATGTCAAGGAGTGGCTGCATCTGCCATTGGCGCTCAGGCCGCCGCCCGCGCCGACGCTGTACCGGGAACCGATATACGGCTTTCCGTTCGTTCCCAGCCTTGGGCTTAGCTGCACCTTCTGACCCTGATGCAAGGTCATGGCTCGTCGACACAGGACCGGGATAGCTGCCAGGACATTTCTGCGTATCTGGCAAAACCTGGGGATTGGGATTGTAATATGCGCAGGCTGCTGTCTGGCTCCGATTGCCCGTTCTCAGCCTACTGAACAGGGCTTTACAGACGCCGCCCGGTTTGGCGTCTTGCTACAGTCAACGGAAGCGTACTTGAATCTCATCACTTCACTGGGTGACGGCCAGCCGTGGAGCGATTCTGCGGCGGTGCATCGGCACCTGGCGCAGTTGGCACTGGTGTTGCCTGGCGAGGTGATGCGCGAAGTGGCAGTGGGTGACCTTCGGCATGCCCCAGAGAAGGCGCAGATCCTGCCTGGTGCGGGCGCGCGCCTAAGGAATTGGTGGCGGCGTCAGGATCCGCTACCGGCCTCGCCGCTCAATGAACGCCTGGTCGAGCATGTGCAGCGGGTGCTGCACGCCGAGGCCCATTTGGGTTCCGGCATGCGACCGACCAGGCTCGATGACCGCGGCGAGATATACGTGATGTACGGGCGCCCAGAGCGCGAGCTCGTCGTCCGCTTTGACGATCCCGAGTTCACGGATCAGATCTACCAGTTCGGGCTGGCTATCAATCAGTCCGACTTTCCAGACAACGTGTTTTGGCGCTACGGGCACATTGACGGAAGCGGTCATTACCTGTTTCTGCTCAAGGATGGCCAGTACAGGATCGGCCAGACGACAGATCTGTTGCCCAGGATGCTGCGGAGTGGCTTTTCGCCGGATCCGCGTGGTAGGAGGCGTGCGCAGATGGCGCTGGCCACGATGCGGACGATATATCGGCAGCTTGCTGCTGAGGATCCGGTATTTCTGGAGCGTTACAGCGCGGTGGATAGCTATCTTGCGGCGCAAGAAGCGCCGGGGCGCGTGGCGTCTCGCGTGTTGGGAGAGGCATTCAGAAGGACGGTGCTGGACCAGGACGATTACACGGAGCTGCAGCCGGGGGGCAATGAGCGTCCCCCCAGCGAGGTAATTCAGAGCACGATCACGTCTTCTAGGGTGAAGGATGCGCAGCTGGCCTACCAGCGTTCGGTGTTAATGCCGCCCGACTATTCGGAGGTGCACCGGATGGTGCGAAACCTCCCCATGGGTTTGCGCACCGCACGGTTTCTGGATCGGGACGGAACGACGCGCACGGAGCTGTATTGGGGGCCGGAGCCTGGAGCGCTGCGCAGCACGGCACTTGAGGAAGACTACGCGTTGCACCTGACGGCTGTGCAGATGGGGCCTGACTATGTGCGGCGCGCGGTGTCGGTCAGCTCTATCCGCATCCAGGACCTGCCGCGTGGGCGTGACGCGGTCATCCCTGCGCAGCAGGCGATCGTACGCGGCGACACCGGCCTGTACCATCTTGCTGTGCAGTGGGACCTCTACCGGTTGACCGCAAGGCGTGTCAGAGGAGAGCGTATCGCGGCTGGGGCCAGGCATGTTGATTCGCTCAGCGCGCTGGATGCCGCTGGGACTGCATTGGAGATGAGTGACCTCAAGCCGGTCATGATGTGGTCTGCGGTGGAGCTGGTCGGGGAATCTGTTCCGTATCCGTTTATGCAGGTCGCATCGGACATGCCGCTTGGGCTGTATTTCGAGCTTTATCATCTTACCTATGACCGTGACGACTATACGCGGTACAGTGTAACGTACCGTATCGCTGGTCAGGGGCCGGATGGTGCCGGGAGGAGCCCTACCTCAGTGACAGCGAGTTATACGGGAACCGCCATGCGTGATCAGCAGGAGGTGCTTCTGGACCTGACCGAATGGGCGGGGCCGGTGACGGTGACGGTAGCTGCGCGTGACCTGACGACCGGGCACACGGCACGTCGCTCCATAGATTTTGAGCTGTACTGATGGCGCGATCCGAAGTGCAGCGGCAGGACTTTTTTCAGGCCGTGTGGCAGGTTGTGGCGCGTATTCCGCACGGGAGGGTAACGACCTATGGCCACATCGCCGGGCACTTGGGCGTTAAGAGTGCTGCGCGCACCGTAGGTTGGGCATTGCGAGCTGCACGCCACGCGGATCTACCGTGTCATCGCGTGGTAAACCGTTTCGGTGCCTTGACCGGCGCGCGGAGCTTTGATGGACCCTACCAGATGCGCGAGCTTCTGCTGCAAGAAGGCGTCGCCTTTGATGAAGAGGGGTGCGTAATTCTAGCGCGGCACCTCTGGATACCGGGTGAGTCCCGCACTCTGGCATGACTGTGCTGCACAAGGCCTGCTTTAGCTCTAGCATGCCCCAGTATCTTATGCTTCGGGGTCTATGTGCGCCGGCGGCAGTCCGAATAGTGCCCCAGCTGGAGGCCGCAGCAAGACGTGAGAGAGAACACTGTGGCTCAAGGCAGCCGCAGGCGCCTGTGTGCTTGCTCAGAAGATGCCTTGTCGACGCCGCTGCAAGCGCTCTCGTCAAGCATTGTGGCTTTTGCACTCCAGACGGATAGGAATTGTGCCTTTGTACGTAAATTGGGTCGAAATTCGAGGCGTGTTGGTGGTTGGCGGCAGGCGCCGACAGGATAGGGGCCTGACCAGCCCGGTTCCGGGATGATCTGATGAGTGACCGAGACGACTTTTTCTACTTCCCGTTTCACGAAGGCCGGGATTCTCAACGTATCAGCCGGCTGGCGAATGTTGTCAGGATCAAGGATGTGGATTCGGCCTACGCATCTCGCTGGGTACCAGAGGGTGAGCTGGTCACCATTGCTGGCCGCGAAATCGATGGAGGAATCTACCTTGGTGCAGGACCCCCGAGAATTAAGCCGCCACCCTACTGCACATTAACTTACCACACACAATCAGTCCGAACTCCGTGGATTGACCCTGATTTACCGGTCAGTCCGCCGAATAGGAGTAGGTGGGTCTCGATCTATCCTGACAATCTGAGAGGTTACGCGCAGCAGGACGAGGATTTGCGCGGCAGTTACTTGGATTGGCTGTCGTCAGATAAGTGCTACTGGAATGGGGTGTGCGTCAGCTACCTGCTGACCTATTTCTACGGCTTAGAATTCCGGTTCTATGTTGATGATGCGGACCCCGAGGAGCGGGAGTCAATCATTCTTGAGGTCTTACGACTGCAAGAACTCTGCCAATATCACAAAGATATGCTAGATGTGGCGCTCCCTTTTCTGCTGTGCGCCAACGCAGTTGTGGAGCGCTTCAAGTATGAATCTCCAATTGAGGGGGAATGGACCCATGACTTGATCGGTACCGGCTATTTTATGGACACGGTTGCCGTCAATTATGCACTGGGTCGCAGGATTGCTCAAGGCAAGGCCATCGATGCGGACTGGGTGCTGGCATGGGCTGTGGGTAAGCTGGGAAGTTTGCGCCTGCTGATGTCCAGCGAGACCGTGACAGAGCGGTTTGTGAAGCTCTTTCGCCTACTGTTCAAGGCCAAGTATCCTGGTGGCATCAAGGTCATCCCAGACGACCTTCCCCAGTTGACCTTCAAATATCGCGCGGCTTCCGGCCTCTTTGAATGCGATATTGGCGATATGCTAGGACATGTTCCTGACGCTTTTCAATCGCAGGAGCTCTGGTTGGCCGCGAAAACTGTAATGGCTGAGGCTGTCGCGGCATTCAGCCCATATGCCCAATGGGTTTTCGACAATCCTGAACTTGAGGATTCGCTCTATGCGCACCTACTGCTGCCGGAGCAACTGAAGCCCCTGTATTCGTGCAAAGAGGTCGATGGGCATCAAGCCTGGCTGGACGAGATTGCACAGCAGGGTGCGGCGGGCGATCTAACGTTGAGCACCGTCACGCTACGGATCGTGGGGGACACTGATCGGGTCTCTCACGAGGTCCAGACGAGGTGGGCCGCCGAGTGGCTCATGAAAATGGGATACGGCCTAGTGCCACAGCATAAGTTCGCACTGTGGCGTCTGGACCCCAGGCATCCAGCAATCATCTACCGGATTCCCAAAGAATCGCCGCGCGTATCGACGTACAAGACCAGATATCAGAGTGCGCTCTTGGCGGTTACTACGGGCGTCTATGTGGCCCGTATCGGAAGTCAGAAGGAGCCAATGGCGCCCGAAGTGCGTGAGGCGTTGTTTACGTTCATCCAGAAGGTCACGCCGGGTCGGGGAGAGCAGGCACGCCTGAGGGTGGATGTGGAATGGCTGACCGCGGTACACCTGTCGATCAGATTCGTGAAACAGCTGGCTTCAGCGCCTGCGGTGACAAAGAGGCGGGCGCGCGAGGCTGCGCTGTCGGTAGCGGTGGCTCTCGGCGCGTTGGCATCCAAGAAGCTCCCAGCGCTTAAAAGGGTTTACGGGCTTCTGGGCCACGATGAAGCGAAGGCCTCGAGCGACCTGCACTCCCGGCTCAAGCTGGTCTCCCGCCCGAAGAAGAAGGTGGCAAAGCGCGCGCGAGATGGCGTGCGCCTGGATGCAAAAAAGGTTAGCGCTGTTCAGACGGCCACAGGGCGGGTCCGGCGGATGCTTGACGAAGTGCTGGGCGAGGACGAGGTTTCCGTGGGCGCCACAGAAGGCAGCTCTGACGTGACGGTGGTCTTGGACGCTTCGCACCAGGCATTTCTACGCGCACTGGTGGTGTCCATGGAATGGGAAGCCTCGGCCGCGGCAGATCTGGCACGGCAGCACAACCTTATGCTCGAAGGTGCGATTGAAGAGCTTAACACCTGGAGCAGCGACCGATATGACGAGCTGCTGGTAGAAGAATACGGCAGCTACGAGCTCAACGTCGATGTCGTGCGCCAGCTTGGTGCGGAGCTTGGGAATTGACTGCCGCGGCTAATGCCTCAAAGGAGGCAAGGGTCCTTGGGCCCAGTTGGCGTTTCAGGTGGCGACATCCCTTCCGGCACCGCTGTGCAGCCCGCATGGCTATGCAGGTGATCGGTTGCGTAGCGACCTGGCCGATCCTTGGATGGATGGCCAGAGGAGTGCAGCACAGCCGTTGCAACCCTGCAGTGGAGGCATTGGCACGCACCTTCGGGAACAGTTGCTTTCAGCGTAGGTACAATGGGAGGTAATCTGCAGACTGTTGGGGCATGTTCGGGACATGCATGTCCAGGGAGTGCATGTGCGCTATTGATGTGCGCTATTGACGTGAGTTGGCGGCAGCATGGCAGCTTCATAAGAATGTGCTAGAGCTGCATTGGGAATGGCGCAGCAGTCACGATGATTGGCTGCGCTGCCCAAAGGTCAATGCACCGGTGTCGGGTGTTCCTTAGTTCATAAATTGCGCTTTATGACAGATCAACCATTAATCAAGCCCCGCGAGCGCGAGGCCATCATTGATGCGCTCCGGGCCGGCGTGGTGCCACGTATCGGGCTGCAGCATGTACAGGTTGGCCGTGCCGCGGAAACCCGAGAAATAATCCGTGACATTGATCGGATCGTCGACGGTGGGGCCACGATCCGGTTCATCATTGGTGCTTACGGCTCGGGCAAGACGTTCTTTCTGAACCTGACGCGCCTTGTCGCGCTCAAGAAGGGCCTCGTGGTGATGTCGGCGGACCTTTCGCAGAACCGGCGGCTGTATGGTACGCAAGGCCAAGCCCGCATGCTGTACGCGGAGATGGCCAAGAATGTGGCTACGCTCACCAAGCCACTTGGCGGCGCTATGGCAGGGCTGGTGGAGCGCTTCATTCAGCAGTCCCGCAAAGAGGCGCAGGCCCAGGGAACATCGGTTAATCAAGCGATACGCTCAAAGCTGGTCAGCCTTGAAGACCTGGCCCGGGGCTACGACTTTGCCACCGTTATCGAACGTTACTGGGAAGGTTATCAGAGCGGCGACGACAGGCTGGTCAATGCAGCGCTTCGGTGGCTGCGCGCCGAATTCAGCACCAAGACCGAAGCCAGACATGCGCTGGGCGTCAGAAACATTATCAACGACAGCGCCCTGTATGATCAGATAAAGCTGATGGCCATCTTTGTCCGGCAGGCCGGATACAAGGGGCTCCTGGTATCCCTTGACGAGATGGTCAACATCTACAAGCTCATACAGGGGCGTTCGCGTGCACCCAACTATGAGCAGCTGCTGACTATTCTGAATGATGTGCTCCAGGGGACCGCTGCCTACCTGGGATTCGTCATGGGGGGCACGCCAGAGTTTCTTGGCGACACGCGTCGCGGGGTGTTCAGCTATGAGGCGCTCAAGTCGAGGCTGGAGGACAACATCTTTGCCAAAGACGGACTGGTAGACCTGACAGGTCCGGTAATTCGTCTGAAAAGCCTCACTCAGGAGGATCTGTTCGTGCTGCTTACGAACGTGCGCCGGGTAATGTCGGACCGGATCACTCCGCTGCCAGATAAGGCGCTGAAAGCCTTTATGGAACACTGCTTTGAGACGATTGGGGAAGCCTACTTTAAGACGCCTCGTCAGACCGTTAGGGCGTTCGTGGGAATGCTTTCGGTGCTTTCGCAGAACCCCGGCACGAAGTGGCAGGATCTGGTGGGCAAGGTTTCGGTGGACCAGGATCCAGGTGCGGGTGCCGCTGCGGCTCTGACCCGCGGTGCAAAGGTGGCCGACGAATTCAAGAACTTCAAGCTTGTGCCAGGTGGCAGGGCTTGAATCACTGGCGCTTGAGGTCCAGAGCTGGGCACGCAAGGAGAACATTTACCAGCTGCACCCCATTCAGGAGCTGGCCATCGATGCGGTTCTTGGCAGTGCCGCGGACCTCATATTGATGGCCCCGACGGCGGGAGGAAAGACCGAGGCGGTGTTCTTTCCGCTAATCTCATCATTGTTGCGTAATCCTGTTCGCCGGGGGTTTGATCTGGTCTATGTTGGACCACTCAAGGCGCTCATCAACGATCAGTTCGGCCGCCTGAACGACTTGTGCGAGGAGACCGAAGTGAAGGTCGTGCCTTGGCACGGCGACGTGGCACAGTCCAAGAAGATAGGGGCGTTGAAGGATCCCAAGGGTATCCTGCTAATCACGCCGGAGTCGCTAGAGGCATCCTTTGTGCTGCGCGGACCTGAGATGTCGCGCCTTTTTGGCCATGTGCGGGCCGTTGTGATTGACGAGCTACATGCGCTTTTGGACAATGAGCGCGGCATTCAGCTGCGCTCGCTCCTGACAAGGATGGAGATCGCTGCAGGGCGCACGATACGCCGCATCGGCTTGTCGGCCACGCTGGGATCGAAACGTCTGGCGTGCGCATATCTGCGCCCCGAGGAGCCCGAGACGGTGCAGGTGCTGACGTCCTCTAAGAGCTACCACTTGGGGGTGTACCTGCGTGCGTATACGGCTCAGGATGGTGCGGCGGGCGAACCAATGGTGAGCGACCCGGAAGATGCCGCCAAGTGGGGGGTCGCAAGACATCTGTACGAACGGCTTAGAGGTACCTCGAACTTGGTGTTCGCCGGTACGCGCCGCAATGTGGAATGGTATGCAGTGGCCCTTCGAAAGTTGTCCAAAGGACAGGGGGAGTTCTTTCCGCATCACGCCAACCTTTCGCGGGCTCATCGTCATGACCTTGAAAAGCGCCTGAAGCGGGGCAGGGTGGCAACCATCATTTGCACCTCCACCTTGGAGCTCGGCATTGATATTGGCAGTATTGCGTCTGTCGGCCAGATCGGTCCGCCCTTCTCGGTGGCGTCGCTGCGCCAGCGCCTAGGCCGATCAGGCCGCAAGGGTGATGGCGGGAGGCTGCGCATGTACTGTATCGGGGAGGTGCCAGGGAGCGAGGGCCACGTTCTCGGCCGGCTGCAGCTGGACCTAGTGCGCAGCATCGCGATGATACAGCTGCTCCTTAGCGCATGGTGCGAACCACCGCGGCCACAAGCGCTGCACCTCTCTACGCTGGTACACCAGATAATGGCGCTTATCGCAGAGCGTGGTGGGCTGCGGGCTGCGCAGATCTATGAGGTATTATGCCTCCGCGGTCCCTTCCGGCGCGTGGACCAGGACCTCTTCATAAAAGTCCTGCGCCGTCTGGGCAGCCCGTCGGTGGATCTCCTCGAGCAGGCCCCAGATGGGACACTGCTCCTAGGGCAGAAAGGGGAGCGTATGGCATCGCACTACAGCTTCTATGCAGTGTTTCAGACCACACAGGAATTTAGCGTAGTCAATACCGCCACGGGCAAGACGCTCGGGACGTTGCCTGTTTCCGGGCAGATTCAAGAGGGTGAGAGAATCATGTTTGCCGGTACGTTGTGGTATATCAGCATGCTGGACGAGTTGAAGAAGGTGATTCACGTCAGGCCGGCAAAGCATGGCGAGGCGCCTCCGTTTGGTGGCTCGCCAGGCGGCTCGATTCACGATCGGGTGGTGCAGGAGATGCGCCAAGTGCTCCGCCAGTCTGACGCGCCATCCTATCTGGACGACCGAGGCCGGGAGCTCTTGGCTTCGGCACAGGGCGCGTACAAGGACTTGGAGCTGGACCAGTACGCGATCCTTGAGGTTGCCTCGAAAGCCACGATACTGGCGACATGGGCGGGCACGGTAAAGACGAATACGCTCGGGTTGTACCTGGAGTCTATCGGGTACAAGGTCCGCCGGTACTGCGGCTTCCTAGAGGTGTCTGGCTTGGAGGACCATCCGCCGGTGTCCCTAGTGGTGGAGAACATCGCTAGCGCATCGCCTGACAGCTTCCAGATGCTGCCGCGCAGCCCGAGACGGCTAATGACAGAAAAGTATCACCCCTTCCTGGATACGGAACTGCTCTTGTATGACGCCGCAAGCAGCCATTTCGATCTGGCCGCTTTGCCCGATGTGGCGCGAGCGGTTCTGGAGCCAGGCATGGATGCTCCTGCCAGCCAGCTACCAGCCTAGCTGGCCGACTGACGCCCTACGCGCGTATAGCGATGCGCCGCAGTGCGTCCCAGAACCCGGGAAAGGACACATCAGCAACCTCTGCGTGCCGCACGGTGGTGGTGCCGCGGGCCACCAGAGCAGCGATGCCCATCGCCATGGCGATACGGTGATCGCCCAAGCTGTCGGTAGGTGCTCCCTGTAGAGGCATACCTCCTTCGACAACAAATCCGTCTTCGAGTTCATGGACATCAGCGCCCAGCGTGCGCAGGTTGGTCACCGTCGCACGGATCCGGTCGCACTCTTTGTGGCGCAGCTCCGCAGCGCCAGTGACCGTGGTGCGCCCGCGTGCGCAGGCCGCTGCGACCGCCAGCACCGGGAGCTCGTCAATGAGGCTGGGGATGAGCGCACCGCTCAAGGTGATGCCTTGGAGTTCGGCGGGGCGTACCGTCAGGTCCGCTATCGGCTCCGGGCCGGTCTGATGCATTGGACCCACGCTGATGTTGGCACCCATGCCTCTTAGTACGTCGACCAGGGCGCTACGCGTGGGATTGATGCCCACGCTCGGCAGGTACAGCACGCCTTCGGACACGACGGAGCCAGCCACCAGAAAGAAGGCTGCCGCAGAAAAGTCTCGCGGTAAGGAGAGCGTCTGACAGGGTACAGGATCTGACGCGCAGGCGTAGATGTGCCGCGCGGCGCCCTGCTGCTTCACCTTCAGCCCCAGCATGCGCTCGGTGTGGTCGCGCGACTGCACGGTCTCTATGACCTCAGTGGTGTGTTGGGCAAACAGCCCAGCCAGAAGCACGCAGGACTTGACCTGGGCGGACGGTATCGGCAGGGGGTAGGTGATGGCGCTGAGCGGGTTCTGTGGCCGGATGTGGATAGGCGCGTGGTCGTCCGACAACGCGATGCTTGCTCCCATCTGGCGTAGCGGGTTCGCAATGCGCTGCATGGGGCGTACGCTGAGCGAGGCGTCACCGATGAGCGAGGCCCGCAGGCCCGCGCCCGCAACGATGCCAGACAGCAGGCGCATCGTCGTACCGGAGTTGCGGCAGTCCAGCGGATGCTCAGGTGTGCTAAGCCCCTCGCGCCCCTGGCCCTCGATAACGATTTCGCCCGGGCGGTTTTCGGTGACGTGGATGCCCAGCTGCCTAATGCAGGAAAGCGTAGAACGCGGATCGGCAGCCAGAGGGAAATTCGTGATGCGGGAGGTGCCATCCGCGATAGCGGCAAAGAGCGCCGAGCGGTGCGCGACTGACTTATCTGCTGGCAGAAGCACGGTGCCGCTCAGGCCTTGAGCAAAGGTCACCTTCTGATCCATAAGCACGGATAATACGGCAAGGATCGCGGAATGCTCACTCCCATGCGCCTCGCGGCCGGACTGCGGAACCCACTGCATGGGTCAGGGTACATGTATCGTGCTGCGCGGGTTGCGTATGTACATGTGCCACCACCTTCCTTGAGGTACTGCTATGGGCGTATTGGGTTTAAACTTCCAATCTCTAGGCGCGCTGGAGCTCCTTATCATCTTCATTGTGGTCCTCATACTTTTTGGAGCTAAGCGCATCCCGGAGATCGCCCGCGGGCTGGGCAAGGGTATCCGTGAGTTCAAGAGCGCCACCTCGGAAATCAGCCGCGAATTGACTGTCGAGCACAAGCAGCAGCGCTATTATCAGCCGCCAGCGCAGCAGCCTATCCATACGAGTCAGCCTCAGAACCCCCATCCCCAATCGGCGGTCCCGCCGGCAGGATCCACACCAGTCTCGACTCCGCCGGCATCCACAGGGACTTCCGGCCAGCCGTAGCGAGCACCAGCGCCTCGAGTGCCGTCCGCCCGGCGCGAAAGGATGGCCCCACCCACGTTCGCCGACACGCGAGCGGCCTTGGCTCGTGGCGCCACCACCTGTGAAGCGGTTGTCGATGCCTTTCTGCAACGTATTGCGGCGCATAAGCACTTAAACGCGTTTGTTCATGTAGATGCTGACGGCGCGCTAAGCGCCGCTCGCCAGGTGGATTGGCAGCGGGCAGCAGGTCACGCGCCCCCATTGGCCGGTCTGGTGCTGGCCGTCAAAGATGTGCTGTGTGTGCGGGACTGGCCGCTGAGCTGCGGGTCGCGCATGCTGTCAGGATTCCGGTCGTTGTACGATGCAACCGCGGTGGCGCGCCTCAAAGCCAGCGGTGCGATCCTTGTCGGCACGACGAACTGCGACGAATTCGCTATGGGCTCTTCCAGCGAGAGTTCGTGGCACGGCCCGGTCCTTAATCCTCGCGCAGAGGGGTATGTGCCTGGAGGTTCATCGGGCGGTTCGGCCGTTGCGGTGGCAGCCGGCCTGTGCCATGCGGCATTGGGATCCGACACCGGCGGCTCAATCCGCCAGCCAGCCGCGCTGTGCGGCGTGGTAGGTCTGAAGCCTACCTACGGCCGTGTGAGCCGCTACGGGCTGGTGGCCTACGCGTCCTCACTGGATTGCGTGGGGCCCCTGACACATACCGTGCACGATGCGGCGATCGTCTTGGACGCGATGGCAGGCCAGGACGAGCGTGATGCCACATCGGTGCCGACGCGTGCGCCACATGTTGGCCAAAAGTGGCTTCATGATGCATGCGGATTGCGCTTAGGGGTACCCGAAGAGTTTTTCGGGGCTGGGCTGGATGCAGGTATCCAGGAAGCGATCAAGAACGTGCTCGATCGATTGCGCGCCGCCGGGGCTCACGTTCGCTCGGTGTCGTTGCCGCATACGCGCTACGGGGTCGCCGTCTACTACATTCTGGCGACGGCGGAAGCCTCCAGCAACCTGGGGCGGTTTGACGGATTACGCTACGGGTATCGGCCAGAGGGGCACGAGAATATGAACCTGGAGGAGCTGTATGCGCGTGCGCGCTCTGAGGGGTTCGGTAAGGAGGTGAAGCGTCGCATCATGTTGGGCACGTATGTCCTTTCGGCTGGCTACTATGACGCTTACTATGCCAAGGCGCAGCGCGTGCGATCGCTGATAAGGCAGGACTTTGACCAGGCCTTTGAGGCGGTGGATGTGCTGGTGGCACCGGTAACGCCTGTGCCGGGTTTTCGGCTCGGCGCCATGACACGCGATCCATTGCAGATGTATCTCAGTGACACTTACACGGTGACCGCCAACTTGGCGGGCGTACCTGGGCTGGCCGTGCCAGCAGGCGTACATGAAAACGGTTTCCCGATCGGGATTCAGATCCTGGGGCAGCCTTTTGATGAAGCGCGCCTATTGCAGCTGGGTGACCTCATAGTGCGGCTGCTGGGGCAATAGGGGTCACAGCGTATATTGGCCAGACACGCGCAGCGTCCACAGATTTCTAACGTACTAAGACGATTCAATGAGCATACTTGTTGGCAACGACACGCGCCTAGTGGTTCAGGGTTTTACCGGCAAGGAAGGCACCTTCCATGCTGAGCAGATGATCGCCTTCGGGACATGTGTCATCGGGGGTGTCACACCTGGCAAAGGAGGGCGTATGCACTTGGAGCGGCCCGTCTTTGACACGGTGGTGGAGGCTGTGGAGCGTGAAGGCGCCAACACTTCCGTGGTGTTCGTGCCTCCCCCATTTGCGGCCGATGCGGTGATGGAGGCGGCCGCGGCAGGCATCGGCCTTGTCATCTGTATCACAGAAGGCATTCCGGTGCAGGACATGATCCGGGCACACCGGTTTGTTTCCGAGTGTGGCACTCGCCTTGTTGGCCCAAACTGTCCGGGCGTCTTGACGCCCAACCAAGCCAAGGTGGGCATCATGCCAGCCATGATTTTTGCGGAAGGGTCGATCGGGGTCATTTCGCGTTCCGGCACGCTGACGTATGAGGCGGTGGACCAGCTCACGCGCGGCGGCTACGGTCAGAGCACGGCCATAGGAATCGGCGGGGACCCGATAATCGGCACGCGCTTTGTCGATGCGCTAAAACTTTTTGAGGAGGATCCCGATACCGAAGGGGTGGTGCTTATCGGTGAGATCGGCGGCACGGACGAAGAGGATGCTGCGGCATTTATCGAGGCGCACATGACCAAGCCGGTGATCGGCTTTATTGCTGGGGCTACCGCGCCGCCAGGGCGCCGGATGGGCCATGCCGGTGCGATAATTTCCGGTGGCAAGGGGACGGCCGAAGACAAGTTTGCCGCGCTGGAGGCTGCCGGGGTACATGTGGTGCGCAACCCTGCCCTGATTGGCCAGACCGTCAGAGAGGCAGGCCTGTAGTTGCGCGCATCATAATGGCGGCTGGCGTGGAAATCAGGGATATCCGTTTTGGAGGTAGCGCTGCCAGTTGGGAGCAGTTGCCTGATGTAGCCTTGCCGGAGGTGGCCTTTATTGGGCGATCCAACGTGGGCAAGAGCTCCCTGATCAACCTGTTGGCGAGGCGAAAAAACTTGGCTCGCACCAGCAACGTCCCTGGCAAGACGCGCACCATCAACTGGTATCATGTGAATGGTGAGCTGTTGTTTCACGACCTGCCGGGCTTTGGGTATGCGAAAGTCAGCCGCTCGTTACGCAACCAGTGGCTGCGCTTGGTATCCAGCTACTTGGCGCATCGTCAGGAGCTGCGAGCGGTGGTGCACCTTATTGACAGTCGCCATGCGCCCATGCCGCTGGACCGCGAGGTGATGTTAGTGATGCGTCCGCGCCCCGTAGCATATCTGGTGGCGCTCACCAAGGCGGACAAGCTCTCGGGCAACGGTCGCGCTAAGAGCTTAAAGCGCACTAGGCAGGTTTTGATCGAGTGTGGCGTGCAGGTGCCGGTCACGTTGTGTTCTGCTAAGACGCGCCGGGGGCGCGAGGAGCTGCTTGGCCACCTTGCCGCAGTAATCAACAAGGCGGCGTTGCGCCGCACCGCGACGGGTGTTGGCGCTACGGCACAAGGACGACCTTGAGGAGGTCTTCTTCTGCCCGGTGCAGGCGATCAAAGTATGCCGGGCCTTTTTTCAGCGGGCTAGTGACGCTGATGAGGGGACTGGGATCGATGGTACCAGCAGCCACGGCACTGAGCGCCTGCTCATATTCGTCAGCGCTGGCATAGGACCCTACCATAGTCAGCTCTGTCGAGACCACCGTCTGGATGTCCACTTGAGGCATGCGGGTGGCATTGCCGATGATGATGATAGTGCCGCCTGGCCGCGTCAGGCGGATGGCGGTGGCCAGCGCATCGTCCGTGCCGACCGCCTCAAACGTCACATTAGCGTCTCTTGACCCAACTTCGTCACTGGTAGTGAAATGCAAGGCCGGACCTCCCCTGTCCCCGGTCTTGGGGGGACTTCCTACCATTTAAGCATGGCCATTTCGGCGAAAGAGTGGGGCTCAGAGGGCAATCGGTTCGTCCGTGACCGGGGTCTTGATCTGGGCACACAGGCTGGATACTCGGCGCCTGGTGGAAGTGGTCAAGGCCATATGGAGACGGATAAATCGGGAGGCGGAGCGAGTAACCGGGTCGGCAGATTAACGCGCAATGTCTGCTGTTGGAAAACTCCGCACAGGTCCACCGCTGGATGACGCTGGCATTCATGTATGCAGAACCCAAACTGAAGACGATCCCCAACCACCAACACCTGCCCAAGCTCCAAAAGGCGCTTATAGATGCCAGGACCCGACTACCAAACCCCAGAATCCCCTTCTAGCCTCTTCCCAATAATTGTGGCCCACTTCCATCAACCACAGCTGGACCCGGATTCGCGCCATGCTCAATACATGGCTATGCGTGACCACTACCCTGACAGATGACCAGCAGCAGATGGTCAACATCCAGAACACGCACTAAGGCAGAGACGTCCGGCATATGACCGAGAGCTGCGGCGCACCCTGCAGGCCGCACCGGCTGCGCTATCTCAAGCCCAGAGAGGCCACCACACTCCCCGAGGATATGGAAGACAACTAGTGATCAGTTTTTGCAATAATCTGTGTGTATCACATCTTACTCATAGTCTTGTCGTTCTGAATGAAAGTGATAAATTCGAGATAAGGCCACAGCGCTTCACACCTGCTGGATTGATAGTTTACCTTCAACGTGCATGCGAGCGCCTCCACCAGCGCCCGCGCACTGGGCCAGCCCGCACAGAAACACCAAACTCTGCCGTAATGCAGAATTGCGGGCTTGGACCTAGACAGCATATAAGCCTTTAACAATGAACCGCTACAGCCGACAGGTCACTCAGAATCGCAATCAAGGCGGTGCGCGTGCCATGCTGCACGCCATCGGCCTTACCGATACGGACCTAACCAAGCCTCAGGTAGGCATCGCAAGCATGGGTTGGGAAGGTAACCCGTGCAACATGCACCTGAATGGATTCGCCAGCAGCATCAAAGCCAGCGTGCAGGCGCAGAACCTGATCGGACTGGTGTTTCACACCATAGGCGTCAGTGACGGCATGTCCATGGGCTCGAGCGGCATGCGTTTTTCTCTCCCCTCACGTGACATCATAGCAGAATCCATAGAGACGGTAGTCTCCGCCCAGTGGTACGACGGCGTCATTGCAGTCGCTGGCTGCGACAAGAACATGCCGGGATCAATTATGGCACTGGCACGCCTGAACCGTCCCGGCCTTATGGTCTACGGCGGCACCATCAAGCCGGGGTGCTGGCGTGGCCAGCCGGTAGATATCGTGTCTGCCTTCGAGGCTGCTGGACAGCGAGTCATGGGCACCATCACCGAGCAGGATTTCGACGACATCGCGCGCAGCGCCTGTCCAGGCGCCGGAGCGTGCGGCGGCATGTACACTGCTAACACCATGGCCTCGGCCATCGAAGCGCTGGGCATGACGCTACCGTACGACTCGTCTTACCCTGCCGTAAGCGTCCACAAGCAACGCGAACTGCAGGCCGTCGGCAATGCCGTCTACCAACTATTAGAGCGCGACATCAAGCCACGCGACATCCTGACACGCCAGGCCTTTCTTAATGCCTTGCGTGTCGTCATCGTGCTGGGGGGCTCCACAAATGCCGCGCTACACCTCATAGCCATGGCCAAAGCTGCCGAGGTGCCGCTCACGCTAGACGACTTTCAGGCGATGAGCCTCAAGACACCGCTCCTCGCAGACCTGAAGCCAAGCGGGCGCTATGTGATGGAGGATCTGTTTCTGGTGGGAGGCGTGCCAGCGGTGATGAAGCTCTTGCTCGAGGCTGACATGCTCTGTGGCGCGTGCCTCACCGTCACCGGCCAGTCTATCGCCGACAACCTTGCCGATGTCGCGCCGCTGGGGGAAGACCAGGATGTGGTGCGCCCGCTGGCCCGCCCCATAAGTGCCACCGGACACCTTAGAATTCTGTACGGCAACTTAGCAGAGGATGGCGCGGTTGCCAAAATTACTGGCAAAGAAGGCGAGCGCTTCACTGGAACAGCACGCGTATTCGATGCTGAGGAGGAAGCTATGGAGGCGATCCTGGGCGGCCATGTGCGCGCAGGGGATGTCCTCGTCCTGCGTTACTGCGGCCCCAAAGGGGGGCCAGGCATGCCGGAGATGCTCCGACCCACAGGCGCGATCATGGGTGCAGGGCTGGGCAAGGAGGTCGCGTTGATCACAGACGGCCGGTTTTCAGGCGGCTCGCATGGGTTTGTCGTGGGACACATCACGCCCGAGGCACAGGTAGGGGGCACGATCGCGCTCGTGCAGGACAGCGATAGGATCAGCATCGACGCGCACGCAAATACCCTCACCGTTCATGTAGAAGCTAGTGAACTAACCGCGCGCAGGAGCCGCTGGCACGTACCGCCGCTGAAGGCACAACACGGTACCCTGCTCCGTTATGCACATACCGTGTCTTCTGCCAGTGAAGGCTGCGTGACCGACGCCTTTGCGCCTCGTCCAGAACCCAACAGCCTACGTTGTTAGATCTTCTTTGGCCACGCGACACCTCGGGCGCGTGCAGACTTTGACGCCCACACTGGGCATCCTGCCATGAAGGCGCTTGTCCTTTCCGCATCGCGGTAGCCCCAGGGTTTCCCTTGGGGCCCCGCACAGATCCGTGTGTACGCGTTATCGCACACGGCTCCTCCCGCAGGTCGCGCTCTCGCGCATGACGTTAGGAAGTGGGGATACCCACCTCCAGCCGTAAGCGGTACACCTGCGCCCCGACTGTGGCTCTGAGTCCACAGCCATTTGGACAGATTCACGAAATCCGGCCCAAAGTTCGGCACGAATCCAGCTTTCCGCTTTCCCCTTGGGTGCGACCCTTAGCTCCACCGGCTCCGCCCCGTGGTCATCCACGCGTTGTTCGCTGGCTTCGTAGCTACTTTGGTCACATCTGACTTCTCTCCACCGTACATCCTCCGATCAGCATTTAGCCTACGCTTTGGCGACCCTCCCCGAAGGGATGGGTAATGGAGAGACCTCCCAGGTCCCGATGCAGTACGTATGTGCGTGCCTGGGTTCTTGGACACCGCGGGACCCTCCTCCTCACCATCAACGGCGAAGAAGGTGTTGCCTTCGACCAAACCAAGAGCCTCGGCATCCCGGACGATAACATTTTCGGTGCTCATTAGCCCTGCCCACCCGCACCTCTACCGACGCTTCGCTGGCACCCTCGCGGGTACCAACGCACGGCTCGAGGAGATGCGTGGATGGTTAGGCCTTCACATCGGGAGACTATCACTCCCTGTACTGGCACCAGTTAGCCTGGCGTATTGGGGTCACGTTTCCAGACCCCGCCACTTCAAACCACGGCGTGCGGTTTTCCCGCACCGGGCTTTCCTGCTGGATACGCCGTAAAGTTCATGCGCAGTTGGCGTGGGCGTGCTTTCGGCTTGTAATACGGTATGTGCCACTGATCGTACAGTCCCAGTCACTCGCAGAACATGCGTCTACTCCACCGTTCCAACCATAGCCCCGGCGTCCTCGGGCACGCATCAGATGGCGCCTGATCTTCAATTCTACCCAATGCCGGACTTAACGGACATGGCGACACTTCCCGCAACAGCCCTGCAAGCCATACCTTCCGAAGCGGCCGCCCGGGTCGCAGAGGCGCTCGCAGATGCCCTGGCTCCCACCACCGTACGCACATACCAGGCGGTATGGCGCGGTTTCCAGGCATGGGCTGACGAGCACGCGTTTACCGCTCGAATCCGACCTTATGATGGGTACGCACCAGAGACATCCCGCGGCGATTCAAATTAATGATCGCCGACTCTATGGCCGGACGTTCACGCCGGGCTTCCACGAAGTCTGGATGGCTCTCCCGCTCGCTGGTTTTCTGGTGCGTAAAGATGTCCTGTAGCCCGCGTAGCGCGGCCGGAATATTGTCTCTGGAGCGGACATCAAAGGTGATCTCTTCAATGGGCGTATGCCCAAGCTCAAACTGTGGCTCGAAGATTGCGCGCATAGGGGTGAGTCGGGCGAATGTTGGGGCAAGACGTACAAATCACGCCAATAACGGGCCTAAGATCGGAAAACGGTGCAACATGCGCTAAGACAACGCGTTCCAAAAGTAGCGGGATTGCCCTGAAAACAGCCGCTCGGCGCCGTACACTGCCCGCTCTTGCGCCGCATGCACCCGTATGTCCGACCTATGCACCCAAGATTGACGATCTGCAGGGCAAATCGACCATTTTCCGTGCAATCACCAGCTAGCCGCCTTGTGGATGGCATGATTATTGCGGTTAGATCTGCATTGGACCCAAACCGATGAGAGTTCTTGTGAGCAGCAAATTCATGCTTGTTGTTGTCTGTGGAGCGGTAACACTTCTACAGTGCGGCTGTGACAGTGCAACCACGCCAACCGCTGATATTCGTATTCAAACAGACCAGGAGACATACGCATTGGTGCTAGACGATGAGATCAATGCGTTGGTTTTATCCATGCGAGTGAGCTATACAAACCCAAGTAGCAGAACCACATATCTGCCAAAGTGTGGGAAGGAAAAGCCCGTTCCCGTCTTGCAGAAACTTGACAGCACGGGATGGATCAACGCCTTGTCGCCTGTGTGTCCCATGATTCTATTGCCGCCTATTCGGGTGGAACCACGACAGACATACACGCAAGCGGTGGTGTTACAATCCAGCCTATTCCCTATCTATCCGCGATTGTCCGTCAATGAGATATCGGGTACTTATCGTTTGCTATACAAAATCTATGAGACAGGTAGCAGAGACGGCCAACTTGGCGACCCGAATATTATGGTTCCGCTTGCAGCTCGGGTATCGAATACGTTCCAGATTACAGAAGATTGACGCAGTCTGCCCTAAGCCCACAATTTCTTGACGGCCTCCCTGGGTCAGTAGTAGTGCCAAAGTGGGCTGCGTCGCCAGCAAACGGATCGATCAGCACGGCAACAGGATCAGCCAGCCACTTTCGGATATGAGGTGCATATTCCGGTCGACCTCGACCACCTATTCCAGAGGTAGTCAACCACATTTTGGTGACTACCGGAATGGCAATCGGGGTCGGATTGGCCGGGCCGTCAGCGCGACTGACTATTCCGATCCACTGCGCCACCAATTCCGGCTTCAAGCGCGCCACCCTACGTCTTGCGTCAGGGGCACGAAATCGGCCTTTGCACACATGTGTATGTGTCATGCCTGGTCGTAGGGTTTGATGCTTCGCAGGGCGTGTGTTTTGCGCATGGATTCACCCTTGAGTGAGATGTGGTGTGCATTGTGAACCAGTCGGTCAAGGATGGCATCGGCCAAGGTAGGATCTTCCATGGTGTCGTGCCATTGTTCCACGGGGACTTGGCTGGTCGCGATGGTGGACCGACTCTGGTATCGGTCGTCGAACAGCTCCAAGAGGTAGCGTTGTTGCGTGACGTTCACTTCGCTGGTACCCCAGTCGTCGGTGATCAATACATCGATCTTTGACATCTTACGCAGGAGTTTCCGATCGGTATCATCGGCGCGCCCGAGGTGCATATCCTGCAAAAGTCGCGAAAGGCGGTGGTATTGTGCCCGGTAGTTTTCCAGGCATGCCTTATGAGCCAGCGCACAGGCTAAGTAGGTCTTGCCCGTGCCTGTCGCGCCGGTAATGATGACTTTTTCATGCCACTGAATCCACTGACAGCTGGCCAGATGCAGCATGAGTCATTTGCTGAGGCCACGCCCCTTTCCGTAGTCTACGTTGGCCATACTTGCTTGACACTTTAGCTTAGCGCGCCCGAGTCTCAGATTCAAGCGACGTGATTCGCGCCGTGCCATCTCGGCATCGACCATCAGTCCCAGGCGTTCCTCAAAGTCGAACTCGGCCATATCTGGGGTCACGAGCTGATCTCGCAAAGCGCTGGCCATGCCCACCAGGCGCATGTGTTCAAGCTTAGCTACGATGGGATGGATTAACATGGGTCTCCTCCTTGGGTTGATGCGGAGCCGTAATAGGTGGCGCCGCGAATGTTGTCGTGATCCACGGTGCGGTGCTGCTTGGCGCCGCGTTTGCGAACAATCTGGTTAATGATTTCTTTGACCGCGGGATAGCTGAGCCTTCCGCGCTCGAGCGCCTCCTCAGCGGCCTGCTCCATGACTGGTGCGCCATGCTTCTTAGCTAGGTTCAGCAGGCTTCTGCAACGCACGTAGCACTGCTCGGGGATGCGGAAACGGCCGAAGTTCGCTTCAATAAGCGTCTGCATGTTGGGCCCGAATGTGGCGGCCCAGCGTATGAATCGCTCCGATGTCCAAGAGCTGTACGCACGGTGATGAGAGGCCATGTGGTCCTCTATCGTCACGTAATCCCCTTTCCAGGGGGAGCGGGGATGCGAGGCAATAGCCATATCATCCTCCTTATCAAGGAAGATCTGTACCGTATTCTCGCCCACCAGCGCGTACACCGTGCGTCCAGCGTACTTATAGGGCACGCTGTAGTAGGCGTTTTGGATCGCCACATGATAATTGGTCTGCACCTTCCGCTTGCTAGTCCATTCCGAATAACGATAGGGCGCTGGCGGTAACGGACGCAGGGCTGGCTTGTCCACCTCTTCAAACCAGCTCTGACGGCTGCCCTTCTTCTTCTGGAAGGGCCGGGCATTGAGGTCCACCAACAAGCGTTGTATGGCGGTGTTAAGATCGGTAAGACTCAGAAAGCGCTCATGCCGAAGCCGTGCTAAGATCTGCCTCTGAACCAGCTGAATCGACTTCTCGGCGATAGCTTTAACGCGCACGCGCGGATCTGTGCGGGGCCCCAGGGGAAACCCTGGGGCTACCGCGATGGACACGGCGGTTATCGACTGAGTCCTGTGGATTGGCGCGCCAGACCCCGACCCTACTCATGCCGGACTCTGGGTCGGAGTTTGTGATTCTGTCCAATGGCTGTGGACTCAGAGCCACAGTCGGGGCGCAGGTGTACCGCTTACGGCTGGAGGTGGGTATCCCCACTTTCTAACGTCATACGCGACTGGGCGACCTGCGGGAGGAGCTGTGTGCGTTAACGCGCACGCACGGATAAGTGTTGTTGTTATGCCGCTGATATTTCTCGCCTTCGGCGCCGGAGTCTACGGGGCATGACATTCTCGCGGTCAGGGGCTTACCTGGGGATTTGGCTACGAGCTGGTATTCCGCACAGGTCGGGATCGCCAAGAACGGTAGCCGAAAGTGCAGCCATGCAGGCACACGCTGTCGACACGCTGCGCGTAACCAAGGCCAACAAGGTCGAATGAGGTACTGGACACCGTCGCCGGTTAGCCCTTGGCGGGCCCGGTCTAGTCGGCTTGATGATTCCCCAACTACACCAGTGGTACCAGCAGCGCCAGGATCAGGGACGCTATGCCTCCGACAATGCCTATAATTGCTAGAAGGGGCGTCCACGACTTGAGGGTTTCCGCTTCGGTGATGCCTCCCATCTTCGAGTATATCCAGAATCCGCTGTCATTCATCCAGGACCCCACCAATGCACCGCTTCCGATAGCTGTGCCCAGGTAGACTACGTGAAAGGAGAGGCTCTCGGGGACCACCATTGCGGCGGACATGGCGCTGGCGGTGATCATAGCCACGGTGGACGATCCTTGCGCAAACTTGAGCAGGGTTGCGATGCCGAACCCCAAGAGCAGAAGGAAGATGCCGGATGCGTCTGCCCCAGCGGGAAGCATCGCCTGGATGGCGGGTCCTATCTGTGCCTCTTTCAGCATCGCACCGAAGGTGCCTCCGGCCGACGTGATAAGGATGATGATTCCTCCGCTCAGCAGCGACTGTTCTACGAGTTGGCCCATGGCTTCCCGGGATGGGTGTCGCATCCTGACGTAGAGCGCTACGCTGGCAAAGGCTGCCAGAAGCAGCGCTAGGTTGGGGTCGCCCAGGACGCTGAACCATTCCGCCAGTGCTTGCAGGCCTGTGGAGCCGCTCTCGCCCAGGGGCGTCAATACCGTTTTTCCAGATATCAGCATGATAGGTAGCACGATGGGCTGGACTGCAAGGCCCAGCGGCGGTGTTGCGCCGCTGATTTGGTCTACCTTTTCTTCACCCGGCACAGTGCGCATAGGTACCGGCATACGTCGGTCCATCCATCCGGCGAAGGCGAATCCTGCGATGGCAGCCGGAACCGCAATGGCCGCACCGACCAGCATCATCATGCCCAGATCTATGCCCAAGTTGTCCGCGATAATCAGCGGTCCTGGCGTGGGCGGAACCAGGCTGTGCGTAGCGGCGGCTCCGGCGGTGATGGCCATCACGAAGCCCAGGTATCCGCCGCCCGTCTGCCGGTACATGGATCGAGCCAGCGGGATGAGCAGGTAGAAGACGGTATCAAAAAACACCGGCACAGAAAGCACAAAGCCGCTGGCCGTCAGTGCGGTGCCGCCGCGGCGCTCACCCAGGAGGGCCAAGAAGGCTTGTACGACGCGGTCGGCCGCGCCACTGGCCATCATGGTGATCCCTATGACGGCGGCCATGGCGATCACGATGCCGATGCTGCCTGCCGTGGAGCCAAAGGCTTCAGCCACGCGGGCGATTTTTGCTGGCCAAGGTCCGGGGGCGCACAGGCTGACAAGGATGGCCGCCGTGATGAGTGCCACGAATGCGTTGATGCGGAGCCCTACAATCATCCCGACCACAATCAGGATGCCGAGGGCGAGTATGAGGAGCGGAATCATCGCGACGAGGGCCAAGTGGCGCACCGCGGTGCGCGGGCCCAATATACTATGCTGTATCCAATGCCAGCACTGCCACGGGACGGTGGCAATGCTCCGGCAGCGCTGGTATCGGGACAGTCAATGCGTGCCTCAGACGTGTTTCGGACGCTTTCCGCATTGCAGGACTGGCGGCGCAGCCTGCAGTAGCAAGGACGCTCTTCCAACGCCTACGCCTTATCGCTCGTCTGCCGCTACGGTCAGGTGCCGACGCTTGAATGCACGAGCTGCACAGGCTTCCATCAGAGTGTTCGACTCCGCCTTCCCAGCGGCCGTCTATTCGCCTTGACCCATGGCGCTGGATGGTCCACCAACTGTTACCACTATGCCGATTGGCGACCAGGTCAGGGTGCAGACCCTTGTGGTGGCATCGCCGCCTCAAGGTCTGCTCGCGTCAGGGCATCGGCGAAATGCACGGCTCGCGTGGAGCAGTGTTATGCGGCCAATACACTCTGCACTAAGTTCCGACACGCTGCCTAGGTCTACCGTTTTACCACACCGACTAGACTTGATATTGGCAAGAGTGTCGCTTAGATTAGCGGCATGTACATACAGAATCAGATTCTCCGGACCTTGAGCCGGCCTTCGTCGCTGCCGCGTTTGCGGCAGATCGCCACAGACCAACCCGTGGAAAGTCGGGCTGCGTTGGCGCGTGCCACCTGTGAGGCCTTCAATGTTCGGGACGCATGTGGTCGCTTGCAGGAGGCTAATTGTAGCCGGGCGCTGTCGATGTTGGCCGATCGCGGGCTGGTGGCGTTGCCAGAGGCACGGCCCCTACCGCCGCGCAGTGGGCATGTACGCACACTGCCTGAGCCGGTACCACAGTCTTCAGGGCTACCGGACCAGGTGCAAGACATTGATGGACTATCCATCAGTCTAGTTACCGAAAGTGAGCAGCTTGTGCTGTGGTACACGCTGCTGGCTGAAGAGCACCCACGCGGTGCAAGTCGGTTTATTGGGGCCCAGCGCAAATATCTCATCCACAGTGAGCACGGCTATTTGGGTGCCCTTGGCTTTTCGGCTTCGTGTCTGCGTTTAGCCAGTCGGGACACCTGGATGGGCTGGAGTGATGTCGAGCGTCAACGGCATCTGCATCGGGTGCTCTGCCTGAGTCGCTTGTTGATTCGTGGTCCGTGTCGGAATCTAGCCAGTCATGTCCTGGGTCATGTGTTGCGGCGTGTGGAGGCGGACTTTGAAGCGTGTTACGGCTATCGGCCCTGGATCATTGAGACGTTTGTGGACGCTGAGCGAACCGGCAGCTGCTTTAAGGCCGCCAATTTCAGATAGATTGGGCAGACCTCCAGCAAAAAACGCCACCCCGAAGATGAGCCGCGAACACCGAAGGCGGTCTTTGTGTATGAGTTAGACCCTGGCTGGAGGAAAGAGCTGCAGGCGCATACGGCAGCCGGAAGAGGGACTCTCGGAGTGGGTATCGGGGGAATTTGGCGGAGCACCCTTGGGAGATCGCAGATTGTCGGTACGATTGGAGAAGACCGCCGCTATGCTCAATGATGTGCTGGGTGAGGGCATTGCACGGCACACCGACTATGAGCTGGCCGATGTTCGGGGCTGTTACCGGCTTTTATCCAAAAAGGCGGATTCACAGGTCACTCCCGAGAACATTTTGTCGCCGCATCGGGCACGGACGCTGGAGCGGATGCGCAGTCAGAAGGTCGTGTTATGTATCCAAGATGGATCCCGCCTCAACTACGATACAAAGTTGGCCTGTGAAGGGTTGCAGGTGATCGGCAGCAATCAGACGGGTGTGAAATCGCGCGGTCTGCATTTGCATGTGACCTTGGCGACAACGGAATACGGTTTGCCTTTGGGTGTACTGCGCTGCAGCACAAAACACCCCGATACCGGTCCGCTGAAGCCGCAGATGCAACCGTGGCTGGACGGGTATGCGGATATTTGCGAGGCTGCCGAGGCCCTTCCGGCCGATACCAGTGTGGTGTGCGTGATGGATCGGGAAGCGGACTGCTTTGCGTTGTTTGATGCGCAGCGGCAGTCCGGTCGGGTAGAGATGCTGGTCCGGGTGAAGCATAATCGAATACTGGAATCAGGAGAGCGGCTGATTAACCAGCTTGAGCAAGAACCGCCCGCTTGTGAGATCACGTTGGATCTGCGCCGTCTGTCCAAGCGCAAGAAGGCGAAGGGTCGGGCCCCGCGGACAGCCCATCTGGAGATTCGCTTTGCTCGCATCACCATGCGGTCTCAACGTAAGGGACGGCCACCCTTATCCATGAATGTGGTGAGTGTTACCGAGCCGAATCCGCCGGATGATGCTGAACCCAGGGGGTGGGCCAAAGTTAGTGGAAACGTGGCTGGGGGGAGAAGGGGATTTTGGGGTTTGGCAGTCGGGTCCTGGCCTTTATAAGTGCCTCTCGGAGCTTGAGCAGGTGTTGGTGATTGGGGATGGTTTTCAGTTTGGGTTCTGCATACATGAGCGCCAGCGCCGTCCAGCGGTGTACCTGTGTCGAGTTTTTCCAACTGCAAACATTGCGCGTCAATCTGCCGAGGGTACTATTGAGATTCTCAATACAGTTGGAGGTGCGCAGGCTTTGGCCGAGCTCTTTGGCTATTCCGAGCCTTTGGATCGTGAGCGTTTCCTCCATGCCTTCTTCCAGACTCTTCATGGCCTTGAGTTGGTTGGAGGCTTCCAGGTCGTCCTTGATCGATAGGAGCTCCGCCTTCGCGTCTCTGTAGTCTGGAATCTGATAGGCTTTCTGCAGGCGCGCGCGATATACGAGCTTATCTTCTTTGCTCATGTGGGCCACGACGTTTTCCCGCTTGTGCCAACAGCAGCGCTGCACCTGCACGAAGCCGCCGAAGACCTCTTTGATAGCGGCGTGGAGCCCTTTGGCGCCGTCGACGACGCAGAGCAGGCCCTGATGTATTTGCAGACCCCGGTCGAGCAGGTCTTCTAAGAGCCCCTTGGTGGCCTCTTGGCTCTCGGACCCCACTTCGACGCACCCAAGAACGACCTTCTTACCTTCAGAGGTCAGTCCCATGGCGATGAGCACCTGGTGCTTGCGAAAGTACTTGCCATCGATGAACAGACCTACCAGATCGTAGTCGTTCAGCGGGCGTTCATAGAATTCCTTCAGTACCTTCGCAGCGCTGCGCCGGAAGATGCGACCTACCGATGATTGGCTCAGCCCGAACGCATCGGTGTACTCGTCCGCGATGGCCTCGTAGTTGCGTTGACTGACGCCGAAGAACAAGGTGCGCATGAGCGCATCTTCATTGATTCTCGCCTCGTGAAACGCGCGATAGCTGCGCAGGACACGCTCGCACTTTACCTTCACGTCGCGTACCCGGGGCACCCTGATCGGCACACGGCGCCCACTAATGCGGACCGTACCGGGGTTGGTGCCATGCCGGTAGCAAGGCCTCTGGCTGGCACCCTTCCTGCTGTAGCGTTTGCCGCAAAGCGCCTCGACCTCCGCAGCCATGACGGCCATGATCATTTTCAGATGCAGACTCGGCCAGTTGACCACGCGAGCGATGAGGTCAACCAAGCTCATCTTCGAAAAGGCTTCCTGGATCCCTGTTATTCGCCCGTCAGCCGTGATTGTGATCGTAAATGCGCTCATATTCTCGTAGAGTGGGGTTGATTTAAGCCGGTAAGCTGCTCACGCAGCGCCGGAAGATACGCGGCGTGGCCCAAGCGGTACATCCCTGCTTCCATGGCCATCAGGTCAAGGGCCATAAAGGTACTGCGCTGATCCGATGGCATCCAGTCTGAGCGTTGGCGCAGGCGCCCACAGAGTCGCTGCGCCAGACGCGTAATCACGCGCGTCGTCGTTAAGCTGCGCCCCAATGCCACATAGGCCCCGGCACGGTGCACGGTGAGCGTCTCTTCCAGCCCCTTGGCCAACGCGCGGCCAGCCGACTCATTGATGCGGTGCACCCGTTGTTGCAGCCGCTTCAGGGCCCCAAGAGCATCACCATATTCCAGCGCGCCCCATGCATGATGCAGCGCACGGCCCACCTTCAGACGATACTCCTGCGGCAGATAGCTCAGTACCCGCGCACGCTTCTCAGCAAGGCAGCGCTGCACAACGATGCGGTCACCAGAGTGGGCCACCAACGCCCGCCTGAGCCCCACAGCGCCCGGTATTACGTACAACAGGCTTTCGCTCATGCGCAACCCGCGACGCGCAAGCTGCTCCAGCATTCCCTCTAATGCCTCCGTATGCTGCAACGAGCAGGCTGCTAGGCTCAATATCCGCTTGTACCCGGCTTCGGTGACGCCCACAACGAAGGTGTATTGCACCGCCTGGACGTATGCGGCACTCATCCAGAGAGCCACGAAGTTCTCGTCAGTAAACGAGCGTGTGCAAAACTCCTCATAAGCACACTCCGCACGGTCTGCTTCCAGCCGATAATCCGATAAGAGCGGCTCTTCAGCTTTCTCTTGATGCTCGGAATCACTACCACACGTCGAGCACAATGGTACAGCCGACTTACCATCTGTGTTTCCCTGCGTCTCTGAACCCGTATCGTTAGCGGCCACCAGAGATTGCAATGGAGGATCGGGCCAATCGCGACCCAGAAGCTCAATGATCAGGTTGCATTGCTTCAAGAGATACAACCGCCAGTCGGCGGCGCTGGTCAGAGCATCACCAGATACGGCAGGTATTACAGCGTTTCGTTCTTCTAATGGCATCGATAAAGTGCGTTGTGGTTAGGGAGCTCAGGTGCTTTGTCCCCCCCTGAGCGTGCCACGTTTCCACTAATAATGGCTCACCGCCCTGAACCCATCAAATGGTACTTACTTACCAGCCTAAAGGTCGAGACGGCAAAGGATGCCCTTAGGGTGGTGAGCTATTATGTGCGCCGCTGGCGCGTGGAGGAGTTTTTCCGCGTCCTCAAGCACGGATGCAAGGTGGAAAAGCTGGCCTTACGAAAGGCCGAGCGTCTGTCGCGGGCCATCGCCATCTATTGTGTCATCGCTTGGCGCGTCATGCTCCTGACGCTATTGGGGCGCGAGGCCCCAGACTTGCCCGCGGATGTGTTCTTCACCAATGCGGAACTTCGTTTCTTGGAGCGATACGCAAAGAGGTTTCGACTCCCACCGCCAGAGACGATAGTTTCAGCCGTACACCTAGTGGCCTATTTGGGGGGTCGCCTGAACCGCAGCCGGGATGGCCCACCGGGTAACGAGATCATGTGGCGTGGGCTGGACCGATTAACAACAGCCGTATTCGCTATGGACTTGCTGGAGGATGACCCATGACAACCATGCATACCGTTTGAACATCCACATATGTGGGACTACGGGGAAGGTGCAGCTCGTTCGAGGCCGCAGCCTGTGCCCCGACTATCGACCTCGCGGAATCCACATGCCACCTGACCTAGAGGTACAACCTCCCATATGCTATTCCCTACCGTCCAGAAATCTGCCATCAGACTACCCGATGAATCCTACGCTCCTTAATATTTCAAGACGCACCGGTATGGGTAAACGGCAGGCCTAGGTCACTCCCGCAGTAGAAAGAAAGACTTGCCTCCAGCACCCGGCGATAGAATCCTGTTCTGTTGCGATAGCCCCCCTCTCGGGTCAGAATAACGCCTGCCGGCTGGCCCAGGGAATAGCCGACATCATCGAGAATTATGCATGCGTAAACCTCTATTGGCTCTTCCCCTTGTGTAGTGGGTGAGCTCACCTGCGGACGCTTTCGGGGTATAGATCCAGGCCTCCGAGGTGAAAGTAAATGGCGTTGGAAAATCGCCGTTTGTTGCGGAAGCCCCTACAGCGCACTTTGATTGTTTTGATCCGGCTGTTGATGCTTTCCGCAGGGCCATTGCTCACCTTCACTCGACTTTGTCACTTGTAGTGAAGTGAGAGGTCGGACCTCCCCTGTCCCCGTTTTTGGGGGCGTTTTTCCGGGTGCTATGGAGCCTTTCTGATTACCGGAGCGGTCGGTGGTGGCTTAGGGGGTGTTCGCCCCTGTCTTGCGTGTCCTTCGTCGTATTGGGGCCCCTTGATCGGGTCTCATCTGTCCGAATCGGACACAGCTCACGCTACTCCTTCTGGAGTGGGTACTGGCGTGAGGCATGGGGGGCGTCACAGCATTCATGAATCAGGAGGTTTTTTCAGATCGTTCGGCTCACTGGAGTATTCCTCCTTGCTTCTTGTCGCCGCGGGATCGTAGCTCATGCCCAGACAATGGACGATCCGCTGCAAGCATGGCGTCAACTTCTGATCCACTTTGAGGACGATATAGCGGTGCTTACTCTTTGGTAGCACCGTGGTAATCCGATGGATCCGGTTGAGTTTGAAGCGGAGCGCATTCCAGCTTTCATGGACATGGTTGGCCTTGAGCTTGGTGCGGATCAAATGGGACACGTGGTAGGCCAGCACGGTAATGAACAGATGTCCTTCAATCCGCTCATCTTTGCTGTGATAGATAGGCCGTAATCCCAGGTCGGACTTCATGACTCGGAACGTGGCCTCAATTTCCGTGAGCCGCCAGTAGGTGCGCGCAATCTTTTTGGCAGACCAGGTGGTATGGCTGGTGCTGAGCACATACCCTCCGGCGGCCTGGGTTTTTTTCTGATGGGAGGTACGCTTGCTAAACGTGACCGATGCGGCACGCTGTGTCCCCTCCTTCTGCTTCACCTCAACCTCATACAGGTGGGCCACCGACTTGTACTTCTCCTGCAGGCGACCAACCTTGCGTTCGACTTTCTTGATATTTTTCAGGCGTCTGGGCACGGGCAGTCCCTCATGGAGGTATTGCAGTGCCGCTTCAAACTGGTCGCATTTGGTCTGCAAGATCTGCTCGTCGGTGGCCTGCCGGGCTTCACTGTGTACATAGACGCGCACTACTCCCTCCTCCTCGGGGAGCTTCCAAGCCCGGACTTTCACCTCATTAGCGGTTACAAACTCTTGATCGGGTGCCTGGGTGGGCACAGGAGGCACCCTTTTTCGCTCCACACAGATCCAGTTGAGGTTGTTGTCCTTCAAGTACGCCAGATTTGCTTTGGTGGCAATACCGGCATCCATGATGATGGTGGGCGTCGCTCCGTTCAGGTTCTCTATGGCCTTTTGGAGCGTAGCCGGCTCGCTCGCGTTGCCAGGTAGAATCTCCACACCGCGCGGGAATCCCGAGGCATCGAGCGTCAGCGCCAGCGTGACCAGAGGACAATCGCTCCGCTTCTCTTTGCTGCGCCCACGACGAAGGAGTTCTCCTTTCTCCCGACCGTGATAAAAGGCATTTGTTAGATCATAAAACACGATCGTCTCGTCAAAATCCAACACCCTCTTTGTGTTTCCAAAGAGGCGGTTCATGATCTCATGCCGGTGCTTGTGCAACCGGTCTGAGCATCGGTACAGCATGCTCAGACTTGGCTCCTGGAGGTTCAGCAGCTCCAGGATACTGGAGGTCTCCGTCATCCACTTATGGGTGCGCCGTTCACTGCCGGGACAGAGCATGCGTCCGACGATCAACGCACAGGCGAGTTTGATATGATTTTCGGGAAACTCGAGTTCACGCAAGAGTTCTTCCATGCCCAGCAGTTCGAGCGCTTGCAGCGCTAGGCGCTCGCCTCCGACGGTTTTGGCGTCGGGGTTGTAGACCTTATCTGTGAGAATGGTGTCGCGACCATCCGGGTGTTTTGCATTGATGTCGAAGCCTTGGTCCAGGAGTCGTTTGACGATGTCATCGACCGCGTTCTTCAGGTGCTCGTCCTCTTCCTGTACGGAGAGGCGAGCTTGTCCTTTCAGTCGGGCGGTGACCTGCTTGGCGAGTTCGGGCCAGTCTTGCTTAGGGATACTGAAATCCCGTCCGAGGTTGAGTAGGGTACGGTGGGTGGATTGTCCTTCGACGCGTACGGATTGAAGGAGCGCGAATGAGGTTCGCACCTGGCCGTTTTTGCGGCGGTAATTAGAGGCTCGTACGAAGATGGCGCTGCGCGTCTGGTCCGGGGTGGTGTTACGGCGCCGATCGCGGCGCGTTCCCGGAGGCCCTATCTATTTCACTACAACGCGATCGGCGACAATATCGACGAAAAACGGCGCTGAAATCGGCCCGCTAGGAGGAAAACGAAGAAAAACGAGGCCCCGCCGTCAGCCTGAGTGACAAAGATGGCCGAAATCGGCCCTCCAGGCGGATAATTGAGGGCGAACGAGGCCCCGCCGTCAGCCCGAGTGCCAAAGATGGGTTCAGTCTGATCGCATTGAGGATACCCCATAGGTGATTCTTGATGGTCCTGGCGGCTGCTTATACCGGTTTCAGCCGACACCGCATGGCCCACGACAACCATCGCTCCCACCCCTCATGTGCCCACGGGCGGTGGACATGGTGCCACAACTGCATAGCTGCTTCCTTGATGGCCCACGCGCGGGCCGTCTTTAACGTGCGTGCTGGTACGCAACAGCTCGAAGCGCGCCTTTTGCTTCGCAGACTTGTTGGCCGAGTGAGTCAACCAATCATACTTGGTTCCCTTAAGGTCGTCGCGGCCTTCCTTCATCAATGCCCGGTGCTCCTGGCGCCGAACCTTGTCTACGGCCGTTCCCAGGCTCTTCACTACGTGAAACTTGTCAAAGGCCACCTTCCGTTGCGCCTCTGGCACATGCTCCAGCGTGGCGTTGATGTAGGCTGGTCACATGTCCATGCTACTACTCTTGATCCCCTCCAGCTGCTCCACAGTGAGTCCAGCATACCATTGCGAAAGTGTTTCCTTCTTACGGTCTTCACCCACATGCAGCACCGTACCCGCCTTCGTATGCGAAACAATGGTGACATATGTGTGGCGCTTGCGAAAAGACGTCTCATCCACGCCAATATGGGCCACATCGGATTCCTCTCTGCGCGCAAGACCGCGTTACACCGCACGCTGCATGATTCCGTCTATTGAATTCCAGCTCACTCCCATCTGACGAGATACCGTCGATATGCTCGCCTCCTGCAGCCAATCAATCACCAGCGCCTCAAACTCCGCCGTAAACCGTGACATAGGCTCCGCCCACGGAACCGACACGGTGCGCACTCCATGCTCTGAACACGCCACGCGGGGAAGTAGTGCAACCACCATAGTGCGATACGCGGACAGATCCAAGTGACGCCATTGCCGAGGACGGGAATCATAGCCTGGAGACGGTGAGCCGCACTCTGGACAAGGAAGCTGATGGCCGTCCTCGTAGGATACATGGATCCACGCTTCTCGCGACTCATGCTCAAAGGTCACGTCGGAAACCTCCCAAGGAGCGCGGATGCCCAACAGATTAGCGATATTTTTCTTCAACTGCGACATAGCGTTGAGGGGGCTTGGAGTACATGGGTACCATCGCGATGATGGTCTGGAAACAAACCAGAAACAGCAATAAATTCGCACCGCCTCAAATCGTTTCCCGGTGGTTCCAACATCGTATCCATCCGATTTGGGGAAGAGCCAAGAAACATTGAGAAGGCTTACGGAGGCAACGCTTGTCATCTGTCGACCGGGACACCGGAAGTATTCTGAGATTGAAGCGACGCAAGAATCGCGGGCTGGTGCCGCTTCGCCGCCTTATCTTGGATACCCGCACCGCCACATTCGCCCGACTCCTTGATTACCGCCCACCTGTGGACCCGTTTCGTGGGCAACATGTGCCTGGACTCGGGTTGACCGTCGGAGTGTCACGCCAATATGGCTCCGCTGAGGTCGTGAGCGCCTTCCAACGTGCGGTATTAGCCGTCTCCTTGCGTATCCGTGTCATCGGCCAGGGGCCATCCACCATGCTCGCTGAACACCTCGTCTATCTGCTGCATCAGCTGCATAGTGGCCGCTATCGCACCGTGCATACGGCGGAAATGGTATATGTCCCTCACCGACAGCACCTTATTTTTGCGCTCCTTGAGCCACTTGTCGAGGGGCCTGTAGCCGCACTGCATGAAACGCCACACCTCCTCTTTGAAGTCGCTGAAGTACTGACGCTTGTTGATCCACAACTTGCCGCCTCTTAACCGGGAGCGGATGGTGTCCACGCGGTTCATGCCCAAGACGGGAAAGCCCGGCAGGTCACGGCCATGCTGACGCATCAGGTGCAGCTGCGCCAGGCGGTCGCCCAGTGCCACCAGCCGCCAGAACAGGGCTGGCCGACTCGTCACAGGTATGCGAGGAAAGTCAACCTTTAACGCGGACAGGTAACGCGTGCGATAGTTCGGGCTGTGTAGGAATGCGTACATGTAGTAAAGCAGGTCCTCCGGGCCAAATGCGGTGCTGCCATCACCTCGTCCATCTGCTGTCCAGACTAGATTCAGCCGCTTTGCCACAAATCTGACGAATCGTTGACACAGGTTGGGCTGCCTGCCCATGCCGCCATTGTATATGTAGAGCGGAAACATGTACGCAGAGCCGATCCGGTCAAACAGCAAGCGATGCGTGCACACATGGGACGTGATGAGGACATGGTTGAATTCGTCACCTGCAACCTGGCGGGCCGTGACGAGCCCCAGATTCGGCCCGTGAATCATGTGTTGCATGACCTTGAACACCGGCCGACATACGAATCCTCTAGAGCGGTGATTGTAGTACGTAAACCGTACGTCATACGGCCGAAAGGCCACAGGCTGGACAAATTCTGGAGATATTCCGGTTTCCCTGATGGACTGCTGCGCCAGATGGACCTTCCATCCACGGCTGTCTTTACCCGCCTTGTAGTGGTTGCGGGCATCTTCTGGCGACATCTGCACAAACGCTTGAACGAAGTCCATCACGGCTTGCTTGGAACGATGGATCGTTATTCGATCTCTGCAGGTCTGCATCGCTGCCGTCTGTTCCAAGAAAATATCCTGCTTGAGACTGTGCCATGCGGTGAATTCACCGGCATGATCATCGGCCCCCGGTACGAACATGTACCATGGCGATGCAGGATGCACCTCGGTCCACTCGGTAACATCGGAGGCGTGGCGGCTCAGCCAGTCATACTTTACGGCACGGGGTCCCCACAGCTCAGCATGGAACACCTTGGCGGGTTTGCCGCCTGTTCCCTTGCGCTTGACGAATAGGCCAATGGCTACTCCCTGCTGAATGTCAAACACGTTTTGGTCCTTAACGTCGTCAGGCGCACTAGATGACAAGTAGGCGTCGCCATGCAGATCCAGCACGTAGATCTCGCTGAAGGACTGCATCAGTGACTCACGCATGCCGCGAAACGTGATATTGTTCAAGTAGGCACGGTTGGTCACAAAGGCCAGAACACCCTCGCCGGTCTGGTCTATCCTGTGCTGCGCGAACCGGATGAACTTAACATAGTCATCCTGCAGCGAGCCGGGCTGCCTTTCTCCAAGGGGAGCGCCGTCAACCGAGTAGTAATCCATTTTGGGATCCGCGCCGCTCTTTGGTCGAAGCAGCTCTTTGATCCAGTCCCCGGTGTTAGAAGAGTTCCTGGAATAGGGTGGATTGCCCAGCACGACCATCACGGGCACATCTCGCTTGACATCGTCTGCCAGCTTGGCCTCCGCGGTGATTGGATCAGCTTGCCACAGCGCACTAGGCTTCTTGGCAGGTTCAGCCAAAGTGTTGGTGAGGTAGACGTTGAATCGCTGCCAGTCCTTAAGCGTTACGCCATGGTCTCCAATGGCCAGCTCCATCTTCAGCTTCAGGTGACACATCGTATACGGAGCGACCAGCAGCTCAAACCCGTACAACCTTTCGAGCAGGTGTGTACGGGCAAACTCTGGCCATGCGCCAGCCATGCCCTGCGCCAGCACACGTTCGCGGATGAGAGCAATCACCTCGCGCAAGAATGTGCCGGTGCCTGTAGCAGGGTCTAGCACCAGCACTCTGCCCGTGCTTCGTTCTTCCGGCTTGCCGTTGATCACCGCGGAATACGTGACCCTCTGCTGATCTGCCAGTCCGTCGGAAAGCCCAAAATGGCTGTCGAGCAAGGCATCGACACTGCGTACTATGTACTGAACGACCGGCTTAGGCGTGTAGAACACCCCTTTCTCCACCTTCAGTGTCGGATCGTATTCTCGCAGAAAGTACTCGTAAAAGTATACCACGGGGTCCTCCGTTTCCCCTCCGCCACGAAGGTCCTGCAGAATCTCACCAAACCAGTCACCAGCAAGCAGTTGAAACAGCTCATCCACGATCCAAGTCAGCCTCTTATCTGTCTTCTTTCCGGCAATCTTGGCGAAGAAGTGACTGAGCAGATCGGTGGTGGAACCCAGCACCGCATCGCCTTTCGAAAATCCCCGCTGACCGTTGTTGTACGTCAGGCACCGGGCCGCAAATAATGCATAGGCGGCCGTCTGGGCGTAAATGTCCGCGAAAGCCTCATCTGTGAGATCGACGATCATCTCCTTTTTGAGCTTCTCACACAACGCCCGGAATGTACCGCGGTCCCGCTCCTCACGGAGAATGCTGGCCATCGTTTCCTTGAAAAGCTGGGCCCTGCTCGCCATGTGCCGGGCAAGCTGCCGAGACGTTCTGATCTCAAGGGTAGCAGGCTGGAAAAAGTTGAGGAATAGCGTCTCTGGATGCAGCTCACTGGGCGCAGTCTGGACGCTGCCTGCGGGAGTTACTGCGCCCAGCCGCACGGTAGTCTTGTGCTCGCCACCCACATACCATCGAAAACTCAGATAATCTGTCAGCAGCAGGTTATTGAATGCCTTCCGGTATCGCTGCAACTGTCTGGAACGCTCGGCTGCGTCCAGGTCAGTGCCGATGTCTTTGCACTCAACGTACCCTATAGGGATGCCCTTCCGGTGTATCGTAAAGTCTGGAGCGTTATGCTGTACCTGCTGTGCCTCATTCAACACCGTTATGTCCTTCCCTCCGAGCTGTTGCAACAGCTGCTGCAGCGTAGGACGGTACGTGTGCTCCCTGGCCACGCCTGTGGCCAACTTGCTCTGGAGCTCCTTGCGATATGCGCTGAACGGACGATCCATCAGTATTCCACTTGGCGGTCTTCTATCGTTACCTGCATTGCGAATGACTCCTTCTTTCTCGGTGCATACATTTCCTGTTTCCCCGTTGGGATCAATCTTTGGCTGATTTTACCAGAAAATCGCCAGATGGTTGCCCAGACAGTATGGAGTGCCAATACCTTCACAAAAGGCTGCAGGACCCCCGTTGCGAGGGGCTATGCTCTACTTGTCAGGTAACCGCGTGGCTGAGGGCCAAGCTGTGCCCGCCCTATGCACCTTGAGGGCTCGTTGTTAAGCTGCTAAAGTGAAAACAGGGCAGAACTAGGAATGTGCCATAGAATCTACGCCGACGTGACGTCGTTGCTGGCCGACCGATATCCACCAGGATCCGCTGGGAAGCGCCCACCGAACCTGCGCCCCATCATTAGTCGCACAGCGCCAAGGGCATGCATGGAGATCCAGATTCAAGGCGTAATTTCAGGCTCTGGCTGGCATGGCATCCATAATGGCATGCGCGTGACCCCAGCCGGCATGCTTCTGCAGCGAGCCATGGGAGACATGGTCGCCTCCTTCCTTGAACTGACCACCAGCTATGAACCACGAACCGTTTAATCTTTTCGGCCAAGTTGCACTCGTGACAGGCGCCAGCCGCGGTCTTGGCAAGTACATGGCCAACGCGCTGGCCGGTGCCGGAGCCTTCCTGGCAATTACAAGTCGCGACAAGAATCGCGTGGACGCCGTGAAGAATGACTTTTATTCCTATTCCCGCGAAGTAACCTGCCTGGAAATGGATGTACGCAGCCAGGCAAGTATAGAAGCCGCTGTCGAAGAGACTATTGATGCCCATGGACGTATCGACATCCTCGTCAATAACGCGGGGTGCAACCGTCGCAAACCCGCGCTGGATGTTACATGGGATGACTGGAATACCATCCTGGAAACGAATCTGCGAGGAACGTTCTTCGTTGCGCAGGCGGTAGCGCGCCACATGATAAGAGAGGGTTACGGACGCATCATCAACATAGGCTCGCTGACGAGTGTCGCTGGCTATGCCGGCCTCGGGCCCTACTGCGCCAGTAAAGGGGGCGTGAAACAGCTCACCATGTCACTAGCAGATGAGTGGGGCCGCCATGGCATCACCGTCAATTGTATCGCGCCGGGCTGGTTCAAGACCGCCCTCAATGAAGCGCTCTACGACAACAAATCATGGGTCCGAACCCTGAAGTCTCGAATCCCGCTGGGGCGGCCTGGACGGCAGACAGACCTGGATGGTGCCGTCGTGTTTCTGGCCTCAGAATCCAGCAGGTACATCACAGGGCAGACGCTGCTGGTGGATGGGGGGTTCTCCACGCAGTCCATACGCGCATTGCCTGCGGACTGAACAGTCACTCAGGGGCACCAGAACCGCGGCCGGATCGATGCTCCCCGGGTAGGACTCGAACCTACAACCCTGCGGTTAACAGCCGCATGCTCTACCATTGAGCTACCGAGGAGTGTCGCTACCATCCACGCGGTGTAGCGCCCTCAAACCGAGACATGCAAAGTTGGGTTCCACCTACGGTTACGGAACCAGCGGGTCGCGATTGGGGTTCACGGCGCACAGGCCCTGGTGGCGGAACTGGTAGACGCGCAGCATTCAGGATGCTGTGCCCAAACGGGCGTGGAGGTTCGAGTCCTCTCCAGGGCACATGGGTCCTTGCGGGCGCAGCTCCTGCGGGGACTTTGTGATTCTCGGGCCCGGGCGCCAGAAATGCCAAAACAGTGCTGCTGGGAAAATTCAAAGAATCGTGTGCGTAGCACGCAAAGATGAGCAACTCGGCGGTACGAAGCTCCAGGTCGTGGAGCGTGTCTTGCTGGCTGGCACCATCTTGGGTAAGCTCGACGTGCCAGACAGCGGATGAGGCGCGGATACGCTACTGGAAGCACCTGGTCCACAATGCGCGTCTTCCCACTTGCGCCGGTGCGGAAGGCGGATCGTGCGGCCTGCCAAAGCCCTTCGGTAAGCCTTTGGGCTGCCGATGGCGTCGGCATTCGCTGTGAGCGAGGCAAGTGTGGGAGACATAGTGCCGGAAGCCTCGCCATTCGAACTCGCCGCGCCTCGGCACCTGTCTGCGGTTCCCACGTATGCGGCCATCGTGGGCCTCGCTAGGTGGGTAGTCCCGGCATACCCTTCCCAGCGATCGGAATCAGCTACAGGCCTGTTATGGATCCGCCGCCTCAGGCCACTATCACAAGCGTAACACTGCGGCGAAGCTGCTGATAGAATGTCCACAAAACAGAGCCGCATAAGGAATTTCTGCATCATTGCCCACATAGATCACGGCAAGAGCACGCTTGCGGATCGGCTCCTGGAAATCACCGGAACGGTTGCACATCGGGATATGCAGGACCAAGTGCTGGACTCCATGGACCTTGAGCGGGAGCGCGGCATCACAATAAAGAGCCATGCCATTCAGATGCAGTACACGGCAGCCGACGGCCACCTGTACACGCTGAACCTGATTGATACACCCGGCCATGTGGACTTCACCTATGAGGTGTCGCGCGCGCTTAAGGCCTGCGAAGGTGCGCTGCTGGTGATCGATGCGGCCCAGGGTATCGAAGCGCAAACGATTAGCAACTTGTTCCTTGCGCTCGAGCACGACTTAGAAATCATCCCTGTGCTCAACAAGGTGGATCTACCAAGCGCCCGTCCAGACTGGGTGGCAATGTCAGTGGAGAACCTTATCGGCGAGCCCGCCGAGGATGTGCTGGCAATCAGTGCTAAGACAGGGCAGGGAGTCGACACGCTGTTGGAATCCGTGATCCGAAGGGTGCCGCCTCCGGCTGCCAACAGCCAGGCCCCCTTGCGCGCGCTCATATTTGACTCGGTATTCAATCAGTACCGGGGAGCTGTGGCGTATGTGCGCGTCTTCGAAGGGACGCTCCGGCACCGTGATGAGATCTATTTCATGGCTGCAGAGCGGACGTATGCTGCGGAAGAGATCGGCTTTCTGCGCCTAGGGATGCAGCCCGCAAAGGAATTGCAGGCCGGGGATGTAGGATATGTGATTGGGTCTATCAAGGACGTACGGGATACGCGCGTTGGAGACACCATCACGCACGCGCGTCGGCGGGCCAGCGAGCCTATAGTAGGGTTCCGCGAGGTAAAGCCGATGGTGTTTTCGGGTGTGTATCCCTCCAGCACAGAGCATTTTGAGGATCTGCGTGCATCACTGGAGCGGCTGCAGCTCAACGACTCCGCCATCGGATATGAGCCAGAGACTTCTGCGGCGCTAGGCTTCGGGTTTCGCGTTGGGTTTCTGGGGCTTCTGCATATGGAGATCGTGCAGGAGCGGCTGGATCGCGAGTTTGATCTGGACATTATCACCACGCTTCCGAACGTTAAGTATGAGGTCGTACTCACAGGCGGTGCTGTCAAGGTGGTCGAAAATCCGAACCATGTGCCCCGCGGAAACATGCTCGATCATATTCGCGAGCCATATGTGAAGGCCGAGGTGATTACGCCTGCAGACTATATCGGAAACCTAATGAAGCTCTGCCAGGACCGTAGGGGTGAATTCAGAAACCAGACCTACCTGGATCAAGAGCGCGTCAGCCTGGAGTATTTTCTTCCGCTCGCAGAGATCATTTTTGATTTCTACGACAGGCTGAAGAGCCTCAGTCGCGGATATGCTTCCTTCGATTACGAGGTTGCGGAGTACCGGCGCAGCGATCTGGTCAAGCTGGATATCTTGATCAACGGGGACCCGGTGGATGCCTTGTCGGCAATAGTTCACCGCAGCAAAGCGTTTGAGATGGGACGCAAGTTGACGTCGCGGCTCAAAGAGCTGATCCCGCGGCAGATGTTTGAGGTGGCGATTCAGGCGGCGATCGGTAGCAGGGTTATCGCGCGCACCACGGTGCGCGCAGTTCGCAAGGATGTGACAGCGAAGTGTTACGGGGGTGATATCACCCGGAAACGTAAACTGCTGGAAAAGCAAAAGGCGGGAAAGAAGCGCATGAAGCATGTGGGCAGCGTTGAAGTGCCGCAGGAGGCCTTCCTGGCGGTGTTGTCCATGGGGCAGTAACGTGCGTGGGCCGCCTCAGATATCCCGTACGCGACCCTGGAAACTGGGGGGTGCCTTGGGGGTGCTTGCCTTGACATGCTTGGTACCTTCTTCGGCCGAAGCCCTGCTGCAGGGGACCCCGATAGCGAAGGAGGAGCTGGGATGGGTGTATTCCCGAGCGCGCTTCGCGTTAGAGTTCAGGCGCTTTGTGGCGCGCGAAGGAGCCATGGTACTTCCGGCTCCGCTGGATCATATTGCGGTGCCGTCCGACACCTTTGGGGCGTGGGTCCTGGCGCAGATGCCTCAGGCGGCCTCCAAGGTTCCGCCTCTGGAGCCATGGGCGGGACAGGTTCATTCGTGGCAGCTGATAGGCTCCAAAGAGAGGCTGAAGCACCAAGCGCTGTTCAGCAATGCCAATATGGCGTACGTGGGGAACGACTACCTGACCCCGATAGACACTACGGTAACGCCGCGCATCCGCTCAAGGATGCAGAGCGCATTCGGAGCGCCCACCAAGACGGTTGTGGAGTCAGCGGTCGCTGGACAGCACGGAGAGAGTATGCAGTTCGAGTACTGGTTCATTGTGAACGACAGTATCCCGGTGATTGTGATGGATGCCAATGGTCCCCATGACCATGGCGTGGTGTTAGCGTCAGATCATCAATATCGGGAGCAGCTGTATGTACTTCGCCAGTCGCTGTTGGGGCGAGTGGTGCGCGAGGCGCCATATGAGCCATTCGTGGACTACTTTTTCGATCAGGTGGTCGACCGATGGTACCGTACGGGTTACGACGGTGAGGCATTCTTCGCGGAGCCGATCCCGCGGCCCGATCTGGCGCATGGCCGGCCCAAGCTACCGCCTGAAGAGCCTTAACACAACAACCAAATTAGCAAGAGGGACGTGACTGACTCAGCACTTGGCAATTCGGACCCTTCGCGCGAGGCTTCAGACTCTTCGCAGAGCTCCTCCTCTGGTGGCGCAGGTGGTCCAAAGTCTCGGGCAGAGCGGCGCAAGCTGCGTGAAGCACGTGCTGCCAAGCGTGCTGCCAAGCGTGGCAGGAAGCCGGGCAAGAAGCCGGCCAAAAAGAAAAGCGTTCTGCGGGAGTGGCTGGACGCCATGGTATTCGCGATCATCTTCATGGTGATCGTCCGGACTCTTCTTTTCGATCTGTTTCGCATCCCCACACCATCGATGGAGAACAGCTTGTTGGTAGGTGACTACCTGTTCGTCTCCAAGCTGCATTATGGTACGCGTACTCCGATCACGTTGGGGATTCCGTTTTCCTTCATATATATACGTGGCCTGGAGTTGCCATGGACGCGATTGCCAGGATTTACGTCCGTCAAGCGTGGCGACGCGGTGGTCTTCAATTGGCCCGGTGATGACGAACCCCACATTGATCGCAAGATGCACTACATCAAGCGCGTGGTCGGCCTGCCGGGAGATTCCCTGGCTGTGGTCCGTAAAGTGGTGCACATCAATGGAGAGTCCCAGCCATTGGGCGCCAACATGCAGCAGCACTGGTATGCGTACAAGACGGATGCGCGCGTGCAGCTGCCCAGTGCCCGCCTGGGTGAGCTTGGCATCGATGAGGTAGTGCCGACGGTTAACCCCACCGTGGTGCGTGTGCTGGCTACCGAAGAAGCTGTCACCAGGCTGCGTGAGCTATCCTATGTGGACCGGGTCACTCCCGCCATTGCACGCGAGAGCTCTGGATACTCGACGCATATGTACCCTGGCGGCGTGGGCTACACGCCCGACAACTACGGGCCGGTGTTGATTCCCAGCGAGGGGATGACGGTCCCACTTACCGAAGTGAACTGGCGTATGTACGAGACCGTCATCACGCGTTATGAGGGGCACACGACAAGTCAGGTCGAAGATCAGTATCTAGTAGATGGTGAGCCTGCGGACACGTATACTTTTTCGCAGAACTACTATTTCGTGATGGGCGATAACAGGGACAACTCAGAGGACAGCCGCTTCTGGGGATTTGTGCCGTTTGACCATGTGGTAGGTAAGGCCGTGATGGTCTATTTCTCGTGGGATGACCAGGCCAGTTCGCTGGCAAGCAAGGTGCGCTTCGGTCGCCTGTTCAGCCTTATCCGGTAGGCACAGCGCAGTCAGGCACTTTACCCAGACTGCTGCATCCTGATCGCATCAAAGCGTCGCTGCTGGTCGGTGCCTGGCGGAATGTCGTACGGATGTAGTGGAAGCTCTACAGGCTTAAGCGACGGGTAGCGCGGTCCGAACGCGAACGGCTGCGGCTTGCCGCGGGGCTCTTCACCTATCACCAGCACTACGGTGCCCTGGGCCAAAATTTTGGCGCCGACTGATGCGATCCCTTTCGACGAGCTGGTGGTAGTCCAGGTATCTGCCCAGCGGTATACCCATTCTGCGTCTGCATCTACGAGTCGCACACAGCCGTGACTCATGGGGCCGCCCGTGGGCATCTCGTATTGGTGCACATGCATGCCATTGGCATGAAAGTTCAAAACCCAGTACATTTCCCAGGGTTCGCCGGGAGGGCTTTCGGACGAGACGCGCATCTCTTCCTGCCAGTTGAAGTTGTAGCGCCCGAAGGGCGTCGGCGATTCGTCGGGGTTGCCCGTGTTGATAATGCCCCAGCGCATCAGTCTCCCGTATTCGTAGGCGGCAAACGCCTGGATTGTCTTGTCCATGACGAACAGCTTGTCGAAGTCACGTCCGCCGTTGTAATACCTGGGAAAAGGGGAGTAGGCCCGAAAATCCAGGTCAAAGCGTGTAGGCATGATGATGGTATCACCGACTGCAAAGGCCTGCATGATGCGTCGGTTGAGCATCTGCACGAGCTCTGCACGTTGTCTCCCGACATTGGCATTACCATCCCCGATGAGCCGGTAAAAGGCGTTGCGCGCCATGGCGCTGTTGCCTCGCTCGTCTTGCAACACATGGTATTCGTAAAAGACCTCGGGAATGTCTTCCAGGCTCTCTGCGCGCAGGTTTAGCACGCCTGCGACGGCATCCTGATCTATGTATCCTCCTTGTCCGAACGCGGGTAAGGCAGTCAGGGTTGCCACCCACAGCAAGGCGGCTATGCGTGACTTGATCGACATTGCTGGGCAGTATTGACTTGGTGTTCGTTCATGTTACGATGCCGATGCCCGTTTGGTTCATGCGCGCATAAACCAGCGCATCAGGCCGACACGCTCAAGAAAGTTGGGCTGCGTCAATTGTCCACACAATGCCCTGACCACGCTCGTAAGACGCAGCTCCTCGAGCTTTTCAGGGGTGGGGTGCGTAAGCATTGGTCCACCGCGGTGCTGTGGCCATTGGAATGAATATCTCAGTTAGCTGCGCCTCCAATAATGTCATGCTGCACCGTGTGCAATGGCCTCGTGTTCAACGGCCGTAGATCAAGACCATTCTTGAGTTGAGTATAAGTCCGATGCTTTTTGAGTGTAGTAGGGCGTGCTGAGGGCCATTGCATGTTCACATGCACGCTCGAAGCACTCCTGGCCATAGGGGCGACCCAGCCGGGCCCCGACCCATCAAGGTTCGGTAACGAGCCAACGCGTCTCCCGAAGTACCCCTCGTATTTGCTTACCTCCCCCTGCAAATGGCCTTAGAATTGGTGGTGCGCAATTCTTAGGGAGATTGTGGCAGGGCCAGGAGGGGGCAGTGGTTGGCCGCCGAACCTACCCTCCATACCTGTCCACCGCTTCTTGGCCGTACCGTTCGACCGCTTCAAGCGTTTCTCGCACATCATCCCAGGTGGTGGCGTAGTTGAGGATGCAGAGCCGGAGCGAGAATATGCCGTGGAGCAGTGTGGATGACATGAAGGCGTCCTCTTTCCAAAAGATGTTTGCGAGAACGTGCTGATTGATTTCTCGAAGGGTCGACGCATCGAGACTGGTATCCCCGGGATTAACTCGGAAGCAGACGATCCCCAGTAATACGGGGTTCAGGATCTCCAGTATCGGGCTGTCCTGAACGTAGGCCGCGGCCTGGGCGGCCAATTCCATCCCGTTCGAGATGGCTTTCCTGAATGCTCTCATCCCGAATGTCTGCACCGAAACCCAGATCTTCAGGGCACGTACCGAGCGGCTTATTTGGGGCCCCCGATCCGAAAAATTGGGATGCCTGGAGCCCCAGATCGTGTCTTGCAGCATGTCGTGAGAGATCCCAAACGTACGTTCGAGCCTAGTCACATCTTTTACCATAAGGCAGCCCGCTTCATAGGGTTGGAAAAACCACTTGTGGGCGTCAAGACCGATTGAATCAGCACGCTCCATTCCGTCGAGCAGTCGTCGGCCACGCTCCGTGAGCACCGCGAAGCCGCCGTACGTGGCATCGACGTGGAGCCAGAGGTCCTCAGCCTCGCAGAAGTCCGCCATTTCCCCCAAGGGGTCAATAGCGCCGGTGCTTCCCGTTCCGGCATTGGCGCATACTGCGATGGGATTGAGTCCAGAAACACGGTCACGGGCCACGGCGCGGGCGAGTGCCTCCATGTCCAGGCGGAAGCGGCCATCGCTCGCAACTAGGCGAATGTTTGCTGGCCGTATACCGATCACCCTGGCCGCTCGAATCTGGGCGCTATGGGTCTGATCACTCATGTAGACGGTCTGGTGGCTGGTATAAATCGTCGCCTCGCGCGCCGCCACCAAGGCCGTGATCGCAGCGACGGAGCCGCCGCTAGTCAAGAGTCCGCCTGCACCCTTTGGGTAGCCAATCCAGCGCCGAATCCAGTCGATAACCACCAACTCCAACTGGCTGGGGCCACTCGATGTGAGCCAAGTACACTGATTAACATGGTATCCCGAGGCCAGGAAGTCGGCCAGCACTCCAGGCCAAGTGGGCGAGGACGGTACAAAGCCGAAAAAGCGTGGGTGATCAATGCGGGCTGCAATGGGCAAGACTTGTCTTGCGGCCCTAGTCAGCACCTCCGCGGCTGGTCGCCCATCCTCTGGAGGCGGCTGCATGAACTGCTCCTCGAGTGTTTCTTTGAAGTCTCCTTCCCAGGCGCGTTCCCTGGGAAGATTTTCTATGCGGTCGACCAAGAGTTGGGCAGTCACATTTGCTAAGTGGAGCATTTGATCACGCTCCATCTGCAGATCGTGGGAGCCACCTTGGCCAAACGCACCGGTCCCCAGGCGCTCTTCCTTTTTCATGCGTACATCCTCTATTTCGGCCTTCCCGCCAGCGACGTCAGCCTCTTTGGATTCACGAAGAACCGCGGGCGAGAGATAACCGGAAGCAGTAAGGGTAGGAAGTTCAACGTATCGTTAGGACCCACCAACGGCAGGATCCAGCAGCAGTTCCGCGACTTTCGCTCTCGGTCTAAGCCTAGGTCTCAGTATGGCCTCTAGATGTCGTGTTTTCTCCCGCCGGGTCGTGCGCCAATCTTAGTTGGTACTAGACGGGCGCACCAACGTGGAAGCGGTGCTTACATAAGGTGTGTAGCCCCATGAGCGAGCTGCAAAACCCTTTGCAAGCGATGGGATGTTCGGAGATTGCGCAATTGTAAACTGGTTTTCGGTATCGTGCTGTGGGGGACGGACCATCGTCTTCACCAGCCTTTCTCGATCACATGAGTTCCTCATAGCCTGACTCGGGGAGCACGGAGGCACCGGCAGCTGCGCAGATCGCTCCCCCGATGACTCGCGGCGACTCCGATTGAAACTCTGCGCCCACAAATAATAGCAATAGACCACCGACGGGTCTATCCGCAGAGCGCAGCAGCAAGCTGAACTACCGTCCGTAGAGATCCAAGCTATCGCGGCGGCACAAGAACTAAGTCTAGGTCCCGCACCGCTAATGGAAGGGTCGTTAGTACATTCGTTTACACCAAGGCGTTCGATGGGAGCATGGCCTGCGTGTAGCCGCATCCTATGGGCCGATTACGCGCTCCATGCACGGGCCCAAGGACTGTTGGGTGATGACTGAACGCCTCCATACGCTTCCGAAAACGGCAATAGTTGGTTTTCCTCCCGCGGTTTTCCTCAACTGGGGCGTGCGGTACAGCCATTCTCGATAAGAGCGTTGATCATCTCCTGACTGCCCATAACAATGAGCGCGTCACCCGGGCTGATGGGGTCGTGAGGGCCAGGATTGAAATTCATTTCGCCCGTAGCGGCATGAATAATTGTGAGTACGATCGCCTCAAAATGCTGACGAAACCGCGCCGACGCCAGCGTCTTGCCAGCCAGAGGTGAGCCGGGCTGAACGACAACCTCGTCCATGGTGAGGCCGCTGTCATCCGCCTTGAGCACATGCGTCAGAAACTTATCCACCCTGGGACGCAGAATCACCTGAGCCATGCGAATGGCGCCGATCCTGGTTGGAGCGACGACCTGAGTGGCGCCCGCCTGCAGCAGGCGATGCCGGTTGGTCTCGTACGTGTTGCGTGCTAAGATGAAAAGGTCCGGGTTTAGGTCGCGAGCCATCAGCGTGACAAACACGTTCACGGAATCCTCGGGCAATAGCGTGATGAGTCCCTTGGCCTGCCGGATGCCTGCCGCCAGCAGCGTGGATTCCTGCGTAGCATCTCCCTCCGTGTAAGGGATACGCTGTTCAGCCAGCTGCTGTATCCGCTCGTCTCTACGGTCCACCACTACGACCTCTTTGCCCGCCGCTAACAGGTCATGTGATACCTGGCGGCCAATACGTCCATAGCCGCAAACGATGAAGTGATCCGTCATTTGCCTGATCTGTCGTGCCAGACGCCGCTGGCGAAGCTTGGGCGCAGAAATCAGCTGCTGCGCTACACGCGTGGCGCCAAAGGCGGCGATGCCGATGCCAATAAAGGCAAAAAAGATGGTGAAGATCCGACCCGCATCCGAAAGGTCATGCGTTTCGGCATAGCCAATAGTAGTAAGCGTGATGAAGCTCATGTATAGGCCGTCCAGAACCGACCAATGCTCCATCAGGGAGTACGTGACCGTTCCCAGCGCCAGCCAGAACGCCAGGAACACCACGCTTAGTATAAGCTCGCGGCGCTCGGAGCTCAGCTCTGAGCCGGACCGCGTATCCGTGCCGTTGCCAGCTGGGTATCGTTGGGGCAAGGCGGCCACGGCGCACAGGCGGGATTACTACGCCAAAGCGGCAGCCCGGCGCCGAAAAACGCGCGCATGCCATGAGTCGCCAAAGGGCAAGGCAAAGGCTCCCTGGCGCAAAGATCCCACAGCGGTAATGCCCGGGTCAAAGACGGTCGTGTCGTGGCCGACCGCCCCGGAAGCCACTAGGTGCCTGAATGCTCCCCGCGTATTAGCGTGCACGGCGCCATCTGTGCCGACATAGAAAACGTACAGCGGCGAAAGGAACATGATGTCCAGCGACCCGGCCGCTTCCGATATGGCGCGTGTTAGGCTATCTATGCTGCAGCCAGACAGCTCACCATCGCTTCGCAGTGCACCCCCTGCCACGACGAATCGGTTTTCAAGTACCGCAAAGTCCGCTACCGTGGATCTGCCATGCGAACGCCATCCGCGGGCGAATGCACGAAGCCTTGCGACTAGCTGCTGCTGCCTCGCAGCGCTGATTGGAGCGTTCGTCGGATACACCCACGCGCGGGCAGTATCCAACAAGCATGGAAAGATGTTGCCGTACATCATTAGCATAGCATTGGGGTGACAAAAGGCTAGCTGCGCGGCTAAATGGCCGGGTTTCGCCCCATGGTGAGCGCGCAGCGACCAGCCATTAAAGATAATGCGACGCAACTGTATGTACCATCGCGCCCAGGCAGTGGTTGCCTATGGGTTGGGCGCAGTGTGGGTTCCTTGTGCCCGCGGGCCCGTATAAGCTGCTGCTTGCTCGTGTTCCCCAACCTCCTCTGTTATCGTATCCATGAATCTGCAGCTGAAGGACAAAGTCGCGGTCGTCACAGGCGCCAGCCGGGGCCTTGGAAAATATATCGCCCAGGGGCTGGCCCAAGAGGGCTGCCACCTGGCAGTCTGCGCTCGGTCAGCACGCGCGCTGAACGCAGCCGCAGACGAGATGCGGGCCGCCGGGGTACAGGTGCTGGCGGTACCTATGGACCTGACCAGGCCGGGAGCGCCGGAAGACCTCATCAAGCAGGCGGCAGACACCTTCGGCAAAGTGGATCGGCTGGTAAACAACGTCGGCGGCAACCGGCGCGGAATGTTTGCGGACACCACCGACAAGGACTGGCAAGCCGTGTTGGACCTCAACCTGAATGTCCACGTCCGATGCTCACGTGCAGCCATCAAACAGATGCGCCAGACAGGCGGAGGCGCGATACTGTTTGTGGCATCCATCTTCGGGCGCGAAGCGGGCGGACCCGGCCTTTCGATATATAACGCGACAAAGTCGGCCCTAATCAGCGCCGCCAAGATTATGGCGCTCGAGCTTGCTCCAGAAAATATCCGCGTCAACTGTCTTGCACCGGGCTCGATACGGTTTCCAGGCGGGTCATGGGACCGTCGTGTTCAGAGTGACCCGGAGGGCATGAAGGCCTTCGTGGCGCAGAACCTGCCTATCGGTCGCTTCGGGCACGCAGAGGAGGTGGCGGATGCGGCCACGTTTCTACTCTCCGATCGTGCCAGCCTTGTGACCGGCGCCTGCCTTAACGTGGATGGCGGCCAGTCGCGGTCACTGATCTGATGCGCTCGGTGGAGCGTTTGGTCCCCTGTAGCTAAGTCGGCAGCTCCACATAGGGTCTGCATCTGTATTCGGCAGCGCTACGCGAATCGCATCAGCTGCACACGGATCTTGCGCGAGGGGACTTGAGGCCGGCGCCACTGAATCAGGATAGGACTCTGGTAAGTGCCCATCACCAGCCCGCGGTCACCACCTTCGTCCAGGTCACCTGCAAGCAATGATATTGATCGGTTCAGCCCCATCCAGCGCGACGCGGACGTGGTTGCCACATACTCTATGACCCGCTCGAGGTAAGGAGTGCTGCGCCCCAGGCGCTCAATGACACGGTGCAGGATGGAAGTGTGGCGTCCAACCGTGGCCACAATCTCGTTAATGATCTGCATGAGGTCGTGCGTTAGGTACTTCTTGGCGCGCTTGGGAAGAGAGCGGGGATCCTGCACAATACCCTGTGCCTCTTTCTTCATGTAATGGATGGGATTGTCCAGCACGCCGGCTAGGTCGTTCTCGATAAGCAGCGGCTCAAACTCGTTGACCGTAAGGCCCACATGCTCCTCGTCGTCCCCCAGCATCAGCACTACAGTCCCCGCACGCACGCGGTGGCGAACAAGCAGCGATTCAAGATCGAAATCACTCCGGTGCATCAGGTCCGCAAGGTTGACCGATACCACCGGCTTGTCCGGCATCGGCATGTCGACTGTAACTTCATGCACACACTCCTGGGTGTTGTAGCCAACAATGACGGAGCGTCGCTGGCGATGCAAGCCGTTGCATGTGCCGTCGAGATCTACAAAGAATACTGACCGCTCAGGGTCGTTGTCATAGGTGACCGCACTGCCTAGCCCCATCGAGATGTAGACTAGGTGCGAGTCAGCGTTGTGCGGCTCGCGTAGCTTCTGCTCATCGCTCAGCTCCGACCTCAGATGCATGCGGTCATGCCAGTACGGAGCGCCACTGGGAAACAACCGTTTCGCAGACTGCACGACGGCTTCTACTGCGTCGCGGCGGTCTTCCAGCTTTGCGGCCATCACCGGGTCCAGGTAGCCTGCCGTCGTGTGCATAGAGCAATACAGTAGCTTCTGGTACGGTGTCAGCACGCCGTTACTTTGGGACTCCATGGCCGATACCACATCCATAACCTGCGTCCGCCGGGTTGGAACGAGCTTGAGAGAAATGGCCTTGGGTGGCGTCATCGAGGTGCGGACCGGATAAACGAACCGTAGCACACCATTGTCAGCACCACACGCGCGGCTACATGCAGCGGCTCTTCGCCGCCGTGCGACAACGGCTGGGTGCTTGTGCGCCGTGCACCGCGATTCACGATGCTTTGGACCTCTCTACGCGAGCAACGGAGCCGGATACGCCGGGCATGTTCTGTGGATTGCCGCAACAGCCGTAACGGCCCCTTTATGCCAGTAGCCAAGTCAGCGGGCAGACAAAAAGCGCGGCATCAGCAGGTGCTTTTGATGCGAACGTTATGACTTGCAGAGAGGATTAAAATCGTGCTGCTGTAAATGCAGTGCATGCCCCATGAATCGGGGGCATTCAACCCGCAGGTCCGCGGCCGGTTCAGGTACTTAGGATTGCGCCTGGGGAGGATCCGACCAATACCACTGGTACAGGGAGGTGTTATTACGCAGCGGCACGGCATGCCACCTGGGCATTGGGTAGCAATGCACCTGGATGGGCACAAGAGCCAGGGTGCGACCCGTGGGTAAGGAGGCGGTTCGGCGGCGCTGTGTGACATCCGTAGGGCGATGCGCAAGGAACGGCCTGAGGGCGTATATTTTTTGTTTTCTGGATCAGGCACGCAGCCACAGTCTGCAGCAGTCGCAACACATATAGAGAGATATCCCCTTGAAACCGGTTCGGGTAATGTTTGTGTGTCTCGGCAACATCTGCCGCAGTCCGCTGGCGCAAGGCATCTTTGAGGATCTGGTGCGCAGGGAAGGGCTAGAAGCTCATTTCGAGGCAGAGTCCTCTGGCATCGGGGCTTGGCATGTCGGCGAAAAGCCGGATGTGCGCATGCGGCGCACCGCGAAAGCGCATGACATCGACCTGGATGGCCAGCGTGCACAACAGCTCAGTCGTTACGACCTGAAACGCTTTGATCACCTGTATGCCATGGATCGGAGCGTGGAGCGAGACATGCTGCTATTGGACCGTAGCGGTGCCCTGCATCAGAAAGTGAGCCGTTTCAGCGTGCACGATCCAGATCCCGACACTCATGAGGTGCCCGACCCCTATTTTGAGGGCAATTTCGAGCTGGTGTACACTATAGTCGACCGGACCTGCCGCAGTATTCTGGACATGCTGGTGCAGCAGCACAACCTGAAGCGTGCGCCTTAATGAAGTTGGCCCTGGACCAGCACTGCTCCGCAAAATGCATCGGCGTCAGAAAGGTCGTCAAGAAGCAGGTGGGGCCCCTCTAAGGCAAGCTTCTCACGACCGGTGAGTCCGGTGGCCACCGCCACTGCAAAGGCACCGACATGATGGCCGCAGCGGACATCAAGAACTGAGTCTCCCACGACCACGACATCGTGCCCGTGGTATAAGATACCGTTGTAGGCATGCGCTCGCTGCACGGCCAGGGCGGGGAGCCATTTGCGGACGGCATGGTCGTCGCCGAACGCACCAAAAGGGAAAAGCTTTGCTAATCCAGCAGCCCTCAGCTTGAGATAAGCGGTCTCTCGCACGTTGCCGGTTACCAGCCCGAGCTGCACGCCCGCCATGCGGCGAAGGCGCGCCAAGAGGTGCCGAACGCCGGGCAGGACCTGCACATCCGCCGCCTGAATGCGGCCCCGGGCCCGCCGTGCATAGGCCCGCAGCGTGGACCGCACTTGATGCGCCAAGTCGGCTTCAGGCACACCGCCTCGGCGTAGGGCCGTGGTCACAATCTCCAGATCGGTTCTTCCTGAAAATGGGATGCCGGCGCAGGACACTAAAGGACCGAAACGGTGCTCTAGCGTCTCATCCATGAGGCGACGACCTATGCCACTGGAGGTGAGCAGCGTGCCGTCAATATCGAAGAGCAGCAGCTTGCCCCGCTTAGAGCTGGCCATACTGCGCCTGGAAATAATCCCGGTACGAGCGGTCGGTTACGCTTTGGAGCCAATCCATGTTATCGAGATACCAGGCCACAGTCTGTCGCATACCTTCGGTAAGCGAATAGCGAGGCCGCCAGCCGAGCGCTTGGCGCAGGTGGCTCGCGTCAATGGCATACCTGAAGTCGTGACCGGGACGGTCGGTCACCAAGGTGATCAGCCGGTGCGAATGGCCAGAAGGGTGCCCTAAGCCTTCATCCACGAGATCCAGAATGATCCGAACAAGGCTAAGGTTTGTGCATTCGCTGCTCCCTCCGACGAGGTACGTATCGCCCGGCTGTCCATTGCGCAATATCAGATCGAGCGCGTCACAGTGGTCGGCGACATGCAGCCAGTCCCTGACGTTATCACCTTGGCCGTAGATGGGAATAGGCTCTTGGCTGCAGGCCCGGGCGATCACCAGCGGAATAAGCTTTTCTGGAAATTGGTACGGACCGTAATTGTTGGAGCAGTTGGAGATGCAGACAGGGAGCCCGTAGGTATGGGCATAGGCGCGTGCAAAATGGTCTGCACTCGCTTTTGATGCAGAATACGGCGAGCGCGGGTCATAGGGAGAATGCTCCGTGAAGAACGAGTCGGCCCCAAGCGATCCGTAGACCTCGTCGGTGGAAACATGCAGGAATCGGCGCGCATGCGCAGCGTGTGCTACATCTGACCATGCAGCTCGTGCTGCTTCGAGCAGCGTGACCGTCCCCAGCGTGTTGGATCGGACAAACGCCAGTGGTGCGGTTATCGACCGATCCACATGGCTTTCGGCAGCGAAGTGCACCACACTGGTGAACTTGTGCCGCGCGAACAGTGTGGCCAAAAGCTCGCTGTCGGTCACATCTGCGCGAACGAATGTATAGTTGGCAGATTTCTCAATGCTGCGCAAGTTCATCAGGTTACCGGCGTAGGTCAATCTGTCCAGGTTCACAAAGTGTGTCTCTGGATAGCGTGGCACCATGCGCAGCAGAAAATTCGATCCTATAAAGCCGGCACCTCCGGTAACCAGGATGCAGGTTGGATCGTGTGTTAGCGCCATGGGAGCGGGGCAGCTGGAGCAAATGCTACGGCCAAAACTACTAGAGGCGCCGCCAGTTGTGCCGCAACGGGCTCTTTCTTCTACTTCTCGCAGCCCGACGGGCTGCCACACTGGCAAGCGTCACTCGTCGCGCATCACCAGCGCCATAACCAGATAAATCATTACCGGTGACCCGACGCCAAGCACCAACAGCGTGATCGTTGCTAGGCGGACGAATGTCGGGTCTACATCAAAGTATTCGGCTACACCGCCGCAGACGCCAAACAGCTTGCGGTCCACGGACTTGGTCAGTCTTTTCATGCTCGGGGCCTCAGATCAGGTGACTGTCTGTTGCTACGAGTAGGCATGGAGGTAGGTTACGCGGCGCAATGCCCTACCGGATCACTTAGGAAGACTCTGTATCTGGGTTTTCAGGTCCCAGCATCACCATCGCAAAACCCAGATAACCCAGGATGGATGCTCCGCTCGTCGGAATCACGGATATCAACAGCACAATGCGCAGCGCAGTTGCACTGATGCCGAAGTAATCCGCCAGACCGCCGCAAACACCAAGAATCTTCCGGTTCTTGCCAGATGCCTTTCTAAGGCGTCGAGGCTGCTTCATGGCCTTCGCGGCTGCCGCGCGCTTTTTGCGCTTTTTGCGTGTAGTCTTGCGAGAAGAGCGCCTAGACGACGCGCCGCGACCCAGCACACCCGTTCCCATGCCCACGACGAGGCCACCGGCAATCAGGATAAGCGCCGTTACCAAGTCGGTGAGATCTACCCCCGACGGCAGCAATCTAACGAGCTGCAAAAGGTAAAGCAGGCAAATGGCGAATAGCGCAAGGCCAGACACCACGGGCAGGTTTAGGGCATCCGGCACTTCTTCCTGTACCGGCTCGAACAGTACTTCCTCAAGCTCCTGAGCTGTGAGCTGTTCATCCTCCCCGGTGCCATCCCCCACTTCAAACTCTTCAACCTCCCGGAAGCGCTGCCCGACTTTGGTCTTCATTGCTTGTCCGATGGTTCGCTAGTGGTCGTGTGTGGGCTCTTCGGTGTCCAGCCTGCCGCGGCACGCCTGCAATAGCGTACGACATCCGGGCACTTCTGTTCACCATGGGTGGGATGCCGGTGCTCTGATCATGAACATGTGATCGTACGGGTCTCTGTGACAATCCGTTGCACAGGCACATCATGTGGCTCGGGAGTTAGGTCGTCGAAAAGGCAGGTATCGAATACCGGGCATACCGTGTCGGTACGCATTCCGGTCAAAAGCGCGTCATAGTAGCCGCCACCATACCCCACGCGTGTTCCCTGGCGCGTGACGGCAAGCGCTGGCGCGATAATCAGATCGATCGCCGAGCGCGGCACTGGCGTGCCGGTGCGTGGCTCCATAACGCCCCAGCGCCCAGGCACTAGCGCGGCCTCATAGGTGAATGGCACCGAAAGCAGCTCGGGTGCACCGGGTGGACCCGCCATCACGGGCAGCACCACTTCCTTGCCCAATGCACAGAGATACATAATGATCGGGCGCACATCCACCTCACGCCGGCCTACCATGGGCCAGAAAATGTGCACTACACGGGCTGCCTCCAGCTCCGCAAGCCGCGCTAGGCGCGCACATATCCGACGGCTCAGGCGCCTGTGCTCCTGCAGCGAAAGCGAGGCGCGATAGGCACGGCACCGCGCGCGAAGCGTTCGCTTATGGGCTGTCGCATTTGACGTCGCCAAAGAAACCGGTTGTGAAAATTATGCGTAACAAGACGAGGAATTAACCCTTTCGGGGGATCCATCGTTAGAGTGAACTGAATATAGCCCGTTCACCGTTTCCGAATTACGGGGACCGCACTCATGTTTGACAGCCTCACATCCAAGCTCGAGGGAGCACTCAAGAGCCTCTCCGGTCAGGGACGTATCACCGAGATTAACGTCGCTGAGACGATGGGCGAGGTGCGGCGTGCGCTTCTGGAGGCGGACGTAAACTACCAGGTGGCGCGGAGCTTCACCAACCGTGTGCATGACAAAGCGCTCGGCGAAGAGGTACTCCGGTCTGTGGCTCCAGGTCAGCAACTGGTAAAGATCGTCTACGACGAGCTGGTGGCGCTCCTGGGAGGCACCAATCAGGAGATAAAGTTCAGACCTCCACCGCCAACTGTAATACTGGTGGCGGGTCTGCAGGGATCGGGCAAAACCACGTTCTGCGGTAAGCTTGCGCTGTACCTGATGGGGCAGGGTAGGGCGCCGTTACTGGTAGCCGCTGACGTATACCGGCCAGCCGCGGTGCAGCAGCTGCGCATGCTGGGCAATGAGGTAGGCGTTGCGACCCATTCGGTGACGGACGAGTTCGGAGCGATAGTGCAGGATGCGCCCCGCGTGGCCCGCGAATCGGTGGTGGCCGCACGCAAGAGCGCTCGCGACGTCGTGATTATCGACACTGCAGGGCGTATGCACGTCGATAGTGCGATGATGGAGGAAGTCATCGCCATCAAGCGTGCCGTCAAGCCGTCGGAGATTCTGTTCGTCGTCGACAGCATGACGGGGCAGGATGCGGTAAGGACGGCCAAGGCATTTAACAGGAGGCTCGACTTCAGCGGCGTTGTCCTCACCAAGCTCGATGGGGACACGCGAGGCGGCGCAGCGCTCTCCATTCGATCGGTGGTCAAAAAGCCGATAAAGTACGCTTCCACCGGGGAAAAGCTGAGCCAGCTGTCCGCCTTTCATCCTGACCGCATGGCCCGGCGCATCCTGGGCATGGGCGATGTGGTGACGCTGGTAGAAAAGGTGCAAAAGCAGGTCGATGCGCGGCAGGCAAAGGCGATGCGCAGAAAGATCCGCAAGAATCAATTCAACTTTCAGGATCTTCTTGTCCAGCTGCAGCACCTGCGGAGCATAGGATCGCTGTCAGACATGATGTCTCTGGTGCCAGGGCAGCGCAAGGGGACGGACAATCCAGAGCAAGAAGAAGCGTCGCTGCGCCGCATGGAGTCCATCATTTTGTCTATGACTATAGAGGAGCGTCGCAAACCGCAGATCATCACTGCTAGCCGCCGCCGGCGAATCGCCCGAGGCAGCGGCGTAAAAGTGCGGGACGTAAACGATGTGCTCAAGCAGTTGCGCATGGTGCGCGCGATGATGAAGAGCGCTTTGAGAATGCGCAGAGGAGGCCAGCAAGTCGGCATCCAGCAGCTCATGCAGATGGTTCGATAACAACAACAAAGGGGGTAAACCAAGGTGGCGGTAAAACTCAGGCTGCGGCGTATGGGTCGCAAAAAGCTGCCCATATGGGCTATCGTGGCAGCGGACGTACGCAGCCCGCGGGACGGGCGCTTCATTGAAGATCTCGGACGCTACTATCCGCTGGAGCAGCCGTCGCGCGTGGAGCTCAAAGACGAGCGCGTTACGTACTGGCTGGGCGTAGGTGCGCAGCCTACGCCCACGGTGCGCAGCTTGCTGAGCAAACAGGGACTACTGCTAAGTCAGCACCTGATGCGCAAAGGCCGCCCCGAAGACGACATCGCCGAAGCGGTGCAGAGGCACCGTGAGCGGCATCAGGCCAAAGCGGAAGCCAACAAGAAGCTGACAGCGGCGGACCGTCGACGGAAGGCACTCAAAGCCGAGGCCGCGGCTGCGGACAAGCTCGACGCCGAAGCGGCAGCCGCACGCAAAAAGGCGGCAGCCGCCAAGAAGCAAGCCAAAGCAGCCGCGGAGGTCGCGGCACAGGAAGCATAAGGACGAGCCAAGCCCGTCGCACCCATGCAGGCTACGCAGCTGCTTCTGGTGGGTCGCCTTGCACGCGCGCATGGCTTACGAGGCGAGTGCAAAGTGATCCCAGAAAGTGACGATCCTTCACGACTGCTGGCATTGGGCCAAGTCTGGGTCGGCGCCTCGCCGGATGCTGCGGCACCGGTAACGGTTAGCAGCGCGCGCCTGCAGACGACCCGGCGCGGCACGCTGGCGCTAGTGCGCCTCAACGGCGCCCAATGCGTCGAAGAGGCGTCCGCATTTAGGGGGCAGAACGTCTATGCGCGGATGCAAGACCTGCCGCCCTTGGCGCCCAGAGAACATTTTTTGCACGACCTGATCGGCATGACAGTGACGCTGACAGACGGTGCCCATGTGGGCCGGGTGCGGGACGTATGGGAGATGCCAGCAAACAACATGTATGTCGTAACGCGTCAAGGGCGTGCAGACGCGCTCATCCCGGCGGTCCCGGCGTTTGTACAGTCGGTTGATACGGAGCGCCGCACCATCGCTATTAGGCCCATCGACGGGCTTCTGGACTGATCGGCACCATGCGCATCGATATCCTTACGGCCTTGCCTTTACAGGTGGAGCACACGCTGGAGCTGAGTGTGATGCGCAGGGTCAAGGGTCAGATACAGGTAGCAGCCCACGACCTGAGGGCCTATGCCTCGGGTCGGCATCAGCAGATAGACGACTATCCCTACGGAGGCGGGGCAGGCATGGTGCTCAAGTGCGAGCCCATCTTCGCCTGCCTGGAAGCGATCGGCGGCACTCCCGATGAGGTCGTCTTCCTCAGTCCCGACGGCGAGCGGTTCACGCAGCCCTTGGCCAACGCGCTGTCCCTCAATAGGCACCTGGTACTTATCGCTGGCCACTACAAAGGGGTCGACCAGCGCGTGCGTGACGCGGTGGTTACGCGCGAAATTTCTGTCGGGGACTATGTGCTCAGCGGCGGTGAGCTGCCTGCTGTGGTGCTGGTGGATGCGGTGGCCCGGCTGGTGCCGGGCGTGCTGGGTGATGCCGCCTCGGCGCTGTCGGACTCGTTTCAGGACGGGTTGCTGGGCGTTCCACTATACACGCGCCCCGCGACGTTTCGGGGGATGGAGGTGCCACCGGTGCTTCGCTCTGGCAATCACGCGCATATCGCCCAGTGGCGTGAGGCGGCCCGCCTGAAGAAGACGCAGCTCAGACGTCCCGACCTACTGCAAGAGTACGGGCAAGCACATTGAATTCTGAAGAGGTATGGCAAAAGATCTGATGAGCATCGTAGAGGCTACGCAGCTGAGAGCGGCGGAGCTGCCCCCATTTGTGCCGGGGGATACGGTGGCGGTTCACGTACGCGTGACCGAGGGCGAAAAGTCGCGCATCCAGATTTTTCAGGGAGTCGTGATCAGCATTCGAGGCGGCGGTGCGCGCAAGACCTTTATGGTGCGCAAGATTTCCAACGGCGTGGGTGTGGAGCGCATCTTTCCGTACCACTCGCCTGGCATTGCTAAGGTGGAGGTCAAGCGGTACGGACGCGTGCGCCGCGCGAAGCTCTATTATTTGCGCAAGCTACGCGGCAAAGCCGCGCGCATCAAAGAGCGGCGCCGCCGGGAAAAGACCTGAGAAGGTGCATAGCGCCCTTAGCGACTGGCCGTCTGTCGCTCGTATCCACGAGGCGGCTCTGGTGCGTGGCATGTTGATAGATTCTCGCTCCCTGGCAGTTGCGTGCTCGGTTTTTCTAGCCGATGAGGAAACCGATGTGGCACTCGTCCTGACCATTCTGGTGCTGGCGTATGACGCCAGCACCCTCTAGTAGACGAGGGGTTTGACCGCTGCATGGAAATGACCTCCTGCATAGCTCGGGAAAAAGCAGGAAGTGTTTATGGCGCTTAGCGTGCTTGAGGGACATGCTGCGCTCCTTACAGCGCGCCCGAGGGTGGATGCCAAGCGTGCCCGAAGATGCGCCGTTGCTGACGACAGGGGATTCTGTGGATAAACGTGTGCTTGGCACAATTCTTGATCAGGGTATCAGTGGTATCCTGCGACTGGCTGCACGATGGTGTGGGGGCTGTTCGTGACCCGGCCGCTACGGGCGTCGCCTGACGTTGCGGCACAGACATCACTCATTGCGCGAAATGCGAAGGGGTCTGGTGGCCTTGAGCGAATCGAAGGTGTTCTGCATGACAACAGTGTTAGCACTGTACTTATTAGGCAGGATATAAGTGTGCCACCTGACCCGCCCGCACTGCATAGATCGCCGCATTGGGCCAGAGGCCGCCCCCGACCATTATGCCAAAGTCTTCGTCTACTGTATTGGTTGCTAACCGGCGTGCGCGCCGGGAATTCCTTGTCACTGAGACGCTAAATGCTGGCATGGCCCTAAAAGGGACCGAGGTCAAGTCCGCGCGCGCTGGGCGGGTAAGCCTGACAGATGCCTACTGCCGCGTGCGCGGCACCGAAGTCGTCCTCGTAGGAGCCCACTTTGCTCCCTATTCGCATGGCAACATAAACAACCATGACCCCTTGCGGGAGCGCAGGCTGCTCTTGCACCGCCGCGAGATTAAACACCTCAAGCGGCAGGTAGAACAGAAAGGATTCACGGTCATTCCCCTGAAGATGTACCTCAGTGGCGGTCTGGTAAAGCTGCAGATAGGCCTGGCACGGGGCAAGCGTCAACACGACAAACGGCAGGACTTAGCTAGGCGTGAGGTGAAACGGCGCCTGGATCAGACTCTAAAGCAGTACAGATCCATCCAATGAAGCATCGGTCTTGACTTTTCTACCAGTAGAGGAGCAGCTCCAACAAATTCGGCGCGGCACCGAGGAGGTGATCCCGCAGGAAGAGCTTATCAGCAAGCTCGAGGGATCAGCAAAGAGCGGTAAGCCGCTCACGGTAAAGCTCGGCTGTGATCCCAGCCGCCCGGACCTGCACCTTGGTCACAGCGTGGTGTTGCGCAAGCTGCGCCAGTTTCAGGATCTAGGGCACCAAGCGGTGCTGATCGTGGGGGACTTCACCGGCATGATCGGCGACGCTAGCGGCCGCTCGAAGACGCGCCCGGCGCTCTCCATGGCGGAGACGCGCCAACATGGTGCCACCTATTTTGAGCAGGCGTCCAAAGTGCTGAATCCAGAAAAGATGCAGATATTGTACAACTCCGAGTGGCTGGGCGCGATGGGTTTTGAGGATGTGGTAAAGCTCGCCATGAAGACGACAGTGGCGCGCATGCTGCACCGGGACGACTTCGCTGCCCGGCGGGCAAGAGACGAGCCCATCGGCCTGCACGAGCTCCTGTACCCGTTGGCACAGGCCCAGGACTCCGTATCTATCCGGGCGGACATTGAGCTCGGAGGCACAGACCAGAAGTTCAATTTGCTGATGGGGCGCACCATCCAGAAGGCGACTGGCCAAGCTCCGCAGGTCTGTATCACCCTGCCCATCCTTGAAGGACTCGACGGCACCGAAAAGATGTCCAAGTCGCTCGGCAACTACGTCGGGCTGGCCGAACCGCCCGAGTCCATATACGGTAAGCTGCTTTCCATCCCGGACAGGCTGATCTACCGCTACTTTGAGCTCGCCAGTGACGCTGGGCAGAAAGATCTGGCGGCTCTAGGACAGATGACCCAGGAAGATCCGCGCAACGCTAAGCACCTTCTGGCGGCAACGATCGTAAAGATGTACCACGGCCTGGAGGCCGCTAAGAGGGCGCGTTGCCACTTTGAGCGCACGGTGATTCGCAAAGAGGCGCCGAAGGATGTGCCGACATTTACGCCTACGCTCCTAGAAGGTAGCAGGATCGGGTTGCTCACGCTATTGACACAGGCGGGACTGACGTCATCCAATGGGCAGGCCCGACGCATGGTGCAGCAGGGCGCCGTACGCCTTGACGCTAAGCGCGTGACAGACAGTAGGCGCGTGATCGATCTGGCGCAAGAGGCGCCGCTGATGGTGCGGGTGGGCAAGCGCCGCTTTGCACGCATCACCTGGTAGCGGGCCCGGGAGCCTGGGCCCAAAGGAGCAGAAGGTCAGTTCCTCGCTGTGGTGGGTATGCGTACGAAGGTATCCGGTAATTCAAGAAATGACGCTGAAGACGATGTACAGAATGCTACTGGGATTGGTGCTGGTGTTTCTTCCGTGTTGGCTTTTGGTGTCCACACCGGGCGAAGCACTGGCGCAGGTCGATGCTGGTCAGTCACTGGAAGAAGGCAAAGCCGCGTTCAGGGAAGAGCGCTATGACGCCGCCGAGCGTCTCCTGCTGCGAGCAGCAGAGCAGGATCCGCAGCATGCGGAAACGCACTTCGTGCTGGCACGCCTCTACTTTGAATCCCCATTGCAGGACTACGGCAAGGCGCGCTGGGCCATAGACAAAGCGCTGGAGCTGGAGCCGAACAACGTGGAGTATCTGACCGCGCGGCTGATACAGTACCGCACGGACTCGTGGAGCTTTCTGGGGGAGCGCATCAAAGAAGCACGCCGGCTGGAGACGTCGCGCGCGATACTGAAGCTTGACCCCGACAACCCCTTCGCCCATGAGGAGATGGGGCTGGTCAACATCCGCGAATTCTGGCGGTATCGCAACTCGATCATGATGCCGGGTCTCAACTATGGCTATGTCGGAGAGCAGCGCCAGACTGCCGCGATCGAAGGCGACCTCGTAAACCCAGACAACCTGTCGCTAGATGAGCTCATTCAGCAGGGAGAGCAGCCTGCTACCGCTGAGCTGGTTAACAACACCTTCGTGGACGTTTCCCAGGTGTTCTTGGGTGACAAGTTCAATGTGCGCGCGCTGGAAAGCCAGGGAGTCCCGGTACAGGACTTGAGCCTGCGCGCGGAGAATGCCTACCGGCGTGCCATCGCCCACCTCGAAAAGGCGCTCGAGGTTGATCCCCGCCGCCGTGTCGTCTATGACAAGATGATGCAGATCTTTTCCTTGAAAGGCGAATACGACGACGCGCTGGCGATGCTTGAGGAGATGTATGCATTTTTTCCAGAGGACCCGGACCTGTGGCGCTATCTGGGCATAGCCGAATACAAGCTCGGCAACCCGGTAGCCGCGGACCGTTCTTTCAGCACTGCTTTCGAGTTTATGGACGAGGAGGAGAAGCGCGCCTATGAGGATCTGAGTCTCTTCCTTTCGCGCCAGGAGCGAGCGCTGCGCGAGCAGGACCCCGTAGCATTTAATGCCCGCTACTGGACCAGCAAAGATCCGCGGTATCTAACCACTTACAACGAGCGCAAACTGGAGCACTACTACCGGCTGACCTATGCGGACCTGCTCTACAGCGCGCCGGCATTGAACCTGCGCGGATGGGAGACTGAAAGGGGCCGCATCATGGTGCGCTACGGGCCGCCTCCCAGTGATGTGGTGCTCAGGCCCAGCGTGGACGGGGTGTTCAGCGCCCGCAATCTGTTGGTGGGCGCGCTCCTGGAGACTATCCAGGGCTCCAATGCCGAAGGAGCGCAAACCTCAGCTCGAACCCTGCAGGGAACCTCGTCCTTTGGGGTGTTTCAGACGACGGCCGCGGCGGCATTTGAAGAAAATAATGCCTACAACATTTGGGACTACGGAGACTTTCGGTTCGTCTTTGAGGATCCTTTCAAGAATGGCGAATACCGTATGTACAGCCCGCCTGCGGAGGAAGCATTTGCGGAAATCAACTCCTGGATGAACGATTACGCGATGCTGTCCAAGGAGACTATCGCGAGAACGCCCGAGCTTTACAGCTATGAAGCCCCCGGCCGTCAGATAGATATTCCGTTCCTGGTGACCTCCTTCCGCGGCGAAGACGCGGCCACAGACCTCTATGTGCACTACGGTATCCCACTCAACGAATATGATCGGGACAAGGATTTCGTAGAAATCACTGCGAACACGGGCACGTTCCTTATCAGCGAAGACCGCGACATCCTGGTGGAGCGCCGCCGTACCATCTACGGGTTGCCTTTGAGCCAGGTAGTGGCATTCGAGGAGCAGGAGCTGTGGGTCGATTCTCAGCTGATGCAGGCGCCTCCGGGCTCCCACGAGCTTTCTGTGGAGTTTGAGACCGTCAGCGGCCTGACGGTGGCGGTGCAGCGCCGGGATGTGGAGGTGCCCGAATTTCGCGATGGCGAACTGGGCTTAAGCGATGTGATGCTGGCGTATGCTGTCGAAGATGCTCCCGATGGCGAGCCCTTAGGATCCAACGAGATAGTACGTTCCAACCTGTCCATCAAGCCAGCCCCATGGAGTGTATATAGCTCGAGCTGGCCGATTTACCTCTATTTCGAGGTGTATGAGCTGGAGCTGGGCACTGCTGGCCGAACCGACTATGACGTGGAAATCACGCTTACTCCCAAAGACATGCGCCGTGGCCTTTCCCGCACGTTGGGTCGCTTGCTTGGCGGTCGGCGCCAGGGCGTGTCGGTGTCTTACGACGGATCCGGCACCGAGACTCGTGAGAATCTCTACCAGATCCTGGATGCTTCACGCCAGGAGCCGGGTCTTTATACGCTGCATGTGGCGGTCACGGACAACGTGACGGGTGCAAGCGCCGAGCGTGAGCAGGACCTCTTTCTGGAAAACTAGCGCGCCCACCGCTTTGGACCTCTCGGGTCTCCACCGAAAGCTCCAAATTTAGAATCGCTGGCGAGGCACCGAGGCACAGGATTCTTGTTCGCAGAATGCATATTTTCACGTTGTACCGTGTAGTGCATGTTCGGCGGTGGGGGGCTTCGTCGAAGTGCCTGTTGCCGCACAGCGTAGCGTTGCTGGACGTGCCAGCCGCGGCAACCTATGACCAACCAGTCCCGAGGGGACTTGATGCCATGAAAACCTTTGTTAACCTTCCGCGCCGGGCTATCTCTGCTGCGTAAGCCCGCATCCTGTGCGCGCTCGGGGGCCTAGTCTGTGTTGTCCTTGTGTCCGCATTTATCGTGCCACATCCTGAGAACATTCAGGCCAGTACGGTGCCGCAATTACTTTGGCATAGGTTGCCTTTTGATGCGTGTGGTGAAGACTGCTATGTCGTGGGTTGTCTTGGCCCATGCACTACATTCCATGTGCTGGCTGGCGAGAAGTGCTGTGACCCTGGAGCGAACGAATACGTGTCCTGCCTGTATTGCGGCCCATGACTGACCAGCATGTCGTGGTGATGAGGCTGTGGCTGTTGGTGGCTGTGCTTTCGGTTGGATGTACTGCTGCTCCCCAGGAGAGTCAGATCCTAGACGCACCGGTAGTGCCATTTGATGAGCTGTTTGCTCCTGCGGACACCGTCCGTTTGGATTCATCCATCATCATAGGTGCGATCATGTTCTTGGATGTCAATCAGGAGGGAGACTTCTTGGTGACTGATTTCATAGGGGGTGGCGTTAACCTGTTTGCGTCGTCAGGGGAGCATATCAGGACCTACGCGCCGCAGAAGTGTTTGCCTGATGACGAGGACCTTACTCCTTATAGTGCGCGTTTCGCGGGTAGGGGTCACGTAGTCACGAAGGACCTTGGGGACAGGGTGGTGGTTCTCACCGCAGATGGCCGCTGTATTAGCGCCACCCGGCGAATGCTCCACCGCACTAAGGGATTTTGTGCGAGCGGCGATTCCCTCTTCTTTCTTGTCTGGCCTGACCCTTATATCACGTCATCGAGTCATAATAGCGTAGCGGTGTATTCGCTTGAACTCCAGAGCCTGCGGGACATCCCTGTGGAATGGCCTAAATTCCCCAGGCTTAACTTCCCCTTTAGCGGGAAGTGGGACCGTAGCATTGACTGTTTTGGTGATGGACCGTACTTCACGTACCTGGAGAGCATGGACGCGATACCTGTGCGAGTCGATGCGCAGTCAACACAACAGCGTCCAGAGTTTTATTCGCCGCGGCCCCAGGATATACAGCGCAATATGTCTAGAGAGGAGAGGAGCGCGGAATGGAATAAGTACCTCACGACAGACGCTGTTATTGCGCTCACCAGTCAGACTCGTATGGTACTGTATAGAAATCTAGCCGATCAGTGGCAGCTGGAGGGGGTAGAAGGCGCTGGGTACCACTATGGAATCAGCATTGCCAGTAACGTCGGTCGCTTTCCCCCTCGCAGTACGATCACTCCTGACCAGCCTCTAGCCGCAGGCTATGGTTACATCTATAGCCAAGGAGACCATGAGCCATTGTCTGATGGTGATGTAGGCAACCCCTTGATCCTCCGGTACCGCTTTATTTTACCTCGGGATGCGGATGACTAGCCGTTTGCAGTACACCATGTGGTTTGGCGTGTCATTTCTGGCAGCTCTGGATGCGCTCAGTGGTCTGCGGCTCTGGTTTGCGGGCGACAGCAGTCCGGCGCCACCGGTCACTGACGCGGCGCTTGTCCTGGACAATTCAATGCTTGTAGGGCACTCACTCCCCACCGCAGCGCTCCTCGAAGTGCAATCCAAGGCTCCGGCAGCAGAACTGGGGTTGGCCATACCCGATACGGCGGTAGTAATACTACTGGGGGGTGTGGGATGCTCGGACAACCAGGTAAAGCTGCTCCGCTATTGGTCGGAGCAGGGCGTGGAAACTGGCCTGCAGGATCTTCCTGTGCTGGCTATCTATGCCGACCCCCTCGTGGGAATCGACCAGGGAGCCTATGAGTCGCTGCTCTTGCGGCGCGTAAGCCAGGCGACCTTTCCTTTTCTCGTATCACAAGACCCGGAGTTCAAACCGCGGGCCATGAGGATTCGCACGCCGCAGGTGATCTTGGCCGAGTCGCAGGTCATCACGCATGTGTTCGACCAGCCAGCGGAGTTCAGGTCACCGGTGCCGCAGTGACCTTTGGACGCGCCAGCCGCGGAAACTTTTTACCAATCAGTCCCGCCGGGACTTGATGCCATGAAAACCTTTGTTAACCTTCCGCGCCGGGCTATCTCTGCTGCGCAAGCCCGCATCCTGTGCGCGCTCGGAGGCCTAGTCTGTGCTGTCCTTGTGTCCGCGTTTATCGTGCCACATTCCGAGAACGTTCATGCCATTTCAGCGCCGCAGAAAATGTGGTTGCAGGTTGAATTTACTGGGTGTGGTGGTAATGGATGCTTCCTAGTGGGTTATCTTGGTTCATGCACTGCAGCCGATGAGCTGGCTGGCGAGAAGTGCTGTGACCCCGGAGCAAACGAATATGTGTCCTGCCTGTATTGCGGCCCATGACTGACCAGCATGTCGTGATGAGGCTGTGGCTGCTGATGGCTGTGCTTTCGGTTGGATGTACTGCCGCGCCCAAGCGGAGTCAGATCCTAGACGCGCCGGTAGTGCCCTTTGCCGAGCTGTTTGCTCCCGCGGACACCGTCCGTTTGGATTCGTCCATCATCATAGGCGCGATCATGTTCTTGGATGTCAATCAGGAGGGAGACCTCTTGGTGACTGATTTCATAGGGGGTAGCGTTAACCTGTTTGCGTCGTCAGGGGAACATATTAGGACCTACTCGCCGCGGGAGTGTTTGCCTGATGACGAGAACCTTACTCCTTATAGTGCGCGATTCGCGGGTAAGGGTCACGTAGTTACCAAGGACCTTGGGAGCAGGGTGGTGGTTCTCACCGCAGATGACCACTGTGTTAGTGCCACCCGACGGATGCTCCACCTCTCTAAGGGATTTTGTACAAGCGGTGATTCCCTCTTCTTTCTTGCCTGGCCTGAGCCTTGGGCCTCGTCATCAAGTTATAATAGCGTACTGGTGTATTCGCTTGGCCTCCAGAGCCTGCGGGACATCCCTGTGGAATGGCCTAAATTTCCCAGGCTAAACCGCCCCTTTAGCGGGATGTGGGACCGCAGCATTGACTGTTTTGGTGATGGACCGTACTTCACGTACCTAGAGTCCATGGACGCCATTCCTGTGCGCTTCGATGCGCAGTTAACACAACAGCGTCCAGAGTTTTATTCGCCGCGGCCCCAGGATTTACAGCGTAACATGTCTAGAGAGGAGATGACCGCGGAATGGCAAAAGTACCTCTCGACATCCGCTGTCTTTGCGCTCACCAGTCAAACTCGTATGCTACTGTATAGCAACTTAGCCGATCGGTGGCGGCCGGAGGGGGTAGAAGTCGGGTATCGCTATGGCATCAGCGTTGCCAGTAACGTCGGTCTCTTTCCCCCTCGTAGTACGATTAGTCCAGACAAGCCTCTAGCTGCGGGTTATGGTTACATCTATAGGCAGGGAGACCATGAGCCATTGCCTGATGGTGATGTAGGCAACCCCTTGATCCTCCGGTACCGCTTTATTCCACCTCAGGATGCGGAAGACTAGTCGTTTGTAGTACACCATGTGGTTTGGCGTGTCATTTTTGGCAGCTCTGGTTGCGCTCAGGAGCGGCGCAGAGGGGCTTATGCGCTGGAGTGCACGGGTGAGAGGTGTGTCTGTGGGGTGGGGTGCTTGCACGCTTGCCCCACCAATGTGGCAGCAATTTGCCGATGGCGGTGGTTGAGCGTAGGTATGCGCTCTAGCGCATCCTTTAGCTAGGTTTGCGGATCAATGCCGTGCAATTCGCAGGTGTCCAGCAGCGAGCACATGATGGCAGCGTGCTGGACTGCTTTGTGTGACCCGGCATGCAGGTAATGCTTGCGCCCCAGCGCAAAGGGGCGGCTGCTGTTCTCGACGAGATCGTTGATGCGTGTCAGACGACGATGGATGAACACACAACGGGATCCCGCTTCATCTCCGAACGAACCAGTCCGTACAAGCCATCAAATCCCTTCCACAGGTCCGCCGGCTCGCGATACATGGAAAACGATGAGAAGGCCTCAGCGCTAACATGAGCGGCTACCCTCACCACGAACAACGCCGACAGAAACGCCGACGGCACCGGCGAAAATACACGCAAATAAGCGCCGCCCGGAAACTCAACTCTATCAGCGCTCCCCCGTCCCGCCAGACAGGCGAAGGAACCTCCACAAACGCGTCGCCCATCACCTCAGACGAAAATGCCGCGTGCTTGCGGCGCCAGCAATCCAGCGAACTACGCGTTATGCCATGCTCCTGGCAAAATGCCTCCGCACGCTGTGTTCCACGAAAATAACGCGCGATGAACCGAAACATCACCGCTCCGCTGATGTGCCCCTAACTCTCGTTGCCATGCTAAGACCTCACGGATTGGTCAATAGTACCTTCCACAAGGTCGGGCAATAACTCTACCTGTCCAAGATGGTGACTTTTGGACGGATACTGCGCAATACCTGGTTTTGCGTGAACATACCGCATAAGCTTTGCGGCAGATATCAGAGAGCTAAGGGGAAGCCTAGGGAAACGGCAGGGCTTCCTGGCTCTCATGGTGCAATGCCGCCTGTACGCGCGCATCTTTGGCTGCCACCTGGTCCACCATGGCGGCTTTGTAATCCAGGATGCGGGCCTGCAGTGCGCAATCGGAGGTGGCCAGAATCTGCACCGCAAGAAGCGCTGCATTTCTTGAGCCGTCAATGGCGAGCGTTCCGACAGGGATGCCGCTTGGCATCTGCACGGTGGCCAACAGCGCATCAAGCCCCTCGAGCGCGCCGCTGTTGATGGGTACTCCCAAGACGGGTAACGGCGTGCTGGCTGCCAGGACGCCAGCCAGGTGGGCGGCCATGCCAGCACCGGCGATCAGCACCTTTAGTCCGCGTGCATGCGCGGAGGCGGCATAATCGTGAGCGCGCCCCGGCGTGCGGTGTGCGCTCATGACATGCATCTCAAAAGGGACCCCGAATTGAGAAAGTATCGTCGCTGCCTTCTGCATCACCGGCAAGTCTGAGTCGCTTCCCATAACGATGCCCACCATGGGGGCTGGACGTTTCTGTGCCATAGGTCTCAATAACTTGTGTAGTCAAAAATACGTTTTTATAGACATGTGTCCGCGTTCGCAGCCACTCCGCTGCATCGAAGGTCACCGGCCCAGGAGTTGGTCTAGGGCCATTTCGTCCTGCACCAGCACTTCACGGGCCTTTGCACCCTGGTAGCTGCCAACGACGCCTATCCGTTCGAGTTCGTCCACGATACGGGCGGCACGCGTATACCCGATCGAAAGCTTGCGCTGCAACAACGACACCGAGCCCTGCTGAGCACGCACGATGATTCGCGCGGCTTCGTCGAAGAGGGTATCGCCATTGCTGGACGCTGACGTCGTGCGCGTGGAGCCCGAAGACTTGTCGTCGTCCCTGGCGTCATAGGCTGGTAGGCGATAAGGGCCGGGCCCTTCCTGGCCGCGGATCGCGTCCATAATACGGTCAATCTCTTTGACCGAAACGAATGGGCCCTGCAAGCGCACCAGCCGACTGCCATTCATATACAGCAGGTCGCCGTTGCCAACCAGCTGCTCGGCGCCGTTCTGGTCCAAAATGGTGCGCGCATCAATCTTTGACGCCACCTGGAAAGCCACACGCGAAGGAAAGTTGGCCTTGATAAGACCGGTGATGACATCCACCGAGGGTCGCTGCGTGGCCAGCACCAGATGTATGCCTATGGCGCGCGCCATCTGCGCAAGCCGGGCGATCGGAGCTTCGATATCTTTGCCAGCCGTCATCATCAGGTCCGCCAGCTCATCGACGAGGACCACGATATAGGGCAGATGCTTGTGGCCAGCCGCAGTGTCCAGGCTGCCGCTCCGAAATGCGGCATTGTAGTCTTTGATGCTGCGCACACGGGCCTCAGCCAACAGGTTGTAGCGTGCCTCCATCTCGAGCTCGCAGGACTTGAGGATAGACAATGCGTCCACCACCTCGGTGATGATCGCTTCCTCCTTGTCTTCCGGGATCGCTAAGTAGTGGTTGCGCAGGTCGCGGTACTGCTGCAGCTCGATCTTTTTGGGATCGATCATTACGAACTTCAGGTTCGTGGGATGGCAGGCGAACAGTAGGCCAGCTACCAGCGCGTTGAGTCCCACGGATTTACCAGACCCGGTGGCACCTGCGATCAGCAAGTGTGGCATCCGCGTGAGGTCCTCCAGAAAGACCTCGCCTTCGACCGTCTTACCCAGCGCTACGGGCAGCTCCATGCCAGCGTCCGCAAAGGTCGTGGTACCGATGATGTGCTCTACGTGCACCAGCTCCCGCTTACGGTTGGGGATCTCCACGCCTATGACCGACTTGCCAGGTATCGGCGCAATCATGCGGATGCCGCGCGCAGCCATCGCCATGGCCAGATCGTCCTCCAGCGACTTGATCCTGCTGATCTTGACGCCTGGGGCAGGGGTCAGCTCGTACAATGTGACCGTGGGTCCTACCACCGCATTGATGTCCGTGATCTCGATCTTATAAACGGCCAGCTTGTTCAGTAGCGTGCGCTTGTTCTCTTCCAGCTCGTCGAAGTCGATCTTCTGCGCCGGATCGCCTGCGCCATCAAGAAGCCTGATCGGCGGAAACTTGTAAGGACTAGCGCCGGTGGCTGCGTCGGCCTCGCGGGCTACGACCTTCGCTTTCTTGACTTCAACCTGCCCAAACACTTTGAGCTCCAGGTCTGGCGTCGGCGCTTCATCCTGGACTTCGGAGTCCGAAGTAGCAGCCGTCGGGGTTTTCTCATGCGGAGGCTCCTGGTGCGCTTGCCGTGGCGAGATCTTCGTTGTTGCCGTGCCCTTCTTGGGCGTTACCTGCTCCAAGTCATCCCATGTCGCTGTGTCCGGTGTGTTGACGGGGGTAGCCTCCGCTGTTTTCTTCGTGCGCTGGCGTGGCACACGATGCAGCCGTTGTACACTGCTTTCTAGCCGGTCTAGCGTGCGCTGAATGTCGTAGTCTATGACAGCCAGAAGGCCGATGGTCAAGAATAGCGCCAGGATCCCGTAGGAGCCTGCGGATCCAAGCACGTCATGCATCCACGCGCTGGCTGCCATGCCCATGCCGCCGGCCCAAATCGCGGCATCCCAGCCGTCTACGTCAATGCTGATGCGCGCCAGCATGGTTGAAACAAACCCCATCGCGACCAGGATGGTGACCGAAGGCATCAGTAGGGGCTTCAGATGCCTGCGGCGAATAATCATGTATCCACAGGCCACCACCACCAAGTTAACTAGTAGCGAAGTCTTCCCAAAAAATCGGGGCACCGACAGCGTGGCTAGGTACGCGCCGATCGGTCCGAGTCCATTGGTGACCTGTGAGCCCTCTTCTGGAAAGAACAGCTGCCAGAACGGCTTACCGCTTACGAGCTCATTGTCGTTGGCGTTGTATGTCACCACCGCCAGGGCCCAAAGCAGCGCAAAGGCGATCACCAGGACGCCCAGAATCTCTTTACGGCGCTCTCGTCCGCCTGCTGCTTCTGCTGCTTTCTTAGAAGACTTCCGGCGTTCCCGGGATTGGGATGCACCGCGCCTGCTGCTCTTACGATACTGGCTGCTCATGGGCAATAAAATACCATTTGGGTTTATTGAACTTTGGGCTGCTTATGGAGAGGCGGGCGGGCCACCGTGGCTGGATGTGCGCGTCCGCGCACGTCTACCATGACCTGCGCGCCGGGCCGCGTCAGACCGTCGCGCCGCTCGATGTAGGCCAGTGCGATACCCTTGCGCAGAACCGGAGAGTGCGTACCGCTGGTGACATGCCCCAACGGTTTGCCAGCCGTGTCGAACACGCGGCAACTGCGGCGCGGGATGCCGCGCCCATTCATGATGAGGCCGCAGAGCAGGCGATCACGCGGCTGCTGCTCAATCGCATGCAGCGCGTCGCGACCGATAAATGGGCCCTTGTTCAGTTTCGTTATCCATCCCAGCCGCGCTTCAAATGGGTGCGTATTTTGATCGATCTCGTTGCCGTAGAGACAGTATCCGGCCTCCAGGCGCAGCGTGTCCCGCGCACCAAGCCCTGCCGGGAGCAAACCCAGAGGCGTGCGCACCTGCATGATGGCGTCCCATAGACGACCGGCAGCCTCCCGCTCCACGTAGATTTCCAAGCCGATCTCTCCTGTATAGCCGGTGCGCGCCACGATCGCCTTCTCGCAGCCGAAAAAGGCGCCAGGAGCCGGGCGCACGAAGTGGTATGGCGGGATGTCATGCACGGGAATATCCGTCAGCCGTGCCATGATGTCCAACGACCTGGGGCCCTGCAGCGCAAGGAGTGCGATGTGCTCGGAGGTGTCGTGCAGCATCGCCTCTCTTTCATTGTTGGCTTGCATCCAGGCGAGGTCCTCCTTCGTGTTAGCTGCGTTGACCACCAGCATGTAGGCGTAATCGCGGAGTCGGTACACGAGAAGGTCGTCCAGGATGCCGCCATCATGGTTGCACATCAGGGTGTACAATGCCTGGCCGTCCTTTAGCTTCGACACGTCGTTGGTGACCAAATGCTGGACAAGCGCGCCTGCTTCGTCGCCCATTACGAAAATCTGGCCCATATGGCTCACGTCGAACAGTCCCGCGGCTTCGCGTACCGCCATATGCTCTGCGCGAATGCCCTGATACCGAACCGGCATGTCAAAGCCAGCAAAAGCGCTCATGTGAGCCCCCAAAGACAGATGTCTATCATATAGCTGCGTCTTCTTCAGCATGGCATCAGGGTAATAAGTTCAGGTAAGTCTATGTGCACGACATCCCGCATCGCTCAGCGCCGTGATCGCGGCATCCGCAGCGGGCTCATCCACGAAGCTCAACCTGAATGCTCCGCCTGTACCTTCGCGAATCTTGAGCAGTTCGATGTCCTTTATGTTGATGCCGTGGCTGTACAAGGTGCTGGTGATGTGCGTAAGCGTACCCGGTCGGTCTTCAGCATAGACGAACACATCGCACAGTGGTGCCAGAAAGCCTTTGAAATCTCTAGGTATTGAGGTGCGGACCACGCGCGCCCGATCAAAGTTGGGCGCCAAGGCATCCACTTCGCCCTCCTGAATGCAGGTCGTCAGATCCTGCCAGATGGCCCGAAACTCCTCCATCGCCTCCAGCACCATGGCCCTGTTGTGCTCCAGGATGGGTTGCCAGGTGGCAAACGGTGACGAGGCGATGCGTGTCATGTCCCGAAAGCCGCCCGCAGCGAGCCGAAGGTAGGTCTCATCTAGCCCGCTGCGCTGTCCCACCACGGTCATCAGCGTGGTGGCCACGAGTTGGGGCACGTGACTGACGCATGCCGCCACGCGATCATGCTGCTTGGCATCCATAAAGATGACACGCGCCCCGAGAGATTCCACCAAGTGTGCCACCGCCAGCAGAGGTGCGCTCGCAGCTTGGCCACACAGCACATAGGTAGCATTCTCAAAGAGAAAGGCGTCCGCTTTGGCCAAGCTACCCTCTGCGGCACCCGCCATCGGGTGCCCCCCTATGAATGGGACCGTCACTGGCAAGATTCGCTCGGCTGCGCGCAGCACCTCGACCTTAACCGAGCCGACATCGGTAACCAGCGTGCCGGGACGGACATGCGGAGCGCAGCCCTGGAGCACATCCTCCATCGCGTCCAGCGGCACGGCTAGAACGACCGCGTCGGCTTCGCGCGCGGCCTCAGCCAATGATGGCGCCGCGCGGTCTATGGCACCGCACCTTAGCGCTTCTTCGAGCACGGGCTGCCTGTCCCATCCCGTCACGCACAGGTCCGTGCGACGCTCTTTCCAGGCAAGCCCCAAGCTGCCACCGATCAGCCCCACGCCCACGATGGATATGCGCCGCATCGTAGCTATAGCAACAGCACAGGCCGACTCCCGGGCTGCCTGCCTGCCCAGGTCACCTCAGGACGGGGTGACCGAAAGCTCAGACGACTCCGGCGCTTTAGCATCGGAGCTCTGACGACTGACCTCAAACGTGAGCTTCTCCTGACCTTCCTGGTGCCGGATCACGATGGCATCGCCCGAACCCAGCCCCTGGCCAAGGATGGCTTCCGCCATCGGATCTTCGACCATACGCTGGATCGCCCGGCGCAAAGGGCGCGCCCCATAACGGGCTTCAAACCCCTTGTCAAGGATGAACGTCTTGGCACTTGGGTCCATAGTCACATCGATGCCCAGATCCCGGGTTCGCTGCAGTAGCTCCCGAGTCATCAGGTCGATAATTTTGAGTATGTGATCCCGATTCAAAGGACGAAACACGATCAGGTCGTCCACCCGATTCAAAAACTCTGGGTTGAACAGCTTCCTGGCCGCCTTTTCCACGGTGGACTTCATGGATTCGTAGTCCATCGGGCCGGTGTCTTTGACAAAGCCGATGGCCTGGCCCATGGTGCTGATGTCGCGCGCACCGATGTTACTGGTCATAATGATGACCGTGTTGCGGAAGTCTACCGTGCGCCCGGTGCTGTCGGTCAGGATGCCGTCGTCCAGCATCTGCAGGAGCAGGTTGAAGACATCCGAGTGGGCCTTCTCTATTTCGTCCAAGAGAACTACGGAGTAGGGCTTGCGACGTACCCTTTCAGTGAGCTGGCCACCCTCGTCGTATCCGATATAGCCTGGGGGCGCCCCATAGAGGCGGCTCACCGCAAACTTCTCCATATACTCGCTCATGTCGATACGCACCAGGGCATCCTCTGAATCAAACAAGGCGCGGGTGAGCACCTTGGCCAGCTCCGTCTTGCCCACCCCCGTGGGTCCCAGGAAGATGAAGGAGCCAATGGGTCGACGCGGGTCACTGAGGCCGGCGCGGGTGCGGCGAATGGCTTTGGCCAGCCGGGCGATCGGCTCGTCCTGCCCGATGATGTGCTCGCTGAGCGATGCTTCGAGCGCCACCAGCTTCTTCTGCTCTGGACGGCTGATAGAGTCCACGGGGATCCCCGTCATCATGGCGACTACTTCACTGATGTCATCCACCGTGACGTCGCTCGTTCGCTTTTCCTCTTCCTGCTCCCACCGTTTGCGGGAACGCGCCAGCTGCGACTGAAGCTTGGATTCGCGATCCCGGAGCCGGGCCGCCTCTTCGAAGCGCTGGGCTTCGACCACCTCAAGCTTCTTGGCGCCCGTCTGCTCAATCTCTTCTTCTAGCTCTATGATCTTATCTGGCACCCGGATGTTGGTGAGATGCACGCGTGCGCCGGCTTCATCGATGACATCGATGGCTTTGTCGGGCAGGTACCTGTCTGAGATGTAGCGCTCAGAGAGCTGCACCGCTAGGGCCAAGGCGTCATCCGTGTAGCGAACCCGGTGGTATGCTTCGTAATGCGTCTTGATGTTGCGCAGAATTTCCAGCGTCTCTTCCGGCGTGGAAGGATCTACTGTGACCTTCTGGAATCGGCGGTCCAGTGCGCCGTCCTTTTCGATGAATTTGCGGTATTCGTTAAGCGTGGTCGCTCCGATGCACTGAATCTCGCCCCGCGCAAGGGCGGGCTTGAACATGTTGGATGCATCCAGTGACCCGGACGCAGAGCCGGCTCCTACGATCGAGTGCAGCTCGTCGATAAAGAGTATGACGTCGGAGCAATTCTCCAACTCTTTCATCACAAGCTTCATCCGCTCCTCAAACTGTCCCCGGTACTTGGTGCCAGCCACCAGCGCTGCCAGGTCGAGCGTCACGATCCGCTTGTTGTACAACACGCGCGACACTTTGCGCTCAATGATGCGCATGGCGAGCCCTTCGGCGATGGCCGTCTTGCCTACCCCAGGTTCGCCAATCAGTACAGGGTTGTTCTTTTTGCGGCGCCCCAAGATCTGCGCTACGCGCTCAATTTCGCGGTTGCGGCCAATCACCGGATCAAGCTTACCATCTTCGGCCATTTTGGTCAGGTTGCGCCCGAAGTTGTCTAGGGCGGGGGTCTTGGACTTCTCGGATTCGCGGTCACGGCTTGGGGATCGGGAGCGGCCAGAGCCGCGGTTGCCTTGCGGAGGGCGGCCCGTCTTCGTGCCGCTTTTGGACTCAATCTCCCGCAGCACCGCTTCGTGGGTCACGGAATACTCCCGGCGCAGAATCTGTGCCGAGACGTTGTCTTCGTCTTTGAGCAGGCTCAAGAGCAGATGCTCTGTCGTAACCACCGATGCTCTGTGCAGCTTGGATTCAAGGAAGGCCACCTTGAGCACCTTCTCTGACTGTTTCGTTAGCGGGAGGTTGTGGCCTGCGGTAAGTGTTCCGCCAGAGCTCGGAATATGCTCCTCGACGAGTTGCCTCAGCCTGCCCACATCACAACCCAAAGCGCGCAGAAGATCAATCACCGGCCCTTTTCCCTCTTTGAGGAGGCCCAGAAGCAGGTGCTCCGTCCCGATAAAGTCGTTGCCAAGGCGCAGCGCTTCCTCGCGACCATAGGTGATCACGTCCCGCATGCGACGAGAAAAGTTAGCGTCCATAGCTGGAGGTTGTCGTGTTTCTTGATGCCGTCAGGCGGCGAAGCTGGACCCGCATCCGCATGTCTGCGTCGCATTCGGATTCTCGAATACGAAGCCGCGGGCATTGAGTCCGTCGTGATAGTCTATGGTCGTACCCAACAGGTACAAGCCGTGGCGTTTGTCAATGTACATTTCCACGCCGTCGGCATCGAACGTGATGTCATGCTCCCTGAGTTTGTCAAAACCCAGGATGTAACTCATGCCGGAACATCCTCCTCCGCGGACTCCTACGCGAAGGCCATAGCCTTCCGGGATCGACTGTGCCTTAAGTATCCGGGCTACCTCGGTATGTGCGCGCGGACTAAGCTGTACAGGGGACCTGCGCGCTACAGTGGCATCATTCATAGACGAGCAACATTGTTTGTAGGGGAACCGCAGTAGAATGGAATTGTTTCGCTGACTGGGGTTTCGGCCACACAATAGAAACACACTCGACGTGCGCGATGTGCATCAGGCATGCCGAACCCTCCTTTGTTGTTCCATAATGTTCTGGTGCAGGTGGCTCATCAGCACGGTGCTCATCAGCTGCACCGTGGGTGCGAGCGCCCGCTCGTCGAGGTCAAAGTTGGCGTCATGCAGCGGGTAGCTTGTGTGGCGATTGCTCCTGGTACCCACGCGCAGGAGCATGCCGGAACGGTATTCGAGGTAGTTGGCAAAGTCTTCCGACCCCATGCTCGGTACGGGTATTTCGTGGATGGCGCGGCGGGTGAATAACGCTTCAATGGTGCGCCGCACATGCGACACCAAGGTGTGGTCATTGACCACGCTGGGAAGGCCAGGAAAAAATCGCAGATCTATACGGACTCCGTGCAATGCGCCAAACTGCTCCGCTGCGCGCAGCATGAATTCTCTCAGGAAGTCGCGGTCCGCTTCCCCTAGAAAGCGGAGGCCCCCTTCGAATTCCACCTCTTTGGGGATCACGTTGTGCGCGGTGCCCGCTTTGAATATGCATACGGTCAGCACGGACGGGTTGCGCGCATCCGTGATGCGGCCGACGAGTTGATAGTAATGGTTGAGAAGCTGCGACGCGATCCAGATGGTATCCTTGGCCTTGTGGGGCCGAGCCGAGTGGCCTGTTGCACGGGCGTCCAGACGTACCCGAAACCGGTCTGAGGCCGCGGTGACAGTGCCATCAATCAGGCCGTACGTTCCTACATCCAGCGTGGGATCCACATGGATGCAGTAGAGGGCCTCTAGGTCTTTGAGAATCCCGTACTTGATCATTGGGAGGGAGCCGCTTGGCGCGCCCTCCTCATTCGGCTGAAAAAAGACGCGCACTTTCCCGTGCATATTCAGGCGCAGCCGATGCAGCGTTAGAGCGACGCCGGCGCCGATGGCCATGTGCGCATCGTGGCCACATGCATGCGAGATACCTTCATTGCGGGAAGCATAGGGCACCTGTTTGGCATCCTTCACCGGCAGGCCATCCATGTCCGCACGGTACCCTACTGAGGGACCGTCATGTGCACCGACGATGTCGACATAGAAGCCCGTGTGCGCAACCGGTCCCTTGACATCGAGTCCGCGGGACGCGAGTAGTGACTGCAGCATGTGTGAGGTCTTCACTTCCTTGTACCCCAGCTCTGGCTGCGCGTGCAAGGCGCGCCGCGTGTTCCGCAAGAGCTTGGGAAGAGCCGGATGAATCTGTACCAGATCTAGCGCAGGGGCTCCGTTATGGGCGCCATGGCTATTGTTCGACGCATCAGTCTTGCTCATGTAATCCCGCATGAGGGCTGGCAAAAGAGTATTCGACACATGTTAACAAAAAGTAGCCGATGCTTGAATTCAAGAGAGTGACTTGGATACGACCGGAATGCGGCAATTATGCGCAGCTCCAGATCCGCATGGCGCGGCGAATATGGCACCTGCTTGCGAAAATCGTGCAGGCAGATTGGGGCCTAAGATGGCAGGAAGACGCAGCAACTATGCGGAGGTAGTACCGAACAGCTTCTCTTTGCGCAGCAGCAGCGCGCCATAGATGCCTGTCGCCAGGATGCTACCTACCAGCGTCAGCACCGGCTTGCCGAGCTGTAGCACGCCTGTCATCAGCGCGAGGCCCGGGACTGAAAAAGCAAGATATCTCACGTAGGGCATCAGAAGGCGACTGATGCGAACTTTTGCCAGTGATGCTAAGACGCCAAGCTGAAATATGCGCGCTAGGCAACCACCCGAGCACAGACACACAAGAAATACCGTAATATCGCCAGAGCGCCCTCCAATAAAGAGCGCAGCCACCATGACAGCCATCGATACCAGTCCTACAGCGAGGTCCTGCCGCTGCTGCTCAGTTACATCAAAGATACGCGTAAGGGGCGCGCAAATCATGCTCATAAGTAGCCAGGGCACCAGGATTTGCGCATAGCTGCCCGCATCGCGCCACGGCTCGCCGAACACCACTGCGAAGATGTCCGGTCCGCACACCAGGATGACCAGCGCTGGAAACAGCATCACCATCACGAGGCGCCGGTGGACGCCCTCGGCAATGACTGCCAGGCGCTGTTCGCGATGTGCCTCGGCGGCGCTCACAAAGAATACCTGGGCCACCGCGCGCGAAAAGGATCCCAGCGGGATAGTCACGTTGTTGTATGCAACAAAGAACAGGCCCATGATGACCTCCCCGTCCGTCGGAAAGAAGAATGGGATCGCAAAGATCGGGGCGCGCAGCACCAGTGCCGCGGTCAATGTCGAAGGCGTAGAAAAGAGCGGAAAACGCCGGTAACGTACGGCAGCGGCCCGCACGGCGCGCCACGAGAAGGCCTGGCGCAAAAGGCGGCCGCTTCTGCGAAGTATGATCGTAGTTAGAATCACCAGCGACAACACGTTGCCTGCCACGTGGCCTCCCACCAGGCCTGCGGCGCCAGCATCAATCTGAGGCAGGCCTGCTGTGATGCGTGAGGCATTCATGGTGCTGGCGTTGGCCACCTGACTAGCGCTGATGACGCGAAAGGAACGCTTACGAGCCAGCCAGAGCTCAGCCAGTTTTGTGCCGCGCATAGCCAGTAGTGCTATCGGCACCAGAAGCAGGTAGGGCGCCACTCTAGGAGCCTTGGCCAGCTCGGCCAGTTCCATGCGCCATATGGACAGGATGGCCGTAAGGCAGACGAAAAAGGCCAGCACCATCAGTCCGAGCCACGCCACCACGCCAGCCTCGCGGTCTTTGTCCTGCAGCATCAGCGCATCCTCGTAACGGAGCGAGGAAAACGTGATCAGGATGGCCATCAGAAACGCGAAGTAGCCGTAAACGCCGAACTCCGCTTCAGAGTACAGGCGCGTCAGGATCGGTTGCGACAGGAATGCGATGGCCAGCACGACCGAGTTGCCAGACATGAGGGTGACGACCGGACCCAGCAGCCCCTGGCCTGAAAACAACCTCTTGGCGAGATGCCTCATTATCAGTGCTTCTCAACACGCAACACGACCACGTCGCTGGCAACAAAGACAGGATCAGGTTCCGACGGGGACCCCAAAGTTCGCCGGCGCACTAGGTAGTCGGCGTCGTAGGTGCGACTCACCTCCATAGCTTTCTCTTCTGGCTGCGCAAAAAACGCCGCATCCAGGTCAGGGATGAGCCGAAGCATGCGTTGCTGTTGCGAAGTGTCCACGGGCGCTATTGCTAAGATCCGGTGAAACCACTCGAGGTTGTACTCATTGGTAAAGGGCACGGCCTTGAAGGTCACGACAACCCCGCGCTCTGCCTTGCTGCGAAACGTGTGCCAGGAGGGGGGTATCGCGAAGATGGCCTCTGGCGGCGTGGAGGTGCGTGCCCATTCGGCGACCTGCAGCGGGGCTGGGCTTTCAGTGGTGACTGGCGGTGGCCGAAAACCCAATGCGTCAGGGCTTAATGCCGTAAGCATGCCCAGCACCAGCACTGCGCCGAGCGTGGCCAAGCGGGAATGGTCAAAAACCCAATCTGCCAACCGGCGCACAGTTTGCGGCAGATGGCGGCCGATCGCAGCCGACACCAACAGTGCAAGTACGACTTTGGCAAACACGGTCATCCTGAATAGCTGCAGCTTACCGACAAACTCGCTTCTGAAGAGCTCTATGCCGACGAGGCCGATCAGGCACATGCCCCCAATAATTCCGAGCGCCCGCAGCGGAAATACGCGCTGGTCAGAGGGAATCAGCCGCAGACTGACGAGCCCCATCACGAGCAGCCCAAAGAAGGCGAGCGCGCTTGGTCTGTAGAATCGGGTCGGGATATAGTGGTGCGGCGCTCTGAATTCAAACAGGATATAGAACAGGGAGGGCTCTGTGGTGCTGGCGTGCCACTGCTGCAGCACCATGGGACCAAGCGCAAGTATTGCACATCCCACGAAGATACCAGCATAGGTGAATATGGCGCGCCACGGGCGGTGCTCCCAGAGCATCAGTACGCCTCCAAGGAGCGCGACATGCAATCCGACAAGGGCTTGCAGAGAGGCGGCCAAGCCAAACAGCAGTGCAGTTATCGCTGTTCGCTGTCGTAAATGCATCACCATTCCCCAAATAGACAGCGTCCAGGCTGCTAGGCTGGGTGACAGCTGCGGGCCGACAATATCGTTGCCCCCGAGCGTGAATTTGGGTGTGGCCAGGAGTACGGCGACGACTGCGCCTGCTGCTGTAAGGCGGTCCCGGGTGATTTCGAAGGTGAGCGCGTAGATCGCGGCTGCGATGGCGCCGAAGCAGGCCAAGAAGCCTACGGCGAAGGCGGTGGACGGGCCCAGCAACTTCGACGGTAGGAGCATTACATATAGAAACACAGTACGCGGTCCGAATTGCTCCGCCTGCGATGCCACATACCAGTCCGTCGCCAGGGTTCCCGGATCTAGAAGGTGGAGCAGGTGCGGCACGAAGTCGTCATGATCGCCGTCACCAAAGCCGTAGTCCTTAAGGAGGAGGTAGCCGGCAAGGGTGAGGAGCACTAAAAACCATGGGATATGGCTC